>NZ_JADTQG010000010.1 GCF_016008875.1 Ectopseudomonas mendocina
TTTTTGGCGTCTTTGGTTTAACCCGTTGCGGGAAAACGCCCGCTCCCACCGAAGATCGACAAGGACAATAAGAAATGAGCTACGACTCCGTATTCAAACCCGGCCTGTTCAATGAACAGACCATTCTGGTCACCGGTGGTGGCAGCGGCATCGGCCGCTGCGTGGCCCACGAGCTGGCCCACCTGGGCGCCCATGTGATGCTGGTCGGGCGCAAGCAGGAAAAGCTGGAGAAGACCTGCGCCGAGATCACCGAGGACGGCGGCAGCGCCAGCGTCCAAGTTTGCGACATCCGTGACGAAGAAGCCGTGAAGGCCATGGTCGGTGCAGTGATCAGGGAGCGCGGGCGCATCCACCAGCTAGTGAATAACGCCGGCGGCCAGTTCCCCGCACCGCTGATCGGCATCAACCAGAAAGGCTTCGAGACCGTGGTGCGCACCAATCTGGTGGGCGGCTTTCTGGTGGCCAAGGAAGTCTTCATGCAGAGCATGAGCCAGCACGGCGGCAGCATCGTCAACATGCTCGCCGACATGTGGGGCGGCATGCCCGGCATGGGCCATTCGGGCGCGGCGCGGGCCGGTATGGAGAACTTCACCAAGACCGCCGCCTACGAATGGGGCCACGCCGGCGTGCGGGTCAACGCCGTAGCGCCGGGCTGGATCGCCTCCAGCGGCATGGACACCTACCCCGAGTCGATGAAGAACATGATCCGCAACCTCAAGGATCACGTGCCGCTGCAGCGTATCGGCACGGAGTCCGAAGTGGCCGCCGCCATCGTCTTTTTGCTCAGCCCCGGCGCCAACTTCATCAGCGGCAACACCATCCGCATCGATGGCGCCGCCAGCCAGGGCACTCGCGCCTGGACACTGGGCAAGGCGAAAAACAGCGAGTCCTACAACGGTTTCCACCGGGCCTACCTGCCCGACGTACTGAAAGATCAGGAGTAAGGCGATGCCTGTGATCCAATCGGAAATCGACGTGCATGGCGAAGCCTTCGCGCAGAACCGCGAAGCCATGCTGGCGGCCATCGCGACCTTCCGCGACGTGGAGCAGAAGGTGCTCGACAAGGCGTTTGAGGCCAAGGCCAAGTTCGACAAGCGCGGCCAGTTGCTGCCGCGTGAACGCATCAACCTGCTGCTCGATGCCGGCGCGCCCTTCCTCGAACTGGCCTCGCTGGCCGGCTACAAGCTGCACGACGACAAGGACGGCAGCCAGGCCGGCGGCGGCCTGATCGCCGGTATCGGCTACATCGCTGGCGTGCGTTGCCTGGTGATCGCCAACAACAGCGCGATCAAGGGCGGCACCATCTCCCCCACTGGCCTGAAGAAGTCGCTACGCCTGCAGCAGATCGCCTTCGAGAACAAGCTGCCGGTGGTGACCCTGGCCGAAAGCGGCGGCGCCAACCTCAACTACGCCGCCGACATTTTCGTCGAAGGCGCGCGCGGCTTTGCCAACCAGGCCCGGATGTCCGCCATGGGCCTGCCGCAGATCACTGTGGTGCACGGCTCCAGCACCGCTGGTGGGGCCTACCAGCCGGGCCTATCGGATTACGTGGTAGTGGTGCGCGGCAAGGCCAAGATGTTCCTTGCCGGCCCGCCCCTGCTCAAGGCCGCCACCGGCGAGATCGCCACCGACGAGCAACTCGGCGGCGCCGAGATGCACGCCCAGGTCGCCGGCACCGCCGAGTACCTGGCCGAGAACGACGCCGACGGCATACGCTTGGCGCGCGAGATCCTCGGCATGCTGCCGTGGAACCAGCAGTTGCCGGCGCGTCCGGCAAAAAGCTGGCGCGAGCCGCTGTACCCGGCCGAGGAACTGCTCGGCCTGGTGCCAGCCGACGCCAAGAAGCCCTACGACGTGCGCGAGATCATCGCGCGCATCGCCGATGGCTCGGAGTTCCTCGACTTCAAGAACGAGTTCGACAGCCAGACCGTCTGCGGTCATTTGCAGATCGAAGGCCGGGCCTGCGGTTTGATCGGCAACAACGGCCCGATCACCCCGCAAGGTGCGGCCAAGGCGGCGCAGTTCATCCAGCTGTGCGAGCAGAGCAACACGCCGATCCTGTTCTTCCACAACACCACCGGCTTTATGGTCGGGACGGAATCGGAACAAAACGGCGTGATCAAGCACGGCTCGAAGATGATCCAGGCCGTGGCCAACGCCAGTGTGCCCAAGCTCACCATCGTCGTCGGCGGCTCCTACGGCGCTGGCAACTACGCTATGTGCGGCCGCGGCCTCGATCCACGCTTCATCTTCGCCTGGCCCAACAGCAAGACCGCCGTGATGGGCGGCGCCCAGGCCGGCAAGGTGCTGCGCATCGTCACCGAGGACAAGCACGCCAAGGAAGGCAAGGAGCCTGACCCGAAAATGCTCGACATGCTGGAAACGGTGACCGCGCAGAAGCTCGACAGTCAGTCCACGGCGCTGTACGGCACCGCCAGCCTATGGGACGACGGCCTGATCGACCCACGCGATACACGCAAACTGCTGGGCTTTCTGCTGGACATCTGCGCCGAAGCCAACCTGCGGCCGTTGAAATCCAACCGTTTCGGCGTCGCTCGTTTCTGACCCTTATCATCGGAGCACAACAACAATGATCTTCACCCAGGAACACGAAGAACTCCGCCGCACCGTGCGTAACTTCGTCGACAAGGAAATCAATCCGCACGTCGACGAGTGGGAAAAGGAAGGCCGCTTCCCCATCCACGACATTTTCCGCAAGGCCGGCGAACTGGGCCTGCTGGGCATCTCCAAGCCGGAAAAATTCGGCGGCATGGGCCTGGACTACAGCTATTCCATCGTCGCAGCCGAAGAGTTCGGCACCATCCATTGCGGCGGTATCCCCATGTCCATCGGCGTACAGACCGACATGTGCACCCCGGCCCTGGCGCGCTTCGGCTCCGACGAACTGCGCGACGAGTTTCTGCGTCCGGCCATCAGCGGCGAGATGGTCGGCAGCATCGGTGTCTCCGAAGTCGGCGCCGGCTCCGACGTGGCGGGCCTGAAGACCACCGCGCGCAAGGACGGCGACGACTACGTAATCAACGGCAGCAAGATGTGGATCACCAACTCGCCGTCGGCCGACTTCATCTGCCTGCTGGCCAATACCAGCGACGACAAGCCGCACGTCAACAAGTCGCTGATCGTGGTGCCGATGAAGACCCCAGGCATCAGCGTCAGCCCGCACCTGGACAAACTCGGCATGCGCAGCTCCGAGACCGCCCAGGTGTTCTTCGACAACGTGCGCGTGCCGCAGCGTTATCGCATCGGCCACGAAGGCGCCGGTTTCATGATGCAGATGCTGCAGTTCCAGGAAGAGCGCCTGTTCGGTGCGGCCAACATGATCAAGGGCCTGGAGCACTGCGTCGACACCACCATCGATTACTGCAAGCAGCGCCACACCTTCGGCCAGCCGCTGATCGACAACCAGGTCATCCACTTCCGCATGGCCGAGTTGCAGACCGAGATCGAAGCCCTGCGCGCGCTGGTCTACCAGGCCACCGAACAATACGTGAAGGGCCGCGACGTGACCAAGCTGGCGTCGATGGCCAAGCTCAAGGCCGGCCGCCTGGGCCGCGAGGTGTCCGACGCCTGCCTGCAGTACTGGGGCGGCATGGGCTTCATGTGGGACAACCCGGTGTCGCGCGCTTACCGCGACGTGCGCCTGGTCAGCATCGGCGGCGGCGCCGACGAAATCATGCTCGGCATCATCTGCAAGCTGATGGGCATCCTGCCGGGGAAAAAGAAGGGCTGACCCGTACCACCCAGACCGTTGCGGCGGGTTTCACCCGCCCTACACCGAGGCTATGCGATGAACGACCTGCCCCACTGCGAAACCCTGCTGCTGAACCTCGACGGTGGCGTGCTGAACGTCACCCTCAACCGCCCGGACAGCCGCAACGCCATGAGCCTGGCCATGGTCAGCGAACTGCGCGCCACCCTGGAGGCCGTGCGCCATGATCAGAACGTGCGCGCCGTGGTCCTGCGCGGCGCCGGCGGGCATTTCTGCGCCGGTGGCGATATCAAAGATATGGCCGGCGCCAGAGCCCGCGGCGGTGACGCCTACCGCGAGCTGAACCGCGCCTTCGGTGCGCTGCTGGAAGAGGCTCAGGTCGCGCCGCAGGTACTGGTCGCTGTGCTGGAAGGCGCCGTGCTCGGTGGCGGCTTCGGCCTAGCCTGCGTGTCCGACGTGGCCATCGCCGCCAGCGGCGCCAAGTTTGGCCTGCCGGAAACCACGCTGGGCATTCTGCCGGCGCAGATTGCCCCCTTCGTCGTGCACCGCATCGGCCTGACCCAGGCCCGCCGCCTGGCCCTGACCGCCGCCCGCTTCGACGGTGCCGAGGCCCTGCGCCTGGGCCTGGTGCACTACTGCGAGCACGATGATGCTGCTCTGCAGCAGCGCCTGGACGAGACCCTGGAGCAGATTCGCCAGTGCGCGCCGCAGGCCAACGCCCAAACCAAGGCCCTGCTGTTGGCCAGCGAACGCGAAGCCCTCGGCCCGCTGCTCGACCGCGCCGCCGAACAGTTCGCCGCCGCCGTGACTGGCGCCGAGGGCGTCGAAGGCACCATGGCCTTCGTGCAGAAGCGCAAGCCGAAGTGGGCCCAATGATGGATTGGAAGTGCTTTTATATTTTTCTATTTAAATTCAAACAGATAGATAAAGGCGCAAACTAAATTTAGCAATTCCTTAGCATCAGCGGTTTATCGCTCAACAACCTGTCTTCGCGTTCAGCGTACCTACGCCCTGGGCTAGACCCGCTTGTGAATACTCGGTTACCCAATGCCTGAATCGCCAGCCATGCCAGCGAGAGATGACGAAGAACGATCAGCGCGACCATGCCGACGTGGTCTGGTCGGAAGCGCTACCGATCCGAATATCGCAGAGAGCGCCGGTGGTTTTACACCGGCTTTGCATAGGTCAGAAACGAAAACAGCCAGTGCATTGGAGTTTTTTTGTCGAGACGGAGTGATTCGAACACTTGCCCCTTGCACCCCATGCCGGAGGTCGAGCTTATAAAACATTGATTTTACTAAGGTATTTTTGAGCGCTCGCTGCAGCCATTGCTCTACTCTATACAACAGTTTTCAACGATTCCCCGCAAAAGTCCCTGGGGGCTACCAGGCGAACAGTGCCTTAAATCTTCTTAAGCCCCATTTTTGGCCAGAGGCAAGCAAGAGCCTCCTTTCCCTCTCCGAGGGCGATTGAAAACCAGCGAGACAAAGGGGCAGCAATCTCAGAGAGTTCTCTCTCACGGAGCCGATCAAGGATGAAAAGGCGTTGAGGGCTTCCAATACATTACTGTTTATATATACAGTATTCTTAGATGCCGCCCTGCTGGTAAATGGCCAGTGATCCGGCATCCCCCTGAAAGTCATAAAGGAAGCTCTATGCTGGAATTCGCCTTAGCCATCGTGTTCATGCTCACCGCTGCCGCCCTGCTCGGACATATAGCCCACGTCCACGCCTCTCCGGAAAAGCTGGCTTGGTATCTGCAGGTGACGGATTGGAAGGCCCAACATTACACAATGGCATTGTTCGTGGGACTGCTGCTCGTCTTGTATGCCATTACTGGCATCAGCCAACTGACCGGCTGGAAACCACAGCAACCGATTGGGCTATTTCTGCTAGCAGCAACCTGCATCACCGCAGCAGCCTACCTTTGGTTTTACTGGGATCTGACACCTAAAGCTGCCAAGTACAAAAGCCTTTTGAAGGCCATAGGCGCTCTGCTCACTGTCTGCATCGCTACCACATCCAAAATCCACTCAGACATGGCTATCGCTGAGCTAACTGGCCTTCCCGCACAGGAACTACCAGGAGCACAGCTGTTCCTGACCTTCATCCTGACACCAACCATCTGGTTTTTGGCGATTTCGTTTGTAGTGGGCTGTATCAGCATACCGCTTACATTGCTGTTGCTGATCTGGGGTATCTACAAGGACTGGAAGAAAGACAAAGGCAGTAAATTCGACTTTGCATCCGCGAGGCATGTCTGCGCCTGGGTTGCCATGACCTATTTCAGCATCATTATGCTCACCATGAGCTCTGGCATTCTCAAGAAAAATTTCTATGAAAAGCGGCTGAACAACGCTATTGCTTATTCTGCTTTCCTGCTCCCACCATCTTACTGCGGCCTGCCAGATATAAAAGGGGGCAGTATCGCAGTGATGAAGTACAAGCGCGCGGCCTTGGCCTTACCAGACGAGAAGATGGGCTATACGTTCAGCAAAATTGCCTGCGACCCACTGCAAAAATCGCCAGAGCAATTGGTTTCCGAGCTCGGAGCCAAGAGCCCCCCGATTGGGTTAACTCAGGCGCAGTGAACGAACATAACGTGCTGTTCTAACGCTGGTGAGGCTCAGTTGCCCACAAGCACCGCCCAACTGCCCCCACACCAGCCTACTCGACTCCAGACGCACCGGCGTCTACCCTCTAATACTGGGCACGTTATTCGAGGATCGCCTGTAAGCGGCCATGATGGCGTCCATCAGTTGCCCGAGCTAAAACCGGCTACTAAACACCCAGACTCGCCTGCTTACAAGCAGGCAGAGGCTGAATAGTCTGATATTTCGGATTGAATGAACCAGGTATTCTCGGTCCCGGGTCCCGGGTCCCGGGTCCCGGGTCCCGGGTCCATTTTAAATTTGATTACAGCTATCTATGCATCACGAGATCATCCAAAAACTCCGAAGCCGGACTAACACTAGTCACCAGCAACTCGTCTCGTGCGCGCGTACAGGCCACATAAAGGAGATGCCGCTCTGTGTCATACACCTCTTGCAGGTCAGCATCATCACCCACTGTTTCGATCCGTTCCTGCAGCGGGATCACTTCGTCATCACAGGCCATGACGACCACCGCCCGAAACTCCAGACCTTTTGCTAAGTGCATAGTGCCAATAGATACGCAGCCGCTTTCTGTATCCACATGCTCATCCAGTACCTTGAACGGCAAGCCCGCTGCTGCCACCGCTTGTGATGCTCGATCCACCTGGGCTTCTGAACGAACGAAAACCCCGAACTCATGGGGCACAAACCCAGCCTGACTCCGTGCACTTATCCAACTGGCAACGCTCTCGATCTCGTCGCGTATTGTTTTCAGCACATGCACGGTTGGCTGCGGGCCATTGAAAACCGAAACAGTATCACTCCGGTCTTCAGTGATTCCGTCCACGTCGCTCACCATCGGTCCAAGCAAACGGTCTGCCTGTAATCGAATTTGGTGCGAGGTTCGGTAATTGATGCGCAAGGTCCGCGAGCGCCCCCTCACATCGACACCCAATGATTTCCACGAGAAAGACTGTTGGAAGATGCGCTGTCCCAGATCCCCAGCAAAGAACAACGCATTCGGGCGGCTGCCACCAATAGCGGCGAGAAATCTGAGTTGCGCAACGCCAATATCCTGCGCTTCATCAACGATGGCGTGATCGAAGATTACCTTGTCGCTCTCAGCAACCTTCCCGGCCAAAATCGTGAAAACCTCCGACATCGTTACTACGTTGAGTACCTTCAACTCGATCTGCACGCGTTCAAAGATGCTCCACAGCACCTTGCGCTGTGCCTCCGGGAGGCGGGTCTTTCGGCCAAGCCGTGCTACATCGCGATACGCTTCCCACCCCTTCAACTGCCAGGCATCGACTACCTGCTCCCATTCGGTAAGCAAGAAGTGCAGACTGAATTTATGGCCACCAACAGCATGGCTGGCTTCATCGATCAAGGAGCGGATCTGTTCGCGGCTCGCAACGGAAACGGCTCCGATACGAGACTTGTAAAGCCGCAGGCCTATCGCCTCAAGTGAGTAAACGTCAATACGTTCAGCCAAGCGGGGCTCATTGCTCAGCAACCATTTCAATTTCGCGTGCAACGCGTTAGCCAGCGTGTTGGAGAAGGTAGTCAGTAATACGCGTGATTCTGGATTTGCACGCACCAAAACCGCTGCACGGTGCAACGCCACTACTGTCTTACCTGTACCCGCAGAACCGGAAACTCGTGCGGGCCCGGAATAATCGCGTTCGACAAGTTGCCGCTGCTCTGGGTGCAGGAATACCGTCCATTTTTCCCAAGGGCAGTCGAGCGCACGCTGCAGCTCTTCAACATCCGCCATAACACGGAAGCGGCGCTGCGCGTCCGGGTGATCAAAAGGGCTTTTCTGATCTGCAAGGAAGTCTAGAATTCGCGGCTTGCCGCCAGTCGCGAGTTCGAGCAATGCCTCCGATGCCTCGGCAGGCAGGTGATCCGTCAAGGTCAGCAAAGAGTTTTCTGTGGCCTGTTTTACATCCACCAGCCACTCCGGAGGGACGCCGTAGCTCAGGAGCTCATCGTCGGATACTCCAGAGAACAGAAGCACTGCGTCCAGCTTCTGCTGCACGTACACCGGAACCAGGATCTCCTGAACCGTCTCGCGAATTTCAACCAGTTGCGCGGCGCCCGTCTTGGGGTGCGTTTCAAGTTTTCTCCGTTCGGCCCAGGCGTATGCCTTGTCGTGATGATCGACGTAGCACAGCAACAAACTCGAATCACCGCGATGGACGATGATACGAATGTCACTACTGACCCGTACCGACCAGAAATTCTTGTCCTTCGCCTTGTCGAGCTTGTGGAAACTCATGCCGGGGTTGGCGGGGTTCAGCTGCAAATCGAAGGCTGTCATTTTTGCGGCCTTCTGCTCTTCACCCGTCAGGCGAGCCAGGCTATCGGTAAATGTGTCCGCGATCCGGAAATCCATACCCACTCTGCTTGTCTCCTAAAGACCAAACCCTGGCCATGAAATGGTCAGCTGACCTTGAATACCTTCATCACTTCATCACCCAGGTGATTGATCACCTTTACGGCAATCCGGCCGGACTTCGGCTTGGGGAAAGGACGTGAGGTATCACTATTGAGCGAAGCCCAAGCGTCAGCGTCGATCTCGGCCTTGAGCGTGGTCTTCAGCGAGTTGTATGGATCATTCGCACCCAGAAAGTAAGCATGGCGGACGAAGAAGCTTTCTTCGTTGTAATCCGTGTCGATGAACCAGCAGGCGATACCGTCGGCACCGTCGCTGATGACTTCGCCAGTCTGCGGTTTGAACACATCAACACCGAGTACCTTCACACGCATTTGGCCGTCGTCATGGGGGATAAGATCGATGTCCGGCTCACCGAAGATCACAAAAAGGTTGCCCTTCCCTGTGTTCTTCAGGTCTTCGGCCATGTGCAGGTCAGCGTTCATGCGAGCCTTGAGCACTGGCAACTTGCCTAGCTTGGCGAACTCAGTGGTGTGAGCCTCGAAGTTGAAAGCGCAGGCAATAAGCACATCGAAGCCAGCGTCTGCAGCTTCACGCGCAGCAGCCACCAGATCGGCACGTTGCACGGTGCCGAACTCGGGACCAATGAAGATGGCTGCTCGTTTCTCTGACTCGCCTTCCAAGTAGCGCCCTTCGGCACACACCAAATCTCCCGGCCAGGGGGTAAGCGCGGTGAAGCTGATGCGGTCTTCCTTATGTGCCTGCTGCACACCAGCCGTTCTTAGATTCGTCAGAATTAGCTGCGGGAAGGATTGCTTAGCCGCATAGTCGGCACCTGGCTCGGATATCTGCAGTTGATCAATCAACTCGTCATTTTCATCTACGCCCAGCGTGCGGTGCGGACTTAGACTTTCCACCGTGAAGGGACCTGCCACGCGTACGGCCTTCTTGTTCTCATAAGGCTTGTCGTAGAGGTACTCGAATTCAGCCTTGGCGGCAATGGAGGCATCAATTTCACTCTGCCTAGCGATGCGCGCTTGCCACCATTCGGCGTGAATTTGTTTAGCCTTGTCCGACCAGTCCTTGCCCACGCTGCGTGGAATCTGCCATTCCTGCCAGGATTTTTTCAAAAGCGCATTCAGTTGCTCGCGCAGCGGCTCTAGTATTTGCTGCCACTTGTCCCATATCACATCGATCTCGGCGTTGTTAGCAATAGATTTCAGCGTGATATGTGGCACACGGTCATAGACGAAGCCATGTCGAACATTGCCATGCACAGGTTGACTGCTCGGTGCCGTGCGCGTGAGTTCGGCTTCTTTCAACTGGCCTTCGAGCGAGTCGGCTAGCAGGTAGAAGGGATAGCGTGCGCCCATGATGCGGGCGCGGGCAAGTGCCAGCGCTACACGCGAGGTGTCAATAGTAATCCAACGGCGCCCACCTTGTTCCGCTGCGGTTGCGGTAGTGCCGGAGCCGCAGGTCGGGTCAAGCACGAGGTCGCCGGGATCGGTAGCCAGTAACAAGCAACGTCCTATGATACTTGTCGATGTTTGAACGACATAAATCTTCGGATCTGATCGGCTTTGGACAGCGCCACTGATGTCAGCCCAGAGATTTCCCATCGCACCATAACCAAAGTCATTTTGCGACCTGCGATAGTTGAGCTTCCCATTCTTTGTTACAACTAATCGATCCGCCTTACCTAATCGAACGAGCCCCGACTCTTTAGTCTTAAATGTGCCTTTTCCTGGAGTGTGCTCTGCGCCAAACCACTCAAACTTGGTCACATCACCTTCACCCGCAGATCGCGAGCTTGTCAAATTATCCAGCCGAAAAAATGTTCCATCAAAGTATCTTGAGGTATATCGGCTCTCTGAACTTTCGCTGCGACCAACATAAAGTGTTCGTGCCTTTGTTACTTCCTTGTTCTTTCCAAACCAAAGCACGAAATCACAAGTAGCACCGAGTAAAGTATTTCCTTCGCTGGTCGTCTTGCGCACGGTGATTTGGCTGATGAAGTTATCGTCACCAAATACTTCCTCCATTACCGCCCGTACTCGATGAACATTCTCATCGCCGATCTGCACAAAGATCGAACCCGAGTCGGTCAGTAAATCACGCGCCACGGTCAGTCGATCTCTCAGATAGGTGAGATAGGAATGAATGCCGTCACGCCAGGTGTCTCGGAAAGCCTTGACCTGTTCTGGCTCGCGCGTGATGTGCTGCGCCTTACCATCCTTCACATCACGACTGGTAGTTGACCACTGGAAGTTGCTGTTGAATTTGATACCGTAGGGTGGGTCGAAATAGATGCACTGGACTTTGCCACGTAGGCCCTCGCGCTCGGCGAGGCTTGCCATGACCTGCAGGCTATCTCCCAAGATCATGCGGTTGGTCCAGTTTTGGTCGTGCTGGTAAAACTCCGTTTTGTCCGCCCCCTTGGGGATGCCGTTGAAGTCTGAAAACAGGTCAGCCGTGGCCTGTCCAGCATCGTGCTCACGCTCTCGTGTCTCGCGCAGCAGCTCGTCAATCAGCGCCTTGGGATGCACTTTCTCCTGAATGTAGAGTGGCGGGGCGTTGACGACGAGATCGCTCCAGTCCTGTTCATCTTTACCACGCCAAACGAGCTGAGGATCGAGATCGGTGTTACGCGGGTAGCGAATCTGCTTTGGCGTTGCAGGCTCCTGGACAAAGGATTGCTGCTCGGCAGAGGGGATATTTTTGCGCTTAGCGTCGTCGTGCTTGATGGTTTCTACAGTCTTGAGCTCGGGTTGCTTCGCCATGGTCATGCTTTCTCGCTGTCGGCCAGCACGGTGGCGGACTCGATCATTTTGTTGAATTCGTTTTCGATTTTTTCAGCAAAATCGTGCTGCATCTGGAATACGTCGGTGAGCTCAGCAAAGGCCCAGCGGCCGTAGCTGCCGAGGTGATTCACGCCGGGCACCCAGTAGGTATCCATAGTGGACTTCTTTTCCACCGCGTCTTCGCCGCGATAGCCCTTGATCTCAACAACGAGGTTGAGCAAATCGTCAGGGCCGCGGCCATCGTCGACACGCACGATGAAGTCCGGCAGATATTTGCGCATTTCTGAGCCGAAGCGATACGGTACTTCGAAACCGAGACCGTGGTTTTTCACGTAGGCCCGCACTTGCGGGTGCCGCTCAGCGACACGGCAGAATTCAGCCTCCCAGTCGCTATCGAGGACTACCCAGTTGACGTGGCTGTACTGAGAGCTGGTTTCCCAACGGCTAGTCTTAGAGGTGTTGAAGCGCACATTCCGGGTTGATCCACTGGGGTTGTATGGATCAAGCAGCGCCTTGATGGGGCGGTCACCGAGAAAGTGCCGAGTAATGGCCGCAGTGATCTTGTTGCAGGCCATGTCGGCCAGTTCCTGATACATCAGCAGGGCGGGATAAGTATCGCCTTTGCAGATGAGACAGGTGTCCAGCCATTGCTTGGTGATGCGCTTGAGCTGGCCGAAGAGGTGCAGCCTGGGTTCCTCGCCGGGATCTCGCCACTTGGTGTAGAGCAAGTGCTGTGTAAGGTTGAAAACCAGGCTGGAGGGGCGCATGTCCCCAAGATGCTGGAGCGTCATATCTGCCGACTCGCCGATGATGCCGGCATTTTGCGTTTGCGATGGGCCTACCAACGCGGGCGTAAGCACGAGTTTGGACTCATCATTAAAGTCAGCAGCTAATCGCTCCTCAGGCAGCTCGACTCGATAGCCTTCGACACGTGGAAAGACAATCTCCAACGCATCGCGCTCAGGACGCATCGCTTTGATCTGCACAGTTTCGCGCGGTGTGGAAGGCGTTGCGATTACTGGTTTGGCGGTGAAGTCGAAGGGGATACCGAACACATCGGCATATTCGACGTTGAACAAGCCCTCGTCGTTTAGCTCGTAGGATTGACGGCGCAGAGCGCGGCCAATGACCTGCTCACACAAAAGCTGAGTGCCAAAAGCGCGGATGCCTAGTACGTGGGTAACGGTATTGGCATCCCAACCTTCTGTGAGCATTGATACCGACACAACGCAACGGATCGAGCCACCCAACTGCCCAACCTTGCCGACCGTATTCATTACCTCGCGCAGCAGCTCCTGATCCGTAACATTGTCAGCCGCTCGTACGTCTCCGCTACGTTCAACGATCTCACGGCGGAAACGCTCAATTTCATCTGCAGCCATGTTGCGGAAGTTATCGTCCAACGCATCACCGGCTTCGAGCTGTTCGCTGTCGATAAGTAAGGTGTTTGGGCGCGGCAACGGATTGCTGTGTTCATCGAAGTTACGAAACAAGGCAAGGCGGCCATTTTCCGGTGTCGATGTTCCGTTGTCGTTCTTGCGAATGAAACCTGAAATGTAGTCATATACCAGCTTGGAGATAGCGGTGTTCTGGCAAACGACGATGAAGCAAGGTGGAACACTGATCCCAGCGTCCTGCCATTTTGCGTAAGTCTTCTCATAGTGCCCGTAGAGGGCTTGCAGAGCTGTCTGGAGCCTTGTCGGAAGTTTGAGTGGATCGAGATCCTGATTGGAGCCACGCCCTTTCTTGGGCATGTCCTTGCGGATGTTTTCCCACAGGTTGCGGAACATCGGCATCTCATCGCCAGTGATGTTTTCTGCAACAGGGACGCGTGGCAGCTTGACGATGCCGCACTCGATGGCGTCCATCAATGAAAAGTCGCTCATCGTCCACGGGAACAAGGTGCCTTCGACATAGCCAGAACCGGCCAGAAAAAAAGGGGTGGCCGAGAGGTCGATGACGCGATTAACTCCCAGCTTGCGGTTGACCGCTTCCAACCCGGAAATCCAAAGGCGGGCAGCTTCGTTCTCATCCTTGGCGTGCGCCTTAGCTTCTTTCAGGGCTTCTCCCGTAAGCGGATTGCCCTTGTCATCAATGTAGTCGTCATCCGACGCAGGCTTTTCCCGGTAGCAGTGATGCGCTTCGTCGTTGATGACCATGATGTTCTTCATGCCCATCAAATCCGACATCACGCGTTGAATCATCTGCCCTTCAGTTTCAAGCGTTAGGGGATCATCGCCAGTTCGCCCCTTGAGCAGTTGCCTGCCGCCCTTTGAAATTTCAATACGCTCGCGCAGCTTGAAGGCGTGGTAGTTGGTTATGACGATCTTGGCTCGGGAAATGCCGTCAAGCATGTCACTCGGAACAAGCTCGCGCTCCTTGTAGTAGCTATCAGGATCGTTAGGCTGCAGCACGCGCAGACGATCCTTGATGGTGAGGCCAGGAGCGCAGAGCAGGAATCCTCGCGTAAAGTGCTTGCTGGCAGGACTACGCACGGCGTTGATGGTCTGCCAGGCAATGATCATCGCCATAACCGTGGTCTTGCCGGCACCCGTAGCGAGCTTGAGCGCCAGGCGCATCAACTCAGGATTGGCGTCCTTGTTGGCAGCCGCGAGGTGCTCCAGCAGCTCTTTGCCAGGCTTGGATAAGGGCGCGACCTCTGTAAGCCAAATCGCCGTTTCAACTGCTTCGACCTGGCAAAAGAACGGGCGCACACCATGAAAATCGTGATGTCGCCAATGCTGGAGCAAGCGTGCCGTTTCGGGTGTAACCTGCCATTGGCTCGCAGGCAGCGCACGCCATGTGTCTACATGGCCACGGACTTTATTGATGATTGAGGTGGGATCGTATTGCTGTTTGCCTGTGGACAGCCCTTTGCCTTCGTCAAAGAGAAAACCATCCTGCTTCGGAGTCACCTTCTGCTTCTTAGGCTTTGGAATCGGCGTTATGAACTGCGCTTTACGCCGATCTTCAATGATCTTCTGTGTCGGTTGGCCAGTTTCGTCTAGCTCCCAGTGACGGCTAGGGCGCTGGTATGGGGAATTCAGGATCGGGTGATCGAAAAACGGGTTCGACATAAATAGAAACCTGCGCTCCTTGGTATTGTCGTGCGGTTGGGCAACGTACTGGTCACATTTTGCACCCAACTTTATCGGCACATGCTTGGGATTGAGCCTTCCGCGTCCCATTACCGAAAAAAGCGAAGGATAACTGTTTGTGATGCCGAATTGGTGGCTATCTCGATTTGCGCAGCACACTAATCGTCGCCCAGACTAAAGGTCGAAGGATGTAATCACCTAGCGCAGACCAGCCGTTGGTTTGTATACCAGGGGGCATTTACCGGCAGCCAACTACGCCACAGTAGGTTGCCATCCTGAAACCCTCGGGCTAGAGTGCGCCCGTCGTGGTAAGTCCCGCGACCGGGAGTCGAAACCCGCTTTGTCTGAGGGCGCGGCAGCGTTCATAGCTGCGTAGCAGGTACCTTGTACCCAGCTACTGCATTTCTATGGCGGGCCGTGCGGGGCAGGCTTTTGCCTGGCCGGTTCCCTCGGACGCCGGTATTTCGACCCCCGTACGGTTCGCCACCATTACCGAGTCGAAACGGTGTTGGTGGTTCCTCTCACTGTCCGAGGAGCATAAGGAATGCGCTACCCCTTTTTTACCCGAGAGCTCCGCCTTGGGCTTCAGGTCTTGCTGTCCACCTCTGATCGGGAGGTGCGCCATGGCTGAGTTCGAATCCTGCGTTGTACCTTTTCCGTTGCAGCGAAGCCCGCTGCATGAATCCGAACGCTCTCCCCTACCCTCTGAAGCTGCCGCTGAACTGCGTGGCGTGATGCTCGGCAATCTGCTCGATCAACTGGCCGAACCGGAAGGCTTGCAGCCAGCGGATCTGCGCGTGCGCATCGCTGCTTACTCTGCGCTGGCTCTGCTCGATGAGATGGTCGTGCTCTATCGCCGCGCCCTCTCTGATGTTCGAGGAGGTGCCAGATGAGCAAAGGTGTGATGACCTACCTTCCGCCTCACGACGGCCATCCAGGTATGGAGATCACTTGGGCTGCCGATTGCAGAGAGGCATTCGACCAGGGCGTGAAGCTGGCACAGACCTGGCTCGATAACGCCCGCAGTGGATGGCTCTGGGCAGTGATGATCGCGGAGCGCGATCTACTGCCCTGCGCCATTGAGAGACGAGCATTCGAGGTGGGTTTCCTGAGTCGCATCCACCAGCGTATGTGCTCGCATCTTCGCTGCGGTGAGCAGGCCGAGATCTATACCGCGGGTGATTGTTTTGGCCACAGAAAGGCCCTGACGCTCGCCGGAGCAAGCTGTCAGGGCTGACCTGAGCCATGGCAAATGCCAATGAAGTGGCCTGTTTACACAGACCAGGAAGGAAGGTTCTGAGCTAACGGAGTGCATGGGGTCAGCATCCTGCCTGTTCGCACTTCGTTAGCCCAGAGACCGGAGAATATTTTGGTAGCGGCCATCTGCCAACCCTGCAAGATGGAGCACTGGTCACATAGCGAGAACTCGCCTCATACCTCTCGCCCTGCTGTTGCAGGCCATGGCTACAACTCTGCTGCTCCCGAACAACGCCTCTGGGCGTCTGCTGCCGGATCAATAGAGCCTGCGCGCTCCGCTTGCTGGCGGCGCCTGTGCGATCGGTGGAATGGCGGTCTTGCTGTTTCCTCTCACCCTATCACGGCGTTCTCGCCGTCAAGGGCTGCATACGCTTCGCACATTTGCGGCGGGGCCGGCTATCGCCCCCTGACTGCTGCGCTGCACCGTGCTGGGCCGGTTCCGGGCAATTCCGCCCGAGCAACTGGAGCATGATCATGTCGCAGCTTTCCCTCGCCTTTGACGCTTCCCTGATGATTCACGACGAGCAAGGTCGTTATTTGCCTGCTACTGCGGAGCAGATCCTGGACGCTGCTCGCAAGGTGATCGATCAGAAGGTTCAGCGAGGCGCAGCCTTCACGTCTTCGGAGCTGGTCAAGGACTACCTGGTCGCGAAGCTGGGTGGCTTTGAGCACGAGGTTTTCGCAGCGCTGTTTCTGGATGCCAAGCATCGCCTCATCCAGTACGTCGAGATGTTCCGCGGCACCATCGACAGTGCGTCTGTGTACCCACGCGAAGTGGTCAAGGAAGCACTGCGCCTGAATGCAGCTGCAGTGATCTTCTCGCACAACCATCCGAGTGGACACCCGGAGCCGAGCCAGGTGGACAAGGTGATTACGCAGCGCCTGAAAGAAGCCTTGGCGCTCGTCGATGTCCGCTCGCTGGAGCTAAGTCGCCTCAAGAAAATCGCCTCGCCGTCTGCCTTCTGCCTTCTTCGGTAGGTCAATAAACGACTACCTGATTGCTGGACGCTTTTGCGGGCGACCAGGCCTCCCAGGGCGCCTCAAACCAGTTCGCAAGACTTGAGGCGCTCTCCCACGGAGCCGTCAGCCACTCCTCCAGGGCCACGTGACTGGCCGCCCGACAGTATTGCGGCAGGCCGCAACTCCGATAGAAATGGTTGACCACCTCGACCATGGCCTCGCGCTGATCCTCGACCAGGATGGCCCCATGTACCAGCACCACCAGGCGGCCGTCCAGGCTGCGCCGGCGCCAGCGCTGGGCCGTGCCCACCAGCTTGCGCCGTGCCAGGGTGACGTTGAAGCGCCCGTCGCAGAACGCGCCGGCCACCTCACCCAGGCCCGGCAGCAGCCCGTAGCCGCGCAGCCACTGGCGGATCGGCTCACACAGCCGCAGGTAGGCGGTCTCGATGCGCTCCCGCTCGCTCTCCTGCGCCGGCACCACATAGGCCAGGGCCACGTTGAGTACGGCAGACGACTGCGGCACCGGCTCGCCTCCGGTGTCGCGCAGGGCAATAGGCCAGCCGCTGGCGGCGCAGCCGATATCCGCCGCGGTGAAGCCCGGCAGCCGGCTCAACCGGCTTGGCATCACCAGGGCCGAGTCGGTGGGGCGCCAGAGTAGCAGCCCCCACTCGTCCTCGCCGGCGTGCACCCGCTCGAGCATCTGTCGCTCGGCCTGCAGGCCCGCCTCAACGCTGACACGCCAGATCCCGCTCATGACGACTCACCCTGCTCGATGCGCCGGCACAGATCGTCGAGAAAGTCGGCGGCAGGCGCGCCGTTCACCGCGCGGTGGTCAAAGGTCAGCGACAACCCCATGAAGTCGCGCTCCACCAGATTGCCGTCGGCGCCTCGCAGCAGGCGCCGCTGCACCCCGCCCAGGCCGATGATGGCGACCTGTGGCACGTTGAGGATGGGGGTGAAGAAACGCACCCGCGACAGACCCAGGTTGGTCACCGTCACGGTCGCACCGGTCAGCTCCCTGACCGAGAGTTTGCCGGCCAGGGCCTTGTCCACCAGGGCCCGGCGCGCCTGTGCCAGGGCCTCGGCATCCAACTGCTCGGCATCGAACAGCGCGGGAGCGACCAGCAGATCGCCGGGCAGCGGGATCGCCAGCCCCAGGTGCACCGGGCCATGCAGGGTGATCAGGTTGTCCTCCAGGGTGGCGTTGAGCACCGGATGATCCTTGAGGGTACGAAGAATCTCCAGCAGCAGCAGATCCTGCAGCGACACCTGACTGCCCGCCGCCTTCAGCTGTGCGCGCCGCGCCTGCAAGGCAGTCAGCTCGCACTCGGCATGATGGGTGAGCTGCGCGGCGGTCTGCAGGCTCTCGCTCATCTTCGCCGCGATCATCTTGCGCATGCCCTTGAGCGGCAGCGTCTGGGTGCCGGCCGCGGCCGGCGTGTGCATCTGGCACATGGGCTCACTCCACCACGCCGATGGTCGCACCCTTGGCGACCACGGCATCTTCGTCTTCGAGAATCTTCAGCACGCCGGCAGCTGGCGCCTCGATCTCGAACTGGGCTTTCTCCGACATGATCTCGGCCACCAGGTCGCCCTGGCCGACTTCGGCGCCGTCGCCGACCAGCCAGGCGGTGATTACGGCCTCGGCGTCGCCTTCCCAGAGGTCGTGGGGAATCAGAATTGGCTTGGACATGGCTTACTCCTCGTGCTTGAGCTTCTGGTAGGCCGCGATGATCTTCGCGGCGGATGGCAGCGCCCACTGTTCCATGGGCGGGGTGAAGGGAATCGGGATATCCGGAAAGGCCACCCGCTGCGGGCTGGCCTTGAGCATGCCGATGTCGTGCTCGACCACGCTGGCGATGATCTCGCCACTGACGCCGAAGCTGTGGTAGTCCTCGTCGACCACGATCAGCCGCCCGGTCTTGCGCACCGAGGCGATGACGTGCTCGCGATCCAGCGGCACCAGGCTGCGCAAGTCGATGACTTCGGCGCTGACGCCCTGCTGCGCCAGCTGCTGCGCCGCACGCAGGGCGTGATGCACCCCGGCGCCGAGGCTGACGATGCTCACGTCCGTGCCCTCGCGCACCGTCCTGGCCTTGCCGATCTCCACCAGGTACGGCTCTTCCGGCACCGCCACCGTGGCGCCCTTCTCAGTTCCCAGCCAGCCCATGCCCTGCAGCGCCTTGTGGAACAGGTAGACCACCGGATTGTCGTCGCGAATCGCCGCGGTCATCAGGCCCTTGGCGTCGTAGGCGTTGCTCGGCACCACCACCTTCATGCCCGGCAGGTGGGCGAAGGTGCCGTACAGGCACTGCGAATGCTGGCCGGCGTCGGAGTAGCCGGCGCCGGTGGAGGCCATCAGCACCATGGGCACGCTGACCTTGCCGCCGGAGAAGTAGGTGTTCTTCGCCATCAGGTTGTAGATGGCGTCCATGCACACGCCGAAGAAGTCGACGAACATCAGCTCGACGATCGGCCGCATGCCGTCGGAGGCCGCGCCGACGGCGGCACCGATAAAGGCGGTCTCGGAGATCGGCGTGTCGCGGACACGCGCGTTGCCGAACTCCTCATGCAGGCCACGGGTATTGCCGAACACCCCGCCGAGCTGGCCGATATCCTCGCCCATCACGAATACCCGGGGGTCGAGGCGCATTTCCTGGGCCACCGCCTCGGCCATGGCGCGGGCGATGGTGAGTTTGCGTTCTTTCACTTGGCTGCTCATCACTGCGATTCCTGTTCAGACGAAGACGAAGTCGAGGGCTTCTTGCGGTGCCGGGTAGGCACTGTCGCGGGCGAACTGCACCGCGGCGTCGATCCGGCCACGGGCGACTTCCTCGAGTCCGGCCAGGGTCGGCTCATCGGCCACGCCCAGCGCCATCAGGCGCTGGCGGTAGGCGGGGATCGGGTCCTTGGCCAGCAGGGCCTCCTTCTCGCCGGCCGGGCGATAGGTCTCGCCGTCGCCCATGAAGTGGCCGGCCAGTCGGTGGGTCTCGATCTCGATCAGGCTCGGCCCCTCGCCGGCGCGGGCGCGGGCGATGGCTTCGCCTGCGGCGGCGAAGATGGCGTCGGCGTCGTTGCCCGGGACGAACACGCCAGGCATGCCGTAGGCGGCGGCACGCAGGTAGTTTCGCTCTATGGCGGTCGAGGCGGCCTTGGCCACCGAGATGCCCCAGGCGTTATCCTCGATGACGAACACCACCGGCAGCTTCCACAGAGCAGCCAGGTTGAGGGTCTCGTGGAAGGCGCCCTGGTTCGCCGCGCCCTCGCCGAGGAAGGCCACCGCCACGCCAGGCTTGCCCTGCAGTTGGCGCGACAGCGCCGCGCCGACCGCCGGGCCCATGCCCTGGGCGATGATCCCGGAGCAGGAGAAGTTCACCCGTGCATCGAACAGGTGCATATGGCCGCCCCTACCGCCGGAGAGACCGGTGGCCTTACCGAAGATCTCGGCGACCATCTCATCCAAATCGACACCCTTGGCCACGGCGATGTGGTGTGGGCGGTGGGTGGCGGTGACGATGTCTTCTGCGCCGAGATGGGCGCAGACGCCGACGGCGCAGGGCTCCTGACCGTTGGACAGATGCATCTCGCCGGGAATCGGGCCGTTGGCCATGTTGAAGACCGGCGTCTTACCCTCCATGTAGATGCGTTCGATGGACTCTTCCAGGTAACGGCTGACGAGCATCTGCTCGAACATCCAGAGACGCTGGGCATTGCTGGGTGTGGTCATGGAATCGGCTCCTCAGAGGGCGCGCTGGCTGAGCAGCGTGCCGATGTGTTCGGCCTGGCGCAGGGCCAGGGCGACGATGGTCAGGGTCGGGTTCTGCCCGCCGCTGGTGGTGAACTGGCTGCCGTCGGAGACGAACAGGTTGGGGATGTCGTGGCTCTGCCCCCACTTGTTCACCACGCCGTCGGCGGCCTTGGCGCTCATGCGGTTGGTGCCCATGTTGTGACTGGCCGGATAGGACGGCAGGCGGATCACCTCGGTGGCGCCGACCGCCTCGTAGCACTTGCGGGTCTGCTCCACGCCGTGGTCGCGCATGGCGTTGTCAAAGGGGTGGTCGTCCTTGTGCACCACCGGAACCGGCAGGCCGTACTGGTCCTTCTCGCTGCCGTGCAGGGTGATGCGATTGCTCTCCATAGGCAGGTCCTCGCCGCACAGCCAGACCCCGGACATGTGGTCGTAGCGCTCCATCTTGGCGGCGAAGCCACGGCCCCAGCCCTGCGGCGTCGGGTCGAGGAAGGCGGACATGAACGGCAGGCCGAGGGAGAGGATCTCCAGCCGGTAGCCGCCGACGAAGCCGCGCGAGGTGTCGTTGTAGGACTCGTCGGAGATGATCCCGGCACAGGTGGTGCCGCGGTACATGTGCACCGGCTTGGGCAGCACCGCATAGATGCCGGCGGTGGTGTGGCACATGTAGTTGCGCCCGACCTGACCGGAGGAGTTGGCCATGCCGTCCTTGAACAGCGACGACTCGGAGTTGAGCAGCAGGCGCGGCGACTCGATGGAGTTGCCGGCCACGCACACCACCCTCGCCTTCTGCCGCTGCTGGCGGCCTTCGGCGTCGGCGTAGACCACCCCGGTGACGCGCCCGCGAGCATCGTGCTCGATGCGCAGGGCCATGCTCTGCGGGCGCACCTCGCAATTTCCGGTGGCCTCGGCGCGGGGGATGTCGGTGTAGAGGGTCGACCACTTGGCGCCGATGCGGCAGCCCTGCATGCAGAAGCCGATCTGCATGCAACCGGGGCGGCTGTCGTAGGGCTGGGTGTTGATCGCCATCGGCCCGGACTGGATCTCCTTGTAGCCGATGCGCTGGGCACCCGCAGCCAGCACCTTGAACGAGTTGTGCCACTGGTGATAGGGCATGCCAGTGCTCGGCCCGGTCACCCCCATGTGCTTCTCGGCCTTGACGTACCAGGGCTCCAGCTCCTCGTAGCTGAGCGGCCAGTCGAGCAGGTTGGCACCCTTGATGTCGCCGTTCTCGCTGCGCATGCGGAACTCGAAGTCGCGAAAGCGCAGGGCCACGCCGGCCCAGTGCACCGAGCTGCCGCCCACCGCCTTGACGATCCAGGCCGGCAGGTTCGGGTGGTTGCGCGCCACGTCCCAGCCGCCGGTGGCGATGCGTTTGTCGAGCCAGGAAATCTTGTTGAACATGGCCCACTCGTCGTTCTCGAGGTCGGCCATCTCGTAACGCTTGCCCGCCTCCAGCACCACGCTGCGGATGCCTTGCTTGGCCAGGGCATGGGCCAGCGTGCCACCGCCGGCGCCCGAGCCAATGATGACGACCACATCGCCGTCGTCCTGGGAAAATTTCGCTGCCATGGGGTTAACCCTCATTGTTGGAATGGATTGCGCCGGTTCAGAGCCAGTCGAGGTCGTTGAAGCCGCGGGCGAGGTAGCCGCCCTTCTCCACCGACGAGCCCTCGTAGCCGAACAGTGGGAACAGCGTCTTGTTGTCGTAGAGGCCGAACATCAGCGCGCTGCGGGTCTCGCGGAAGAACGCCGTGGTCTCGATCTCGCGTAGCAGGGCGACACGATCGTCCTCGCTGGCGATCTCCTCGAACGGCCGGGCGTGGCGGCTATGCGCACTTGCCTGGAGGGCCTGCAGGCCGTCGCGCACCAGCTGCGGCTGCTTGTCCAGCAGCTCAAGCAGGGCCTTGGCGTAGGGCGCATCGCCGAGGCGGTCATGGGGATAGATATCGCGGCCCATGCGCAGCAACCCGGCCGGCAGTTGCGGCAGCAGGTCGTCGGCGATGGTAGTGACGGGGATCAGTTGGCCGCCGACGGCGGCGGCACCGATTAGCAGCGCGGACTGGCCCGACAGGTTGAGAAAGCGTCGGCGGCTCAGCGAGCCGGTGCGCGGGGAAGAGTCATGCATGGCAGAGCTCCAGGCTGTTACCGGCACGCCCGCAAGGTGGGGACGGGCGTGACCGCTGTTGTTGTTATTCGTCCGGGCGCCTTTCGGCCCCCTCGATAGCCATGGAGCAGTCAGCGTGCCAATGCCGAGAAACATGCATAACAAACTGATTTTGAAGGATTTTATATCTTTAACCTGCCTTCTCCTGTAAAGCCATAAGGCTTTACAGCTGTAAGCATCCGTCCGTAGGTTTTACAGCCGTAACGAAAAAGGGGCCCGAAGCCCCCTTCCCTGCATGGCGCGCCGACCGCGCTCAGAACACCTGCAGCAGGCGAATATTCAGCCGGTGTTCCTCGCGAAAGCCGTTCTCCACCGCGAAATCCCGCCCGTAAGTGGCCGCCACCTGGGTCTTGGGCAGGAAGAACCAGGAGAAGCCCAGCGACCATTTGCCGGTCTCCTGGCGGTCGTCCAGCCACAGCTTGTCGACACGACTCTCGCCGCCGTCGAGCCAGGAAACCCCGGCGCGCAGGTCTACCGCCTGCGTCAGCTGATAGCGCAGGAAACCCTGGTACTGGTAGCTGGGCTTCTGCCGCTGGGTCCAACGGGCGCTGCCATGCTGGTTGTTGCGGCCGTAAAACATCACGTCGGCAGCCAGATCCAGGGACAGCCGCTCGCTCAGCGCCTCGACATAGCCAAGCTGCAAGTTCAGCTTCCACCGGTTCTCGCCGAGATTGAGCGGCTCGTCGGCGTCGTACTCGCCGAGCGGCAGGAACAGGTAGGGGGTGACGCCCAGGTAGCGACCGCGCTCGGGCTCATCGATCAGCCACAGCGGCATGGCCAGGATCGGGTCCGCCAGGCCGCTGGTGTCCTCCAGCCCCCGCCGCCCGTCCAGACGGCCGAAGGGCAGCAGCACCTGGGGCGCGACCCGGTAGCCGGCCAGGTCGGTGTAATGCACCAGGCGCAGGATGCCGATCTGCGAGTCGAGCCCCGGCGAGTCCGCTTGGCGCTGACCGGCGCGGTACAGGCGGTCACGCTCCGCCGCCTGCAGGTAGAGCAGGCCCAGGGTGGTGCCCGCGGGCGCTGCGACGTAATCGCCGGCATCCAGATCCAGCGCGGCGGCAGGTGAAGTGACAGACACACCACTGATTAGCAGCACCAGGCCCCAGGCGGTGACCCGGGTGCAGTTGTCGAGCGAGAGCGGAGCAAGCGGATTACTCAGTTGGATAGAAGGCAGCATCGATCATCCTCGTTTTTTGTTGTAGTTCCCCGATGGGGCCGGGGCAACGAGGCGCAGGATGTGTGCCAGGCCCTGCAGAAGGCAGGCAAGCTATTGAATAGGAAGTACTTTTCGAGCAACTGACGACTACCAGCGTGCGGCCGTGGGCTTACAGCTGTAAGGCCTGACCGCGACCAAAGGGCAGATGACGGCAGGACGCTAAACTCGTAAGGTGATTGCAACCGTGCCAGCCCGCCCCGCGTGCTGCAGCCGCACAAGAACAAGATCGTCACGGAGCGCCGGCCCGGCGCCCGGGAGGCCGCATGAGCACCATCTCCACCCCCAGCCTGCATATCGACACCGTGCTGTCCTGCGCCAACGAGGGAGCCGGGCACGAGACCATCATCACCCGCTCCTGGCAGCGCTGTATTCAGGACTACGGCCTGGACCCGGCCAAGCCGGCTCCGCCGCGCTTCGTACCACGCCAGGTGCTGCGCGAACACCAGGACCAGGCGGACGAGCTGATCAACGTGGCGCGCGCCGGAGTCGAGCAGCTCTACCGGCACATCGCCGAGCTGGGCTACGTGATCCTGCTCACCGACAACCGCGGCATCACCGTGCAGTTTCTCGGCGACCCGCTGAACGAGGCGGCGCACCGCAAGACCGGCCTGTACCTGGGCGCCGACTGGAGCGAGGACCACGCCGGCACCTGCGCTGTGGGCACCTGCATCAAGGAGCAGAAACCGCTGACCTGCCACCACCACGACCACTTCAGCGCCCACCACATTGCCCTGACCTGCACCGCGGTACCCATCTTCAACCCGCAAGGGCAGCTGCTGGCGGTGCTGGACATCTCGGCGCTGAACTCGCCGCCGTCGAAGGATTCGCAGCAGTTCGCCCTGCAGCTGGTCAAGCAGTACGCGCGGATGATCGAGGACGCCTACTTCCTGCGCCGCTACCGCGATGTGCATATCCTCTGCTTTGACCGCTCCCGCGAGTTCGTCCTGATCAATCGCCAGTACCTGCTGGCGCTGGCCGAGGACGGCAGCCTGCTGGCGGCCAACACCGCCGCCCGCGCGCTGCTCGCCGAGTGCGGCCTGGAGCTGCCCGAGCGGCCGTCGGCGCGGGCCCGGCGCATTGGCATTGGCGAGCTGTTCGATTGCGAGGCCGAGGACATCTTCAGCATCCCCTACGCCAGCCCCGATCAGGTCCGCGCCTTCCGCACCCACCGGCAAAACGCCCTGTTCTTCGCCGCGCTGATGGAACCCAGCCGAGCTCCCGCCGCCACGCCAAGCCGCAGCCCGGAGCAGCCGCGCTGCCCGCTGGATGAGCTGGCCGCGGACGATCCGGCCATGCGCAAGATGCTCGCACGCGCCAAGCGGCTGTGTAGCGAACCGCTGAATCTTCTGCTCAACGGCGAGACCGGCACCGGCAAGGAACGCCTCGCCCGCGCCCTGCACGACAGCGGCAACCGTCGCAAGGCGCCCTTCGTCGCCATCAACTGCGCGGCGATGCCCGAGTCACTGATCGAGAGTGAACTGTTCGGCTACCAGCCCGGCACCTTCACCGGCGCGCGCAGCAAGGGCATGCGCGGGCTGATCCAGCAGGCCGACGCTGGCACCCTGTTCCTCGACGAGATCGGCGACATGCCGCTGCACCTGCAGACCAGGCTACTGCGCGTGCTGGCCGAACAGGAGGTCATGCCGCTGGGCGGCGACAAGCCGATCAAGGTCGATATCCGCGTCATCGCCGCCAGCCACCGCGACCTGCGCCAGCTGATCGAGGCCGGCAGCTTCCGCGAGGACCTCTACTACCGCCTCAACGGCGCGATCCTGCGCCTGCCGCCACTGCGCGAACGGGCCGACCGCGACTACCTGATCGAGCGCATCTTCCGCGAGCTGTGCGAGCAACGTCGCCGCCCGGCGCGGATCAGGGGCGACGCCATGAGCGCGCTGCTTGGCTACGCCTGGCCGGGCAACATCCGCGAGCTGCGCAACGCGCTGCAATACGCGCTGGCCACGGCGGAGAGCGAGGAGATCACGGTCAACGACCTGCCCGAGGAATGCCTGCCGAACGTCAACCCGCGGCAGGCCAAACGTCCGCCAGCGTTGCAGGAGGCGCGCGGCAGCCACGCCCAGGAGATCGAGGAATGCCTGCGCCGCCAGCGCTGGAACGTCAGCGCGGCAGCGCGCGAGCTGGGTATGTCGCGGCCTACCCTGTACCGCTGGATGAAGCTGCACCACATCGTCCCGCCCAACGCACAGGACCTCTAACGCCTGAGCCGGCCCCGACGGACCGGACCGGCCTGGCGCAGGCGCCGGATCAGCGCTCTGGACTGCGCGGGTCCCACAGCAGGCGCGTCAGCCCCTGCTCGTAGGCCATCCCCTGGGGAAAGCTCACCAACTCCAGTTGCAGCCCCCAGGGCGCCAGGAAGTACACCCAGGTCAGGCCCCTGGCCGGCCCGTCGGTGAAGGTCGAGGGCGTGTCCAGCACCTGCACGCTGCGCGACTTCAGGTAGTCCACTGCAGCGTCCATGTCGTCCACGTAGAACGCCAGGTGATGCCCGCCGACATCGCTGTTTCGCGGCAGGCGGCGATTCTGGTCCGGCGCGCTGTATTCGAATACTTCTAGGTTGGTGCCGTTGCCGCAGCGCAGCATCTGGAAGTCGCGGATGGCCGCGCGCGGATGCACGTTGAGATGGCGCTCCATCCAGTCGTCGTCGAAGCGGAACTCACCGAAGGTGAAATACGGCTCGCAGCCGAGCACCTCCACGAAGAAGGCAACCGCCTCGGCCAGGTTCGGTACGGTGATGCCGATATGCTGCATGCCGCGCATGCCCGGCAGGGCGTCGTTGGTAGTGTGCTTGTGGGTCATTAGCTTCTCGCCTGTTGTTGTTCGGGATTCGGCAGCCGGTGCTGCCAAACTCACCTGTGCACGCCCAATGCCACTCGCCAAGCTATTGATTCAAAATGAAATCGTGACACTCTCCGACCATGGCGGTGTAAACATCTTTACAGCTGTAAGGCTGCAACGGTAGGCGCCTCCCTACCCTAGCCTCGACCTCTGCACTTTCTAAGCAGCGAGCGCGCTAAGAATGACAACATGCTTGGTCAGCGTACTGACTGCTTGCACTTGGTTAGCCCAGAGACCGAAGAAAATTCGGTAGAGGCCGTCTGCCAATCCTGTTGATGTGGCACTGGTCACAAGTGGCGAGCGGCCTAGTTCCTATTCCGTTGCTGGTGCAGGCCATGGCTGCATTTCCGCTGCTCTCCAACACCGCCTCTTTGCGTCTGTCGCCGGGCCGACAGAGCCTGCGCGCTACGCTTGCTGGTGGCGCCTGTGAGATTGGTGGAATGGCGGTCTTGCTGTTTCCTCTCACCCTATCACGGCGTTCTCGCCGTCAAGGGCGCATGCGCTTCGCACGCTTGCGGCGGGGCCGGCTATCGCCCCCTGACTGCTGCGCTGCGCCGTGCTTGGCCGGTTCCGGGCAATTCCGCCCGAGCAACTGGAGCATGATCATGTCGCAGCTTTCTCTCGCCTTTGACAGTTCCCTGATGATTCGCGACGAGCAAGGTCGCTATCTACCTGCTACTGCAGAGCAGATCCTGGACGCTGCTCGCAAGGTGATCGATCAGAAGGTTCAGCGAGGCTCAGCCTTCACGTCTTCGGAGCTGGTCAAGGAGTACTTGATCGCGAAGCTGGGTGGCTTTGAGCACGAGGTTTTTTCAGCGCTGTTTCTGGATGCCAAGCATCGCTTGATCCAGTATGTCGAGATATTCCGCGGCACCATCGACAGTGCGTCTGTGTACCCGCGCGAGGTAGCCAAGGAAGCACTGCGCCTGAATGCTGCGGCAGTGATCTTCGCGCACAACCATCCAAGCGGAAATCCAGAGCCAAGCCAGGCTGACAAGGTGCTCACACAACGTTTGAAAGAAGCCTTGGCGCTGGTCGATGTCCGCTCGCTGGATCACATCATCGTGGCAGGCCAAAGCACCTTATCCTTCGCCGAGCATGGATTGCTATGAACCAAGGGGGCTGAGCCCCCTTTTTGCTGCGCCCTTTCAGGCGTGCGTACGCATGTTGAGCCGGTTCATCTAGTCCACGCCCTTGGCTTTCTTGGTGTTTGGACGCGAGCTTGTGAGCATCCTCCTGGAAGTGCCTCTCGAGGCGTAACTCAAAAAATGATCGCCTGCGATCAGATGAGACTCTTGCTTGGACGGCAATACAGTTGCTGGTGATGTTCAGCAAACCTTAGTCAGAGGGAGCACGATACTTAACGTGCTGGCTTGTCCATCGGCGAAACCAACACGACCACCAGCGTTTTCCACGATACGGCGAACGATGGCCAAACCAAGCCCCGTACCCTCGCCGCCCTGGCGCCCCTTGCTGAAACGCTGGAACATTGCTTCCCGCTGATCTTGTGCGACCCCCTCACCCTGGTCGCAAACCTCAATGACGATATTCCCAGCGAGCTTGCGCCCCCGCACCCGGACTGTCCCTGCGCCGTGCAGCAGGGCATTCTCCAGCACGTTGAGCATCACCTCGCGTAACTCATCGTGATTGCCCCAGCAAACCAGGCCATCCTCTACATCAACGCTCAGCTCACGATCCCTGGCCTCGAACAAGGGCAGCATGCTCGCCACCGACTCACGGATCACACGTGACACGCGACTCGTCTGCTCGCCCCTCTGCTGCGTACCCGCCATTCCCTCCTGACGCGCCAATTCGAGCAGTTGCCCGACCAAACGACGCATCTGACGCATTTCACGCTCCAAGGCTGGCCAATCCGGGCGTTCGCTCTCGCGAGCCTCCTGCATGCGCAGGTCGAGCACCGTCAGTGGCGTGCGCAGTTCGTGAGCCGCATCCGCCACGAAACGACGTTCACCAGCAAAGGCCTCAGCCAGACGATCGAGTGCTCGATTGGCCGCGTCGGCTAAGGGTCGGATTTCCACGGGCAAATCGGTGAGAGGGATGCGTCGGTTCAATTCCCCGGGACCAATAGAAGCAGCCAGATCGGCAGCACGTCTGACCGGACGCAGCGTCCAGTTGAGTAACCAGAGAATCAACAGCACCGACAGCAGACCCAACGGCAGCATGATCAAGAGGCTCTGCCGTAGACGTTCGAGCAGCAGACGATCAATCGTCTCGCGTTCTTTCGCGTCGTTGCGCGTCACCATCAGCGTCGCACCATCAGGCAGGCGCACCGGAACATTGATCACGCGCCCACCGACTGGGCTCCAGCGCCACCAGCGACTTCCTTGCTCTAACATGGCGGTACGCAAGCGGCTTGGTCGATCCAGGTTTTCCGAGAACCACAGCACTTCTCCCTGTGCCGAATAAAGGGTGTAGCCCAATGGCTCTCCGGCATAACTGAGTGGCAGGCGACTCATGTCGCTATCGACCCGAATCCCCTCCGTCACCGCATGCGCCTGAAGCTCCAGCATCGTCCTTCGCAGCTCGTCACGGGTGCCGTAGAGGTGAATAGCCAGGTTGCCGAAACCCAATGCGAATACCAGCAACAGAGCAACCAGGATGCGCAGGCGCAGGCTTCTCCGCGTCGGATTAGTTCTCTCCCCCGTCAGGTTGGCGTCAGCAATCGCTGGCATAGTCGCCGCCCACAATAATGAGATCACTTATCATTTGTATTATCCGTTAAGGGGAGTTCAGCAATAATGTCTATGCGACATGCCAATCGTCTACTGGGTTTTCGTCCTACGGTCCTCGCTACGGCCATTTCGCTGGCACCAGCAATCGGATACGCCGCTGAGGGTACAGAGGCACTGAACCTCAAAGACGTAGTCGTCACAGCATCTGGTTACGAGCAACAGTTGATCGAGGCCCCAGCCTCGATCACGGTCATCACCAAGGAGCAACTGGAAGGTAAGTACTACCGCGACGTAACCGACGCACTACAGGACATTCCCGGCGTATCTATCGAAGGTGGCGCAGGCGGCAAGCTGGAGAGCACGTCGATCAATATCCGTGGCCTGGGTGAGGCCTACACGCTGTTCATGGTCGACGGCAAACCACTGGGTTCCTCAGGTGAGGCCTACTACAACGGTTTTGGCAGTGCGACTCAGTTCGGCTGGCTGCCGCCGATGTCGGCCATCGAACGTATCGAGGTGATTCGTGGCCCGATGTCTTCTTTGTACGGCTCCAGCGCCCTGGCTGGCGTGATCAATATCATTACCAAGAAGACCACCGCTTCGAGTTGGTCCGGCCAGATCAGCTATGACCACCTGCTACATGAAGATGACGCCGCCGGCACAGCGGGACAGACTCGCTACTACCTGAGCGGGCCGCTGGTCCAGGAACATCTGGCCCTGAGCCTCTATGGCTCGCGTTATAAGCGCGATGAGGACGACATCATCGGTGGTTACCCCGAGAAGACCAGCGAGAACAATACCGCCAAACTCGATATCGTCCTGAACGACATGCATAGCTTCCAGCTGGAAGCCGGTCGTGCCAAGAGCGACAACCTCAAGACCGAGATCAGTGGTGCGCCCGGTGAGATGAACAACGACCGGACCCATTACAGCATTACCCATGACCTGAACTGGGGCAACGGCTTCCGTACCACCACGTTCGCGACTCAGGCTCGCGAACAGATCGAGAACGGCAGCTCGGAATCCGAGTACAGCGACGACCTGATCAACAGCAAGACCTTCATCCCGCTAGAACGCCACACCATCACCCTGGGCGGTGAGTACAAATGGGAAACCATCGATCATGACCAGGGCCGCTTTTACGGTGCCGATATGACACTGGAGCGTTGGCAGCGCGCCCTGTTCGTTGAAGATGAGTACGCACTGACCGACGCATTCTCGGTAACAGCTGGTCTGCGTTTCGATGAGAACGAACACTACGGCGAAGAAATCATTCCTCGCCTCTATGGCGTGTACCGCCTGAGTGACGAGTGGGTGCTGAAGGGCGGAGTCAGCGGCGGCTACAAGGCGCCTTCATTGAAGCAGGCCGACTCCAGCATTGTCGAGAACGCCGGCCGTGGCCGCTCTTATGACATGGGCAACTCAGATCTCAAGCCGGAAAGCAGTATCAACTACGAGATGGCTTTGATGTGGGATGCGGACAACGGTATCCAGTCCGGCGTCACCGTGTTCTTCACCGAGTTCGAGGACAAGATCGGTAAAAAATTGTGGTGCACCAGCCCGGCCAACAACCCGAGTTGCACCGTCAACGGCATCGCCCCACGGCAGACCATCAATCAGTACGTGAACCAGGATCAGGCCGAACTGCGCGGCATAGAGGCATTCTTCAACGTGCCATTGAGCGCCTCAGTGGACCTGCGCACTAACTACACCTTCTCCGACAGTGAGATCACGGAGTCCGAAGCCTCGCCAGAGGACGTCGGCAAACCCTTCAACAACCTGCCCAAGCACATGTTCAACGTTGGCCTGGACTGGCGTGCCACCGATGCCCTGAACTTCTGGACAAAGGCCCGCTACAAGAGCGAGACCGTTTCGGACGAAGACCTGGAGCGACGCCCAGCCTATACCCTGGTCGATCTCGGCGGACTGTACCGGGTCAGCAAGCACATGGACGTTTATGCCGGTCTGTACAACGTCTTCGACAAGGAAATTTCCAGCGAGGAATACGGCAAGACCCTGGACGGACGTCGTTTGAACCTGGGCATCGCGCTGAGCTTCTGAGCAGTCACCCTGCGTTAAGGGTCAGGCGATAGCCCAGCCCACGCAGGGTCTCGATGCAGCTGTCTGCACCGGCATCCGCCAATTTGCGCCGCAAGCGTGAAACCAACGCCTCGATGGCATTGGGTGTGACAGCCTCGCTGAGCGCATAAAGGCGCTCCTCGAGGTGGTCCTTGATCACCACGCGCGGCGCATTACGCAATAACTCCTCGAGCAGGGCCAGTTCACGTTTGGACAACAGCAATGGGCATGTACCCACGCAGACGTCGCGACTGTCCTGGCACAAGCTGAGATTTCCCAGTTGCAGGCGGCGCTCGCGGCGCGATCCAGGACGTCGAAGAACAGCGCGCAAGCGCGCCTGTAACTCCGCCATCTCGAACGGCTTGAGCAGGTAGTCATCGGCTCCCGCATCGAGCCCGGCAACGCGCCGTTCAAGCGCATCGTTGGCCGTGAGGATGATGCAGGGCAGATCGTCGTTGCGGGTTGCAGAACGTGCAGCCAGGAGCGACAGACCATCCATGTCGGGCAAGCCGAGGTCAAGAATCATCGCGTCATAGCGGCTCAGCTCCAGCATCGCCTGAGCCTGCCGCCCGCGCTCTGCGATATCGACGACAAAGCCGGTGCGCTGCAGGTGGCGCTGTAACAGTTCGCCCAACGCCGGATGGTCTTCAACGACAAGCAATTTCATGACATGCACCGTGGGCTTGTCAGCCTTCGGTCAGCAAAGGCTGGGATAGTGAGAACACCTTAGGATTAAATCATTATGATTAGCATTAACATCTATATACAAACGTATTTCGCTTCTCAAGGCCTCACAGTCAGTCGGCGGGCCAGCTAATGGCACGCACCCATTCGTCTGAGAACGCCTTCCGCTATCGTCTGACGATTGCAGCCCGCACTCTGCTCGCAGTCTTGGGGGGCTACGGCTTTGCCGCTCTGTGCTGCGCCAGTCTGGCCCTGGCACTGCCCCTGCCAAAGCCGCAGGCGGTGCTCGCCGCCACGCAGCTGTCCTTCGCGCTTTACTGCGCCTTGGCGATATGGGCCTTCAGCGCCAGAAGTGTGCGCCGTGCCTGGAGCGTAGCGACGCTGCTGTGCGTCATTCCTGCCGCACATCTCCTGATGCGGAGCACCAGCGTATGAAGCCATTGGCCTTCCGCCAGGCGAATGCCTGGCTGCACACCTGGACCGGCCTGCTGCTTGGCTGGTTGCTCTACGCCATATTCCTCACCGGAACGCTGAGCTTCTTTCAGGAAGAGATCAGCTACTGGATGAAACCCGAGCTGCACGCCTCTGGCCCACGAGACAGCGCCAGACTTGCATTGGCGCAGCTGGAGAAGCACGCACCTGATGCCGCGCAATGGAACGTAAGCCTGCCCGGACCACGCAATGCAGCATTGCAGATTCAGTGGTTCGAGCCAGGCGAACGCATCAGTAAGGGCGGCGGGCAGCGCCTGACGCTGGATACGAGAAGCGGCGAACCTGTGGAGGTGCGCGAAACGCGCGGTGGCAGCTTCCTCTACCGCTTTCACTTCGAGCTCTACGGCATGCCTCGCGAGGTGGCGCGCTGGATAGTCGGTATCGCGACCATGCTGATGCTGGTCGCCATTGTCAGCGGCGTGATCACGCACAAAAAGATCTTCAAGGACTTCTTCACCTTCCGACCAGCCAAGGGACAACGCTCCTGGCTAGATGCTCACAACGTCACCGCGGTACTCGCCCTGCCCTTTCATTTCATGATCACCTACAGCGGCTTACTGCTGCTGATGTTCATGCTCATGCCCTGGGGCGTCGAAAGCGCGTACCAGGGTGATCGTCAGGCGTTCTTCAGCGAAGCCGGCGGTCGGGGCGGCGGTGGCCGAGGTGCGCCAGCAGATACGCCGCGACAACCAGTCAAACCGGCGCAGATGACCGATCTCGCTCCACTTCTTGCGCAAGCTCAACAGCGCTGGCCGCAGGGTATCGCCAGCCTATCGATCTCCGACCCCAACACTGAGCGAGCCGTGGTCGAACTGCGACAGCGCGGTGGCGACAGCCTGCTCGAACGCGGCAATGGCGAACGTTTGCGCTTCAACGGCGTGACCGGTGCAGCCATGAACGCCCCCAAGGCGACGACAACGCCAGCAGCCAGCGCTGTCTACAACGTATTTACCAGCTTGCACCTGATCCGCTTCGCGGGGCCACCGCTGCGCTGGCTGTTCTTCCTCAGTGGCCTGCTGGGTACGGCCATGATCGCCACCGGGCTGGTGCTGTGGGTGGTCAAACGCCTGCCTGAGCGCAAGAAGCTGAGCGGTACCCCGTTCGGTCATCGCCTAGTCGAAATGCTCAACGTAGGCTGCATTGCCGGCCTGCCAGTAGCTATCGCCGCCTACTTCTGGGCCAACCGCCTTTTACCAGCAGGGCTGGAGCAACGGGCCGACTGGGAGATCCGGTGCTTTTTCATCGCCTGGGTTCTGTGCCTGCTGCATCCTCTGCTGCGCTCGCACAAGCGAGCCTGGCTCGAGCAGACCAGCCTCGCCGCATTGCTGTTCGGTGGCCTGCCCTTCTTTGCTCTGCTCCAACCGAGCAGCAGCCTGATAACGACATTGAGCCAGGGCCACTGGTTACTTGCAGGCATGGATCTGGCCCTGCTGGCCAGTGCTGCCCTGCTAGCCCTGGCGACCTGGCATATCGCCCGTCACCAAGCCATGCCGAGCAAAGTGCGCCAGACGCGCAAAGTAACTCAGGAGGCCGCAGCATGAGCGTGCTTTGCCTTACCTTGTGCTTCAGCGGTTTCGGCTCGCTGTGTCTTGGAGTCGACCGTCATCATGAGCAGGTATTCGGGCATAAACCTGCTCCCCTCAGGCGCCAACTGCTGCGCCTGCTTGGCTGGCTGCTTTTGGCTAGTGCTACTGCACCCGCGATCTTCGCGCTCGGCACTTCGATAGGACTGGCGCTGTGGGCATCGGTACTGAGCCTTGCTGCCTTTGCCCAGATAACGCTGCTCAGCTATCGACCCAGCCTAGTCCCGGCGCTGAGCATCGGCGCCCCGCCGCTCGCCCTTTTCCTACACCTCATCTGATGGAGCCTCCCAATGCGTATCATTTTACTCGCCAGCCTTTTGCTGGCCCCCCTCGCTGCCCAAGCACACACCTTTCTGGTCAAGCCGGAGCAAACGGACGATCAGCTATCGATAGCGGTGCTGATGACGGAGAAACTCTTCCAGGGCGAACGCCTACTCAGTAGCAGCGATGTCAGCCTGCGCCTACTTAGCGCCGAAGGACAACAAGACATCACCTTGCACGCCGACGAAACAGCCAAAGCCCTCGTCGGCGAGACCCCGGCACCGGCCAGCAGTGCCATAGCCGTCGCACGTAGCGCCCCGCGCTATCGCGCCATTGAGAAAGGCCAACAGACCAAAGACCCGGCCAAGACGCTGCGTATAGAAGCCTTCGCCAAGGCGCTGATCAACCCGCAAGGTTCGGGAGAGGCCTACACCCTGCGCGCGGGTGATCGACTGGAACTAGCGCCGCTGGATAACTCTGCACACCTGAGCCCCGGCGATACCCTGCGTGTGGCAGTGCTGTTCGATGGCCAGCCATTGGCCAATGCCCGAGTGGCTGCCATGGCACCACAGCAGGATCGCCTGGTGGCGCATACCGACGCTGAAGGTATCGCCAACCTGCAATTGCCTGCAGCTGGGTCGTGGGTCATTCGCAGTGGACACCATATCGATGAAGCCGACGCAAGAAGCGCCCGATACGAGGCCAGTGCCAGCCTGCTGCTAACGATAGATTGAAGAGTCGCAAAGACCTCAGAGGTGGCGCCAGAGCAAGAAGAGGACGCACCAGTTCAAGCTGATGGCGTCCGAGCGAGCTCAAGCTAAATCGCACAGGAGGATCAGGCAGCGCCAGGGCGGCTACACGCGCCGCAATGGCCTGGGTGGGTAGCAACTCAAATCACGAACAACTCGAAATATCGCGAGATAGCTTCTAAGCTTCTAGCCTTTCAAAAAAAAGTGTATATGGCACCTTCGCCTAGTAAGTCTGCTGGTCTGCAAGTCCATCAATCACCCGCTCTGTTATCTCGCCGAGCGCCACTAGAGGATCTTCAGGTAATTCACCAAGAATCAGCAGTCTCGCGCCAGCGTCCCTAGCCGCATTAGCGACAGCCTCTTCCACAGGCCGATCCGTCAATACCAGACGCACATCATTGTCCCGAATTGCGGACTTGAACAACTCGAGTGACGCACCAGCATCCGAATCGGACGTCGATGGAGGCAGCACCTCGATCACGTCGAGATTGAGGCCGCTCGTGAGGTATTCGAACCCCGGCGACAGGCTGATCACACTGAGACTATCCAGCTCAGCCAATCGACTTTCGCTCGCTGCGCTCAAGCTCAGTAGGCGTTGCTTGATATCCGCCAGGTTGCTCGCTATCTGCTTCGCATCATTAGGGCTCAAACGCACGAAATCGGCAGCGATCACATCAGCCATTCGGCCAAGGTTGTTGATGCTCAACCATGGCCGTTCCTCCAGTGCGTTGCTGCCCGCAGAGGTCAGCGCGATGCCTGGTAACGCACCGTCCACTGGGCGTGCCGCATCTATTTCGACGATACGGATATTGCTGCGCCTCGCCATAGGATAAAGCGGATCCTCCGGCCACAAGGATCGCACGGCAATCACCGCGTCAGCGTTGCTCGCCGCTTTATCCAGAGCACCTGCGCCGCGCCCTGTAAAGAAAGATACCTGGCGGCTGGCCGGCAGGTTGGCAGGCGTTGCACGCACGACCTGTGCCTCTGCGCCTTGCAGGAGAATGGAGCCGAGACCGTAGGTGATCGGTAGGCTGGCAAGCACACGCACAGGCTCACCAGCAGCCGTCATCGAGGCAACGAGTAAAGCACCAATAGCAGCGGTGAGATTGACGAGAACTTTGTTCATCCCAGATTCCCTTTGAGACTTGGCAACAAGCTGCGGGCGATAGCGGCAACGGCGAAGACGATGCCAGCCATGATGATGATCGATGCACCGGACGGCACCGGCAGCTCGACGGCGATAGGCAGAAAGATACCGATCAAGGTACAGAAGGTGGCTATCAGTACCGACAGCCAGAAGAAACCTTTCAGTGACTGGCTGAGCAAGCGAGCAGCGGCGGCTGGAATCACCAGCAGCGCGCCGACCAGAATGGCTCCGATGACTTTGACCGCAGCCACCGTGACCAGCGCCACCAGCATGACGAACAGATAATCCAGGGGCTTGACCGCAACACCGCGCACACTGGCCAGTTGCGGGTTGAAACTGGCCAGCATGAAGCGGTTGTAAATAGGTATGGTTAGGGTCATCACCAGCAGCGAGACCAGGCTCAGCACCGCAAGATCCTGGGCGTTGACCGTTAGCACCGAGCCGAACAGCACGTTCTCCAGGATATGGATATTGATACGCCCGGCCAGCACCAGCAGGAGGCTGGCGCCCACTGCCAGCGACACGGAAAGGAACACTCCGATCAGGGTGTCCGGCGATAAACCCGTGCGGTTGCGCAGGTAGTTGAGCAGCAGACCGAACAGCAGGCAGTAACCAAACAGGCTGCCATAAGGGCCTGTGTAGGGTTCGCCAAGCAGGATGCCGATTGCCACGCCGGTCAGCGCTGCGTGGCCGACCGCTTCGGAGAAGAAAGCGAAGCGCTTGACTACCACAAGGGTTCCCAGGCCACCGAGCACCGGGCCGATCAGCAAACCGGCGAACAGGGCGTTGACGACGAAACCGTAGGCCAACGCCTCGGGCAGATAACCGGCACCGGCCCAGCCCTGAATCAGCAGGCGCAGTTGCTCGAAGAACACGCTCATACGCCGCCCTCCCCGCCAGCCGGTGGATGGCTGGCAAACAGTTGCAGCAGCCCGTCCGGCTTCAGCGCTACCTGAGGCGTATCGTCGAACAACACACGGCGATTCAGACCGGTGACGCGATCGGCCAGACGCCCGACTGCTTGCAGGTCGTGTTCCACCCAGAGCACGGTCACCCCAGACTGACGCCAGTCCACCAGCAATTTCTCGAATACCTGCATGCCGGGTTCGTCCAGAGCAGCCATGGGCTCGTCGAGAATCAATAATTGCGCCGCTGGAACGAGCCCCTGGGCCAACAACACGCGCTGACGCTCACCACCGGACAATGCGCCCATACGCCGCTTGCGCTTGTCCAGCATGCCCACGCGTGCCAGTGCCTCTTCGATGGCCGGAGCATGGCGCCGAGACAGACCAAGAAAGGCCGGCCGTACCTGGCACATGGCGGCCATGAAGTCGTCCACCGTCATCGGCAGACCGCGATCGAACTCCAATGCCTGAGGCACGTAGCCGATGACGCCTGGCGCACCCGGCCAATCCAGGCTCAATTCACCACGGTGCGGCATCTGCCCGAGCAGGGTCTTGATCAGCGAACTCTTGCCACCGCCGTTGGGGCCGACCAGTGCATGCACGCTGCCGGCACGCACCTGAAAGGAGATTCGCTCAAGGATACGCGTACGACCGAGTTCGAGACTGACGTCGGCGAAGTCGATGGAGGGGCCGGTGACAGCCGAGGCAGGCAAGGCTTCGACGGCGGTCATGCACCGTTCTCCTGGATCGCCCGCACCACGGTATCGAGGTTACGGGTCATCTCCTCCTCGTACTTGCGTGGGGTGTATTCACCGTAGGAAATATGCGTGAGCGGATACAGACGAACACCGGATTCGCGCTGAATGGTCTCGACATAGGTCGACGGGAAGTCCATCTCGGAGAAGATCACCTGCACGTCCAGTTCCCGGAGCTGGTCGATGGTCTTCTTCAATTGGCTGGGGCTGGGCTCGATGCCATGCGCCGGCTCGACCACGGCGGTCACCTCCAGGCCGAACTCGCGCAACAGATAGTCGTAAGCACCATGGATGGTCGCTACGCGCAACTCGGCGCTCTTCTCCTGACTGAGCCGTCCCAGCGCATCGGCGCGTAGCGAGCGCAGGCGCTTGCCATAGGCGCGGGCATTCTGGCGATAGGTCTTGGCGTTGTCCGGGTCGAGTTTGCCCAGCTCCCTGGCGATGGTGTTGATCTGCGCAATGGACGCGCTGATGGAGAGAAAGGTATGCGGGTTGACCACCTTGCCTGCACCGCGCGCCGCCTGGCCGGTGGCCGCCAGCAAGGGCACACCGACATTGGACTCGATCAGTGCCACATTCGGGTTCTCACTGGCGGCGATCATGCGCTCGGCGAAGTCATCGTGGCCTACGCCATTGAGCACCACCACGTCCAGGCCGCCGATGCGCTTGATGTCCTCGGCACGCGGTTCATAGGCATGGGGGTTGAAGCCGGCCGGAATCAACGGCACGACTTCGGCCTTGTCGCCAACGATATTGCTGACATAACTGTAGTACGGGTGCAGGGTGATGCCGATACGCAGGCGCTTGCCCTCGTCGGCAGTGGCCAGGCTTGGCAGCATGGCCGCACTCAGGCAGATCAACGCGGCGGCCAGCAGGCGGCGGCGCAATGAAGCGTGTTTAAAGGTCGACATGAGCTAATCCGGAAATCAGTGACGGTGTTGGCGGGTAACGCCGGCATCGAACTGGCTGGCGACCTGGCGCCAGCCCTCATCGGCCAGTGCCTGGTCGCGCAGATCCTTCGGTGCCTCGGACAAAGCGGTGCGGTTGAGCCAGACGCTGCTCTGCTCGCCATCCAGGCGCAGCAGGAAGGAGCCGGCCACGTCCGCATTCGCGCTGTGGCCGAAGTAGGCGACATGGGTATCGGTCTGCAGAAGCTGCCAGGCATGGCCACCACGATTGGCAGCGCTGGCATCGGCGATGAAGGGAGGGAAGCCCTCTTCTGCCAGGAACTGCGGTTCGGGCAGCGTCTGTTCCTCTTTCTGGTACAGATGAATCTCGTCGAGGGCCACCAGCAGATCGGTGTGAATACCCTGCTCGGCAGCATTCAGGTCACGGCGGGCGTCGAACTGGTCGGCAGCTATCGCGACGCTTGGCTCGGACTCAGATCGCAACACCACCACCGCCCCCGCCAACAGCACGATAATCAGGGCAACCAGGAACACATGAAGCGTTTCATGCCCCGCGCCGGCGGGACGTATCACCTGAACGCTCATGGGGCTTCGATATCCGCGTGATCGATCTCGACCACATGGCCGGGGCCTGCGTCGAACAGCACGTAGAACTCACCCTCCGGGCGTTTGAAGCTCAAGCGTGAGTCACCGTCGAGCTTACCAGCCACAAGAATCTCCTCGTTATATCCAATTACATCGAGGGTCACTCCGGGTGCGCCACTGCCATCGGAGAAACCGCCGATGCAGAGGATTTCCTCCTCGCCGTGGGGTTCGCACTCACAGATCGGGTTGTGAGCCATGGCCACTGAACACAGGATGCTGGCGCCGATCAGCAGCGACAGTCGATACAGGTTGTTCATGGCTTGCCTCCTTGTCGATTGAGCCAGGTGAGGGTCGCGGGCGAGGCCTGGGCGAGCGGGATGGATGCCTGATGCATGGAGCCGTCCCAGCCCTCCATGGTGATCCATAGCTCGGCGTCAGCCTTGGTACGCGCCGGGATCGGCACGCTGGCCCCCATACGATAGGGGCTGCCGAAGAAGATCGCACCAGCGGCTCGCAAGCTGCGCGGCTTGCCGATGCGCAGGTAGGTGGCCTTGACCTGATCGATGCAGGCCGCGCACAACGCCGCATTGAAGCTCTTCATGTAGCCGGCGGACCCTTCCAGGCGCGGCGCCTCGTCGAACAACTCGGCCAGGCGCAAGCTCCAGGGGCCGACCGGCACCTCGCCGACCTCCCGTTGGCCTAGACCGCTCTCACCGCGGAACAGGGCGACTTCCTGAAAATACTTGGGCATGAAGGCAAGCGGGATGATCACCAGCAGGATGTTCAGATGAAATCGCCATTTGTGCCAGAAACGGCCTAACGTGGTGGATGGCATGGTCGTGACCTTGCTCATGGCTGCCCCTCCATGACGTCATCGAGGCGAATCGGTGCTGGTTTGGACTCACGCACCGCGCGGGGTCTGCGCTTTGCCAGGGCGGCCGTGGCTTGAACAGTGCGTTTGCTCCAGATCAGCAGGCCGCTGAGGACCATCATGCTCAGAAGCACACCGAAGACGAACCACACCAGTTTGAGCCATAGCCCACCGAAGTCGCCGGTATGCAGGGGGCGCATCGACTCGGTGACGAACTCCAGAGCGGAACGATCCGACAGCAGTCGGGTTTGATCGACATTGCCGTTATAGGGATTGACCGAAGCGCCCTGAAACATCAATGGATACCAGCCGCGCCCCCAGACGGAAATGTGACTGTATGCATTATCCGGCAAGCCAACGAAGCTGGCCTCCAAGCCTGGAATACTGGCGCTGGCTATCTCGATGGCCTTATCGATATCCATACGCAGCACACTGACGCCCGGCTCGACCAGAGGGACCTCGTCGCGTGCCACCACGGGCGGTATGCCTTCTGTGGAGATGGAGATGTGGTTATCGAAAAGCAGCGCCTGGATCAAAAACCACACGCCGGTGACGGAGATGACGGCGATGAACCAGATCGACCAGATACCCGATAGTCGATGGAAATCGCCCCAGAAGATGCGCGCCCCCTGATTGAAGCGCAGGGTCGGCTTGAAGAAGCCTCTCCAGAACTTCTTGTAGACCACCAGACCAGTGATCAGCGAAGCAAGCATTGGCAAGCCCATCAGGGATACCAAATACCAGCCCCAGCTGAAGCCATTTGTGAACGGCACCAGCCACCAACCATGCAGAGCACGGGTGAACTGACGGAAATCAAACTGCGGGCTGACACCCTGGATGGCACCGGTGTAGGGATTCACGTAGAGCGTCGGCGAGGTGCCATCCGGGTAGCTGGCCCTTACAGTCAGTGCAAAATGATCTTCCTGTGGCCGACTGATCGACTGAACGATGGTTTCCGGTTCTACGCGATTGATCTCCTCCAGTATCCGAGCGAAGGAAAGACGCTCGGCATTGTCCGCAGGCTTGCTCGCTCGAACATCCGGATTGGCCAGCCAAACGATTTCCTGGCTGATCGTCGCCAGAGTACCAGTCACGCATACGATCAGAAGGAAAAACCAGACCGGCATGGCTAACCAGCTATGGACGAGAAACCAGATTCTGGAGCGGGACTTCTTGGACATCGGCAAACCAGGAGTAAATGCCATGCAGGTGATGGCAAGGGTGCATGAGGCGCAAATTGCGTATTCATCTCAATAGGACGGATGAGATGGGAAAAACCTGCAGGTGCAGATGAAAAAAATTTTTATTCAGTGCCAATCGCAGGGCCTGATCATGCACAGCGCAGCCAAGAGGCAGGCCGGCGATATCACCCGGCCTGCTCCAGCACTTACTCTTGGATCAGCAAGCGCTGCCTGAGATCGGCCTCGATCTGCTCATCGCTGTATGGAATCAAGGGCCACTCCTGCTGCGAGAACAGCCGCGTCTGGTCGGCATGATGGGAGGATGCCGGATCTGCGGATTGAGAAAACGCCAGCAGCCCTCTGACCAGAGGCCCCTTCTCGGTGAACGTCACCATCTGGATATAACTGCTGCCACCGACCACCTCCAGGTGCTGCTCGACCGGCCGGCTCTGGATGGCGTTGTAGATACCCAGTTCTCCGTAGCCACCCGGCACGGCCAGGCGCTCTGCACCACGACTGCTGATCTGTACGGCGCCCCAGTCACGACCGTCATCGATCCCCAGCGCCGCGACTTCACCCGCAGCCTCACGCAGCGCATCGCGCATTCGCGGATCGCTCGGATTGAGCCCGCGCGGCGTACTCAGTGGCGCCGCAGAGTCGAACGGCACCCGCCAGGCACCGTCCAGCGCCAGAAAGCGAGCAGAGAAATGCTGGAACAGCAGCATGCCCATGCCACTGCCGACATTGGCCGCGCCATCCCAGTCCGCCAGCGCCGCACAGGCCTGCTCCAACGCCCCGTCCCGCTCGCGCGCGCACAGAGCGGCCAGGTCATCACGCAGCAGGTCGAACAGGTAGACCCGGTTGTCCTTGACCAGACGCACCAGGTCATCCGCCGTCAGCGCCTGGTCGCCCTGCAGGTGCTGCAGGGCAAAACGTGCACGCAGCCCCAATGTCCTGCCCTCACGACTGACCAGGGGCGAATAGCCTTGCAATGGCACATCCGGGTTGGTGAGCCAGGCACTGTCGTTGGAGTTCTGCACGTAATCCTCGCGCTCCAGCACCGGCAGTTCCTCGGCTGGCGTGATACCTGCCTGGGCGGCACGCGGATCGACCCGCCAGATGCATTCGGCCGTATCGCCACGTAGCGCGGGCAAGCCCCGCTCCGCCAATTCGACTATGACGCAGCCCTGCAATTGCTCGCCCGTCAGGTAGGGCACTACCGACTGGTTCATGTACAGCGCGTTCCCCTTCGCATCCGCTGCCAGGGTATTGACCCAGGGAATGCCCTGCAGGCGCTCGACGACTCGGCGCAAGCCGGCCACATCGCTGGCCTGATTGATCTCGTACCACTGCAGCAGCACCCGCGTGTTGTCCAGATTGGCATCACGCAGCGCGTAGGCCTGGTTTTCGTCCCAATCCAGCATCCCGGGCCAGTTGAGCAACGGCCCATGGCTGGACTCGTAGATATCGCGTTCTAGCGTCGACAACTCCCCCGCATCGTTGCGAACCCGAATGCTCAGGGTTTTCTTGCGCAGCGGTCGGGACTGCCCGTCGACCCGGTAATGCAGCGGATTCTGCGGATCGAGTTGCAGGCGATAGAGGGTGAAATGGCTGGACGTGTCCACCGTATGAGTCCAAGCCAGGTGACGATTGAAACCGATGTTGATCAGCGGCAGGCCAGGCAAGGCACCGCCCATGACGTCCAACTGGCCGGGGATGGTCAGGTGCATCTGGTAGAAGCGCAGCCCGCCAAACCAGGGAAAGTGCGGATTGGCCAGTAGCATGCCCTTGCCATCCGGGCTGCGCTGGCGCCCCACGGCAATGGCATTGCTGCCCTTGTCGAAACGCATACGCTCGCGCCGCTCGCTGGCCATGGCCAAGGACGCGGCGTCCGCAGCGAGCGCAGCCTGACCAGGTGGCGCCGCGCTCATCAGGGCTTCGGCGAATTGTCCAAGCCCCCCCTCGACCAGCAGGCGCCGGGTCAGACGCAGCAGATCGTCGACCTCGATGGCGTGCAGCCAAGGCTCGCCCTGACAGCTGACGCCCTGCCCATCGGTCTCGCGCAGGAATCGATTGAAGCCCGCCACATAGCCCTCCAACAATTGGCGAACGGGCGCCGGCTGGGCATCGCCGAAGGCTTGCAGCGATGCTGCATCATTGAGCCAGGTGAAGAAGAAGTCCGAGGTCAGGTTGTCCAGCTGCGCGGAGGACCGCCCCTCGGCGCCGAAGTAGCGCGCCCGCTCGCCGCGCACGGTGACGATCTCGTCCGCCAGCAGGCAGGCATTGTCGCGGGCATAGGCATAGCCGATGCCATAGCCCAGGCCGCGCTCGTCCCGTGCGCTGATGTGCGGGATACCGTGGGACGTCCAGCGGATATCGGCCTGCAGGGCCGGCTGCGGCGGCATCGCAATACGGGTGCAGGATGTCAGTGCCAGGCCCAATAGCACGCCGGCCAGGCACGAAAGAAGACGGGATTCACGCATGGGAGTGCGCTCTCTTGAATGCGAACGGGCGCGGCTGGCCGCTTTCGACCAACCGCGCCCCGGATGAGTGGAAGATGTCAGAGAGCCGCAGCCAGGGCCGGACTTCTTGCCGGATGCGCAGCGACAAGATGACCGTGCAGGGAGTTGGCGATTTCCTCCGCCCGCACCGGCAACACCGACAGCAGGGTGTCGCTCAGACCGTGACTGGCCTGACAGAAGCCCTGCATGTAGATCGCCGCCTGGCAACGCGGATCGCTTTGCAGGCGGTAGTCGCGGCCCACCTGAAAATCGCCGAGAAACTCGGCCAGAGGCTCCAGCAACTGCCGGTGCATCTGCCGCTCATAACCGGTGGCCAGGATCACCAGGTCGTAACCCTGCCGATCGACCTCGCCATTGGCCAGATTACGCAGCGTCAGCCCGATGCCCCGCGCATCGGCGTCAGCCTGCTCCACCATGCACAGGTTACGGAATCGGTGGCGTTGCACGCCGGAAACCTTCTGCCGGTAGAAGATGCCGTAGATACGCTCGATCAGGTCGATATCCACCACCGAATAGTTGGTGTTGTGATACTCACGGATCAGTTGCTCGCGCCCACCGTGATCCTGGTTGAAGACCAGGTCGGTGAACTTGGGGGCGAACACCTCGTTGACGAACGGGCTGTCATCGGCCGGCTTGAGCGCCGAACCGCGCAGAATCAGATCCACCTGCACGGAGGGAAAGCTGTCGTTGAGGTCGATGAAAGCCTCGGCCGCACTCTGCCCACCACCGATGATGGCGATACGCATGGGCGCCCCGCCGACACAGGGCTGGCTGTTCATGCACTGCAGGTACTGGGCGTGATGAAACACCCGGTTATCACCCTTGAGGCCGGCAAAAGCAGCCGGAATGCGTGGCGTGCCACCCGCGCTGACCACCACCGCACGGGTCGTGCGCTGCTGTTCCTGACCACGGCTGTCACGCGAACGCACCAGCAGATTATCCACCCACCCCTGGCGCAGCAGCGGCTCGATGGCCAGCACCTCTTCACCGTAACGGCACTGGTCGGAGAAATGCCCGGCAACCCAGCGCAGGTAGTCGTTGAACTCCATGCGGCAGGGGTAGAAGGTGCCGAGATTGATGAAGTCCACCAGGCGACCATGCTCACGCAGGTAGTTGACGAAGGAATAAGGGCTGGTGGGGTTGCGCAGGGTCACCAGATCCTTGAGGAAGGAAATCTGCAGTTCGCTCTGGGTGACCAGGGTGTTGCCATGCCAACTGTAGTCCACCTGCTTGTCGAGAAACAGCGCATTCACGGCCCCCTGTATCGACACCTGCTCCTCCAGGGCAATGGCCAGGGCCAGGTTGGAAGGACCGAAACCGACGCCGATGAGGTCGTGGATCGCGGATGGGGAAATGGTCTGGGTCATGTGCCATGAGTCCTCGAAGATGCCCATACGGCCAGTAAGGCCAGGAGCCTGTCAGCTCATGGAACGAGGATGACAAAGGGAAATTTAGGAGAGATCCGATTCCCACTGGCGCATGCGAACGCGACAATGCTTCATGGCATTGACGATGTGCTTTTCCACCATGCCCTTGGAAATGCCTAGGTGCCGGGAGATTTCGTCATGCCCCATACCATCGAGCTTGCGCAGCGTGAAAGCCTGCCGGCAGGGGGCGGACAATTCGGCCAGGGCGCGCTGCAGCAGGGCAAGACGCTCTTTCTGCAACAGTACATGTTGCGGCGACGGCGAATGGACGCCCTCCTCGCCATCCAGTACGAGCAGGTCCTCGGAGCGGCGATTACGATTGCGCCGGTGCTCATCGGTAACCAGGTTGAGTGCAGTGCGGTAGAGAAAGGCACGCGGTTGGGTAATATCATCTTGACTCGGGCGCTCCAGAACGCGCAAATAGGCGTCATGGGTAACATCTGCGGCCAGATGCCGATCCCCCAACTTAGCGGTCAGGTAGCAAATGATTTCCCGGTAGTAGTTTTCCAAGACGACTCCTCGACTGCTCCGTACCACCGATACTCAAGGACGTACTGGCAGAATGAAACATGCTCAATTTATAATAATTCTCATCAGTATTAAAGTTGTGTTTTCGCCCTAGGATATCCATGAACATTCAGCCTTCACCTGCCGATGACGATAGCCTCCTCCAGGAGGCGGCCGATTGGTGCATGCGCTTGAATGCCGAAGGCTGCAGCGAAGAAGAAAGGGAAGCCTTCCAGCAGTGGCTAAAGGCCGATTCCCGGCATGTGCGGGAATACCTGGCCATGCTGGACATCTGGCGGCTAAGCGAGCAATTGCCTCGCCAGCACATCGCTGCACCGACCAACAGCATACTGCCCTCATCGCCCCCCGCATTGCCGATAAGGCGGCGCCGGCGCCCGCTCCTGCGAGCAGCGGCTGCCATATTGCTGGCATTACCACTTGCCGGCTACAGCGGCTGGATGCTCGGCTGGCTGCCCAACGACTATCACCGCTACCAGACTGAGCAACGCCTGCTGCAAGTGACATTGCCCGATGGCAGCGACCTGGAGCTGAACCTGGATACGCGCCTGAGCTTCAGCAACTACCGCGATCAGCGCCGGATCGAACTCGACAAGGGGGAGGCCTATTTCCATGTTCACCACGACCGCGACCATCCCTTCGTGGTGACAGCCGGCACCAGCACCATCACCGTGACCGGTACCCGCTTCAATGTACTCAGGTACCATGACAACGTGGTGGTGACGGTTACGGAAGGCTCCGTACGCGTGCGCACCACGCCACAAGGCGGAGACAGCAACATCACGGCCGGACTGCAAGCCAGTTACCGCCTGGGCGATGCCCAACCGCTCACTAGTTCCACTGATACCAGCAAGGTCCTGGCCTGGCGCGATGGCAAGCTGATTCTCGACGACCTGCCCCTGGCCCAAGCCCTACCATTGATCAACCGCTATCTGGACACTCCGCTGGAGCTGGCCGACAGCACGGCGGCCAACCTGCGTATCGGCGGCATCTACAATACCCGCGAGCTCGCCGGTATCGTCGACATCCTGCCGCAGGTGCTCCCTATCCAGATCAGCAAGGCGAGCGATGGCCGCCTGCTGGTGAAGAGTCGTTACGCCCAGTTCTAACGACTAAATTCCCCCCCCTGCCGCTCGTCTTCTGCAGAGCCACGCCTTCACCATCGAGGCGCGGCCTGGTTCTGTACTGGAGTTGCTCATGCCTTTTCCTCTGCGCCGCCCGCTGTTGCTGGTTTCCCTCGTTGCCTGCCTGCTTGCCCTGGGAGCCTGGCAAGCCATTCCCGCCGGTACGACTCCCTTCGACACTGCCACGGTTCAGCGCAGCGACATCGAAAGCAGCGTCAATGCCCTCGGCACGCTGCAACCACGGCGCTACGTCGACGTCGGCGCGCAGGCTTCGGGGCAGATCCACAAACTGCACGTGGACGTCGGCGATCACGTCGAGCAGGGTCAGTTGCTGGTGGAGATCGATCCCTCTACCCAGCAGGCACGGGTCGACGCCGGGCGCTACTCCATCGACAGCCTCAAGGCGCAGCTCGCCGAGCAGCGCGCCGAGTACGAACTGGCCAGGCAGCAGCACCAGCGCCAGCAACGACTGGCCGAGCGCCAGGCGACCCGCACCGAGGATGTGCAAGTGGCTGCCACGCGCATGCAGGCGACCCAGGCGCGCATTGCCATGTTCCAGGCGCAGATCCACCAGGCCGAGGCCACCCTGCGCAGCGACGAGGCCGAATTGGGCTATACGCGCATCTATGCCCCCATGTCCGGCACCGTGGTGGCACTGGATGCCCGCGTCGGCCAGACCCTCAACGCCCAGCAGCAGACGCCGCTGATCCTGCGCATCGCCAAGCTTTCGCCGATGACCGTCTGGGCCCAGGTCTCGGAAGCCGACATCGGCCGCATTCGCCCCGGCATGCCCGCCTGGTTCACCACCCTCAGCGGCGAAGGACGGCGCTGGGAAGCCCGGGTTAGGCAGATCCTGCCGGTACCGCCCAAGCCCCTGGAGCAGATGAGCCAGGGCGGCGGCAGCCCGACCGAAAGCAGTACCGGCGGCCGTGTCGTGCTCTACACCGTACTGCTGGACGTGGACAACGACGACAACACCCTGATGGCAGAGATGACCACCCACATCTTCTTCATCGACGGGAGCGCCCAGGACACCCTGAGCATACCGCTCGCAGCCCTGCAGGCCGACGGACAGAGCGTGATGGTGGTGGGCAAGGGCAATGACCTGCAGGCCCGCGAGATCCGTACCGGCCTTCGTGACCGCCTCTCGATTCAGGTACTGTCAGGGCTCGACGAGGGCGACCGTCTGTTGCTGGGCCCTGCGCCGGGAGGCGAAGGATGAGCACGCCGCTGATCAGCCTGCAGCAGGTACGCAAGCATTACGGCGGCGGCCAGTCGCCGAGAATCGATGTGCTGCATGGCATTTCTCTGGATATCCACGCCGGCGAGTTCGTTGCCATCGTCGGGGCCTCGGGATCGGGCAAGTCGACCCTGATGAACATCCTCGGCTGCCTCGATCGGCCCAGCTCGGGCCACTATCGTTTCGCCGGTCGCGATGTTGGCGAACTGGATGACGACAGCCTGGCGCGCCTGCGTCGCGAAGCCTTCGGTTTCGTGTTCCAGGGTTATCACCTGATCCCCTCCGCCTCGGCGCTGGAAAACGTCGAAATGCCGGCCATCTACGCCGGTACACCGGCCGCGCAGCGCCATGCGCGCGCCAGCGAACTGCTCGAACGCCTAGGCCTGGCCAGCCGCTGCGGCAATCGCCCCAACCAGCTGTCCGGCGGCCAGCAGCAACGCGTGTCCATCGCACGCGCACTGATGAACGGCGGGCAGATCATCCTGGCCGACGAACCCACGGGCGCCCTCGACAGCCAGAGCGGCGCCCAGGTCATGGCGCTGCTCGACGAACTGGCCGAACAGGGCCATACGGTGATTCTGATCACACACGACCGCGAAGTGGCAGCACGCGCCCAGCGGATGATCGAGGTACGTGACGGCCTGATCGTCAGCGACAGCGGAACCTGTGCGTCAAGCGGCATCGATTCTGCGGCAGCGCTGCTCGACAGGCAGGACGTTTCCGCCTGGGCCGTGGAGCTGGCGGAGTCGCTGCGAGCCGCCTGGCGGGTAATGGCCCTCAATCCCTTCCGCACCGCCCTGACCCTGCTCGGTATCGTCATAGGCGTCACATCGGTGATCGTCATGTTGGCCATTGGCGAGGGCAGCAAACGTCAGGTGATTGAGCAGATGAGCGCCTTCGGCTCCAATCTCATCTACCTTGGCCGCCACGCCCCCACTCCACGCGCGCCCAGAGGCGTGCTGACGCTGGACGACGTTGCGGCCATCGCCACATTGCCGCAGGTAGACCGTATCATGCCGGTCAACGGCGAGGATGCACTGGTTCGACGCGGTGCTCTGGATATCGAGGCCTACATCCACGGCAACGGCCTGGACTTCTCCGCCATCTACAACTGGCCGACTGTCCAGGGGCGCTACTTCGATGCCGGAGAGCTGGCGCGCGCAGCAGCCGTTGCCGTGCTCGGCCAGCACGTGCGGGAACAGCTCTTCCCCCGCGGGGAGAACCCCATCGGTCAGTTCATCCTGATCGCCAACACCCCCTTCGAGGTGATCGGTGTCCTAGCCGGCAAGGGCGCCAGCTCCGGCGACGCGGACAACGATAAGCAGATCATCGTCCCCTACTCCACGGCCAGCGTGCGACTATTCGGCAAGCAGGACCCGGAGTTCGTCACCATCGCCGCCGCGGACGCCAGCCGCGTGAAGGAAACCGAACAGGCCATCGTCAACCTTATGTTGAACCTGCACCGTGGCGTACGCGATTACAAGCTGTACAACAATGCCGCGCTGATCCAGGCCGAGGCACGCACCCAGAACAGTCTGTCGCTGATGCTCGGCGCCATCGCCGCGATCTCGCTGCTGGTCGGTGGCATCGGGGTGATGAACATCATGCTGATGAGCGTGCGCGAACGAACCCGCGAGATCGGCATCCGCATGGCCACCGGCGCCCGCCAGGGCGACATCCTGCGCCAGTTCCTCAGCGAGTCGGCCTTGCTCGCGGTGCTCGGAGGGTTGACAGGCATCGCCTTGGCCTGGGCGCTGGGCACCGGCCTGCGACTGGCCGGCATGCACCTGGTGTTCTCCCCGCTGGCCACCCTGGCCGCCTTCACCTGCGCCCTGCTCACGGGCATCCTGTTCGGCTTCATGCCCGCCCGCCAGGCGGCCAGGCTCGATCCGGTCAAGGCGTTGAGCAGCGAGTAGATAACTTGGGTAGGGTGTGCCGTGCGCACCGAAAAACATACCGCCGTCCCCGGTACGCATGGCCTAGAAGGCCCCACAACACCCTACCCCGTTTTTCTTGCCGCGCCCATGCGACTCAACGCCACCGCACCGATGCCAACGGCGAACCACAGGGTGGCCAGGCGGATGACCAGGGTGACAGCGATGGCATCGCCCTGCGCAATGCTGTTGGCCAGCAGCAAGGCGACCATCACCGCTTCCGTACCGCCCAGCCCGCCGGGCATGAAGCTGAGCGCCCCGGCCAGGGTGGACGCCGCGTAGACGAAGACGGAAAACGCCAGCGAGACATCGGCCCCGAGCCACTGCAATAGAAAATGGAAGGCGAGAGCTTCCGCTCCCCAGCCGGCCAGGCTCAAGGATGAGCCGCTGATCAGCAGCCTGGGCGAATGGCAGCGGCGGGCATCCAGCAGCATGGTCAGCGCATGGCGCAACAATTCCACTGCCCGACCACGCCGAGCGTCGAGCCAGTGCAATGCCCATCCGAGCAGACGATGCTGGGACAGCAGAAACAGGGTGATCAGGATGATGGCCAGACCTGCCATGGCCACAGGACGGGTCTGCGGATGGTGGCCAAGGCCGATGGCTGCCAGCGCGGTGATCGCCAGCAGGTCGGAAAGTCGCTCGCTGAGCAGGGCCGCCAGGCTTCTGCTGTAGGGCACGCCGTGGCGCTTGAGCAGCCCGCTGCGGATGGTCTCGCCGATCTTGCCCGGCGTGGCCGAAAGGGCGAAGCCGGCCAGGTAGATGGCGAAGCTCGGTCGCCAGGGCAGCGCGTGCCCCAGCGCCACCAGGTAGCTCTGCCAACGCAGAAAACGCAGCACGTAGTTGAGCAGAGACATGCCCAGGGCGAACGCCAAGCCTGCCAGGCCGACCCGGCCCAGAGCATCGACGACCTCCCGCCAACCGCCCCAGAGCGAAAAGGCCAGATAACCCAGCGCCGACAGGAAGGTTGAATAGATCGCAGCGCGATAGGCCCAGCTGCGTTTCTCGTCACTCGGCGCAGGGCTTTCCATGGGCGCCTCGTTCACAGCCGGCTCACAGCGAAAGCCGCTTGAATACGAACTCGGGTATCGACTTTATGACCGCCATGATCGGCGCCCAGAACCAGGGCGTATACAGCGTCGAACGACGCTTTTGCAGCGCCCGGACGATATCCGCGGCCACCCGATCCGGTTGGGCCAGCAGCAGGCCCGGCAGCGCCAGGCCCTGCGTCATGGGGGTGTCGACGAAGCCGGGCTTGACCGTCAGCAGGTGAACGTCCGACTTGAACAGGCGCGCACGCAGGCCGCTGCAGAACACGCTGACAGCCGCCTTGGCGCTCCCGTACAGATAGTTGCTGGGCCTGCCTCGGTCGCCGGCTACCGAGGAAATCACCGCGATGCTGCCGCTGCCCTGGGCCTCCATCAGGTTGCCAAGCCGGGTCAGCAGCGCGATCACGTTGAGGCCGTTGCGGCTGAAGGCCTGCACGGCCAAGGCGGCATCGCTCTCGCAGGCCTGCTGATCCGGCAGGCTGCCGTGTGCGATCAGGGCGATATCGATCCTGCGCAGGAACTGCTGGGCGTTGTCGAGCATCGCCGCATGGCCGCCGAGATCATCCAGATCCAGCACATGGGTCTGCACCTCGGCGGCACCGCGCGCCAGCAGATCGGCCGCTGTCTGCTGCAGTTTCTCCGGATTGCGTCCGACCAGCATGAAGCGGCCGTGTTGTTGCGCCCACAGGCGGGCACAGGCGGTGGCGATCGCGGAGGTGCCGCCGATGATCAGGATATTGCTCATAGCTGGGTCACTCGTTGCCAGAATCGGGAAAGCAGGGCTGGGTCACGCAGGTTTTCCAGGCGCTGCCAGGCTGGATACGCCACCCGGAAGTCATCACCGCGCATGTGCGCATCCTTGGCCGGGTAGAGCCGCCCTCCAGCCTCGCGCACGATGCAGTCGAGCCTGTCGAAAAGCCGCTGTGTCGCAGCCCCTCGCTGGGGAAAATCCAGCGCCAGGGACACGCCCGCCATGGGAAAGGACAGCAACCCCGGCGACGGGAGGTCTCCGCAGTTCTTCAACACCGCGAGAAACGAGCCTTCGTTGTGCCGACGGATGGTCGAAAGCAATTCGCCCATGGCAGCTTCGGCATCAGCGGGCGGAATGACGCACTGATACTGCTGGAACCCCTGAGGCCCGTAGATGCGGTTCCACTCCAGCAGGCTATCCAGGGGATAGAAGAACGCGTCGTAGTCCTGCAAACGCTCCGGGCGAGTACCCTTGCCGTGGAAGTACAGGCCGTTGAGTACCTTGAGCGTCAGTTTGTTGAACAGCGGCAGCGGCGGCGTCAAGGGAACGCGTAGCGAGGTGGCCGGCCTGGGCCTGCAGGGCGCCCGGTCATGGTGATCTCCGGCCAGGAACACGCCTCGCCCCAGGCTCGCCCCGGGCGCCAGGCAATCCACCCAGGCGACGTTGTATTCATGCTGGGTGTCCAGCTCGCCGCTGACGGCGAAGTATTCGCGCAGGTTGGCGAAGCGTATCTGCTGCAGGCGGATCTTGCTCGATGCGATGCGTCGCAGGCGCAACGTCGCGGCGACGATGACGCCCGTCAGCCCCAGCCCGCCCACCGTCGCGCTGAACAGTTCGGTATTTTCCTGTGGGCTGCAGTGCAACGGGCCGAGGTCGCTGCGCACCAGATCGAGGCTTTCGACATGGCGCCCGAAGGTGCCCTGCACATGATGATTCTTACCGTGTACGTCATTGGCGATCGCCCCACCCACGGTAGCCAGGCGGGTGCCCGGCGTGACCGGCAGGAACCAGCCGTTGGCGATGCTGTGCTGGAGCAATTCGCCGAGGGTCATGCCGGCCTCCACCGTGACCAGGCCCTGTTGCCAGTCGACCTCGATGAAACGCGCCAGCGGCCGCATGTACAGCACCTGGTCGCTGCTGGCCAGACAACTGTCGCCATAGCTGCGGCCATTGCCATACGGCAGTCCGGCGGCCTGCTGCCCGCGCCAGGCCAGGGCCTGATCCACGACCTCCTGCCGCCAGTGGCAGGCAATCGGCTGTTGCGGGTAGTGCGGATAGCGCCCCCAGGAACCGAGCGACTTCATGTGGCGAACCAGAAGACCAGCGCGAACAGCCCGCCGGTGATCAGGCTGATGCGATCCTTGGCCGCGAACACCACCGGGTCGTCATGCATCAGGCCGCGGTGGGTGAGGAACCAGGTTCGACTGACCCAGAACAGCAGCAGCGGGCAGGCCAGCCAGAGAATCACCGGGTAGCGGTAAAGCGCGGAGTGGGAAATCTCCTGGATATACAGTGCCAGCACCAGCACGGCGAGGTAGCCGGACGTGGTGCCGATGGATGAAATCATCTCCAGATCGGCGGGAAAATAGCCTCTTCCCGACGCCTGCCCCGTCTTGCCCAACTCGCGCGCCTCGCGCAGTTCCGCATAACGCTTGATCAGGGCCAGGCTGAGGAAGATGAACAGGGAGAATGCCAGCATCCAGAAGGTCGGCTGCAGGTCGAGCACCAGGGCACCGGCGATGATCCGCAAGGTGTACAGCAAACCCAGGGTGATGACGTCGACTGCCATGATCCGCTTCAGCCCTAGGGAATAGGCCAGCGTAAGCAAGTAGTAGGTGAGCATCGCCACACCGAACAGCGGCGGCAGCCACAGCCAGGCACCGATGAAAGCCAGCGCGAGGAGGACGGGAAAGACCAGCAATCCCGCGCGGATGGAGAGCCTGCCAGACGCGAAGGGACGCGCGCTTTTGCGCGGGTGACGCCGGTCGTCGTCGATGTCCAGCAGGTCGTTGAGGATGTACACGCTGGAGGCGCACAGGCCGAACAGCAGGAACGCGATGACCACCTGCATGAGCTTTTGCGGGTCACTGGCCAGGTGGGCGGCAAACAGCGGCACGAACAGCAGCAGGTTCTTCAGCCACTGGTGCAGGCGCAGGGCCTTCAGCCAGTTCTTCAGCAGACTGTCGTCGCTCCTGAAAACCCGCGCGACGTTACCCAATGCCCTGGCCCGACGCTCCACTCCCGAATGCGGCTGCACCACATAAGCGCGGTTGGCCGAGGCCCAGACAGACAGATCGGCATGGGCATTGCCGACATAGTCGAAACCTTTTTCCCCGTACTCGCGCACCAGCAGGTCGCGCTTGGCTTTCGCGCCGAGGTTGCAGTCATGCTCGGTGGCGAATACCCGGTCGAAGACCTGCAGGTGGGCGGCGATCTTTTCCGCGTGCAACCGGTGCGCTGCGGTCGCCAGCACCACCGGCGTCCCGCGTGAACGATGCTGTTCGATCAGCTCGATCACTTCCCGGTTGTAGGGCAGGTGCTCCACCTCGAACGGCGTCTGCCGGGCCAGTTGCTCCTTCAGGTATGCCTTGCCGCGCGCCAGCCAGCCGAACAACGAGGCAACACGCCACGGGCTGCGCTTGGCAAAACGCAGGCTGGCCTCGTGGAGCATGTCGGAGCGCAGCAGGGTGCCGTCCAGATCGATTACCAGCGGGAGTTCAGCCACATTTCCGTCCTCATGAGAGCGCATTCGGCAACCCGGCTCGGATGCCCTCTTCATGAACGATGCGGCCATGGAATTCTTTACCGATGCCATGCGCGAATTCGTAGGGCGGGTGCAACCCGCCAATAGCGATCTGGCGGGTTGCACCCGCCCTACCGATGGTAATCGCGCCTACCTGGGCCCTGGCGGCAGATAGCGGCCATACCAGGGCCTCCTGGGAATCCGCCCGGCCAGGCGCTGGGCCTCCTCCTCATCGTCATGGATGACATGCAGCGCCAGCTTCATGGTCTCGATGTCCAGCTCTCCCCCGCCGCCGCCATTGCTGCGGCCCCAGGCACCGCAACCGGCCTGCGTCGGCCCCATCCAGGGTTCCTCGACCTCGACCCAGCGCCCCTTGGCGAACCACGGCACGCCGCTGATTTCACGACGCTGAACCTCACCCGGATGAGCTTGCTCATGTGCCTGAAACCAGTCCTCGAGGCGATCATCGATCCAGCTATGGAAAGCCCAGAACACCGGATTCACATGGGACGAAAAAGCATCGGCCAGGTAGTCGTTCTGCGGCCGGAACCAGCGCTCGGAAAAGTCGTTGGGCGCCCGGTCGGACAGCATCGGGTACCGGCTGTTCGGGTCACGCCCCACCGCCGCCCAGCACATATGCAACCAATCGTGCAGACCCAGCTCGATGCGACTGCCCAGCTCCCCTAGACACAGGGTGGCCAGGTAATCCGGGTTCTGGTACTGGGCCTCCCACAGCTGGAAGTTGCCGTAGAAGCCCTCGCTACTCTTCACATCCCGCAACCACCGATTGAACTCATCGTCACCCGCTATTTCCCAGGCAGGCGGCACCGAGTAGCCATCCTTGTTCTCCAGGTAATCCACGAATGCCTGAATGCCATGACCGATGAAGGGCCTGGGCGGGGGAAACCGTTTCCAGGTCGGCAGCGCCTGGAAGCTACGGGCCTGCCCCAGCATCTGCCGGTGCATGAACAGGAAATCTTCGCCGGAACCGTTACGGTGGCGGTGCTTGCCGCGGGCATCACGCTCAGCACCCAGTGGCCCCGGCTGCCAGTCCAGCCCTCGGAGCGATTGCCTGCGGTCGTCATCCAGGCGATGCCAGCGGTCACGGCTGGCATGCCAGAGCTGGTGGAACAGACGATGCCTGGGCGAAGTCAGCCAGGCATGCAGTTCCGGCTGATAGGGCAACCGCTCTCGCGCCTCGATGAAGGGGCGTCGCTTGGCCAGGAACCCGGCCTGCAGCGTTGACCTCCCGGGCTGAGTGCCACGTTGGCGCAGTTTGCCACTGAGGGTCGCCTCTCCCCCACCAGCACTCCAGACATCCCAGATCTCGTCGAAGATCGCCGTGCATTCATAGGCCTGCCCAGCGCTGCCCACCAGTTTCCAGCGCAGATTGGCGCCTTTGTCGGTCGAGAGATCGCCGAACAGCTCAAAGCCTCCGTCGAGAAAAGGCCGGCGCCCGAGATATCCACGCACCGCACGGCCACCTGGCCCGACATCCAGCAGCAACTCCAGCCCTTCGCCAGCGAAATCGGCAAAGTCTCCCTGCCCGTCGAGCAAGCGGAAATCCCAGATACCAACCAGTCGGCCGGCCAGCAGAGTCTGCGCGAGGGTTGGCGGCTCGATCGTGGGCTCTTCGACCAATGCAGCCTCTTCAGCAGCCCGATAGCGCTGGTACCCCACGAGGGGCAAGCCGGCCCCTCCCGCAACAGCAGCCACTGCTGCAGCCCCCGCCAGCAAGCCGCGCCGAGAAACCTTCATCTGTATCCATCCGCTTGTCCGCTCTCTTGAGCGCATGCCCCAAGAACGAACCTGCCTCTCCGGAATTTATGCACCTGCGCCATCACGAACCATCGCCAGCATAAATTCCCCGCTTCCTGGCTCGTTCTCCCCTGAGTTGACCGCTTTACGAGCGAAACAAGGTGAAGCCACAGGAAGCGCTATGAACAGCAATCGTGTTATCCGCAAATGGTCGGCGCTGGCCCTCGGCCTGTGGGCGCTGACTCCCGTGGCCCAGGCTGACGCCCCCGGACAGAACGTGATCACCACCCCTCACCCCCTGGCCACGGCAGCGGGTCGCCAGATCATCGAAGCAGGCGGCAACGCCTTCGATGCAGCCGTGGCGATTGCCGGCGTACTGGCGGTGGTCGAGCCCTACGGATCGGGACTCGGCGGTGGCGGTTTCCTGCTGCTGCGCGTAGCCGGTGAAACACCTCGATATCGTTTCCTCGATGCCCGCGAGCGCGCCCCGCTGGGCGCCAAGCCAGAGCAGTACATGCGCGACGGCAAGATACAACCCGACCTGTCGTACGACGGCGCCCTGGCCAGCGCCATACCGGGTCAGCCAGCCGCCATGGCCAAACTCTCCGAACACTATGGCCGGCTGCCACTCGCAGCGAGCCTGGAACCCGCTATCCGCCTGGCCCGCAGCGGCGTCGAAGTCGACGAACACTACCGGGAGTGGGCCTCCTATCGACTGAAAGCCATGCAGCAGGATGCGGGCAGCGCACAGCTGTTTCTCGTCGACGGGAAAATACCCGCCAAGGGACAACAAATGAAAAATCCGCAGTTGGCGACCAGCCTGCAGCTTCTGGCAGAGCATGGCCATGCCGGTTTCTACAGTGGCGAGCTGGCCAGCAAGCTGGTGGATGGCGTGCGAAAACATGGCGGCGCCTGGACGCTGCAGGATCTGAGCGAATATCAGGTCATCGAACGGGAACCCCTGCGTTGGCCGCTACCGCAAGGCGGCGAGCTGATCAGCGCGCCGCCGCCTTCGGCCGGTGGGCTGGTGCTGCTTCAGGGCCTCGGCATGCTGCAATCGCTGCCCTGGCAAGAGGCCGGCACCGTTCAGCGCACCCATTACGTGGTCGAGGCTCTACGCCGCGCCTACCGGGATCGGGGCGTGCTGGGCGATCCGGACTTCGTCAAGATGCCGCTGCAGCGACTGACTTCCGCAGACTATCTGCGTCAGCAGGCGCAGGGCATCGCCCCCGACCATGCCACTCCCAGCGCCAGCCTGCCGCCGGTACAGCCCTGGCGTGAAGGCGAACACACCACTCACTTCACGGTTCTCGATGCGCAAGGCAACGCCGTCGCCGCGACCCTCTCGCTCAACAGTATGTTCGGCGCCGCCTTCACCATCCCGGGCACCGGCATCCTGCTGAACAATGAAATGGATGACTTCGCCATCGACGTGGCCGGCAGCAATGCCTACGGCGTACAGGGCAGCACCGCGAACGCGCTGGCCGGCGGCAAACGACCAGTCTCCAGCATGGCCCCGAGCTTCATCGAGTCCGACCGCGACTTCGTTACATTCGGCACGCCAGGGGGCAGCCAGATTCCCAGCATGCTCCTGATCTCCCTGTTGGCTTATCTACAGGACGAACCCGCCTCGCACTGGGTAAGTCTGCCGCGCTACCACCATCAGTACCTGCCCGATGTCATCAGCCATGAGCCCGATGCATTCAGCGCCGCCGAGCGCGACGAGCTGGCGTCTCGCGGCTATCGACTGGAACAGGTCGCGAGCTATGGCAACCAGCAATCCATTCACTGGCACAAGCGCAGCGGAAAGGTCGAAGGTGCCAGCGACCCACGGGGCATGGGTACGACAGAAATCTCACCGGCACAGCCGGCTCCGACGCACCGCAATCCCCTTCGCTAGAACACTGGAGAGCTCGCATGTCAGCAGGAAACCTATCGCCTGGCGGCCACTGGCTGGATCAGGAACAGTCAGAACACCACAAGCAGAAGTGGCACATCCTGCTCCTGACCTTCGTGATCGTGTTTTTCACCTCCTATGAGCATCACTTCGATGAGTGGGTATATACGCAGTGGGTGCTGAACTATGACTTCGGCCTGGTCAGAAGAGGCCTAGTCGGCGGCCTGCTCAAGGCGTTCGGCTACGTGCCGAGCCCGGAGTTCTACATGGCCGGCGCCTTTCTCTTCGCCCTTGCGATCTGCGCCGCCCTGCTCTGGTTGCTGTCACGCTCGGCACTTGCCTATTGCAGGCAGAGCACGGCCGCTTTCCTGCTGACGATGTTCTTCATCTGCCACCCGCTGATCATTCCGCACTTCGCCCAGGCAGCCGGCTTCCTCGACAACATCAACTACCTGATCGCTATCCTCGGTATCGCGGTGATCCTCAAGTGCCCGGCCAAGGTCGGCGCACTTGCGGTTCTGCTGGCCGGAGGCCTGGTCATTCCGATCCACGAAGCCAGCTTCGTAATGTTCGTGCCACTGCTCATCGGAATCTGGTTCTACACCAACCGACCGAAGCTGGTGAGCGTCGACAGCGTGCTGATTCTGATCGTGTTCGCCCTGCTTCTGGCCGAGGTGATCTTCATCGGCACCAGCAACCCCAGTTCGAAAATATCCCTGCAGGGCTACTACGAGCATCTTCTGGCCTCCACTCAGCCCATCGACATCGAGGCGGTTGGCATCCTGTTCAATACGCTGGAGGGCAACTCGTCGGAAACGGCGAGCGTCATGCTGAGCGTTCTCTATCTCAACTTTCACCTGAACATGTTGTTCGGGCTGATCCCTACATTCTTCATCGGCGCGAAGATACTGAAGGCGCTGTCGCGCCACATCAGACCGATCTCCCATGAAAGCTTCCTGCTGGTCTGCTCCATCTCGCCTCTGGCCCTGTATCTGATCGCATCGGACTACACCCGCTGGTGGAGCATTGCCGTCAGCAACACGGCGATTTCACTGACGCTGCTGATGCGCGACCCGGTACTGGCCGGCGCGATCGGCGACGTGGTGTACCGCTACCGCTGGTTCGTCATCCTCGCCATCGGCTTTGGCCTAGCGCTGGGCCCGTTCACGTCGGATCTGAGCTACAGGAACCTCAACTGGTTGTATTCGTTGTAGTGGTTCGCCCCCTGGCGGTGTCGATACCTACTACGTCAGCGGTGCGCGACTCTGGCTAACCGGCACTTCTGTACCGAGCCACATGAATGGTTACAGACATCACCGCCGCCGGGCAGAGCAGCCCATAAATTTCACCCCATCCTGCTCGTTCTCCCAACAATCGCCGGCATCCCTGCCGGCGCAGCACCACGCACAAGGGAGCCCCATGAGTACGAGTCGCACCACGTGGAAATGGTCATTATCGATCCTGTCACTATCACTCCTGGCCGGGGCGGCACTGGCCTGGTGGCTCCTGATTCGCGAGACACCTCTGTATCCGAAAGAGATCATCGAGCGAGCCAATGCGCTGCAGGATCGTATTCTTTCGTTCGACGCTCACCTGGACATTCCACTGCACTTCGGCAGCGAAGGCGCGGAAGCGGATCGCGACGGAACCGAGCAGTTCGACCTGGTCAAGGCCGAGCGCGGCCGCCTGAGCGGCGCCGCACTGACCATCTTTGCCTGGCCCGAATTCTGGACCGGCGCCAACAGCCCTCACCGCCCTACTGCAGGTTTCGTCGAAGCGGCACGGCATGAACAGGAAACCCGCTACCGCATCATCACCGGCATCGCCCGCGACTTTCCCGAGCGCGCTGGCATCGCCTATACCCCGGCCGACTTCCGTCGCCTGGCCCACGAAGGCAAGTTCGCCATCGTCATCAGCATGCTCAACGCTTACCCACTGGGCGACGACGTTGCCCGGCTGGACGACTGGGCCGCGCGCGGCATGCGCATCTTCGGTTTCAACTACGTCGCCAACAATGCCTGGGCCGATTCGTCACGGCCGATGCCATTCTTCGGCGACTCGCCCGATGAACATGGCGGCCTCTCGGAACTGGGCTGTCAGGCGGTACAGCGCCTCAACGACCTGGGCGTGGTCGTCGACGTATCGCAGATGTCCACCGCCGCACTGGAACAGACAGCCGAACTGAGCCGCGCCCCCATCATTGCCTCCCACTCCGGCGTACGGGGCCTGGTGGATCTGCAGCGCAATCTGACCGACAAGGAGATGCGCCTGATCCGCGATACCGGCGGCGTGGTGCATATCGTCGGTTTCAGCTCTCAGCTCAAGGCGTTCTCCAAGGACGCCCTGGACAAGGTCAACCGTATGCGTGCCGAGTTCGACCTGCCCGAGGTGCAAAACCTGTCCCAGGCCAGCATGCCCGCCGACCCGGTCTTCTCCATCTGGCCGGAGCAACGATTCGGCGAATATGCCAGTCGCCTCTACCCGATCCTAGAGGCCGATACCCGCGCTTCACTGAAAGAGCTCGGTGACAGCATCGACTATGCGGTGAAGAAAATCGGCATCGACCACGTAGGTATCAGCTCGGACTTCAACGACGGCGGCGGCCTGATCGGCTGGGAAAACGTCGCCGACACGCGCAACGTCACCGCCGAACTCATCCAGCGCGGCTACTCCGACGAAGACATCGCCAAGCTGTGGGGCGGCAACTTCCTGCGGGTCTGGGAGTCAGCGCAACGACTGGCCAAACCAGAAAAGCCCTGAGCCCACATCCAGACCGTCCTCACGACCCGTTTTCACCTACTCGATGAAGGATCAAGCAAGATGCATTACAAATATCCCCTTGGAAGTCTCCTGCTACTCTGCCTGGCTGCTGCCTCCTCTCTCCAGGCGGCGCAGAAAACGCCCGCCCCCGGCACCGTGTTCAAGGACTGCGAAAACTGCCCCGAAATGGTCGTGCTACCAGCCGGCAGCTTCGTCATGGGCACTCCCGAAAACGAGGTAGGCCGCCAGCATGACGAGGGGCCGCTACGCACCGTAGCCTTCGCCAGACCCTTCGCCATCAGCCGCTACCAGGTGACTGCCGCAGAACTCGATGCCTATATCAAGCAGTCGGACACAGTGATCAAAAGCGGCGACAAGCGCCCAGGGCGCTGGTGCGAGGCAGGCAAGCCGAGCTATGAACAGGGCCCCCGGCAGCCCGCCGTGTGCGTCGACTACCATGAGGTTCAGGCCTACACCCAGTGGCTGTCGAAGAAGACCGGCCAGACCTACCGGATGCTCAGCGAAGCCGAGCGCGAGTACGGCGCTCGGGCCGGCTCCACCGCCCCCTTCCCTTTCCCCTTCGATGAAGAAGGCGAGTACCAGATCAGCCAGCACGCCAATACCTATGGCCCCAAGGACGGTTACACCTACAGCTCCCCCGTAGGCAGCTATCCGCCGAATGCCTTTGGCGTCTACGACATGCATGGCAATGTCTACGAGTGGGTCGCCGATTGCTGGCATGACAGCTACGAAGGCGCGCCCGTGGATGGCAGCGCCTGGATAGACGACGCGCAGTGTGATCTGGTGCAGATCCGCGGCAACGATTGGGGCGAGCCGCCGATCTTCTCCCGCTCGGGCAACCGCAACAATGCCTACAAGAATACCCGCGGCGACTGGATCGGCTTCCGCGTTGCGCGAGAGCTCTGACCCCATCAGATAGACGCCGAGTGGCCGAGCCGTGCCGGGAGCTAAATCCCCCGGCACGGCATTCGTTCAGTTGCAGAAGCATCCCTTCCACGCCTGAAACGGAAAGCCCTCATGACCCAGCCCACGCGCGGCGCCTTCGGCGAACTCCTGCTCCTGCTCAAACCCTTCTGGCTGCTGGTGACGGTCTCTACTGTCCTCGGCATACTGGGCGGGATGAGCATCACGACCCTGCTGGCCCTCATCAACCAGGCCCTGCATTCCACCGAGGGCCTGAGCCAAGGCGTCGTCCTGGCCTTCGCTGGCCTTTGCCTGCTGGCACTGCTCAGCTCGATCCTGTCCGATATCGGTACCAACCATGTGGGGCAACACATCATCGCCAAGCTGCGCAAGGAGCTGGGCGAGAAGGTGCTGTCAGCCCCCATCGAGCAGATCGAGCGCTATCGCAGTCATCGGCTGATCCCAGTACTGACCCATGACGTGGACACCATCAGCGACTTCGCCTTCTCCTTCGCGCCACTGGCGATCTCGATGACCGTCACCCTGGGCTGCCTGGGCTACCTGGCCATGCTGTCCTGGCCGGTGTTCCTGCTGATGCTGGTCGCCATCGCCATCGGCACTTCGGCCCAGTACGTCGCCCGAACTCATGGCATCAAGGGGTTCCTTGCCGCCCGCGACGCCGAAGACGAACTGCAGAAGCACTACAACGCCATTGCCCAGGGTGCCAAGGAACTGCGTATCCATCGGCCACGCCGGCAACGCATGTTCCGCCAGCGCATCCAGGGCACCGCCGACCATATCTGCGACACCCAGATCCGTGCCATCAACATCTTCGTGGTGGCCAAGATCTTCGGTTCCATGCTGTTCTTCGTGGTCATCGGCCTGGCGCTGGCCCTGCAGTCCTATTGGCCCAACGCGGATCAGACAGTGATGAGTGGCTTCGTGCTAGTGCTGCTGTACATGAAAGGGCCGCTGGAACATCTGGTCGGCACCCTGCCAATCGTCAGCCGTGCTCAGGTCGCCTTTCGCCGCATCGCCGAGCTGTCCGCACAGTTCTCATCGCCGGAGCCGCATCTGTTGCTGGAGGACAAGGACAGCCAGCCCGGAACCATCCGGAGCCTGGAGTTGCGTGATGTGCAGTACGCCTTCCCCCCCATCGAGGGTAGCGAGCCCTTCCGCCTGGGGCCGGTGAACCTGCGCATCGAGCAGGGCGACATCGTCTTCATCGTCGGCGAGAACGGCTGCGGCAAGACCACCCTGATCAAGCTACTGCTGGGCCTTTACCCGCCACAACAGGGCGAGATCCGCCTTGATGGCCAGGCAGTGACAGCGGAAAACCGCGACGACTATCGCCAACTATTTACCACCATATTCGCCGACTACTACCTGTTCGACGAGGTGGTGCAAGGGGGCCAGCAACTCCCCGAAGACGCTGGCCGATATCTGCAACGCCTGGAGATTGCCCACAAGGTCAGCATCCGCGATGGCGCTTTCAGCACTACCGATCTATCCACCGGACAGCGCAAGCGCCTGGCCCTGATCAACGCCTGGCTCGAGGAGCGCCCAGTACTGGTGTTCGACGAATGGGCCGCGGATCAGGATCCGACCTTCAGACGTATCTTCTACACCGAGCTGCTGCCAGACCTGAAACGCCTGGGCAAGACCATCATCGTCATCAGCCATGACGACCGCTATTTCGACATGGCAGACCAACTGGTACGAATGGAGTCCGGCAGGGTCAGGAGCGAAGCGGTGCCCGCCTGATCGAGAATTCTTTGCACGATTCTTCCGGTTTTTTTAATTCTTGCGTCTTAGTAGCGCTAATGAAATAAATTCTCAACTGCATCATCCGAGAAATATAACCATGCCAAAACAACACTTGAGCAAATTGCGTCCCCTGGCCAAAGCGTTGCTGATGCGCGGCAGCATACGCTCCCGGCTATCGCCAGCCGGCCTCGGCCTGGCGCTCACCCTGGCGGTGGCACCGCAGGTTCAGGCCCAGGAGTGGACGCTGGATATCCCAGCACAGCCGCTCGCCCAGGCCCTGCAGAAGCTCGCCGAGCAGGTCGACGTGCAGGTTCTCTACAACCCGAGCGACATCCAGGGCCTTCGCTCCAATGCCCTGAACGGTCGCTACGGCCTGGACGAGTCGATTAGGACCCTACTTCAGGGCACTGGGGTCGCTTATCAATTGAATGGCAATACTGTGACGGTACAGGGCTCGGGTAGCAGTTCGCTGGAGCTGTCACCGGTAACGATCACAGGCAGCGATCTGGGCGAAACCACAGAAAACACCGACTCCTACACTACGAAATCAATGCGGACGGCGACGAAGCTGCCCCTTTCCATCCGGGAAACGCCCCAGTCTGTAAGTGTCGTGACACGACAGCAGATGGATGATCAAAACCTCACCGATATCGCCAGCGTCCTCGAACGCAGCACCGGCGTTACACTCAGCAGAACCGAAAGTGACCGCCACTATATCTATGCGCGTGGTTTCGCCATTACCAAACTGCAATACGACGGCATACCAACCAGAGATAATGGCTTCGGCTACGAAACTGATCTGTTGTCCGATACTTCCACCTATGATCGGGTGGAAATCGTTCGCGGGGCTACCGGCCTGCTGACCGGGAGCGGAGAGCCCTCAGCATCCATCAACCTAGTACGAAAACGCCCCACAAGCGACTTCCAAGGGCACGTTCAAGGCAGTGCTGGCCGCTGGGATAATTATCGCAGCGAGTTGGATCTGTCCGGTCCTCTGTCAAGCGACGGCCGGATCCGCGGCCGCTTTGTCGGTACTTACGGTGATCGCAAATCCAACCTGGATTATTACGGTAAGGACGCCACGGGCCTGTATGGAATACTCGAAGCAGACCTAAGTGATGAAACTCTGCTGACACTTGGCGTTGATTACCAGAACAGCCATGCCAGTGGCGTCACCTACGGAGCTCCAGTTCCCTTCTTCTACGCCAACGGCAAACGCACTCATTTCTCTCGATCGACTACAACTGCCGCTGACTGGACGTCTCTCGACAAAGAAAAAACCGTAGCCTTCGCCAGCTTGGAACACAGGCTCAACGATAGCTGGCAAGCCAAACTGCAATATACCCACCGTGATATCGAAGCCAGTCCAAAACTGCTGTACATGTATGGCTTTCCCGACGTCACAACAGGCCAAGGTATAGGAGCATTCTCCACTAGCTACCACATCGACACGAAGCAGGACGCGATAGACGCTTACACCACAGGCCTATTTCCTACCTTTGGTCGCGAGCATGAACTGGTACTCGGATACTCTTACAGCCAATACGAAGCAAAATATAAATGGCACCCGCTGTTGAGCTCCGCTCCGCTGGATAACTTCTACGACAGAGATAATTACCCTAAACCAGAATTCGGCAAAGACTACAACCGCACTCGCGACTCCAAATGGCGTGAAACGGGAGCTTACGTTGCAGCCCGCTGGAACCTGGCCGACTCACTCAAGCTTATCACCGGGCTGCGGATGACGGATGCGAAATTCGACGAAACCTATAGCACTTCCTCGACGAAAACCTCCGCCAGCTATAGCAGCGAACTGACACCTTATGCCGGTCTGGTTTATGACATCACTGACAACCATTCCGTCTACGTGAGCTATACGGACATTTTCCAGACGCAAACCAATAGAGACCGAAACGGTACGCTGCTGGATCCTGTCACTGGCACCAACTATGAAGCCGGGATCAAAAGCGAATTCTATGATGGTCGACTCAACCTTTCCGCAGCGGTATTCAAGGTCAAGCAGGACAACCTTGCCGAGTTCGATACGGTCATCGATGGTGAAAACCGCTACCGCGCGATCAAAGGCGCTACCGTCCGCGGTTATGAATTGGAGATATCCGGAGAGTTGACTCCGAATTGGAATATCTCGGGTGGGTTTACTCGACGCCTTGCCAAGTCTGGCGATGGCACCTCCATTCAAACCATGGAACCGCAAAACCTGCTGCGTCTCACCAGTGCCTATAGACTGCCTGGCAACCTGAGCGCCGTCACACTAGGTGGACATGCTACTTGGCAAAGCCGAACCTACGAGAAGGACATAGGCCCGGCCGGCGAAGATACAGTACAGGGAAGCTATGAATTACTCCATCTCTTCGGAACCTATCAGGCCAGCCATAACCTGAGTTTCCAGGCCAACCTCAACAATGTCTTCGACAAGGTCTACTATTCTGGCATAGTTGACGGCTACGGTTTTTACGGAGAACCCCGCAATCTTACGTTTTCGGCCAAATACAGCTTTTAGGGAAACGTCGAAAATAATTTAAGCAACTGTGCACAAGGAAACCCGGACTCCATCCGGGTTTCTGCATTTTTCAGACGCACGTTGCAGTAACGTACTGCCAAAGATCAAGGCCAGCCCCGTCTCTTCTCTCTCAGGCAACGCAACATCAAAGCCGGGAATGGATGGGCGAGTATATAAACAGCTCAACTTCATCTCCCTCATAGCGCTACGAAAACCTGTCTCTTCTGACTGTAAACGCAGGAAGCCATGAATAGCTTCCTGCATTGCACCATGCGGTAACACCGGATCCCGATTAGCTTCATTCATCACCAGGCTCCCGAGCAAGTCTAGTAAGCGCTTCGCGAAGCGTTCCAATGAACATCGGATGATTGGTGATTTCATCATGATAGGCATCGACAATGATCGACTCCCGCAGCCGTTCTTGAGCAACGCGCTCCAGAGCCTCCTTATTGGCCTCATAGTTACCACTTCCAGCCCACCAACTGATAATTTCCGATTTGCCCGTACCAAACTCGAAATCATCAAGCAACGTATTGAAGCCTCTACTGACCTCTTGAACCAGTTGCACGTCGACCTCACCCAGCCCACTGCGTAGCTGGCTCATCATTCCATCTCCAAGACGAGAATCGATCCACTGTTCCAGTGCCTTCATCCTATCGGCCAGAGGTGCAGACGGTTCCAGAGTAGTGGAAAAGTCCCGAATCTCGGATGCGAACTGCGGGAATATCAGACAGAACGAGTCCAACAGATTGGCATGGGCATCGCTTCGATCCTCCTCCGGCACATCCAGCATCTCGCGGGAATCGCCCCCTCTCTGAGGTACCACCGGTGCGTCGATCCAACCGACGAACACCACCCTCTTGCCCATACCTTCAAGTCGATTGGATATTTCCAGGGCCAGATTACCTCCCAGAGACCAGCCGAGCAGAAGGTAAGGCCCCTCGCTCTCCACACTGAGAATCTCACGCAGATAGTCATCGACGACCTGGCTCCAGGATTGCTCGACCCAGCGCCCTTCGGCGTAGGAACGGCAGGCGATCCCATAGACCGGGGCCTGGTCGCGCAAAGCCATCGCCAGCGGGTAGTAGTCGTAGATCGTTCCATAAGATGGATGCAGGCAAAACAGCGGCTTGGCCACGCCGGCATACTCGTTCATCTTCACGATCAGCCGCTTGGTTCCGCTTTCCGCTATGGCTTCGACAAAGTCCATCAGTCGTGGCAAAGACATCAGATCCTGCAGCCGGACTTCCAGCCCCAGACCTTCCTTGATCCTGGCCACCACCCTCACCGAGGCGATCGAGTCACCTCCCAACTCGAAGAAGTTGTCCGTCAGGCCCACCCTATCCACTTTCAGAACCTGGCCCCAGATTTCCGCGATCTTGCTCTCCAACTCATTTCTGGGGGCCACGAAATTCTGCTGAAATTGGCCGACCTCGATCTGCGACAGCGCCTTGCGGTCAAGCTTGCCGTTGCCGGTCAACGGCAGTTTCTCCAACAACACGAAATGCGCCGGAACCATATAGTCCGGCAAGGTGGCACGGAGAAAGTCACGCAGCCCCTCCCACAGAACATGCTGCTGCTCCATCGTCGCCTCGATCAGGCTCCGATCTACAACTGTGACATAAGCGACCAATTGCTTGCCGTTAGGAAAATCGGCATCCACTACCGCCACTTCGCGTAACGCCTCATGCTTTTGCAGGCGAGACTCGATTTCCCCCAGTTCAATGCGAAAACCGCGAATTTTGACCTGGTAGTCGGCACGGCCGACATATTCCAGTACTTCATCCCTGTCACGCCTGAGCACCAGATCGCCTGTCCGATAGAGACGCCCACCTAGGGTGGAGAATGGATCGGGAACAAATGCCTCGGCGGTACGCCGGGCGTCATGCATATAGCCACGCCCCACCCCGATGCCGGAGATGTACAGTTCTCCCGTAGCCCTGCCAGGCATGGGCTCCAGCAGGTCGTTGAGGACATGGAGTCGATTGTGCGCAGTCGCCATCCCGACCGGCAGGCGTATACCCTTGCAGTCTTCGGCAGCGAGCCAGTGCAGGGCGACATCGTCCGAGCACTCGGCCGGCCCATAGGCGTTGACCAGCGGGATATGTGGATAGCGCTCGAGCCATCTGGCCGCCAGCTCCGGAGCCATCGCATCCCCCGTGGTCAGCAGGTAGCGAAGGCTCGGCAGTTCCCTGGCGGGCAGTTCGAGCATCCCCTGGATCAAGGCCGGAACGACTTCAAGAATAGTAATCCCCACCTGCCGGACATGCTCGAGCAAGGTCTCGGGATCCTTCACGATAGCGTCGGGTACAATATCGACCTGGGCACCGCAAAGCCCAGCCGTCAGCAACTGCCAGACGGAAATGTCGAAGTTCTGCGAGGCGGTCTGGGCGATCACGTCCCGCTCGTTCAGGCCAAAGCAGGGAATCTTGGAAAGTTGGTTATTGAGCATCCCGCCCTGCTCTACCATCACGCCCTTGGGTGTGCCGGTAGATCCCGAGGTGAAAATGGCGTATGCCAACTGACGCGAAGCATCCGCCAAGCCAGGCTGCAGCGGCAACAGCGTGCATGCATCGTTCTGCACCTGGATCCAGCTCAACGACTGAACGGGATTTTGCTCCAGGAGCGTGCAGGCCAAATCCTTCTGGGCTTCGCCATAAACCAGCATGCGGACACCGCTCAGCGCCAGGATCTCCGCCAGCCGCTGCTTTGGCAGAGCAGGATCAAGCGCCAGATAACCACCTCCTGCTCGAAGCACTCCCGTGATCATCCCCAACATCGGCAGGCCACGTTCGGCTAGCACCACCACCAGACTGTCCACACCGATACCCTTGGCCTGTAACACCTGGGCTAGACGGTGAGAGTTGCTATCCAGATCCTCATAAGTCCAGCGTTCGCCCAGGCAACTGGCGGCTACACGCTCCGGCACATGGCTCATCGTCTCTTCGACAAGCCTGGCGTAGCCTTGTCGTAAAACGTCAGGCAACGGTTCGGTGCCTGTCGTTTCACACATTCCAACCAGCGAATCCCGAGGCCACTCCAGCTCATGGAACGGCCGCTCCAGACCATCCATCAAAGCCAGCAGCAGGCATCTGAAGTCATCCAGCAGACGCTGCATGGTCGCGTGCTCGAAATAGCGCTGGTCGTAGGACAGATGCAACCCCAGAGGTGCCCCCGGATAGACCACCACGGTGATGGGGTAGTTGGTGTGGGTTCGCGAAGAGCCGGCACTCACACGCATGTCACCGGCACTTTCGCCGATGCTGTCTGCAATCGGTGCATTCTCGAAGACGAACAGGCTGTCAAACAGGGGCTGGCCCCGCCCGATTTCACTCTGCGCCTGGATATCAACCAGGGGAATATGCTCGTGTTCGCGCAAAGCCAGGTTGTATTGCAGCAGTTCCTGCAGCCAGTCCCTGACGATGGGATTGGCCTCGGCCCCAGGAATCCGAACCCGCAAGGGAATGCTGTTGATGAATAACCCTACTGTCGTCTGCATTTCCGGAAACTCCACCGGACGCCCCGCCACAGTCACTCCAAACAGTACATCCCGGTCACCACTGTAACGCTGCAGCAACAGCGCCCAGGCGGCCTGTGCCAGGGTATTGACCGTCAGTTGGTTAGCCTGGACGGTGCGCACCATACGCTGGCTTTGCGCTTCGCTCAGAGCGACCAGGCAATCACCAATCAGCGATGCCCCACGATCCCTGGCCACCAGATGATCGTAAGGCAAGCCAGTGGGACGCTCGAAGCCAGCCAATTGCTGTCTCCAGAATAGCCCGGAAGCCTGGTGATCCTGACGCTGCAGCCAGGCAATGAAGTCTCGGTACAGGCAGGGGATCGGCAAGCGGCTATCGCGTCCCTCGCTCAGAGCGCTGTAGAGTTTGAAGAACTCGTCCACCACCCCCATGCGGCACCAGGCGTCCAGCAAGATATGGTGGTTACTGAAGACGAAGCCGTAACGGGCATCCGCTAGTTGAATCAGGCGCAGGCGGAAAGGCACTTCCCGCGCTAGGTCGAAGCCGGTATGAAGTTCAGCCTCCAACTCGTCCATGAGGTGGCGTTCATAATCCACCTCAAGGACGTCCCGCCAGTCCAGAAAACGCAGATCCGGACGGCAATCACGGTGCACGATTTGCAGCATCTGATCACCCAGATCCCAGCAGAAAGATGTTCGCAGAACCGCATGACGCTGCACGACCATTGTCCAGGCCTGCTCGAATAGAGCATGGTCGATGGCGTGATCCACCTGGTAGCAGTACTGCATCAGGTAGATGCCCGAGTTCGGCTCCAGCAGCGTATGCACCAGCAGGCCTTCCTGCATCGGTGACAATGGATAGATATCCTCGATATCCCCGGCGGCGACCGGCAAGCTGTCCAGTTGCTCCTGGGCAAGGCCAGCCAAAGGGAAGTCCGACGGTGTCACGCCCCGATGCCCTTCATCCGTGCAGTGGGTGACGATCTCCGCCAGTGTCTGCTCGTAAGCCTTGGCCAGTCGTTCAACGGTTTCCGTACGATAGACCTCCTGGCTGAAAGTCCATACCAGTTGCAGCTCCCCGCCATAGACTTGGCCATTGATGCTCAGCCAATTGCCCAGCGGTGCCTCTTCGCTCCGGGAACTGCCGGCACTCTCCGCAGCCGGCATGAACAAGGCACCATCGCTCTCAGAGAAACTGCCATCGAACTGGCCAAGGTAATTGAACGTGATCCGTGCTTCGGGCAACTGGCTCATCTTCGTCCGGCAAGACTCGCTGCCGAGATAGCGTAGGATGCCGTAGCCGACCCCCTTGTTTGGCACCGCACGTAACTGCTCCTTGATCGCCTTGATCGATTGCTGCAGATCCTCACGGGGCGTGAGGCGCACCGGGAACAGGCTGCTGAACCAGCCCACCGTCCGGCTCAGATCCAGATCTTCAAACAAGTCCTCCCGGCCATGCCCCTCCATCTGCACCAGCACCGAACTCTGCCCACTCCACTGGCACAACACCTGGGCCAGTGCGGTCAGCAGCAGGTCATTGATCTGCGTGCGGTAGGCGGAGGGTGCCTGCTTCAAAAGCTTATGGGTCAGTTCGGCATCCAGACGCGTGGTGACCGACCGAGCCAACCGACTGGACTGATTACCCTCGGGATTATCCCGCGGTAGCTCCTCGGTCGCGCCCCCCAGACTTTCCAGCCAGTAGTCCTGCTCGACCTGCAAAGCCTCGCCAAGGGCATAACCATGGAGATGCTCGGCCCAACTCTGCAAGGAACTGGTTCTGGCCGGCAACCGAGGCTGGTTATTCTGCACCGCCAGTCCATAGGCCGTCTGCAAATCCTCCAGCAATACCCGCCATGACACGCCATCCACCACCAAGTGATGGATAATCAGCAACAGGCGCTGTTGACCATCAGGCAGTGCCAGCAACACAGCCCGCAGCAGCGGCCCATGATCCAGGGACAGACTGGCCTGGGCCTCATTGGCCAATGCCTCTAGCTCGCTGATGTCGGACAGTTCGCTTTGCCATAACAACTCGGCGCCTTCCTGGTCACGGAAGTCTGCCCGCCATTGCCCATCCTGCCTGCTGAAACGCAGGCGCAGGGCATCGTGGTGCTGAACCAGGGCATGCAGCGATACCAGCAACGGCTCCGGTTCGATACGCATGCCTGACTTGAGCAGCACGGACTGGTTCCAGTGATGGCGTTGAGGGATGTCCAGTTCGAAAAAACGCGACTGAATCGGCGACAATGGCATGCTTCCGGCCACCGGACTATCCTGGGCAGTGGAGGCAGGCTTCTTATCCTCAATGAGCTTGGCCACCTGGGCCAGTTGGCCAACGGTCTGCTTCTCGAACAACTGCTTGGGCGTCAACCTGATGCCCTGGCGCTTGGCCCTGGCAATGATCTGCAGACTGAGAATGGAGTCACCACCCAGTTCGAAGAAGTTATCGGTGCTGCCAACCCGTTCGAGCTTGAGCACTTCGGCCCAAACCGTAGCCAGCTTCTCCTCGATCTCTCCCAACGGCGCTACGTAGCCCCGAGTCAATGCCCCTGGCGTTGGCAGGGCACGCTTGTCCAGCTTGCCGTTGGCGGTCAGCGGCAGACGCTCCAGCAGCACAATCTGGGCCGGCACCATATAGTCCGGCAAACACTGCTGTAGCCCCTGCTGCAGCATTTCCGCATGGATGTCCGGCTCCACCGAGCAATAGGCCACCAGTTGCAGGCGAGTCGGATCGCTATCCAGAGGTTGTGCCAGTACCACGGCCTCCCTCACTCCGGCGAGCCCCATCAATACCCGCCCTACTTCCCCCGGTTCGACCCGATAACCACGAATTTTCACTTGATCATCAGCACGGCCGACGAACTCCACCAGCCCATCCAGACCAAGGCGCGCTCGGTCTCCAGTTCGATAGAGTCGCTGCCCCTCCTCCGTCGGTACGAAGCGCTCCGCAGTCAGGGCCGGCCTCCCCAGGTACCCCAGGGCCACTCCTTCTCCTCCCAGGTAGAGTTCGCCAGCAACATGCTCGGCAACAGGGTTCAAATAGTCATCCAAAATCGTCGCCTGGCAGTTGGCCAGGGGCACCCCCACCGGAACGCTTCTGCTGCTCTCAAGGCGCTGACGTACCTCATGGGTGAGGATGCCGACGGTAGTTTCGGTAGGGCCATAGTGGTTGACGATGCGGCAAGCGGGTTTGAGCTGGCGGATCTTTTCGACCAGGGACCAGGGACAGGTCTCGCCCCCCAGCAGCAGGGCATGGGTAGGCAGCACATCCGCCGGATTGGCCGCCTGCAGCAATCCTTGTAGATGGCTCGGTACCAGCTTCAGGACACCCACCCGGTGCTCGGCCATATAGGCTGCAAAACCATCGGGATCGAAAGCCAGATCTTGGGGCAGCAAGTGCAATAAGCGCCCCGAGGCCAGGGCACCGAAAAGCACGGTATGTCCCAGGTCGGCAGCGATGGTGGAAACCATGGCCATGCTGGCATCCGGCGCCAATTGCAATCGCTCCAATACGGCTTGAACGTAATTCGCCAAGGATCGGTGGCTGACCAGAACCCCTTTCGGCTGACCAGTGGAGCCCGAGGTATAGATCAGATAGGCCGGTTGTTCGGGGTCGACGAACAGGGCTATCGGACGATCATCGAACTCCACCCATGAGGACGGTTCGTAAACCCGGACGGACGGCCCCGCGAGTGCGGAGAAGCGCTCATCATGGCGGTCATGGATCAACAGAGCAGCCCCACTGTCATGCAGCAGTTGCTGCAATCGCTCGACAGGCTGCTGGCTGTCCAGGGGCAAGTAAACGCCACCGGCCTTGAGCACCGCCAGCATCCCGATCACCCAGTCGATGGAGCGTTCCTGACAACAGGCCACGATCTGGCCCGAGACTATGCCCTGTTCCCGCAAATAGCGAGCCAGACGATTGGTCTCTCGCTCCAGCTCCTCGTAGCCGATTTCCCGGGCACCAGCCCGCAACGCCACAGCTCCCCTGCCACGTTGTAAGCCCTGCTGCCAAAGAGCGAGAAAATCCGTGCAGGGAAACGTGTGGGTTTGCCCGTACCTGGCCGTGATGGAGCGCTCGGGATGATCGAGCAGACGCAAGTTCGGTGCCGCTACGAAGGCTGTCAGGGCAGACTGCAGAGAATCCGCCAGACGCTCGATGGTGGCTGCCTGGAAGAGATCTTTGGCATAGGTGAAAGAAGCCTCTATTCCCTCCGGCGTATCGGTGAAATCGTAGGCCAGATCGAAACGCGCATCACCATCCTCCAGTGGGAAGCCCTCCACCTCCAGCTCGCCCAGGCGCCCAATACCGTTTTTTCCGGCGACATTCTGGTTGATCTTGAACTGGAACAGCGGGTTGTAGCCCAGAGTCCGTTCCGGCACCAGAGCATCCACCAGTTGCTCGAAGGGCAGTTCCTGATGGGCCTGAGCATCGGCCACAACGGTTCGTACCTGATCGAGCAGTTCAGCGAAGGAACAACGCTCATCCACCTCCACCCTCAACACCTGGGTGTTGATAAAGAAGCCGATCAACCCTTCCAGCTCCTTGCGCGTGCGGCCAGCATTGGGGGCACCGATGCGAATATCCGACTGGGTGCTGTGCCGAGACAGCACCACGGCCATCGCCGCCAAAATCACCATGAACAGGGTATGACCACGCTTGCGAGCCAGTGCCCGCAGACTCACAGCCAGCTCTCGCGGGATATCTGCACGCACCACCCCACCAGCATGGCTCGGTATGGCGGGACGCTCATAATCCAGGGGAAGGCTCAGCAGCGGCTGCTCCTCGCCCAGTTGGGTCTTCCAGTAGTCCAGCTGTTGCTGTCCTTCCCCGGCCTCCAACCAGGCCCGCTGCCAGATCGCATAGTCGGCGTACTGGATCGGCAGATCCGCTAGGCCGGCATCCCGCCCCTCCACCAAGGAACGGTAGAATTGGATGAACTCCGCCACCATCACCTCGCCCGACCAGCCATCGGAAACGATATGGTGCATACACAGCGTCAACAGGTAATCGGACTCATCCAGGCGTAGAAGCCGGGCTCGCAACAATGGCCCCTGCAACAGGTCGAAGGGCCTGGCCAGCTCACTGCGGACAGCCTCCTGCAAAACCGCTTCGTCCACCCCGATCGTGAAGGAGACGATCTCCAAAGCTGCCGGAGACTCCTGGAGGATTTCCTGATAGAACTCACCCTCCATCGACACGAAACGGGTACGCAGGGACTCGTGCCGCTCCACCAGCAGTTCCAAGGCACGTGACATGGCCTGTTCATCCAGGCGGCCACGCAGGCGGACAGCCATCGGTACGTTGTAGGAGGAACTGTCCGGCTCCATTTGCCAAAGGAAGAGCAAACGCTGCTGGGCATAGGATAGAGGTATGCGCTGTACCTCCCTCCGTGTTGGCATTATGGGCAGAAGCCTGAAGCTCTGGCCGGTCTCGACCATCTTGTCGAGGATCTGCTTACGCTGTTCCAGCGGTAGGCTGACGAAGCGCCTGGCAATACGTTCTACTGCAGTCCTGTCCATCTCAAGCCTCCGCCATTTCATCCATCAGTTTTTCGATATCACTCAGACCGCCATCGGTCAGGGACAGGCCATGGTTTTCCAATGCCTTGGAGAATTCGCTCAACATGGGGTTCTCGAAGATAAGCCGCAGCGATGCATCGATGCCGAGCTGCGTATTGATTTGGGAGATGGCCTGGGCTGCCAACAAGGAGTGCCCACCCAACTCGAAGAAATTGTCGGCCAGCCCTATCTGCTTCAGCTGCAACACCTCGGCCCAGATGGCAGCGATGCGTTGCTCCAACTCCGTGCACGGCGCCACGTAGATCTGTTGCTGAAGGTTGCTATCGGGTCTGGGCAGAGCCTTGCGATCCAACTTGCCATTGACGGTCAGCGGCAGATGCTCTAAGAACAACAAGTGCGTCGGCACCATGTAATCCGGCAGAGTTGCTTTCAGATTTCTGCGCAGCCCATTGCGCAACTCCCGCTGCCGCTCCTCATCCAAAGGCTCACAAGTCAGCAGATAGCCCACCAGTTGCTGGCCACCAGTACCGTCCATGGCCAGCACCAGCGCTTCGCGGATAGCCGGGGATTCCCGTAGCCTCGCCTCGATCTCCCCCAGTTCGATGCGGAAACCGCGTATCTTCACCTGATGATCCATCCGCCCCACATACTCGATCACCCCGTCACCATGGTCTCGCGCCAGGTCACCACTGCGGTACAGGCGGCCACCGCCGCGCTCGCTGCCATCGAAGGGATCGGGGATGAAACGCTCGGCGGTCAGCGCCGGGCGTTGGTGATAGCCGCGGGCCAGGCCCGCCCGACCGATATACAGCTCTCCAGGAATCCCCCTCGCCGCAGGATCCAGTTGACCATCCAGCAGGTACCAGGACAGATCAGGAATTGCCACTCCGATGGGGCTCACCGCCGCTTGCTGTAGATCGCTCCAGGATAGTGGCCGATAGGTCACATGCACTGTGGTCTCGGTGATACCGTACATATTGGTCAACTGCGGCTGGCGATCACCGAAGCGCGCGAACCAGGGCTCCAGACAGCCCACATCCAGGGCCTCTCCACCAAAGACTATATGACGCAGAACCAGCGCCTCTCCCGCTTCGGCAGCCGCGCTGGCAAACGGAATCAGCTGTTTGAAGGCCGAGGGCGTCTGGTTCAGCACTGTCACCCGCTCCCGTACCAGCAGAGCCTGGAAGTCCTCCGGCGACCGAGCCACATCCTTCGCAACCAGCACCGCCCTGCCACCATGCAACAATGCCCCGAACAACTCCCAGACCGAGAAATCGAAGGCATAAGAATGGAACACCGTCCACACATCTCGAGCATCGAAGTGGAACCAAGACTCGGTGGACTGAAACAGGCGCATGACGTTGCGGTGCGGCAGCAGCGTACCCTTCGGCTTACCGGTGGAGCCGGAGGTGTAGATCACGTAGGCTAGATTCTCCGGCTGCGCCAGGTTGTCTGGGTTGGCCTCTCCATAGCCCGCCAGCCAGTCCTCACCAGCCTCCAGTTCCAGGTAGGCAACACCTTCAGGAATCGGTAGCCCCTCCTTGAGATGCGCCTGGGTCAGCAACAGGTGGATGCCGCTGTCTTCCATCATGTAAGCCAGACGATCCTGCGGATATTCCGGATCCAACGGCACATAGGCGCCACCGGCCTTGAGAATCCCCAGTAGCCCCACCACCATCTCCAGGCCACGTTCCACTGCGATACCCACAAGCACGTCCGGCCCAATACCCAGCTCGCGCAGCTTGTGCGCCAGACGATTGGCCCGGCGATTCAATTCACCGTAGCTCAGCGCCTGACCACAGAACACCAGAGCAGTCGCCTCCGGTGACTGCGCTACCTGTGCCTCGATCAACTGATGAATGCATAAGTCGCTCGGGTAATTGGCCTGGATTTGGTTCCACGACTGGATCAGTTGCCGCTGCTCGCGATCATCCAGTAGCGGTAGCTCGGCAAGCCATGCCTGGGCATCATGGGTCAAGGCCTGGAGAAGATTGCCGAAGTGACCGGCGATGCGCTCTATCACTGCATCGTCGAAGTGTTCCCGGTCATAGCGATAGTGGATCGTCAGGGTCTCGCCCAGCCCGATCGCCAGGGTCAGAGGGTAGTTGGTCTGTTCGAAGTTTTGCGTGCCGCTGAAGTGCAGCCCCGCCGGAGAGCCTCGCTGCAGGGCCTCAGCGATCGGGTAGTTCTCGAATACCAGGATACTGTCGAACAGACCCTCGCCGCTCCAGCCAGCCCAGCGCTGGATCTCGAACAACGGCGTATGCTCGTGCTCGCGCAATGCCAGGTTGCAGCTCTGCACCTGCTCCAACCATGCGCCCACTGTCTGCTCGGCCTTTGGACTGGCAATCACCGGCAAGGTATTGATGAACAGGCCCAGTTGTTGCTCCGCCCCCTTCAGATCCGCTGGACGCCCAGCTACCGTGGCACCGAAGACGACGCAATCCAGGCCAGTATAGCGCTGCAGTAACAACAGCCAGGCGGATTGCACCAGGGTATTGACCGTTACCCGCTGCTGCCGAGCGAACTCGCCCATGGCACCAGTACGCCGCTGATCCAACACTTGGTAATAGTCACCATAACCAGTGCCACCCCGAGCACCGGCATACCTGAACACCTGCGACAGGCGGGTAGGTTCCACCAAGGCCTGCAGTTGCCCCATCCAGAATGCTTCGCTAGCCACCTTGTCCTGGCCGAGCAGCCACTGGATGTAGTCACGGTAGCGACCGCTCTGCCGGGGCGCAGCCAGCCCCCCGTAACCTTGCAGTACCTCGCCCAACAACTGCGAGCTGCTCCAACCGTCCATCAGGATGTGATGGCTGGTGTAGATCAAATGATGACTGTTCTCTCCGGTACGGATCACCGTCAGGCGCAGCAGTGGATCCCGCTGCAGATCGAAACCTCGCTGGCGATCCGCCAGTGACCAAGCGTCCAGATCCTGCTGCAGCTGCAGCTGCGGCTGGCTGGCCCAGTCCAGCACAGTGAAAGGCAGCTCGAGCCGCCTGCGGATGACCTGCAAGGGCTGCCCAAAAACAGTGATAAAACCAGCCCGGAGTACCTCGTGGTGATCGACCACCGCCTGCCAGGCCTGCCTGAAACGCTCTACCTCCAACCCCTGCACGTCCACCCGCATCTGATTGACGTAGTCGCCACCGGTCTTCTGGTAGAGAGTGTGAAACAGCATGCCCTGCTGCATCGGCGACAACGGGTAGATATCCTCGATCTCCTGTGCCGGTAGCGGTAGCCGATCCAGTTGCTCTTGGTTCAACCCCGACAGAGGGAAGTCCGAGGGTGTAACACCCGCGCAGCGCTCCTGCAGGCAATGGTCGATCAATTGCTGCAGTTCTTCGGCATAGTCCTCCGCCAGACGCTGGATGCTGGCCTCCTTGAACATCTCCCGACTGAAGCTCCAGCTCAGGCTCAGCTCACCACCATAGACCTGGCCATCGATGGACAACCAGTTTCCCAGCGGGGCATCCAAGCTCTGATTGGCTCCCGTCGTTTCCGCTGCTGGAGCCAGGAAGAGTCGACCTCCGGATTCGCTAAAACGACTCGGCTCCGTGAAGCTGTCGTCGAACTGGCCCAGATAGTTGAAAGTAATCCGCGGTTGTGGCAACTCGGCCAGCGCTTCGCGGGTGGACTGAGCGCCCAGGTAGCGTAAAGCGCCGAAACCGATGCCCTTGTCGGGAATCCCGCGCAACTGCTCCTTGATCGCCTTGATCGAACCATCCAGGCTTTGCGCCGGAGTCAGTTTCACCGGGAACATGCTGGTGAGCCAACCCAGGGTACGGCTCAGGTCGATATCCTCGAACAGATCCTCGCGGCCATGGCCCTCCAGTTGAACCAGCACCGCCTCCTGCCCCGTCCAACGGGCGATTACCCGAGCCAGAGCAGTCAGCAACAGATCATTGACCTGGGTGCGGTAAGCCATCGGCGCCTGCTGCAATAGCTTGCGGGTATAGGTACGGTTCAGGCGGGTATGGGCAATGGCACCATGGCGCTGTTGCAGCGAGCCACCAGGATTGTCGCAGGGTAGCCCGGCGGATGTGCCGGTAAGCTGGCGCAACCAGTATTCCTTTTCCTCCTGCAAGGCTCGGTCACTGGCATAACTCCGCAGGTGCTCAGCCCAGGCTCGGGTCGAGCTGGTCTTGTCCGCAAGCCGAACCGACTCTCCCACTTTCAATTGGGAATAGGCCGTTTGCAGATCCTCCAGCAGGATCCGCCAGGACACTCCGTCTACAACCAGATGATGGATGACAAGCAACAACCGTTGGCTGTCATCGGCCAGATTCGCCAACACCGCCCGCAGCAGCGGCCCCCGCTCCAGGTCAAGGCTGCGTTGAGCCTCATTGCACAGCGCCTCCAGTCCTTCGGCATCATCCACCTCGACCTGCCACACCAGTGCGCTGCCTGCCCAGGCCTGTTCCTGCTCGGCGATCGAACGATACTGGGCGAGCCAGTCGCCGCCCGCCTCCCGAGTGAAACTCAGGCGTAACGCGTCATGATGGATGACCAACGCCCGCAGAGCCCGCTCGAGCAGACTACTCTCCAGCGTCTGCTCCGTTTTGAGCAACACCGACTGATTCCAGTGATGTCGTTCAGGAATGTCCTGATCGAAGAAATACTGCTGGATCGGCAAGAGCGGAGCCAGGCCGGTCACCGGCCCCTGATCGATCCGAAGCCCCGCCTCGGCACCCTGCCTAGCCACGGCCGCCAGCCCTTGCACCGTCTGGTGCTGAAACAGTTCCTTGGGCGTGAAATGGATACCGGCCTGGCGGGCGCGACTGACTACCTGAATCGAGATGATGGAGTCGCCGCCCAGTTCGAAGAAATTGTCGGCCAGCCCTACCTGCTCCTGTTTCAGCACCTCGGCCCAGATACCGGCGATGCGACGTTCAAGCTCCGTGCGCGGTGCCACATAGGCCCGCTGCTGATGGCTGGCGTCGGGTCTGGGCAGCGCCTTGCGATCCAGCTTGCCGTTGGGTGTCAACGGTAGCTTCTGCAGAAATATGAGATGAGCGGGCACCATGAAATCCGGTAGCGCCTGTTTTAGGTATTCACGCAGGACGTCGTGCAGTTGGCTGTATCGTTGCGAACCTGCGAAATACTCATCGGCGGTCACCAGATAGGCCACCAACTGTTTGCCGCCCGGCCCCTCGACATCGAGCACCGCCGCCTCACGGATCGCCGAGTGCGCCTGTAGCTTCGCTTCGACCTCGCCCAACTCGATGCGAAAACCACGAATCTTGACCTGGTGATCGATACGCCCCGCATACTCGATCACCCCATCATGGCGGTAGCGCGCCAGATCCCCCGTACGGTACATGCGTCCACCACCCAGTGCGGAGCCGTCGAAGGGATCGGGAAGAAACTTTTCCGCCGTCAGCGCCGCACGCCCCAAATAACCTCGGGCCAGACCAGCACCGGACAGGCACAATTCGCCAATGCCCCGAACTGGAACCGGGTTAACCGATTCGTCCAACAGGTAGACAGAGCTGTTGGAAATGGGCCTGCCGATATTGGCCAGGCCATCGGGAGCTCGCAGCGTGAACGTAGAGTAAGTAGTGTCCTCGGACGGGCCGTACAGGTCATAGACTCGCCGGATCTGCCCGGATCGGTAGAGGTCGTCCACCAGTGCCTGCTTCAGCGGCTCACCCGCCAGGTTAATCGTGCGTACGCCGCTAGGCAGCAGCCCTCCCTCGCCGAGCGCCTTGATGGCGGAAGGCACGGTATTGATAAGGGTCACTCGCTCGCGGGCGGCGAGTTGCGCAAGCGCCAAGGCGTTCTCGGCCAGAACCAGATAGCCGCCACCGGATAGGGTGACAAAGATTTCCCAGACCGACAGGTCGAAACAGATGGATGTGGAGGCCAACACCCCACAGAGGTCTTCGCGGCTGTACACCGAGAGCGCCCAGCCAATCAAGGCGACGGCATTGCGATGTTCGATCAGAACACCTTTCGGCCTGCCTGTGGAGCCAGAAGTGTAGATGCTGTAGGCCAGGTTCTCCGGCACCGTGAGGCATGGCGGATTGGCACTGGAATACTGTTCCAGCGCCAGTTGATCGAGCTTCAGCGCACGAACACCGAGATCCTTTGGCAGGCGCGGCAGCAGCGTGGACTGCGACAGCAACACGATCGCCTGACTGTCATCCAACATGTAGGCCAGCCGTTCCTGCGGATACTCCGGATCCAACGGCACATAGGCACCACCTGCCTTGAGGATCGCCAGCAACCCCACCACCATCTCCAGGCTGCGCTCCACCGCGATCCCCACCAGGACATCCGGCCCGACTCCCGACTCCCGCAGCTTGTGCGCCAGCCTGTTCGCTCGCTGGTTCAACTCCAGGTAAGTCAACTCTTTCTCACCATCGATAAGAGCGATGGCATCTGGCGTTGCGGCTACCTGGGCCTCGATCAGTTGGTGGATACATCTGTCCGCCGGGTAACCGGCCTGGTTGCGGTTCCAGTCGTGCACTATCCGCTGAAACTCATGGCCATCCAGCATTGGCAGGTCGGCGATGCAACGCTCCGGTTGACGGACGATCTCGCCCAGCAAATTACGCCAATGCCCAGCCAATCGCTCGACGGTCGAACGCTCGAACAGATCAGTGGCATAGGTCAGGGACGCCGCGATCGCCTCTCCACATTCGAAGGTATCCAGTGCCAGATCGAACTGGGCGGAACGACCGGCCCAGGTCAGATTCTCCATACTCAGGCCTGGTAAAGATCGGCTCTCGTTCCGCGACTCGTTCTGATGGTTGTACATCACTTGGAACAGCGGGCTATGGCTCAAGCTACGTCCTGGCTGCAACGCCTCCACCAGCTGTTCGAAGGGCAGATCCTGGTGCGCCTGAGCCTCCAGCGCCATGCGTTTTACCTGCTGCAACAACTCGCTGAAAGTCGTCGTCAGCTCGAACTGTGCTTTCAGTACCTGGGTATTGACGAAGAAGCCGATCAGCCTCTCTGCCTCCACTCGATTACGGTTGGCGATGGGAACCCCGACACGGATGTCGGTCTGCCCGGAGTAACGGTGCAACAACGCCTGGAACGACGCCAGCAGCAACATGAACAGGGTGACACCTTGCTTCTGGGCCATTTGTCGCAAAGAGCGGGACAACGCGCCATCCAGTTCGAAACTCACACTCGAACCAACGTAGCTCTGTAGCGCTGGACGCGGATGGTCGGTCGGCAGCTCCAGCATCGGTTGCTCACCACTCAGTTGAGTCATCCAATAGGTCAGTTGCCGTTCCCGCTCCCCTGCCTCCATCCAATCGCGCTGCCACAGTGCATAGTCGGCGTACTGGATCGGCAACTCCATCAGCCCCGCGTCACGTCCCTCGCAGCAGGCAGCATAGGTTTGAACCAACTCCTCCACTAGGATCGGCATGGACCAGCCATCGGCCACGATGTGATGCAGGGTCAGAACCAGCACATGATCGTCTACCGCCAGACGCAGCAGTTTCACCCGTAACAACGGCCCCGTCTCCAGATCGAAGGGGCGCTGGATCTCCGCCTCGATACAGGACTCGATAGCCGAGTCGTCCGCGGCATCCGGCCCTTGCTCCTGATCCAGTTGCAAGACCATGTTCGGATGGATCACCTGGATCGCTTGCCCAGCCTCCTGGCGGAAGGTGGTGCGCAGGGTTTCATGGCGGGCGATCAGAACATCGAAGCTGCGCCGCAGCGCCACCACATCAAGCTCCCCACGCAACCGCAAGGCAGCAGGAATATGGTAGGCAGCGCTGCCCGGCTCCAGCTGCCAGAGGAACCACTGACGCTGTTGAGCGTAGGAGAGCAGTGGTTGCTCGTCAGGGGCTCTCCTGTAAACAGGCGTGATGCCATACAGATTCACACCCTGACGTTTGAGCAAGGCAGCCAGGGCCTTGCGCTCTTTACTGGACAATAACTGTACGGAGTCGAGCAGCTCTTGCACTGGGTATCTCCTACGAAATCAGCTTTTCAATTTCCTCCGTGTTAAGACGTTTAAGAGCCTCCAAGGATTTAGCCAACTCATTCTGGAATGGCTCGCCATGGGCTATTTTTCGCTGTATCGCCAGGCTGAAATCCGCCAGAGCAGGAAACTCGAACAACTCCTTCAAGGCCATTTCGATACCCAGTTGCTCACGAACGTGAACCATCACCTGGGTCGCCAGTAGCGAGTGCCCACCCAGCTCGAAGAAGTTGTCATGCCTCCCCACCCGTTCGACCTTGAGCACTTCGGCCCAGAGTGCGGCAACCCGCTGTTCCACCTCGCCTTGAGGCTCCAGGTAAGTCTGCGACAGCCCGGCCTCAGGCCTGGGCAGGGCCTTGCGCAGCAATTTTCCATTGGGCGACAGGGGCAAGCGCTCTAGGAAGATCAACAACGTCGGTACCATATATTCCGGCAAGTAGGCCCGCAGGGCCGCCTTGAGGCGTTCACGCAAGGCCTCCTGCCCTTCGCTCGGCAGGGCTTGCGACGGCACCACGTACCCGACCAGTTGCTGGCCGGCGGTCCCTTCCAGAACCAGCACCACCGCTTCACGGACATCGTCCTGCTGCTGTAACCGCTCCTCGATTTCCCCCAGTTCGATACGCAAGCCACGGATCTTCACCTGATGATCGATGCGCCCGACATAATCGAGCGTACCGTCACCGCGATAGCGGGCCAGATCTCCGCTGCGATACAGCCGCCCACCGCCGTCCACACTGGTGTCGAAGGGGTCGGGGATGAAACGCTCCGCCGTCAGCGCAGGGCGACGGTGATAACCACGGGCCAGGGAGTGTCCAGCGATGAATAGCTCGCCAACGCTGCCGACGGGACACACGCCGTCGTGGTGAAGCACATGGGTTCTGACATTGGCGATCGGTCGTCCTATGGATGAAGTCCGATATTCACCCGTCGGAGTGAAGGAACAGGCGCAGGCATCGATAGTGGTCTCCGTCGGCCCATATAGGTTGACCAGGGTTCCGTCCCAGAACTGGGAAAGCTGTCGTACCAGAGCACCTCCCAGCGCCTCGCCACCACAGCACAACAAGCGCAGGGAAAGCATGCGTTCCCGAGTCGCCAGAGGCAACGCGGCATTCAGCAGGGATGGCACCAGTTGCAAAACCGTGATTCGTCGCTGCTGAACCTCCTCCCATAGCCGGGCCAGATCCTGCTGCAGGTCAGGCGCCGCCAAGTGCAATTGGGCCCCGTTCATCAGCGGCAACCAGAACTCCCACACCGAGGCGTCGAAGCTGAATGCGGTTTTCTGCAGCACGCGATCCTGCGCCCCTAGGCCCAGGGTTTCCTGCATCCACTGCATATGGTTGAGCATGGCTGCTCGACGTATCGCCACACCCTTGGGCTGCCCGGTCGAGCCCGAAGTGTAGATCACATAGGCCAGGTTCTCCGGGCATGTCTCACCTTGCAGATTGGCCGTGTCATAACCTTGCAGCCAGTCATCCCCAGGCTCCAGAGCCAGGCAAGGCAGCGCATCCGGCACGGGTAGTCGTTCGCGCAGGCTGGGCTGAGCCAGAAGTAGATGAAGGCCACTATCCTCCAGCAGATAAGCCAGCCGTTGGCTCGGGTACCCCGGATCCAGAGGGACATAGGCCCCTCCAGCCTTGAGGATCGCCAACAATCCCACCACCATCTCCAGGCTGCGCTCCGCCGCAATTCCCACCAGGACTTCCGGCCCTACCCCCAGCTCACGCAGCTTGTGCGCTAGCTTGTTGGCCCGTCGATTCAGTTGCAGATAGCTCAGCGCCTGGTCGCCGGCAATTAGAGCGATAGCCTCAGGCGTCTTGATTACCTGATCTTCGATCAGTTGGTGAACGCATCGGTCTTGCGGATAGTCGATCCGGGTGCGATTCCAGCCATGTACGATCCGCTGCTGCTCGTCCGTTTCCAGCATGGACAGATCGGCGATACAACGCTCCGTTTGCTGAACGATGGCGCCCAGCAGATTGCGCCAATGCCCAACCATGCGTTCGACGGTCGAACGCTCGAACAGATCCGTGGCATAGGTCAGGGATGCCATGATCGCATCGTCACACTCGAAGGTATCCAGTGCCAGGTCGAACTGGGCGGTGCGGCTTTCCCAGGACAGTTCCTCGAACGCCAGATCCGACAACTGGCGGGCTCCGCCCTTCGCTGCTATCTGATGATTGAACATCACCTGGAATAATGGGCTGTGGCTCAAGCTACGCTCTGGCTGCAGAGCCTCCACCAGTTGTTCGAAGGGCAGATCCTGATGAGCCTGGGCGCCCAGCGCCGCAACCTTGACCTGCTGCAACAGCTCGTCGAAGGTGGTTTGCGGGAAAAACTCCGCCTTCAGCACCTGAGTGTTGACGAAAAAGCCGATCAACCGCTCCGTCTCCACCCAGTGGCGGTTGGCAATGGGTACTCCGACACGGATGTCGGCCTGCCCGGAATAGCGGTGCAGCAACGCCTGGAAGGAAGCCAGTAGCAGCATGAATAAGGTAACGCCGCGGGCCTGAGCCAATTGCCGCAAGGAACGTGATAGATCAGCTCCCAGCTCGAAGTCTAGACGAGCACCGGCATTGCTCTGCACAGCTGGGCGCGGGTAGTCGGTCGGCAACTCCAGTACCGGCTGCTCATCGCCCAACTGCGCTTGCCAGTACTCCAACTGCCGTTCCCGCTCCCCGCCTTCCATCCAGGTGCGCTGCCAGACCGAATAGTCGGCGTACTGGATCGGCAATGTCGGCAACTGCAGCTCTTGGCCCTTGCTGTATCCCTCATAGAACCGCACCAATTCTTCCACCATGATTGGCGTGGACCAGCCATCGGTGACGATATGGTGCAGGGTCAGAACCAACACATGCTCATCCGCCGCCAGGCGCAGCAGCTTCATCCGCAACAGCGGCCCGTTTTCCAGCTCGAAGGGGCGCTGGGTCTCCATCTCGATACGCACCTTCAGCGCCTGCTCGCCCAATCCTTCCAGCACCTCCACGGGCAACTCGACAAGCAACTGTGGATGAATGATCTGAACGACCTGTCCATCTTCCTGGCGGAAGGTAGTGCGCAAGGATTCATGGCGCTGAATCAGGGCGGCAAAGCTGCGTCGCAGCGCCTCGACGTTCAACTCTCCTTTCAGGCGCAAGGCCGTGGGGATATGGTAGGCGGCGCTCTGCGGCTCCAGTTGCCAGAGAAACCATTGTCTCTGCTGGGCATAGGACAGCAGCAGGGGTTGTCCGCGATCGATCACCGCAAAAGGCGGAGCGCCATTGCCGACGCCACGGCCTATCCGCTCCACAAAGACGGCCAGAGAAGGCGCCTCGAACAGTTCTCGTAGCGGCAGTTCGATATCCAGGCTCTGACGGACTCGGGAAATCACCTGAATCGCCAACAGGGAATGTCCTCCCAGCTCGAAGAAGTTGTCGCTCAACCCGACGCCCCGATCCAGCTTCAACACTTCGGCCCAGATGGCAGCCACCTGCCGCTCCAGTTCCGTTCGCGGAGCTATGTAAGCCTGCTGCTGAAGACTGGCGTCGGGCCCGGGCAGCGCCTTGCGATCCAGCTTGCCGTTTGGCGTCAGCGGCAGACTGTCGAGGAAAATCAGATGTGCCGGCACCATATAATCCGGCAACCCAGCCTTCAGCCACTCGCGCAAGCCGCCTCGCGACAGATCCTGCTGCGTCGTGAGGACAGCCTGCTCCGGAACGAGCACCAGGTAACCCACCAGTTGCTTGCCGCTCGGGCCATCCATATCCACCACCACCGCGTCACGGATGGCCGGATGCCCCTGCAGCCTCGCCTCGATCTCGCCCAGTTCGATACGGAAGCCACGGATCTTCACCTGGTGGTCGATACGGCCCAGGTAATCCATCAACCCGTTCGGACGCGCCCGGGTCAGATCGCCACTGCGGTATACGCGCCCACCCTCCTCGCCAAAAGGATCCGGCACGAAACGTTCGGCAGTCAGCCCCGGTCGCCCATGGTAGCCACGAGCCACGCCGCAGCCGCCCAGATACAGTTCTCCCGCCAGCCCCACAGGTAGCAGACTCAGGTCGGAATCCAGCACATAGGCGCAGCGTCCGCCAACCAAAGTACCGATGGGCGCATAGGACGAACCACAGGCATCCCCCGGGTGCGCTTTCCACAACAACGGTGTAACGACTGTCTCGGTCGGGCCATAACCATTGAACAGATACTGTGGACGCAACGTCTTCCATGCCAGCTCATAGCTGGCCTGAGGAACCGCATCGCCACCAAAACAGTAGATACGAACAGGCGGCGGATTACCCTCACGCTCGGCATGCTCGGCCAACTGCTGCAGATAGGCCGGCGGCAAGGCCGTGATACTGACAGCATGACGGTGCATTTCCTGGTAGGTCTGCTCGGGCGTCCACAGGTCATCATCTCGCAGCAACAGGCGCGCCCCATGGCTCAGGGCGGTCAGCCAACGCTCATGAGCGCCGTCGAAAGCCAGCGACATGAACTGCAATTCGCAATCCGCCGCGCTCATCTCGTAACGCTCGCCTATGGCCTGGCAGTGCATGGCCAACGGCCCATGTGAAACCTCTACGCCTTTGGGTTGCCCGGTAGAGCCGGAGGTATAGATCACGTAAGCGAGGTTCTCCCCCTCCAGGGAGACATCGGGGGCTGCCTCGGGATAGTCACGCCAGGTATCGGCTCGATCTACCGCCAGAACCGGCAGGCCGTCGATGATCGGCAAGCGATCCAGCAGATCGCTCTGGCTCAACACCAACGCCGCGACACAATCCTGCAGCATGAAGCGCAGCCGATCCGATGGATAGGACGCATCCAGGGGCACATAGGCACCGCCTGCCTTCAGCACCGCGAGGAAGGCCACGAGTGTATGGGCAGAACGTCGCATGGCGACCGCAACCCGGATCTCCGGCCCCACGCCCATTTCGATCAGTCGATGGGCCAACTGGTTAGCCTGTGTGTCGAGTTGACGGAAGTTCAGTCGTTGATCGCCGCAGATAACTGCCAGTGCCTGTGGTGAACGCCCGGCTTGCTCCTCGATCAATTGATGCACATGACGATCAGCAAAATAGTTCGCCTGGCTCTGCCTCCCATTGCCAAGAATGAACTCCCGTTCCGCCTCACCCAACAACGACAGCTCGCATATGCGTTGTTTCGGCTGTACGCAGATCGCCTCCAGCAGGTTGCGCCAATGCGCTGCCAAACGCTCGATAGTCGATCGGTCAAACACACTCGTTGCATAGACCAGCGTCCCATGCAACACATTGCCCGACTCAAACGTGTCCAGCGCCAGATCGAACTGCGCGGCACGGCTTTCCCACTGCAATTCCTCCACCATCAGTTCCGGCAAATGCCGTACCTTGCCCCTCAGTTCGCTCAGGTGGTTGTACATCACCTGGAACAACGGGCTGTGGCTCAGGCTGCGCTGCGGCTGCAACGCTTCCACCAGCCGCTCGAACGGCAGATCCTGATGCGCCTGGGCCTCGATGGCCGCCTGTTTCACCTGGCCAAGGAGTTCGACGAAACTCGCCTGTCCATCCACCTCGGCCTTGAGCACCTGGGTGTTGACGAACAGGCCGAGCAGACGCTCGGTCTCCATGCGGTTACGCCCCGCCACCGGTACGCCGACCCGGATGTCACGCTGGCCGCTGTAGCGGTGCAGCAATGCCTGGAACGACGCCAGCAGCAGCATGAACAGGGTCGCGCCTTCACGCTGTGCCAGTTGCCGCAGAGCGCTGCTCAGTTCGCTATCCAGCGCAATATCCAGACGTGCGCCGCGATGATCCTGCACGGCCGGACGCGGCCTGTCGGTCGGCAGTTCCAGCAACGGCTGCTCGCCACCGAGCCTGTCGCGCCAGTAAGCCAGTTGGCGTTGCTCCTCGCCCACCGCCATCCACTGCCGCTGCCATTGGGCGTAGTCGGCATACTGGATCGGCATAGCCGGCAGTTGCGCAACCTTGCCCTGACCGTAAGCGCCATACAGTTCGATCAACTCTTCGACCACTACCTGCATCGACCAACCATCGGAGATGATGTGGTGCTGGGTCAGCAGTAGCAGGTGATCGTCTGCCGCCAGTTGCAGGAGCTTCACCCGCAGCAACGGCCCTTGTTGCAGGTCGAACGGCTCCTGCGCCTCGGTCTGTACCGCATCGGCGATCAGCGACTCGTCGGCCAGCGGCTCGACCCGCAGCGTCAATGCGGCGTGGGTATCGATGATCTGCAGCGCTTGTCGATCCTGCTGGACGAAGCGCGTGCGCAGGCTTTCGTGACGTTCGATGAGGGCGTTGAAGCTGCGCTCCAGCGCCGGTACGTCCAGGCTGCCACGCAAGCGCAGGGCCAGCGGGATGTTGTAGGCCGCGCTATCCGGCTGCAGCTGCCAGAGGAACCACTGGCGCTCCTGTGCATAGGAGAGCGGCAACGGCTGCCCGCGATCCACCGGCAGCATGGCCGGTTCGTCGCCTGCAGCCCCTTGACCCAGAGTCTGGACGAAGGCCTGCAGAGTGGTGTGCTCGAACAGGCTGCGCAGCGGCAAATCGATATTCAGCGCATGGCGAACCCGGGAAACCACCTGAGTCGCCAGCAGCGAGTGCCCGCCAAGCTCGAAGAAGTCGTCGTTCAGGCCGACGCGCTCCAGCTTGAGCACGTCCTGCCAAATACCGGCGATCCGTTGCTCCAGCTCGCTGCCTGGCGCCACGAAGGCGCGCTGCGACTGGCTGGTGTCCGGTTTCGGCAGCGCCTTGCGATCCAGCTTGCCGTTCGGTGTCAACGGCAGCGCGTCGAGGAACAGCCACTGCTGCGGCACCATGTAGTCCGGCAGCCGCTGGAGCAGGCCCTCGCGCAGGCGGTCACGCAGCGTTTCTGGCGACAGCTCGGCCGAGGCGGGCACCACATAGCCCACCAGGGCCTTGCCGGTTGCACTGTCGTAGATGTCGACCGCAGCGTCGCGTACGCCGTCCAGCTCCAGCAGGTGGGCGGCAATTTCGCCCAGCTCGATACGGAAACCGCGCACCTTGACCTGATGGTCGCCCCGCCCCACGTATTCCAGCAGGCCGTCGTTGCGACGCCGGCCGAGATCACCGCTGCGATAGAGGCGCCCGCCCGCTTCGGCAGCGAAAGGATCCGGCAGGTAGGCCACCGCCGTACGTGCCGGGTCACCCAGGTAGCCACGGCCGACCCCGGTGCCCGCCACGTACAACTCGCCCACCGCGCCGACGGGTACGGGCAGCAGGTCGCCGTCGAGCAGGTACAGACGATTGTTGTCGGTCGGGCTGCCGATCGGCAGACAGGCGCCCTGGGTGGTGTCCATCTCCACGCGGTAAAGCGCCACGTCGTCCGAGCATTCGGCCGGGCCATAAGCGTTGACCAGGCCTATCTGCGGATAACGCTGCAACCAGCGCCGGGCCAGTTCCGGCGGCATCGCCTCGCCGGTCGGTAGCAGCCAGCGAAGGCTGCCGAGAGCGGCCTGCGGCTCGTCCAGAAGCCCCTGAATGAGCGACGGCACGCTTTCCAGCACGCTGATGCCCGCCTCACGGACATGGGCCAACAGGGCCGCCGGCTCCTGAGCGATGACCTGAGGCACGATGTCCACCCGTGCGCCACATAGCGCCGCCGTGAGGAACTGCCAGACCGAGATATCGAAGCTCTGCGAGGCGGTCTGGGCGATGACGTCGTGCTCGTCCAAACCCAGGTAAGGCACCTTGCTCAACTGATTGTTGAGCATGCCGCCCTGCTCCACCAGCACCCCTTTCGGCGTACCGGTGGAACCGGAGGTGTAGATCACATAGGCCAGATGACGGGCGCCAACGTATATCTGCGGATCGTGTTGTGGGCCATCGCCAGCCTGGACGCCCTCCCACACCAGCAGGCGTGGCGCGTCTGCGGCTGCAAGCGAATCGAGCAATTGGCGCGCACGCGCGACGCAGTCTCGGCTGCAGAACAGGACTGGCGCACGGCTCAGCTCCAGCAGGCGCAGCAGGCGCTCATCCGGCAGGTGCGGATCCAGCGGCAGGTAGCCCGCCCCGGCCTTGAAACTGCCGACGATCATGCCGAGCAATGGCAGGTCGCGTTCGGCCAGCAGCGCGACAGGCTGGTCGACCTGAGCGCCAGCGGCGATCAGCGCATGGCCGGCACGATTGGCCAGGCGATTGAGTTCGGCGTAGCTCCAACTCTGCCCCAGGCAGGATGCTGCGGTGCGCTCGGCGTAGCGCGCCACGCTAGCCTCGAACAGACGCACATAGCCCTGCTCCAGTGGATAGCTGCGCACCGTGCGATTACAGGCCTCAAGCAACTGGTAGCGGTCGTCCTCGGACATCAGTTGCAAGGCCGTGAACTCACCATGGAAACCACTGACCAGGGCGTCCAGGGCAACCTTCATGTCACGCAGCAGGCGGTCGACGGTCGCTTCGTCGAAGAAGCGCTGGTCATAGGACAGGTGCAGGCCCAGCTCGTCGCCCGGATAGATCACCACCGTCAGCGGGTAGTTGGTGTGGGTTCGGGCACTGTCGGCGATGGCACTGAGTGCTTCGGCACCACTGACCACCGAGCTTTCCAGCGGTGCGTTCTCGAATACGAACAGGCTGTCGAACAGTTGCTGGTTGCCGTCGATGGCGCTGCAAGCCTGGATTTTCAGCAGTGGCAGATGCTCGTGCTCGCGCAGCGCCAGGTTGTGCTCGAACAACGCCTGCAGCCATTGCCTGACACTGCCGGTTTTTGGCATCCGCACACGCAGCGGAATGCTGTTGATGAACAGGCCGACGATGTCCTGCATTTCCGGTCGGCTGACCGGACGACCGGCCACGGTAACGCCGAACAGCACGTCGCTGTCACCGCTGTAACGCTGCATGACCAGCGCCCAGGCCGCCTGGGTAAAGGTATTGACCGTCAGCTGGTAACGCTGGGCCAGTTCGCGCAGCGCACGGCCTTCGCTACGCGGCAGTTGCAGGTAACGATCACCAATCTGCGACTGCCCGCCCTGGCGCTGTGGCGGCCGGTCATAGGGCAGCCAGGTCGGCTGTTCGACACCTTGCAATTCCTCGCGCCAGGCCTGGATCGCCGCCTCCTCGCCCTGCTCCTGCAGCCAGGCGATGAAGTCGCGGTAGCGGGCGGCGGGCGGCGTGATCGGCTTGCCCTGGTACAGGGTGAAGAAGTCCTGCAACAGCAGCGAGCGACACCAGGCGTCGATCAGGATGTGGTGGTTGCTGAGGATGAACCAGTATTGCTGCGGCGCACGGCGGATCAGGCGCAGGCTGAAAGGCGGCCGCACCAACAGATCGAAGCCCTGCTGACGCTCCTGCTCCAGCAGTCGTTGCAGATCCGCCTCGTGCTGGTCGAGCGCACGCGCACTCCAATCCAGGTAGTCGAGACGCAACGGCGCGTGACGGTGGATGATTTGCAGCATGTCGCCGTGCTGGTCGAGGTCGAACGAGGCGCGCAAGGCATCATGACGCTGGATCACTTCCTGCCAGGCACTGCGGAAACGCGGCAGGTCGATGTCGCTGTCGATGCAGTAGCGATCCTGCATGAAGTAGATGCCGGAGTTTGGCTCCAGCAGGGTGTGCATCAGCAAGCCCTGCTGCATCGACGACAGCGGGTAGATGTCCTCGATCTGCGCCAGCGGGATGGGCAGTGCGTCCAGACGCGCCTGGGTCAGGCTGACCAGCGGGAAGTCCGAGGGTGTGGCGCCGCCTGATTCGCTTTGCACACAGTGAGCGATCAACGCCGCCAGCTCCTGTCGGTAGTCCTCGACCAGTCGCCGGACGGTCGCCTCGGCGAACATCTCCTGGCTGAAGCTCCATTGCAGGCTCAGCTCACCGCCATACACCTGGCCCTCGATGCTCAGCCAGTTGGCCAGCGGCGCCTGCTCGTCCTGGGCTTGGCCGGGGGACTCCGCCGCGGGGACGAACAGCGCCTGCTGGTCGAACTGGCCATCGAACTGGCCCAGGTAGTTGAAGGTGATGCGTGGCTGCGGCAGAGCCGCCAGTTCGGCCCGGACATCGGCATCGCCCAGGTAGCGCAGCACAGCGAAGCCCAGCCCCTTGCTCGGCACCGCGCGCAGCTGTTCCTTGATGGTCTTGATCGAGCCGGGCAGATCGCTCTGCGGCGTCAGCCTGACCGGGAACATGCTGGTGAACCAACCCACGGTGCGGGTCAGGTCGATATCCTCGAACAGCTCTTCGCGACCATGCCCTTCCAGTTGGATCAGCGCCGACTCGCCGCCACTCCAGCGCGTGACGACACGGGCCAGGGCGGTCAGCAGCAGATCGCCCACCTGGGTGCGATAGGCGCCGGGCGCCTCCTGCAACAGTTGCCGGGTCAATTCGGCATCAAGGGTCAGGGTGACTTTGCGTTCCTGCGCGTTGCGCAGACCGCCCTCGGGGTTGTCACAGGGCAGATCCACCGGTGCATCGGTCAGGGCCTGACGCCAGTAGTCGAGCTCGCCAGCCAGCACGCCGTCGCCGGCATGGCCCTGCAACCGTGCGGCCCAGGCCTGATAGGAACTGGTCTTGGCGGGCAAGGCAAAGGCTGAACCGGTTTCAGCCTGCGTCAGCAGGCTTTGCAGATCTTCCAGCAGGATGCGCCAGGACACGCCGTCCACCACCAGGTGATGGATCGCCAGCAGCAGACGCTGAGACCCGTCGGGCATGTCCACCAGCACGACGCGCAGCATGGGGCCCTGGCTCAGATCCAGGCTGCGCTGCGCCTCGTCGCAGATACTTTCCAACGCCTCGGCACTGGCGACACGGCGATGCCAGACCGGCGCCTCCAGTGGCAGCGCTGCATGGTCTTGCTGCCAGCCTTGCGCAGAGACCTCGAAACGCAGGCGCAGGGCGTCGTGCTGTTCGATCAGCCGCGCTACCGCAGCCTCCAGTTGCGCGGCATCCAGTGGCGCGCGGGGCTCGAGCAGCAGCGACTGGTTCCAGTGCTGGGGCCGGGCGATGTCCTGTTCGAAGAACCACCGCTGCACCGGGGTCAACGCGACCTCGCCGGTTACCGCGCCCTGGTCGATGCGGATTTCGCTACCAACCTCGGCCACCGCAGCCAGACTGCGTACCGTCTGGTAGCGGAACAGATCCTTGGGGGTGAACTGGATACCGGCCTGCCGGGCCCGGCTGACCACCTGGATGGAGACGATGGAGTCGCCACCCAGTTCGAAGAAGTTGTCGTTGCGTCCGACGCGCTCGCGCCCCAGCACGTCTTGCCAGATCGCCGCGATACGCTGCTCCAGCTCGCCCTGCGGCGCGGCATACGCGTTCTGCGCGGCGTCGGCATCGGGCCTGGGCAGCGCCTTGCGCTCCAGCTTGCCGTTGGGGCTCAGCGGCATGCGCTCCAGGCTGATCCACTGCGTCGGCACCATGTAGTCGGGCAGGCTGCGCCCCAGGTGCTCGGCCAGCGCCTCGCGCCAGCCATCGGCTGCGTCGGCCAGCACCACATAGCCCACCAGCTGCTTGCCGTCGACGGCCAGGACCGCCACCTCGCGTACTCGCTCGTGTTCCAGCAGGCGCGCCTCGATCTCGCCCAGCTCGATGCGCAGGCCGCGCAGCTTGACCTGATGGTCGATACGCCCGGCGTACTCGATCACGCCATCGGCGCGGTAGCGCGCCAGGTCGCCGGTGCGGTACATACGCTCACCAGCTACGAACGGGCTGGCGACGAAGCGTTCGGCGGTCAGTGACGGCCGTTGGTGGTAACCACGGGCCAGGCCCGCGCCGGCCAGATACAACTCGCCCAACACCCCGGCCGGTACCGGCTGCAGGTCGCCATCGAGGATGTGGCAAGCCAGGTTGGCGATCGGCTGGCCAATCGGCACCGCGTCCTTGCCCTCCTCCATGCACGTCCAGTGGGTGACGTCGATGGCCGCTTCGGTCGGCCCGTAAAGGTTGTACAGGCTGGCCTGCGGCAGCCTGGCGAACACCTGCTGCTGGGCGTCCACCGGCAGCGCTTCGCCGCTGCAGACGATGCGCTTGAGGCAGGTGCAGGTCGATACCTTGTCGTCCTGCAGGAACGCCTGCAGCATCGAGGGCACGAAGTGCAGCGTGGTCACGCCTTCACGGTCGATCACCTCCACCAGCTTCGCCGGATCGCGATGATCCCCTGGTGCCGCGACCACAAGGCGTGCGCCAGTCATCAGCGGCCAGAAGAACTCCCATACCGACACATCGAAGCTGAACGGGGTCTTCTGCAACACCGTATCGCTGGCATCCAGGCCATAGGCCTGCTGCATCCAGCACAACCGGTTGGTCAGCGCCGAATGACGGTTGCCGGCGCCCTTGGGCTTGCCGGTGGAACCGGAGGTGTAGATCACGTAGGCCAGGTTCTCGCTCTCCAGCGCCACATCGGGATTGCTCTCGGCGTAGCCTTCCAGCCAGTCGTCGTCCTGATCCAGGTCGATGCGCTGCAAGCCCTCGGCCAGCGGCAGTTCCAGATGCGACTGGCTCAGCAGCAGGCGTACACCGCTGTCGTCGAGCATGTAGGCCAGGCGCTCGGACGGGTATTCCGGATCCAGCGGCACATAGGCGCCGCCGGCCTTGAGGATGGCCAGCAGGCCCACCACCATCTCGATGGAGCGCTCCACGGCGATGCCCACCAGCACGTCGGGGCCGACGCCCAGTTCGATCAGCTTGTGCGCCAGACGGTTGGCGTGGGCATTGAGCTGCGCGTAGTCGAGGGTTCTGCCGGCGAAGACCAGGGCTGGCGCCTGTGGGCTGCGCTCGGCCTGAGCCTCGATCAGGCGGTGCACCGGGCACTCCAGCGGATAGTCGGCGGCGGTGGCGTTCCAGTCGTGGACGATACGCAGGCGCTCGTCCTCGTCCAGCATCGGCAGGTCGGCGATGCGCTGCCGCGGATCGGCGACGATGGCACGCCACAGGTTGTTCAGGTGGCGCGCCATACGCTCGATGGTGTCGGCATCGAACAGATCGTCGGCATAGGTCAGCGCGGCCTGCAGCTTGCCGCCACGCTCGTAGGTATCCAGGGTGAGGTCGAACTGGGTGGTGCGGCTGCGCCAGTCGATCTGGCTGAAGGTCAGCCCTGCCGCGGTCTGCAACGCAGTGATGTCGGCCACTTGCGGCTGGTGGTTGTACATCACCTGGAACAACGGGTTGTGGCTCAGGCTGCGCTCCAGGTTGAAGGCCTCGACCAGACGCTCGAACGGCAGCTCCTGATGATCCTGCGCCCCCAGGGTGATCTCGCGGATATGTTGCAGGTATTCGTCCAGGCCAAGCCGGCCATCCAGGCGCAAGCGCAACACCTGGGTATTGACGAAGAAGCCGATCAGCCCCTCGGTTTCGCTGCGGGTGCGATTGGCGATGGGCACGCCGACGCGGATGTCCGCCTGCCCGCTGTAGCGCTGCAGGAGGATGCCGAAGACGCCGAGCAGCAGCATGAACAGGCTGATGCCATGCGCCCTGGCCAGGCCGCGCAGCCCCTCGGCCAGTTCGGCATCGATGGCAAACTCGTGGCGCGTGCCGCGATGACTGGCCACTGCCGGGCGTGGGCGGTCGGCCGGCAACGCCAGCGGCGTATGCTCCTCGCCCAGGTGCGCGCGCCAGTAGTCCAGCTGCCGCTCCTGCTCGCCAGCCTCCAGCCAGCGACGTTGCCAGAGGGCGTAGTCGGCGTACTGGATCGGCAGCGCCGGCAACTCCGCCGGTGCGCCTAGGGCGTGGCCGTCGTAGAGACGGGCCAGCTCGTCGACCAGCAGGTTCATCGACCAGCCATCGGCGACGATATGGTGCAGGGTCAGCAGCAGTACGTGCTCGTCGTCGGCCAGGCGCAGCAGGCGGACGCGCAGCAACGGCCCCTGCTCCAGGTCGAACGGCAGCCACGATTGCTGCTCGGCCTCTTCGCGCACACGCACCTCGCGCACCGTTACCTCCAGCGCACTCAGATCCTCCCGCTCGATCCGTACCTCGTCCACCAGCAGCGCCAGGTACAGGCTGTCGTCGTCCTGACGGCGGAAGACCGTACGCAGGGTTTCATGACGCGCCACCAGGTCGGTGAAGGCACGCTGCAGCGCCACCTCGTCCAACCCGCCGCGCAGGCGTACCGCGCACGGCAGGTTGTAGGCGCCGCTCTGCGGCTCCAGCTGCCAGAGGAACCACATACGCCGCTGGGCGTAGGACGGCGCATCGCGATCCTCCGCCGCCACACCGGCCGGGATCGGCAGCAGGGAGAAGTCGACGCCCTCCTCGCGCAGGCCCTCGAGGAACAGCCGGCGTTTTTCCAGCGGCAGCTCGATAAAACGACGGGCCAGCATCAGGGACTGTTGTGCATTCATCTCGTGTCATCCGTATTCGTGCGGCGTGAAGCCGGTTCGCGTCATAACCAGCAATACGAACGAGTGGAGACTGGAATTAGCCGGCTAAATCCACGGATGGGCGCCTCGTCCCCAGAAGATCACCATCACCATCGAGGGATTTCCCATGTCCATCGCCAATGCAGTTCGCGACCTGGCGCGCCGTGTCGGGCTCGCCCGGCCCAGCGCCTACCGCATCTTCGATGTGCGCCTGGAGCGGCGTATCGTCCTGAGTCCCACGCTGACCCGCTTCGTCTTCAGTGGCCCGGAGGTCGGGCAGATGCGCACCCTGGCACCGGATCAGCGCATCAAGGTGCTGCTCCCAGCGCCGGACGGCAGCCCGCCGAGCCTGCCAGCGCAAGGCGACTGGCACGCCAGCCTGCGCGCCCTGGACAAAGCGAAGCGCCCGCCCATGCGCACCTACACCATTCGCGAGCTGCGCGTGGAAGCCGGTGAAGTCGACGTGGACTTCGTCCTGCATGGCGAGACCGGCCCAGCCTCCGCATGGGCCACCCACGCCCTCCCCGGCGACCGCGTGCAACTGGTAGCGCCCAATGCTGCTTTCCCTGGCGACCCCGGCGGCTACGAATGGCGGCCGCCAGCCGCCGTGCGTCACGTGCTGCTGATCGGCGACGAGACGGCGCTGCCAGCTATCGCCGGCATCGTCGAACAACTCGCCGAGCGAGAGGACGCCCCGGTGGTGCAGGCCTTTGTGGAAATCCCCACGCAGCAGGACGCCCTGCCGTTGTCCTGCGGCCCACTGACCCGTCTGCACTGGCTGCCGCGAGCAGGCACCAGCGCCGGGCATGGCGACAGGATGCTCGAGGCCGCCTGCGAGCTGGCGACCCTGCCCAGTTCCGCGCCACGCGAAAACGGCCGGGCACCACTGAACCAGGTGGATATCGACAGGGAACTGCCATGGGAGCTGGCCAACCCCGTCGACACGGCGTTCTACGCTTGGGTGGCGGGCGAGTCGGCGGCGGTGATGGCGATCCGTCGTCTATTCGTCGGTGAACTGGGCCTGGATCGCCGCGCTGCCAGCTTCATGGGCTACTGGCGGCACGGCAAGGTGCTGGGTTAGCAGGAGGCGCCGTGCACCCTTGATGTATCCGGTGCGCACGACCCAGGCGCCGCGCGCCCTACGCAATGCGCTCCGAATAGCCATCGGCCATCGCCACTACCACCTTGCGCTTGCCGGTAAATGGCGCGCGCGCGTGGGCGGCCAGCATGTTGTCGAGCATCAGCACGTCGTCGCGCAGCCAGGGAAAGCTGATGGTGCAGTCGTCCAGCACGCCACGCACCTCGTCGAGCAGGGCATCCTCGATCGGCGAGCCATCGCCGTAGTAGACATTGCGCGGCAGATCCTCCTCATCCACTACGTCGAGCAAGCTGTCGCGCACCTCCGGCGGCAGGTTGGAGACGTGGAACAGATGAGCCTGGTTGAACCAGACCATGTCCCGGGTCAGCGGATGGCAAGCCACCGCCTGGCAGACCTGGCGAGTGCGCAGTTCGCCATCGTCCTTCCATTCGCACTGGATGGCATGGGTTCGGCAATAACGCTCCACGGCCTGGCGATCCTCGGTGTTGAACACCTGCTCCCAGGACACGTCCAGGCCGCCACCGTAGTTGCGCACGTACATCAGGCGCTTTTCCACCAAACGCTCGCGAATACGCGCCGGCACCCGCCGGTAGATTTCCCGGCTGTCGGCGATCGGTGTCTCGCCGCCGGTTTCCGCCGGGATCACGCTGTAGAACCAGATTTTCATCGGCCACTCCAGGGTGTAGGCCTGCTCGTTGTGCAGGGGAATGCTCTGGTGGGCCGGATATTCGGTGGAGGTATAGACCCCCTGAGTGACGTTGCTGCGCGGTGTAGAGCCGAACTCGTAGCTCAGCAGCGGATGGCCGAAGGCGGCCGCGAACTCGCGGAACGCCTCGGCGCCGCCGACCTCGAAGCCACGGAAGAGAATGCCCCCGCAGCCCAGCAGGTGGCTGTCGACCAGTGGTTTAAGCTCGGCAAAGGCCTCACACAGGTCCAACCCCGGTTCCGGCGCCTGCACCAGCAACGGCAGATCGCCCGTGCCGGCCAGCAGTGGACGGATATCGAAGCTCACAAGCTCGCTCATGGATGACACCTCAGATAGCGGCACAGGCCCGGACGCGGCCCATATGGACAGACAGGCCGTCGCCTATGGTTTCCAACACCCGCTGTTCATGTTCATGGATAAAGAAGTGCCCGCCTTCGAACATGTCCAGGGAGAAGCCACAAGCTGTTTCCTCGCTCCAGGCTTGCAGCTGTTCCAGGCTGCTCCTGTCCGTCGTGCCACCCAGAACATGGATCGGCAGCCCGAGAAGCGGTCGCCGCTGGTAACGGTAGCGGCCACACATCAGAAAGTCGGCGCGCAGGATAGGCAGGGTCAGGCTCATCAGCTCGCGGTTGGCCAGCACCTCTTCCGAAGTGCCCTGCAGTTCGCGCAACTCGGTCACCAGTTCTTCATCGCTCTTGGCCTGCGCATAACCCTTCTCGTAGTCCTCACGCCGAGTCGGTGCTGCGGTGCCAGAGGCGAACAGCATCAGCGGCGGTGGACAGCCCAACTCGCGCAGGGCGTGAGTCAGTTCGAAGGCGAGCAAGGCGCCCAGGCTGTGCCCGAACAAGGCATAGGGATGACGCAGCTCCGGCATCAGCTCTTTCGCCAGTTGCCGGGCCAGGGCGCACATGTCCGTCTGCAGCGACTCACCGAGACGGGAACCCCGCCCCGGCAGCTCGACCGGTCGTACCACCAGCCAGTCCGGCAGCTTGCGCCGCCAACGGCTGTAGACCATGGCGCTGGCGCCGGAGTAAGGCAGGCAATAGAGGTCCACGGCGACCACGCTCAGTTCGCCAGCGCGCCTTCACGCTCACGGGCAATCTCGTCCATTTTCTTGCGCAGGCTCAAGGGACGCATGTCGGTCCAGACCTCTTCGATATAGGCCAGGCACTCCTTCTTGAAACCGCTCTTGCCAGCGGCGCGCCAGCCCTTGGGGATTTCCTTGTAGTCCGGCCAGATCGAGTATTGCTCCTCGTGGTTGACCACTACTTGGAAGATGATGTCGTCGCGATCGAATACCGAAGTCATAGCTAGCTCCATAGGTTCAACGATGGGCCGTAGCGGCCACGCTCCACAAGAAAACGCGCGGCCCCGGCGGAAAATTAGTCCTGCCCCCGCAGGCAGTTTTTCAACTGCCTGCTAGAGCGGCAACGACGGCACGGGCGAAGATATCCGCCACCTGGTCGACCTGCTCTGCGGTGATGATCAGCGGCGGCAGGAAGCGCACCACGGCGCCGTGCCGACCGCCCAGTTCGAGGATCAGGCCGCGACGCAGGCATTCGCGCTGAACGCGCGAGGCCAGTTGCCCATCGCCGGGCGGGTGGCCCAGCGCATCCGGCGTGCCATCGGGGTCGACGATTTCGACGCCGAGCATCAGCCCGCGCCCACGGATATCGCCCAACTGCGGATACTGCCGCTGCAGCTCGCGCAGATGCCCGGCCAGGCGCTCGCCCATGGCCGCCGCATGGCTGGGCACATCGTGCTCGGTCAGATAACGCATCACCGCCGAACCGGTCGCCATGGCCATCTGGTTGCCACGGAAGGTGCCGGCATGGGCGCCGGGCTGCCATTTGTCCAGCCAGTCGCGATAGACCACCACCGACAGCGGCAGGCTGCCGCCGATGGCCTTGGACAGCACCACCACGTCCGGCACGATGCTGGCATGCTCGAAGGCAAACATCCGCCCGGTGCGTGCGAAACCGCTCTGGATCTCGTCGAGGATCAGCGGGATTCCGGCCTTGGCGGTGATCTCGCGCAGGCCGCGTAGCCATTCCAGATCTGCCGGAATCACCCCGCCCTCGCCCTGCACCGCCTCGACCACCACTGCGGCCGGCGGTTGCACGCCGCTTTCCGGGTCGCTCAGCAGGTTTTCCAGGTAGCGCAGATTGGCCTGCACCCCGGCCTTGCCGGACAGGCCGAACGGGCAGCGGTAGTCGTAGGGGTAAGGCAGGAACTGCACGCCCTGGCTGAGCAAGGCGCCCAGCGGGGTCTTGGCCTTGAGGTTGCCCATCAGGCTCAGCGCGCCCTGGCTCATGCCGTGGTAGCCGCCCTGGAAGGCCAGCACCGTGCTGCGCCCGGTGGCGATGCGTGCCAGCTTCAGCGCCGCTTCCACCGCGTCGGTGCCGGTGGGGCCGCAGAACTGAATCTTCGCCTGCCTGGCGAAGGACTGCGGCAAAGCCGCGAACAGATCCTGAACGAAGCGATCTTTGACCGGCGTGGTGAGATCCAGAGTGTGCAGCGGCAACTCGTCCGCCAGCACCTGGCGGATCGCCTCGATCACCACCGGGTGGTTGTGCCCCAGTGCCAGGGTGCCGGCGCCGGCCAGGCAGTCGATGAAGGTACGCCCTTCCACATCCTCCACATGGATGCCCCGAGCGTGCTTGAGCGCCAGCGGGATACGCCGTGGATAGCTGCGCGCGTTGGACTCCTGGCGCGCCTGCCGTTCCAACAGTGGCGATTCGGCAAACTCGTAGAGCCCTTCGGCTTCCTGCAATGGTTGTTGCTCGATAACGCTGGCGGCGACATTCATGATGCCTCGAACCCTCGGTGATGTGGCGCTGGCCACGGACGATGGATGGGTCGAACATTTCGACCTGCACTGCAATGGAAACGCAGGAGGGTTGGGCGGATTTACCCTTGAATGCTGATACTGAGTAGGGTGCGCCATGCACACCGAGCAGGCCGTTGATAACCTCGCGGTGTGCACGGCGCACCCTACCCGGGACACCTCGGCTACAGCTCCTCCAACCGCGCCATCAAATCGCTCAGGCGGCTGGCCTTTTGCTCGCTGATCGCGCTCGTTTCCAGCGACTCGATATATCTCGCCAGTTCCTCCACCGTGCTGCACTCGAACATCGCCCGTAGCGGCACGTTGCGCTGCAAGGCCTTCTGCACACGCGAGGCGATCTGCGTGGCCAGCAGCGAATGCCCGCCCAGTTCGAAGAAATTGTCGAACACACCGACCCGCTCCACCTTGAGCACTTCGGCCCAGATCTGCGCCAGGGTCTGCTCCAGTTCGTTGCGCGGCGCCTGGTAGGCCTGGTTCTGCAACTGGCCGATCTCCAGCGCCGGCAGCGCCTTGCGATCCAGCTTGCCGTTGGCGTTGAGCGGCATCCGCTCCAGCACCCGCCAGTGCAGCGGCACCATGTAGTCCGGCAGTTCGCTGCGCAGTTGCTGCTTGATCGCTTCGAACCAGGCGCCCTGCTCCACCACCAGGCTGGCTGGCGAGGCATCGGCGAAGCGCTGCGCATCGGTCGGCACCAGATAGCCCACCAGGTACTTGCCGCTCGGCCCCTCCTGCACCGCTACCGCCGCTTCGCGCACATCCGCCCGCTCGTGCAGGCGCGCCTCGATCTCGCCCAACTCGATGCGGAAGCCGCGGATCTTCACCTGATGGTCGATGCGCCCGACGTACTCCAGCACGCCATCGGCCCGCCGCCGCGCCAGGTCGCCGGTGCGGTACAGGCGCTCGCCCGCCGCACCGAACGGGTGCGGCACGAAGGCCTGCGCGCTGCGCAGCGGGTCGCCGACATAGCCACGGCCGACGCCGCTGCCGGCTACGCACAGCTCGCCCACGGCGCCCAGCGGCACCAGTTCGAAACTATCGCCGGGGCTGAGCAGGTAGAGGCGGTTGTTGTCGGTGGGGCTGCCGATCGGCAGGTAGCTGCCCTCGGTGGAGGCCAGGTCGACGCGGAAGAACGCCACGTCGTCGGAACACTCCGCCGGGCCGTAGGCGTTGACCAGGCCAATCTGTGGGTAGCGCAACAGCCACTGCCGCGCCAGTTCAGGCGCCATCGCCTCGCCGGTGGGCAGCATCCAGCGCAGGCCATCCAGCGCCTGCTGCTCTTCGGCGAGCATGCCCTGGATCAGCGACGGCACGCTTTCCAGTACCGTGATGCCCTGTTCGCGCACGTGCGCCAGCAGGCCCTGCGGATCATGGGCGATGGCGTTCGGCACGATGGCCACGCGGCCGCCGAACAACGGCGCGGCGAGGAACTGCCAGACCGAGATGTCGAAGCTCTGCGAGGCGGTCTGGGCGATCACGTCGCCTTCATCCAACGCCAGGTAGGGCACCTTGCTCAACTGGTTGTTGAGCATCCCCGCCTGCTCCACCATCACGCCCTTGGGCAGGCCGGTGGAGCCGGAGGTGTAGATCACGTAGGCCAGGTTGTCCGGGCCGCTGTAGACCTGCGGATCGTGCTCGGCGCCCTCGCCCTGCTGGATTTCGTCCCACACCAGCAGGCGTGGACGATAGGCGCAGCCCAGTTCGTCGAACAGCACCAGTGCCTGTTCGCGGCAGGCCTGGGTGCAGACCAGCAGCGGCGTGCGGCTCAGCTCGACGATGCGGGTCAGGCGCGAGGTCGCATGGCCGGGGTCGAGCGGCAGGTAGCCGGCGCCGGCCTTGAAGCTGCCGACCATCATGCCCAGCAGCTCCAGCCCGCGCTCGGCCAGCAGTGCCACTGGCTGGTCGAGACCGACCCCGGCCGCGACCAGCGCATGACCCAGACGGTTGGCCCGACGGTTCAGCTCGGCGTAGCTCCACTGCCGATCCAGGCAACTGGCGGCGATGCGCTCGGGATACGCCGCCACCCGCGCCTCGAACAGCCGCACATAGCCCTGCTCCAGCGGGTAGTCGCGCTCGCTGCGGTTGCAGTCGTCGAGCAGGAAATGGCGTTCCTCCTCGCCCAGCAGCGGCAGTTGCGCCACGTCCTCATGGAAGCCGTCGGCCAGGGCCAGCAGCAGGCGCTTGAACTCGCCGAGCAGGCGCTCGATGGTCGCCGCCTCGAAGTAGCGCTGGTCATAGGACAGGTGCAGGCCGAGGTCGTCGCCCGGATAGCAGACCACGGTGAGCGGGAAGTTGGTGTGGGTGCGCCCGGAGTCGGAACTGGCGTTCAGGCTCTGCGCGCGATCCAGCACCGAGACTTCCACCGGCGCGTTCTCGAACACGAACAGACTGTCGAACAGCGGCTGGCCCTTGGGCAGCTCGCTGCTCTCTTGGATCGCCACCAGCGGCAGGTGCTCATGCTCGCGCAGTTCCAGGTTGCGCTCGAACAAGTGCGTGAGCCACTCGCGCACCGTGCAAGGCTGGCCGGCAGCGGGCAATTGCACACGCAGCGGGATGCTGTTGATGAACAGGCCGACGGTGCGCTGCATCTGCGGCATGTCCAGCGGGCGCCCGGCCACGGTGACGCCGAACAGCACGTCACGCTCGCCGCTGTAACGGTGCAGGGTCAGCGCCCAGGCGGCCTGGGCGAAGGTGTTGACGGTGAGCTGGTGGCGCTGCGCCAGTTCACGCAGACGTGCGCCCTCGCTGGCATCCAGACGCGTATAGCGGTCGCCGACGATCATCCCGCCGCTGTCGCCGGCATGCTCGCGCAGCAATGGGCGGTCGCTGGGGATCGGCGTCGGCCGCTCGAAGCCACGCAGCGTCTCGCCCCACCAGTGCCGCGACTGCTGCAGATCCTGACGCTGCAGCCAGGCGATGTAGTCGCGGTAGCGTGGCGGCGTCGCCAGGTTGGCCGCGCGTCCTTCACAGAGGGCACTGTAGACCTCGAAGAAGTCGTTCATCAGCAGGCCACGGCACCAGGCATCGATGAGAATGTGGTGGTTGCTCATCATGAACCAGTAGCGCGCCTGGCCCAGACGGATCAGGCGCAGGTGGAACGGCGGATCCTTGAGCAGCTCGAAACCGGCCTCACGCTCGCGCTTGTGCAGGCTTTGCAGACGCGCTTCGTGGCCCTCCTCGGGTAGCTCGCTCCAGTCGAGGAACTCGATGCGCACCCGCCCCGGCTTGTGGATCACCTGCAGCATGGTCTCACCAGTGTTCCACACGAAGGACGCTCGCAGCGCCTCATGGCGGGCGACCACCGCCTGCCAGGCAGCGGCGAAACGCTCGGGGTCGAGTTCGCTGTCGATGCGGTAGCGATCCTGCATGTAGTAGATGCCGGTGCCCGGCTCCAGCAGGGTGTGCAGCAGCAAGCCCTCCTGCATCGGCGTCAGCGGGTAGACGTCCTCGATCTCGCTGGCCGGCACCGTCAAGGCATCCAACTGGGCCTGGGTGAGTTGCGCCAGGGGGAAGTCGGACGGAGTCAGGCCACCGGCGCCGTCCTCCAGGCAATGGCCGATCAGCGCCTGCAACTCGTCGAGGTAGGCTTGCGCCAGCGCCTCCACCGTCTGCGCGGCATAACGCTCGCGGCTGTAAGTCCAGCGCAGCAGCAGTTCGCCGCCGTAGACCTGGCCATCGACGCTCAGCTCGTTGGGCAGTGGCGCCTGCTCGTCGTGGATCGGCCCGGTGGGCTGATCCAGCGGCTGGAACAGGGCGTCGGCGAAGCTCTGGTCGAACTGGCCAAGGTAGTTGAAGGTAATCCGCGCCTGCGGCAACGCCGCCATCGCCTGGCGCAACGTCGGTTCGGCCAGATGGCGCAGCACGCCATGGCCGAGGCCCTTGTGCGGCACCGCGCGCAGTTGCTCCTTGATCGCCTTGATCGACTCGCCCGGCGTCTGCGCCGGGGTCAGGCGCAGCGGGTAGGCGCTGGTGAACCAGCCGACGCTACGGGTCAGGTCGATCTCATCGAACAGCGCTTCGCGACCGTGGCCCTCCAGTTGCACCAGAGCCGAGGGCTGCCCCGTCCAACGGCACAACACGCGCGCCAGCGCGGTCAGCAGCAGGTCACCGACCTGGGTGCGGTAGGCCGCCGGCGCCTGTTGCAGCAACTGCTGGGTACGCTGCGCATCCAGGCGCAGGCTGACCGTGGCCGCCACGGCCTCGCGGTTGCTGCCCTGCGGATGGTCGCAAGGCCAGTCCCCATGATCGCTGCCGAGCTGGGTCTGCCACCAGAGCAGTTCCTCGCGCAGCGACTCGCTGCCGGCATAGGCTTGCAAACGCGCGGCCCAATCGCGCAGGGCACTGGTCTTGGCCGGCAGCGTCGGCGCCTGGCCAGCGGCCAGTTGCCGATAGCTCTGCTGCAGGTCTTCCAGCAGGATGCGCCAGGACACGCCGTCCACCACCAGGTGATGGATCGCCAGCAGCAGGCGTTGTTCGCCCGTCGTCTCGTTGTCCACCAGCACTGCGCGCAACAGCGGCCCGCGTTCGAGGTCGAGGCTGCGCTGGGCCTTGGCGAACAGCTCGGTACAGGCGTCGAAGGACTGCACCCGTTCCTGCCAGAGCAGCTCCTGTTCCTGCGGCGGACGATGGGTCGCCTGCCAACCCTCCGCGCTCTGGCGGAAGCTCAGGCGCAGGGTATCGTGCTGTTCGACCAGCCGCTGTAGCGCCTGGCCCAGCAGCGCCGGGTCGAGCGCCTGCTGTGGCTGCAGCAGTACGGACTGGTTCCAGTGCTCGCGGCGCGCCAGCGGCAGGTCGAAGAACCAGTGCTGGATCGGCGTCAGCGCGCTATCGCCCTGCAATGGCCCCTGTTCGGCCTGCTGCACCAGGCTGTGCTGGGCGACGGCGGCGAGGCTCTGCACGGTCTGGTGCTGGAACAGGTCACGCGGGCTGAAGTGGATGCCAAGCTGGCGCGCGCGACTGACCACCTGGATCGACAGGATCGAATCGCCACCCAGCTCGAAGAAGTTGTCGCCAAGGCCGACCTGCTCGACGTTGAGCACCTCGCGCCAGATGCCGGCAATCTGCTGCTCCAGCAGGCTGCGCGGCGCCTCGAAGGCCTGCCGCCCCTGCGCCGGATCGGGCGCCGGCAGCGCGCGGCGGTCGAGCTTGCCGTTGGCGGTCAGCGGCAGGCTGGCGAGCAGCAGTACGTGCGTCGGCACCATGTAGTCCGGCAGTTGCTGCCTGAGCTGCGCCTTCAGCGCCTCACGCCATTGGGCCTGAGCCGTCTCGTCCTGCTCGGCCACCTCCGTGCTGACGTAAGCGACCAACTGCTTGCCACTGGGGCTGTCGATGGCCAGGACAACGGCCTCACGCACCTGGGCATACGCCTGCAGGCGCGCCTCGATCTCGCCCAGCTCGATACGGAACCCACGGATTTTCACCTGATGGTCGATGCGACCGACATATTCCACCTGGCCGTCATCACACAGGCGCACCAGATCGCCGGTGCGGTACAGGCGCCCGGCGCCGAAGGGGTCGGGCACGAAGCGCTCGGCGGTCAGGCCAGGACGCTGGTGGTAACCACGCGCCAGGCCAACGCCGCCGACATACAGCTCGCCCGTGGCACCTGGCGGCACCAGGGCCAGGTCGGCATCGAGGATATAGGCGACGCGCGCGCCGACCACGCTGCCGATGGGCACGCTGGCCGCGCCCTCTGCCAGCGTCTCGGGCGCCAGGCTGGCCAGCGGCATCACCACCGTCTCGGTCGGCCCGTAGGCGTTGAAGAACTGCTCCGGCGTGAAGGCCTGGCGAATGCGCTGCAGGTGCTCGACGGTCAGCGCCTCGCCGCCGGTGATGCACAGGCGCACCGGCAGTTGCCGCCCCTGGCTCTGCAACCACTGGGCAAGCTGGCTGCCGTAGCTGGGGGTGAAACCGAGGATGCTCACGCCCTGCTCCTGAATCAGCCCGCAGATTTCCTCCGCGCCCCACTGGCCCTGGGCACGCAACACCACGCGCGCGCCACACAGCAGCGGCGCCAGCAGGCGTTCGCTGGCGGCGTCGAAGTTGATCGAATAGAAGTGCAGTTCGCAGTCGCAAGCGCGCATGCCGAAGCGCTCGATCACCGCCTGGCAGTGCATGGCGATCTCGCCATGGGACACCACCACGCCCTTGGGCTGGCCGGTGGAGCCGGAAGTGTAGATCAGGTAGGCCTGATGCTCTGGCCCGCTGCTCGGCGGCAGCGGCGTGGCATCCTCTGCGCCCAGCGCCGGGCCGTCTTCTTCCAGGCACCAGCGCGCGACCCCGGCCGGCAACTCGCCCAGCGCCTCGAACAAGGCAGCATGGCTGAGCAACAGGCGCACGCCGCTGTCCTCGATCATGTAGTGCAGGCGCTCCAGCGGGTACTCCGGGTCGAGCGGCACATAGGCGCCGCCGGCCTTGAGGATCGCCAGCAGGCCGACCACCATCTCCAGCGAGCGCTCCAGAGCCAGGCCGACCCGTACTTCCGGCCCGACACCCTGGCGGCGCAGGACGCGCGCCAGGCGGTTGGCACGCTGCTCCAGCTCGGCGTAGCTGAGGGTCTGCCCGGCGAAGGTCAAGGCCGGCGTCTGTGGCGTGGCCGCCGCGCGGGCGGCGAAGAGCCCATGAATGGTTTCATGCAGGCCCGCTTCAGCGGTTTCACCCGCCAGACTGGCAAGCAGGCGGCCCTGCTCGTCGCCCCCCAGCAGCGGCAATTCGGCCAGGCGCTGCTGCGGCGCGTCGATCATCGCCGCCAGCAGGTTCTGCCAATGCCGGGCCATCCGCGCGATGCGCGGCTCATCGAACAGGTCGGTGCTGTAGGTCAGGCAGCAACCGAGGCGCTGATCGAGATCGGTGACCTCCAGGTTGAGGTCGAACTTGGTCGCGCGCGCATCGTTGGCGATGTATTCGACGGTCATCCCGGCCAGTTGCCGGGTCTGCTGAAACTCCCAGCGCTGCACGTTGCACATCACCTGGAACAACGGGTTGTAGGCGCTGCTACGTGGCGGCTGCAAGGCCTCGACCAGGTGATCGAAGGGCAGATCCTGATGCGACTGGCCGTCGATCACGGTCTGCCGCACCTGCTCCAGCAGCTCTTCGACGCGCATCTGCCCGTCGAGCTGGCAGCGCAGCACCTGGGTGTTGAGGAAAGCGCCGATCAGCCCTTCGCTTTCCGGGCGGATGCGGTTGGCCACGGGCGCACCGATACGCAGATCCTGCTGGCCGCTGTAGCGGTAGAGCAAGGTCGCCAAGGTGGCGGTCATGGTCATGAACAGGGTCAGCCCGTGCGCGGCATTGAAGCGGCGCACGCGCTCGGCCAGCTCCGGGGCGAGATCGAAGCGATACAGCTCGCCCTGGTGGCTCTGCACCGGCGGTCGCGGGCGATCACTGGGCAGCTCCAACAGCGGATGTTCGTGGCCCAGCTTGGCCTGCCAGTAATCGAGCTGACGCTGGCCTTCGCCGGCCTCCAGCCACTCGCGCTGCCAGACGCTGTAGTCCAGGTATTGCACCGGCAACGGCGGCAAGGGCGACTCGCGGTCGTCGAGGAAGGCTTCGTAGAGTGCGCTCAGCTCACGGGCGAAGATGTCCATGGCCCAGCCTTCGGTGACGATATGGTGCAGGGTCACCACCAGGTAATGTTCGTGCTCGGCCATCTTCACCAGGCACACGCGCAGCAACGGCCCCTGTTCGAGGTCGAAGGGGCGGTGCGCCTCGTGGTCGGCGAACGTCTGCAAGCGCTGCTGGCGGCTGGCGCGATCCAGGGCGGAGAAGTCCTGCCAGTCCATGCGTACCCTGCCGTCGCCATGCACGCGCTGCAGCGGCACGCCGTCGATGCTGGGGAAGGTGGTACGCAGGGTTTCGTGGCGCTGCACCAGGGCCTGCAAGGCGGCCTCGAAGCGCGCCACGTCCAGCGGCCCGCTCAGCCGCGCCAGGCCGCCGACGTTATAGGCCGGGCTGTCCGGCTCCAGTTGCCAGAGGAACCACATGCGCTGCTGCGAGTAAGACAGCGGCACCGGCTGTGCGCGGTCGATACGACGGATCGCACCCTGGCTGTCGCCCTGGCCGCTGGCCTGGAGCTGGCTTACCTGCTCGGCGAAGGCTTGCAGTTCGCTGGCCTCGAACAGCACGCGCAGCGGCAGCTCGACGTCGCAGGCCTGGCGGATACGCGAAACGATCTGCGTCGCCAGCAGGGAATGGCCGCCCAGCTCGAAGAAATCATCGCGCAGGCCGATGCGCGGCAAGCCCAGCACTTCGCCCCAGATCGCAGCGATGCGCCGCTGCAGCTCAGTCTGCGGCTCGACATGCTCGCGCTGCTGCCACACCGGCTCGGGCAGCGCGCGCAGGTCGAGCTTGCCGCTGGGCCCTAGAGGCATCTGTGCCAGGCGCATCAACTGCGCCGGCACCATGTAGTCCGGCAATTCGGCCTGCAACGCGGCACGCAAGCGCGCGCTCTGCTCGCCTTCTGCCTCGGCGAGTGCCGAACTGGTGTAGTAGCCCAGCAACTGGCTGCCAGCCAGGCCCTGGCGCAGCACCACCACCGCCTGGGCCACGCCGGGCTGGGCCAGCAGGCGCGCCTGGATTTCCTCCAGCTCGATACGGAAGCCACGCAGCTTCACCTGCTGGTCGAGGCGGCCGAGGTATTCCAGCACGCCGTCGGCGCTCCAGCGCACGCGGTCACCGCTGCGGTACAGCCGCTGCCCATCGCTAGAGAACGGGTCGGCAACGAAACGCTCGGCAGTCAGGCCAGGACGCCCCAGGTAGCCACGGGCCAGGCCCAGGCCGCCGATGCACAGTTCGCCGGGCACACCGACCGGCAGCGGATTCAACTCGCCATCCAGCACCCGGCAGATCACGTTGCCCAGCGGACGGCCAACTGGCGAACGTGCGCCATCCTGCGCCTGGCAGTGCCAATGGGTGACGTTGATCGCCGTTTCGGTCGGCCCGTAACGGTTATGCAGGGCCACGCCCGGCAGGCGCTGCAGCGTACGATCACGCAAGGCCGCCGGCAGCGCCTCACCACCGGAGAACAGGCGGCGCAGGCTGGTGCATTCAGCCACGCCAGGTTCGTCGATGAACAGTTGCAGCAATGGCGGAACGAAGTGCAGCGTGGTCACGCCGAACTGCCGCACCCGTTGCAACAGACGCGCCGGATCACGGTGTTCGCCAAGCGCGGCGAGTACCAGCCGGCAGCCCGTGATCAGCGGCCAGAAGCACTCCCACACGGACACGTCGAAGCTCACCGGCGCCTTCTGCAGCAGCACGTCGTCGCTGCCAAGGGCGTAGGTCGCCTGCATCCATTGCAGGCGTTCGGCCAACGCCGCGTGGGTATTGCCGACGCCCTTGGGCTGGCCGGTGGAGCCAGAGGTGTAGATCACGTAGGCCAGGTTGTCGCCGTGCAAACGCAGGCCGGGGGCGCTGCTTGGCCAGGCGTCGAGGCGCAGGTTGTCCAGGCAGATCGCTGTCACGCCATCGACCCTGGGCAGACGCTCGAACAGATGCGCCTGGGTCAACAACAGTTCAGCCCCGCAGTCGGCCAGCATGTAGGCCAGACGCTCGGCGGGATAATCCACATCCAGCGGCACGTAGGCGCCACCGGCCTTGATGATGGCCAGCAGGCCCACCAGCAGTTGCGGCGAACGCTCGGCGCAGATGGCCACGCGCACATCGGGGCCGACGCCCTTGTCGCGCAGGTAGTGGGCCAGACGGTTGGCGCGGGCGTGCAGTTCGGCATAGTCGAGGCTGCCGCCATCCCACTGCAGGGCGACGCGCTCGGCAGCCAGCGGCAGTTGCCGTTCCAGCAGCTCGGGCAGCCAGACGCGCGCTGGCTCGCAGGGCGCACTGCCCCAGGCCTGCAACCGCGCGGCCTGCTCGGCATCGACCAGAGCGATATCGCCCAGGCAGAGCTGCGGGTCGTCCACCACCTGGCGTAGCAGGGCCAGGTATTGCGCGGCGAAACGCTGGATGCTGGCCGGCTCGAACAGATCGGCGGCGTAGTCGAAGTTCAGGGTCAGGCGACCACGGGCGTCCTCCTCGCTCTGCAACTGCAGGTCGAACTTGGCTTCGCGGCTGTGCCAGGGCAGCTCATCGGCGAGCAGACCAGGCAGCCGGCGCAGCACGGAGAGGTCGCGCTGCTGGTGGTTGAACAGCACCTGGAACAGTTGACCGCCCTGGCCGCAGGCCTCGAGCACCTGATCGAATGGCAGATCCTGATTGGCCTGCGCGCCCAGGGTCGCTTCGCGCGCCTCGCCAAGCAGCACGGCGAAGGGTTGCCGCGCCTGCGGCGCCGCGCGCAGCACCAGGGTATTGATGAAGAAGCCGACCAGCCCCTGGGTTTCCAGGCGCTGACGGTTGGCGCTGGGCACGCCGATGCGGATGTCGTGTTGCCCGCTGTGGCGATGCAACAGCGCCTGGAAGGCCGCCAGCAAGCACATGAAAAGGCTGGCGTCATGATCCAGCGGGACTTCGCGGATGGCCCGTGCCAGGTCGTCGTCAACGCGCAGGCTGTAGCGCGCGGCCGGGGATGCCTGGCTGGCGCGGCGCGGATGGTCAGTGGTCAGTTCCAGTATGGGTGCGTCGCTGCCCAGTTGCTCACGCCAGTAGGCCAGTTGCCGGGTGCCCTCGCCCGCCTCCAGCCACTGGCGCTGCCAACTGGCGAACTCGGCGTAATGCAGCGCCAACGGCGCCAGGTTCGCCGGCTGGCCGCCACAGGCCTCGGCATACAGGCGCGCGAACTCATCCAATAGCAGGTTCAACGACCAACCATCGGCGACGATATGGTGCAGGGTGACCCAGAGCTGGTGCTCCTGCTCATCCAGGCGCACCAGGCTGACCCGCAGCAACGGGTCATGCTCCAGGTCGAACGGCTGCCGCGCCTCGACCTCACGCTGCTGCGTGGCTGCCTCGTCACGCTCGCCTGCCGCCAGCCCAGAGAGATCGATCCGTTGCCAGGCGAATTCGCCCTGCGCCTCGATACGTTGCAGGGCCACGCCATCACGTTCGAGAAAACGCGTGCGCAACGCCTCGTGACGCTCGACCAGGCGCTGGAAACTGGCGCGCAGGGCCACCTCGTCCAGCTCGCCGCGCAGACGCAGACCACCGGGAATGTTGTAGGCGGCGCTCTGCGGATCGATCTGCCAGGTCAGCCACAGACGCTGCTGGGCCGCCGACTGCGGCAGATCGATGCCACGCGGCAGCTGTGCTATCGGTGCCTGTGGCGCAGCCCCTTCGGCCAACTGCTGGGCGACTGTCGCGGCGAAGGCCTGCAGGGTCGGCGCCTCGAATAACTGGCGCAACTCGACGGCGACGCCGAGACGAGCACGCACCTGTGCAACCACCTGAGCGGCGGCGATGGAGTTGCCACCGAGCAGGAAGAAATGGTCGCGTGGCGCAACCGCTGGCACGCCGAGTTGCGCCTTCCAGATCTCGCCGATGCGCGCCAGCAGCGCATCGTCGGTGGGGGCCGCAATGCTCTGCTCTGTCACATCCAGGCCAGGGAATACGGCGTAGCTGTCCAGGCTGCCATCCTCCAGGCGCAGGCGGCAGGCCGAGCGCTGCAGCTTGCCGCTGGAAGTCTTGGGCAAGGCGCCGGGATTGAGCAGCACCACCACCTGTGGCGCTTGCTGGTAAGCCTCGGCCACGGCCTGGCGGATCGAGTCGATCAGCTCGCCGGCGGGCACCGACTTCTGCACGCCACGGCCAATCTCGGCGGCGATACCGATGCCCTCCTCGCCGTCGACCTTGACCGCGAAGGCCGCGACCCGCCCCTTGCGCACCGCAGCCACCTCGGTTTCCACCGTGCGCTCGATGTCCTGCGGGTAGAGGTTGTGGCCACGGACGATCAGCATGTCCTTGAGGCGGCCAGTGACATACAGCTCGCCACCGCGGACGAAACCCAGGTCGCCCGTGCGCAGCCAGGTACGGCCAGCGCGCTCGACGAAGGTCTTGGCCGTGGCCTCGGGATTGCGCCAGTAGCCGTGGGCGATGCTCGGCCCGGCGGCCCAGATTTCGCCGACACGATCATCCTCCAACACCTCGCCGCTGGCCGCGTCGACGATCGACACCGCGTGCTCGGGCTGGCTGCGGCCACAGCACATCAACACGCTGTCCGTGCCGCTGGCAATCTGGTTGCGCGCCAGCGCCTGGCCATCCACCGTCAACGCGCCGATGCCCTGCCCCCGCTGGCCACCCGTGACGAACAGGGTCGCCTCGGCCAGGCCGTAGCAGGCGAAGAAACTCGATGCCTGGAAACGGCTGGCGGCGAACTTCTCGGCGAAATGCTGCAGGCTGTCCTGACGGATCGGCTCGGAACCGGAATACGCGACCCGCCAACGGCTCAGATCGAGATTGGCCAGCGCCGACTCGGCCACTCGTTCGCTGCACAGGCGGTAGGCGAAATCCGGCCCGCCACTGATGGTGCCGCCATAGCGACTGACCGCCTCCAACCAGCGCAACGGCCTAGCCAGGAAATACTGCGGCGACATCAGCACACAAGGGATGCCGCTGAAGATCGGCTGCAACAGCCCGCCGATCAGGCCCATGTCGTGGTAGAGCGGCAACCAACTGACGATCACGTCATCCTCGCCGATGCCGAAGCCGCGACGGATCAGCACCTCGTTGGCGACCAGGTTGCCATGACTGACCTGCACGCCCTTGGGCAACGCTGTGGAGCCGGAGGTGTACTGCAGGAAGGCGATGTGCTCGCCGCTCAGCAGCGGCTCGCGCCAGTCAGCGGCAATGGCCGCATCGAGCTCATCGACGCACAGCAGGTGCGGGACGCCCGTAGCGGGCAGCGCGTCGTGCAACTGCGCCAGCGGCTCGCGCAAGTCGGCGGTGGTCAGGATCAGACGTGGCTCGGCATCGTCGATGATCGACAGCAGGCGCTGCTGATGATGGCGACGCGCCGACTCCGGCGGATAGGCCGGCACCGCGATCACCCCGGCGTACAGGCAACCGAAGAATGCCGCGACATAGTCCGGGCCACTCGGGAACAGCAGCACAGCCCGGTCACCCGGTTCGGTGCGCGCTTGCAAGGCGGCAGCAATCGCACGCGCACGCTGATCCAGTTCGGCATAGTTGAGCAACACCCCTTCGCCGTCATCCTCGGCGAGAAAACGCAGCGCCAGGCGCTCGGGCGTCAGCTCGGCACGGCGACGCAAAGCCTGAACCAAAGTGGTGGGGGTATCGAATGCATCCATCATGTCTTCACCTGCGCCGATTCAAGGCTTGCGGTCGGTTGATAGGGGAACCCGGGGGCACCGAGGAGCGGCTCAGCCAGCGGCACGCTGCCTGCCGGAGATCCAGTGCCGCAGATGCCGTTCGCAGTAGCGGCACACCAGGCGCAGGACGCGCGCTTCCTGCTGCTGAATGAAGAAGTGATGCTTCTCCAACATGTCCAGGGAGAAGTCGCCCGCCGTTTCACGCTGCCATTCGAGCAAGGCCTCGACCTTGATCTCGCCATGCTTCTTGCCCAGCACGTGAATGGAGGAACGCAAGGCTGGCCGTTGCTCGTGGCCATGGCCCACGAGCAGTTGGCAATCGGCAGGCGAACCGGACGCCTCGCCTGGTCGCTCCTCCAGGCGAGCGTCGTGGCACTCGTACAGCCAGGTGTCGATACGACACTCGGATCCGGAATCGCAGCGTGACGGGGCAGCGGCACCGGAAACGAACAAGGCAAGCGGCTCGGCCACACTCGACATACGCAGTACATGGGCCAGTTCGAAGGCCAGCAGTCCACCGAGCCCATGACCGAACAGCGCGCAAGGCTGCGCCCCTATGCTCTCGTCGGCCAATTGCCTGGCCAGCATGCCGACATCGATCGGTTGCACGCTCCCGAGAGGCTCGTCGACACCAGACAGCTCCAGCGGACGCACCTGAATCCAGGCTGGCAACGACTCGCTCCAACGCCGATAGAACGCCGCACTACCCTGCGCGTGCGGCAGGCAGAACAAGTTCAGAGCGCTCACTGGTAACGCTCCCCGCACTGGCAAATCGAAAGTCTGAAGCACATCTGCTTGAACCTCTACGAAACCGAGGGAATGGGGCATCGACTAGAGGACGGATCGAGGAGAGGAATAATTAGGAGAAAGTGTTTAGCTAGCGATCTTAAAATAAGAATCAAACGCTATTGACAATGATTATCAATAATAATACTTTGTTTCCGGATGTGTGATCTCTTCACCCGCCTTCACTAGACGCAAGGTGATTTCCATGCCGGAACAAACGCTCACAAGTACGTGCCACTCATCCCTGCTACAGGTTTTCGTCAACAATCGAACCCTCATGATCAAGGCAGCCGTCCGTATTACCGGCTGCCACTCACGGGCCGAAGATGTCGTCCAAGACGCCTTCTTCAGGCTGCATAACGCGCCACAGATACAGTCGTCCCTTACAGCCCAACTCCGGTATCTGTGCCAGATCGTCCGCAACCTGGCCATCGACCACTACCGCAGGCAAGCCATGGAACTGCGCTATAGCGGGAGCGAAGAGGAAGGCCTCAACATACCCAACCCCAGCGCCTCCCCCGAAAACACCCATATCAACCAACACGCCCTGGCCACCCTCGACAACGCGCTGAACGACCTGCCCGCGCGCACTCGTTACGCCTTCGAGATGTACCGCCTGCACGGCGTACCGCAGAAAGACATTGCCAAGGAACTAGGTGTGTCACCCACCCTGGTCAACTTCATGATCCGCGATGCCCTGGTGCACTGCCGCAAGACCGCTACCGCCCAGAACCTCTGAAATCAGATGCTCCGAATGCGAGAGCATGTCCTCGCATTCGGGACAGTCATCAAGCAAGCATGCAACGATCAAAAAAACGCTCACGGCTGATCATCATCAGAGCCGCCCGCTTGTGTGGGAAATCGAACTCCTTCTCGCAGTGCAGGCGAGTCTCCTGCATGTAAGCGATCATTCGCGCGTTATCGGCACGCGGCTCTGACACGATTCGCTGCGTCCGCGGATCATCGAGAAACAGGTAATGCAGTAACGAGGGCAACCAGCACGCAACCCTCTGCGCCCCCCGATGCACCTCCTCACCGACCAGCATATGCATGCCCCGGTCGTAGTCCCCGGCGTCGTAATAAGGCGCGATACGATCCTCCTTGGCCCAGTAGACCTCGAAGTAGGCGAAAGGCTGGTCATCGAAGCAGCCGATCAACGCCTGACTGTGCGGATCGGCAGCAAGGCGCTGGAGATAGTTCCGATGCTCTTCGAGCGTCCCGCCTTCCTGCCAGAACTGCAGGACACGGGGGGTGTTCTGCCAGCGATTGAAGCGCTGCAGGTCCTCTTCGATATTCAGGGCCCGGAGGGAAAACCACTGCCCCAGCTCATGACCATAACGCCGATACAGCTCACCTGCCGGCTTGGGCGGCCGACGCGGATGGCGCCGCCCGTGCTCACCGAGCACGAAAAACTGAGGAAAGGCCACCGGCTCGCCTCCTGGCAGCCACGGCCAGGCCTGCTGCCAGAACTGGCTGCGTTCTACACGCAAGACACCGGCCTCGTCCATGGCGGGCAAACCACCCTGGCCCCAGGTCTGCACGCTGGCGACACGCACACAGTGAAGACTGACGTCAGTGCAGAAGAGGTAGTAGCAGAGGCCATGCAGAACCCACTCCCCGCCTCCTTGCAGCAAATCCCAGGGGCCGGACATATCATCGCCAGCGCAATCCCTGAGGGTAGCGAGCGGCCTGTCATCCCATTGAATGAGCCAACGGCCATCTGCTTGAGATAAATCGATCAGGCCGCCATCGGGCAAGTGGAGTGGTTTGGCAGGGCTGGGTTTCAAGGCAGTGCTTCCTGAGGGTCTGGTTTCTCCCCTGAAACGGATGAAGCACCGCTGAAATTAAGAAATACGATGTAGTGGTCAACCCATCCGTCTCACCTTTTCAAAGCAGGGGTTCTTGCCCCCTCAAAGTCAAGAAAAATAGACGGTTTCCACCCGGCCGCTGCGCTGGGTGGAGCCTCCGCGATTTTTCCTGATTTTTTCACGACCGCCTTAGTCGCCCTAGTCGGCAGGGGTTCATGCGCAGCGCAAGCGCAGAACCCTGAAGACGAAGGAGCGAAAGCCATGAGCGAAGAAATCTGGATCTACGTTGCCGACCTGGCCGCCTATAACGCCGGTAATCTGCATGGTGTCTGGATCGATGCCACCCTGGAGCTGGACGACATCCAGGCGCAGGTCAGCACTATGCTGGCGGCCTCGCCAATCGAGGGAGCGGAGGAGTACGCCATCCACGACTTCAAGGGCTTCGACGGCTACCGCCTCGGTGAGTACGAGGGCCTCGAGAGCGCCCATGAGATTGCCTGCTTCATCGAGGAGTACCCCGAGTTCGGCGGCGCCCTGCTCGCTCACTTCAACGACCTGGAGCAAGCGCGCAAGGCGGCTGAGGAAGATTACTGCGGCTGCTACAGCTCGCTGGCCGACTACGCCCAGGAGCTGACCGAGGAAACCACTAGCATTCCGCAGCATCTGGCCATGTACATCGACTACCGCGCCATGGCCCGTGACATGGAATACAGCGGCGACGTGTTCACTTTGGAGATCGGCTTCGCGCAGGTTCATGTGTTCTGGAATCGCTAGACCAGCAGAAAGCACCGGGGCGACCCGGTGCCTTGTTTTTTGCGCCCCTGTCCTGCCGGCCACCCGCGCGCCCCACCCGTAAGTTTGATGCACGTGCGTGCGCACCCGGCGATCAGCTTGCAGCGACTACGTTATGCTGCCAGTTGATTGAGACCATTACGGTCTTACGGTTTTGCCCAAATCCATCGATCCGTATCCACGGATTTACGGATTGGTGGGGAAGCGGATTTACGCTTTTACGGATTTAAGGGAATCCGCCGATGCGCTTTTCCGGTTTTGTGGAAAGCCGTAGGCACGTAAATCCGTAGGCTGCGCGCGCGGAGCTTGGCGTGCTTGAGCAACGTGGCCGGCGACACGCGTAAGTGAGCGTACACGGTCAGCGTCCAGACTTTCCCGGTATCAATCCTCGCCACTCCTGCCTGCGCATTCGCCCAGACCCAACCCGGCATGATCGAGCGCGACGGCTGCCGCACGGTGCACCTCCCACGTCAACGGAGAACACACCATGTCGCACTCAACCAATCTTTCCCATCACTCGCGTCGCATCGATCTCGATGCCCCGCTGCACCGCAAGGCCGGGCCGATGACGCATGCCATGCAGCCCGTGGAAAGCGCTGGCGAGGCGCAAACATCACAGGCCTGCCCTACCCCTCGTTACCTCACCAACAGCGAAGCAGCGGCCTTCCTGCGGCTTTCGCCGCGCACGCTGGAGAAGCAGCGGGTAATCGGCGGCGGACCGCGCTTCCACAAGTTTGGCCGGCGGGTGATGTACGCGGTTACCGACCTCGAAGCCTGGGCCGGTGAGCGCAGCTTCGAGACCACCTTCGATCCCGAGTACATCGACCGCCACCCGGGAGTGCAGCGTGATGATCAGTGAAACCTTCGCTCATGAATCGTCAGCATCTCGATTTGACTTCGCAGAACGAGCAACTGGATCTGTTTCGTGCCCTGCCGGGGGATTTGGCGCCACGCGACGCCCAGGATCTGATGGCGCATCCGTTCTTCTCGCTGGCCAAGTCGCGGCGCACCGTGCCGATCGACTTTCGCTCGGGCGAGGTGACGGTGCGCGTGGAGGGCACGCTGGAACACGGCATCGCCACGATCTGGGATGCCGACATCCTGATCTGGGCGGCCAGCCAACTTGTAGAGGCGCGCGATGCGGATATCCCCACTTCGCGGCTGATGCGTGCAACGCCCTACCAGATCCTGCGCTTCATCGGCCGGGGCACCTCGCTGCGCGACTACCAGCGCCTGAAGGCCGCCCTGGATCGGCTGCAATCGACCAGCGTGGCCACGTCGATCCGCGAGACCACCGGCCGGCGTCTACATCGTTTCTCCTGGATCAACGAGTGGAAGGAGTTAGCCGCGGCGGATGGCCGGCCACTGGGTATCGAGCTGATCCTGCCGGACTGGTTTTACAGCGGGGTGCTGGATCAGGCTCTAGTGCTGACCATCGACCCGGCCTACTTTCGTCTCACCGGCGGCATCGAGCGCTGGCTGTATCGCCTGGTGCGCAAGCACGGCGGCAAGCAGAAGGACGGCTGGCAGTTCGACTTTCGCCATCTGTATCGCAAGTCGGGCAGCTCGGCGCGCTATTCGGACTTCGCCCTCGATCTGCGTGCGCTGGCGGCTCGCCAATCGCTGCCTGGGTATCGCCTGGAAGTGGTGCGTCTGTCGCGTTCGACCGAGCTGCTGGCCTTCCGGCACGTGCCGTAGACGGCACGGGGATATCTTCTGGAAAAGCTGTGAATCCAGACGTGCTTTCAGGCGCATGCCGGCCCGTGCTATCAGGAGCACGGCGCACGTGCTTTCAGGCGCACGAACGCCTCTGCAGGCCAAGGCTGGCGGGGCCGACAGCCTCCCTTAACTTAACTAACTTAAAAGCTCTAACTTGTTATTGGGGCAGCGCCGGATTGTGGACAGGTGCTGATCGGGGCAGTTTGGCCGGGGAGATCCGGCCATGATCGTCGCCCTACTCAACCAGAAAGGCGGGGTGGGCAAAACCACCCTCGCCACCCATATCGCCGGTGAACTGGCCCTGCGTGGAAAGAACGTCATCCTGCTCGATGCCGATCCGCAAGGCTCGGCGTTGGATTGGACACAACGGCGCAGCCAGCAAGGTTTGCCGAGATTGTTCAGTGCTGTCGGCCTGGCGCGCGAGACACTGCACCAGGAAGCCCCGGAGCTGGCTCGTCGTGCCGATCACATCATCATCGACGGGCCGCCGCGCATCGCCGCCCTCGCCCGCTCGGCGTTGCTGGCGGCCGATCGCGTGTTGATCCCGGTGCAGCCCAGCCCCTACGACCTGTGGGCCAGCGCGGAGATGGTCAACCTGATCCGCGAAGCGCAGGTGTTCAGGCCCACACTGCGCGCAGCGTTCGCCATCAACCGCCGCGTCAGCACCACGGTGATCGGCCGTGAAGCGCGCGGCGCCTTGGCCGACCAACCGCTACCGGCACTGCAGGCCGAGGTACGCCAGCGCATCGTCTTCGCCGAGAGCGTGGCAGCAGGTCGCTTGGCACGCGAACTGGCGCCGGACAGCGCCGCCGCGCGCGAGGTCAGCAGTCTGGTCGACGAGCTACTGAGGTGGTCGCCATGAGCAGCAAGCGCATCGGTATCGGCGCACGCCCGCTGACCGATCCGAACGCCGAAGCCTGGATACGCCAGGGCGCCGCCGTCGACAGCGGCAAGGCCGAGCGCTACAGCGCCCGGCTGACGCTGGACGTGACGCCGGCACTGCGCACGCGCATCAAGCTGGCGGCCTTCAACCGCGGCGTGACCATGACGGAGATGCTGCGCGAGGTGCTGGAGCGGCAGTTTCCGGAGGCCACTGCATGACGCCGGGTACTCGCGGCGCGCGGTGGCCACTGGCGCTACTCGCCGTCGGCTTATTTGCCCTGGGTTGGGCAACGATTGCGACGTCGCCACCGCGGCTGGTCTACAACGCGTCCGACAGCGTGCCCGTCGGTTGGTACCGCATTTCGCCGGCCAACTCGTTGGCGCCTGGCGACCTGGTGCTGGTTCGCCTGCCGCCGGAGGTGAGGTCGCTGGCGGCGCGGCGCGGCTACCTGCCGGCGAACGTGCCGTTACTGAAGACCGTGGCGGCGATGGCGCCGCAGCAGGTATGCGTGCAAGGCCGCCAGGTGCGCATCGATGGCGTCCTTGTGGCCAAGCGCTCGAGATGGGATCGACAGGGTCGCGCGCTGCCAAGCTGGCAGGCGTGTCGGCGTCTGGTTGGCAATGAGCTGTTCCTGCTCAGCAGCAGCAACCCGGCGTCGTTCGACAGCCGCTACTTCGGCCCAATCTCTGTCGACGCGGTGATCGGGCGGGCGCGGCCCTTGTGGCTGGAGTCGCGTCGATGAACAGGCCTTCTCCGTGTCGATCCGCCTGCGGAACGCACGCGCTCGGTGCGCACAGTCGCGGGCCGCCAGGCTGCAGATACTTCGGCCCTCGCCTGCCGACCAGGGGCTTTGGAAGTCGCGACCCCGCCTTTCCTGATTACCCAGCCCAGCAGCGCACAAGCACGAAAAAAGCGGAGGGCAAGATAAAAGGGGGCGGCACTTCGCTGGCCCGGAAAGCAGTCTGCACGGGGGTTGGCGGCGACACAGCGTCCGCGTCGCCAAGTGCCGAAATCGTGTTCGCCCCGCAGCGACACTGGCTTAGAAGCGTGCCTGATACGCCGTACTGCGATCAACTTGGAGGAGTCTTAGATATGAGCAAAGGAAGCCGTCCGGACGACGAATTGCGCTTTCGCCCGCAGCCGGGCAAGCCGCAGCAACGCGGCCAACCCTTCGTCAACCAGGTGCTGCGTCAGGCCAACAAGGCCGGCACCGGCAAGCCGCGCAAGGCGGGCCACCAGCCAGGCGCCCGCCTCGGCCGGGGGCATGTCGCCGCCCGTTTCAGCGGGCAGCAACTGCCGTCCAACGCCCGCCGCGTCACCATCAAGACGCGCCTGGTAAACCTGCGCCAGGCCGGCAAGGGCTCGACGCTCAGCCACCTGCGCTACATCGAGCGCGACGGCGTCAGTCGCGAAGGCGAGCCGGGCCAGGCCTACGGGCCAATGACCAACCGGGCCGACCTCAATGCGTTCGAGGAACGTGGCCGGGAAGACCGCCATCAGTTTCGCTTCATCGTCTCCCCCGAGGATGCCGAGCAGCTCGACGACCTACGCACCTACACCCGCCACCTGATGAGCCGGATGGAGGCCGACCTCGGCACCCGTCTCGACTGGGTGGCGGTCGACCACTGGAACACTGACAACCCACACACCCATATCGTGTTGCGCGGCAAGGACGACACCGGCAAGGACCTGGTGATCGCCCGCGACTACATCGCCGAGGGCATGCGCAACCGCGCCTCGGAGCTGGCCACCGAATGGCTGGGACCGCGTACCGAGCTGGAGATCCAGCAGAGCCTGCAGCGCGAGGTGCAGCAGGAGCGTTTCACCAGCCTGGATCGCACCCTGCTTCGCGAACGCCTGGCCGGCGGCCTGAGCCTGAAAACACTTGCAAACCATCCACGTCGGCAACTGCTGATCGGCCGCCTGCAGCAGCTGCAGAAGTTTGAACTGGCCCATGAAGTTCGCCCCGGACAATGGATCATCCGCGACGATGCCGAGGCAACCCTGCGCGCCATGGGTGAGCGCGGCGATATCGTGCGCACGATACAGCGGGCCATGGGTAGCGTGCAGCGCGAGCTGGCGGTCTTCGAGCCAGGCAAGGATGGCTCTGTTCTGGTCGGTAGGATCGTAGCCAAAGGCCTAGCCGACGAGCTAAACGACCGCGGTTATCTGGTGGTCGACGGACTCGACGGAAAAGCCCACTACCTGAGACTACCTTCCCGCACGGACCTGGCCGACTACCCCATTGGTGGCCTGGTGGAAACACGCAGCCTGAGCGAGCCGCGCGCGGTGGATCGCTCGATTGCTTCGCTGGCTGCGGCCAGCATCTATAGCACCGATCATCACCTGGCCCTGGCACGCTCGCAGACGAGCGGCGGGCATGATCCCGAGGCACTGGTCGAGCGTCATGTGCGTCGCCTGGAAGCGCTACGTCGAGCCGGTATCGTCGAGCGGCTGGCCGAGGGGGTCTGGCGGGTGCCGACCGATCTGCCCGAGCAAGGCCGGCAGCATGATGCTCGCCGCCTGGGCGACGTCGCCGTCGAGCTGCGCACGCCGCTGCCCCTCGAGCAGCAGGCGCGCGCCGTCGGCGCGACCTGGCTGGACCAACAGCTGATCGGCGGCAACCGCGAGCTGGTCGACAAGGGCTTCGGCAAGGAGGTGCGCGAAGCGTTGCGGCAGCGCGCCGACTTCCTGGTGGAACAGGGGCTGGCCGAACGCCTGGGCCAACGCGTGGTGCTTGCACGCAACCTGCTGGCCACGCTACGCGGGCGGGAGCTGACGGCGGCAGCGCGCGAGATCTCGGAGCAGACAGGTATGCAGTACCGCCCGACGGCGGAGGGCCAGCGCGTCAGCGGGATCTACCGGCGCAGCGTGCAGCTAGCCAGCGGCCGTTATGCCCTGCTCGACGACGGCATCGGCTTCAGCTTGGTGCCGTGGAAGCCGGTGGTCGAGCAGAGGCTTGGGCAGAGCGTGTCGGCAGTGATCCAAGGCAACAGCGCGTCCTGGCAACTGGGTCGCCAGCGCGGGCCGTCGATTGGTTGAGCAACAGGCGCCGGGGCTTATACCAACGCCGGTTCCTGCTGCAACCACTGCTCGAAGTCGCGGCTCTGCGGCATGCCTTCCTTGGCTGCGTAGTAGACCAGCCGCAGGTGGCGATCCTCGTCGATGGTCAGCGTGGTGTGTTCGAACACCACCTGGCCAACCGCTTCGATGTGCAGGTGGCGGATCCCCTGGCACGGGCCGTGGATGTCCTGCTGCCGCCACCAGTCCCTGAAGTCCGGCGAGGCCTTCTCCAGGTCCTTCACCAGCGCGGCGATATCCGGATCCTGGGTCGCCCGCACGAAGTCGCGGCGAAAGCTGGAGAGGATCTGCAGCGCCTGCTCATCCCAAGGGTTGAACAGCTCGCGCATGGCCGGGCTGGTGAACAGCATCCACAACAGGTTGCGGCGGTCCGCCGGCAGCGCGGAGAAACCGAACACCCGATCCGCCGCGGCATTCCAGGCCAATACGTCCCAGCGCAGGTTGAGCACGTAGGCCGGGCGCGAGGGGATGTCGCCCATCAGTCGGTGAATCAGCGCAGGCACCGTGCACCAGGTCTTGCCCGGCTCTGGCGGCAGACGCTGGTGAGCCAGCAGGAACAGGTGGCGACGCTCGGTGGCATCCAGCTTGAGCGTGCGCGAAAGGTTGTCGAGGAAGGTCGCAGACACGCTGATGTCCCGCCCTTGTTCCAGCCAGGTGTACCAGGACAAACCCACCCCTGCCAGTGCCGCGACCTCCTCGCGACGCAGCCCTGGCGTGCGCCGTCGACTACCGGCGGGCAGGCCCACCTCCTCCGGCGAAATTCGTTCGCGGCGACTACGCAGGAATTCGGCCAGCTCTACCCGAGTGCGTTCAGCTGTGCGAGGCGCGCTCATACGGTTACCTCCAGTACTAGGATAAACAGTCAAATTGTAACCCCTATAAATCCCGAGAAGAATAGCCCGACCTGGCCGCAATTACCCGAGCCAGGGCTCTCGCTTGATGAGGAACCACACAGAGACGTGTCATCAACTCGCTAAGGAGATAAACGGATGTACCAAGCACTTCTTCGGGAACAACTGGAGACATTGAAGTCCTCCAACCAATACCGCACCTTCACCACCCTCAGCCGCATCTGCGGCCAGTACCCGTTGGCCAAACTGGATGGCTGTGAGCAAGAACCGGTGATGGTCTGGTGCAGCAACGACTACCTCGGGATGTCGCAACATCCTGCAGTGCGCGAACAGATGCACGATGCGTTGGAGACCTACGGTGCAGGCTCCGGCGGCTCGCGTAATATCGGCGGTTCGCACGAGGTGTATGCCAGCCTCGAGGCAAGCCTGGCCGACTGGCACGGCAAGGAAGCTGCGCTTGTTTTTCCCACCGGCTTCGGCTCCAACGATGCCACCCTACAGTGCCTGCTGCGGCGCATCCCCGACTGCGTGGTGATCAGTGACGAATTGAACCACGCCTCCATCGTCAACGGCATTCGCTCGACGCCCAACGAGCGCAAGATCTTCCGCCATAACGATGTCGAGCATCTGGAGCAGATTCTCGCCAGCTACCCGCTGGGTCAGCCGAAGATCGTGGTGTTCGAGTCGATCTACTCGATGGATGGGGACATTGCCCCAATCGCCGAAATCGTTGCGATCGCCAAGCGCTACAACGCCCTCACCTACCTCGACGAGGTGCATGCAGTGGGCATGTACGGCCCGCGCGGCGCCGGCATCGCCGCCGAGCTGGGTGTATCTGATCAGGTCGACATCATCCAGGGCACCATGGCCAAGGCCATCGGTGTAATCGGCGGCTATATCGCCTCGACCCAGGTGATCGTCGATGCGGTGCGCTCCTTCGCCACAGGTTTCATCTTCACCACCTCGTTGCCGCCGGCGATCACTGCCGGCTGCCTGGCCAGCGTCGAGCACCTCAAGGCCAGCAGTACCGAGCGTGGTCGCCTGCATGCCCAAACCGCCAAGCTGCGCGAGCGGCTCAAGCATCATGACGTGCCGGTGATGCCCTGCTCGCAGACCCACGTGCTACCGGTGCGGGTAGGTGAAGCCAAGCGCTGCAAAGCGGCAGCCGAACGTCTGCTGCACAAACATGGTGTGTACCTGCAGCCGATCAACTATCCCTCGGTACCGGTGGGCACCGAGCGTTTCCGCGTCAACGCCACGCCGAACCACAGCGATACGCAGATCGAGCACCTGGCGCTGTCGCTGCGCGAGACCTTCGAGCATTTCAGCATCCCGCTTGCGTCCGAGGTGTTCGCTGCGGAGGTGGCCTGAGATGGAGCAGTCCTTCCTCACCGTACGCCCGGCGACCCAGGCCGACTTGGCCAGCCTGGTGGAGCTGCGCGCCTATCTGCTGGACGGCACAGCCGCCAGCTATTCGAGCAAGACGCCGGAGGACGCGGCGCACTGGCGGGTGGCCTACCGCACCTGGCTGAGTAGCCGCCTGAACGACAGCGACTGCGTGCAGATCCTCTCCGCCGAGCACAAGGAATCCGGCCAGGTGCTGGGCTGCGCGACGGCCATCATCGACCAACGCGCGCCGGCGCCGGGCTGCCTCAACGGCCTGTCCGGCTGGGTGCAGTCGGTGGTGGTGGAACCGCAGTGGCGGGGCCGTGGCATCGCCAAGCAACTGATGCAGCACCTGCTGCGCTGGTTCGCCAACCGCGACGTCGGCTGCGTGGTGCTGCAGAGCACCGCGGATGCCGGCACGCTGTACCAGACCCTCGGCTTCGCCGTCAGCGACGAGCGCCTGCTGATCCGTCAGGAGGCCTCGGCATGAAGATTCTGATCATCGGCCTGGGCTACGCCGGCAACCGCTACCGCCGCGCCTTCGAACATATCGCCACGAGTACCGGCCTGCCGCTGTCGCTAGCCTATGTCGGGCGTCGGCAGAAGACGACCGAACTGCCCTACTTCGACAACGTTGGCCGCGCGCTGCTGGTGTTTGAGCCGGACATCGTGGTGGTCAGCGTCAACGACCACAGCCATGCGCCTGTGCTCAAGCAGCTGGCCGGCTACCGGGGCTTCGTGCTCTGCGAGAAACCCCTGGTCACGCCTGCTGACGACCTGGATGAGCTGCTCGGTGCGCTAGATCGGATCAGTGGCTTTGCCCTCGACCTGGTTGAGCGCTACTCGGAAGTAACCCAGCAATTGCGTGACTGGGTCGAGCGTCACGACTGGCAACTGGTACGCGCCAGCTTTCACTGGGGCAAGGATCGTATCAACGACTACCGCCCCACCTGCGGCGTGACCAGCGAGGTGATCCATGCCCTGGATCTGGTCGGCTGGATCTGCCCGCGCCCCGGCCAGCTCCAGCTCGAAGGTGTGCTCGGTGTGCGCTCGGACTTCTCCATCTCCGGCGCAGAGGTGCTCGACACCGTGCAACTCACCGCCAGCCTGGGCGAAGCGCGGATCACCGGTTACGCCAGCTTCGTCAACATCGTGCGTCAGCGCACCGTGGATTTCAGCTTCGTCGACCGCGACGCCCGGCTGATCCATGCGCGCCTGGTGTTCGACACCCCGCGCTGGGATCACGACCAGTTGCGTATCTGGACGCGCGCCGCCAACGGCACCGAGGAGCTGCTGCACGAGTTCGCCACCGCTCCCGACGAGCCAGGGCTGGACACCCTGCACAAACTATCGCGGCTGTGCCGGCAGGTTGTGCGCGCCGTAGCACTCAAGGAGCCGCCCCGCCAACCCTTCGCCGGCCTCGATACCGCCGTGGCGCTGCAACGCCTGCTCAACGACATGGAAACCCATGCCCAAACCCCAGCACCGGCGCGCTGCGTCCATGGCGAGACGCGCGTGCTGCTGGCCGAGGACAGCGACCTGGAAAGCCTCGGGTAACCCAATCACAAGGAGAACGACTATGTGTGGAATCGCTGGATGGCTGTCCTACAGCCAGAACCTGGAAACGAAACGCGACACCCTGCAGCGCATGACCGACACCATGGCCCTGCGCGGGCCTGATGCCGGCGGACTGTGGATCGACGGCCCGGTCGGCCTGGGTCATCGGCGTCTGTCGATCATCGATTTGGAGGGCGGCCGCCAACCGATGACGGCGATGCACGATGGCCCGCGCGAGGTTGCCGCCATCACCTACAGCGGCGAGGTCTACAACTTCCGCGAGCTGCGCACCGAGTTGCAGCGACTCGGTCATCAGTTCAAAACCCGCAGTGACACCGAAGTGGTGCTGCGCGCCTATGTCGAATGGGGCGAGGCTTTCGTCGAGCGACTCAATGGCATGTATGCCTTCGCCATCTGGGACCTGCGTTCGCAAGAGCTGCTGCTGATCCGCGACCGCATGGGCGTCAAGCCGCTTTATTACTTCCCCACCACAGACGGCGTGGTGTTCGGCTCCGAACCCAAGGCGCTGCTGGCCAATCCGCTGGTGCCGCGCAAGGTGCGCGCCGATGGCCTGCGCGAAATCCTGGAGATGGTGAAGACGCCGGGCCATGCCGTGTTCGACGGCATGCGCGAGGTGATGCCGGGCGAGATCGTGCGCATCAACCGCCAGGGCCTGGGCCGCCGCCACTACTGGAAGCTCGAGGCGCGCGAGCACGAACACACACTGGACGAGACCATCCGTCATACCCGCGATTTGCTGGAGGACATCGTCGATCGCCAGATCGTCGCCGACGTGTCGCTGTGCAGCCTGCTCTCCGGCGGCCTGGATTCTTCGATCATCACCGCGCTGGCGTCGAAGAAGCTGTTGGCCGTAGGCAAGGAGAACATCCGCTCCTTCTCCGTCGACTTCGTCGACCACGGCAGCGGCTTCACCGGCGATGCCGTACGCGGTACGCCCGATGCACCCTTCGTGCGCGACCTGGTGGAGAAGATTCGCTCCAGCCACCAGGAGATCGTCCTCGACAGCCGCGAGCTGGCCGATCCGGCGTTGCGCGCGCAGATCGTCCGCGCCCTCGACCTGCCACCGGCCTTCTGGGGCGACATGTGGCCATCGCTCTACCGGCTGTTCCAGGAGGTGCGCAAGCACTCGACGGTGGCGCTGTCCGGCGAGAGCGCGGACGAGGTGTTCGGTGGCTACCGCTGGTTCCACGATCCGGAGGCAATCCAGGCCGACACCTTCCCCTGGCTGACCTCGGTCACCGGCAAGTACTTCGATGGCAAGACCCTGTTCGATCCAGGACTGCTGGCCCAGCTCGACATGCACAACTTCCTGCGCGACAGCTACACCCAGGCCATCGCCGAAGCGCCGCTACTGACCGGCGAAAGCGCGGTGGATCAGCGCATGCGGCAGATGAGCTACGTCAACCTGACCCGCTTCGTGCAAACCCTGCTCGACCGCAAGGACCGCATGAGCATGGCCGTCGGCCTCGAGGTGCGGGTGCCCTTCTGTGACCACCGCCTGGTCGAGTACGCCTTCAACATCCCGTGGGCGATGAAGGCCTTCGACGGGCGGGAGAAAAGCATCCTGCGCGCGGCGACCCGCGACCTACTGCCGGAGTCGATCAGCGAACGGGTCAAGAGCCCCTACCCCTCAACCCAGGATCCGGCCTATGAGCAGGCGCTGCGTGATGCCCTGGCCGCCATCCAGGCGGATCGCAATGCGCCAGTCACGCCCCTGCTCGACAGCGGCCGTATCCAGCAGACCCTGGCCAAGCCGCTCGGCAGCGTCTCGCCCATGTACGAGCGCATGGGCATGGAGCTGGCGGTCGGCCTCAATACCTGGCTGAACGAGTACGACGTCAGCCTCGAACTCTAGTCCCCAACCGGATGTGGCCCCGGTGCGGGGCCGCATCACTCCGCTGTACCACCCACGCGTTCTTGCAACGCAAGCGAGTCCGAGCATGCACACACCCAACCAATCACCCATCTACCTCATAGCGCTGGGGGCCTTCGCCCTCGGCATGGCCTCCTACGTCACCGCCGGGTTGATCCCGATGATCGAGGCCTCGTTCGCGGTTTCCGTCGCGGTGGCCGCCCAGCTGGTCACCGCCTTCACCCTGGCCTACGGCCTGGGTTCGCCGATCTTCGTGGCCCTGACCCCAGCAAATCGTCAGCGCGCCGGCCTGTTGCTAGCCCTAGGCCTGTTCGTCATCGCCAACGCCGCCAGCGCGCTGGCCGAGAGCTTCACCGCGCTCATGGTCTGGCGCGCCATCGCTGGCATCGGCGCCGGCGTCTACCTGGCCATGGGCATCGGCGCCTCGGCCGCCGTGTCCACCCCGGAACGCCGCGGCAAGGCCATCGCCATAATCATGGGCGGCATGGCCAGCGGCGTGGTGCTGGGCGTGCCGCTCAGCCTGCTGATCGCCGAACAGCTGGGCTGGCAGTCCGCCCTGTGGCTGGTCACCCTGCTTGGCCTGGTGGCCTTCTTCGGCCTGCTGCTGAAGCTCCCTTCACTGCCTGCGGCCACCGCCACCACGCTGGGCCAGAAGCTGGCGATCCTCGGCGATGGTCATGTGCTGGTCATTCTGCTGGTGTCGCTGCTGGCCGCCATTGCCAGCCTGGGCATGTACACCTTCATCGCCCCGCTGCTGGCTGACCCGGCCTATGGCGGGGTGCGCTCGGTCACGCCCTATCTGTGGGTCTGGGGCATCGGCGGCGTGCTGGGCAGCTTCCTGATCGGCCCGCTGGTGGATCGCATCAAGGGCCCGATGCTTACCTTTGCCATCATGCTGATCCTCGCCGTGTCGCTGTTCGTACTGCCGCTGGCGGCGGCCCTCAGCACCTGGCTGGTGATGCTGCCCATCGCCCTGTGGGGCGCGGTCGGCTGGGCGCTGCAGGTGCCGCAGAATAACGAGCTGATCCTGGCGCGCCAGGCCCAAGGCGACGGCAACCTGGCCATCGCCCTGAACGAGTCGGCGCTGTACCTGGGCAGCGCCATTGGTGCCGCGGCTGGCGGTTTCGTGCTGCTGTTACAGCTGCCCACCTGGACCCTGGCTGCCAGTGCCGGCGGTGTCGCCGCGCTGGGCGCCCTGCTGCAGATCGTCAACCTGCGTCGTCAGCCAAACTGGAACGGCGACGTGCAAGCCGAACCCTACAACTGACGGAGGAAAGGCCGTGGAACTGCGCCACCTTCGCTGTTTCATCGCCGTCGCAGAAGAACTGCATTTTGCCCGCGCCGCCGCGCGCCTGCATATCGAACAATCGCCTCTATCGCGGATCATCAAAGAGCTGGAGTACCGCCTGGGCGTGCAGCTGTTCGAGCGCACCACGCGGCGCACGCGCCTGACCTGGGCCGGCAAGGTGCTCTTGGAAGAAGCGCGCCGGGTACTCGCTGTGGTCGACCAGGCCAAGGCCAGCGTCAAGAGCGCAGCGGCCGGCTACCGCGGGCGCATCCGCGTCGCGCTGTCCGACGGCATCCCTCAAGCGCGCCTGGCCGCCCTGCTCGCCCTGTGCCGCGAAGAAGAACCGGAGGTCGAGATCTGCCTGTCGGAAGTCACCTTCAGCGAACAGGCCAGAGGCCTGAGCGATGACCTGTTCGACATCGGGCTCGCACAGTCCGACGAGGTGGGCGATGGACTGGTGGCCGAGCCGGTCTGGTTCGATCCGCTGGTGGTGGCGGTGCCTGCCCGCCACCCGCTGCTGACCTATCGACGCGTGCCGCTCGACGAGGCGGTGCGCTATCCGCTGGTGCTCTGCGATCCGCAGGTCTGCGAAGGCTTCTGGCAACAGCTGCAGCGGGTGCTGGGCGCTGTGGACACACGGCTGACCATCGCAGACCGCGTCCCCACCCTGGACCTGATGATGGCGCTAGTCGCCGCGGGCTACGGGCTGGGTTTCTCCAGCCTGGCGCGCATTACCGAACTCAACAACCCGGACGTCGTGGCCCGGCCGCTGGCCGGCTGCCCCGCGATGCTGACCACCTACCTGATACGGCGCCAAGGCGAACCGGCCGAGCAACTGGCCCGGTTTATTGGCCGGGTGAGCCCGACGGAAAGCCAGGCGTTGCTGCCTAATCACACATTCCACGAGGAGATCGCTTGATGAAGAAAATATCGTTGCTACTGGCTGCCATGCTGTTGAGCGCATGCGAAAAACCGATGCCGTTTGAGTCGGCTGAAGCGCTTGCGGAGAATCCCGAGCGGCTCAAAGAACTGCGACTGCAGTGCCGGGACAATCGAGCAAAGTTGGGTGAGGCCCAGTGCAACGCAGTTAGCGATGCCCAGCGCATACGCTTTATGGGCGAAGGCACACCCTACACTCCTCACCCCGTCCAATTCTTCCACTCGGGCACTGAAGATGGACGCTAGGAACGGCACCGGTGAAATGGCTACTTTTAATCTGCAGAGCCATATATGCTATATTTTGCTCTACAGATTAAATCAAGGGCTCCCCATGACAGCTGCCGCCATCCAAGCTCAGGACTTCTCGAAAAACCAGTGCGCAGCCGGCCTGCGTGCCGCGCTGAACATCCTGGACAAGTGGAAGGCCTCTTGCGAGCAGGCCTGCCGGGTGCTGCGGATTTCCCGCAGCACCTACACCCGCGCCAGTCAGAAGGATTCGGCGTGGGCGGTGAGCCTGGACTCCGATCAGATGCAGCGCATCAGTCTTGTGCTGAACATCCACGCGGCACTACGCGTTGTGTTCGACAACCCCGAGAACGTCTACGGTTTCCCCTCGATGGAGAACCGCAATGAGTTCTTCAACGGTCGCGCGCCGCTCGACATCATGACGCAGGGCGACATGATCTCGCTGTACGAGACGTTCCGGCGGATCGACGCGCTGCGAGGCGCCCAGTGGTAATGCTCGACGATCTTCCCCGCCTGGAAGGTGAGAGCCTGCAGGCCTACCGCTTGGTCAACTCCAAGTTTCCGCCCATTGCCCTGTTCGACGACGTCGCCGACGCAGAGGACTTCGAAGCCCTCTATCAGATCCAGGCGCTGACCAATCCACGGCTGCAGAACGAAGTTGGTCGTCTGGAGCTGATTCCGCGCGACCAGATCCCGTTCGGCATTCCTGGGTGTTCGTATGCGACAGCGCCCTTCACCCACGTCAACCCGGCCGGCTCGCGCTTCAGCAACGGCAGCTTCGGCGTGCTCTACCTGGCCGACAGGATGGACACCGCAATTGCAGAGGTGCGTCATCACCAGGAGCATTACTGGTCGAATGTGCCGGAACTCAACTATGAGCGTTTCGTCTTCAGAGGGCTGACCGCCAGCTTCAGCGACAGTGAGATGAGAGACGCCACAGCACTGCCGCTTTCAGACCCCATCTATGCGCCGGATGACTACGCACACTCGAATCGATTGGGAAGCGAAGTGAATCGAGCGGGATACCCAGGACTGCGCTACCACTCGGTTCGCGCTCCGAACAACATCTGCTGGGCCCTGATGACGCCGCGACCTGTTACCTCGATCATCCAGAGCGCGCATTTTGAAATGATCTGGAGCGGGCAAGTTATTAGTGTCAATCAGATCACGACACTTCTAGCCACGTTGCTGAAAGCGGGCTGAACAGCCTAGCCCTCCTCCGCAAGTAATCACAGTCCGCTGAAATCGGCTCATAGCAGCCGGTGAGAACAGGCAGGATCCGGCCAGAAGTGGCCATTCAGGCTCTACAGTGTGCTGCGCTAATCAAACAGGATTTCGGCGAAAATAATGCCTGCGCTCTCCAGGCGAGCCGCAATTTTATTTTGAAGCTGAATCCATGCGTCCACACTGTTGTCATCCCACACGGTTAGCTCCCCGCAAATGCTAGTGGCCGCAAGGTCAATCTGTATCTCGTCCTTATCGTCGTAGTAGTAGATCTCCGCCACTGCTCTACTGCCGTCGACGTTATGACGCGTGAGTACATAGAAAGTTCTCATGGTTGCTTCCCTGCAGGCAGCGCAATGACCTTTGTGGTGTTGCCTTGAAGTGGCGATGGGCCGACTTTGAATTTCATTCGTGACTCCCGCCCAAGCGACGCTTTATAGCTACAGAGTCCGTCTCAGCATCGTGAATGCCCGCCACCACGCATCGGAGAAGTACCAAAGTGCGGGCTCAACTGGCTCCCCCAATCGAGGTAAAAGCAGGCGGGAGTTCAACGGGGCAATCGTATTTAGCAAGAATTCGATAGGCTGGTCCCATGCATGTGGCGCTAGGCTGAAGGTCCCCCAATGAATGGGAAGCAAGGCTCCCCCGCCCAAAAGCTGAAGAGCCTTGAGTGCGTTCTCCGGCCCAAGATGCATATGGCCCCACGCAGGGTGAAAGGCTCCGACTTCCAGCATTACTAGGTCGAAAGGACCGAATAGCTCACCAATGGTTTGGTACTCGGTGGTGAGCCCCGTGTCGCCACTGAAGAACGCACTGGCGCTCGGCGAACGCAGAACGAAGGATGACCAAAGCGTGGCATTACGATCAGTCAGTCCTCGTCCAGAGAAGTGTTGCGAGGGGGTCGCAGTCACCACCAGCTCAGTATTGGGGACTGCATGTGACTGCCACCAATCTAACTCCACGATACGCTGAGGCTGAATGCCCCAAGCCTCAAGATGCGCACCCACGCCAAGAGGCGTGACAAACGCGACGTCGCTCTTTGCCAGCTGGCGGATGGTTGGGAAGTCTAGATGGTCATAGTGATCATGAGAAATCACTACTAGATCGATTGGGGGCAGAGCGTCAAGGGCAGCGGGTACAGGCTGAAATCGTTTTGGCCCAATGAAGCTTGACGGTGAAGCTCTCAAACCCCATACCGGATCCGTCAAGATACGGATGCCGTCCATCTCCAGCAGAACTGTCGAATGCCCAAGCCAGGTGGCGCGCAATCCTGAGGATGCCGGCTTAGTCCAATGCACGAGAGGATTCACGGCTGGCAGAGGCTCACTAGGAACACTTTGCTTACGACCACTGAGAAACTCGCTCATCGATGGCATCATTCTTTTGGGGTCGCGCAACCCGGGCAGTATCGGATGCTGATTGCGGAAACCCTTACCATCCCAAAGCGGCGAGGCCCGCATCCGTTCGAGCCGCTCGCCTGTAGGTTTTCGAGAGCCGATTCTCATCGCTGAGCCCCTTGGTGGCCTGGTTCGTTGCGTTTGAGCGAGATCGCCTTTTCCGGACATGCACTAACGCAAAGCCCGCAGGCTTCACAAGCATGGACGTTCGGCGTGAATGCCTGCTTCCAGCCGTGGGCGAAGCCTTTTATTTTGCCGACCAGGGTTAGGTTACTTCGCTCTGCCTTGTCCAGAGTCCCCAGTGAGAAAACATCTGCTGGGCATACCCTTAGACAGTCGCCTTTACCCTCACACCGGTTCCGATCAATCACAGGCGCGAACAGACCTGGCGCTTGCTTGCACGATGTCGCATCGATTTTAGGGTCGCTTATCATAGAGCCCTCTCCTGGGTCGCTCGTGGGCATGCCTAGAAGAATCCATGAATGCCTTTTCGATAGAATCACACAAAATGTCACTAGGCGCCATATTGACACCAAGTGACACATTTGGATAGTGTAAACCATGACAGCAAAGATCGTAGGCTTGCGAGAGCAGCAGAAAGCAGCAACGCGGGCAGAGCTCTACCAATTCGGATTCGAACTGTTTCTGAAGCAGGGTTTTGCCGAAACAACGATCGAACAGATCGTCGAGCCCCTGGGAATCGCTAAGCGCACGTTCTTCCGTTATTTCGCCACCAAGGAAGACTTGGTCTTCGCTTGGTATGAGGAAAAAACCGCAGAACTGGTTGCAGAACTGAAAGGCCGACCAAAGAAGGAAAAGCCGCTGAATGCCGTGTGCGAGACCCTAGGGTCGTTGCTCAAACGCTATGACGCCTCCCCGGACATGGCCTTTGCTTTGGTCCGGCTGTTGAAAACGAACCCCTCACTAGAGGGCAGAGGCTTTGAGAAGCAAACCGGACGAGAGAAGGCGCTAGCAAATGCGCTTATCGAGCGTGAAGGAGCAGACAAGCTGCCCATGCTCAAAGCACGAATTGTCGTCGGCGTAGTGATGACCGCTTTTTCTGCGGCGCTCGATGAGTGGTATGCGAGCGAAGGCAAAGCGGATCTTCGCCCCATAGTTGAAACAGCATTTTCCATGGCTAGAGCGCCATAGGAGCTACTAGTGAAGAGGATCGATGAGCAGACACTGGTTTACCCGATACGCGCTGACATCGATGCTCTTAGTGGGAGGCTGCTCACTTCAGCCCCCCTACCAGGCACCGAAACTAGACGTCCAGCCGCGCTGGTCAAATACACCAAGCGATTCTCAGGCCTTCCAGTTACCCCGAGTTGCAGACTGGTGGCTGCAGCTGCATGACCCTGCCATCAATGAGCTGATCGCGTCAGCGATCCTCGATAGCCCCAATCTTGCTCAAGCGGCTGCCCGCGTCGATGAAGCCAGGGCCGCTCTGTCTCTCAGCCGCGCACAGCGTTTTCCCCTTCTCACGGCCGATGGCTCTATTACTCGGGGTAATTCACAGAGTCAGTCCGCGGGAGGTGCTTCAGGAAGCAGTGACCCGGTAAACATTACCGCAGCATCGTTGGGGCCATCGCTCAGTTGGGAGCTGGATCTATGGGGCAGAGCCCGATCCGTAGCAGAGGCATCACGGCTCCGCTTAGACGCTCGCAACGCAGACGCTGAAGATGCGCTGCTCTCACTGTCCGCTCAGATTTCTGATGGTGTCCTGAATCTGCGTGCGTGCCACTACTCCCTGGCCATTCGTGACCAGGACATAGTCTCCAGGCAAACCGAACTCACCTTGATGCGACAGCGCCTGGCACTCGGTAACGTTGCACCAGTGGATGAAGCCAATGCGATAAGCAGTCTGGCCAGCGCCCACACAAATCGGCTGAGTCAGCAAGAAAGCTGCACGCAGCTGGAAAACGCCTTGGTGACGCTGAGCGGTCGTGATACCGGAACGATTCGACATCTGATGAAGGCTGCGTATGCAGCCAGAGAAACCCCCGACACGACTGGAAATCCCCACCAATACCTCTCGGCCACAGTGATACCTGTAGCTCCGCTAGTACAACCGCGCCTCCCTGCCATCGTTCTCACGCAGCACCCTACTGTTCGCAGCGCTGAGCGGGAGGTTGCGGCAGCCTACGCCGAAATTGGTGCTTACCGAGCCGAACGTCTGCCCCAGGTCGACCTGTCGTTGCTCCTTGCCGGCCAATGGATCCACGCTCTGGGCTCAACCACGTACAACGACACCTGGTCAGTAGGATCCGCGCTCTCCATGCCGATCTTTGATGCCGGTGCCGGTGCGGCCAATGTCCGCGGTGCAGAAGCTCGGTACAGGGGAGCGCTGGCCAACCTGCAAGCCGCGTTAAGAACGGCGACCCAGGAAGTTGAAGACGCCCTGGCAATGCAGCTATCCGCCAGGCAGCGACTGGTGACATCTCAGCAATCAGTGACAGCCGCCCGGCAAGTTATGCGCAGTGATGAAGCTCGTTATCGACTGGGGGCTATCAGCCTATTTGAACTGGAGGGAACTCGCCGGCAGCTCAATACCACCCAGGAAAGTGCCATCGCCGCTCAACGGGATAGTGCCAGCGCTTGGGTAGCACTAGTACGGGCTTCGGGTAACTCGCTCTCAAACGTTCCACTGGCGCAGACAACCGCTCCCCAGTTGAACACTCTTCATACCGATAAGAACGGCAGCAGTGCCCAATGACTTCAACGACCCCGAGTTCGAACACCCCCACTCTTCGATCGCGAAAGCGTTTCATATACGTATTTGTGGCAGCAACCATCATAACAGTGACGATGCTTTTTGCTTTGGGCACTAAGCACGACTCCCCCGACGAAGAGGCACAGCTGGGCACCGCAGCGTTGGCTGTCACCAGCACTCGCCCACGTGCGGTCATATGGCCAGAAACACTGCAGGCGTCTGGAGGAATCTCAGCCTGGGAGGAGGCTAGCATTGGCGCTCAGATCGGCGGGTATCAGCTGGCAGAAGTCCGGGTGAACGTCGGCGACACCGTAAAAAAAGGGCAGGTGCTTGCCCGATTTGACCGAGCATTGCTGTTGGCAGAAAAAGCGCAGTTACAGGCGAACGCTGACCAGGCCGCAGCCAACCGACAACGTGCGCTTGGCCTGAAGAGCAGCGGGGGCATCAGCGATCAGGATGTACTGCAGTTTGTTACCCAATCCAAAGCGGCTGACGCACAACTCGCCTACAAGCAGTTGGAGCTGCGTTATGCCGATGTACTGGCTCCCGATGATGGGGTGATAAGCGCCCGTTCAGCCACGCTCGGTTCGGTCGTGCCGGTCGGACAAGAGCTGTTTCGCATGATTCGCCAGGGGCGCCTGGAGTGGCGCGGCGAACTTACCGCAGCTCAACTCGCAAAAATCCAGATCGGCCAGGAGGTGGCGCTTGCTCTGCCTGATGGCAGTTCGGCGACCGCACTGATTCGCCAAACATCGCCATCACTCGACGAAGATACGCGTCTTGCCATCGCCTACGCCGATATCCAACCAGGAAGCCATGCGCGTGCGGGTATGTATGCGAACGGTAGCGTGCAACTTGGTGATAGCCCGGCCCTGGTCGTACCTGCCGAAAGCATGGTCATTCGCGACGGGCGTAGCCATGCGCTCACGCTGGCCAACAGCGACAGCATCACTTCCGTATCGCTCCGTGAAGTCGTCGTCGGGCGGCGAGTTGGTAGAGAAGTTGAAGTAACCACTGGGCTCGATTCCGAGGAGCAGGTGGTGGTAAAGGGGGCAGGATTTCTCAAGGATCGTGATCTGGTGCGCGTCGTGCCCAGCGGAGCGGCCAAGCAATGAATTTCGCTACCTGGTCGATCCGCAACCCTATCCCTTCGATCCTGCTGTTCGTCCTCCTTGCTCTGGCAGGACTATGGGGTTTCCGGCAGCTTCCAACTCAGGATTTGCCTGACTTCGACCTGCCAATGGTGACCGTTACCCTGACGCAGCCAGGCGCAGCACCGGCGCAGCTGGAAACAGAGGTCGCACGCCGGGTTGAAGACTCTCTCGCTACCCTGAACGGTCTCAACCATCTGCGCACCTCGATCACTGATGGTCTGGTCTCTATTCAGGTTGAGTTTGTCCTGGAGAAGAAACTTTCGGATGCGCTGATCGAAACCAAAAATGCAGTCGACAGTATCCGTACCGAACTGCCTGCCGATCTGTTGCAACCGACGGTAAGTGCCTCGACCAGTGTTGGTCAGCCGGTGCTGACCTACGCCATATCGTCCGCTCGCCTAGACGAGGAGCAATTGTCCTGGCTCGTCGACGACAGGGTTGCCAAGGCGGTTTTGGCAGTTTCTGGGGTCGGCCGCTTTGAGCGGCTAGGCGGGGTCGAGCGCGAGGTACGAATAGAGGTAGACCCGCAGCGCATGCAAGCGCTTGGCGTTACAGCCGCCGACGTGTCGAATGCCTTGCGCCAGATACAGCTGGAATCATCCGGAGGGCGCGGACAATGGAGCGGTGAAGAGCAGTCAGTTCGAACCATTGCCACTGTGCGCCAGGCCTCTGAGCTCAAAGAGCTACGTATATCGCTACCAAGTGGAAAGAGTTTTCGCCTCAACCAGATCGCAAGGATAGAAGATGGCCCGGCAGATCCCACTCAAGCTGCCCTGCTGGATGGCAATCACGTTGTCGGGTTTAACGTCTATCGCGCCAGGGGCTTTGACGAAGTTCGCTTGGCCGAAGGCGTTAGAGAGGCTCTACAGGATCTCCAGCAGAATGAGCCGGACCTCAAATTCAGTGAGATATCCGGCTCTGTAAGTCAGACGGTCGAGCAGTACGAAGGCTCAATGACAATGCTGTACGAAGGCGCATTGCTGGCCATGCTGGTGGTTTGGATCTTTCTGCGCGACTGGCGGGCAACTCTGATCGCCTCCGCTGCCTTGCCCTTATCCATTCTGCCTGCCTTCGCCGCCATGGCTTGGCTCGACTTCACGCTCAACACCGTCACGCTGCTGGCCCTAGCGGTGGTAGTGGGCATTCTCGTCGATGATGCGATTGTCGAGATCGAGAACATCGAGAGACATCGACACATGGGCAAGTCCATCCGCGAGGCTGCGGAGGATGCCGTCAACGAGATTGCACTAGCGGTGATGGCCACCACCATGAGTCTTGTCGCGGTCTTTCTGCCGACCGCGCTGATGAGCGGCATTGGTGGCTTGGTCTTCAAGCAGTTCGGATGGACCTCTGTAATCGCGGTGCTGGCATCCCTGCTGGTAGCCCGTCTGCTAACGCCGATGATGGCGGCCTACATGCTCAAGTCCGAGCCGATGCCGCCGCATCAGGATGGCCGCATCATGCAGTGGTACATGTCAGCCGTGCATTGGTGTCTGGCACACCGCAAGACCACGGTGGGCGGCGCACTGGCCTTCCTGATTGCCTCACTTGCTCTAGTGCCCCACATCGAGACTGGCTTCATACCGCCAGCCGATGGCAGCAGCACCATGGTGACCATAGAGCTGCCACCTGCCAGCTCGCTGGATGACACCCTGGCCGTGGCCGAAGAAGCACGCCATGCCTTGCAGGATGTCGCGGGGATAGAGCACGTTTTCACGACGGTGGGCGCTGCGCAAAGTGCCGGCCAAGGTGCTTCCGCCCCCGGAGAGGTTCGTCGAGCGTCTATTACGCTGACGTTTCTTCCCCGAGGCGAACGGGACTCTCAACAAGCCATTGAAGACAGGGTTCGCGAACGACTTCAGATGGTGCCAGGAGCTCGCTTTTCGCTAGGTAGCGGCGCGCCAAGCGAGAAACTCCAGATCATTCTTGCCAGTGACAACGCCGACGCTCTTAAGGTCAGCGCAGAAAAGGTCGAATCGGAGCTCAGGGACGTCAGGGGACTGTTTAACATCACCTCCACGGCTAGCCTTGAACGCCCCGAAATCATTATCCGCCCTGACGGGCAGCGAGCGGCTGAACTAGGGGTCACCAGTGCTGCGATCGGCGAAGTGGTACGCGTGGCAACCAGCGGCGATTTCGACCAGCAGGTCGCTAGACTGAACCTCGACAATCGCCAGCTGTACATTCGTACGCGCCTGCCCGACGAGGCTCGTACCGATACCGCCACACTGGCAAATATGAGGGTTCCGGGCCGAAATGGCTCAGTGCCCTTGGCCAGTGTTGCGACTATTTCACTGGAAAGCGGCCCCGTACAGATCGACCGTTTTGACCGACTGCGCAACATCACCATCTCTGCCGACCTAGGCGGTACGGCCTTGGGCACGGCTCAAGCAGCTGCCGCCAAGCTGCCTTCGATTCGAGCACTGCCATCCACTGTGAAAGTCATCGAAGCAGGTGATGCCGAGATTGTCGCAGAGCTGGGCATGGGCTTCGCCATGGCGCTCGTAGTCGGCGTGTTGTGCATCTATTGCGTCCTCGTGCTGCTGTTCGGTGATTTCCTTCAGCCCGTCACCATTCTCTCGGCAATACCTCTGTCCATAGGCGGGGCGTTTCTCGCACTTTTGATAGGAAACAGCCTGCTCAGCGTGCCCTCAATGATTGGCCTGGTGATGCTCATGGGCATCGTTACCAAGAACTCGATTCTGCTTGTGGATTACGCCGTCATGGGGCGCAAGAAGGATGGTCTTTCTCTGCACGAGGCATTGGTAGACGCCTGCCACAAACGCGCGCGCCCCATCGTGATGACGACCATCGCGATGGTCGCAGGCATGTTGCCCATCGCGCTGGGGTTCGGAGCTGATTCGAGTTTTCGTCAACCCATGGCAGTTGCCGTGATTGGAGGCCTGATCACCTCTACCGCGCTCAGCCTACTCGTCGTTCCAGTGGTGTTCACCTATGTGGACGGCTTCGAACGTCGACTAGCAAAACTCTTCCACCGTCGTCCTCCAGAACCTCAGCTAGAAAGGAGATAAGCGCATGACCCGAGAACTCGTGACCCGACCATTCGCTCTGCCCACATTGGCGTGCTTGTTCGGTATCCCAGCGAGTCCATTGCTGGCGCAAGAGCAATCGGAAAGTCCATGGCGGATTGGTTTGGGCGTCGGTGCAATCCATGCGCCGGAGTATTTGGGCAGCGATGAATCCGAATCCCAACCTCTGCCACTGGTCAATATCCGCTACCAGCGATTCTTTTTTGGTGGAGCACCGGGGTCAGGCCTGCCTGGTCCCGGGCTGGGCGTATACCTGCACGAAAGCGAAGCCTTGACCTTAGGAGCGGTACTAACCAGGGATTTAGGAGACCCGAGGGAGGAGTCGGATGATCACCGTTTGCAGGGGTTAGGTGATATCGACGCAACGACCCGTACAGGCCTGTTTGGTAGCTATCGCGCCGGATGGTTTTCGCTCAACGCTAATGTACTTTCCGACATCGGCGGCAACGAACAAGGCACTACTGTCAGCCTGGACGCCAAAGCAACATATCGCCCTTCTCAAAAGCTCCAGCTATCAGCTGGCCCCGGCATCACCTGGGGAAGTAGCGACTACATGCAAACCTTCTTCGGCATCGATCAGAGCCAAGCAGTCCACTCAGCCTATTCACCATATGACGTTGGCAGTGGTGTTTCACTACTGCGCTTCTCCATTGGCGCCAACTACCAACTGGCCAGCCGATGGGCATTGGGAGCAAGCCTCACAGCGGCTCGCCTTCAAGGCGATGCGGCAGATAGCCCAATCGTTCAAGACAAGAACCAGAACAGCTACGCCGTTTTTCTGATGTACCGCTTCTGAACCTTGCCAGTGCCAACGGTCACGTGGAGTACATAGACATGAGCCAAGCCAAGCAGCAGCGCGTAATCGTAATGACGGGCGCAACAGGAGGCTTTGGGGCGAAAGCGGCGCAGTTGATCGCCGAGCGGACAGATACTCGCGTTATCGTTGGCGCTCGTGACGTGAGCAGAGTCCCCGGGAGTATTGAGGCGTTGCCGCTGGATCTCGCCTCTCTCGCCAGCGTACGAGAGTTTGTCATCCGACTGACTGAACAACTCGCCGAGCACCCAATCGACATCCTGATATTGAATGCGGGGACCCATCTGGCCAAGAACGACAGGCGAAGTGCAGATGGCTTCGAACTGACGTTTGCCGTCAACCATCTCGCGCATTACCTACTGGCCAGATCATTGCTGCCCCATTTGGCTGAGGGTGGCCGGCTCTTAATCACTACCAGCGATACCCACGACCCCGCAGTGACCGGCATGGCTCCGCGGAGTCTGGCCCCCCAACAGTTGGCGCACCCAACAACGAGCGGTTTCGGTACCGGCGTAAAGGCCTATGCGTCGTCTAAATTGTGCAACCTCATGACCGCGCAGACCCTGGCAGCGCATCCGGAGATCCAGTCACGAGGCATCAGCGTGATTGCCTTCAGTCCGGGCTTGACCAGTGGGAGCGCTGGGCGCGACAGCCCTGTGCTCTTGCGCCGTGTTGTCCAGGTACTGATGCAAACCGTCTTTCATGTCTTGGGCCTGTTTCGACCAGCATACGCCGCTAATCCGCCTGAGCGATCGGGAGCATCACTGGCAGACTTTGCACTGGGCAACGCCAACCTGCCGTCAGGTCACATTTACGTGGCCTTGGTTAAAGGCAAGCCAACGTTTCCCGAGCCATCTGAGCTGGCACGAAGCCAAAGCGCGCAACAACAATTGTGGCGCGACAGTGCAGCCATGGTCGGCATCGACTACGAGGCATGACCATGAGTCACTACACCCCAATCAATGTGCTCTCTAAAAGCTGCAAGCTCCTGAATATCAGATCGCTTATGCTTGTTGTGTCAGCGCTGACGTTTGTATTCGCGATCAGCGCCTGCACGTCCATGAGCAGCATGACTCGACCTGTATCCTCGGTTAGCTTCGCCGACTATCGAAGCAGCAGCCTGAAGCTACTGGCAACCGAACGCCAACAGTTTTCCAACAATGCGGATGAGCTTCAATGGAACGCTCCTCAGGAATGGCAACCCGCCCCTTCACAACCCGGCACAAGGCCCCGTAAAGGTGTTTTGCTGGTTCATGGTCTTGGCGACTCTCCTTGGTCTTTCTATGACCTGGCGCCACAGCTCGCAGGTCAGGGCTTCCTCGTTCGCACCATACTGCTGCCCGGCCATGGCACACACCCCGAAGACCTGCTGGACGTAACCGCAGAACAGTGGCAGAGAGTAGTGTATGAGCAGGCCCAGACGCTGGAGCAGGATGTCGATGGCCCGGTTTATCTGGGGGGGTTCTCTACCGGGGCCAATCTGGTTCTGGACTATGCCTATGGCCATCCAGAAATTGCAGGTTTGATCTTGGTCTCACCCGGCTTCAAAAGCTTTCCATTCGGCTGGCTGGCCCCAATGCTTTCTCGTATTCGCCCCTGGCTGGTGAGCCCTGACGGTTCAGTGAAGAACCAAACGCCCGTGCGATACATGAATGTCCCAACCAATGCTTACGCTCAGTTCTACCGAACAAGCGCTCTCGCTCAGGAGTTGCTGACTCAACCTTATAACAAGCCCGTGTTCATGGTGGTCGCACAGCACGACTCGGTAATTGATACCGACTACCTGCTCGACGTCTTCCAGCACAGCTTCACCCATCCGCAAAGCCGCTTGATCTGGTACGGAACCCCACCGGAAGGATTGCACGCCAACCACAGAGTCCTGATGAAGGCGGACCGAATCCCTGCACAGCGCATAAGCCAGTTCTCGCACATGGGGCTGCTGTTCTCTCCATCCAATCCACTGTATGGCGGACACGGAAGCCTTCGCATCTGCCTGAATAGTCTCTCAAGCCAGGATACCCAGGCCTGTGAGGACGGTGTGCAAACCTGGTACTCGGATTGGGGCTACCGAGAAGAAGGCAAGATCCACGCCCGGCTTACGTTCAACCCGTATTTCGATTGGCAGACCACGATCATGGCCGAAGTACTTGATGAAAAAACGTCATCGCGCTCATCCGCCAGCGCATTCAACTCCATCCAGGCAAACGATTCAAAGCCCTGAGTTCTAGCGCATCCCGAATATTTCCTATAGCCAGATCAATGCTTCATCTTGCGAGAAAAAACATGAAACGAGTGCAATTCAACCGATACGGTGGCCCTGAATACATGTCATTTGGTGACTACACCTTGCCCAAACTTGCACCCAATAGGGTCCGAGTAAGAGTGAAAGCCGCGGCACTGAATCCGCTGGACTGGAAGATCCGACGCGGGGTCATGCGCCTAGCGACCGGACGACGCTTCCCTCAAGGCATGGGCTCGGACTTCGCGGGAGTGATCGAGGCTGTTGGCTCGAAGGTCAGGGGCTTTCAGGTGGGTGATGAGGTATTTGGCACCGTCGAAATACGACGGCAAGGTGCATTTGCCGAACTGGTCGATGCGGATGCCCGGCTAGTCGTACACAAACCTAGCTCATTGTCATTTAGCGAAGCTGCGTGCTTGCCGATTCCTTCTGCAACTGCCTGGGCCGCCATCGTCGTCGCGGCAAAAGTTGGTCCCTACTCTCGTATTCTGATCAACGGGGCTAGCGGCGCTGTTGGTCGCTCAGCAATGCAGCTGGCATTGGCAAATGGCGCAGAGGTTGTTGTTGCGGCCAGTAAGTCTTCTGTTGGGCAATTCAATGAGGTTGGTCTCAAGGCAGCCTGCCTTTATGGAGACAAAGCTGCGCTGTCTGCTCATGGTCCTTACGATGCTGTATTCGATACGTTAGGCACTCTTTCTATCATCGATGGTGTAGCACTGTTGAAACCACGAGGATGCTTTCTGGACATCAACCCGACTCCCGGACGCATCTTGAGAGGACTATTAAGTCGACGATACAAGATGATATTCGCTACAGGTGGATTAAAGCACTTGCCTGAAATTGCAGCGGCTGCTGCTGATGGAGCACTTCGGCAAAGTATTGGTATGGAGGTTCCCTTCTCCGAGGCTCTGTCCGCAATACAGAGTGCTGAGCTTGGCGACCGTCCCGTTGGACGGGTGGTGCTTATGCTCGAATGATCTGACGGCTGGATACCCTGTCTTTAGCAGCACCATCTCAGATCTAAGTATGTATAGCTGGAGGGACGAAGATCCACTTGTGGCCCAGAGTGTGTAAAACACCCGAACATACCCTTGCTGTGATTTCTGAGAATTTCATCGCAAGGGATGCCCATGCAACGGTTTATCCAGGGTGAACACCGAGGTCAAAGGACCCAGCCTTTACTGCTTTAGAGGCCATCAATACGTCATGAAGCCCCAAGAGCGTTAGCGCCGCTGATCGTGGCGAACGCTCGGGCTATCTTAACGACTAGGAACTGCGCTCGTACTCACCAGCGCCTCAAATATGTTTTTGGGCTTACTCCATGAACGAGAGCAGTGACTCAGAGCCCCGGTTAACCCTGTGTGCCGCTGGTCACGACCGTGAATTTCCGGCTGAACTCAAGCACCTCGCACACACCGGTTCGCCCGGCCGGAATCGAGATGGCATCTCCCGCGCCCATTTCATGGCGCTCGCCATCATCCATGGTGATCACGATCTTTCCCTCGATCAGAACGAAGGCTTCATCGTTGTCGAATCGCCAGTGAAACTTTGCCGGCTGCGAGGTGAAAAAAGCCACCGACTTGTGTGGCGTTTTCACACCCACGGTACGCAGCAATTTCATCCTGGTATTGGGCTGGCCCTCGAGGACATCGTCTCCCAGGGGGTATGGCAACCAGCCATCCGGGGTATCGAGCGACGCTCTGGATATCGAGGTAATCGGGTTGGGAAGCAGCGGGCGGGTATTCATGTTGTTGTCGCCTCATGCGGACAGGGGTGGAAGACGACTATGCCACGTGACATAGTGCCACGACTGAGACTACATCAAATATGACAGATGGCATAATCAAAACATGACCTTATCGACACGCGATCGGATGATCCTCGGCGCTGCGGACCTGCTGCGCCGACGCGGGGTATGCGCCACCAGCGTTCGCGAGGTGGTCCGCTACTCCGCTACGCCAAGGGGGTCCATTGCCTACCACTTCCCAGGTGGCAAGCAGCAATTGCTCGAGGCGGCGGTCGAGCATGCAGGCCGTGAGGTGAGCATTCCGCTGGCAGAACTTCTCGCCCAGCACGGCACCGTGGTCGGCCTGGAATGTTTCGTCGCAAGGTGGCGGCAGATGCTGGAGGAGACGGACTTTCAGGCCGGCTGTGCGGTGCTCGCCGTGGCCGTCGAGCAGTATTCGTCGGAGCAGCGCGGGGATGCCAGCCCGGAACAGGATCACCGGATCCACGAGCAGTTACTGGATCAGGCCAACGCCATATTCCGCGAGTGGCAAGGCATCATCAGCCAGTCGCTGATGAGTTCCGGCGCGTCGGAGGCTCGAGCAATGAGCCTGGCAGTGCTGGTCATCGCCTCGATCGAGGGCTCGGTTGCGTTGTGTCGTGCCGCGCGAAGTGCCGAGCCCCTGAACGCCATATGGCAGGAACTCCAGCGGGCGCTGGAGAGCTCGACTTGAGTCCTGCACAGGGGCCTGAAAGATCAGGCCCGACGCCGACACTCACTTGCCCGAAGCTGGCTTTTCCATGATCAGCAGCGTGGAGGTCGCCGAGGCCAGGAGCCTGTCCTGGCTGTCCACGATGCGGGCTTCGGTAAAGGCCACTCGCCTGCCGGCGCTCATCACCTCGCCGATGGCACGCACCTGACCGGTGTCACGGGTGATGGGACGGTGGTATGCCACTTTCAGCTCCAGGGTGGTATAGGCCTGGTTGGCCTGCAGCAGGGTGTGGGTGACGCAGCCACAGACCGAGTCCAACATCGTCGCAGCGTACCCGCCGTGCACTGTCCCGATCGGATTGTAGGCATGCGCGTCGGGGATCCCGGCCACCACCACACGCCCTTTGGTCCCCTCGGCGAACTCCAGCTTCAATGACTCAAATATCCCGACTTTCCTCGGTGAGCGAAGCAGCGCTTCCATCTGCTCCAGACCGTTCAGGTCTGCGGCAATCTCGTCGATCCGCGACGTTGCTTTCTGCATATCCAGTACCGTTCAGGGCGCCACTCAGGTGAAGGATGCTGACCAGTACCCAGTCCGCTGGTACCCCAGGGGACAAGGTTTCTAGTCAGTCGGTTTGAGCTGTTCGATGGCTCGCCGTGTTACCGCGTCGATATAGGACGGGTCGTTGTAGATCCGCGCCAGCAGAATCGCCCCTTCGTAATCGGCAACGAGCTGCCTGGCCTTGGGTTCAGCGCCAGCGGCACCTCCTGGCTCGAAGAGCTTGGCGAATGCGGCGATCCAGTCGTCCAGAAATGCGCGGATCGGCTCCATCAACTCCTTTCGGCCGTAGCTGGCATCAACGGCGATGACCCCCATCAGGCAGCCGATGGAGTCGTCCTGGAACAGCTTTTTCGCCCTCTGCCCCATGTCATGCAGCCTCTCCTCGGGAGGGCTCCCCTCTTCATAGGCGAGCGAGAACAACGACACCTTCAGACGCTGGTGCGTCCACCCCAGGACGTCCTTCAACAACGCGTCCTTGTTGGGGTAGTGGTGATAGAACGATGCCTTGGTCAGGCCGCAGGCCGTCGACAGCGCATCCATCGTGGTGCCGTGATAGCCCAGGCGCTTGAAGGTGTTGGCGCAACGTTGCAGCAGCTCTTCGCGAGAAATCTTTGACGGACGCACGGACATTTCCTGCTCTCGATAATGCGGGCTGATCATACGACATAAGCCATGTCTTCTCAATTTGACGATTACCAAATGTTTGGTTAGCTTTCTAAAACCGAACATTCGGTAAGTAATAATTCACTGCCTAACCCATCGCAGGAGAAGCATCTCATGAGCGAAGCGAATAGCGGCCCAGGTCGCGTCACCCGTGAACAACGCGGCAACCTGTTCCTGGTCGGCCTGGACAGGGCCGGGAAACGGAACGCTTTCGACAGCGCCATGCTCACGGACCTGGCCCTCGCCCTCGGCGAATACGAAGGCAACGACGAACTGCGTTGTGCGGTGGTCTTCGCTCACGGCGAGCACTTCACGGCCGGGCTTGACCTGATGGAACTGACGCCGAAGCTGGCCTCCGGCGGATTCAAATACCCGGACACAGGCATCGACCCCTGGGGCGTGTCCAAACCGCGCCGCACCAAGCCGGTCGTCGTTGCGGTACAGGGCACCTGCTGGACGGCCGGGATAGAGCTGGTGCTCAACGCGGACATCGCCATCGCCGCCCGGAACACACGCTTCGCGCACCTGGAGGTGCTGCGCGGCATTCCACCTTCCGGTGGCTCCACGGTGCGCTTCACCCAAGCGGCCGGCTGGACCAACGCGATGCGCTACATGCTGACGGGTGAAGAGTTCGGCGCAAACGACGCACTGAACATGCGCCTGCTGACCGAGGTCGTCGAGCCCGGCCAGGAGCTGGCCCGCGCCATCGAGTATGCCGAGCGCATCGCCAAGGCAGCGCCTCTCGCGATCAAGGCGACGCTGCAGTCAGCCTTCCAGGCCAGAGACGAGGGCGATGACGCAGCGCTTTCGCAGCTCAACGCATTGCTGTTCAGCCTGATCAGCAGCGAAGACGTGCGCGAAGGCGTCATGGCCATGCTGCAGAAGCGTGAGCCACTGTTCAAAGGCCGCTAGCACCCGCCCTGGCGAGAGAGGCGTGCCCTCGCCCCTCTCGTACACCCGTAGCCAATGCCCACATGGTCAGCCAGAGCAGCCCTCGATGAATCATCCGAACAAGAAAGAGAACAGCAGGTTGAGGGTCGTGAGCACCCAGGACAACAACGAACTGCATGAACCGGCAGTGGACACGCTGGATGAACTGCTTCGCCGAGGTGCTGTTCGCGCGCCTGAAGCCGCTGCGCTTTCGGCCCTGGGCGTGGATGTCAGCTATGCCGACCTGCAGACCATGAGTGCCTCGATCGCAGCCTGGCTGACAGGTCAGGGGCTCGAGCCAGGCGCCTGCGTTGCTGTTGCCCTGCCCAATCTCCTGGCGCATCCCATTGCCTGCCTGGGCATCATCCGCGCAGGACTGACAGCCGTATGTGTAAACCCGCTCTACACCGGGCAGGAGCTGGTTCACATATTCGAGGACAGCGACGTCAAGGCCGTATTCTTTTTCGACCCCATGAGCGGCCCGATGCAGCATGCAGTACAGGCGGCAGGCATCGCAATCTCGGTCCGAGTCACCCCGGGCGACATGCTGGGATGGAGGCGCCCGCTGGTGAACTGGATCGCCAAGAGACGCCTTCGAGGACAATCGGCAGCCGTAGAGAACGCGGTGTCCTGGCGGCGCGTGATATCGACCCGCCCCGTCGCCAGCGAACAGATGGCAAGGCCCGAGGCTCGGCAGATCGCCTTCATCATCTATAGCGGCGGAACGACGGGACAACCCAAGGGCGTCCCGATCAGCCATCGCGCCCTGCTGCACAACGTGGCACAGCAGTACTCGGCATTGCGGCAGCATCTGAGCGACCGGGCCGAGCACGAATACGTCCTGCTGCTGGCCGTCCCGCTCTACCACATCCTCGGCCTCGGCAACCTGTTGTTCAGCCTGGCACGAGGAGGCAAGGCCGTGCTGGTGATGAACCCACGAGATACTGCAGCCCTGGCCAGAGAGTGGGCACGTCATCGCATCAGCAGTTTTCCCGGCGTGAACACGCTGTACAGCGCTCTGCTCGAGCACGGTGAGTTCAGAGCCCTTGATTTCAGCTCGCTGGTCATCTGCCTTGGCGCCGGCATGCCCGTCTCTGAGGCTACCGCCAAGCACTGGTATCAGGTTACCGGGTGCCACATAACCGAGGCCTACGGAATGACCGAAACCGGGTTGATTTCCTGTAATCCGGCGGGTCGTTCCCGGCCTGGATCGGTCGGCCTGCCGGTCAGCGGAATCGAGATATCGCTGCGTGACGAGAGCGACAGCGAGGTCACCATCGGAGAAGGCGAGATCTGCGTCAGAAGCCCGGCAATCATGAGCGGCTACTGGAAACGTGAGGCTGACAACGCCTCGGCGTTCACCTCCGACGGTTTCTTTCGAACGGGTGACGTCGGTACCTTCGATGCCGATGGTTATCTACGCATCATCGACCGCAAGAAGGAGATGATCATCTGCTCCGGATTCAAGGTTTTCCCTTCTGAGGTCGAGCGCGTCCTCAATGCCCATCCAGGCATCCGTGAGTCGGCGGTGATACCCACACCTGATGACAAGGCCGGAGAAGTGCCTGTCGCCTATATCGTCCGCCGCCAACCCTACCTGGAGGAGCAACACGTGATGAAACACTGCGAAAAACACCTGGTCAGCTACAAACGACCACGGCGCATCATCTTTTGCGACGAACTGCCCAAGAGCGCCGTGGGCAAGGTCCTGCGCAAAGCGCTGATCGAAAGCCATGCGCGGGAGCGAAACCAATGAGTCGCCTGTCCGCGCATCCCGGTACGGTCGAACCGATCAGCCTGCTGGCCAGCGATGGCTATCGTCTCGCAGCCACCCGCTACGCTGCCTGTGGCAGGCAAAAGGGCAACCTCATCGTGGCCGGCGCCACCGGCGTTCAGCAGCGCTACTATCGGCGTTTCGCAGAACACGCGAGTGCACAGGGTTTCAATGTGCTGACCCTTGACTACCGGGGCGTCGGCGGCTCACGACCCAGGTCGCTCAAGGGCTTCGAGATGTCCTATCTGGACTGGGGGTTCCAGGACCTGGCTGCGGCAGTGGAGTTCATGGCAGACGACCTGCCGCTCTACTGGGTGGGACACTCGTTCGGCGGTCATGGCCTCGGCCTGCTGCCCAATCACCACAAGGTCAGCGCCGCTTACTGCTTCGGCTCGGGTGCCGGCTGGGCCGGCTGGATGCCCAGGGCAGAAGCGCTCAAGGTTCGCCTCCTGTGGTCCACCATCCTGCCGCTGATCGTTTCCTGGAAAGGCTATATGGCCTGGAGCCTTCTCGGCATGGGCGATGACCTGCCGCTGGGTGTCTACAAGGACTGGAAACGCTGGTGCGCGCACCCTCACTACTTCTTTGACGACCCGTCCATGCAGGCTGTGACCAGGAAGTATGCCGACATTCGCCTGCCCTGCGTGTTCTCCAACGCCGTCGATGATCCCTGGGCACCTCCCGCGTCGCGGGACGCGTTCGTCAAGGGCTACCGCAATGCAGACCTGGCGATCCAGGACCTGAAGCCTGGCGAAACGGGTGAGCCCATCGGCCACATGGGCTACTTCAGAGCGTCCTCCACATACATCTGGGATGAAATGCTCGACTGGTTCCAGGCGATCAGCGCTGATAGCAGCGCCCACCCATATGCCGATGCGAGCGTCGCGCAATGACCACGGCGGACGGCACGACGACAGATAGCACAGCCGCCGGCTTTCGCGCGCTGGTCGACGGGCGCCGTGCGGTACGTTGCTTTACCGGGCAGCAGGTGCCCGATGCCGTCATCAGGGATTGCCTGGAGACCGCCGTCCTGGCACCCAGCTCATGCAACCTTCAGCCATGGTCGTTCGTCGTCGTCACAGACCCGCAGCGGCTCGAACGCCTGCACCCGGTCTGTCTGGGACAACGTGCAGCCAGAGCGCCCCTGATCATTGCCGTTCTGGCACGCCCCGATACCTGGAAGTCCGCGTGCCAGGAAATTCTGCAACGCTGGCCCGCCACCGAGGTGCCGCCCGCCGTCGAGCGCTTCTACACGACGAGCGCGCCACGCCAGTACAACCAGGGGCAACTGGGATGGAGGGGCTTGCTGAAGCGCGGCCTGACGTACGTGACAGGCTTGCGCAAAGCGGTCATGCGCACACCCAACAGCCAGGGCCAGATGCGCCTTTGGGCGGTGAAATCCACCGCACTGGCGGCGCAGAACCTGATGCTGGCGTTCCAGAGCCATGGCTACGCCACCTGCCCCATGGAAGGCTTCGATGAGAAGCGGTTGAGGAAGGTCCTGCCCCTGCCCCGCCAGGCAATCCCCATCATGCTCCTGGCAGTAGGCCAACCGGGGGAGCGGGCGATCCACGCTCCCAGGCTACGCTTCCCTGTCGAACAGTGCGTCACCTGGTACTGAAGCGTCCCGATAACAACAAGAGAGCCGCCGAAATGGTCTTTACCGAAATCGAATACGAGGCCCTCGGGCCGATCAGGATCATCCGCCTGAACCGTCCCGAGAAACGCAACTGCATTGGCCCCACCACGCATGAAGAACTGATCGAGGCCTGGCGCCGCTTTCGCGACGACGATGAGGCGCTGGTCGCGATCATGACAGGCGCCGGCGACAAGGCATTCTGCGCCGGCGGCGACCTGGAAGCAGGATTGACCCTGGTGCCATCTTCAGCCGAGGAGATCGCAGCACACGATCGTGGAGAGCGCCCCGGCATTCTCGGCCCCAGCCGCTGGACCGACATCTACAAACCCGTGATCGCGGCAGTCAACGGCGTGGCGTACGCCGGTGGCCTGGAATGGGCCTGTTTCGCGGACATCCGTATTGCCGAGGAACACGCCTCGTTCGGCGTGACATGCCGACGCTGGAACATCGGACTCGCTGACGGTGGTAGCCAGCGACTACCGCGAATAATCGGCATGGGCAGGGCCATGGAGCTCATCCTGACCGGGCGAGTCATTTCCGCGCACGAAGCGCTGGCCATGGGGTTGGCTAACGAGGTCGTCGCGAAGGGCCATTCATTGACCCGCGCGATGGAACTGGCGACCTTCCTTTGCGCACTGCCACAACCAGCCATGCGCTCTGACAAGGAAGCTGCAGTGCGTGGATTCGGCCAGCCTCTGGCCGAGGGGTTACGCATCGAGGCCGAGTGTTTCAACCGGTCTATCCACCACGAAGAAACCCGAGAAGGCCTGAGGCGTTTTCTTCAGCGTGATCACCCGGATCGCCGGGTCGGCGAGCCCAACCAGACGCCTGGTCTGGTTCGAGACCAAGGGGGTAAGTGATGAACCACTATCAGTTGCTTCAGCTTCACCTGTTCGCCGTTGCCTTCTGGTTGGGAGTGGTCGCTGTGGAATATCTGCTGGAACGGACCCGAGCCCAGAGCAGGAGTCACGGCTTCACCATTGCCCAGTTGCATCGCAAGATCGATCTGTTCTTCGAAACGCCCGCCTTTCTGGTCGTGCTGCTGACCGGCATCCTGCTTTTCGAGCCTGGACGTTTCGATGGCATCTACGCGCTGAAAGTAGTCGCCGGTGCAATAGCCGTAGTGGGCAACATGATCTGCCTGGTGCCGGTACTGCAACGGCATGCTGCCGCGCAACGGGACGACCTGGGCAATGTCATTGCCCAGTCCAGACTGATCGACAGGATATCGCTGACGGCAATACCGGCCGGACTGATCGCGCTGGCCTGCGGCCTGTATTTGGCGGCTGTGCGCTGACTTCGCGTGCGGGCGCACTGACGCACGCGCTACAACAGGGCTACTCCCCTGCTTGGCCGGCCTTATCCGGCTGGCCCCTTAAGCCGCCTTGATGGTGGCTTCTTTTTATCGATGCCGAACATCCCGCTGTCAGAGCACATAAAACGAGACGTCGTCTCAGCAACTTACTCAATTTGCTGTATGAGCACGTGACGTTAGAAGACTGTCAGGACGCTGCCCCAGGTTACACAGCACAGACAGATCGAAAACCTCGGTATAACTGAATCGCCCCTAGTTTTGTAGCCACCGCCAAGCTACAAGGGAGGCCTGCTAAGTCTTGCGTAACCGTCCGCTTTTGACCGTTTTCCGCCTGATGCAACCGGCAGCAGTCGTTCGCCACCTAATGAACGTTTACACCACACCGTGCTGATTTTACCTGCCATCCGCCACAAGGTGATGTGTTGCCCCAACCTTCTTAATCCCAGCCGAAACGGTCTTTGACCCCTACGCCTCCAGTACCGAACCTCTCGCCCGCGGCACATCTGCGTGCCGTGCGTTTTTTCTGGGAGGTTGGGTTCAAGGATGCATGCAACAACGGTGCTGTACGGCCAGGTTCTGGTGGTATTGGCCATTACCCTTTCCGGCGTTTGGAGTGCCACACAGTGGACGGCGGCCGCGCTCGGCTATCAAGCCCGCTTGGGAGCACCTTGGTTCGAGTTGCTGGGCACTCCGGTCTATCACCCCTGGCGTCTGTTCGAGTGGTGGTTTGTCTTCGATGCCTATGCCCCGGACGTATTCAACGTCGGTGGCAGCATCGCTGCTTGCAGTAGCCTGCTGGCATTGGTGGTGGCCATCGGCATGGCAATCTGGCGCGCGCGCCAGGCACGCAGGGTCACCACCTACGGTTCGGCGCGCTGGGCCGGTGCGGATGAGGTTCGCAAGGCTGGCCTGACCCAACCGGCAGGTGTGTTCCTCGGTCAGTTCGACGATCAGTACCTGCGCCACCAAGGCCCTGAGCATGTGCTGACCTTCGCGCCGACGCGTTCGGGCAAGGGCGTCGGCCTAGTGGTACCCACCCTGCTCTCCTGGCCCGCTTCGGCGGTGATCCACGATATCAAGGGAGAGAACTGGAGCCTGACTGCGGGATGGCGTTCGCGCTTCTCCCACTGCCTGTTGTTCAACCCCACCGACCTGGCCTCGGCCGCCTACAACCCGCTACTCGAAGTGCGTCGCGGTGCCCACGAGGTGCGCGACGTACAGAACATCGCCGACATCCTGGTCGACCCTGAGGGCGCGCTGGAGCGGCGCAACCACTGGGAGAAGACCAGCCACGCGCTGCTGGTCGGCGCCATCCTGCATGTGCTCTACGCCGGCGAGGACAAGACCCTGCGCGGTGTCGCCAACTTCCTCTCCGATCCGGCCTGCACCTTCGAGCTGACCCTGCACCGGATGATGACCACGCCGCACCTGGGCGATGCACCGCACCCGGTGGTGGCCTCGGCGGCGCGGGAGGTGCTGAACAAGAGCGACAACGAGCGCTCGGGCGTGCTGTCCACGGCCATGTCCTTCCTCGGTCTGTATCGCGATCCAACGGTGGCCGAGGTCACCTCGCGCTGCGACTGGCGCATCGCCGACCTGATCTCAGCCGAGCATCCGGTGTCGTTGTATCTGGTGGTGCCGCCCTCGGATATCAGCCGCACCAAGCCGCTGATCCGCCTGATCCTCAACCAGGTAGGCAGGCGCCTGACCGAGTCGCTCGACGGCTCCGACGGTATCGAGCGTCGGCACAAGCTGCTGCTGATGCTCGATGAGTTTCCGGCGCTAGGACGGTTGGACTTTTTCGAGACGGCCCTGGCCTTCATGGCCGGCTATGGGCTGCGCGCCTTTCTGATCTCGCAGTCGCTGAACCAGATCGACAAGGCCTACGGCCAGAACCACTCGATCCTCGACAACTGCCATGTGCGGGTGACCTTCGCCACCAACGACGAACGCACCGCCAAGCGCATCTCCGAGACCCTGGGCACCGCCACCGAACTGCGCGCGCAGCGCAACTACGCCGGCCACCGACTGGCGCCCTGGCTGGGCCATCTGATGGTCTCGCGCCAGGAAACCGCACGCCCGCTACTGACTCCAGGCGAGGTGATGCAACTGCCCAACGACGAGGCCGTGGTGATGCTCTCCGGCCTCGCACCGATCCGCGCCAAGAAGCTGCGCTACTTCACCGACGCCAACTTCCAGAGCCGGGTGCTGCCTGCCCCGCGCTTGCAGCCGGGCCGCTATGCCGACGCACCGTCGCCACGCGCAGACGATTGGAGCGACCTGGCCGTGCCTTCGGCCCCCGACGCTGCGCCGGCTCACTTGGCCAATGTAGAAAGCGTCGAGGACGGCGGCCCACGCCGTCAGCCCGAACTAGAGGAGCTCGTCCAGTTGCCGGATCACGACGAGCTAGCTAGCGACCTGCTCCTGCTCGACGAGGACGACAGCCCCACTCCCTTCCCCACCCAGCCGGATCCGCGCCTACAGCGCGTGGCGCGGCTGGCCGCCCTCGACCCTGACGATGGAATAGCCCTATGAGCCGAGCCCGCCTCAATCTGTTTATCCAACCCGAGCATGCCAAGCGCCTGAACGAACTGGCAATCACCAAGGGCGTATCGAAGTCCTCGATCATCGCTGCGGCGCTGGCCTCCTGGCTGTCGCCCGAGTCCGGCGAGCAGCGCGAGGTGGCCATGGCCAAGCGTCTGGATCGACTGTCGCGCCAGTTCGAGCGGCTGGAGCGCGACCAGAACATCCTCATCGAGACCGTGGCGCTCTACGTGCGCTACTACCTCACGGTCAGCACACCGGTACCAGAGGCGCATCAGGAAGCAGCACGCGCGCAGGGCAAGCTGCGCTTCAGCCAGTTCGTCGAACAACTGGGGCGCCACCTGCAGCGCGGACGCAGCCTGGTCAGAGACGTACACGAAGAGGTTCAGGCAGAGGCTCAGGTCTCGGGAGAGCGTTCATGACTGTCGCCTTTTCCCCAGCGCTGAGTGCAGCGGCAGCTTCTCTGGATCGGCGCACGCGCATGTTGCGCACGGCGATGGGCCCGCTCATCGCTGCCGCTCTGGACGACCCGGACGTGGTCGAGGTGATGCTCAACCCCGATGGCGTGCTTTGGCTGGATCGCCTGTCCGCTGGCCGCGCTCATCTGGGCACGCTGGCAGCTGCCGACGGTGAACGGATCATCCGACTGGTGGCAGCGCATGTCGGCCAGGAAGTACATCGCAACAAGCCGCTGCTGAGTGCCGAGTTGCCAGGAACTGGCGAGCGCTTCGAAGGTGTACTGCCGCCAGTGGTGGCCGGGCCGACCTTCGCTCTACGCAAACGCGCCGCCGGCGTCATCCCGCTAAACCAGTATGTGGCTGACGGCATCCTCAGCGCTGCCCAGGCAGAGCACCTACGCGTGGCCGTGTGTGAGCGGCAGAACATCCTGGTCGCCGGCGGCACCAGCAGCGGCAAGACCACTCTGGCCAACGCTCTGCTGGCCGAGGTGGCCGGCAGTGGTGACCGTGTGCTGGTGCTTGAGGACACGATCGAGTTGCAGTGCCCGGCCCTCGATCACGTTGCCCTACGCACCAAGCCCGGCGTGGTCTCCATGGCTGATCTGGTGCGCAGCACGCTGCGTTTGCGCCCCGATCGCGTGGTGGTCGGCGAAGTGCGCGGCGGCGAGGCGCTGGACCTGGTCAAGGCCTGGGGCACCGGCCATCCCGGCGGCATCGCCACCATTCATGCAGGTTCCGCCCAGGGCGCGCTGTTGCGCCTGGAGCAACTGATCTTGGAAGTCGCCCTGACCGCGCCGCGGGCGCTGATCGCCGAGGCGGTCAACCTGGTGGTGTTTCTCGCCGGGCGTGGCAGCACGCGCTATGTCCAGCAGATCGCCCGCGTCACCGGCTATGACGAGCGCAGCTATCAACTTACGTCCATCGCCCCCGCATTCATTCCTTCGCTTACTCAGGAAAACAGCCATGACTGCCTGCCATCCCCGCGTTGCTAATCGTCGCCGCTCCGTTGGTGCCTTGATGCTAGGAGCCCTATGCCTGGGCGCCTCCCTGCCGGTTCTCGCAGCCGGCTCCGGAATGCCCTGGGAAGGGCCGCTGCAATCGATCCTTGACTCGGTACAGGGGCCGGTAGCGCGCATCATCGCGGTGATCATCATCATTACCACAGGCCTGACGCTGGCCTTCGGCGATACCAGCGGCGGCTTTCGCAAGCTGATCCAGATCGTCTTCGGCCTGTCGATTGCCTTCGCCGCGTCGTCATTCTTCCTCAGCTTTTTCAGCTTTGCCGGCGGGGCGGTGATCGCATGAACGGCGAGCGCGAACTCATACCCGGCTTCGAGGTACCACTGCACAGCTCCCTGGCCGAGCCGATCCTGCTCGGCGGAGCCCCGCGCAACGTAGCGATCCTCAACGGCACCCTGGCGGCTGTGGTCGGCTTGGGCCTGCAGTTGTGGCTGCCAGGCCTGGCGCTGTGGTTGGTCGGCCACTCGCTGGCGGTCTGGGGTGCCCGTCTGGACCCGCAGTTCCTGCAGGTGTTTGCCCGGCACATCAAGCAGCCGTCGCTGCTGGATGTGTGAGGAGCCCGCCATGCTGAACCTCACCGAATACCAGCGCCGCCCCGCCCAGCTTTCAGACTGGCTGCCCTGGGCCGGCCTGGTCGCCCCCGGCGTCGTGTTGAACAAGGACGGCTCGTTCCAGCGCAGCTTGCGCTTTCGCGGGCCAGACCTGGACAGCGCCACCCAAGGCGAGTTGGTAGCTACGTCGGCGCGCCTGAACAACGCCCTGCGTCGCCTCGGCTCGGGCTGGGCGTTGTTTATCGAGGCCGAGCGCCTGGCGGCCGCCGACTACCCTGACAGCGACTTTCCAGAGCCGTTGTCCTGGCTGGTAGACGAGGAGCGCCGCGCCGCTTTCAAGGCCCAGGGTAGCCACTTCGAGAGCAACTACCACCTGACGCTGCTCTATCTGCCGCCGGAGGAATCGCGCTCGCGCGCCGCCGGCCTGCTCTACGAGCACCGGCCGCAACGCGGCGTCGACTGGCGCGAACGGCTGACTGCCTTTCTCGCCGAAACGGATCGTTTCTTCGACCTGCTGGACGGAGTGATGCCAGAGCTTGCCTGGCTCGATGACAGCCAGACGCTGACTTACCTGCATGCCACGATTTCGACCCAACGCCAGCGTGTGGCTGTACCCAAGGTCCCCTTCCACCTCGATGCCCTGCTGGCCGATAGCCCCCTGACCACTGGCCTAGCGCCGCGTCTCGGCGAGCAGCACCTGCGCACGCTGTCGGTACGTGGTTTCCCCACCTCGACGTGGCCAGGCGTGCTGGACGACCTTAACCGTCTGGGCTTCGCCTATCGCTGGTCGACCCGCTTTATCTGCCTGGACAAGGACGAGGCCGAGAAGGAACTGGTGCGCCTGCGCCGGCAGTGGTTTGCCAAACGCAAGGGTGTCCTGGCGCTGCTGCGCGAAGCGATCTTCCAGCAGGAAAGCCCGCTGCTCGACAGCGACGCCGCGAACAAGGCCTGCGACGCCGACGCGGCGTTGCAGGAACTCGGCGCCGACCAGGTCGCGTTTGGCTATGTGACCGCCACCGTGACGGTGAGCGATGCCGACGCCCAGGTCGCCGACGAGAAGCTGCGCCGGGTCGAGCGGGTGATCCAAGGCCGCGGTTTTGTCACCATCGCAGAGAGCCTCAACGCGGTGGAGGCCTGGTTGTCGTCGATCCCCGGCAACGCCTACGCCAATGTCCGCCAGCCGCTGATCTCCACGCTCAACCTCGGGCATCTGGTGCCGGTCTCGGCAGTCTGGGCCGGCCCGGCACGCAACGACCACCTGAATGGCCCGCCGTTGGTGATCACCCGCACCGATGGCGCAACGCCGTTTCGCCTGGTTACCCACGTTGGCGATGTCGGCCACACCCTGGTGGCCGGCCCTACCGGCATGGGCAAGTCGGTGTTGCTGGCGACCCTGGCCCTGCAGTTTCGCCGCTACCCGGGCTCGCGCCTGTTTCTGTTCGATATGGGGCGCTCGCTGCGCGCGACGGTGCTGGGCCTGGGTGGCGAGCACTACGACCTCGGCAGCGACGGTGACCTGGCCTTCCAGCCCCTCGCGCGCATCGATCAGCCGGGATACCGAGCCTGGGCCGCCGAATGGCTGGAGGCTCGCCTGCTGCAGGAAGGCGTGGCCGTCGTCCCCGAGCAGAAGGCGGCGCTGTGGACAGCGCTCGACAGCCTGGCCGGCGCGCCCGAGGCGCAGCGCACACTGACCGGCTTGTCGGTGCTGCTGCAGGACAACGCCCTGCGCCAGGCACTGCAACCCTACGTGCTGGGTGGTGCTCATGGCGCATTGCTGGATGCCGATCAGGATCGGCTGGGCAGCGCCGACGTACAGTGTTTCGAGATGGAGGAACTGATGCACAGCAAGGCGGCGGTGGCTGCCGTGCTGAGCTACCTGTTCGCTCGCTTCGAGGAACGTTTCGACGGCGCGCCGACACTGCTGATCCTCGACGAGGCTTGGCTGTTTCTCGACGATCCGCTGTTCGCCGCGCGCATCCGCCAGTGGCTCAAGACCCTGCGCAAGAAGAACGTCAGCGTCATCTTCGCCACCCAGTCGCTGGCCGACATCAAGGATTCCAGCATCGCTGCGGCAATCATCGAGAGCTGCGCCAGCCGCATCTTTCTGCCCAACCCGCAGGCGGGCGAACCGCAGATCCGCGGCATCTACCAAAGCTTCGGCCTCAATGACCGGCAGATCGAGATCGTCGCCCAGGCCACGCCCAAGCGTGACTACTACTTCCAGTCGCGCCTGGGCAACCGCCTGTTCGACCTCGATCTGGGGCCGGTGGCGCTGGCCTTCGCCGCCTCGGCCAGCCCGGCCGAGCAGCGTGAGATCGACCGCATCCTGCAGGCGTCCGGCGCCGCCGGTTTCGCCCCTGTCTGGTTGCGTCACCGTAGCCTGGACTGGGCTGCCGACCTGCTCACCGCTTATCCCTCATCACACAAGGAGTGCCTGCCATGAGATCCCCTGCCCACCGTTTTCCCGGCGCAACGTTGCTGGTACTGGGTCTGCTGGCCTTGAAGCCGGCCAACGCCTTCACCGTAATCGATCCGACCAACCTGGTGCAGAACACCTTGACCGCAGTACGCACCCTGGAGATGGCGAACAACCAGGTTCGCCAGTTGCAGAACGAGACCCAGATGCTGCTGAACCAGGCCCGTCATCTGCAGCGCCTGGACTACAACGTAGTCCGCCAGTTGCGCGCGAGCCTGGCCAATACCGAGCGGCTGCTCGCCGAGGCGCAAGGGCTGGCCTACGAAGTGCAGCGCCTGGATCAGGAGTTCAGCCGACTCTACCCGAACGAGTACAGCAGCGATGTCAGCAGCCAACGCCTGGCAGAAGAAGCACGCGAACGCTGGCAGCAGGGCCTCGACGGGCTGCATACGGCGCTGCGTGTACAGGCTCAGGTGACGCAGAACCTGGCCGAGGATGAGAGCGCCTTGGCCGCGCTAGTGCAGCAGAGCCAGTCCGCGGGTGGCGCCTTGCAGGCTGCCCAGGCCACCAACCAGTTGCTGGCCCTACAGGCCAAGCAGTCTATCCAGGCGCAGCAACTGCAGATCACCCAGAACCGCGCCGTCGCCCTGGAGCTTGCGCGCCAGACTGCAGCAGCCGAGGAGGCGCGCGAACGGCGGCGGCGCTTTATGGGCAGCGGCACGCCCTACACCCCCTACCCCGTGCAGTTCTATCGGTAGGGAGGCGACTCCATGAGATTCCTGACACTGCTGCCGCTGTTGGTGCTGGTCGCCTGCGGACAGGGCGACAACGGCGTCATGGCTCGGCAAGACGATGCGACTGAACGCTTCTACTCGGGCAGAGCTCGACCCGGCGAGTTTCTCCGTCCTGCTGATCTACCCGCCATACCGCCAAGTTTCGACGAGGACGTGCAATGAACGACGTCAGCGTGATCGACCGTTTCCTCGAGGTGTTCGGGCTGTATATCGACACCGGCTTCGGCCTGCTCGGCGGCGAGGTGGCCTTTCTCACCATGACCCTGGTGGTGATCGACATGACCCTGGCCGGACTGTTCTGGGCCATGGGCGGTGAGGATGTCAGCGCCAAACTGATCCGCAAGACCCTCTATGTCGGTGCCTTCGCCTTCATCATCGGCAATTTCAACGCCCTGGCGAAGATCGTCTTCAACTCCTTCGCCGGGTTGGGTCTGCTGGCCTCAGGTTCCGGGTTGAGTCATGCGGAGTTTCTGCAGCCAGGACGATTGGCCGCGATTGGGGTTGATGCCGGAGGGCCGCTGCTTGAGCAGATCAGCAAGCTAAGCGGCTTTCCCGAAGTCTTCGGCAACCTGCACAGCATCCTGGTGCTGTTCCTGGCCTGGCTGGTGGTGATCGTCAGTTTCTTCTTCCTGGCCATTCAGCTGTTCGTGACCTTGGTCGAGTTCAAGCTGACCACCCTCGCAGGCTTCGTGCTGGTGCCTTTTGCGCTATGGAACAAGACCGCCTTTCTCGCCGAGAAGGTGCTGGGCAATGTGGTCGCGTCCGGCATCAAGGTGCTGGTGCTGGCGGTGATCGTCGGCATTGGCAGCGGGCTCTTCGCCGAGTTCCAGGCTATGCCGGACGAGCCCTCCATCGACCATGCACTCGTGGTCATGCTCGCCTCGCTGGCCTTGCTCGGCCTGGGCATTTTCGGGCCGGGTATTGCTACCGGGTTGGTCTCCGGCGCACCGCAACTGGGTGCTGGTGCAGCAGCCGGTACCGCGTTAGGCGCAGCGGGCATGGCAGCAGGTGCTGCTGCAGTCGCCACAGGTGTCGGCGGCGCGGTACTGGCCGGCGCACGCATGGCACCCGGTGCAGCACGCTTGGCAATAGGCGGCGCTCGCTCTCTGGCAGGTGCCCCCTCCGGCGCTGCAGCAGGTGGTGCCCCAGCAGCTTCCGATCCTGCAACCGCCCCGACCAAACAGCCCGGCTGGGCCAGGCGCCTGCAGCGCAGGCAACAACTCTCACAGGCTACCAGCACGGTCGCCCACACCTTGCGTGGTGGCGATGGCGGTGGCTCATCACCTGGGCCGCAGATCCGCGACCCATCGAATTCGTGAAGGAGGACGAGGATGCGATTCACACGTCCACGGGTGCGCTATAGCGACTCCCATCAGCCTGTCACCCCTTATCAGGAAGCGGCACAGGCCTGGGACCTGCGCATGGGCAGCAGCCTGGCGCAGGCACGCAACTGGCGGCTGATGGCCTTCGGCTGCCTGGGCCTGGCGCTACTGATGGCGGGCGGCCTGGTCTGGCGTTCGGCGCAGTCGTCGGTCACGCCCTACGTGGTGGAGGTCGACAACCTCGGCCAAGTGCGCGCCGTCGGCGAAGCCGCTAGCCCCTACCAACCCCAGGATGCGCAGATCGCCCATCACCTGGCGCGCTTTATCGAGCAGGTGCGCTCGCTATCAATCGATCCGGTGGTGGTGCGGCAGAACTGGCTGGAGGCCTATCACTCCACCACCGACCGCGGTGCGGCAACCCTCAATGATTATGCCCGCGCCAACGATCCCTTCACCCGGGTCGGCAAGGAGTCGGTATCGGTCGAGGTCACCAGCGTGGTGCGTGCCAGCGACAGTTCGTTCCAGGTGCGCTGGATCGAACGCCGTTTCGTGAATGGTTCAGCCGCCGGCCTGGAGCGCTGGACGGCGGTGATCTCTCTGGTACTGCAGCCTCCACGCACCGAGGAAAAACTGCGCCGCAACCCACTGGGCATCTACGTCAACGGCCTGTCCTGGAGCCGTGAGCTGGACACTACGGAAGGAGCCAAGAAACCATGAAAACCTCCCTCAACCTCTTAATCTGCCCTCTTCTGCTAAGCGTGCTGGCCGGCTGTGCCGGCCAGGAACCGCCAGTGATCGCGCTGGATGAACCGGTAGAAGCGCAGCGCCTGCCGGAGCCGCCCAAGCCCATTGAGGTAGTGGAAGTACCCAAGCCACTGGCCCTGCCCGCCCAGCTCAAGCCACTGCCGGAAACTCAGCGCAGTAAGCCGGCCAAGGAACCGGCCGATGAGCGCGTGCGGGTCTCGCGTGCCAATCGCGACGCCCGCGTGGCACCGAGTCGCGAGGGCTATATCAACGCCATCCAGGTGTGGCCCTACTCCGATGGCGCGCTGTATCAGGTGTACGCCAGCCCAGGACGGGTGACCGCAATCAACCTGCAGCCCGGCGAGGAACTTGTCACCGTAGCCGCTGGCGACACCGTGCGCTGGATCGTCGGCGACACCACCAGCGGAAGCGGAGACGAGCTACGCACCAGCGTGCTGATAAAGCCGACACGCGTCGACCTCAAGACCAACCTGGTGATCACCACCACGCGCCGTACCTACCTGATCGAGCTGAGTTCCACAGAGCAGGCCTGGATGGCGTCGGTGTCCTGGGACTATCCGAAGGATCACATGCTCTCCCTGCAACGCCGCGCCAGCATCGCCCAGGCCGCAGCGCCGGTGGATGCCGGCCTAACGCTGGAGCAGCTGCGCTTTCGTTATGCGATCAGCGGCAGCAATCCACCCTGGAAACCGCTGCGCGCTTTCGATGACGGCCGCAAGGTGTATATCCAGTTCCCCGCCGGTATCGCCCAAGGCGAGCTGCCGCCGCTGTTCGTAATTGGCCCCGAAGGTGATGGACAGCTGGTCAACTATCGCTTCCGCTCGCCCTACTACATCGTCGACCGTCTATTCGGCGCAGCCGAGCTGCGCCTGGGCGCCGACAAGGGTGACGTGGTGCGGATCGAGCGCACCGATGGCGTGGCACGGAGGCCCTGAGCATGATGGCCAAGGACGACAAACAAACCGCCGCAACCTCTCTACCGCCCAAGGAAGCGCCGGAGTCGCTGGAGCTGCGCGCCAAGCCGCGCCCGGTCACTCGCCTCAATCCGCGCATGCTGGCGGTAGTGGTCGGCGGCCTATCGGCTGCAGTACTCGGAGCCATGCTGTGGTCGCTGCAGCCGCAGCAGCGCCGCCAGGGCGCCGAGCCGAACGAGCTATACAACGTCGACCGCGTGGCACGCTCCGAGGGGCTGGAGCAGTTGCCGGCAGACTACTCGCAGCTGCCGCCTCCCCCTGCACCCGAGGTGCCGCAACTGGGCCCGCCGCTGCCCGGCGATCTGGGCGGGCCAATCCTCAGGGCGGAGCAGCAGGCGCAAGGTTATGGACATGGGCCAGATGCCGTCGAAGCAGAGCGCCTGGCCCTGCTCAAGGAAGCTGAGGAAGCAGCGCAGTCCTCGGTGTTTTTCCAGACCAGCAGCGCGCGGAAATCGAATATCGCATCTGGTGGTGGCGCTCAACTCGATTCCCCGGCTCTGGGTATGGCTTCGTCAGGCGCAGTAGCCGCCGCAGGAACACCAACGCAGCAGGAGCGAAACGAGGCGTTTCTCAGTAAATCCGTAAACGCACAAATCCGTAATTCCGGATTGCTGCAGATGCCTGAATCGCCCTACCAAGTGATGGCCGGCACCGTCATCGCGGCAGCACTGGTAACTGGCATCAAGTCGGATCTACCCGGCGACGTGATCGCCACAGTGACCGAGCCGGTCTATGACAGCGCCACCGGTGAACACGTGCTGATCCCCCAAGGTGCCCGCCTGCTCGGTCGCTACAACAGCCAGGTGAACTACGGGCAGAGCCGCGTGCAGGTGGTATGGCAGCGGGTGATCTTGCCGGACACCTCGTCCTTCCAGCTCGACAATCTGGTTGGTACCGACGCCGCCGGCTATGCCGGCCTCGAGGATGGCGTCGACTGGCACTGGAATCGGATCGTCGCCGGAGCGGCCATGACCAGCCTACTGGGCATCGGTGCCGAGTTGGCGGCACCGGCCAACCGCACCGACGGCGACCGCGTCATCATCGCCGGGCGCGACAGCCTGCAGGACACAGTGAACCAGGTCGGCCAGGAGGTCACCCGCCGCAACCTCGATATCCAGCCCACGCTGACCCAGCGCCCTGGGCTGCCCCTACGCGTGATCGTCAACCGCGACCTGGTACTGCGCCCCTTTCAACCTTTCTCCACTCAACAGAGGAGCCTGCAATGAGCACGACCAAGCTGCGTCTCGGCCCGCTGCCGAAAACCGAGAACCTGAAGCTGACCTTCACCTGCCCGGCCAGCCTGAAGGCTGACCTCGAGCGCTACGCGGCGCTGCACTCGCAAACCTATGGTGAAGAAGTCGACGCTCTGACGCTCATCCCGCACATGCTGGAAGCTTTCATGGCGAGGGATAGGGTATTCAAAAGAACTAACAAGCCTGCACTACCCGCTGCGCCGCAAACCACCGATCCACGCTAAAAGCGGAAAGTGGATTTTTTCATGCGCCGGACTGAATTGATAAAAATCCTCAAGATCGTGAGGTTTTGATGCTATCGATGGTCCACCGCCATTAATCCTCACGATCATGCGGATTGATGACTGGAACAGACTTATGACAGCACAGTCCGCTTGAGCATTGAAGGCCAGGGCGTGCGGTCTCTCTGAATCGCCCCGGCTTTCCTAGACACTTTCCAAGCTCTGGATATATCGCTTCTCAAACTCCACTGGCGATAGCTGCATAGCGCTGCTGTGCCGGCGTTTAGGGTTATAGAACATCTCGATGTAATCGAACACATCAGCGCGTGCTTCTTCGCGGGTGCCGTAGGTTTTCCGTCTAATACGTTCGCGCTTTAGTAGTTGGAAAAAGCTTTCTGCCACGGCGTTGTCGTGACAGTTACCGCGTCGGCTCATGCTACTAATAAGATTGTTGGCCTTGAGGAAACTTTGCCAGTCCAAGCTACTGAACTGACTGCCCTGGTCTGAGTGGATCATTACTTCCTGCTTGGGTTTGCGCCGCCACACCGCCATCAGTAAGGCATCAATCGCTAGATCGCTGCACATCCGCGGCTTCATCGACCAGCCGACCACCTGGCGTGAAAACAGATCCAGCACCACTGCCAAGTACAGCCAGCCTTCATAGGTGCGAATGTAGGTGATGTCAGTGACCCAGACCTTATTGGGTTCTGCGACTTTGAACTGTCTCTCCAAGCGATTGGGCGAGGCTACTGTCGGCTTGCCGCCGTAATAGCCAGGGCGCCGACGATAGCCAGTCTGCGAGCGCAGCTTCTCCAACCTCATCAGGCGGGCCACGCGGTGACGACCACAAGACTCACCCAGCTCACGCAGGTCGTCGTGGATCTTTCGGTAGCCGTAGACACCACCACTTTCCAGCCACGCATGCTTGATCAGCCCGAGCAGACGCTGATCTTCCTTGGCGCGTATGGACTTAGGCTCGGATAGCCAAGCGTAGTAACCGCTGGGATGCACTTTGAGGGTTTCGCAGAGACGCCGAACCGGATACTCCACCGACAGCTTGCTGATGAAGGCGTACTTCAGCCGGACTCCTTGGCAAAGTACGCGGCGGCCTTTTTTAGGATGTCTCGCTCTTCGGTCACTCGCTTGAGTTCAGCACGCAGACGCCGCAGTTCGGCCTGCTGATCGTCCTCTTGCTGCCGCTTTTCCTGCGGCTTGCTGTAGCGCTTGATCCAGGCATACAGGCTGTGTACCGACATACCTAACCGCGCTGCCACTTCGGCTACAGGAAGGCCACGCTCGGTCACTTGCTTGACCGCTTCGATTTTGAATTCTTCGGGGTAACGCTGGTTGCTCATGGCACCTCCTAGTGGGCCTCATTATGAGGCTTGGAGGTGTCTACGAAACTAGGGGCGATTCACTCCACCCCGGACCAATCTAGGTCAGGCAAAAATCAATGGGCCATATTTGAACCAATAAAAGTGATAATTGCCTATAATGGATCTAAAATGAACCATTATACGAGGCTTATCCTTGGCCCTAACCCATTCTCTGCTCGCTCCAGGCGAACTGGCCCAGAAGATCGGCGCCAACGCTCGAGAAGCGCGACTCGCACAGAACCTCTCCCGCAAATCCTTGGCGAAGATGGCGGGTGTTTCAGAATCGACCATCAAGCGATTCGAGTCCACTGGGCAGATCACCCTTGATGCTCTGGTGCTCATCGCTACAGCACTTGGTGCAACACGCCAAATCGCTGAACTGTTCAAGCATGAGCGGCCTGTCTCGCTTGAAGAAATCAAACAAACAGGACGTACCCGGGGGCGCCAATGAAATCCATAAACACCGTAGAGGTATTGCTCGCAGGCACGCCGGTCGGTGAGCTGGTTGCCAGTCGACAGGGTATCTACTTTGCCTATCATCCACAGTGGGTGGCGCAAGGCTTCAATCTGTCACCCCTGAACATGGACTTCACAACCCAACCCCAGAAAGCGGCTGATCCAGTCCTTTTCGCAGGCCTACCAGGCGCGATTGCCGACTCCCTCCCAGACGGATGGGGCATGTTGCTAATGGATCGTTATTTCCTTGCCAATCATGGCATAGACCGTAGACACATTTCCCCGCTCGATCGGCTGGCTTACATGGCAGACAGGGGCATGGGTGCACTGGAATATCGCCCGGTGCTTGAGCACGCCACCGGTGAAGATGATATTGATCTGGCCCAGCTCTACCAGGAGTCCCAGGCGGTCTACGAAGGAGACACCTCGTCCATTCTTGATGCTCTGCGCCTCGCTGGTGGCTCCCCTGCCGGCGCTCGCCCCAAGGTCGTCGTTGCACTGTCCCCAGACAGAAAACAATGCAATACATCTTTCCAGCAGCTCCCAGCCGGCTACCAACACTGGCTAGTGAAATTCCGATCACCAACCGAACATCGTGATACCGGCACCATCGAATATGCCTACGCGCTCTTGGCAGAACGCGCTGGAGTGGAGATGGCTGCGAGCGACTTGCTCACAGTCAGCTCTGCAAACGGCACCGAGCGATTCTTTGCTGCCCAACGTTTCGACCGACACGGCAATAGCAAACTCCACATGATGACTGCCAGCGGTATTCTCTATGCAGATCACCGCGTGCCCTCACTGGACTATTCAGATCTCTTGAAAACAACCCACGCGGTCACCAACCATGCAGCGGAGGTAGAGCGCATGGCAAGACTCATGGTTTTTAATGCGCTGACCCACAACCATGATGATCACGCCAAGAACTTCGCATTCCTGCACGACCAAGGACGGTGGACGTTAGCTCCGGCCTATGACCTGACCTATGCCCCTGTCCAGGGATTCGCGGACGAGCACACTACCTCTTTCAACGGCTCCGGACTGGCAACACGTAAAAACCTCAAACAAGTCTGCTCTGCTTTCCGCTATCTGGATCCGGATCTTTACATCGAGCAAACCCTTGATGTGCTCTCCGGGTGGTCTTCAATATGCGCAGAACTTGAGATCGATCCCAATCAGGAGAAAATAATTCAGCGGGCATTCAACGAAATCCGCAAGCGCCTCGATTGACGCTGGCATCGGTCGACGTCACGGACGTTGAATACACACCAAGGGGCAGGCACATACCTCCGGGTCGACAGGTTTATAAAATCCAGAAAATACTCACCATCAGTGAGCATTTCCCGCATTTCGTAAACCCAGATAGCATCAGTCTCAGCGCGCTTGAGCCCCCTTTCATTCCAGCAACGCCTGCAGCGGATCCAGCTCGTCAACAAGTTCAGGCGCGTTGCCGGGCCGTTGGCGAGCTGGATCCACGGCACCGGCGATGCTCAAGGCATTACCCGCCCCACGCCCATCTACGACTTAGCTTGTTTGCGATCAGACCTAGCACCAATAGGCTGAATCCGATTGAAATAGCGCTGCGGCATGGAGCAATGAAGACACTGTTTTTGCTAATGGCTCAGTACGACGGACAAGCCGTAATTCCTATCGAATGGGTTTGCCGAGATTTCCTCGGCCTTTCGGTGGACAAGTTCAAACGCAAGCGCCTGATGGGAGAAATCGACCTTCCGGTGATGCGACTGGGCGCTAACTCGCAGAAGGCCAACCTCGGCGTACATTTGGAAGATCTCGCTGCCTACATAGATAGACAGCGCGAGGCCGCAATTAGAGAGCAGGATCAGTTGATGGATCGACGACGCCTGGCCTGAAGCACACCCCTTCTATCTTCTGCAGACTCCGGCTCTACACGTGCTCCAAGCACCACAGAGGCCCCGATTATCCTCTCCAGCCAAGACCAGTCCTTATAGGGATCTCCTCGCCCATTCAGATGCGTATAACGGCGCATGGAGTTCCAGTCGCGATGGCCCGATACGCTGGCAACCCTCGGTATATCCCACTCCATCTCGAATAGCCGGCTCACGCCGTCATGGCGCAGATCGTGGAAATGCAAATCCTTGATAGCCAAAAACTTGCAAGCACGAGTGAACGCCGCAGAAATTGAGTCCGAGTAGTAAGGGAATATCTCTCGGCAAGACTTAGGCATGCTCTGAACAATCCGCCAGGCCTCATCTGGTAGATGGCACCAGACATCATTACCAATCTTCTGTCCGGGATTTTTCATATCTCGAACAAGCACCGCCTGCCGCCGCTCATCCAGATCCTCCCAGCGAATCCGAGTAATCTCTTCCTGCCTGCGTGTAGAGAAAATCGCGAAAGCTATGACCTTAGGCATGTGAATAGCGCTTGGCCTACGCGCCTGGAGATCAAAAAAGTAGGTGAGCAATTTGTCCAACTCATCCTTGCTAGGTCGTCGATCACGCTCTCGACTTCGAGACACCATGCCCAGCTTACGCAGCACCTTGCGCGCATCAGCCATTGCGCTCGCGTCGACCTCATATCCCCAGGCAGGCTTAGCGACTGACAGGACAGCGCCAAGATGTGCGAGATCGTTTCCAACCGTCTGCGCCTGGACACCACCTCCCCCCTGGCTCATCCGCCATTGCGCGTACTCGACCAGTTTCTGGCTCGTCAGATCGACATCAGCAATTTGACCTAGCCAGGTCTCGCTGATCGCTTTCAAGGTAGCTCGCTTGGTTTTTCCGAGCGGACGTATCAGCTCGTATTCATCAAGATAGCGCTCAATGATTTTCTTGAGCGGCACATCCTCCCGCGAAGCCTTTTCAAGAGCGCCTGGCAACGCCAGTTCGGCCTCCCTCCTCATCATCCAAGCGCGAGCAACCGGCTTACGGTCGAAGGACTGGCTTTCTTGGTAGACTATGACTCCCTTGCGGCGCAGCCGAATCTGAACCGTGTACTTGGTCTGCCCGCTTTTGTTCACGCGCCGAGTGATCGTTCCCACATCGCTCACCATCAGTGCTAAAAATGCATTTACCAGTGCTAAATTTTAGCACCACATGCGCAAAAACGGGCAAAAATAAGCCATTTTGGCCTTTAACCGATCTAAAAACATGCCTCTAGAATCAGCCTCAAAGCCAGTAACCACGCGCACTGCCCTGTCCCGCCGCTTCTCCGTTGCCCCGATGATGGATTGGACGGACGGGCACTACCGACAAAGACCGTAGGGTGGATGTCGCTTTTCACATCCACCGATCCAGACGAGCCAAACGGTGGATCGATAAAGCGCGATCCACCCTACGCCAGAACACCGTAGCCCGGATGCAATCCGGGGAGCGTCCCACAGGAGCACAAAGATGCCCGCATTCAACAAGATCCTGATCGCCAACCGCGGCGAGATCGCCTGCCGGGTGATGCGCACCGCCATCGAACTCGGCTACCGCACCGTGGCGGTGTACTCCGAGGCCGATGCCGACGCCCGCCACGTGCAGATCGCCGACGAAGCCGTATGCATCGGCCCGGCCCAGGTCAACCAGTCCTACCTGCGCATCGAGGCTATCATCGAGGCGGCGCGCAAGACCGGCGCCGACGCCATCCACCCCGGCTATGGTTTCCTCTCCGAGAACGCCGATTTCGCCCGCGCGTGTGAAGCAGCCGGCATCATCTTTATCGGCCCGACTGTGGAAGCGATCCATCTGATGGGCAGCAAGCGCCTGTCCAAGATCGCCATGCTGGAGGCAGGCGTGCCCTGCATCCCCGGCTATGAAGGCGCCGCCCAGGATGACGAGACCCTGGCCAGCGAAGCCGAGCGTATCGGCTACCCGCTGATGATCAAGGCAAGCGCCGGCGGCGGCGGCCGCGGCATGCGCCTGGTACAGGAATTCTCCGAACTGCCGGGGCAGATCCGTACCGCCCGCTCGGAGGCGCAGAACGCCTTCGGTTCCGGCGAACTGATCCTAGAACGCGCGGTGATCCGTCCACGCCATGTGGAGATTCAGGTCTTCGGCGACCAGCACGGCAATATCGTCTACCTTGGCGAGCGCGACTGCTCGGTGCAGCGGCGCCACCAGAAAGTGGTTGAGGAAGCCCCCTGCCCGGTGATGACGCCGGAGCTGCGCAAGGCCATGGGTGAAGCTGCGGTCAAGGCTGCAGCCTCGGTCAACTACGTCGGCGCCGGCACCGTGGAATTTCTCCTCGATACCTCCGGCGAGTTCTTCTTCCTGGAAATGAACACCCGCCTGCAGGTGGAACACCCGGTCACCGAGCTGATCACCGGACAGGATCTGGTGGCCTGGCAGATTCGCGTTGCCGAAGGCCAGCTTCTGCCGCTGCAGCAGGACGAAATCCGCCTCAACGGCCACGCCATGGAAGTGCGCCTTTATGCCGAGGACTCGGCCGCCGGCTTCCTGCCGCAAACCGGCCAGGTGCTGCGCTGGGAGCCCGAACTGCTGGCCGGCGTACGCATCGACCACGGCCTGGTCGAAGGCCAGGCCGTCACCCCCTTCTACGACCCGATGCTGGCCAAGGTCATCGCCTACGGCGCAACCCGCGACGAAGCCCGGCGCAAGCTGGTGCGCGCTGTAGAACAATGCGTGCTGCTTGGCGTCAACGGTAACCAGCGCTTCCTCGCCAACCTGCTCAAGCATCCCGAGTTCGCCGCCGGCAATGCCACCACGGCGTTTATCGCCGAACACTTCGCTGATGACCCCAGCCTGCAGCTGCACCCAGCCAGCCTGGCCGAGCTGGCCATGGCCGCCGCCCTGCTCTACCAGGCGTCGGCCGAGGCCCGCGCGCACCAACCCGGCCTGTCCGGTTGGCGCAACGCCGGCAGTGCGCCCTGGCGCTTCGTCCTCAAGCAGGGCGAACACAAGCACGCCGTGGAACTGGACGTGCTCGCCAGCGGCCAACAGGCGCAACTGCGTGTGCGTCGGGGCGAGGAACAACTGCCTGTGCGCCTGCTGGCCAGCGACGGCCGCTGGCTGACCCTGGAACTGGACGGCGTACGCCGCCGCCAGGCCTATCACATCGAAGGTGAGCACCTGTGGCTGTATGGTGAGCACGGCAACCTCGAACTGGTCGATGCCACCCGCGAGCCAGCCGGTGGCCAGAACGCCGCCAGCAGCGGCGCGGTGAAGGCACCGATGGATGGCGCCATCGTCGAAGTGCTGATCGCCGAGGGTGCCAGCGTGAGCAAAGGGCAACTGCTGGTGGTGCTGGAAGCGATGAAGATGGAGCACCCGCTCAAGGCTGGCGTCGACGGCATCGTCCGCCGCGTTGGCGTGAGCCAGGGCGACCAGGTGAAGAATCGCCAGTTACTGGTGGAAATCGAAGCTGTAGAGGCCTGATATATCGCTGTGGGAGGGGCTTTAGCCGCGAGCGTGGTTCATCGCGGCTAAAGCCCCTCCCACGGCCCCATAACAACCAGAAGGAGCATGCCCATGTCACTTTCCGGCAAGACCCTGTTCATCACCGGCGCCAGCCGTGGCATCGGCCGCGAAATCGCCCTCAAGGCCGCCGCGGATGGCGCCAACATCGTCATCGCGGCCAAGAGCGCCGAGCCCCACCCGAAACTGGAAGGCACCATCTTCAGCGTCGCCGCCGAGGTCGAAGCCGCTGGCGGCAAGGCCCTGGCCCTGCAGCTGGATGTGCGTGACGAGCAGGCCGTGGCGGCCACCATGGCAAAGGCAGCCGAGCATTTCGGCGGCATCGACGCCCTGGTCAACAACGCCGGGGCGATCAAGCTGGTGGGCGTGGAGAAACTCGAACCCAAGCGCTTCGACCTGATGTACCAGATCAACACCCGCGCGGTGATGGTCTGCAGCCAGGCGGCCTTGCCGTATCTGAAACAGAGCGCGGGCGGGCATATCCTCAACCTCTCCCCACCGCTTAACCTCGACGCCAAGTGGTTCGCCCAGCACGGCCCCTACACCGTCACCAAATACGGCATGAGCATGCTCACCCTGGGCATGAGCGAGGAGTTCAAGAAGTACGGCATCAGCGTCAACTCACTGTGGCCGAAAACCATGATCGCCACCGCCGCCATCGAGTTCGAGCTGGGCAGCCGCGACGCCTTTAAGCGCGCACGCACGCCAGCGATCATGGCCGACGCGGCCCATGCGATTCTGACCAGCCAGGGCCGTAGCCTCACCGGGCGCCTGCTGATCGACGAAGACATCCTGCGCGAACGGGGCGTCAGCGACTTCGAGCAGTACCGTTTCGATCCCGCTGGCGGCAGCCTGGTGCCCGACCTGTTCGTCGATTGAAGCCTCGGCGTTGGCGCCGTAGCCCGGATGCAATCCGGGTAAATCTGTGCTCGGATCGGGCTGACTAGAGTCAGGACTCTGCCGTATGGCGGATGCAACCCGCCAGTTCACCGATGACGGGTTGCTACCGCGCCGGACTATCCGGGCGATCCCTGCCCTCCAGACGACTACTGCTTGAACTCGAACTGCACCTCGGCGCCCTCGATGGAATCCCAGTAATCGTCCACCCGCTCGTTGCTAATCAGCCGACCGCTGATCTGGAACGGGCTCTGAGCTTCGGGTTTCTCGCCAAATAATGGTGGCAGCACCGGCGAGAGTTCCTCGCGGGTGTCACTTTCCAGCGCCTGCTCGAACAGCTCCTGCGGCACGCTGAGATCCAGCGCCAGCTTCGGTTCGGGCTCGGCCGGCTTGGCTTTCGTTGCCACGACGGGCTTGGGTTTGGCGGCGACGGGTGCTTTGGCGGGCGCCGCTGGCTTGCTTTCGACCGCCTTGGCAGGCGGCGCCGGTTCAACAGGCTTGGGCTTGACGACCTCGGCAACGGGCTCAGGCGTTGCCACCGCTGCCGGTTCAGGCTCGGATTGCTGCGCGACAGGCTCCGGCTCGCGCTCGCAGGCGCTCAGCCAACCCAGGCACAGTAGTAACAGCAGGAACTTACGCATCATGGGACTAGGGCAACTCGATCAATAACGCGCCCATGCTCCTCCGCGTGGGCGCGCCTGACAAGCCGACTTACACGACTTTTACCCAACTGCTCATTCATCCGCTGGCTCGTTAGCCAGATGATCGAGCTCAGCTTCGATATCCAGTTGCGGGTAGTCGGCCTGCAGTTGCTCCAGCAGCCGCTGCGCCTCCTCCTGCTGACCACCCTTGCGCAGTTCCAGCAAACGCAGCAGCGCCTCCCGCGGTTCGCTCTGGGTTACCAGTTCGGCCATCGGCGCGATTGCGGCGGCGCTGGCCACCGGCGCCTCAGCCATATCGGCAGAGGGGGCCTGGCGGGCCATGACCTGGGTTCTCATGCGCTCCTGCGGGGCAGCTGTCGGTGCCGCCTGCTGCTCTGCGGCGCGCTTGGCTGCCATTGGCGCGGGAGCCGGAGCAGCGGGGCTCATGGCCACGCTGGGCGGGACTGCATCGAAGTTGGCCGGCGTCTGCTCCAGCGTGCGCCAGGTCAGACTAACGCCGATCCCGACACAAGCCAGCCCGGCCACGGCCACCGACCAGCGCTGGCGTCCGCTGCCGAACAGCCATTGGTGCAAGCGCTGCGCCCAGCCAGAGTCCGGCTTATCGGGTTGATGCGTTTCTCGGGCAGCCGCACTGGCCGCCGCCAGGATACGCGCGTCCAGCTCGGCCGAGGGTTCGCCGCTGCCATGGGCACGGAAATGCGCCAACAGCGCCTGTTCGTGATCCAGCGGTTCTCGTTCATGGGTCATGCGGACAACTCCTCGGTGGCCAGCAGCCGGCGCAGTTTCTGCAGGGCATAGCGCAGACGGCTCTTGACCGTCTCGGCCGGCGTGCGGGTCAACTCGGCGATCTCGTTCAATTCCAGATCGCCATGGGCGCGCAGCAGGAACACCTCGCGCTGATCTTCCGGCAGGTCGGCCAGTGCCGCCTGCAGCCGCTCGCTATCGCGGCTCAGGCCCCACAACTGCTCCGGGCCCGGTTGCGGGTCGGCCTGGGCGTGCTGGCCTTCATCGTATTCGTCATGCCCAGCCTGATGACGGCCCGTCTTGCGCCAGTGGTCGATCAGGCGATTGCGGGCGATCTGGTACAACCAGGTTTTGAACAGCACCGTCTCGCGCTGCTCGCTCTGGCTGCGGATCAGGCTCATCCAGGTTTCCTGGAACACTTCCTCGGCCAGGGCATGATCGCCACACAGGCCTAGCAGAAAGCGGAACAGGCCCAGCCGATGGCGCTGGTAAAGCGCGTTGAAGGCCGTGGCATCGCCGCGGCGGTAACGCCGCAATAGAGCGGCGTCGTCATCCGTGAGAGGTGCGTTCACTGCTGGACTCTTACTGGTGTGGAGCCGGAAGTTTGCAGGCTCTGGGCAATTTCGGCCAGCTGGATGAATTCGCCGCGCAGGCCGAAGCGATCCTCGCCCTTGGCCGAGCGCGCCAGTTCGATGCTCTGCGCCAGACCGAAATCGCCCGTATAGCGTCCATCCTTAAGCTGCTGGGCAAAGGCCGCAACCGCAGCGGCGAAACGCAGGTCCTCGCTGGCAGCGTTCATCGGCTTGGCCTCGGCACGCGCGATAGGCCGCTCCAGCAGGCGACTGCTCGCCTCCCCCGGCGCCTTGTAGCGAATCCGCAGCCAGGCCAGCTCGCGTGTCTCGAGCGCAGGCTGAGTGATGACCTTATAGCGCAGCGGCTCGAGCCAGCCCTTGCCACCAGCCGGGACGATCTCGTACAGCGCGGTGACGGTGTGCCCGGCACCGATATCACCGGCATCGACCTTGTCGTTGCTGAAATCCTCGCGCTTGAGCGCGCGGTTCTCGTAGCCCAGCAAGCGGTACTCGCTGACTTCGCTCGGGTTGAATTCCAGTTGCAGCTTCACGTCGCTGGCCACCGTGGCCAGGGTCGAGCCGAGCTGATCGACCAGTACCTTGCGCGCCTCGCGCAGGTTATCGATATAGGCGTAGTTGCCATTGCCGGCATCGGCCAACTGCTCCATCAGACGCTCGTTGTAATTGTCCACGCCGAAACCCAGGGTGGTCAGCGAGACGCCGCTCTTGCGCTTGTCGGCGGCCAGTTGCTTGAGGCTGTCGAAGTCGCTGATGCCGACGTTGAAGTCGCCGTCGGTGGCCAGCAGGATGCGGTTGATGCCGCCGTCGATCAGATGCTTGCCGGCCTGCTGATAGGCCAGCTGGATGCCCGACTCGCCCGCCGTCGAACCACCCGCGCTGAGTTGATCGATGGCCGCACGGATCTTCGCCTTGTCGCTGCCGGGCGTGGAGTCCAGCACCACCTGGCTATCACCGGCATAGGTGACCAGCGAGACGCGATCCTGCGGGCGAAGCTGGTCGACCAACAGCTTCAGCGTACCCTGCACCATCGGCAGGCCTTCGCGGCGATGCATAGAGCCGGACACGTCGACCAGGAACACCAGGTTGGCCGGTGGCAGCTCGTCCACACTGCGATCCGAGGCCTTGATGGCGATGCGCAGCAGCCGCGTCTGCGGGTTCCACGGCGTCACCGCCAGCTCGGTGCTGACGCCGAACGGTACGTCGCCCTGCGGCAGCGGATAGGCATAGGGAAAATAATTGACCAGTTCTTCCAGGCGCACGGCGTCCTTCGGCGGCAGTTGCCCGCCATTGAGAAAGCGCCGCACGTTGGCGTAGCTGCCGGTATCGACGTCGATGCTGAAGGTGGATACCGGCGTTTCGGCGACAGCGAACACCGGGTTGTCGGCATAGGCCTGATATTGCTCGCGCGACTCGTCACGGTAGCTTGGCGGCAGGCCATCGGCGATGGGGGCCGGCGCATAGGCCAGGGTCGCCATGCGCTTGTGGCTGGCTTCGGCAGGCATTTCGGCCGCTGCGGGTGCAGGCAGTCGTTCACGTACGAGCGTCGCCGCCGGCTGCGAGCTGGCCTGGGCTTCCGGCTCCGGGCCAGAAGCGCTGCAGGCGGCGAGCAGCAACAAGGTTCCAGCCGAGAAACCGACGGCGAACGGACGAACGAGCAACGCGGAATAAGCGGACATGGTGCATCTCCTGAGCAATGGCACGAGACCTTCGCTCAGGTAGACGCAGCACTGCGACGAATCGGGTTAAGCCAGAAGGATCATTTTCAATCCTCCCAGGAGCCACCTGCCTCCTGGCACAGCTGCGTGGCCAGCATGCCCAGCGTCATCAGCGCCCTTTCCGCCTCGCGATTCCACGGGATGCCGCAGTTGAGGCGTACGCAGTGGTTGAACTGCTCCGTGTTGCTGAAGATCAGCCCCGGTGCGATCGAGATGCCCTGCTGCAGCGCACGCACGTGCAGATCCTTGGTGTTGACCCTTGCCGGCAGGCTGACCCAGAGGATGAAGCCGCCCTTGGGGCGGGTCATCTGCGTGCCAGCCGGGAAGTACTGCTGCACCGCCAACTGGAAGGCGCTGAGGTTCTTGCGGTACTCCTGGCGGATATGCCGCAGATGGCGGTCGTACCCGCCATTCTCCAGGTAGGCCGCCACCGCCATCTGGGTGACGCTGCACGCCGAATGGGTGGAGAAGGTCTGCAGGCGCTGAATCTCGTCCTGGTACTTGCCGGCGACGATCCAGCCGATGCGCACTCCCGGCGACAGCGTCTTGGAGAAGCTCGAGCAATAGATCACCCGGCTGTCGCGGTCATGCGACTTGAGCGCCTTGGTCGGCCCCTGTTCGAACATCAGCTCGCCGTAGATATCGTCCTCGACGATCTGGAAATCATAATCACCGGCCAGGCGCAGCAACTGGCGCTGGCGCTCCTCGGGAATGGTACCGCCCAATGGATTGGACAGCCGTGCAGTCAGCACCAGCGCCTTGATAGGCCACTGGTTGGCCGCCAGTTGCAGCGCTTCCAGGCTGATGCCGGTGGTGGGGTCACACGGGATCTCGATGACCTTGAGCCCCAGCAAGTCGGCCAGTTGCAGCAGACCGTAATAGGTTGGCGACTCCACTGCGATCAGGTCGCCCGGCTTGGTCAGCACGCGCAGGCTCATCTGCAGCGCATCGACGCAGCCATGGGTGATCACCACTTCCGAGGGATCGACCACCACGCCGGCATCGCGCATGCGGATCGCCACCTGGCGGCGCAACGGCTCGAAGCCGGGGCTGAACATGTAGCTGAAGGCACGCGGGCTGTGAAAACGAGTGACCTTGGCCAGTTGCTGGTGCAGCGCGCGCACCGGCAGGTAATCGACATGCGGCACCGCTGCGCCCAGCGGGAACACGCCCTCACGACGTGACTCGGTGAGCACCTGATTGATAATGCTGGCGCGGGTGACCAGGCCCGGCCGCTCGACCTTGGCAATATCGGGCGTCGGCGCGGTCAGCGCTGGCGTCTGGTGAACATAGAAGCCCGACTGCGGCCGCGCCCGGATCAGCCCCTGGTCCTCAAGATTGGCGTACGCCTGCAAAACCGTGGCGTGGCTGACATTGAGCTGCGCGCTCATCTTGCGCACCGAGGGCACACGCTCGCCCGGCTGGTAGACGCCACGGCGAATATCCTCGGCCAACTGCTGGGCGATGCGTTGATAGAGCAGCAGATTGGTCATGGCGAGATTCTCCGGGTCAATGGAGCATAACAGTAACCTATTGCTACACAATTGTACCGGCACAGATGCAATCTGTTTTTCTGATACGGCAAGGTCTGCGGGAAAAACGCGGCGTCGCCGCTATCTTCAATGCATAAAAAACCCCGGACGCGCCGTAATGCTGTTCACATAAGAAGTGGTCGCAGGCGATTAGTCCCCTCGCCCCTGAGGGGAGAGGGTTAGGGAGAGGGGGAAACTGGCAGTCTTGCGGAATTTTCAGCCCTCTCCCCCAGCCCCTCTCCCATAAATGGGAGAGGGGAGCCAAGCGCGTACAACCTTAAGTGAACAGCATTGCGGACGCGCCGGGGTTCGCATGCTCTATGTCAGCGATTCAACGCTCTGCGCCAAGCTGACCTCGCTCGTCGGAGAAGACGATCTCCACCCGACGGTTCTGCGCCCGACCGCGTGCCGAGGCGTTCTCCGCGACGGGAAAGTCCACGCCGTAACCGACCACCTGAATACGCTTGGCATCCACGCCCAGATCAACCAGCAGATCGGCCACAGCCTGCGCTCGCGCTCGTGAAAGCTCGAGGTTCTCGGCGGCGTCACCGGTATTGTCGGTATAGCCCTCCATACGCACACGCCGCTGCGGGTTGAGCTGCAGGAACTGCACGAGCTTGAGCACCGTGCGGTTGGCTGCCGGCTGCAGGTCGGCGCGGCCGGCATCGAACAGCATGTCGCCCAGGGTCATCACCAGGCCGCGCTCGGTCTCGCTGGTGGCGAGGCTGACCATCTGCTCTTCCAGCCAGCCGTTGTGCTGTTGCACGCTAAGCAGCTTGGCTTCGCGCAACGTCAGCTGCAGGCGCTGACGCTCCAGCTCGAGCTTGGCAGCGCGCTCATGATTGAGGCTGATTTCGCTGTGTTGTCGGGCGATATCGGCATAGCGCTGGCTGAGATAGGCGTAATGACGCACGTCGTCGCCACTGCCCCAATAGCTGGACAGCCGCTCGGCGCGCGCCAGTGACTCACCTGCGCGAATCACGTCCTTGGGCGCGGCGCGCAGGACATTGGGATCTTCCTTGACCGACTGGAAGCTCAGGCGCGCCTCTTCCAGCGCTTGATCGCTTGCCGGCTGGTGGGCTGCACAACCACTGAGCAAGGCACCAGCCAACAACAGGCCGCCGAGGTAACCGAAAGCCTTCATCACATGGCTCCCAGTTGCTGGCGCAAACGGCCGATACGCTGGTTGAGCTCGGTCAGCTGCTCGCGGCCCTTGCCGTTGAGATGCTCGGCCTCGGCCAGGCGCGCATCGAGCTCGGCCTGCTCGGCCAGTTGGCGTGCCTGCTTGTTTTCACCGTCCTGCATGGCTGCCTGGGCCTGGGCGAACTTGTCTTCGGCCTGGCGCAAGGACGCGGACTGCTCGCTGGCTACGCCCAGGGATTTGGTCTGTGCCAGGGCCTGCTCGGTCAGACGCAACTGCTCGGTGGGCGCAGGATCGCTTGCGCAAGCCGCCAGGCCCAGCGCCAGCAGCACGGGAAGAGTTCGATTGATCACTAAAAAATTTCCTACTGAGTCACGTCGCCGACCGGATCGGGCTGCATCTGCTGCGCCTTCCACAGTTCCAGATTGCTTTTCAGGTACTGCTCAGGCAGCCCGGCGGCGACCATTTCTGTCATCTTCCGCGCCAGCTGACCACGCAGCCAGGGCTCGTTGCATGCCGAATTATGCGAAAGGGTGAGGTAAAGACCCTCGCTGGATATCGGCGGGTCCAGCACCTCGAGATCATCTTCCATGCCCAGCGTCTCCGCGAGCGCCAAGCCGGGGTAGCGCTCGTAGAGCACGTAATCGGTGCGGCCGAGTAGCAACTTCTGGAACGCCTGGGTCAGACTGGATACCCCCTCGAGCGTCAGGTTCTGCTTGGCAAAGTTATCGAACTGCTGACCGAAGCTATTGCCCACCAGGGTGTCGCCGGTGTGCCCCTGCAGGTCGATCCAGCTGCCATAGGGGAAGGTCTCTCCCTTGCGCACCCAGACCACGCTCGGCGTGAAGAAGAATGCAGGGTGTACGTAGTCCATGCTTTCCAGGCGTGGCAGCGTCAGGAACGCGCCCGCAAGCAGGTCGACACGGCCGGTGCGCACTTCGTCCTGCGCGCGCGACCAGGGCCCGGTATGGATCACGTCGATCACCACACCCAGCTCTTTGCCCAGATGCTTGAGCATATCGGCATTGGCACCGATCAACTGTTGCGGATTCTGCGGATCGCGCCAGAGATAAGGCGGGTATTCGGGGTTGCCGGTCGCCACCAGGCGTTCGCATTTACCTGCGGCCAGGGCGGCGCCGGGCATCACGGCCAGTGCGCACCACAGCAGCAGCGACTTAAACAGACCACGCTCAGGCATTGGCGACTCTCGGTTGTGCGTTGATCGGCAGGAGGGTCTCAGCCGCCCCGTAATCTTCTGCGTTCATGCTAGCTTAGTGGCGCCGCCATAATAATTCGCGATAAGGACGCGCCATGAAAAAACTGCTGCTTGCACTGCTGCTTCTACTGTCAGGAAGCGCAGCCATGCTGTACTTCTTTCCAGCGGCTCAACTGGCCGGCCTGCGCCTGATCGAACAGTACCGCGCCGGGTTCAGTCACAAGCAGCTAGCTGTGCACAATCTTAACATCCATTACTACCAGGGAGGACCGGCGAGCGGCGAAACCCTGGTGCTGCTCCACGGCTTCGCCGCGGACAAGGATAACTGGCTGCGTTTCTCCCGCCACCTGACCCAGGACCATCGCGTCATCGCCCTGGACCTGCCCGGCTTCGGCGACAGCGACCTGCCACCTGGCAGCTATGATGTCGGCACCCAGGCCGAACGTCTGGCGGACATTCTCGATGCCATGGGCATCCAGCAGGCACACGTGCTGGGCAACTCGATGGGCGGACATATCGCCGCACTCTTCGCGGCGCGCTACCCGGATCGCGTGCGCTCGCTGGCGCTGTTCGCCAACGCCGGGATCGACAGCCCGCACAAGAGCGAGCTGTATCGCCTGCTGACCCATGGCGAAGCCAACCCACTGGTGGTCGCACAACCGCAGGACTTCGAAAAATTGCTGCAGTTCGTTTTCGTCGAGCCGCCCTATCTGCCGCAATCGCTCAAGCGTTATCTGGGCGAGCGTTCCATGGCCAAGGCCCCGCACTACGAGATGGTCTTCAAGCAACTCGTCGAACGCAATGTCCCGCTGGAGCCTGAGCTGAAGAAAATCCAGGCGCCCACCTTGCTGCTCTGGGGCAAGCAGGATCGTGTGCTGGACGTGTCCAGCATCGAAGTCATGCAGCCGCTGCTGCGCAAATCCAGCGTGGTGATCATGGATAACGTCGGCCACGCGCCCATGCTAGAGCGCCCCGAAGAAAGTGCCCTGCTCTACCGGCGTTTTCTGCAAAGTCTGAAGTGACAATATGCAGGCAATAAAAAACCCGCTCACGAGAGCGGGTTTTTCGTAGCAGGAAAAGCGGCTTAGACCGACTTCTCCAGCTCCGGTACGGCTTCGAACAGATCGGCAACCAGACCGTAGTCGGCAACCTGGAAGATCGGCGCCTCTTCGTCCTTGTTGATCGCAACGATCACCTTGGAGTCCTTCATACCGGCCAGGTGCTGGATCGCACCGGAGATACCAACGGCGATGTACAGCTGCGGGGCGACGATCTTGCCGGTCTGACCGACCTGCATGTCGTTCGGTACGAAGCCGGCATCGACCGCAGCGCGGGAAGCGCCGACGGCAGCGCCGAGCTTGTCGGCCAGGGAGTACAGGTGCTTGAAGTTGTCGCCATTGCCCATGCCACGGCCGCCGGAAACGACGATCTTGGCAGCGGTCAATTCCGGACGGTCGGACTTGGCCAGTTCTTCGCCGACGAAGGTGGACTTGCCGGCATCGGCCGGGCCGGAAACGGCTTCAACAGTAGCGGAACCACCCTCGGCAGCAGCGGCATCGAAACCGGTGCTACGTACGGTGATCACCTTGATGGCAGCCGAGGACTGCACGGTAGCGATGGCGTTACCGGCATAGATCGGACGCTTGAAAGTGTCGGCGCTCTCGACGGCGATGATCTCGGAGATCTGGTCGACGTCCAGGGCAGCGGCGACGCGCGGCAGGATGTTCTTGCCGTTACTGGTGGCGGCAGCCAGGATGTGGCTGTAGCCCTTGCCGAGCTCGGCTACCAGCGGCGCGACGTTTTCCGGCAACTGGTTGGCATAGGCGGCATTGTCAGCAACCAGGACCTTGGCCACGCCAGCGATCTTGGCGGCAGCTTCGGCAGCAGCGCCAGCGTTGGCGCCGGCCACCAGAACGTGAATGTCGCCACCGATCTTCTGCGCGGCAGCAACGGTGTTCAGGGTAGCGGCAGCCAGAGCGGCATTGGTGTGTTCAGCGATAACCAGGATAGTCATTTAGATTACCTTCGCCTCGTTCTTCAGTTTCTCGACCAGTTCAGCCACGGACTTGACCTTGATGCCGGCGCTGCGGGCAGCCGGTGCTTCGACTTTCAGGGTCTTGACGGTGGAAGCAGTGGAAACGCCCAGAGCGTCCGGAGTCAGAGTCTCCAGCGGCTTCTTCTTGGCCTTCATGATGTTCGGCAGCGACGCGTAGCGCGGCTCGTTCAGGCGCAGGTCGGTGGTGACGATCGCCGGCAGGTTCAGCGCAACGGTCTGCAGACCGCCATCGATCTCACGGGTGACATTGACCTTGTCGCCAGCCACTTCGACCTTGGAGGCGAAGGTGCCCTGGCCGAAGCCGGTCAGCGCGCCCAGCATCTGGCCGGTCTGGTTGTTGTCGCTGTCGATGGCCTGCTTGCCCATGATCACCAGCTGCGGCTGCTCCTTGTCGACCACAGCCTTGAGCAGCTTGGCCACGGCCAGGGAGTTCAGCTCGTCATTGGACTCGACCAGGATGGCGCGGTCGGCGCCCAGAGCCAGCGCGGTGCGCAGTTGCTCCTGAGCGGTAGCCGGGCCGATGGTGACGACGACGATTTCGCTCGCCACGCCCTTCTCCTTCAGGCGTACGGCTTCTTCCACGGCGATTTCGCAGAAGGGGTTCATGGACATCTTGACGTTGGCGAGGTCGACGCCGCTGTTGTCCGCCTTGACGCGAACCTTGACGTTGTAGTCAACCACTCGTTTGACAGCTACAAGAACCTTCATGGATTCCTCGTTACTCTCCGGTGAATAAGAATGTCGCCCAGGCGAGCCTGGCCAGTGATGCAAAATCGGCCGCAACCAACCTTTCAGCTCAGACGGCGAGCGCAAAACCGCCCGTATCTTGACCCCGCGGCCTGGCCTGGTCAATACAGCGAACTGGCCGGTCATCCGCGATGTAGTACGATTCTAGCAGGCCTACAGAAAATTCAAACAAACGTTTGTATTGGCCCGTCGAGAGGGTGTAGATATAATGCCCACGCCGTGCCTAGGGAGCGAGTCGCGCCCTCCCCTATAAAACATCGAAGAGCCTTGAGTAGGAGATAGCCTGTGGAACGCGAATTTATGGAGTTCGACGTCGTCATCGTCGGCGCCGGCCCATCCGGACTGTCCGCCGCCTGCCGACTGAAGCAGAAAGCCGCTGAAGCGGGCCAGGAGATCAGCGTCTGCGTGGTCGAAAAAGGCTCCGAAGTTGGCGCCCACATCCTCTCCGGTGCGGTATTCGAGCCGCGCGCCCTGAACGAACTCTTCCCCGACTGGAAAGAACTTGGCGCTCCGCTGAATACCCCGGTCAAGCGCGATGACATCTATCTGCTGCGCGACGCCGACAAGGCTACCCGAATTCCTGACTTCTTTGTGCCGAAAACCATGCACAACGAAGGCAATTACATCATTTCCCTGGGCAACCTGTGCCGCTGGCTGGCCCAGCAGGCCGAGAACCTGGGCGTGGAGATTTACCCGGGCTTCGCCGCTCAGGAAGCGCTGATCGACGAGAATGGCGTGGTGCGCGGTATCGTCACCGGTGACCTGGGCGTCGACCGCGAAGGCAATCCCAAGGAAGGCTACTACACCCCCGGCATGGAACTGCGCGCCAAGTACACCCTGTTCGCCGAAGGCTGCCGCGGCCACATCGGCAAGCAGCTGATCAAGAAGTACAACCTCGACAGCGAAGCCGATGCCCAGCATTACGGCATCGGCATCAAGGAAATCTGGGACATCGATCCGGCCAAACATGAGCAGGGCCTGGTGGTACACACCGCCGGCTGGCCGATGGACATCATGGGTACCGAGAACACCGGTGGCTCCTTCCTCTATCACCTGGAAAACAACCAGGTGGTGGTGGGTCTGATCATCGACCTGTCCTACGCCAACCCGCACCTCTCGCCGTTCGACGAATTCCAGCGCTACAAGCACCACCCGGTAGTCGCGCAGTATCTGGAAGGCGGCAAGCGCGTTTCCTATGGCGCCCGCGCCATCTGCAAGGGCGGCATCAACTCGCTGCCGAAGATGGTCTTCCCCGGCGGCACGCTGATCGGCTGCGACCTCGGCACCCTGAACTTCGCCAAGATCAAGGGCAGCCACACCGCGATGAAATCCGGCATGCTGGCGGCCGACGCCATCGCCGAAGCCCTGGCTGCCGGCCGTGACGGCGGCGACGAGCTGACCAACTATGTCGATGGCTTCAAGGCCAGCTGGCTGTACGACGAACTGTTCCGCAGCCGCAACTTCGGCGCGGCCATCCACAAGTACGGCGCCATCGTTGGCGGCGGCATCAACTGGCTGGATCAGAATATCTTCGGCGGCAAGGCGCCTTTCACCCTGCACGACAACAAGCCGGACTACGCCTGCCTGAAGCCTGCAGCGGAGTGCGCGAAGATCGCCTACCCGAAACCGGACGGCAAACTCAGCTTCGACAAGCTCTCCTCGGTGTTCCTCTCCAATACCAACCATGAAGAAGAGCAGCCCTGCCACCTGAAGCTCACCGACCCGAGCATTCCGATCGAGAAGAACCTGCCACTGTACGATGAGCCCGCGCAGCGCTATTGCCCGGCTGGCGTGTACGAAGTGGTGACGCAGGAAGACGGTGCGAAGAAGTTCCAGATCAACGCGCAGAACTGCGTGCACTGCAAGACCTGCGACATCAAGGACCCGGCCCAGAACATCACCTGGGTTGCACCGGAAGGCACTGGCGGCCCGAATTACCCCAACATGTAATTCGCGTCCGGCGTGAAAAAGGCTCCCTCGGGAGCCTTTTTATTATCTGCAGGTGCTTGGGTGGGAACGGGCTTGTCCGCGAACCTGCGCGTAAAATTTCGCGGACAAGTCCGCTCCCACAAAGCTCGCTTCTGTGCGCTGTCAGTCCTGATAGATGATCTTGCGGCTCATGCCACCACCGATGGCTGAGTGGTACCGGAAGGCAGTGGCGGGCCGAATTAGCCCAACATGTGACGCAACGAAGAGTTCCACCGGAGCCCTTGTTCGCTAGCTGCAGTTGCTTGCGTGGGAGCGGACTTGTCCGCGAACCTGCGCGTAAAAGCTCGCGGACGAGTCCGCTCCTACAGAGCTCGCGTCTGTGCGCTGTCAGTCCTGATAAATCATCTTACGGCTCATGCCACCATCAATGATGAACTCCTGCCCGGTGACGAAACCGGCCGCATCGGACAGCAGCCAGGCGACCTGAGCCGCTACATCCTCCACCGTGCCAACGCGGCCGACCGGATGCTGCGCATGGTCGAACACCGATAGCGGCTCCAGCCGCTGCTGCGATGGGTCACGGGCATCTATCCAGCCCGGGCTGACGCAATTGACCCGAACCTCAGGGCCGAGACTGATGGATAACGCATGGGTCAGCGCCACCAACCCACCCTTGCTCGCGGCATAGGCCTCGCAATCGGCCTCGGACTGGCTGGCGCGGGTCGAGGCGATGTTGACGATGGCGCCGCGGTGCCCGCGCAGATACGGCGCACAGTGCTTGGCCAGCAGCATGGCACCCGTCAGGTTGACCGCCAGCATGCGATTCCAGCGCTTGAGATCGAGCGATTCCAGCGGCGGTGTATGAGGGTCGGCAATAGCCGCGTTACACACCAACGCATCGAGACGACCGAACTGGCCAAGAATCTCGGCAACGCCGACACTGACCTGATCCTCCTTTGCCACGTCCATGGCAACGAACCAGGCGTTGTCGCCCAGCACACGTGCCACCTTCGAGCCGCGCTCGCGATCGACGTCGGCCAGCACCACCTGCCAGCCCTCGGTGATCAGCCAGGCACTGATACCCAGACCGATACCACGCGCGGCGCCGGTGACCAGCGCGACACGCCCATTGTTGGGCGCATCGTCACTCCCCCACTCCAGCATCAGAGCGCGGCCAGGCCGCGTGCCAGATCTGCCTTCAGGTCTTCCAACTCTTCCAGCCCCACCGCAACGCGGATCAGACTGTCGCTGATGCCGGCATTGGCACGCTCCTGCGGCGTCAGGCGTCCATGCGAAGTAGTGGCCGGGTGGGCGATGGTGGTCTTGGTGTCGCCGAGGTTGGTGGTGATGGAGATGACGCGTGTGGCATCGATCACCTTCCACGCCGCGTCGCGACCACCCTTGGCCTCGAAGCTGACCACCGCACCGAAGGCACTCTGCTGCTTCTTCGCCAGCTCATGCTGCGGATGGCTGGGCAGACCGGCGTAGTACACGCGCTCGACCTGCGGCTGCTGCTCCAGCCAAAGCGCCAGTTGCAGGGCACTCTCGCTCTGCGCGCGCATGCGAATACGCAGGGTCTCCAGGCCCTTGACGAACATCCAGGCGTTGAACGGGCTGAGGGTCGGCCCGGCGGTACGCAGGAAACCCACCACTTCCTTCATCTGCTCGCTGCGGCCGGCGACCACGCCACCCAGGCCACGGCCCTGGCCGTCGATGTACTTGGTCGCCGAGTGCATGACGATATCGGCACCGAGTTTCAGCGGTTGCTGCAGCGCCGGCGTGCAGAAGCAGTTGTCCACCGCCAGCAACGCGCCCCGTGAGTGAGCGATCTCGGCCAGCGCGGCGATATCCACCAGCTCGGCCAGCGGATTGGACGGCGACTCGACGAACAGCAGCTTGGTGTTGGACTTGAACGCACCCTGCCAGGCATCCAGATCGGCCAGCGGCACGTAATCCACCTCGATGCCGAAGCGCTTGAGGTACTTCTCGAAAAGACTGATGGTCGACCCGAACACGCTGCGCGACACCAGCACGTGGTCGCCGCCACTGCACAGGCTCATGACGATGGCGAGGATGGCCGACATGCCGGAAGCGGTGGCCACTGCCTGCTCCGCGCCTTCCAGCGCCGCGATGCGCTCCTCGAAAGTGCGCACGGTGGGGTTGGTGTAACGCGAGTAGACGTTACCCGGCACTTCACCGGCAAAACGCGCGGCCGCATCGGCGGCAGTACGGAACACGTAGCTGGAGGTCAGATACAAGGCCTCGCCGTGCTCACCCTCCGGCGAACGGCGCTGACCGGCGCGCACCGCCAGGGTGTCGAAGCCAACACCATCCAGATCGCTGTCGAGCCGACCCGCTTCCCATTCCAGTGTCATCTTTCTACCTCACGAATAAGTAGCCCGGATGCAATCCGGGAACTTCAATACGACATTCCCCCGGATTGCATCCGGGCTACAAACCAGGGGCAGGATTCCCCTGCCCCGCGCATCAATTGTTGTGCAGATCGATAATCGCGCTGACCGCCTGCGACTTGGCCTTGCTGGCGTCGTTGCGCGCCTGCTCGATGCGGTCCAGGTAGGCCTCATCGACGTCGCCGGTCACATACTTGCCATCGAAAACCGCACAGTCAAAGTTGTCGATCTTGATCTTCTTGCTGCCGCTGACCGCTTCGATCAGGTCCGGCAGATCCTGGTAGATCAGCCAGTCTGCGCCGATCAGCTCGCACACCTGCTCGGTGCTGCGACCATGGGCGATCAGCTCATGGGCGCTGGGCATGTCGATACCGTATACGTTCGGGTAGCGCACCGCCGGTGCTGCCGAGCAGAAGTAGACATTCTTCGCCCCGGCTTCGCGGGCCATCTGGATGATCTGCTTGCAGGTAGTGCCACGCACGATGGAGTCGTCGACCAGCATCACGTTCTTGCCGCGGAACTCCAGTTCGATGGCATTGAGCTTCTGGCGCACGGATTTCTTGCGCGCTGCCTGGCCGGGCATGATGAAGGTACGACCGATATAGCGGTTCTTGACGAAGCCTTCGCGGAATTTCACGCCCAGGCGGTTGGCCAGCTCCAGCGCAGCGGTACGACTGGTGTCGGGGATCGGGATGACCACGTCGATATCATGCTCCGGACGCTCGCGGAGAATCTTGTCGGCCAGCTTCTCGCCCATGCGCAGGCGCGCCTTGTAGACCGAGATGCCGTCCATGATCGAGTCCGGACGCGCCAGGTAGACGTGCTCGAAGATGCACGGCGCGTATTTCGGATTGGCCGCGCACTGACGGGTGAACAACTGGCCTTCCTCGGTGATGTACACCGCTTCGCCCGGCGCCAGGTCGCGGATCAGGGTAAAGCCGAGCACATCCAGCGACACGCTTTCCGAGGCGATCATGTACTCCACGCCTTCGTCGGTGTGGCGCTGGCCGAAGACGATGGGGCGAATGCCATTGGGGTCGCGGAAGCCGACGATGCCGTAGCCGGTGATCATCGCCACCACGGCGTAGCCGCCCAGGCAGCGCTCGTGCACGTGGGTGACGGCGGCGAACACGTCTTCCTCGGTTGGCTGCAGCTTGCCCCGCTGGGCCAGCTCGTGGGCGAATACGTTGAGCAGCACTTCCGAGTCGGAGTTGGTGTTCACGTGGCGCAGGTCGGACTCGTAGATTTCCTTGGCCAACTGCTCGACGTTGGTCAGGTTGCCGTTGTGCGCCAGGGTGATGCCATACGGCGAGTTGACGTAGAACGGCTGCGCTTCCGCCGAGCTGGAGCTACCAGCCGTCGGGTAGCGCACGTGGCCGATGCCCATGTGGCCGACCAGACGCTGCATGTGGCGCTGCTGGAAGACATCGCGCACCAGACCGTTGTCCTTGCGCAGGAACAGGCGGCCATCATGGCTGGTGACAATACCGGCAGCATCCTGGCCGCGGTGCTGGAGGACGGTCAGCCCGTCATACAGCGCCTGATTGACGTTCGATTTACCGACGATACCGACGATGCCACACATGTGCCACGACCCCTGCTAGATAATTCAGGCTAGTTCAGCGACCGGCGCAGCGGTTGATCCGCGCCGGCCACTCTTTTAAAGCAGATCGACTGGGTTAGCCGAACCACCGGTAAACCACTGCTCGGACCACCCCAGAATGAGGTTCTTCGACCAGTCGGCAACCATCAGAAAATGCGGCACCAGTTGCGACTGCTGCCACCACGAATCCTGCTCCACCGGTGCCAGGCTGATCAGCCCGACCAGCAGCACGACCAGCAAGCCTCCACGCGCGGCGCCGAATACCATGCCGAGAAAACGGTCGGTACCGGACAGGCCTGTCACGCGGATCAGCTCACCGATCAGGAAATTGACCAGCGCACCCACCAGCAAGGTGGCGACGAAGAGAATGGCACAGGCGGCGATCACCCGTGCCGAAGGTGTTTCGATGAATTCGACAAGATGCTGGGCCAATGCGCCACCGAACATCCAGGCGACCACACCTGCGATGATCCAGGTCAGCAGCGACAGGGCTTCCTTGACGAAGCCGCGCTTGAGACTGATCAGACTAGAAATGGCGATGACGGCGATGATCGCCCAATCGACCCAGGTGAATACCACGGTGCGGCCTACCAGCGGAAAAGGCGGAGCATTTTAGCAGAGCCCGGCGAATCGGGTAACCGGGCGTTGCATATCAACGATGGGCTCAACCGGCCTCAGGCTGGAAACGCACGACAAAACCGCTGAGCTTGTGCTGGCGATTGAGCTGGTCGCGCAGGCGCTCGGCCTCGGCACGCTCGATCAACGGGCCGACGAACACGCGATTCATGCCATCGAAGGTCCGGATATAGGCGTTGTAGCCCTGGCTGCGCAGGGTTTTCTGCAGGTTCTCCGCCCCACCGCGACTGGACAGGCTGGCCAGTTGCACCGACCAACTGATCGGCAGACTGTTGGCGTCCAGGCGCCCTTCAGGCTTGGCCGGAGCCGTGGTGAGGGCCTGCTCGGTCTTGGCAGGCTCGGTCCTGGCCGGTTCGGGTCTGCTCGGCTCGACAGCAGGAGGCGGGTTCTGCTTGGGCTGCTCCGGCACCTCGACGATCTGCGGCTCAACCTCCTCGACCGGCACAGGTTCCTGCGGCAACTGCTCGGGCTCGACGACCTCAACAGGCTCGACCACGATCTCGGCAGCCTCCGGCGTCTGCGGCATCACCGGGGCCTCCACCACCACGCGACGCATCTCGTCTTCGCGCGACAGCAGCATCGGCAGGAAGATCACCGCCAGCGCCACCAGCACCAGCGCACCGACCATGCGCTGCTTGAGCCCCTTGTCCAGCATTGCCATCCCCCAATCCCCTTATCAAGCCGGGCGGGCCAGCCATTCCAGGGCCTCGGCCACGCAGAAAAACGATCCGAACAACAGTATCTCGTCACCCTCTGCCGCCTGCTCGCACTGCGCCTCGAGCGCAGCGCGCACATTCGGGTATTGCCCCACCGCCGCGCCCTGCGCCTGCAGATGCCCGGCCAGTTCACCGGCTGAACGCGAACGCGGCGTATCGAGCGGCGCCACCGCCCAGGTGGAAACCAGGCTCAAGAGCGGCGCGACCACGCCCGGCAAATCCTTGTCGGCCAACAGGGCGAACACGGCCCGGCGCTTTCCGTTCGGCGGGCGGCTTTCCAGGCGCTGCGCCAGATAATCGGCCGCATGGGGATTATGCCCAACATCGAGCAACAGTGTGAGTGACTTGCCTCGCCAATCCAGCGCGCGGCGATCCAGCCGCCCGGTGACTCGCGTGGCCAGCAACGCCTGAGCAATCTGCTGCTGATCCCAGGGCAGCGGCAAAAGCGCGTAGGCCTGCAACGCCAGCGCAGCGTTTTCCATGGGCAAATCGAGAACTGGCAACTGCTCCAGGCGCAGCACCTGGCCCTGCGCGTCGAGGCCATACCAGGACCAAGCCTGCGCCTTGACGCTCAGGTCATAGTCACGTCCGCGCAGGAACAGCGGCGCATCCAGGGTCGCGACCTGCTGCAACAAAGGCAGCGGCGGATCCAGATCACCGCACAAGGCAGGCTTGCCGGCACGCATGATGCCGGCTTTTTCGAAGGCCACCGACTCACGGGTATCACCGAGCCAGTCGGCATGATCCAGACCAATGCTGGTGATCAAGGCCAGATCGGCATCCACCAGATTGACCGCATCCAGACGCCCGCCCAGGCCGACTTCGAGCACCACAGCATCCAGCCCGGCCCGCTCGAACAGCCAGAAGGCTGCCAGCGTGCCCATCTCGAAGTAGGTCAGCGAAATTTCGCCACGCGCCGACTCGACCGCCGCGAAAGCCTGGCACAACGCCTCGTCGCTTACCTCACGCCCATCGACGAGCACACGCTCGTTGTAACGCAGCAGATGGGGCGAGCTGTAGACCCCGACACGCTGCCCCTGAGCACTGATCAGGCTGGCGAGAAAGGCGCAGGTGGAGCCCTTGCCGTTGGTGCCGGTGACGGTGATCACCAGCGGCGCGGGCTTGCCCAGGCCGAGCCGGCGCGCTACCTCGCGCGAGCGCTCCAGACCCATGTCGATGGCCGAGGGATGCAACTGCTCGAGGTAGGCGAGCCACTCGCCCAGGCTACGTTCGGTCATGCAGTGGCCGGCAGGGAAACCGGGGAAGGACGATTCATCATCTGCGCCAACAGGCGCGCCAGACGCGGACGCAGCTCATTGCGCGGAATGATCATGTCGATGGCACCGTGTTCGAGCAGGAACTCACTGCGCTGGAAGCCTTCCGGCAGCTTTTCGCGTACGGTCTGCTCGATCACGCGCGGGCCGGCGAAGCCGATCAGCGCCTTCGGCTCGGCCACGATCACATCGCCGAGCATCGCCAGGCTGGCCGATACGCCGCCGTAGACCGGGTCGGTCAGCACGGAGATGAACGGCAAGCCCTCTTCACGCAGACGCGCCAGCGCAGCGGAGGTCTTGGCCATCTGCATCAGCGAGATCAACGCCTCCTGCATGCGCGCGCCGCCGGAGGCGGAGAAGCACACCAGCGGACAGCGCTTTTCCAGCGCAACATTGGCCGCCTGGACGAAACGCTCGCCGACGACGGCACCCATGGAACCGCCCATGAAGGAGAACTCGAACGCGCAAACGGCGATCGGCATGCCTTCGAGGGTGCCGCTCATGGAGATCAGCGCATCCTTCTCGCCGGTCTGCTTCTGCGCAGCGGTAAAGCGATCCTTGTACTTCTTGCTGTCGCGGAACTTCAGACGGTCCACCGGCTCCAGGTCAGCGCCGATCTCTTCGCGGCCGTCGGCATCAAGGAAGATATCGAGACGCGCGCGCGCGCCGATGCGCATGTGATGGTTGCACTTTGGGCAGACGTCGAGGGTCTTTTCCAGCTCGGGACGATAAAGCACGGCATCACAGGACGGACATTTGTGCCACAGGCCCTCGGGCACAGAGCTCTTCTTCACCTCGGAACGCATGATCGAGGGAATGAGTTTGTCTACCAACCAGTTGCTCATGCTGTCATTTCTCCATAACCGTTGGTTCGGATGAACGCTTCATCGTGAGCGCCCATCTCTAGCAATTCTTTTCTGCCGCATCGCGCCCATCGAAACGAGCCACGGCAGCGTGACAGGCTAATTGACGGTCCCGCCTCGATCGCCGTCACATTGCGTGTCATGCACGGCCTGCACGAATGAACGAATCTTCTCTGCATCCTTTATGCCTTTACTCACCTCTACCCCGCCACTGACATCGACGGCATAGGGCCGGACCTGGCGAATGGCGGCAGCGACGTTGCTCGCCTCCAGGCCGCCGGCAAGGATGATCGGTTTGCCAGCGTCCTGCGGTACGAGTGACCAGTCGAAGGCCGCCCCGGTTCCGCCGGGCACACCCTCGACGAAGGTGTCGAGGAGAATGCCGCGCGCACCGGCATAGGGCGCCATCGTGGCAGCCAGATCCTCACCAGGACGCACACGCAGAGCCTTTATGTAGGGTCGGCCATAGCCCTCGCAATCAGCCGGCGACTCGTCGCCATGAAATTGCAGCAAGTCCAGCGGCACTTGCTGCAACACGGCCTGCAACTGATCACGCGGCATGTTCACGAACAGGCCAACACAGGTCACGAAGGGCGGTACAGCCCGCACGATAGCAGCAGCCTGCTCGACACTGACGGCACGCGGGCTCTTGGCGTAGAACACCAGGCCAATGGCATCCGCCCCGGCCTCCACTGCGGCCAGCGCATCTTCCACTCGGGTAATGCCGCAAATCTTGCTGCGCACGCGCATTCGCTTCACACCTTCTGCCTGTCGAACGCCGGATGGTAACAAAGGCTCAGCCTTGCCGCACATCTACCAGACCGGAAAGAAAATGCGGCCCAAGGTAGCGCGACGGCAACTCGAACTCTTCCGGGTAATCCACCTGTACCAGGTACAGGCCGTAGGGATGCGCAGTCACGCCTCCGCTATGGCGATCCCCGCGCTCGAGCACCTCGCGCGCCCACTCGGGCGGCCGCTCACCAGCGCCAATGGTCATCAACACGCCGGCGATGTTACGCACCATATGGTGCAAAAACGCATTGGCGCGGATATCCAGAACGATAAAGCGGCCATGTTCGATCAACTGCAGATGGTGAACGGTCTTGACCGGTGATTTGGCCTGGCACCGCGTCGCGCGGAAGGCACTGAAATCATGCGTGCCAACCAGGGCCAGCGCGGCTTCACGCATGCGCGCCACATCAAGCGGCCGATGATTCCAAGTCACCTCTTCAGCCATATGCGCCGGACGAATCGGATCGTTGTAGATGACGTAGCGATAGCGCCGCGCCATGGCCGAAAAACGCGCATGAAAATGCGCCGGCATTACCTTGGCCCAGGTCACGCTGATGTCGCTGGGCAGGTTCATGTTGGCCCCCATGATCCAGGCATGCAGCGAGCGCTCGACGGTGGTATCGAAATGCACCACCTGACCGCTGGAATGCACGGACGCATCGGTGCGCCCTGCGCAGTGAATAGTGACGGGCGCACCGCCTGCCACTTTCGACAGCGCATCCTCCAGGCACCCCTGGATGGAAGCGACCTTGCCGCTCTGACGTTGGAAACCGCGATAACGTGCGCCTTTGTATTCAAGGCCCAGGGCGACTCTGGAAAAGCCAGCGGCCGCCATTTCGGCGGCCGCTACAGGTACTGCTTCAGACATGGAATCGATCAAACCAACTTGGAAATCATCTCGCGAGCTTCCTGCTGCTGTGCGTCGTTACCCTCGGCGACCACCTCATCGAGAATGTCGCGCGCCCCTTCGGTGTCGCCCATGTCGATGTAGGCGCGCGCCAGGTCCAGCTTGGTCGCGGTCTCATCGGTGCCGGAGAGGAAATCGAAGTCGTCGTCACCATCCAGACCAGCAGACAGGTCATCGACCGGGGCCAACGGAGCCGCTTGCGGCTCTTCGAAATCGTTCGACAACTGATCCAGCTCGGCAGTCACTTCATCGAGCTGCGCTGCAAAGCTGTCAGGCTCGACAACAGGTTGAGCCGGGGTTTCGTCTTCGAGCGACAGATCGAAGTCGGCCGGCAGGTCGAGGTCGGCAGCCGGCGTCTCTTCCGGCAGATCGAGACTGAAGTCGGACAGATCGCCGGCAGGCTGATTCAGCGGCGCGTCATCATCCAGGCTCAGCAGGAAATCATCGGCTTCGTCGCTGGGGGCGGCAGCAGGCTCGTCCGGCTCGAGGCTGAATGCAGAGAGATCGTCGGCCGGCTGGGACAGTTCGACCTTGTCGTCGCCCAGAGTCAGATCGAAGTCCAGATCGTCATCAGCCGCAGCAGAGGGCGCAGCAGCAGGCTCGTCGATCAGGCCGAAGTCCAGGTCGTCATCCAACGACAGCGGCGCCTCATCGGCATTGACGGACTGAAGATCGCTCTCCAGATCGGCCTCGAGATCATCGAGGCTCAGGTCGAATGCTTCGTCCAGATCGCCAGTCGTGGCGGCAGGCGTCTCGGCGGCCGGCTCGTCCAGGCTGAGATCATCGAGGTTGAAATCGCCCATGTCGTCTTCGGCGGGCGCTGCAGCAGCCACTACTCCGGCGCCGGTAAAGGCAGCGATGGCCGGATACTTGGACTTCAGTTGTTCGGCCTCGGCATTCGCCCCGCCGATTTCGCGCAGCTCGTTGTCCTGACGGGCAAAGCCTTCGCGATCACCCAGTTCGGCATAGACCTCCATCAACTTCAGACGCAGGTCGGTACGATGCGGCTCGTCGTTGATCGCGTTCTGCAGCAGCTCAGCCGCCTGGTTGAAGCGGCCGTAGGCGATGTAGATATCCGCCTCGCCCAGGGCATCGCCTGTCTGCGCCGTAACGCGTTCTTCGCCAGCGGCCTGAACAGGCTCGTCGTCGAGACCGGCGAAGCTGTCTTGCGGCATATCCAGATCGGATGCGAATGCCTGATCCTGGCTCAGCTCATCAGCCAGCTCGTCTTGCTGCTCGGCTTCCTTCATGGCATTGCGGCGCGACAGCGCCATGAGGGCGACCAGCAGGAGCAGCAGCACGCCACCACCCGCCAGGCCCAGCGTCATCGGGTTGGCCATCAGGTCATCGACAAAGCTCTGCGGAGCCGGAGCCGGAGCTGGTGCCGGAGCTGGCGCAGCCGGCTTGGCCTCTTCGACCGGTTTGGCCGGAGCGGCAGGCTCAACGGCAGCAGCCGGCTCCTCGGCCGGCTGTTCGGTGGTGGCGGCGCTGTCTTCGACAGGCGCAGCCGGTTCCTCGGAATAGTTGTAGTCAGGCGCCGCCTCTTCAGGCGGCGAAGCCGGTGGTGTCGCTGCCTCCGACACGGGAGGCGCAACCTCGGGCTCAGCAGTTGGCGCTTGCGCAGCCGGCGCATCGGTAGCAGGGGCTTGTGCAACCGGCTCGTCCGCAGCCGCCGGAGCCGGAGCCGCCGACAGATCGGCCTGCAACTTGGCCAACTGACTGTCTTTCAATTCGACCAGACGCTGCAGCTTGTCCAGCTGACTCTGCAGGTCACCGACGCGGCTCTGCAGCTCGGCATTCTCGCGACGGGTCGAGTCCAGGCTTTCCTGGGTCACGGCCAGCTTGTCGGTCAGCGCCTTGCTGTTGGCCGAGCCGGTATCGCTACCGCGAGTGGACTGGCCGGCTTCAGCAGCGACCAGCTTCAGGCTGTCAGCCGACTCGGCAGTGGCCGGCGCGGAACCTGCGGTGGTACGGCGCGTGGCATCCAGCTGACGCGAGGCGACGGCGCGACCTTCGCGCCAGGCGGCGTTCTGCTCGGCCACCTGAGCGACCGCCTCGGCATTGCTGCGGCTGCGAATCTGCTGCTCGTCCGGCAGGCGCAGCACCTGGCCGCTCTTCATGCGGTTGATGTTACCGCCAATGAAGGCATCAGGATTCAGGTCCTGGATGGCCAGCATGGTCTGGTTGACCGAAGAGCCACCGCCAACACGCTGGGCGATTTCCCAGAGCGTATCGTTGGCAGTGGTTCTGTATTCGTTACCGGCAATGGCGCGAGAAGCCGGGGCCGGTGCGGCAGGACGCGGCGCGGGAGCCGGTGCGGCGCTGCTCGGAGCGGGCGCGGAAGGCGCAACGGCCGCACGCGGTGCAGGCGCGGGAGCGGCAATCGGCAATTGCGGCGCAGCGGCTACCGTGGTCTGCGGAGAGTAAAGCGGTGGATCGAGCAGCAGGGTGTACTCACGTAGCAACCGACCGTTCGGCCAGAGCACTTCCACCAGGAAGTTGAGGTAGGGTTCGCGCACAGCCTTACTTGAAGTAACGCGAATGACACTCTTGCCATTAGGTTTCAATACGGGAGTGAACTTGAGATCGGTCAGGAAGTACTGACGATCGACGCCCGCCTTGATGAACTCTTCAGGGGACGCGAGGTTGGGAATCACCTCATTGGAGGCCAGGTCGCGCACCTCCAGCAATTCGATTTCCGCCACCAGCGGCTGATTCAGCGAGGACTGCAGGGTGACTTCACCCAACCCCAGCGCATGCGCCATACCGGAAGACAGCGCGGAAGCGGCTGCGATTGCCAGCACCAGTTTGCGAACCCGAACCATAGCGTTATCCCTTGTTTTAGCTTTTTTCTCGGCATGCGAGAGGGTCTTGAGAATTGCTGCCTGCCTCCGCTCTAGGAGCGGCTCCCCATTCAGCAATCAACTCAGCCAGTATTGCCAAGCTAGAAAGATTCTTCAAATTTCTAGGTAAGTATCTTTTACAGATAGTGTTTTATCAATAACTCGGCCAGCTGCACTGCATTCAGGGCGGCGCCTTTTCTTACATTATCAGACGCAATCCACAAATTGAGCTGCGTTGGATCGCCGACACCACGACGAACCCGCCCGACATAGACTTGATCCTGCCCCACCGCATCGCCCACAGCAGTCGGGTAGTCGCCCGTCTCAACCAGTTCGATCCCCTGAGCGGCCTCGAGCAACTGCAGCACGGCACTGACGTCGACCTCAGAATCCGCCTGCACGCCAAGCACCAGGCTATCGCCAAAAAATACCGGGGCCAGGGCGCACGTCGCGGCCACCGGAAGTTCGGGCACGTCGAGCAATTGCCGAACCTCTGCGGCGAGGCGCTTCTCCAACTGCGCGTGCCCCTGTTCGTCCACTTCGCCGACCTGCGCCAGCAGGTTGAAGGCGATCTGCCGATCCACCGTCCTGGACTCCAGCGGACGTGCGTTGAGCAATTCGGCGGTCTGCCGCGCCAACTCCTGTACGCCACTGCGCCCCAGCGTCGAAATCGCCAACATGGCAGTCAGCTGCAACCGCTGCGGCTGCAGTATCGGTTTCAATGCAGACAGCACCAATGCGCAGGCAACCGCCGAAGGGGTTGGCGCACTGACGCACCACGGCTTGCTCAACGCCGGCAGCGCCTCGACGCCCAGCTCCGGCAACACACAGGGGGCCTGCTCCAGCGGTAACGCAGCGCTCAGATCGATGAGCGAGCAGCCGGCCGCCAGCACACGCTCACGGCAATCGCGCGTGACTTCCGCGCCTGCGGCGAAGAACGCCAACTGCACCTGCGAGAAGTCGAAGGCCTCGAGCGACCTGACTCGGACCTGGCGGCCACGGAATGACAGGCTCTGCCCTGCCGACTCGCTACTGGCCAGCAGGTGCAGATCCTTGAGTGGAAATTCGCGCTCTTCGAGCAACTCGACCAGCGCTTCGCCGATATTACCGGTGGCACCGATCAGGGCGACATTGATGGGCTGACTCATGGACTGACCTACGACGCAGAGGGAGCGGCACTGTAACTGCACGCCCACATCCGGGCAACGATGTGCCCCATAAAAGACAAAGCCCCTCTGCCAAAACAGAAGGGCCTCGTTTGATTCCGGATACCCGGCTGGCGCTTAGCGCTCCAGCAGAATCCGCAGCATGCGGCGCAGCGGTTCGGCAGCGCCCCACAGCAGTTGGTCACCCACGGTGAAGGCACCCAGATACTGCGAGCCCATGTTGAGCTTGCGCAGACGACCGACCGGAACGCTCAGGGTGCCGGTCACGGCAGTCGGCCCGAGTTCGCGGATGGAGTCTTCGCGATGGTTCGGCACCAGCTTGACCCAGGGATTGTGCTGGCTGATCAGGCCTTCGATGTCGCCCATCGGCACGTCCTTGTTGAGCTTGATGGTCAGCGCCTGGCTATGGCAACGCATGGCGCCGATGCGCACGCAGATACCGTCGACCGGGATCGGGTTCTTGAAACGGCCGAGGATCTTGTTGGTTTCGGCCTGGGCTTTCCACTCTTCGCGGCTCTGCCCGTTCGGCAGCTCCTTGTCGATATAGGGGATCAGGCTGCCGGCCAGCGGCACGCCGAAATTGTCCACCGGGAAGGCCTCGCCACGCATGGCTTCAGCAACCTTACGATCGATGTCGAGGATGGCGCTGGCCGGGTCGGCCAGTTCATCGGCGACGGCACCATTGATCGCGCCCATCTGCTTGATCAGCTCGCGCATGTTCTGCGCGCCAGCACCGGAGGCCGCCTGGTAGGTCATGGCGCTCATCCATTCGACCAGACCGGCTTCGTACAGGCCGCCCAAGGCCATCAGCATCAGGCTAACGGTGCAGTTGCCGCCGATGTAGTTCTTGCTGCCGGCATCCAGCGCCTGGTCGATCACCTTGCGGTTGACCGGGTCGAGCACGATTACCGCACTGTCATCCATACGCAGGCTGGAAGCCGCGTCGATCCAGTAGCCCTGCCAGCCGGCTTCACGCAGTTTGGGGAAGACTTCATTGGTGTAGTCGCCGCCCTGGCAGGTCAGGATCACGTCCAGGCCCTTGAGGTCGTCGATGCTGTAGGCGTCCTTCAGCGGGGCAATGTCCTTGCCAATGGCAGGGCCCTGGCCGCCGACATTGGAGGTGGTGAAGAACACCGGCTCGATCAGGTCGAAGTCCCGCTCTTCCAGCATGCGCTGCATGAGCACGGAACCGACCATGCCACGCCAACCGATCAGACCTACACGTTTCATAACGACTACACCTATATAAACAGCCAGCCGGAACCACCCCGGCGGGGCTGGGAAGATTACAGACTACGCAGCGCGGAGGCCACTGCATCACCCATCTCGGCGGTACCGACCTTGGTCTTGCCTTCGGACCAGATGTCACCAGTACGCAGGCCCTGATCCAGCACCAGGCTCACAGCCCTCTCGATGGCATCGGCAGCAGCGACCTGGCCGAAGCTGTAACGCAGCATCATGGATACCGAGAGAATGGTGGCCAGCGGGTTGGCGATGCCCTTGCCGGCGATGTCCGGCGCGGAGCCATGGCACGGCTCGTACATGCCCTTGTTGTTGGCGTCCAAGGATGCCGATGGCAGCATGCCGATGGAACCGGTGAGCATCGAAGCTTCATCGGACAAAATGTCACCAAACATGTTGTCGGTGACCATCACGTCGAATTGCTTGGGCGCGCGCACCAGTTGCATGGCGGCGTTGTCGACGTACATGTGGCTCAGCTCGACGTCCGGATAGTCCTTGGCCACTTCCTCGACCACGGCACGCCACAGCTGGCTGGACGCCAGGACGTTGGCCTTGTCCACCGAGCACAGCTTCTTGCCGCGCACGCGCGCCATGTCGAAGCCGACCTTGGCGATGCGACGGATCTCGCTCTCGCTGTACGGCAGGGTGTCGTAGGCCATGCGCTCGCCGTTCTCCAGCACCTTGCTCTCACGCGGCTGGCCGAAATAGATGCCGCCGGTCAGTTCGCGGACGATGAGGATGTCCAGGCCCGCGACCACTTCCGGCTTGAGGCTGGAAGCCTCGGCCAGTTGCGGATAGAGGATGGCCGGGCGCAGGTTGCCGAACAGGCCCAGTTGCGAACGGATCTTCAGCAAACCACGCTCCGGGCGGATGGCCGGATCGATGGTGTCCCACTTCGGCCCGCCAACGGCGCCGAGCAGCACCGCGTCAGCCGCCTTGGCGCGCGCCAGGGTCTCGTCGGCCAGCGGCACGCCATAACGGTCGATGGCCGCACCACCCAGATCATCGAAGCTCAACTCGAAGCCCAGGGCGTACTTGTCGTTGGCCAGGTTCAGCACCTTGACCGCCTCGGCCATGATTTCCGGGCCGATACCATCGCCAGGGAGAACCAGAATCTGTTTCATGAAGATTTCCTTCGGAAATAGCTACAAGCTTCAAGCTGCAAGCCACAAGCAAAAGCCGCTTTTACTTGCAGCTTGAAGCTTGCGGCTTGCAGCCGGGTTTATTTGATCGCGCCGAACAGCCAGGGGCTGCCCTGCTGGTACTTGGCTTCGAAGGCCTTGATCGCGTCCTGATCCTGCAGAGTGAGGCCGATGTCGTCCAGGCCGTTGAGCAGGCAGTGCTTGCGGAAGGCATCGACTTCGAAGCTGTACTGCACGCCATCGGGACGGGTCACGGTCTGCGCTTCGAGGTCGACGGTCAATTGATAACCCTCGGTAGCCTCGGTCTGCTCGAACAGCGCATCGACCTCTTCGTCCTTGAGGATGATCGGCAGCAGGCCGTTCTTGAAGCTGTTGTTGAAAAAAATGTCGGCGAAGCTCGGCGCGATGACGGTGCGAAAACCGTACTCGTCCAGCGCCCACGGCGCATGCTCGCGCGAGGAACCGCAGCCGAAGTTCTCGCGGGCCAGCAGCACACTGGCACCCTGATAACGCGGGAAGTTGAGCACGAAATCCTTGTTGATCGGACGCTTGGAGTTGTCCTGGTTCGGCTGGCCGACATCCAGATAGCGCCACTCGTCGAACAGATTCGGGCCAAAGCCCGTGCGCTTGATCGACTTCAGGAACTGCTTGGGAATGATCTGATCGGTATCGACGTTGGCACGGTCGAGCGGGCAGACCAGGCCGGTGTGTTGGGTAAAGGCTTTCATCATCTAAATCCTCAGGCCTGGATCAATTCGCGAACATCGATGAAGCGGCCGGTCACCGCAGCAGCAGCGGCCATGGCCGGGCTGACCAGGTGGGTACGACCACCGGCGCCCTGACGGCCTTCGAAGTTGCGGTTGGAGGTCGAGGCGCAATGCTCGCCACTGCCCAGTTTGTCCGGGTTCATCGCCAGGCACATGGAGCAGCCTGGTTCACGCCATTCGAAACCGGCTTCGATGAAGATCTTGTCCAGCCCTTCAGCCTCGGCTTGCGCTTTGACCAGACCGGAGCCCGGCACCACCAGCGCCTGTTTGACGGTCGCAGCGACCTTGCGGCCCTTGGCCACTTCAGCGGCAGCGCGCAGGTCTTCGATACGCGAGTTGGTGCAGGAACCGATGAACACGCGATCGAGCTGGATATCGGTGATCGGCTGGTTGGCAGCCAGGCCCATGTACTTGAGTGCGCGGGTGATCGAATCCCTCTTCACCGGGTCGGCTTCGACGGCCGGGTCCGGCACGTTCTGGTCGACGGCCAGGACCATTTCCGGCGAGGTGCCCCAGCTGACCTGTGGCTTGATGTCTTCGGCCTTCAGCTCGACCACGGTATCGAACACCGCATCGGCGTCAGACACCAGGTTCTGCCACTGCGCCACGGCCTTGTCCCAGTCGCTGCCCTTGGGCGCGAACGGGCGATCCTTGACGTAGGCGATGGTCTTCTCGTCCACCGCCACCAAGCCAACGCGGGCACCAGCCTCGATGGACATGTTGCAGATGGTCATGCGCCCTTCCAGCGACAGGTCGCGGATCGCGCTACCGGCGAACTCCAGCGCATGGCCGTTGCCACCGGCAGTGCCGATCTTGCCGATCACGGCCAGTACTATGTCCTTGGCGGTCACGCCGAACGGCAGCTTGCCTTCGACGCGCACCTGCATGTTCTTCATTTTCTTGGCGACCAGGCACTGGGTAGCGAGCACGTGCTCGACCTCCGAGGTACCGATACCGTGGGCCAGCGCACCGAAGGCGCCATGGGTGGAGGTATGCGAGTCGCCGCAGACCACGGTCATGCCCGGCAGAGTAGCGCCCTGCTCCGGACCGACCACGTGGACGATGCCCTGGCGCACGTCGTTCATCTTGAATTCGAGGATGCCGAAGTCGTCGCAGTTCTCGTCAAGGGTCTGTACCTGGATGCGCGAGACTTCATCGGCGATAGCCTCGAGGCCGCCCTGGCGCTCAGCCTTGGTGGTCGGCACGTTGTGATCCGGCGTGGCGATGTTGGCATCGATGCGCCACGGCTTGCGCCCGGCCAGGCGCAGGCCTTCGAAGGCCTGGGGCGAAGTCACTTCGTGGAGGATGTGACGGTCGATGTAGATCAACGAGGAACCGTCGTCACGACGTTTCACTTCGTGCATTTCCCAGAGCTTGTCGTAGAGCGTCTTGCCAGTCATCAGCCTTACCTCATCAGCGCCTTTTGAGCACATCCATAAACTGCCAGCCTAATCACCGCCCGGCGTCAGAAGTGCATCTTTCTATGCCTCAGGCGAAAAGGCCCTTTGGCTTATGGGGAGAATGCTATTGCCGGGCACGAAATAACTCAAATTCATATTTTTTATTCAAAGGATTCCGCGCTGGAATGTATGCTCAAGGCATTCTTCTATTCGCGGAGCGCCCCATGGATTTGGCCAACCTCAATGCCTTTATCGCCATCGCCGAGACGGGCAGCTTTTCCGAAGCCGGCGAGCGCCTGCATCTAACCCAGCCGGCGGTGAGCAAACGCATCGCCGGCCTGGAACAGCAACTGGGCGTGCGCCTGTTCGATCGCCTCGGTCGCGAGATCGGCCTGACCCAGGCGGGCCGCGCCCTGCTGCCGCGCGCCTATCAGATCCTCAATGTGCTGGACGACACACGCCGCGCGCTGACCAACCTGTCCGGCGAAGTTAGCGGCCGCCTAACCCTGGCCACCAGCCACCATATCGGCCTGCATCGTCTACCCGCCCTGCTGCGCGCCTTTACCCGCGCCCACCCGCAGGTGGCACTGGACATCCAGTTCCTCGATTCGGAGGTGGCCTACGAAGAGGTTCTGCATGGTCGCGCCGAGCTGGCGGTGATCACCCTCGCCCCGGAAACCCGCGAACCGATCCGTGCCGTGGCGGTGTGGGACGACCCGCTGGACTTCGTCGCCGCACCGGAACATCCGCTAGCACGCAGCCAGGCGATCAGTCTGGCCGACGTGGCGCAGCACCCCGCGGTATTTCCCGGCGGCAACACCTTCACTCATCACATCGTGCAGCGCCTGTTCGAGGCCCAGGGCCTGACGCCGAACATCGCCATGAGCACCAACTACCTGGAAACCATCAAGATGATGGTGTCCATCGGCCTGGCCTGGAGCGTACTGCCACGCACCATGCTCGACGAGCAGGTCGCGCGCCTGCCGATCCCGGGCATTCAGCTGACTCGCCAGCTAGGCTACATCCTGCATACCGAGCGTACGCTGTCCAATGCTGCGCGGGCTTTCATGGATCTGCTCGACAGCCAGCGGGACGACCTTGCATAGGCCACCGGCATCAGACTAACGTGGTGACATAACGATAAAAAAAGTGTCCACATGCCATTAATGCCCGCCCCGCGCATCGCGCCCTCCGGAGAACGGTTCGGCCATGGCCAGATCGACTGACCAGACCCCGCCCCTGCCACATATCCCGGCGATGGATCCCGCCGAATTCGAGCAAACCTGGCAAGACGCACCGCGTTTGCTGGCCGCGCTGAATGGCGCGCATCTCGGTACCTGGTACTGGGACATTCGCAGCGGCCAGGTGAACTGGTCGCGCGGCGCCCAGGCACTGTTCGGCCTCGATCCCAATCGCCCGGTAACGCGGGAACTGCATTACATCGAGCTGATCCCCGAGGAGGAGCGCGCCGAAGTACTGGCGACGTTCGAGGCCATTCTCAAGGGCGAACAGATCCCCAATGCCCTGCGCCATCGTATCCGCTGGCCAGATGGCAGCCTGCACTGGCTGGAGATCACCGGCAGCCTGCAACGTGAGGCTGACGGTCGGCCACGGATGTTCGGCGTGATCCGCGACATCACTGCCCAGCAGGAACGCGCCGAGGCCCTGCGCGCCTCCGAGGAGCGCTTCGCCAGCCTGTTCCGCCTGAGCCCCGACATCATGATGCTGGTGCGCTACGACAACAGCGAAATCATTGAGGTCAACCAGCACTTCACCCACGCCTTTGGCTGGAACCCCAGCGAAATTCTTGGCCGCTCCACCCATGAGCTGAATCTCTGGGTACACGCCAGTCAGCGCGACCAGTTGCGTCGGCAGGCGCCGCTGAGCCGCGAGCCGGTGATTCAGGAGGTGCAGCTACGCACCCGCGCCGGCGACATTCTCGACGGTGTGCTGTCGAGCCAGTACATCGAATTGCAGGGTGACCGCCTGATGCTCTGCACCTTTCTCGACACCAGTGAGCGCAAGCGAGCGGAGAACGCACTGCGCGCCAGCGAGGAAAAATTCGCCAAGGCATTCATGCATACGCCGGACGCGGTGGCGATCTCCGAGCGGGCGACAGGTCGCTTCATCGAGGTCAACCCGAGCTTCGAGCAGCAGTTTGGCTGGAGCTGCGCCGAAGCCGTGGGCCGCACCTCGCTGGAGCTGGGCATCTGGGCTGACCCCGGTGACCGTCAGCGCATGCTCGAAGCCGCGCAAACCGGGCGCCTGGACAACCTCGAGGTGCGCCTGTTCAGTCGCGACGGCCGCGTCACCAGCAACCTGCTGTTCGGCGGCGAGATTGAATTGAACGGCGTCGATTGCCTGGTGCTCACCGTGCGCAACATCACCGAACAACGCGCCCAGGAACTGGCGCTGAACGAAAGCAAACAGCGCCTGCGCCTGGCGCTGGAATCGGCCGACCTTGGCACCTGGGACTGGCACATTCCCGGCAGCCGCCTGATCGCCAGCGCCCGCGCAGCGCAACTGCAGGGGCTGGACGCGGCACCATTCGAAGGCGCCTTTCTCGATTTCTTCCGGCATGTGCCAATGGAGGACCGGCGCAGCCTGCGCCAGCACTTTCAGCAGATGGTCGAAGAGTGCCGCAGCCATTATCAGGTCACCTATCGCGTACAGCGGGAGAATGGCGGCCTGCGCTTTCTCGAAAGCACGGCCAAGCTGCAGCTCGACGACGACGGGCAACCGCTGCGAATGGTCGGCACCCTGGTCGACATCAGCGAACGGGTATTGCGTGAACAGCGCCTGCAAGCCTCGGAAGAGAAGTTCGCCAAGGCATTTCATTCCAGCCCCGATGCCATCACCATTACGGAACGCGACACGGCCCGTTATATCGAGGTCAACGAAGGCTTTACGCGCCTCACCGGCTACCTGCCAGACGAAGTGATCGGCCGTACGGCTTTCGAGATGAATATCTGGGCCTATCCCGAAGAACGGGCGCGCATGATCGAGCACCTGGGCCAACAGGGCCAGGTGCTGCATATGGAGATGCACGGACTGCATCGAGACGGCGAAATACGCCTGGTCGACGTCTCGGTTCAACCCATCGAGCTCAACGGCGCGCCCTGCCTGCTGCTCACCGCGCGCGACATCAGCGAGCTCAAGCAGGCCCAGGCGCAGGTGCAGCACCTGGCCTATCACGATGCGCTGACCAACCTACCCAATCGCGCCCTGCTGATGGACCGTCTGACTCAGCAGATCGCCCTGCTCAAACGCCATGACCTGCGCGGCGCCCTGCTGTTTCTTGATCTCGACCACTTCAAGCACATCAACGACTCACTCGGCCACCCTGTCGGCGACTCCGTGCTGCGCCTGGTCACCGCACGCCTGGAGGCCAGCGTGCGTCTGGAGGACACCGTGGCGCGCCTGGGCGGCGACGAATTCGTGGTGTTGCTCTCTGGCCTGGAGGGCAAACGCTCGGAAGTCACCCGCCACGTCCGCCAGGTCGCCGAAAAACTGCGTCAGCTGCTTGCCGAACCGATGCTGCTGGACGGACACCGCCTGCAGGTCACACCGAGCATCGGTGTCGCGCTGATTCCCGACCACGGCAACACTCCAGCAGATTTGCTCAAACGCGCCGATATTGCCCTGTACCGCGCCAAGGATTCCGGCCGCAACGCTATCCAGCTGTTTCGCAGCACCATGCAGGATGCAGCCAGCGCTCGCCTGCGCCTGGAGAATGATCTGCGCCTGGCTCTGGCTCGTGGCGAATTCGAACTGCACTTCCAGCCCCAGGTCGACGCCCGTGACGGCAAGGTGGTCGGCGCCGAAGCCCTGCTGCGCTGGCAGCATCCGCAACTGGGGCCACAATCGCCGGCGCACTTCATTCAGGTGCTGGAAGAAAGCGGATTGATCGTTGAGGTCGGTGGCTGGGTGCTGGCCGAGGCCTGTCATTTCTGCTCCCAGCTACTGGCTGGTGGCTTGGTCGACAGCGAGCGCTTCAGCCTGTGCGTCAACATCAGCCCCCGCCAGTTCCGCCAGCACGACTTCGTCGAACGCGTAGCCAACTGCCTGCGTGCCAGCCAGTTGCCCAATGCCATGCTCAAGCTGGAAATCACCGAAGGCATCGTCATTCAGAATATCGACGATACCGTCGGCAAGATGCTGCGCCTGAAAAAGCAAGGCGTCAGCTTCGCCATGGACGATTTCGGCACTGGCTACAGTTCGCTGACCTACCTCAAGCGCCTGCCGGTGGACATGCTGAAGATCGACCAGTCGTTCGTGCGCGACGCCACCAACGACCCCAACGACGCCGAGATCATTCGCGCCATCGTCGCCATGGCACGCAGCCTGGGCCTGGGGTTGATCGCAGAGGGTGTCGAACAGCAGGACCAACTGGAGTTCCTGCAGTCGCAAGGTTGCCATCTTTATCAGGGTTATCTGTTCAGCAGACCGCTGCCGCAGGAAGCCTTCCGCGACCTGCTGATGCTGAACGGCTAGAGCCGAGCCAAATGAAAAAGGCGCCCCGCGGGGTAACTGTTCGCTTAAGGTGCTCGCGCTTGGCTCCCCTCTCCCATTTATGGGAGAGGGGCTGGGGGAGAGGGCTGAAAACACTGCAAAACTGCCAGTTTTTCCCTCGCCGAACGCGGCCCGCCCTAACCCTCTCCCCGGAGGGGCGAGGGGACTGATCGCGTTCGACCATTCTTATGTGAACAGCATTAGCCCCGCGGGGCGCCTGCTTCATCGACCATCGACTCAGCTTTCCAGCGCAGGACGCTGACTGCCAATGGGAATGCGCTTGGCCTTGGCCTCTTCCGGCACGATGCGCTCCAGCTCGACATGGAGCAGACCGTTAACCAGGTTGGCACCCTTGACCTCGATATGATCGGCCAGGCGGAACGACAGCTTGAACGCACGCTGGGCGATGCCCTGATGCAGGTAGCTGACGCTCTCGGCGCTGCGATCACGCTTGTTGCCGACCACGGTCAGCACGCCCCGCTCGACCTGCAGCTCCAGATCGCCTTCCTCGAAGCCGGCAGCCGCGACCACGATGCGGTAGTGGTCTTCGCCGTGCTTCTCGACGTTATAGGGTGGGTAGGAACTGCCAGCGTCATTGCTGCGCAAGGCAGACTCGAAAAGATCGTTGAAACGGTCGAAACCGACGGACTGGCGGAACAGAGGGGCCAGGGACAGTACGTTGCTCATGAGTATTCTCCTGAAAATTTCAGCAAGGTTCATATCGCGGAACCCGACTTCGGCATTCCGCAGTCACGTATCTAGGGTCGCCAGAACATTTTTCAAGAGCCTGAAAAATTCGTTTACAGCCAGCATGGAAGCATGTGCCACCAGCCACGCACCGCCCCTACCGCAGCGTGTGGCGTGCGCACCAAGCTTCAGCCGCAGCCCGGATGCAATCTGAGGAGAATGTGTCCGCCGCCTGGATTTCATCCAGGCCACAGGGCTTTAGCTGGAGGGCATCATCAGTAGCCGGTCGATACGCTCGCAATCCTGCTCGCGGCGCACCTCGGCAAACAGCGCGACGGCCTCCGGATATGTACGAGTGAGCATTGCCAACCACTGTTTCAGGCGCCCCGGTGCGTAGCGCGGCGCCAGCTTGCGCCTTGCCTGCTGCCAGAAGTCGAGCAGCAGCGGCTGCAGTTCGGCCCAACTCATTTCCTCCGGCGCCTCACCGGCCCTGACCGCCGCGATCTGCCGCGCCAGGCCGGGGCGCGATACCAGGCCGCGGCCCAACATGATGTCATCCACGCCGCTGACCTCGCGGCAGCGGCGCCAGTCGTCCAGCGTCCACACTTCGCCATTGGCGAACACCGGCACGCCGACCACCTCCTGCACCCGCGCCACCCACTCCCAATGCGCCGGCGGCTTGTAGCCCTCGACCTTGGTGCGCGCATGCACGACGATCTGGCTCGCCCCGCCTTCGGCCAGCGCCCGCGCGCAGTCAAGCGCGCCCTCTTTGCCCTCGAAGCCCAGGCGCATCTTTGCCGTCACTGGAATTTCGACCGGCACCGTGCGGCGCACCTCACGGACGATCGCATGTAGCAACTCGGGCTCCTTGAGTAGCACCGCACCGCCGCGCGACTTGTTCACCGTCTTGGCCGGGCAACCGAAGTTGAGATCGATCACAGGCGCGCCGAGCGTACAGGCGAACGCGGCGTTGTCGGCCAGGCATTGCGGATCGGAGCCGAGAAACTGCACCCGCATCGGCGTGCCGGCCTGGGTGCGTGAACCGTTGAACAGCTCGGGCGCGAGCTTGTGGTAGGTCGCCGCCGGCAACAGCCGCTCGCTCACGCGAATGAACTCGGTCACGCACCAGTCGATACCACCGATGCGGGTCAGTACGTCGCGCAGGATCTCGTCGACCAGCCCCTCCATGGGCGCCAGGGCGATTTGCATGAGATAGTCCGAAAAAATGGGGCGCACAGTTTAAGGGGTCGCGCGCCGCGCGCAAGATGGGCCACACTGACAATCACCAAACAGGAGGCTCGTCATGCGTTATCTCGCGTTGATCGTTCTGGGTATGTGGTATCTGGGGGCACAGGCCAGCGACGCGCTGCCCAGGGGTATCGAACAGATACCGCCCGACCCGGTCGCCGACGCGCCGGCGCGCTTGATCTTCAGCCGCGACAGCAACGCGCCGAACGCCTGCGACGTGGAACTCTACGTCAACCAGCAGGCGGTGGCGAAGCTTGGCCCAGGCGAACGCACCAGCCTGGACCTGCCCAGCGGCGAATTAAGCGTCGCCGTGGCCCTGTCACCCGACGGCTATTGCGGCGGGCGTGGGCCGGACGTCGCGCAGTCGATACTGCTGCGCCCCGGCGAAACCCGTCAGTTCGCCGTGATGGTCGAACCGCACCAGGTATTTCTCGCGCCGCTGATCGACTGAGCGCGCTTATAGTTCAAGCGGATAAGGCTCCATCAAGGCCTGGCCATAGCCCTCGATGAACTCCGATGGCATGCGCTTGGGGCGCCCGCTGGACAGCTCGATGCAGACGAAGGTGGTCTTGGCCCTGAGCAGCGTCAGACCATCCTCGGGCCGCACCAGCTGGAAACGACGATCCATCTTCAGGCGTTGGTCGGACTCGACGATCCAGGTCGCCATCTGCAGCTGCTGCCCTTCATAGGCGCTGGCCAGGTAATCGATCTCGTGACGCACCACGGCCATGGCCCGATCCAGGCGGCGATACTCGACCAGATCCAGCCCCAGAAACTGCGAATGACGCCAGGCGCAGCGCTCCAGCCAGCTGACATACACCGCGTTGTTGGCATGGCCGAGACCGTCGATATCTTCTGCTGTCACTTCGATATCGATGACGAAGGGGCTGGGCAGCTCCCAGTTCATGGCGGTACCTCCAGGTTTGCAGCCGGCACGCGAAGTCGCGGCTGGCAAGTGATCCAATCAACGAGGTGGCGCCGCTATACTCGGTGGCCACCGATCAGGTGCCGCATGATACGCGGCACTGCCAGCGTATGCAGCGCCGAGCTTTCATCGTCTCATTGCGGCACGCCATAATGCGCCAGTCGCCAGAGAGCCCGAGAACGAGCAATTGACTGCCATCCTGCGCCTATTGATGCTTCTGCTGCTGCCAACCCTGACCTGGGCAGACAGCCTGCCGCTGCCGAGCGGCCAGACGCAGACGCTGCCTGGCCCCTACATGTATTTCTGGCAAGACCCGAGCGGCCAGGCCGACATCACCAATGTCCGGGCCCTGCCCGACTCTGCCTGGCAACCCGTCGACCGGCGCGATGCCAGCTTCGGCTACGGCGGCAGCGCCTACTGGTTGCGTCTGGACGTGCACAATCCGCACGATCGCTCGCTTGGCTGGGTATTGCTGATCGGCAATCCATTGCTGGATCACCTCGATGCCTACGGCCTGGACGGTGAACGAGTCTACCGCGCGGGCGACCAGCGACCGTTCCACTGGCGCTGGGTCGAACACCGCCAGCTGGTACTTCCCCTGCACCTGGACGCTGGCGAGCAGCGACGTATCTGGCTGCGCATGCAGACCGAGGGCTCGGCCAACCTCAGCGCCAGCCTGATGACCCATGAGGCTTTCGACCATCAGGAGCAGAGCAGCCTGTTATTGCAGGGCCTGTTCTTCGGCGCCCTGATCGCGATGCTGATCTACAACCTGAGCATCTTCTGCATCACGCGTGACCGCAATTACCTCTGGTACAGCCTGTTCGTCGCCAGCTTCAGTCTCTATCAGTTCATCCAGCTTGGCTTCGCCCTGCAATGGTTGTGGCCCAACGCCCTGGCCTGGCACCAGCTCAGCTTTCCACTCAGTTCGGCCCTGGCGACCTTGTTCGGCATACAGTTCACCTACGGCGTGCTGGAGCTGGACAAGGCCGCGAAGCCCTACCGCTGGGTCGCCAACGCACTCAAGGCCTGCGCCTGGCTGGTACTGGGCATGGCGCTCCTCGGACCTTATGCACCCGCACTGATAGGCAGCTTCGTACTGGTGGTCGCCTGCGCCGTGGCCGCCTTCATCATCACTCTGCTGCGCTGGCGTGAAGGTTATGCGGCGGCACGCCTGTTCGCCCTGGGCTGGTTCGTGCTGATCACCGCCAGCCTGGCCAGCATCCTCACCGGCACCGGGCTGCTGCCCTACTCGCTGCTAACCCTTCACGCGCAACAGGTGGGCGGCCTGATCGAGATGACGGTTTTCTCCATCGCCCTTGCCGCACGCATCCGCCAGGTGCAACACGCCGAACGCCTGGCACAGGCCAGACTGATCGAACAGGAGCGCCATCTGCGCAACGAGCAGGCCAAGCACCTGGAACTGCAGAGGCAGATCAGCGAGAGCCTGGAACAACGCGTGCAGGAGCGCACCGCGACCCTGCAGGACACCCTGCAGCAGCTGTCCAACGCCAACCTGCGCCTGGCGGAGCTGAATCGCCGTGATGGCCTCACCGGCCTGTTCAATCGTCAGACGCTCAGCGAGGAACTGGCGCGCGCTTGCGCCCGCGCCGAGCGCAGCCAGCAGTCGCTGGCGATCCTGATGATGGACCTGGATCACTTCAAGCACGTCAATGACCACTATGGTCACCTGGCCGGCGATGCGTGCCTGCGCCATGCAGCCCAACGCATCCAGCAACGTCTGCGCAGCAGCGACCTGCTGGCCCGCTTCGGCGGCGAGGAGTTCGTCGCCCTGCTCGACGGTACCGACCTTACCGGCGCACTCGACCTCGCTGAACAGCTACGCGAAGACATCGCCCGAACACCCTGCAGCTACCAGCAGCAATCGATACCACTGAGCCTGAGCATCGGCCTGCACGCCGGGGTACCGAACGATCCCAACTGCGGCGAGCGCTGGCTGGAACTGGCGGATCGCGCCCTGTATCGCGCCAAGGCAGACGGCCGCAACCGCGTGGTCAGCTACGAAGCCGTGGCACTCAACGACGCCTGAGAAGCAGCGTCAGGGCTCCGGCAGCGATCACTGTGCTCCAAGGGCAAGCGAAAACAAAAAGGGGCCACCTCCGAAGAGGCAGCCCCTGGGTTCCGCAAATGCGGCAAGAAAAATGGCGTCCCCAGGGGACTCGAACCCCTGTTACCGCCGTGAAAGGGCGGTGTCCTAGGCCACTAGACGAAGGGGACGAAACCTTCGAACGACAAGGCCAGCGCTAGGCTGGCCTTGTGTGATTGGTGGAGCTAAACGGGATCGAACCGTTGACCTCTTGCATGCCATGCAAGCGCTCTCCCAGCTGAGCTATAGCCCCGAAACCTTGCGGTCGGCTCGCAGCGCTTGCGCGTTGCGACTGGAAAATGGCGTCCCCTAGGGGACTCGAACCCCTGTTACCGCCGTGAAAGGGCGGTGTCCTAGGCCACTAGACGAAGGGGACAAAACCTTCGAAGAACAAGGCCAGCGCTAAGCTGGCCTTGTCAGTGTTTGGTGGAGCTAAACGGGATCGAACCGTTGACCTCTTGCATGCCATGCAAGCGCTCTCCCAGCTGAGCTATAGCCCCGAAACCTTTCGGTCTGGCTGCAGCGCCTGAGCGCTGCGGCTGGAATAAGTGGCGTCCCCTAGGGGACTCGAACCCCTGTTACCGCCGTGAAAGGGCGGTGTCCTAGGCCACTAGACGAAGGGGACGCAAAACCCCTGATCGCGAATCGGTCAGACCGATTCTGGCACTCCCGAGGGAGTCGAGATTGGTGGAGCTAAACGGGATCGAACCGTTGACCTCTTGCATGCCATGCAAGCGCTCTCCCAGCTGAGCTATAGCCCCATCTCGAGGACGGGGCGCATGTTAAGAGCGCCCCGATTGGCTGTCAACAACATTTTTGCTGTTAGCCAAAAGTTTTTGCCACTAGAACAATTACTTAGGCCTCTCCTCGTGGAGAGCGAGCCGTAACCGTGGGAGGCGCTTCAGCGGCGACAAAATCAAATCATCGCGGCTAAAGCCCCTCCCACGGCTGCCCGCCTCAACTTAGCCGATGGCCGCCAGCAGCTTCTCCCACTCCTTGGCTTCCTTCTTCGAGGTGCCACCGAGCAGCTCCAGCGCCTGGCGCAGGCGGAAACGGGTCAGGTCCGGGCCGAGGATTTCCATGGCATCGAGCACGGAAACCGAGCTGGCCTGCCCGGTGATGGCAGCGAACATCAGCGGCATGGCGTCACGCAGCTTAAGTTCCAGATGCTCGACCACGGCCTGGATGCAGCCGGTGATGCGCTCTTTTTCCCACTGGCGCAGCGACTCGAGCTTCCACAGGATCAGTTGCATCAGCTGGCGCACCTGATCCGCCGAGAGTTTCTTGTGCTCGAACAGCTTGGCATCCAGATTCAGCGCGCCGGAGAAGAAAAAGCCGGCCAGCGGTGCGATCTGACTGAAGGTTTCCACCCTGCCCTGCACGTGCGGCGCGATCTTCATCAGGTACTCGGGGTTGAGCGCCCACTTCTGCACTTCGGCGGCAAAGGTTTCCACCGGCAGCTCGCGCAGCCACTGGCCATTGAGCCAGGAGAGTTTCTCCAGGTCGAAGATCGGCCCGCCCAGAGATACGCGGTTGATATCGAAGTGTTCGATCATCTCGGCCAGCGAGAACTTCTCGCGCTCGTCCGGCATCGACCAGCCCATGCGCCCCAGATAGTTGAGCATGGCCTGCGGCAGGTAGCCCATGCGCTCGTAGAAGGTGATGCTGGTAGGATTCTTGCGCTTGGACAGCTTGCTCTTGTCCGGATTGCGCAGCAGCGGCATGTAGCACAGCGCCGGCTGCTCCCAGCCGAAGTACTCGTAGAGCTTGATCAGCTTGGGCGCCGACGGCAGCCACTCTTCGCCACGCAGCACATGGGTAATGCCCATCAGGTGGTCATCGACCACGTTGGCCAGGAAGTAGGTGGGCAGGCCATCGGCCTTCATCAACACCTGCATGTCCATGCGATCCCAGGGGATCTCGACATCGCCACGGAGCATGTCCGGCACCACGCAGACGCCTTCGCTCGGCACCTTCATGCGCACCACGTGCGACTCGCCTGCAGCGATGCGACGCTGCGCCTCGGCTGGATCGAGGTGCATGCAATGGCCGTCGTAACGCGGGGTTTCCTTGTTGGCCATCTGCAGCGCGCGCACTTCATCGAGGCGCTCGGCGGAGCAGAAGCACGGGAAGGCGTGGCCCTTGGCGACCAGCTCGTCCGAATACTTCTTGTAGATCTCGCCACGCTCGCTCTGCCGGTACGGGCCATGCGGGCCGCCGACATCCGGGCCTTCGTGCCATTCGATACCCAGCCAGCGCAGGGCGTCGAAGATCTGCTGCTCGGACTCGCGGGTCGAACGCAGCTGATCGGTGTCTTCGATGCGCAGGATGAACTGGCCACCGTGCTGGCGAGCGAAGCACAGGTTGAACAGTGCGATATAGGCGGTGCCGACATGGGGATCGCCGGTCGGCGATGGCGCGATACGGGTACGGACGGTGGTCATGAATGCTCTCGGAAGGAAGACACGAGGTTTTGAATCAAGCGGGCGATGTTAGCAGGCCGACGGCCCCAGGCTCCAGCAACCCGCCACGGGTGATCGGCAAGCTGGCGATGAGAAAGTCGAGGAAGGTCTTGACCTTCATCGCCTGGAAACGCCGCGACGGATAGATGGCGTACACCTCGCCCACCGGCAGACGCGCCTCGGGCAACAGCTCGATCAAGCGTCCGCTACGCACCGCCTCTTCGCTGATCATCACCGGCAGCCCGGAAATCCCGGCGCCCGCCAGGGTCGCCTCACGGGCGAAGGTGATGTTGTTGCAGGTCATCACCCGCTGACACGGCAGGTTTTCACCCAGCAGTGGCCAATAGCGTGGCGCATCGTGCTGCAACAGAATTGCCCGGTGCCCTTCCAGCTCGGCGACGCCACGCGGCGTGCCATGCGCGGCCAGGTAGGCCGGGCTCGCGCACAGGCGCCGGCCGCTTTCGAACAGCTTGCGCGCGATGAGGGTGGAATCCTGCGGCTGACCGACCTGGATGGCGATGTCCACGCCCTCCTCCAATGGGTCCACCGAGCGTGAGGTCAGCTCCACCTCGGCGTCGATCTGTGGGTACTGGCGCATGAACTCGCCCAGCACTCGCCCGAGAAAAAGCTGGCCGAACTCGATGGGTGAGGTGATGCGCAGCAACCCCGACGGCTCGCGCTGCAGCTGCATCACCGCCTGCTCGGCCTCGGCGAAGTCGAGCATGATCTGCCGGCAACGCTCGTAATAGGCCTGCCCCACCTCGGTCAGACGCAACTTGCGCGTGGTGCGATTGAGCAGACGCACGCCGAGACGCTCCTCGAGCAAGGCGATGCGCCGACTCACCGTCGACTTCTGCATGCCCAGACTGGTCGCAGCCTGGGTGAAGCTGTGGCATTCCACCACTCGGGTAAATATCAGTGCGTCATCCAGCCCCATGATTGTTCCTCTTACGCAACAAAGCATGCCAAGCCTGGAGTCTACTAGCACAAAGGGAACACTGTTAAATTTACTTACATTTCTTTGTCGCATCCCGAGCCTCAAGCATGCCCGCAAAACTGCAACGTCGCCTTCTCGTTTTCGCAATCCTTCTCGCCCTCATCGTCGGCGCCCTGCTCGCTCAATGGCTGCTGGTCGGCCGCTATCACGAGGGCACTGACAACGCCTACGTACAGGGCGAGATAACCCGTGTCTCCAGCCAGTTGAATGCACGCATCGAAAAGGTGCTGGTGCGCGACAACCAGCACGTGGAAGCCGGTGAGGTGCTGGCCGTGCTGGAAGACGCCGATTTCCGCCTGGCTCGCCAGCGCGCCCTCGCCGCTCTGGAAACCCATAAGGCCGAGCGCGCCCAGGCGCAGAGCAGGCTCGATCAACAGGCCAGCCTGATTGCCGCCAGCCAGGCCGATGTCGCCGCCAGCCAAGCCACCCTAGATCGCTCCAAGCTCGATCTCGGCCGCGCCCAGACCCTGCGCAAGCCGGGTTATGTCTCCGAAGAACGCGTCACCACCCTGGCCGCCGACAACCATGTGGCCCGCTCGCAAGTGGCCAAGGCTCAGGCCGATCTGCAAGCGCAGCGCCAGCAGGTGGCGAGCCTGGAAGCCGAACTCAAGCGTCTGGACGCGCTGATTCTTGCCGCCCAGGCCGATCTGGAGCAGGCCGACCTCAACCTCTCGCGCACACAGATCCACGCACCGATCAGCGGCATGGTCGGGCAACGCTCGGCCCGTGAAGGCCAGGTAGTGCAGAGTGGCGCCTACCTGCTGTCGCTGGTGCCGGACCAGGACATCTGGATCCAGGCCAACTTCAAGGAGACCCAGATCGGCCGCATGCGCCCTGGGCAGACAGCCGAACTGCTGTTCGACACTTATCCCGACACGCCCATCGAGGGCCGCATCGATAGCCTGTTCGCCGCCTCCGGCGCTCAGTTCAGCCTGCTGCCGCCGGACAACGCCACCGGCAACTTCACCAAGGTGGTGCAGCGCATTCCGGTCAAGCTGACCTTCGCCGCCGACAACCCGCTGCGCGGACTGATCCGCCCCGGCATGTCGGTGGAGGTCACCGTGGATCTGCGCAGCGACGAACACCATGGCGGGTGATGCGCTGATCCGCGCGACGGCGGAGCCCAGTCGTCGCGACTGGATCGCCGTGATGAGCACCATGCTCGGCGCCTTCATGGCGGTACTGGACATCCAGATCACCAACTCCTCGCTCAAGGACATCCAGGGCGCACTGTCCGCCACGCTTGAGGAAGGTTCGTGGATCTCCACCTCCTACCTGGTGGCCGAGATCATCATGATCCCGTTGACCGCCTGGCTGGTGCAGTTGCTCTCGGCGCGACGCCTGGCGGTGTGGGTGTCGGTAGGCTTTCTGATTGCCTCGCTGCTGTGCTCCATGGCCTGGAGCCTGGAGAGCATGATCGTGTTCCGCGCCCTGCAGGGTTTTACCGGCGGCGCGCTGATCCCGCTGGCGTTCACCATGACGCTGATCAAGCTGCCCGAGCATCACCGCGCCAAGGGCATGGCCCTGTTCGCCATCACCGCCACCTTCGCGCCCTCCATCGGCCCGACGCTGGGCGGCTGGCTGACCGAGAACTGGGGCTGGGAATACATCTTCTACATCAATGTGCCGCCGGGCCTGATCATGATCGCCGGCCTGCTCTACGGCCTGGAGAAGAAGGCGCCGCACTGGGAGCTGCTGAAGACCACCGACTACGCCGGCATCGTCACCCTCGGCCTGGGCCTGGGCTGCCTGCAGGTGTTTCTCGAGGAAGGCCACCGCAAGGATTGGCTGGAGTCGCAGCTGATCGTCGGCCTCGGCAGCGTGGCGCTGGTCAGCCTGATCCTGTTTGTCATCCTACAGATATCCCGCCCCAATCCATTGATCAACCTGGGCGTGCTGCGCGAACGCAACTTCGGCCTGGCCAGCATTTCCAGTCTGGGGCTCGGCGTCGGACTATACGGTTCGATCTATGTGCTGCCGCTGTATCTCGCGCAGATCCAGGGCTACAACGCCATGCAGATCGGCGAAGTGATCATGTGGATGGGCGTGCCGCAGCTGTTCCTGATCCCGCTGGTGCCCAAGCTGATGAAGGTCATCTCGCCGAAGTGGCTGTGCGCCCTGGGCTTCGCTCTGTTCGGTGCGGCGAGCTTCTACTCCGGCGTGCTCAATCCGGACTTCGCCGGCGAGCAGTTTCATCACATCCAGATCATCCGCGCGCTTGGCCAACCGCTGGTGATGGTCACCATCTCGCTGATCGCCACGGCCTACATCCTGCCGCAGGATGCCGGCTCGGCCTCCAGCCTGTTCAATATCCTGCGCAACCTCGGCGGCGCCATCGGCATCGCCCTGCTCGCCACCCTGCTCGATGCCCGCGCCAAGATCTACTTCGACTACCTGCGCGAATCCATCGTGCCGACCAATCCACAGGTGGCGGAGCGCCTGCACCTGCTGACGCAAACCCTGGGCAGCGAACAGGCGGCCTTGGCCAAGCTCAGCCAGATCGTCCACGAGCAAGCGATCATCATGGCCTACAACGATGCGTTCCATTTCATCGGCATCGCCCTGGGCGTAAGCATGCTGGCGATCCTGCTGACACGAAAGCTGCCTCAGAACATGGCGGGTGGCGGCGCGGCGCATTGAGGCACGACCCGATCAATCGAACCCGAATGCACTCTTCGGCTGCGGCCCCTGTCTCCGTGGGAGCGGACTTGTCCACGAATAGGTCCGGGAAAAGCTTCGCGGACAAGTCCGCTCCCACAAATTAGCAACAACGCCGACCGCCATTCGCAGGAGCGAGCTCTGCTCGCGAGTCCGGCTCCCCGCACAGCGAACGCACCCATCGGCGGCCGCACCTGCCCACTGTGGGAGCGGACTTGTCCGC
>NZ_JADTQG010000011.1 GCF_016008875.1 Ectopseudomonas mendocina
TGACGAGTAAGACGGTATCTACGGTTCAGCGCGGTCACTCGTAGGGTGGTTTAGCGGCGCTGAATGACGGTCTTCAAGACACAGATGAAGGCCGTGCGCAGCGTAACCCACCGGGCGGTTGATGGCCCCACGCCGAAGGTGGCTCAGGTAACAGCCCCATGACTCCCTACTGCTTCCAGCGCTCGGCGGCGCTCTGGTCGCTGCAGCGGCCTTCGACCCAGCGCGGACCTTCGCTGGTGTCTTCCTTCTTCCAGAAAGGAGCGCGGGTCTTCAGGTAATCCATGACGAAGTTGCAGGCGTCGAACGCGGCCTGGCGATGGGCGCTGCTGGTGCCGACGAAGACGATGGGCTCGCCCGGCTCCAGCCGACCGACGCGGTGGATGATCTCGATGCCCAGCAGCGGCCAGCGCTCATGCGCTTCATCGGCGATCTTGGCCAGGGCCTTTTCGGTCATGCCGGGAAAATGCTCGAGAAACATGCCGCCCACTTCGCGCCCATCATTGAAGTCACGCACGTAGCCGACGAAGGTGACCACCGCTCCGATGCCGAGGTTGGCGGCATGCAGGGCGTTGAGCTCGGTACCGGGGTCAAAGGGCTGGGCTTGGACACGGATGGTCATGCGGGGTCTCGTTTGATGAGGCGTTTTCAGAGTCGGTTTGATGGGCTGAAGCCCACCCTACGCGGAGCGATTCATCATCGCGGCTGAAGCGGAACGCCGCCCGGCCGCTCCTACAGCCGTATCAACCGCCGGTGACGGTGGGAAAGAAGGCCACTTCATCGCCTTCGGCCAGCGGCTCATCGAGGCTGCACAGTTCCTGATTGCGTGCGCACATCAGGTTCTGCTCGCCCAGCACTTCCCATTCGCCTCCACGAGCAACCAGGTGCAGGCGCAGGTCGTCAAGAGTGGCGAAATCGCCGCTGAGCTGTTCGTCGTCACGGCCCAGGGCCTCACGGTAGCGGGCGAAATACTGCACGCGGATCATGCTTGCTCCTCCAGCTTGTAGTGACCGCTCTTGCCGCCGAGCTTTTCCAGCAGGCGTACCTGCTCGATGACCATGCCGCGATCCACGGCCTTGCACATGTCATAGATGGTCAGCGCGGCGACGCTGGCGGCAGTCAGTGCTTCCATCTCGACACCGGTTTGCCCGGACAGTTTGCAGCGTGCGGTGATATGGACGCAGTCATCGCCTTCGGCGCTCAGCTCGACCTTGACGCCGGTGAGCATCAGCGGGTGACACAAAGGAATCAGATCGCTGGTTTTCTTCGCCGCCTGGATGCCGGCGATACGCGCTACGGCGAACACATCGCCCTTGGGATGCTCACCGGCAACGATCATCTGCAGGGTGGCGGGGAGCATGCGCAAGCGTGCTTCGGCGGTGGCTTCACGGAAGGTAGTCGCCTTGTCGGTGACGTCGACCATATGCGCGCGGCCTTGGGAATCGAGGTGGGTCAGCACGGGAAAGCTCCTGGCGGGAATCGACCGATTGTAAACCTGCAGGTCAGGAATTCGTAGCCCGGATGAAGTCCGGGGCCAGGGCGGCAAAAATCCCCGGATTTCATCCGGGCTACGAATCCTCCCGCCCCCGCTCTGCGCCCCAGCCCGTCGTAAAACACAGGGCGCTTCAGCGGGCGAAGCAGTGCTTCGCTATTTCCGCTTACGCCCCGCAAGCGGAAGGAGAGCCAAATGCGCACTTCTGTTGTAGGAGCGGATTTATCCGCGATCATCGCGGCTGAAGCCGCTCCTACGGGGCTGTGGCGATCCGTTAAGGCAGACTAAAACGCCCCGCTCTTGCGAGCAGGGGCGCGGGGGGTTTGCCAGCCAGAAGGTTACATATGACTTTCCGCGTATTCCGCCAGAATCGAGCGCGGTACGCCTTGCAGGGTGATATGAACGCCGTGCGGGAAGTCCTTGAAGCGTTCGGTGAGGTAGGTCAGGCCCGAGCTGGGCGCTGACAGATACGGCGTGTCGATCTGCGCCAGGTTCCCCAGACAGACCACCTTTGAGCCGCTGCCGGCACGGGTGATGATGGTTTTCATCTGGTGCGGGGTGAGGTTCTGGCACTCGTCGATGAGGATCAGGCTCTGCTGAAAGCTGCGCCCGCGGATGTAGTTGAGCGACTTAAATTGCAGCGGCACCTTCTGCAGGATGTAGTCGACGCTACCGTGGGTGCTCTCGTCCTCCATATGCAGCGCTTCGAGGTTGTCGGTAATGGCGCCGAGCCAGGGCTCCATCTTCTCCGCCTCGGTGCCGGGCAGGAAGCCAATTTCCTGATCCAGCCCCTGCACGCTACGGGTGGCGATGATCCTCCGGTAGCGCTTGCTGACCATGGTCTGCTCGATGGCCGCGGCCAGCGCCAGGATGGTCTTGCCGGAACCGGCAGCGCCGGACAGGTTGACCAGATGGATGTCCGGGTCGAGCAGCGCGAACAGCGCCAGCGCCTGGTGGATGTCGCGCGGTTTCAGGCCCCAGGCTTCCTGGTGCAGAAGCGGCTCCTGGTGCATGTCGAGGATCACCAACTCGTCGCCCTTGATCGCCTTGATCCAGCCCACGAAGCCCTGCTCATCGAGGATGAACTCGTTGATGTGCACGGCCGGCAGGTTGTCGGTGAGCTGCACGCGATGCCAGGTGCGGCCGTGGTCCTGACGGGTGTCGACCTTGCTCACGCGGTCCCAGAACGAGCCGGGCATGTCGTGATACCCCTTCGACAGCAGCGAGACGTCATCAACCAATTGGTCGGTGTGGTAGTCCTCGGCGTCGATGCCGCAGGCGCGCGCCTTCAGGCGCATGTTGATGTCCTTGGTTACCAGCACCACGGACAGGCCGGGGTTGCGCGACTTCAGCTCCACCAACTGGTTGATGATCTTGTTGTCGTTGAGGGTTTCCGGCAGCCAGGTGACCGGCGCCGCGCTCTTGCTCATAAGGATGGAAAGGCGCCCGCAGGGGCCGCTCTTGCCGCGCTGGATCGGTACGCCATATTCGACGTCTTCGGGTTCGGCGCCGGCGAGAATCTGGTCGATCAGGCGGATGGCCTGGCGACATTCGGCGGCGACGCCGTGCTTGCCGGACTTCAGTTTGTCGAGTTCCTCCAACACCGTCATCGGGATGGCGACGTGGTGTTCTTCGAAGTTGAGCAAGGCGTTGGGATCGTGGATCAGAACATTGGTGTCGAGGGCGTAGAGGGTTGGAGCGGTGGGCTTGGAGCGTCCGTGGTCATCCATACTCGGTCACCTTCTTGTAGTAGCCAGGCGACGCAATACCAGGGCGGTGCTGCGCCGGACAGAGACCGCCGATTTTTCAGATCGGGGCCGAAAGGTGGCAAGCTAGGTGAGGGCCAATGGCCGCCACCTGTCTGCAGGTTTCGGCGGTCTTGCTTTTTTATTACTCCAATTCACATGACAGAAAAACGTTTTTTTCTCGGCATGCGGGTTTATTTGCACACGCGACAGATAACGCTTGGCGTCTCGCCAGCGCCCCGTTACAGTCGGAAGTCCTACCGGCTGTCGCCCGCTTCGCTTACCCGCCCTCACTTGCAGCACGCCGCGCCAATCAGGTGTAGCGCCCTTTCGCTTGGCCATGAATGTTCTGCCTTCCCAGGGGCGGTATCGGTTCATTCGCGAGCAGAGCTCGCTCCTACCAAAGCAGTGATCGGCTCTTCTCAATCGCCGCGATAGTTGGTCTTGCCGCCCCCCGGCCTCTAGAATCACCGTCACGCTTTCTGGAGACCTAGCTCATGCTGATGGTGATTTCACCGGCCAAGACCCTCGATTACGAGACACCGCCCGCCACACCGCACTTCACCCAACCCGAACACCTTGACCACGCCCAGGAACTGATCGAGCAACTGCGCGACTTCAGCCCGGCGCAGATCGCCGAACTGATGGGCCTGTCGGACAAGCTCGCGGGCCTCAACGCCGCGCGTTTCGGCAGCTGGGAGCGGCCGTTCAACCCCTCCAATGCCAAGCAGGCGTTGCTCGCGTTCAAGGGTGACGTCTATACCGGGCTGAATGCCGAGGATTTTTCCGAAGAGGATTTCGCCTTCGCCCAGACTCACCTGCGCATGCTCTCCGGCCTGTACGGCGTGCTGCGCCCGCTGGATCTGATGCAGGCCTATCGCCTGGAGATGGGCACCAAACTGTCCAACGGCCGCGGCAAGGATCTGTACGCCTTCTGGGGCGAACGCATCAGCGGCTGGCTCAACGAAGCGCTGGCCGCCCAGGGTGATGACGTGCTGCTCAATTTGGCCTCTAACGAATACTTCGGCGCGGTCAAGCGCAAGGCCTTGAACGCGCGCATCATCGACACCGAGTTCAAGGACCTGAAGAACGGCCAGTACAAGATCATCAGCTTCTATGCCAAGAAGGCCCGCGGCCTGATGGCCCGCTACGTGATCAAGGAACGCCTGACCAACCCCGACGGCCTGAAGGACTTCGACTATCAGGGCTACCGTTACTCGGCTGAACATTCCAAGGCCGACAGCCTGGTTTTCCTGCGCGACCAGCCGCAGGACTGATCGCCAAACGGCCAAAACCCATGCGCCGCTCATCGGTTGCTGCATGGGTTTGGCCGCTGCGCAGGGCAATTCCCCCCTTCCCGCTTGTTCCCCGTGCCGACCGCCTCGCTCGGCGCCGAGCGCAGCGCCCGAGAAAAATTCCTTAGTCGCTGCGTTTACCTCTGAAAAAACTCTTTGGCATCACAGTTTCAGCGCGGCCGCACTTCGCGCAGAACTTATTGCGTCGCTTAGTTATCGGATAGTTTCGCATTAGTTAACTCGCCGCGTGCCATCGTGCATTTTGCAAGTTGCCACTATATTGCGATCAAAAAATTCGTTCAGCTCCGGTTCAGGTTCAGGACGAACGGTAGGAACTATCCCAAAGAGCCGCCACTCATACAGCCCGTAACACATTTCAATACATAACTTTTCAACAACCGAGACTGCCAGATAGCGGATTGATTTTCGCCGGAGCGTTTCACCCCGAGAAAAGTTTATGCAGTTCCAAGGGAGACAGCACAACCCGCCACAGCACTGAACTAGAGGCCTCACGCGAGGCAGAGACAACAATACCAAAGGGCCACTGTTATATATAACGGCCCGCACTTGGTGCCAACTCCGGCGCCACCCTCTACTTATGCCTGAATGAACTTGCTCGCCATTAAAAGCAAGTTCACGGACTAGTTTTGGCCAAAAGGCCAGTATTTGAAACTGCATCGAACGGACGAGGTGAATACCATGCGAATCAGTATCTTCGGTTTGGGTTATGTAGGTGCCGTTTGTGCCGGCTGTTTGTCGGCACGGGGTCACGACGTGATTGGCGTGGATATTTCCGCGCACAAGATCGACCTGATCAACAACGGCAAATCTCCCATCGTCGAACCAGGTCTGGAAGAACTGCTGCAACAGGGTCTGCGCCAAGGCCGCCTGCGTGGCACCACCGATGTTGCCACTGCCGTTCTGGAGAGCGATGTGTCGTTCATCTGCGTCGGCACGCCGAGCAAGAAGAACGGCGACCTGGAGCTGAACTACATCGAAGGCGTGTGCCGCGAGATCGGCATGGCCATGCGCGACAAGAACGAGCGCCACACCGTAGTGGTACGCAGCACCGTGCTGCCGGGCACGGCCAAGAACGTGGTGCTGCCGATTCTCGAGGATTGCTCGGGCAAGAAGGCAGGTGTCGACTTCGGCCTGGCGGTGAACCCCGAGTTCCTGCGCGAGAGCACCGCGATCAAGGACTACGACTTCCCGCCGATGACCGTCATCGGTGAGCTGGACAAGGCCTCCGGCGACCTGCTGGAAAGCGTCTATAGCGAGCTGGACGCACCGATCATCCGCAAGGACATCGAAGTCGCCGAGATGATCAAGTACACCTGCAACGTCTGGCATGCGGCCAAGGTCACCTTCGCCAACGAGATCGGCAACATCGCCAAGGCAGTCGGCGTCGACGGTCGCGAGGTGATGGACGTGGTCTGTCAGGATCACAAGCTGAACCTCTCCAAGTACTACATGAAGCCCGGCTTCGCCTTCGGCGGCTCCTGCCTGCCCAAGGATGTGCGCGCGCTGAACTACCGCGCCAGCAGCCTGGACGTGGAAGCCCCGCTGATCGGCTCGCTGATGCGCAGCAACGCTGCCCAGGTGCAGAAAGCCTTCGACATCATCGCCAGCCAGGACTCGCGCAAGGTCGCCCTGCTCGGCCTGAGCTTCAAGGCCGGCACCGATGACCTGCGCGAAAGCCCGCAGGTGGAGCTGGCGGAAATGCTCATCGGCAAGGGTTTCGACCTGAGCATCTACGACCGCAACGTCGAGTACGCCCGCGTACACGGCGCCAACAAGGACTACATCGAGTCGAAGATCCCGCACGTGTCCTCGCTGCTCAACAGTGACCTGGACGACGTGGTGGCGAAGGCCGACATCATCGTCCTGGGCAACAGCGACGAGCGTTTCGCCAAGCTGGCAGAGCAGGCGCCGAGCGGCAAGCGGGTGATCGACCTGGTCGGTTTCATGCCCAACGCCAGCAACGGCGTGGCCGAAGGCATCTGCTGGTAAAGGCCGAGCGTACCTGCACGCCCCGCGCGTGCAGGTACTCGGAGACGCATATGGACAAGCTCAAGAACGGCCTCAACCAAGCCAGCGGCTGGATGCTCTATCTCAGCCTGCTGATGCTCCTGGCACTGGCCCTGCCACGCACGGTGTTCGACCCCGAGTCGCGGGACTTCCTCCTGCTCATCGGTATCGTCGGCATCTGGCGCTATTCCATGGGCGCCATGCACTTCGTGCGCGGCTGCCTGTTCCTCTACCTGGTCTACCCCTGGTATCGCCGCAAGGTTACAAAACTCGGCAAGGACGCCGACCCCTCTCATGTGTTCCTGCTGGTCACCAGCTTCCGCATCGAGGCGCTGACCACCGCCATGGTCTACCGCTCGGTGATTCGCGAAGCCATCGAATGCGGCTACCCGACCACCGTGGTGTGTTCGATCGTCGAGCTCTCCGACGAGCTGCTGATCAAGAACCTCTGGGCCCAGGCCGAGCCGCCGGCACATGTCACCCTGGACATCGTGCGCATTCCCGGCACCGGCAAGCGTGATGGCCTGGCTCATGGCTTCCGCGCCATTTCCCGACAGATGCCGGACCGCGATGCGGTGGTGGCGGTGATCGACGGCGACACCGTTCTCGAACCTGACGTGGTACGTAAATGCGTGCCTTGGTTCAAGCTCTTCCCCAATGTCGGCGGGCTGACCACCAACGAGTTCTGCGAGGTACGCGGCAGCTACCTGATGAGCGAATGGCACAAGCTGCGCTTCGCTCAGCGCCACCTCAACATGTGCTCGATGGCACTCTCCAAGCGCGTGCTGACCATGACCGGGCGCATGTCGGTGTTCCGCGCCAGCGTGGTGACCGACCCCGAGTTCATCCGCGATGTCGAAGCCGACCACCTCGAGCATTGGCGCCTGGGCCGCTTCCAGTTCCTCACCGGTGACGACAAGTCGAGCTGGTACAGCCTGATGCGCCTGGGCTACGACACCTTCTACGTGCCGGACGCCGCCATCAACACGGTCGAGCACCCGCCAGAGAAGAGCTTCATCAAGGCCAGCCGCAAGCTGATGTTCCGCTGGTACGGCAACAACCTGCGACAGAACTCGCGAGCCCTGCGTCTGGGCATGAGCCGCCTCGGCGCCTTCACCACCCTGGTGCTGTTCGACCAGCGCGTGTCGATGTGGACCTGCCTGCTGGGCCTGTGCGTGGCGATCATCGCCAGCATCAAGTACAGCGTGATGTACCTGCTGATCTACCTGCTGTGGATCGGTACTACGCGGCTGATCCTGACCCTGCTGCTGATGCTCTCCGGGCACCGCATCGGCCCGGCCTACCCGGCGCTGCTCTATTACAACCAGATCGTCGGGGCCATGGTGAAGATCTACGTGTTCTTCCGCCTCGACCAACAGTCCTGGACGCGCCAGAACACCAAGCTCAACCGCGGCCTGTCCAGCTTCGCCAACTGGTTCAACAGCTGGTCGTCGCGTGCCATGACTTTCTCTGCTGCCTCCGTCTTCATCGCCGCGCTGCTGGCGCTGGTATGACCCTACTCGAATAGGAATTAGCCACCATGAACTCCGTCGCCAATCTCAACGTCGTCCATGAGTCCGAGGCCCAGCGCCAGCACGCCCGCGTCAAGCTGCCAGGGCGCCTGCGCTACACCAATGCCCAGCGCGAACGCATCGATGCACGCCTGCAGGATGTCTCTGCCGGCGGCTTCAGCTTCACCAGCGAAAACGCCACGCACAAGGTCGGGGACTTCCACCGCGGCCAGCTGCAGTTCCAGCTCGACAGCCTGGTGCTAGGTCTGGACGTCGAGTTTCAGGTCAGCTCGGTACAACCGGAACATAACCGCGTCGGCTGCCATTTCCAGGGCCTCGGTGCGCGTGAAGCCACAGCGTTGCGCCACCTGATCAGCAGCCACCTGGCCGGTGAGCTGGTCAACGTCGGCGAGGTGCTGCACATCCTCCAGCGCGACAATTTCACCAAAGCGCGCAAGAACGGTTCCGGCGGTGGCATGGGCATGTTCGGGCGCCTGCGCGCCGTGACCTTCAGCGCCGCGATCTTCGTGATCGGCCTGGCCGCGTTCGGCTACATCGGCAAGTCGATCTACGGTCTGTACTTCGTCACCCACGCGAAGTCGGCGCAGATCAGCCTGCCGGCGCTGCAGGTCACCATGCCGCGTGAAGGCAGCGTGCAGAGCCTGGCGCAACCCGACGGCATCGTGGAGAAGGGCGCACCGATCGCCACCTTCACCACCAGCATGCTGGAAATGCTCAAGGGTCACCTGGGCGAAGACCAGCTCGAACCGAGCCAGATCGAAGCGCTGTTCGCCCGCGAGATGCAGGGCACCCTGACCAGCCCGTGCAACTGCAAGATCTCCCGCCAACTGGTGGCCGACGGCCAGTTCGCCAGCAAGGGCGACGTGATCTTCGAGCTGGTGCCGCAGGATGGTGTGGCCACCGTCGCCGCCAGCTTCTCCTACCGCAACCTGGAGCAGGCGCGCCCCGGCACACCAGTGACCTTCAAGGTGGCGGGCGAAGACCAGGCGCGCCATGGCGAGATCGTCAGCAGCGCGCTGCACGACGGTGGCCTGAGCTCGGACATCCGCGTGGTGATCAAGCCGCAGGAAACCCTGCCGGCCAGCCTCGCCGGCCAGCCGGTGGACGTGGTCATCGACCGCGGCCCGTCCTTCGGTGGCCTGGTCGACCGCGCCGTAGCCGCCGGGCGCTGAGGAGGTTCAGCCGTGAGCATGCCCCTTCTTCGCCCTGCCCTGCTCGGCCTCGCCGTCAGCGCCACGCTGGCCGGTTGCGCCGGCCTGCCGGATGAGCGTCTGGCCCGCGAAGCCCTGCAGAGCGGCGATCAGCAGACTGCCGAATGGCATTTCCGCCAGCTCGCCGAGATGGGCTACAGCGACTCGCAGATCGGCCTGGCCGACATCTACGCGGCGAACGGCCAGACCCAGGACCTGGACGAGGCCGAGCGCATCTACCGCCAGGCCCTGGACGGCTCGCCGCGTGCCAAGGCGCGCCTCGGCAAGCTGCTGGCGCGCAAGCCCGGCAGCACTCTGGCCGAGCGCCAGGAGGCCGCCGAACTGCTGGAGAGCGCAGCCCAGGCCCACGAGCCGAGCGCGCTGCTGCCTCTGACCGAACTCTACCTGTTCTACCCACAGGACTTTCCCGCCATGAACCTCGCGCAACGTATCCAAGACTGGCGCCAGCAGGGCCTGCCACAGGCAGAGCTGGCGCAGATTCTTCTGTATCGCACCGATGGCACCTACGACCAGCACCTGGGCGAGATCGAGCGCATCTGCCAGGCGCGCCTGGCCAGCAACGACGCCTGCTACGCCGAGCTGGCCACCGTGTACCAGAAGCAGAACCGCGAAGACGACCGCCAGGTGCTGATCGACCAACTGCTGGCGGGCTACCGCGCCGGCAGCGTGTCACCCAATCAGGTCGAGTCCGTGGCGCAGGTACTCAGCGACCCCGAGCTGGGCCAGCCGCAACCGCAGCAGGCGCAGGACCTGCTCGAGGCCATCGCGCCGAACTACCCGGCCGCCTGGGTCAGCCTGGCGCGTTTGCTCTACGACTACCCGGGACAAGGCGATATCGACACGCTGCTCGGCTATCTGGAAAAGGGCCGCGAGGCCGCGCTGCCACGCGCCGAACTGCTGCTCGGACGCCTGTACTACGAAGGCAAGCTGCTGCCGCAGCAGCCGAAGAAGGCCGAGGAACACCTGCGCAAGGCCGCGCCCAGCGAACCCAGCGCCAGCTACTACCTGGGGCAGATCTACCTGCGCGGCTACCTCGGCGAGGTCTACGCCCAGCAGGCGCTCGACCACCTGCTCAGCGCCGCCCGCGCTGGTCAACTCAGCGCCGACTTCGCCCTGGCACAGATGTACAGCCAGGGTCGCGGGGTCAAGCCCAACCCGGTCAACGCCTATGTTTTCAGCCAACTGGCCCTGCCGCGCAACACGCCGCCGACCTTCGAGCTGGCGCACGCGGTGGCCGAGAGCCTGACCCCGGCGCAACTCGCCGAAGGCCAGCGCCTGCTGCGCGAGGAGCGCGATGCCCGCGGCATCGTCCTGCAGCAGCAGGCCGCCTTGCAGGTCAGCCAGCCATGAACAGGGATGCACGCATGCAGCTAAACCGTATCGTCAGCCAGCTTGGGCTGAGTACTTGCCTACTGGCCGCCAGCACTGCCTGGGCAGCGGATGCGCCGAAGAATTTCGGCCTGGATGTGAAGATCACCGCGCAATCGGAAGACGACCGTGACCTCGGCACCCGTAGCGGCGGGGATGTCAGCGGTATCGGTCTGGACGTACGCCCCTGGGCCTACGGCGAGCGCGGTGAATGGAGCGCGTTCGCCATGGGCCAGGCGGTCACCGCCACCGACACCATCGAAACCGACCCATTGCAGGACGACGGCGAAGACAGCACGCAGCGCAGCGACGCCCGCCAGCCGGACAAGAGCTACCTGGCCATGCGCGAATTCTGGGTCGACTACGCCGGCCTCACCGCCTACCCCGGCGAGCACCTGCGCGTTGGCCGCCAGCGCCTGCGTAGCGACGAAGGCAGCTGGTGGGACACCAACATCGAAGCGATCAACTGGCGCTTCGACACCACCCTGCTGCAAGCCACGGTCGGCGTTGCCGAGCGTTTCTCCGACTACCGCACCGACCTCGATGACCTGGCGCCCGAAGACGAAGATCGCCAGCACTTCTTCGCCGGCCTCGACTACCAGTGGACGCCCGGCCACCGTATCGGCGCCAAGCTGCATCACAGCCGTGACGACGGCCGTCTGGCCAACCCAGGCGAGCGCGTCGACGAGCTGAGCAAGCGCTACACCGGCGACCTGACCTGGTTCGGCCTGCATGCCGACGGTGGCTTCTTCGAACGCAATTCGCGCAACCGCCTCAACTACTGGGCGCAACTGACCTGGCTGCAGGGCGATACCGACCAGTTGCAGCAGGAAGTGGTCGGCAACGAGCGCATCGCCACCGGCTCGCGCAGCCAGGATGTCGACGCCTGGGCGATGGACCTTGGCCTGCGCTACAGCCTCGACGACAACTGGAAGATCGGCGCCGCCTATGCCCGTGGCAGCGGCGGTGGCGACGAAAACGAGTCGCGCCAGTTCATGCAGACCGGCCTGCACAGCAACCGTGCCAACTTCACCGGCGTCGAATCGCGCCTGCACCGCTACGGCGAGGCCTTCCGCGGCGAGCTCTCCAACCTGCAGGTGGCCAGCGCGTTCAGCTCCTGGCAGTTGGGCGAGGATTACGACGCCAGCGTCGTCTACCACCGTTTCTGGCGCGTCGATGGCGATCAGGACGTCGGCGACAGCGGCATCACCGCGCCGCTGGTGGCGGGCGAGAAAGACATCGGCCAGGAAGTCGACCTGGTGCTGACCCGCTACTTCAAGCAGGGCCTGCTGCCCGCCACCGTCGCCGAACAGCTGGATGATCGTTCGGCCCTGGTGCGCCTGCGCGCCGGCGTGTTCCTGCCGGGCGACGCCTACGGCAGCGGCACCGACTCGGTGATGCACCGCGCCTTCGTCGACTTCATCTGGCGTTTCTGAGGGATCGGACCATGCAACCCAACGGCTTAGCCCTACCCATTCTGCTCGGTGCGCTGTATCTCGCAGCGCCCCTGGCCCAGGCCAACCCGGAGCAGCACCAGTTCGACTACCGCGTACGCAGCGCCCCGGCGCAAGAGCTGCACATGGAGGCGCCCGAACTACCGGACCTGTCCGGCTACACCAAGGAGGCGGTGCTGGCCAAGATTCCCCAGGCCAAAGGCCAGGTGGTGGTGCGGCGCATGTTGCGCCAGGACGCATTGAAGGACTTCACCGGCGGCAACGAACGCCTGCGCGAGTGGATCAAGCGCCAGCAGGGCATGCCCCAGGCGATCTTCATCGAAGGTGGCACGGTCACCGCCGAGGACCTCGCCGAGGCGCTGCCCGACAGCCAGTTCGCCGAACAGGAAGACGGCGTGTACATCGCTCGCCTGCCCATCGTCGTCGCCGAAGGTGCGGCGCTGCATGTCGGCAAGGCAACCCGCGAATTGCGTCTATCGCAGGAGCGCGGCTCGTTCCTGGTCAACGACGGCCTGATGTTTCTCACCGACACCCGCGTCACCGCCTGGCGCGAGGCCGATAACGGCCCGGCCACCCTGCGCGACGATGGCAAGGAGTTCCGCCCGTTCCTGGTCTCATGGGGTGGCAGCGAGCTGTACATCGCCAGCAGCGTGCTGACCAGCCTGGGCTACGACAACTCCAAGTCCTATGGCGTATCGATCACCCAGTACACGCCGAACATGCACGCGCGCCTCAAGCGCGAGGAGCCGACCGGCTGGCTGATCGACTCCGAGTTCGTCGACCACTGGTACGGCTTCTACTGCTACGAAGCGCAGAACGTGGTGATCAAGGGCAACACCTACCGCGACAACATCGTCTACGGCATCGACCCGCATGACCGCTCGCACGGCCTGATCATCGCCGAGAACACCGTGTTCGGTACCAAGAAGAAGCACGGCATCATCATTTCGCGCGAGGTCAACGACAGCTGGATCATCAATAACGAGAGCTACGACAACAAGCTCTCCGGCGTGGTTATCGACCGCAGCAGCGAGAACAACCTGATCGCCTACAACCGCGTGCACGGCAACCATGCCGACGGCATCACCCTGTACGAGAGCGGCGACAACCTGCTGTGGGGCAATCAGGTCATGCGCAACCAGCGCCATGGCATCCGCATTCGCAACAGCGAGAACATCCGCCTCTACGAAAACCTCTCGGCGATGAACCAGCTGACCGGCGTGTACGGCCATATCAAGGATCTGTCCGACACCGACCGCGACCTGGACCTCGACCCGTTCGATACCAAGATCTCGATGATCATCGTCGGCGGCACCCTGGCCGGCAATGGCTCCAGCCCGATCAACATCGACTCGCCGCTGTCGGTCGAGCTGTACCGCGTGAAGATGCTCGCGCCGCGCAAGAGCAGCGGCATCCAGCTCGCCGGCATCCTCGGCGAGAAACAGGACGAAATCCTCGACCTCATGGTGCGCCAGCGCCAGCCCGTGCTGATCGACCCGATCGATCCCGAGCAGATGACCAACTGACGAGGCCCCAGAATGCGCGTATCCAAACTCAACACCCTGGCCCTGGCAGTGACCTGCGCCGCCTTCGCCGGCAGCCTGCAGGCCGAAGAGCGCCAGGCGCCGCAGTACCAGGTAGAAGACTGCTGCTCGCTGTGCCCGGCTGCGCACGATGCCAGCCGCTACACCACCAACTACATGAAGAACTTCGTCACCCTGATGGATGCCGACGAGGGCTGGCTGTTCCGCAGCGTCGAGGACCTGCGCACCGAATTCGGCACCAGCGAAGTCGGCTACCAGCGCCTCAAGGAACTGCGCGACGGTCTCAAGCAACGCGGCGTGGAGCTGGTGGTGGTCTATCAACCGACCCGCGGCCTGGTCAATCGCAGCAAGCTGCGCCCGGCCGACTATCAGCGTTTCGACTACGACAAGGCGCTGCAAAACTACCGCCAGGCGCTGACCCGCTTCGAACAGCTGGGCATCTGGGTACCGGACCTGACCCCGCTGACCGACGAGGACAGCGACAAGGAGTTCTACTTCCGCCGCGACCAGCACTGGACACCCTACGGCGCCGAGCGCACCGCGCGCCTGGTGGCCGAGACGGTCAAGCGCATCCCCGGCTTCGAGGACATTGCGCAGAAGGAATTCGTCACCGAGCGCGTCGGCCTGATGGGCAAGACCGGCACCATGCAGAACGTCGCCAGCCAGCTGTGCGGCACCGGCTATGCGGTGCAGTACGTCGATCAATTCGTCACCGAGCCGAAGGACGCCAGTGATGGCGACGCGCTGTTCGGCGACGACAGCAGCCCGCAGATCACCCTGATCGGCACCAGCCACAGCGGCAAGAACTACAACTTCGGCGGCTTCCTCGAACAGTACCTGGGCACCGACGTGCTCAACGCGGCCTTCCCCGGCGGCGGCCTGGAAGGCGCGATGCTCGAATACCTGGCCAGCGAGTCGTTCCAGAACGACCCGCCGAAGATTCTCATCTGGGAATTTTCGCCGCTCTACGACCTGGCCTCGGACAAGATCCACCGCCAGCTGATGGCCACCCTGAACAACGGCTGCAGCGGCCAGACCGAGCTGCTCGCCAGCGAGAAGCGCCTGCGCCCGGGCAGCAACGAGGTGCTGGTCAACGGCGAGAACAAGCTGCTGACCCTGCGCGGCAACCGCCACCAACTCGACCTGCGCTTCAGCGATCCATCGGTCAAGCGCGTCGACGCCACCATCTGGTACCTCAATGGCCGCCGCGAGCAGATCAAGCTGGAGAAACCCAACACCGTCGATACCGACGGCCGCTTCGCCGTGGAACTGCGCGACGAACCGGGCTGGGGCGATCAGAACTTCTTCGCCCTGGAAATCCAGAAGCCCGAGGACAGTGCCGACGACCTGAAGGTCCAGGCCAGCCTGTGCCAGCGCCCCAGCGGCGCCAGCCAGCAAGTCGCGGGCAATTGAGGAGGCCACCATGCCCAAACGACTCGCTCCCCTCACCCTCATGGCGCTGCTAATCAGCGGCCCGGCCTTCGCCGCCTTGCAACCGCCGGCCGGCTACTACGCGGCCGTGGGCCAACGCGACGGCAAGGCGCCGGCCTGCCCGACAGTGCCGCAGCCGTACACCGGCGAGCTGCAGTTCACCAGCAAGTACCAGGGCTCCGACAGCGCGCGCGCCACGCTCAACCGCAAGGCGGAGAAGAACTTCCGCGAGCAGACCGCGCACATCACCCGCCTGGAGAAGGAAGCCGGGCGGATGATCACCGGCTACATGCGCACCGGCCAGCCGGAGCGGCTGGAATGCGCCATCGAATGGCTGGACAAATGGGCCAGCGCCGATGCGCTGGAGTCCGAGCAGTTCAACCACACCGGCAAGTCGATGCGCAAATGGGCGCTGGGCAGCCTGGCCGGCGCCTGGCTGCGCCTGAAGTTCTCTGAGTCGCAGCCGCTGGCGGCCTACCCGCAGCAGAGCGCACGCATCGAAGCCTGGTTCACCCGCCTGGCCGACCACACGGTGCGCGAGTGGAGCGACCTGCCGCTGCGCAAGATCAACAACCACAGCTACTGGGCTGCCTGGTCGGTGATGGCGGTGGCGGTGATCAATGATCGCCGCGACCTGTTCGACTGGTCCGTGGATCAATTCCGCATCGCCGCCAATCAGGTCGATGGCGAAGGCTACCTGGCCAACGAGATGCGCCGCAGCCAGCGCGCCCTCGCCTACCACAACTACGCCCTGCCGCCGCTGGCGATGATCGCCGCGTTCGCCGAGGCCAACGAAGTCGACCTGCGCGGCGAGAACCATGGTGCCCTGCAGCGCCTGGCCGAACGTGTGCTGCAAGGCGCGCGCGACCCGTCCGCCTTTGCCCAGCGCACCGGCGCCAAGCAGGACATGAAGGATTTGCGCAAGGACTTCAAGTACGCCTGGCTGGCGCCCTACTGCAGCCTCTATGCCTGCAGCGAACAGACGCGCGAGATGAACCAGGAGATGGGGCCGTTCAACAGCTTCCGTCTGGGTGGCGAGGTGACGCAAGTGTTCGAAAAACCGTAGGAGCGGCTTTAGCCGCGATTTTCGCGGATGAAGCCGCTCCCACAGGTTTGCGGCGACGTAGCAAAACAAACCCTCCGCTCGCGGGGGGAAAGGGGGGCGCTGCCCCGGCTGTTCACGGAGAAGCACGGATGGTCTTTTCATCCAACGTCTTTTTGTTCCTGTTCCTGCCGATCTTCCTCGGCCTGTACTACCTGTGCCCGAATCGCGGGCGCAACCTGCTGATCCTGATCGGCAGCTACACCTTCTATGCCTGGTGGCGGGTGGACTTCCTCCTGCTGTTCGCTGCCGTGACGCTGTGGAACTACGTCTTCGGCCTGCGCATTCAGGCCCATGCCGGCACCCAGGCGGCGCGCCGCTGGGTGGTGGCTGGGGTGGTCGGCAACCTGGCCACGCTGGGTTATTTCAAGTACGCCAACTTCGGCGTGGCCAACATCAACGCCGTGCTCGAATCGATGGGGATGGAGCCCTTCGTGCTCACCTCGGTGATCCTGCCGATCGGTATCTCCTTCTATATCTTCCAGTCGATTAGCTACCTGATCGACGTGTACCGCCGCGACACCGAGCCGACGCGCAACCTGATCAACTTCGCCGCCTTCATCGCCCTGTTCCCGCAACTGATCGCCGGCCCCGTGCTGCGCTACAAGGACCTGGCCGACCAGTTCACCGACCGCACCCACAGCCTCGACAAGTTCAGCGAAGGCGCCACGCGCTTCATGCAGGGTTTCGTCAAGAAGGTGTTCATCGCCGACAGCCTGGCGCCGCTGGTGGACCACTGCTTCGCCCTGGAAAACCCCAGCACCGGTGACGCCTGGCTGGGCATGATCGCCTACACCGCGCAGCTGTACTTCGACTTCTCCGGTTATAGCGACATGGCCATCGGCCTGGGCCTGATGATGGGCTTCCGCTTCATGGAGAACTTCAACCAGCCGTATCTCAGCCAGTCGATCACCGAATTCTGGCGGCGCTGGCACATCAGCCTGTCCACCTGGCTGCGCGACTACCTCTACGTGCCCCTGGGCGGCAACCGCCACGGCACCTTCAACACCTACCGCAACCTGTTCCTGACCATGCTGCTGGGCGGTTTCTGGCACGGCGCCAACTGGACCTTCCTGATCTGGGGCGCCTGGCACGGCATGTGGCTGGCCATCGAACGGGCCATGGGCGTGAAGGCTGCGCCGACGGTGTTCAACCCGCTGAAATGGGCCTTCACCCTGCTGCTGGTGATGCTCGGCTGGGTGATCTTCCGCGCCGAGAACCTGGAGGTGGCCGGGCGCATGTACGCGGCCCTGTTCGCCTTCGGTGACTGGCACCTGAGCGAGCTGACGCAGGCGCGCATCACAGGGCTGCAAATGGCGACTCTGGCACTGGCGTGGGTGGTGATCGCGGTCAACGGCGCGCGCCAGTTCCTCGCCAGTCGCGGCCATGAGCCGGGCCTGACCCTGGCCAGTGCCGGCGTCGCCCTGCAGGCCATCGACCTGCGCATGGTGGCCCTGCGCGGCGCCCTGCTGGTGCTGTTCTGCGTGTCGCTGCTCAAGCTCTCGGCGCAGAGCTACTCCCCCTTCCTCTACTTCCAGTTCTGAGCGGAGGCCAAGCATGAATCGCCCCATCAAGACCCTCTATGTCGTGCTGTTCGCCCTGCTGCTGTTGCCGGTCAGCCTGCTCGCCCTGAGCAAGCTCGCCGATTACCACCTGCCGGCGCAGCCGAGCGTGCTCGACGGCGGCCTGGCCAAGAGCGTCGAGCGCCACTACGACGAGAACTTCCCGCTCAAGCAGGCCGGCATCAACCTCTGGGCAGCCGCGGAATACCTGCTCTTCGGGGAAGGCCGCAGCGGCCTGGTGATCGGCGAGGACGGCTGGCTGTATTCGGACGAAGAGTTCGACCCGGTGGCCGACGGCCAGCGCCAGATGCGCGACAACCTGGCCCTGATCCGCGGCGTGCAGCGCCAGCTGGAAGAACGCGATGTCCAGCTGCTGCTGGCCATTGTCCCGGCCAAGACCCGACTGTATCCGGAGCACACCGGCAGCCATCGTCCCAGCGCGCTGCAGCGCAGCCTGTACCCGCGCTTCCACCGTGCGGTGCGCAATGCCGGGATCGCCGCGCCGGATTTGCTCGAGCCGCTGCAGGCGGCCAAGGACCAGGCGCCGGTGTTCCTGCGCACCGATACCCACTGGACCCCGGAAGGCGCCGACGTCACTGCCAAGGCGCTGAGCGAAGTGGTGCGCAGCGCCATCCAGCTGCGTGGTGAGCCGCAACAGTTCGTCACCGAGACCGTGGAAACCCGCGCGCACCAGGGCGATCTGACCCGCTTCCTGCCGCTGGCCCCCTTGTTCGAAAGCCTGATGCCGCAGGCCGATCGCCTGCAGCAGCGCGAAACCCATGCCGCCGAAGGTGGCGGCGACGACCTGTTCGGCGACAGCGACCTGCCGGTGACGCTGGTCGGCACCAGCTACAGCGCCAACCCGGCCTGGAACTTCGCCGGCGCTCTGCGCCAGCACCTGCAGCGCGACCTGGCCAACCACGCCGAGGAAGGCGGCGGCCCGCTGGTGCCGATGCTCAAGTACCTGCAGAGCGAGGAATTCGAGAACAACCCACCGCAGCTGGTGATCTGGGAATTCCCCGAGCGCTACCTGCCGATGACCAGCGATTTCACCGATTTCGACCCGCAATGGCTCGCCACTCTTAAAGACGGCGGCGAGCGCCAGGGGCTGGCTGCCGCCAGTCACTGATTCATCCCCCAAGGAGGACTATCCGATGACCAATAAAACCACTCTACGCCGCTTCACTCTGGGCGCCTGCGCCCTGGCTCTGGGCCTCGGCATGATCCAGGCACAGGCCGATGACGGCGCCCTCTATGGGCCCAAAGCGCCCAAGGGCTCGGCCTTCGTCCGCGCCTACAACGCCAGCAGCGCCGAGCTCGACGTCAGCGTCGGCCAGACCCAGCTCAAGCAAATCTCGCCGCTGGGCTCGAGCGACTTCAAGTTCCTCCCGGCCGGCAGCTATCACGCCCAGGTCGGCAACGCGCAGATGCCGGTGGACCTGGAGCCCGAGCACTACTACACCCTGGTCAGCCAGACCGGCGACAAGCCGCGCCTGGTAGAGGAGCCACCCTTCACCAGCCGCCAGAAAGCCCTGCTGCGCGTACAGAACCTGACCGACAGCACCCTGAGCGTGAAGACCGCTGACGGCAAGACCGACGTGGTCGCCGACGTGAAGCCGGACGGCCGTGGCGACCGCGAGATCAACCCGGTCAAGGTTGGCCTGGCACTGTTCGACGGCGAGCGCAAGGTCGCCGACCTGAAGCCGGTCACCCTGGAGCGCGGCGAGGTGGTCAGCCTGTTCGTCACCGGTGGCCAGGGCAAGTTTTCGCCGGTGTGGGTCAAGCGCCCCATCGACGGTTGATGCAGTGAATGGACTTTCTAGAACAAGGAAAACGGCGGGTACACGTCGCACCGACACGACACGGGAAAACCACTTGATCAATCGTTCAGGAGAGACACAACCATGACCCCCATCATCCTTTCCGGTGGCAGCGGCTCGCGACTCTGGCCTCTTTCGCGCAAGCTGTATCCCAAGCAGTTTCTCGCCCTGACCGGTGAGCGGACGCTGTTCCAACAGACCCTGCAACGCCTTTCCATCGAGGGCATGCAGCCGCCGGTGCTGGTGTCCAACCAGGAGCACCGTTTCATCGTGCTCGAGCAGCTGGAGCAGATCGACCAGCAGGCGCAGATGCTGCTGCTCGAGCCCTTCGGCCGCAATACCGCGCCGGCCGTGGCCATGGCCGCCCTGCAACTGATCGCCGAAGGCCGTGACGAGCTGATGCTGGTGCTGCCGGCCGATCACGTGCTGGACGATCAGCAGGCCTTCCGCCAGGCCCTGGCGCTGGCCACCGTGGCCGCGGAAAAAGGCGAGATGGTGCTGTTCGGCGTGCCGGCCAACCGCCCGGAAACCGGCTACGGCTACATCCGTGGCCAGGCCGACGGCACCCTGCCCGACGGCGTGGCACGCGTCGCCAATTTCGTCGAGAAACCCGATGCCAAACGTGCCACCGAATACGTGAAGAGCGGCGACTACTACTGGAACAGCGGTATGTTCCTGTTCCGCGCCAGCCGCTTCCTCGAAGAGCTCAAGCATCACGACGTGGACATCTACGACACCTGCCTGCTGGCGCTGGAACGCAGCCAGCGCGAAGGCACGCAGATCGTCATCGACCCGGCCACCTTCGCCTGCTGCCCGGACAACTCCATCGACTACGCGGTAATGGAAAAGACCAGCCGCGCCTGCGTGGTACCGCTGGCCGCCGGCTGGAACGATGTCGGCAGCTGGTCGTCGATTTGGGAAGTGCACGACAAGGACGAGGCCGGCAACGTCACCAAGGGCGACGTGGTGGTCGAGGACAGCCGCAACTGCCTGATCCACGGTAACGGCAAGCTGGTCTCGGTACTCGGCCTGGACGACATCGTCGTCGTGGAAACCAAGGACGCCATGATGGTGGCGCACAAGGACCGCGTGCAGGACGTCAAGAAACTGGTCGGCAAGCTCGACGAGCAGGGCCGCTGCGAGACCCAGAACCACTGCGAGGTCTACCGTCCGTGGGGTTCGTACGACTCGGTGGACATGGGCGGCCGTTTCCAGGTCAAGCACATCACTGTCAAGCCCGGCGCGCAGCTCTCCTTGCAGATGCACCACCACCGTGCCGAGCACTGGATCGTGGTGTCCGGCACCGCCAAGGTGACCTGCGACGACCAAGAGTTCCTGCTCACCGAAAACCAGTCCACCTACATCCCGATGACCTCGGTGCACCGCCTCTCCAACCCAGGCAAGATCCCGCTGGAGATCATCGAAGTGCAGTCCGGCACCTACCTGGGCGAGGACGATATCGAGCGTCTGGAAGACGTCTATGGTCGCAGCGATGCCGTGACCGTGCGCGCCGCGAGCTAGCCACTCTCGTTCGCGGACAAGTCCGCTCCCACGAGTGCCAAGGCCTACACAGGTGGCTGACAGCACTCAGGTAGTGGGAGCGGACTTGTCCGCGAAGCTCTCTTAGCGGCTGACAACCTGCTCAACCGCAAATCCGGGGCATACGCAGTGAGCTCCCCTCTCCCATTTATGGGAGAGGGGTTGGGGGAAAGGGCAGAAGATGCCCACGACATTGAAGGCTCTGTTTTCCCCGCCTCCCCTTCCCGCCAGGCGAAGGAAGCTGTCACACCCTGCGACAGCCCACGCGGTTACCCTGACCAAGTACCTTGTGTAGGATGAGCGCAGACTTTGCAAAGGGCTGCCCTCATGCTGTTCGGTGTCGTACTCGTCATCACCTGGTTGATCCTGCTGATCCGCTACCCGACAAAGGCTCTGCCGGTGTCCATGGCCGCGCTGGTCGGTCTCGGCCTGGTGGCCACCTGGGTGATCTGGCAGGAAAGTCGCGACGAACGCTACCTCGCCCATCTCGAACTGCGCCTGAGCTATGCCCCGCAGCGCTGCCCAGGCGACCGCCCGCTGGCCATCGACCTGAAGAACGGCAGCGATGCCGCCCTGCTGGAACTGCGCTGGGAAGTCGCCGCCTACCGCCCTGGCAATGCCACCAACCTGGCCCAGCGCCTGTATGAATCGCCGCGCTACAGTGGCCCGGGCGAGCTGCTGCCCGGCGCCAGCTGGAGCGACTGCATGCCGCTGCCTGACCTACGCAGCGGCTATCGCCCGGCTACGCTGGAGTTTCGCGCCGAGCGCCTGCAGGGCAAGTTCGTCCGATGATCCGTAGGAGCGAGCTCTGCTCGCGAAGCTTCTCGCGTTAACCGCGTTCGCGAGCAGAGCTCGCTCCCACAATCCCATGTACAACCTGACCTCCATCGCCAAACCAGGAACCCCGCCATGTCCCAGCCCAGCGTCCTGATCACCGGTTGTTCCAGCGGCATCGGCCGCGCCCTGGCCGATGTATTCAAGGCCGCCGGCTACGCCGTATGGGCCACCGCGCGCAAGGACGGCGACCTCGCAGCGCTGGCCGAGGCCGGTTTTCACGCCGTGGCGCTCGACGTCAACGACGCCGATGCGGCGCAGCGCCTGGCCGAGCGTCTGGAGAGCGAGATCGGCGGCCTCGACGTGCTGATCAACAACGCCGGCTACGGCGCCATGGGCCCACTGCTCGACGGCGGCGTGGAGGCCATGCGCAAGCAGTTCGAAACCAATGTGTTTTCCATCGTCGGCGTCACCCGCGCCTTCTTCCCGCTGCTGCGCCGCAGCCGCGGCCTGGTGGTCAATATCGGCAGCGTTTCCGCGCTGCTGGTCACGCCTTTCGCCGGTGCCTATTGCGCCTCCAAGGCCGCAGTGCACGCCCTGAGCGATGCCCTGCGCATGGAACTGGCGCCCTTCTCCATCGAGGTGATGGAGGTGCAGCCGGGCGCCATCGCTTCCAGTTTCGGCGCCAGCGCCAGCCAGCAGGCCGAGTCGCTGATCCGCCAAGACTCGCCCTGGTGGCCGCTGCGTGAAGGCATCCGCGCTCGCGCCAACGCTTCGCAGGACAACCCGACCCCGTCCAGCGACTTCGCCGCGCAACTGCTGTCCGCCGTGCAGCGTGACAAACGCCCGCGCCTGCTGCGCCTGGGCAATGGCAGCCGCGCCCTGCCATTGCTCGCCACCCTGCTGCCCAAGGCGCTGCTCGAACGCGTGCTGCGCAAACGCTTCGGCCTGGTGCAAAACCTGTGAACCAGGGCCTGCACCTGCGCTACTACGCGGCGGCCGGGGTGGTCGCGGCCATCGTGCTGAACCTGCTGCTGCGTACCTTCGTACGCCTGGGCGGCGTGTTCACCACCCTGCTGATCGCCGCGGCCATCGCCGCCGGCCTGGCGCTGGTGTTTCACTGGCGAAGCGGGCGCGCGCCGAGCAACGCCGAACGCTGGCGCTTCACCCTGCTCTATGGCGGAGTACTTGGGCTGCTCTATCTGGGTTTACTGGGCATGATGTACCTGCAGGACACGCCCAGCCCCATGGGCCTGTTTCTATTCAGCCTGCATTACCTGTGCTATCCCGTGCTGGCCTGGCTGGCCTTTTCGCCACGCCATGGCCGCTGATCTTCTCGTCAGGATGACTTCGCCGTGCTGCATACCCTCGCCGTCGCCAATTACCGCTCGATCAACAGCCTGATCCTGCCGCTGGGCCGGCTCAACCTGATCACCGGCGCCAACGGCAGCGGCAAATCCAATCTCTACCGCGCCCTGCGCCTGCTGGCGGAAACCGCCCAGGGCGGCGTGGTCAACGCGCTGGCGCGCGAAGGTGGGCTGGAGTCGAGTTTCTGGGCCGGGCCGGAGAAAATTTCCCGGCGCATGCTCAAAGGAGATGTTCCGGTGCAGGGCGGCCCACGGCAGAATGCCATGCGTCTGCGCCTGGGTTTTGCCGGTGATGATTTCGGCTATGCCATTGCCCTCGGCCTGCCCGAGCCGAGCACCTCGGCCTTTTCCCTCGACCCGGAGATCAAGCGCGAGTGCATCTGGGCCGGCGCCAGCTATCGCCCAGCCTCGCTGCTGGTGGATCGCGCCGGGCCCATGGTCAGGCTGCGTGAGGGACGCAACTGGCAGGTACTGGCCCAGCACGTGCCGAACTACGACAGCCTGTTCGACCAGATCGGCAACGACCCGAGCTGCCCTGAAGTTTTCCAGCTGCGCGAAACCATCCGCCGCTGGCGCTTCTACGATCACTTTCGCAGCGATGCCGACGCCCCGGCGCGCCAGCCGCAGCTCGGCACGCGCACACCGGTGCTGCACCACGACGGCCGCGACCTGGCCGCCGCGCTGCAGACCATCCGCGAAATCGGCGACCGCGCCGCGCTGGATGCTGCCATCGAAGACGCCTTTCCCGGCAGCCGCCTGCATATCGACTTCCAGTTGGGCGGACGCTTCGTCGTCGAGCTGCATCAGCAGGGGCTGTTGCGCCCCCTGAGCGCCGCCGAGCTGTCCGACGGCACGTTGCGCTACCTGCTGCTGGTGGCCGCCCTGCTCACGCCGCGACCACCGTCATTGATGGTGCTCAACGAACCGGAAACCAGCCTGCACCCGGACCTGCTGCCTGCACTCGGTCGCCTGATCATCGCCGCCTCTCGGAATACTCAGGTGTGGGTCGTGTCCCACGCCAGCCGATTGATCGCCACGCTCAAGGAAAGCCCCGAATGCAACACCCTGGAGCTGGACAAGCAGCTCGGCCAGACCTGCATCCGCGGCCAGGGCATGCTGGACGAGCCGGCCTGGCATTGGCCGGATTGAATCAACAATAGTGGGAGGCGCTTTAGCGGCGAGCTTTAGCAGTCGCGGCTACGGCTGCATCGGTGCGGGAGTTCGATCGATGCTGGGAAACTCCTTCCCACGCCCCCCCACTGCCACGTCGCCCGGATGAAATCCGGGGACGTTTATCAGCGCTTTCGCGGCTGAAGCGGAATGCCGCCCAGCCGCTCCTACAGCCGCAATCGGACTCAGAGCCCGTCTAGATAGCGTTCCACATCCAGCGCCGCCATGCAGCCGGCACCAGCTGAGGTGATCGCCTGGCGATAGATTGAGTCGGCCACGTCACCGGCGGCGAACACGCCGGGGATGCTGGTTGCGGTGGCATTGCCCTCGCGCCCGCCATTGACCACCAGGTAGCCATCCTTCAGTGCCAGCTGGCCTTCGAACAGGCTGGTATTGGGCGTATGGCCGATGGCGACGAACAGGCCGTCCACCTTCAGCTCGCGATAAGCGCCGCCGTACTGCTTCAGGCGCACGCCGGTCACGCCGCTGGCATCACCCAGTACTTCGTCGACCTCGGCTTCGAGCTGCAACTCGATCCTGCCCTCGGCCACGCGCTGCTGCAGCTTGTTCTGCAGGATCTTCTCGGCGCGAAAGGCGTTGCGCCGATGGATCAGCGTGACCTTGCTGGCGATATTGGACAGGTACAGCGCCTCCTCCACCGCCGTGTTGCCGCCGCCGACCACCGCCACCTCGCGGCCACGATAGAAGAAGCCATCGCAGGTCGCACACGCCGAAACGCCACGGCCCATGAACGCCTCCTCGCTGGGCAGACCCAGGTAACGGGCGCTGGCGCCGGTGGCGATGATCAGTGCATCGCAAGTGTAGGTGGCGCTGTCGCCGACCAGGGTGAACGGTTTTCCGGCCAGGTCCACGGCATTGATGTGGTCGAAGACGATCTCGGTCTCGAAACGCTCGGCATGCTCCTGCATGCGCTGCATCAGCGCCGGCCCGGTCAGCCCATGCGGGTCGCCCGGCCAGTTGTCCACCTCGGTGGTGGTAGTCAGCTGACCGCCCGCCTGGATGCCGGTGATCAGCAGCGGCTTCAGGTTGGCCCGCGCGGCATAGACCGCAGCGCTGTAACCGGCGGGGCCGGAACCCAGGATGATGACGCGGGCGTGACGAACGACAGACATCGCTAACTCCTCGCCGGCCAGGGCCGGCAGGCCAGATAAAAAGGGACTCTCGAAGCACTAGGGGAAGGCTTGAAGGGTGAGAGCCCCACGAAACAGGAACTGCGTGCAAGGCTATCCAGGCCGCCCGGGAAGCGGAAATATCCATTGCCAATTTGACGGATAGAATCCGCCTATTGCCGTCAGAATCGCAGCTCACCCGGCCGCTGAACTTTCGCCGCGCCCGCGAAGTCGGTATGGTCGCGCGCATCCACCACTCAGGAGACCTTCATGCCCGCCGCCCCCGTCCTATCCGGCCCGCAATACCTGCGCGAAGGCCTGAAGCTGGTCCTTAGCCCCGGCCTGCGCCTGTTCGTGCTCCTGCCGCTGATGGTCAATCTGATTCTGTTCGCCACCATGATCGGCTTCGCCGTGCAGCAGTTCAGCGGCTGGGTCGACACCTTCATGCCTACCCTGCCGAGCTGGTTGAGCTTCCTGCAGTACATCCTCTGGCCGCTGTTCGTGGTGCTGGTGCTGCTGATGGTGTTCTTCACCTTCACCCTGCTGGCCAACATCATCGCCGCGCCGTTCAACGGCTTTCTCGCGGAAAAGGTCGAGGTGGTGGCGCGCGGCGAGGATCACTTCCCGCCGTTCAGCTGGGGCGAACTGGCGGCGATGGTGCCACGCACCATGGGCCGCGAGATGCGCAAGCTGGCCTACTTCCTGCCGCGCGCCATCGGCCTGCTGATCCTCAGTTTCATCCCGGTGGTGAACCTGGTCGCTGCGCCGCTGTGGTTGCTGTTCGGCGTGTGGATGATGGCCGTGCAGTACATCGATTACCCGGCGGACAACAACAAGATGAGCTGGCAGGACATGCTCGCCTGGCTGCGCGAGAAGCGCTGGCAGAGCCTGAGCTTCGGCGGCATCACTTACGCCGCGCTGCTGGTGCCGGGGTTGAATATCCTGATGATGCCGGCCGCCGTGGCCGGTGCGACGCTGTTCTGGGTACGCGAGCGCGGCTAGCCGCGCCCCATCACAAAATCGCAATCCAACCGTCACAGTTGTTACATCGCACAGGCGGAGACTGCGTACATGAACGCACAGTCTCTGCATGTCGCCCTGATCAGCGAAACCTTCCCCCCTGAAATCAATGGCGTGGCCAATACCCTCGGCCGCCTGGTCGACGGCCTGCGCAATCGCGGCCATCGCGTGCAACTGATACGGCCGCGCCAGGACACCGATCAGCAATCTACGGCCGATGCTGACCTGCTGCTGACCCGTGGCTGGCCGCTACCCGGTTATCCTGGCCTGCAATGGGGCCAGTCGTCGCTGCACAAGCTGCTCAGGCGCTGGCAGCGGCAACGCCCCGACGTGCTCTATATCGCCACCGAAGGTCCTCTGGGCCTCTCTGCCCTGCGCGCCGCCAGGCGCCTGGCAATTCCGGTGGTCAGCGGCTTTCACACCAACTTCCAGCAGTACACCGGGCACTACGGCTTCGGCCTGCTGACGCGTGCGATGACCAACTACCTGCGCTGGTTCCACAACCGCACGCAGTTGACCCTGGTGCCGAGTATCGGCCAGCAGGTTGACCTCGAGCGCCGTGATTTCGAACGCCTGGCCCTGCTCGCGCGCGGCGTCGACAGCCAGCTATTCCACCCACGCAGGCGCAGCGACGAACTGCGCGCTAGCTGGGGCCTGGCGCCGGATGACCTGGCGGTGCTGCATGTCGGCCGCCTGGCGGCGGAGAAGAACCTCGGCCTGCTGGTCAAGGCCTTTCACGCCTTGCAGCAGGCGCACCCGCAACGGCGCATGCGCCTGATTCTGGTCGGCGACGGGCCGCTGCGCGCCAGCCTCCAGACGCAGTTGCCGGACGCACTGTTCTGCGGGCTGCAACGTGGTGAGACGCTGGCCACACACTATGCGTCAGGCGACCTGTTCCTGTTTCCCAGCCTCTCGGAAACCTTTGGCAATGTGGTGCTCGAAGCCCTGGCCTCGAGCCTCGGCGTGGTGGCCTACGATCAGGCGGCCGCTGCCCAGCATATCCACCACGGGCACAATGGCATGCTCGCCCGCCCGGGCGACGAACTCGGTTTCTGCGAAGCGGCCTGTGGCCTGCTGGAAGATGCAGAAGTGCTGCGGCACATCCGCCTCAATGCCCGCCGCCACGCCGGCCACCTCAGCTGGGACGGCATCGTGGAGCAGTTCGAGCAGCATCTGCACAGCGTGATCCAGCCTACGCCACAACGTGCAGGGCCTGCCGGGATGGTCGATGCAGCAGCAGTGCGCAGCAAGCCCTGACCCTGAGCGTATCGACTGAATCCACCCGCGCGTTGCAAAGCAGAAGAGCATTCGCGGTCAAGACCGCTCCCACTGCGCCCCCCACAGACCTGACATCTCTGGGAACAGGCTTTCGTGGGAGCGGACTTGTCCGCGAAAACGCAGCAAGCCCTGAATCTGAGCGTATCGACTGAATCCACCTTCGCGTTGCAAAGCAGAGAGCATTCGCGGTCAAGACCGCTCCCACAGTGCCCCCCGCAGACCTGACATCTCTGGAAACAGGCTTCGTGAGAGCGGACTTGTCCGCGAAAGATCATAAAAAAGCCCCGATGTGCCGGGGCTGGAAACGGGGCGTCGGCTCACGACGCCCGGCAGAAAGCAACTCAGACCAGTGACGTCAGCGCCTCGCGGCTGAACGGCAGGATGTCCTGCTCGCGGCCTTCGCGTACCTTCAGTGCCCAGTCCGGGTCGACCAGCAGCGCGCGGCCCACGGCGACCAGGTCGAACTCTTCCTTGTTCAGGCGCTCGAGCAGGTTCTCGATGCTGGCAGGCGCGGCCACCTTGTCGGTCTTGACCATGAACTGCAGGAACTCGCCATCCAGGCCGACGCTGCCGACGGTGATGGTCGGCTTGCCAGTGAGCTTGCGCGTCCACCCTGCCAGGTTGAGATCGCTGCCTTCGAACTCCGGCTCCCAGAAGCGGCGGGTCGAGCAATGGAAAATGTCCACACCGGCATCGGACAGCGGCTTGAGGAAGGCTTCCAGTTGCTCCGGGGTCTGCACCAGGCGCGCGGTGTAGTCCTGCTGCTTCCACTGCGAGTAACGCAGGATGATCGGGAAGTCCGGGCCGACCGCCGCGCGCACGGCCTGGATCAGCTCGATGGCGAAACGCGAACGCGCCGCCAGATCGCCACCGTACTGATCAGTGCGCTGGTTGCTGCCCTCCCAGAAAAACTGGTCGATCAGATAACCGTGGGCGCCGTGGATCTCCACACCGTCCATGCCGATGGCCTTGGCGTCGCGCGCGGCCTGGGCGAAAGCGGCGATCACCTCGTCGATATCGGCCTGGGTCATGCCATGCACCACCACCTTGTCGTCCTTGACCTTCTCCATCGGGCCATAGCCGGGCACGCTGGCGTCCGGCTCAGTGCCCAGACGCCGCACGTTACCCACGTGCCAGAGCTGCGGGACGATCTTGCCGCCTTCGGCATGCACCGCATCGACCACCTGCTTCCAGCCGGCCAGGGCGTCTTCGCCGTAGAAACGCGGCACGTTCGGGTAGCCGTTGGCGGCCTTGTGGCCCACCGTGGTGCCCTCGGTGACGATCAGGCCCACGCCTGCGGCAGCGCGGCGACGGTAGTACTCGACGACCTTGGCATTGGGCACGCCACCGGGCGAAAAGGAGCGGGTCATCGGCGCCATGACCACACGGGTCGGCAGCTCAAGGTTACCGAGGCGGAACGGGGCGAACAGGGCTTGAACGGGAGCGCTCATCATCTTTCCTCTGGGTTGAAGGGTAATCAGGCCTGCAGCAAACGCTCCAGGCGGGTGACGAAAGCTTCCAGCGGCTGCAGGTTGCGGCACACCTTGAGGCGGGCGAGCACGCCCTGCCAGGCGTCGCTGATGAAGGTGGCGAGGTTCTCGCAGTCCTCGTCGGCCGGCAGTTCACCGGCGGCCTGCGCCTGTTCCAGACAGTCACGCAGGATATCCACCGAGGCCTGCTGGATGGCCGCGACCTCGGCGCCGATCGCTGGAAGCATCTCGCTCATCTCGAAACTCAGGCTGCCGATGAAGCAGTGGTACTGCGGCGTCTCCTGCCGGGCGAAGTGCGCCAGCAGGTCGCGGTAGTAAGCGAGGATGCGCGCACGCGGGCTTAGCGCCGGATCATTCAACGCCTGGGCATAACGCGTCAGGCGCGGCCGATAGATGAAGGCCAGCGCCTGCAGGGCGAAGTCTTCCTTGCTGGCGAAATAGTGATAGAAGCTGCCCTTGGGAATCCCGGCCGCCTGGACGATTTCCAGCACGCCGGTACCGTGATAACCGCGCCGGGTCATCACCGCCGAGCCTTTGCTGAGGATCAGGTCGCGCTTGTCGAGTCGAATGCTGTTCATGGCGTCGAGCATATGACCGGTCGTCTCGCTCGGCACAGTACTATTGATGACGGTGATTAAGGGCTAGAACAGAGTACTTGGATGAGAAGACCTTCCGAAGCCGATACCACGCTCATCGACGGGGCGTGATCCACTCAAATCTGTAGGAGCGGCTTCAGCCGCGAAACGCATCGCGGCTAAAGCCGCTCCTACAGCTCGCTCGGGGCGATCTGGCAGCTATTGGCCGGGCGAGCATAAGGACCTGGACGACACTGTTCTGGTGGACCGCGTGATCTAACCCTAGGCTCAGGACTGCAGCCAGATCAGCGAAGCGAAACGCCCGGTGCGGGCACTGCGGCGATAGGAGTAGAAACGCGGGTCGTTGTAGGTACACAGCCCGCCACCGCTGACCGCAGTCACACCGATGGCGGCCAGGCGAATGCGCGCCAGTTGATAGATATCGGCCATGAACTTGCCGGCATTGGCGCTGGGCACGAATGCACCGGCAGCCTCGGCATGCTGCCTCACGAATGCCTCGCGCACCTCGCCGCCCACCTCAAATGCAGTCGGGCCGATGGCCGGGCCTAGCCAGACCAGCAGTTGCTGCGGCGCGACGTCCAGCGCCTCGACGGTCGCCTCCAGCACGCCACCAGCCAAACCGCGCCAGCCGGCATGAGCCGCCGCCACGCGCGTACCGGCGCGGTCGCAGAACAATGCCGGCAGGCAGTCAGCGGTCATCGCCGTGCAGGCGATGCCGGGCGTGGCCGTCCAGTTGCCGTCGGCTTCGATGACCACGGCAGGATCGGCTGGCGCCACGACGATGCCGTGCACCTGGCGTAGCCAGGCAGGCTGGCAACCGAGTGCATCGACCAGATGGGCACGGTTGCTCGCCACAGCAGCCGGGTCATCATCGACATGATCGCCCAGGTTGAAGGTATCGAACGGCGCGGCGCTGACGCCGCCGCTACGGGTGGTCACGCAGGCTCGAACGTTGGCCGGCGCAGGCCAGTCGGGCGTCAGCCAGTCGTGGGCGCTCACCCGACGAAGGCCTCGCGATCCTGGCGCAGCAGGGTCAGCAGCCAGACCAGATCATCCGGCAGCGCCGACTCCCATTTCATACGCTTGCCGGTGGCCGGGTGGTCCAGTTCGAGAAAGCGCGCATGCAGGGCCTGGCGCGGAAACTCCTTGAGGCTCTGCACCAGGCTCTGGCTGGCGGCAGGCGGAATGCGGAAGCGCCCGGCGTAGACCGGATCGCCCACCAGCGGATAACCGACGTGGCTCATGTGCACGCGAATCTGGTGAGTACGCCCGGTTTCCAGCTTGACCCGCACATGGGTGTGCGAGCGGTAGCGCTCAAGCACGCGGTAATGACTGATCGCCGGCTTGCCGCCATCGGTCACCGCCATGCGCTGGCGCTGGCTGGAGCTGCGCCCGATGGGCGCATCGATGGTGCCACCGGCGGTGATCACGCCGATGCAGATGCATTCATAGATGCGGCTGACGGTGCGTTTCTGCAGCTGCTCGACCAGGTTGGTCTGCGCCTGCAGGGTCTTGGCCACCACCATCAGGCCAGTGGTGTCCTTGTCCAGACGGTGGACGATGCCGGCACGCGGCACGTTGACGATGTCCGGTACGTGGTGCAGCAGGGCATTGAGCAGGGTGCCGTCGGCATGCCCGGCCGCCGGATGCACCACCAGACCTGCCGGCTTGTCGATCACCAGCAGGTGTTCGTCTTCATAGACGATGTTCAGTTCGATGTCCTGGGCGATCCACTCGCCCTGCGCTTCCTGCTCGGCGTCCAGCGCCAGGGTCGAGCCGGCATGCACGGTGTCGCGCGGGCGCGCCACGGCGCCATCGACGGTCAGGCGACCTTCCTTGATCCAGGTGGAAAGACGCGAACGGGAGTACTCGCCAAACAGCTGCGCAGCCACCTGGTCGAGGCGTTGACCGCCCTGTTCGAAGGGGACGACGGCTTGAAGTTGAATAAGCTGTTTGTCTATAGAAGTCATGTTCGGCAACGGCGGGAGCCTGGCCTTTGGTTTCGGCGACAGGCTTGTGGTTAAATACGGCGTCTTTGCCCCAGGGTTTTCCGGGGGCGCTCATCATAACAGGACGGCCGCGCGGCCGTCACAGGGACGCAAGCCGCCATGCAAGTGAAACACCTGCTGCTGATCGCCATCCTCGCCCTTACCGCCGCCTGCTCTTCCAAGCAGCCGGAGGTCGATGAAAACCTCAGCGAGGTGGAGCTGTACCAGCAGGCCCAGGCCGACCTGGACAACCGCAGCTACACCCAGGCCATTTCCAAGCTCAAGGCGCTGGAATCGCGCTACCCGTTCGGCCGTTATGCCGAGCAAGCGCAGCTGGAGCTGATCTACGCCTACTACAAGAACGCCGAGCCAGAGGCTGCCAAGTCGTCCGCCGAGCGTTTCATCCGCCTGCACCCGCAGCACGCCAACGTCGACTACGCCTACTACCTCAAGGGCCTGGCCTCGTTCGACCAGGACCGCGGCCTGCTGGCGCGCTTCCTGCCGCTGGACATGACCAAGCGTGACCCGGGCGCCGCGCGCGATTCCTACAACGAGTTCGCTCAGCTCACCAGCCGCTACCCGACCAGCCGTTACGCCCCGGACGCCAAGCAGCGCATGATCTACCTGCGCAACCTGCTGGCCGCCTACGAAGTGCATGTCGGCCACTACTACCTGACCCGCCAGGCCTACGTCGCCGCCGCCAACCGTGGCCGCTACGTGGTGGAAAACTTCCAGGAAACCCCGGCGGTCGGTGACGGCCTGGCGATCATGACCGAGGCCTACCAGCGTCTGTCCATGGACGACCTGGCTGCCACCAGCCTGGAAACCCTCAAGCTCAACTATCCGGATCACCCGAGCCTGGAGAGCGGCGAATTCGTGCCGCGTGAAGAAGAAGCCGACAACCGTTCCTGGCTGGCAAAGGCCACCCTGGGCCTGATCGAAACCGACACGCCGCTGCCGCCGGGCGAAACCCGCGCCAGCCAGGACGTGATCCGCCAGTACGAAGACGCCGAACAACAGATCCCGGCCGAACTGCAGCAGGACGCCAAAACAGGCGAAACCGCGAAGAAGCGTTCGATCTGGAGCTACCTGACCTTCGGTCTGTTCGACTGATCGCAGCGTTATTGATAAGGGAGGCCACGGCCTCCCTTTTTTATTGCCTGGCGTTTCTGTCGCCCGTTCCCGGCGTGGGGCGCCCTTGAGGCCAGCCATCCAGCTCGGAAACAGCGCACAGGCTGCCACGCCGACACTGTGCCGATGCACTCGGCTTGGCTAAACTGCCGGCTTTGAACGAACAAAAGAGCACGATATGGGTCTTTTTCGCCTGCTGTTCTGGGTCGCCGTCATCTTCGCCGCGATCTGGATCTGGCGCCGCTACATCAGCAAACCTGAACGCACTCGTCCCACAGAAGGCGCCGCCGCCCCAATGGTGCGCTGCGCTCACTGCGGCGTGCATGTGCCCAAGCCTCAGGCCCTGAGCCATGATCAGCAGTGGTATTGCAGCCAGGCCCATCTGCAACAAGGCCCGCACGCCGGTGACCGCTGAGTTCAGCCTGCAAGGCGGAATTCAGGGGCGGCGCATCCTCAGGCTCTATCATTTCTATCGTCTGAGCATCGGTCTGGCGCTGATCCTGCTGATCTCCAGCAACCTCGATGAACAGTTTCTGGATGTGGTGCATATCGAGCTGTTTCGGACCGGCAGCTGGGTCTACCTGATCCTCAATATCTTCATCGCTGTGCTGGTGCAAAAGCCCAAGCACCTGATGCAGCTGTTCAGCCTGGCGCTGGTGGACGTGATTTTCCTCTCCGCGCTGTTCTACGCGGCCGGCGGCACGCCCAGCGGCATCGGCAACCTGCTGGTGGTGGCGGTGGCCATCGCCAACATCCTGCTGCGCGGCCGCGTCGGCCTGCTGATCGCCGCCATCGCCGCCATCGCACTGATCTACCTGACCTTCTATCTCAGCCTCAGCCGCCCCGCCGCTGCCGCCCAATACGTGCAGGCCGGTGCCCTCGGCGCGTTGTGCTTCGCCGGCGCGCTGTTCATCCAGGGCATCACCCGCCGCCTGCAGGTCAGCGAAAGCCTGGCCGAGCAACGCGCGGCCGACGTTGCCAACCTGGAAGAACTCAACGAGCAGATCCTGCAGCGCATGCGCACCGGCATCCTGGTGCTCGACACCCAGCATCGGGTGCTGCTGGCCAACCAGGGCGCCACGCAATTGCTGGGGCGCGGCGAGCTAAGCGGCAAGATCATCGACCCGCACTGCCCCGAGCTGGTCAAGCGTCTGCAACAGTGGCTGCATAACCCGACCCTGCGTCCGGACAGCCTGCAGGCGCAAGTCGATGGCCCGATGCTGCAACCCAGCTTCATTTCCCTGCAGCGTGGCGAGCAGCAGCACACCCTGGTGTTTCTCGACGACATCTCGCAAATCGCCCAGCAGGCGCAACAGCTCAAACTGGCGTCATTGGGCCGCCTGACCGCCGGCATCGCCCACGAGATCCGCAACCCGCTCGGCGCGATCAGCCACGCCGCCCAGTTGCTACAGGAATCGGAAGACCTGCAAGGCCCCGATCAACGTCTGGCGCAGATCATCCAGGATCATTCCAAGCGCATGAACCTGGTGATCGAGAACGTCCTGCAACTGTCGCGTCGGCGCCAGGCCGAGCCACAACTGCTGGACCTGAAATACTGGCTGCACCGTTTTGCCAGCGAGTTCCGCAGTTCGGCACCGACTGACCGGCAGATCCACCTGGAAACCCAGGGTGGCAGCCTGCAAACGCGCATGGACCCACACCAGCTGACCCAGGTGCTGACCAACCTGGTGCAGAACGGCTTGCGCTACAGCGCGCAGAAACACCGACTCGGCCAGGTCTGGCTGCGCCTGTTCCGCGACGAGGCCAGCGACCTGCCGGTACTGGAGATTCTCGACGACGGGCCCGGCGTGCCGCCCGAGCAGGAACAGCACATCTTCGAGCCCTTCTACACCACCGAAAACAAGGGCACCGGCCTCGGCCTGTATATCTCCCGCGAGCTGTGCCAGGGCAACCAGGCCCGCCTCGACTATAAACCTCGTGAAGGCGGCGGCAGCTGCTTCCGCATCACCTTCGCCCATCCGCGCAAACTGAGCTGAACATGAACCGTCAGAGAGCCCTGATCGTCGACGACGAACCCGATATCCGCGAGCTGCTGGAAATCACCCTCGGACGCATGAAGCTGGACACGCGTAGTGCCCGCAACGTCAAGGAAGCGCGCGAGTGGCTGGCGCGCGAGCCCTTCGACCTGTGCCTGACCGACATGCGCCTGCCCGACGGCACCGGCCTGGATCTGGTGCAGCACATCCAGCAGCGCCACCCGCAGGTGCCGGTGGCGATGATCACCGCCTACGGCAGCCTGGATACCGCGATCAACTCGCTCAAGGCCGGGGCCTTCGACTTCCTCACCAAACCGGTGGACCTCGGCCGTCTGCGCGAGCTGGTCGCCACCGCCTTGCGCATTCGCTCCCCGGAGGGCGAGGAAACCCCGGTCGACAGCCGCCTGCTCGGTGACTCCCCGCCGATGAAGTCGCTGCGCAAACAGATTCAGAAACTCTCACGCAGCCAGGCGCCGGTCTACATCAGCGGTGAATCGGGCAGCGGCAAGGAACTGGTGGCCCGCCTGATTCATGAGCAGGGCCCACGTATCGAACAGCCCTTCGTGCCGGTCAACTGCGGCGCCATCCCCTCGGAACTGATGGAGAGCGAGTTCTTCGGCCACAAGAAAGGCAGCTTCACCGGCGCCATTGAAGACAAGCAGGGCCTGTTCCAGGCCGCCAATGGCGGCACGCTGTTCCTCGACGAAGTCGCCGACCTGCCGCTGCCGATGCAGGTCAAACTTCTGCGCGCGATTCAGGAAAAGGCCGTGCGCGCCGTCGGTGGCCAGCAGGAAGTGGTGGTCGATGTGCGCATCCTCTGCGCCACCCACAAGGATCTCGCCGCCGAAGTCGCCGCCGGGCGTTTCCGCCAGGACCTCTACTACCGCCTCAACGTCATCGAGCTGCGCGTGCCGCCGCTGCGCGAGCGCCGCGAAGACATCGCGCAACTGGCCGAGGTGATGCTCGCGCGCCTGGCCGAAGGCACCGGCCTGGCTGCCGCCAAATTGCACACCGATGCGTTGGAGAAGCTGAAGAACTACCGCTTCCCGGGCAACGTGCGCGAGCTGGAAAACATGCTCGAGCGCGCCTACACCCTCTGCGAGGACGATCAGATCACGCCCGGCGACCTGCGCCTGGCCGACGCTAGCGGGCCGAGCACCGAAGGCGGCGAAGCCAGCCTGGCGCAGATCGACAACCTCGAGGACTACCTCGAGGACATCGAACGCAAGCTGATCATGCAGGCATTGGAAGAAACCCGCTGGAACCGCACGGCCGCGGCCCAGCGCCTGGGCCTGACCTTTCGCTCGATGCGCTATCGCCTGAAGAAATTGGGCATCGATTGACGCCCTCTCCAGACTATTGGCCCAACCGCCCCGCCGGAGCATAAGGCGCCGGATCGATGATCGGCTCGCGGCCGAGCATCAGGTCGACCAGCAGCTGGCATGACGCCGGCGCCAGCACCAAACCATTGCGGAAATGCCCGCAGTTGAGCCACAAGCCGGGATGCGAAGGCAGCTCGCCGATAAAAGGAATGCCCTCCGGCGAGCCGGGCCGCAAACCGGCCCAGTGCCCCACCACTTCCGCGTCCTTGAGCGCAGGCAGCAACTCTTCGGCCGACGCCTTGAGGCTGGCCAGCGCGGTATCGGTCGGCGTCTTGTCGAACCCGGCGTACTCCAGCGTGCTGCCAACCAGAATATGACCGTCGCGCCGCGGGATCGCATAACGCCCCTTGGCCAGCACCATACTCGGCAAAAAGTTCTCGGCGCACTTGTAGAGAATCATCTGCCCCTTCACCGGCTCGACTGGCAACTCCAGCCCCAACGTCTCGAGCAACTCGCCACTCCAGGCGCCGGCAGCAAGCACCACGCGATCAGCGCGAATCTCGCCGCCGGTCATAGTCACTCCTCGAATCCGCCCGCCGTCCTGAACAAACCCAGTGACCGCGCAATGCTCACGCAACTCCACGTTCGGCATAGCCGCCAGCGCCGCCCGCAACGCCTTGACCAGGCGGGGGTTACGCACATTGGCCACACCCGGCATATGAATGGCGCGCTCAAAGCCGCTGCCCAGCACAGGCACATCCCGATAAGCCTCGGCGATATCTACCGAGTAAAGCGGACGTCCCTCACGCTGCGCCCAGACCAGTGCCTCGGCCTCGTCATCCAGATCCAGCCAATACAACCCGGTGACATGCACCTCGGGATCGACACCAGTCTCGTCCAGCAAGCGCTGAGCGAATCCCGGATAGAAATCCTGCGACCAATGCGCCAACGCCGTCACTGCCGCGCTGTAGCGCCAGGGATAGAGCGGCGACACGATGCCGCCGCCGGCCCAGGAGGATTCGGAGCCGGCTCGGCAAGTATCGAGCAATACCACGGATTCACCAGCCCGAGCCAACTGCAGCGCGGACAACATGCCGATAGCACCGGCCCCGACGACAACTACCTTTCCCGCACTTTTCATTTTGCAAACCTGGACTAATCTATGTTTTAGGAATTATCCACTGGCAAGGATGCTGGAACATGTCCCCGAACAACTACGGGCGCACGCTCATCGAGCTGATCAGCGCTCTCGCGATTCTTTCGATCCTTATCACAACAGCACTTCCCAACCTGCAAAACCTGCTTGAGAACAACGCTCGCGCCCAGGCGGTCAATCAAATGCTCGCCGCACTGCACCACGCCCGTAGCGACGCTGTGTTCTCACACAGCATCGTGACACTGTGCGCCGGACAGAGCGAATGCTCGGGTAGTCAGCAATGGCGGGGCGATATAATGGTATTTCGCAACCAAGACGCCAATGGACAGATGGACGCAGGCGATGAGCTTATTCATCAGGCCCGCATTGCGCCCGAGTTCAGCTGGAAATGGAACAGGGCCAACGGTCACATTCAATTCAAACCGGACGGAGCGACAAGAGCGCTCAACGGAACACTTACGCTTTGCAAGGATGGCGTTGCTCAGCATCAGATTGTGGTCAATCTGGCTGGCCGCGTACGTACCCAATCCCCCAGGCGCGGCGCAAGCTGTTAACCCCAACGTGATGCCTTTCACACTCCCGGCGCCAGGGTATCCAACTCGTCAGTCAATTTGCCCGCCCGTCTGGGACAAGCGGAGCCACGAAACGGTTGATGGCTAAATTAACCTTGTGTCTTTGGGTTCGTCGCCGCCGGAGTTTCCATGCAATCAAGTAGAGGGTTCACCCTGATCGAGCTGATGGTTGTCCTCGCCATCATCGCCATCGCCGCCGCCGTTGCCGTACCCAGCTACAACAGCAGTGTCGAGGCCGGCCGTAAGACCTCAGCGGTCAATAATCTGGTCGGAGCCCTGCAATTTGCTCGAAGCGAAGCGATAACCCGCCGTAGCGACAACGTGAAGGTATGCGCCAGTGCTGGCGGAAACACCTGCAGCGGCACTAACTGGAGCGCCGGTGGTGTTGTCCTGGATGATTCTACGCTGCTGCGTAGTATCCCTCCCTCCCCTGACGTCACCATTACCGGCAGTACGATTACCTTCAACAGCGACGGTACGACCACCGCGAGCTCGATTAACGTAGGCGACAAGGTCATTTCGGTAAATATCGTCGGCGCCACCAAGATCAAGTGACAGGAACGGGAAAATGTATAGATCACAGTCGCTACACAGCCGAGGCTTCACGCTGATCGAAGTCATGGTCGCCGTGGTGATTCTGGCCGTGGGCTTGCTAGGCATGGCCAGTCTGATGGCGCGCAGCCAGAAGTCCAACGAAAGTGCCTATGCACGCAGTCAGGCAACCTTGATGGCCTACGACTATGTCGAGCGCATGCGTTCCAACGTCATTTCACCGGCGAATACCGATAAGAATTATAAGGTTCTATTCGTCACTGATAGCGCGAGCAATATCAACAACTACGCACTGACCGGGCTGCCCAACTGCAGCGCTCCGACAGGTTCCATCCCCGCCGGCGGTTCCAGCAGAGCCACCTACGACATTGCAGCTTGGTGCTCGGCCCTGAAAACAAGTCTGCCCAGCGTAGATGCGGCCAACACCAAGGTTTCTTTCGACACTTCTCTATTGGCGGATAAGGGTATCGCCACCGTCACGATCAGAATCCAGTGGTCGGACAACAGCAATGACAATAACCAGAACCAATACGTCGAAGTGGTGACCTCTCTATGAACGCAAACAAACAGAAAGGTCTGTCGCTGATCGAAGTCATGGTCGCGCTGGTGATCAGCTCCATACTCATCCTGGGCGTTACCGATCTTTTCAATAGTTCCTTCATGTCAGGGCGTAGCAACTCGGAGTTGGCTCAGATTCAGGAAAACGGTCGCTTGGCGATGGAAGTGATAGGCGCAGACGCTCGCCTGGCCGGCTTGCAAACCTGTACGACCAATAATTGGACAGCCAATTCAGTCAAGGATGCTGTCGCGCTAGGTAGTAATCAGAAAAGTATCACCCTGCAGTACGTCGACCCGAAAAACTGCGGCGACGTCAGCGCCGCCATCAAGACAGTCACCTACACCTTCGCCAATGACAGTCTGACCAAGACCGAAAGCGGCGCGACGGCACAATCGCTACTCGACAATATCGACGGCAGCTTCGCCTTACTGCCCAGCAACAGCTCTCCTGAAACCGCCAATGCCCTCCTGGTCACGATCAAGATAAAAAGCGCGCAAGCCAATTTCAGCGCACGTGATTTCAGCTCGACCTACGAATTCAAGAATCGACTCATCGCCAGAGACTGAGCCATGAATACAAACAAGCAAAGCGGCATGGTGCTGCTGGTTAGCCTGATTCTTCTACTGATGCTGACCCTTATCGCCATCACTGCGACAAACCAAGCAACCCTGCAACTGCGCATTTCGTCCAATAGCGAACAGCGCACCATGGCTTTCCAGGCGGCCGAAGCCGGTATCGCGCGCTGGACCAGCACTTATCTGGAGGAAAGGGACAACACGAAACTTCCCGCCACCGGAACCATCGCCGGAACCAACTTCAATATTGTCACGACCAAATCCCGCTGGGATGCAGCCTGCCCCGGCAGCACTCTCGCCATAGGCAGCGGCATACCCAGAATGGACTGCTTTGACCTGACCGTCGAGGGGGGGAGTGTCTGCGAGAGCGGTGTCTGCGAGGTGAAAACCGTGCATCGCCAGGGCGGCCAGCGCCGAGGGGATATTCAATGAATCTGCCAAACACTGTTAACCGTCACACCAACAGGAAATCTGCCATGACCCCCTTCCAGTTCCTGCGCCGCACTAGCGCCTTCAGCTTGGCAGGCTTTCTAATCCTACATAGCGCCGTTAGCGTGGCTGATGACACTGAAATTTTCTTTGGTACTAAACCGGACAACGACACCCGCCCCAATGTCCTTTTCATTCTTGACGACTCGGGCTCTATGGGTTGGTGCGTCAACAACAACAATACCTGCAACAACAACAGTAACCGCATGAAGGTCCTCAAGGACACGATGACCAACCTGCTTAACACTACCAGCGGCGTGAATGTCGGCCTGATGGTGTTGAACAACTCGGCAAGAACGGCAGGCGATGCAAGCGTGCCGCGCCTGCTGCAGCCGGTCGACGATATCGACGCAGCCATCAACGTCAAGGTATCGAGTCCCGAAATTAAGGTCAGCGCCGACGACGCCAGCCGTTACAACGGTAGCAATAACACTGCAGACCCCGCCCTCGTCATGGGCTATATCCGTAACCCAACCACTGGTAACGCTGCGATTACTCGCAGCCTGGGCGTGCCGAGTACCTATTCCAACGACAACACGACCTATTACGTGCGCAACGGTTACACATGCTCGGTGAAGATGGATGCCACAACTGAATGCCCGGATGGCAAGATCACTTCGCTCAACGTCGGTACTGCCGGTCAGGACAGCCTGCTGCTGTTCCGCAACTTGAACATCCCTAAGGGCGTGACGATCACAAGCGCCATTTTGGAACTCAACTCCGGCACAGCTGCTAGCAACTTCAACCTGAGCCTAGTCAGCTCCAAGACGCCCGAGGCGTTCAACCACAGCTCCCTGCTCGCGAGTACCTTTACCGCCAACACTGCCCGGACCAGTACAGTCGTTGCAGGAACAACGACCCACCGGCTGGATATCACGACTCTGCTGACGAATCAGCAGAACATAGCTCCTGCGCAGAATCCCATTGGCGACTTGGCCGTCCGTGTGCGGGGGACCAACAGGACCAACTTCAGCTATGCCGTGGGTGACGTTGCCAATGCTCCGCAACTGACTATCACCTATACCGGCAGCGAAAACAGCACCCGTACTACCGGCCTACGCTTTCAGACCGTGAACGTCCCGCAAGGCGCCACCATTACCCGCGCCACGCTGAACTTTGTCCCCGCTAGCTCCGATGACCGCACGGTTAGCTTAGGCATCGCAGCAGAAGCCAGCGACAACGCCAGCGACTTCAGCGGCGCAGACTTCACGGGCCGGGCTGTCACCAACGCCACGACTTGGACCCCCGCCCCCTGGAGAACTGCCAACCCACCGGTCTATACCGAGAACGGGGCAGACGTAACCGCCCAAGTGCAGGCTGTGGTAAACAGGAGTGGCTGGTGCGGCAATAACGCCATGGCGTTCATGCTTACACCAACAGGTGGTGACGGCAGCCGCACGGCGGTTAGCCTGGATGGCAATGACGGTTTCAAGCCCACTTTGAGTATCAGCTATACAGGCGGAGATTCCGGCTGCATGAAGCCTATCGTCGATCTCAGTCTGCTCGAGGACAAGGACGATGCGCGTCAGTACAGCACTGGTAACTGGTGGAATGTTAATAACACCGCCGTCAGTGTCAGCGAGAGCTCTCTATCCTTCGCCAATACCTACACCTACGTAGGTGCTCGCTTCCAGCAAGTGCCATTCAAACGCGGGGCCACTGTTGACGAAGCACGTTTGATTGTCACACCCAGCAGCGCGCAGGGCACCACGGTTACCGCTGAAGTCTATTTCGAGAATACCGGCAACTCGTCCGCGTTCAGCACTGGCAACAACAACTTGGGCCAACGTGCCGCCAGTACAAAATCCAACTGCACCTTCACAAGCCAGGGACCAGGGATCCCAGTTGTGTGTGAGGCTAGCGGATTGAAAACAGCGCTGCAGAGCGTTCTGACTCGCAATGACTGGCAGGACGGCAATGCACTGAGTGTGCTGATAAAGCAGACCTCCTCCTCCTCCAACCTAACCCTGAATGCTTTCGAAACCAGCAAGGCTGCCGCTATCCGCCTGCAAGTCAAGCTGGGTAAGGCAACCGACCTGACCGACAACACTTACAAGGTCCGCGACTACCTCAAGGGCGTAGTCAGTGACATGCAGGCCAGCGGTGGTACACCCATCGTCGATCTTCTCTACCAGGCGGCCAGCTACTACACAGCGTTGCCCGGCAAGCACAGAGGCCCCGCCAGTCCGATCGAGAGCAGTTGCCAAGCCAACTACCTCGTCCTCATGACGGACGGTCAGGCCAATGGCAACACCAGTACCACCATAAACAATGCAGGCAACCTGGTTGGCGGCGCCTGTGCGCGCCGTGACAGCGGGGAACAAGCCAATGGTGAAACCTGCGGCGTGGAAATAGCCAAATGGTTGAACAGTACGGACCAGGCGAGCACGCTGGAAGGTGACAACTTCGTCACTACCCATACAGTAGGCTTCGCTCTGCAAGCCAGTGCCGGTGCCCAGAGATTCCTTACCGACATCGCTACAGCAGGCGGCGGCAAGGCTTATACCGCCGATGACGCCAACGCGCTGGCCAATGCCTTCAACAGCATCATCCAGGAAGCGCTGGCTACCGACACCACCTTCGTCAGTGCCACGGCCCCGGTGAACTCTTTCAACCGTCAGGATCACAAGGACCAGCTGTACTTTTCCCTGTTCCGCCCCTCCAACACCGACCGGTGGCCCGGCAACCTGAAACGGTACCGTATGGGTGTTCAGAATGGCTCCCCCCTGGTTCTCGACCAAGACAATGCCCCCGCTATCGATGCCAACACCGGCGTATTCCGCGGCAACGCGCGCAGTTGGTGGTCTTCGAGCAACGACGGTAGCAACGTTTCTGCAGGCGGCGCCGCCAGCAAGCTGAAGCATCCCAACAACCGTAACATCGTGACCAACGTCAACGGCGATAAAACTTTGGTCCCGCTCAATACCAACCTGACGCCCAGCCAGATTGGGGCAATCAGCACGACCGAACGAGACACCTTGGTCAACTACATTCGTGGCTTCGAGACCGGTACCAACAACCTGCGCCAGGCGCTCGGCGATCCGATCCATTCCACCCCAAGCCTGGTGACTTATGGCTGTACGGCCAGAGACCCCGATGGCAACTGCACCAGCGAGGTTCAGAGCGCGATCGTTGGTACGAACGAAGGCTTCGTACAGATGTTCGATACCAATACTGGTGAGGAACAGTTCGCCTTTATGCCCCAAGAGTTGCTGGGCAATATCAAGCGTCTGTCGCTCAATGCCAACATGCCCGACAAGCGCTCACCTCACCTCTATGGCATGGACAATAGCGTGACCGTCTGGGCCAACGACGTGAACAATAACGGCAGCATCGACAGCGGCGAATCCGTCTACGCCTATGCCAGCATGGGTCGTGGCGGTCGCAGCATCTATGCACTGGACATCACCAATCGGACCTCACCAAAGATCGAGTGGATCATCAAGGGCGGCAGTGGCGAGTTCACCCGCCTGGGGCAAACCTGGTCGGCACCGATCAAGACCAAGATCAAGGTTGGCAGCACCATCACCGACGTACTGATCTTCGGTGGCGGCTACGATACCAACCAGGATCCGAAGGATGGCCAGGCGAACGTGCGCCGCCCCGACGGCATGGGCAATGACCTGTTCATCGTCAATGCCAAGACCGGTGCCCTCCTCTGGTCCGCCTCTGCCGCCGGGATCAACATGCAATACAGTGTGCCGAGCCGGGCTACCGTCATTGGCCTGGAAACCAATGCCACCGACCAGGCCATCCTCAACCAGGAAGGACTGGCAACGCAGATATTCGTCGGCGATATGGGCGGCCAGGTCTGGCGCTTCAAGATCAACAACGACAACAATGGAGCCGGCAATGGCCTGGCGTCGGGGAGAATCTTCGCCAGTGTTGCCGGTAACAATGAGGCAAGCGCTCGCCGCTTCTACACCGAACCGGCAGTGGCTCTGCTCAGCGCCAACAACAAGGTCAGCCTGACCGTGAGCCTGGGCTCTGGCTATCGCGGACACCCGTTGGACAAGGTGATTCAGGACCGTTTCTATTCCTTCCGCAGCGAAGATCTGAATACGTTGGGTACTGTGACCTTGGGGGAAGGCGATCTGTATAACGCCACCAACCTGGTGACAGCTACCGACGCCCAGAGAGAAGCACTGCTTCAGAAGAACGGTTGGTATATCACCTTGGCTGCCAATGGCGAGAAAGTGCTGTCAAATACCATGGCCATCGGTGGCACGTTGTATTTCAACACCTATCAACCCGTGGTTGCGCAGAATGCCTGCCGCGCCACACTCGGTATATCCCGTGGCTACCGAGTCAATTTGCTCGATGGCACAGCGAAAGATCAATCTCGCTTCACGGTCCTGAAGGGTGCCACACTGCCCTCCAACCCACAGGTTTACTGCAAGGGCGATACCTGCTGGGCTTACAACGACCCGTCGCAATTGGTCTCCTGGGGCAATAACGGCGGTGGCGGCAATAACGGCGGCGGAAAACCGGACCCGCATGATCTGGCCAGCAAGAGTCGCCTGTACTGGACTGACAAATCCGAAGAGAAGTAACTGATGAACAAGCAGAACGGCTTCACCCTGATAGAGCTGATGATCACCTGTGTCGTGCTGGCGATCCTCGCTTCGATCGCAATCCCCAGCTATATCAGCTACGTGGAGAAAGCCCAGTGTGAAGATGGTAAGGCACTGCTCAGCAGCGCCGCTCAGCAGATGGAGCGGCGCCGCGCAGAGAATGGCGGAAGGTATGACCCCAATACCACGATTAACAGCAGCAGTACGGTCTTTAGAGTGGCGGCCAACAATGTCAGCGCGGCAAGCTATACGTTAACGGCTTCGACTACTTCTGGAGCTCGTATCAACGGAGACATGACGCTGACCGCCGCCAATGCACATGGCGGTTCATTAGCAGCAAAATGCTCCTGGTAAACTCAAGTGCAGCCGCTGCCTGATATCCAGTAGCAATGAAAAGGCCCCGCTTCCTGAGAAGCGGGGCCTTTTGTTTTATGCCGGCAGAATCAGATCGCCTTCACCCTCAACTCCTTCGGCATGGAGAAGGTGATGTTCTCCGGCCGCCCATCCAGCTCGGTCTCCCCTGCTGCGCCCCAGGCGCGTAGTTGATCGACCACTCCGCGCACCAGTACCTCCGGTGCCGAAGCGCCAGCGGTGATGCCGATCCCTTTAACACCCTCGAACCACTCAGGCTTGAGATCCTCGGCGCCATCGATCAGGTAGGCCGGGGTGCCCATGCGTTCGGCCAGTTCGCGCAGGCGGTTGGAGTTGGAGCTGTTGGGGCTGCCAACGACCAGCAGCACGTCGCACTCGCTGGCCAGTTGCTTGACCGCGTCCTGGCGGTTCTGCGTGGCGTAGCAGATGTCGTCCTTGCGCGGGCCGCCGATGGCCGGGAACTTGCCGCGCAGGGCATCGATGACCTTGCTGGTGTCGTCCATCGACAGGGTGGTCTGGGTGACGAAGGCGAGGTTCTCGGGATTGCGCACCTGCAGCTCGGCGACGTCGGCCTCGTCTTCTACCAGATAGATGGCGCCACCGTTGCTGGCGTCGTACTGGCCCATGGTGCCTTCGACTTCCGGGTGGCCTTCGTGACCGATCAGGATGCACTCACGGCCTTCACGGCTGTAGCGCACCACTTCCATATGCACCTTGGTCACCAGCGGGCAGGTGGCGTCGAATACTTTCAGGCCGCGGCGCGCCGCTTCGTCGCGCACGGCCTTGGAGACGCCGTGAGCACTGAAGATGACGATGACGTCGTCCGGCACCTGATCCAGCTCTTCGACGAATACCGCACCGCGTGCGCGCAAATCCTCGACCACGAATTTGTTGTGCACCACTTCATGGCGCACGTAAATCGGTGGGCCGAAGACTTCCAGGGCGCGGTTGACGATTTCGATGGCACGATCGACGCCGGCGCAGAAGCCGCGGGGGTTGGCGAGTTTGATATGCATGCTGGCTGTCTCGGTATTGATCGGGGATCGACATGGCGATGTGTCGATCCCGGAGGTACAGCCTGCGCGGGATATGCGCAGGCTGCAAGAAGCACTTTGCGGCTAAAGCCTCTCCTACAATAATGAACTGCAGACTAGAGCGCCTTGACCTCGATGATTTCCACGTCGAACTGCAGCGTCTTGCCAGCCAACGGATGGTTGAAGTCGATGGTGACCTGCTTGTCATCGAACGCCTTGACCACGCCCGGCAGCTCGGCATTGGCGGCATCGTTGAAGATCACCAGCAGCCCTTCGGAGAGCTCCATACCCTCGAACTGGCTGCGCGGCATGACCTGCACGTTCTGTGGATTCGGCTGGCCGAAGCCCTGCTCCGGCTGCACTTGCACGCTGCGCTTGTCGCCGGCCTTGAAACCGTACAACGCCTGCTCGAAACCAGGCAGCAGGTTGCCGTCGCCGACCTTGAAGATCGCCGGTTGCTTGTCGAACGTGCTGTCGACCACATCGCCGTTTTCCAGCTTGAGGGCAAAGTGCAGAGTCACTTCTCTGTCCGGACCAATGCGTACGTCTGTCATTGCGCAGCCTCCTTCGCGGACTTGTCGCTCTTGAACATATCCAGTGCCAGCAGGATGGCACCGATAGTGATGAAGGTGTCGGCCAGGTTGAAGGCCGGGAAGAACCAGCGGCTCTGCCAGTGCACCAGAATGAAGTCGACCACGTGGCCGAGCACCACGCGGTCATACAGATTACCCAGCGCACCGCCCAGGACCATGGCCAGGGCCACGGCCAGCAGGGTTTCATGACGCTTGAGGCGCTTGAGCCAGACCACCAGCACGACGCTGACGACGATGGCGATGGCGGCGAAGAACCAGCGCTGCCAGCCGTCGGCATCGGCGAGGAAGCTGAACGCCGCGCCAGTGTTGTAGGCCAGGGTCCAGTCGAAATAGCCCGGGATCACTTCGATGCGCTGATACATGCTCAGGCCGCCCTCGAAAATGTCCTTGGTCACCCGGTCGGCGACTAGGATCAGCACGCTCAACAGCAGCCAGGGCAGGTGCCCGAAACGCGAGGACTCAGGCATGCTTGCGCACCTCACCCTCGCCTTCGATGTTGCTCACGCAACGGCTGCACAGCTCTGGATGCTCGGCATGGCTGCCGACATCGGCGCGGAAGTGCCAGCAGCGGCCGCACTTGGCATGGGCAGACTTGAGGATCCTCAGCTTCAGGCCTTCGACCTCGGTCACCACCGCGTCGGCTGGTGCGTCGGCCAGCGGCGCGGTCTGCGCCGCCGAGGTGATTAGAGCGAAGCGCAGCTCGTCGCCGAGCTTGGCCAGGTCGGCCTGCTTGGCCTCGTCGCAGAACAGGGTGACTTCGGCCTGCAGGCTCGCGCCGATGGCCTTGGCCGAGCGCAGGTTCTCCAGCTCCTTGTTGACTGCAGCCTTGACCTCCATGACCCGATCCCAGTAGGCGCGATCAAGCTCAAAGCCTTCCGGCAGGCGCTCCAGACCGGCGTACCAGGTGTTGAGCATCACCGATTCGTCGCGCTCGCCCGGCAGGAACTGCCAGATCTCCTCGGCAGTGAACACCAGGATCGGCGCGATCCAGCGCACCAGCGCCTCGCTGATGTGATACAGCGCGCTCTGGCAGGAGCGACGCGCGACGCTGTCGGCAGCGGTGGTGTACTGACGGTCCTTGATGATGTCCAGGTAGAAGCCACCCAGCTCCTGCACGCAGAAGTTGTGCACCTTGGAGTAGACGTTCCAGAAACGGTAGTCGGCGTAGGCCTCGATGATCTCTTCCTGCAGACGCAAAGCAGCGTCGACGGCCCAGCGATCGAGATCGAGCATCTGCTCGGGTTGCAGCAGGTCCTTCGCCGGGTCGAAGCCGTTGAGGTTGGCCAGCATGAAGCGTGCGGTGTTGCGGATGCGGCGATAGGCATCGGCGCTGCGCTGCAGGATCTGGTCGGAGACAGCCATTTCACCGGAGTAGTCGGTGGAAGCGACCCACAGGCGCAGGATGTCGGCCCCCATGCTGTCGATCACCTTCTGTGGCGCGACCACGTTACCCAGAGACTTGGACTGCTTGCGGCCCTGCTCGTCGACGGTGAAGCCGTGAGTCAGCAGCTCCTTGTACGGCGCGTGGCCGTCGATGGCGCAGCCAGTCAGCAAGGATGAGTGGAACCAGCCACGGTGTTGGTCGGAACCTTCCAGGTACAGATCGGCCACCGGGCCATCGGCATGCGCCAGCTCGGCGTGGGAGCCGCGCAGCACATGCCAGTGAGTGGTGCCGGAGTCGAACCATACGTCCAGGGTGTCTCGGCTCTTGTCGTACTGATCGGCTTCGGCGCCGAGCAGCTCGGCGGCATCGAGCTTGAACCAGGCTTCGATGCCTTCCTGCTCGACACGCTTGGCAACTTCTTCCATCAGCTCGACGGTACGCGGGTGCAGCTCGCCGCTTTCCTTATGAGTGAAGAACGGGATCGGCACGCCCCAGTTGCGCTGACGTGAGATGCACCAGTCCGGGCGGCCGGCAATCATGCTGTGCAGGCGTGCCTGGCCCCAGGCAGGGACGAACTTGGTCTGTTCGATAGCCGCCAGGGAGCGCTCGCGCAGGGTGCCGCCCTCTTTTGGTTGACTGTCCATGCCCACGAACCACTGCGCGGTGGCGCGGTAGATCAGCGGCGTCTTGTGGCGCCAGCAGTGCATGTAGCTGTGGCTGATAGTGGTGTGCTTGAGCAGCGCACCGACTTCCTCAAGCTTGACGATGATGGCCGGGTTGGCCTTCCAGATGAACTGGCCGCCGAAGAACGGCAGCGACTCGACGTACACACCGTTGCTTTGCACCGGGTTAAGGATATCGTCGTTGCTCATGCCGTAGGCTTTGCAGGTGCGGAAGTCGTCCTCACCGTAGGCCGGCGAAGAGTGGACGATGCCGGTACCGGCGCCCAGCTCGACGTATTCCGCCAGATACACCGGCGAAAAACGCTCGTAGAACGGGTGACGGAAACGGATCAACTCCAGCGCTGCGCCCGGAGCGGTGGCGATCACCTGACCTTGCAGGTCGTAGCGCTGCAGACAGCTCTCGACCATTTCCTCAGCCAGCAGCAGCAGGCGGTCACCCACGTCCACCAGCGCATAGGTGAATTCCGGATGCACGTTGAGCGCCTGGTTGGCCGGGATGGTCCAGGGCGTGGTGGTCCAGATAACGATGGCGGTCGGTTTGCTCAGGCTGGACAGACCAAAGGCTGCGGCCAATTTGCCTGCGTCCTCGACCGGGAAGGCCACGTCGATGGCTTCGGACTTCTTGTCCATGTACTCGACTTCGGCCTCGGCCAGGGCCGAGCCACAGTCGAAGCAGAAGTTGACCGGCTTGAGGCCCTTGAACACGAAACCGTTCTTGACCATTTCGGCCAGCGCGCGGATCTCGCCGGCCTCGTTGGCGAAGTTCATGGTCAGATAAGGATTGTCCCAATCGCCCAGTACACCAAGACGGATGAAGTTGGCCTTCTGCTCCTCGACCTGCTCGGCGGCATAGGCACGGCAGCGTTCACGGGTCAGGTCCGCCGGCTGGTTCTTGCCGAAGGTGGTCTCCACCTTGTGCTCGATCGGCAGGCCATGGCAGTCCCACCCCGGCACGTAGGGCGCGTCGAAGCCGGCCATGGTCTTGGAACGGGTGATGATGTCCTTGAGAATCTTGTTCAGCGCATGACCGATGTGAATGCTGCCGTTGGCATAGGGCGGGCCGTCGTGCAGGACGAACTTCGGCCGACCTTCGCCAATCTTGCGCAGCTTGCTATACAGACCAATCTCGTTCCAGCGCTGCAGGGTCTGCGGCTCGCGTTGCGGCAGGCCGGCCTTCATCGGGAACGGGGTATCGGGCAGGTTCAGCGTAGCTTTGTAGTCGGTCATTTCGAGCTCTTCATCAGCGGGTGGCTCTGCCAGTATTCACGGGCAGCGGCGATATCAGCGGCAATCGCCGCCTTCAAGGCCTCCAGCGAGGCGAAACGCTGCTCATCACGCAGCTTGTGGTGGAAAGCCACCGAGAGACGCCGGCCATACAGATCGCCGGCAAAATCCAGAAGGTGCACTTCCAGATGGGCGCGGCCGTCACCGGCAACGCTGGGGCGCACGCCGATATTGGCGACGCCCGGTTGAATCACGCCATCGATTTCGCAGCTCACCAGGTAAACGCCGGTCAGCGGCACCTTGCGCCGCTTGAGCTGGATGTTGGCAGTGGGCGCATCGAGCTGACGGCCGAGCTTCTGCCCATGCAAGACCCGCCCGGCGATGCGGAACGGCCGGCCGAGCAAGGCTTCTGCCAGTGCGAAATCGCCATCGACCAGCGCCTGACGCACACGCGTGCTGCTGACGCGGCCACCCAGCACTTCCACGGTGGTCGAGGCCTCGACGCTGAAACCGTGGCGAAGGCCTGCGGCCTTGAGAAACTCGAAATCGCCGGCCCGGTCGCAGCCGAAGCGGAAGTCATCGCCGATCTCCAGATCCTTGACGCCAAGCCCGTCGACCAGCACACGCTGGACGAACTCGGCGGCCGACAACTCGCGCAAACGGCGGTTGAAGGCCAGGCACAGCACCATGTCGACGCCTTCGGCGGCCAGCAGCGCAAGCTTGTCACGCAGGCGGGTCAGGCGCGCTGGCGCAGTGTCGGGACCGAAGAATTCACGCGGTTGCGGCTCGAAGATCACCACGCAGCTGGGCACGGCCAGTTCCGCGGCGCGCTCGCGCAGACGCGCCAGGATGGCCTGGTGCCCACGATGAACGCCGTCGAAATTACCGATGGTGACCACACAGCCCCGCGCCTGGGGCTGCAGGTTATGAAGACCTCGAACCAGCTGCATAGCACGCTTCTTGTTCACAAAGTGGCCGATTATACGCACAGCAGGCCATGCAAAACAGGCATCGCGACGCCTGAAACCGCTACAACGCCCGTCGGGCAAAATCGCGCGGGCGGAATCCCAATAGCAGCAGCATGCCGAAGTAGGCGACCAGCCCGGCCGCCACCAGGGCGCCCAAACGCAACAGGCGCACGTACATCTCGCCTTCCGCCCAGGCCGGCATGACCTGCAGCAGCCCCAGCAACACGGCGACCATCACCGCGACTGCGACCACCAGCTTGAACAGGAACACGCCCCAGCCCGGCAACGGCTGGAAGATATCGGCGCGGCGCAGTTGCCAGTACAGCAGGCCGGCGTTGAGACAGGCCGCCAGGCTGATCGCCAGCGCCAGGCCGACGTGCGCCATCTCCAGGCCGAAAACGAACAGCGCGTTCATCGCCTGGGTCGCCAACAGGCTGACCACGGCAATCCGTACCGGCGTCTTGATGTTCTGCTGCGCATAGAAGCCCGGCGCAAGGATCTTCACCAGAATCAACGCCAACAGGCCGACCGCGTAAGCCATCAGTGCCTGCTGGGTCATCAGCGAGTCGTTGGCGGTGAACTTGCCGTACTGGAACAGCGAGACCACCAGCGGCTCGGCGAGGATCGCCAACGCCAGGGTGCAGGGCAGCACCAGCAAAAAGCACAGGCGCAGGCCCCAGTCGAGCAGGCGCTGGTATTCGTCGCGGTTCTTGCTTGCGTAGGTCTTGGAAAGCGCCGGCAACAGGATGGTGCCCAGCGCCACGCCCAATACGCCCGAAGGCAGTTCCATAAGACGGTCGGCGTAATACATCCAGGACACCGAGCCGGCCACCAGAAAGGAAGCGAAGATGGTGTTGATGATCAGCGAAATCTGGCTGACCGAAACGCCGAAGATCGCCGGCCCCATCTGCTTGAGCACACGCCAGACGCCCAGGTCGCCGAAACTCAGGCGCGGCAGCACCAGCATGCCGATCTTCTTCAGGTGCGGCAGTTGCCAGAGCAACTGCGCCAAACCACCGGCCAGCACCGCCCACCCCAGCGCCATGATCGGCGGATCGAAATAAGGCGTCAGGAACAATGCGAAGACAATCATGCTGACGTTCAGCAGCGTCGGCACGAATGCCGGTACCGAGAAACGATTCCAGGTATTGAGCACAGCCCCAGCCAGCGATGACAGGGATATCAGCAATATATAAGGGAAGGTCACCCGCAGCAGGTCGACGGTCAGATCGAAGCGCTCGGCCTCGTCAGCGAACCCCGGCGCCGTGGCCCAGACGATCCAGGGCGCGGCAAGCACACCGATGGCGGTGACCAGCGCCAGCACCAGCGTCAGCAAACCGGAAACGTAGGCGATGAAGGTGCGCGTGGCTTCCTCGCCCTGCTGCATCTTGTACTCGGCGAGAATGGGCACGAAGGCTTGTGAGAAGGCCCCCTCGGCGAAGATGCGGCGAAGCAGGTTGGGTAGCTTGAACGCCACCACGAAGGCATCGGACGCCACGCCGGCGCCGAAGGTGCGGGCGATGATGGTATCGCGCACGAACCCCAGCACGCGCGAGACCATGGTCAGGGAACTGACGGCAGCCAGGGACTTGAGCAAATTCATGGGGGATTCGGCTTCCATAAAGGGTTGCAGTAGCGGACAATCCGCCACCCAACGAAGGCGACGAGTGTAGCGAGCCACCACTGGTCAGGCCAGCACAGGAAAGCGTCATCGGACTTGACAGCAGGCAGTTGGATCGGCATGATTCGCGGCCTTATTTGTCGTAACCCCCCAGTTTTCGAGGAGCTTGACGGTGGCCAACTCACCTTCTGCCAAAAAACGCGCCAAACAGGCTGAGAAGCGCCGTAGCCATAACGCCAGCCTGCGCTCGATGGTTCGTACCTACATCAAGAACGTGGTCAAGGCTATTGCTGCCAAGGATCTCGAGCTTGCCAAGACCGCTTACACTGCAGCCGTACCGGTCATCGACCGCATGGCTGACAAAGGCATCATCCACAAGAACAAAGCCGCTCGTCACAAGAGCCGCCTGAACGCGCACATCAAGGCGCTGGGCGAAGCTGCTGCCGCCTAATCGCGACAGGTTCTTGAAAAACCGGCCCTCGAGGCCGGTTTTTTATTGCCTGTATTTTGTCGAGAAGCCGGGATCGATCTGCGTACAGGGTTGCCGGCTTGCTCGTAGCTGTGGGAGCGGTCTTGACAGCGAGGCTTTGCTGCACCGATTCGCGGACAAGTCCGCTCCCACAAAAAGCCTGGGATCGTTACCTATTGGCCTGACGGCTTACCCGCTCCCCGTGGGAGCGGTCTTGACCGCGAAGCTCTTACTGCCGCAATTCGCGGACAAGTCCGCTCCCACGAGTAGCAGTCAGCTTCTGCATAAAAGCAAAAAAATGCCCGCCTCCTCGATGGAGAGCGGGCATTTTCCGTTGCCGGCGAAATTAGCCGCGAGCGGCCTTGATCACTTCGATATAAGGCTCGGCGTTGCGCTGATCCTGAATCAGCGCGACGAAATCATCACCCTGCGCATCGGTGGCAGAGAGGTCGTAGCCTTCGGCTTTGAAGAAACCCACGAAACGCTCGAAGTCATCGATACGCAGACCGCGGTAAGCCTTGACCAGCTTGTGCAGCGAAGGCGGCGTGGCGTCCGCTGGTTCCACCACAAGGAACAGCTTGATCGAGTCATCGCTGATTTCTTCGCCAATCACCTGCTTTTTGTCTTTACGCATCGCCCGCTCCCGCCAGCATTACAGAGGGCCGGCAGTTTACAGCCGAGCCGCGCGCCGCTCAACGCGCAGCCGGGCAAGCTAACACGCGAACAATCGACGCGACAGCCGACCTAGGTCATGCCGCGACACGCAAACCGCCCCCTATAATGCGGCAAGCCATTAGGGAGCCAGCATGTCACGTCCATCGTTACCGCTGTTCGCCGCCTGGCGCCAGACCCTGCGTGCGGGTTATTCCTGGAAGGCCCTGCGCGGGGATCTGAGCGCTGGCCTGACGGTCGGCATAATCGCCATTCCGCTGGCCATGGCGCTGGCCATTGCCGTAGGCGTGGCGCCGCAGCACGGTCTTTATACCGTCCTGATCGCCGCGCCCTTGATCGCACTGTGCGGCGGCTCGCGCTTCAACATATCCGGTCCCACTGCCGCCTTCGTGGTGATTTTGCTGCCGATCACCCAACAGTACGGACTCGGCGGATTACTGCTGTGCACCTTGATGGCCGGCGTCATCCTGATCTGCCTGGGCCTGCTGCGCGCCGGTCGCCTGATCGAATTCGTGCCCTACCTGGTCACGCTGGGTTTTACCGCCGGTATCGGCATCGTCATCGCCGTTCTGCAGATCAAGGACCTGTTCGGCCTGCACCTGGCCGAAGCGCCTCAACACCTGCTGGAACAGCTGAATCTACTGGTACGTGCACTTCCCGGCTTGCAGCCCGGCGACACGCTGGTTGGCGCCGCGTGCCTGGCGATACTGCTGATCTGGCCGCGCCTGGTGCCGAAGATCCCTGCGCATCTGGTAGCCCTGGCGATTGGCGCTCTAATGGCGCTGGCGCTGGAATACCTGGGAATGCCGGTAGCGACACTGGGCGAGCGCTTCAGCTATCAGCTCGATGGGATCGAGCATCCCGGCATCCCGCCTTTCCTGCCGGACCTCGCGCTCCCCTGGAACCTGCCGGGTCCTGATGGCCAGCCGCTCGTATTGTCGTTCGAGCTGATCCGCCAGTTGCTCGCCCCGGCCTTCGCCATTGCCATGCTCGGCGCCATCGAGTCATTGCTGTGCGCGGTGGTGGCCGATGGCATGACCGGCAGCAAGCATGACCCCAACGCCGAACTGATCGGCCAGGGCCTGGGCAATCTGGCTGCGCCGTTCTTCGGCGGCATCACCGCCACCGCGGCCATAGCCCGTACGGCAGCCAACGTGCGTGCCGGCGCGTTTTCGCCGCTGGCGGCGCTGGTTCATGCCGGCGTGGTACTGGCGGCGATTCTGCTGCTCGCGCCGCTGTTCAGCTACCTGCCGATGGCGGCTCTGGCGGCGCTGCTGTTGATGGTGGCGTGGAACATGAGCGAGCCGCAGCATGTCGCCCACACCCTGCGCATCGCACCACGCAGCGATGTGCTGGTGCTGCTCACCTGCCTGGTGCTGACGGTGCTGTTCGATATGGTGCTTGCCGTGGGCGTCGGCCTGCTGCTGGCGGCCGGCTTGTTCATCAAGCGTATGAGCGAACTGACCGATACCGCGGCACTGAATCGGCATCAGCGCGAGGCGCTGCAGGATCTGCCCGAGCATGTGCTGGCCTACGCCATCCGCGGCCCACTGTTCTTCGGCGCGGCCGAAAAGGCGCTGAGCGTGCTGCGCCGCCTCACCCCGGGGGTGCGAGTCGTGATCGTCGATATCAGCGCGGTGCCGCTGCTGGACATGACCGCCATCGCCGCGATGGACAATGTGCTGCGTGACTATCGCCAGCAGGGCATTGCCCTGATCCTCACGGGCCCCTCAGCGCAGGTGCGACTGCAACTGCGCCGCGCCGGCATCCACCGACGCGCCGGGCAGTTGGCTTACGTTCATGATTTGCCGCAGGCGCGGGAGAAAGCCCTGCGCTGGCTGGATGGTGCGCCGGAAGCGGCACACCCCGGCTAGGCGTCGTGCGCCATGCGCACGGAAAAGACCAATGCGCGGCGCACACGGCCTCGTCATGGCTCAAGATCGCGAGCAGAGCTCGCTCCTACAAAACAGAGGCGGGTTACAGGCCCTTAACCGCGAAGATGCCGGCGGCGTTGCGCCAGTAGCCCTTGTAGTCCATGCCATAACCGAAGATGTAGCGATCGATGCACTGCAGGCCTACGTAATTGGCCTTCAGGTCGGGACGTGCCTTGCGGTCGTGATCCTTGTCGATCAGCACCGCGGTATGCACGGCACGCGCACCGGCATGGCAGCAGAAATCGATGATCGCACCGAGGGTGTGCCCTTCATCGAGAATGTCGTCGATGATCAGCACGTCGCGGTCGATGAACGACACTTCCGGCTTGGCTTTCCAGAACAGTTCGCCACCGCTGGTTTCGTTGCGGTAACGGGTCGCGTGCAGGTAGGACGCCTCAAGCGGGAAGTTCAGCTTGGTAAGTAGCTTGCCGGAGAAGATCAGGCCGCCGTTCATCACGCAGAACACCACCGGGTTGCGCTCGGCCAGCTCGTCATTGATCTGGCTGGCGACCTTGTCGATGGCCGCTTCCACCTCGGCTTCGGTGTACAGGCAGTCGGCTTCCGCCATGACTTGGCGAATGTGCGCGAGATCGGCGGACATGATGAGACTCTCTCTTGATCGGGCTGTTGAATGGCGGCGAGCAGCCTGAAAGCTGATCGACTCGTCAAATAAAAGCGGGCAAAGGTACAGACCCGTGCAGCGCTTGCCAAGTATCGGCAGACCAGCGTAGCCGATGCGCCATGCCGGACGTCGTGACTTATCAATCACCCACCACTTGGCATGAGCAATGCTTTAATCTAACGCGATTTTTCCCAGAGCCCCGTTGGAGATCCCAGCCCATGCCCACTCGCGAGATCCGCCACCCGCTGATCCGTCACAAGATCGGCCTGATGCGCCGCGCCGATATCAGCACCAAGAATTTCCGTGAGCTGGCCCAGGAAGTGGGCGCCCTGCTGACTTATGAAGCCACCAATGACCTGCCGCTGGAAGCCTACAACATTGAAGGCTGGGCCGGCACCGTGCAGGTCGAGAAGATCGCCGGCAAGAAGATCACCGTCGTGCCCATCCTGCGTGCCGGCATCGGCATGCTCGATGGCGTGCTCAGCCTGATTCCCGGTGCCAAGGTCAGCGCCGTGGGCGTCGCGCGCAACGAGGAAACCCTCGAGGCGCACACCTACCTGGAGAAGCTCGCACCGGAAATCGACTCGCGTCTGGCCCTGATCATCGACCCGATGCTGGCCACCGGCGGCTCGATGGTCGCCACCATCGACCTGCTGAAGAAGGCCGGCTGCAAGGACATTCGTGCCATGGTACTGGTCGCCGCCCCCGAGGGCATCAAGGCGGTCGAGCAGGCTCACCCGGACGTGACCATTTTCACCGCCTCCGTCGATCAGCGTCTGAACGAGCACGGCTACATCATTCCGGGGCTGGGTGATGCCGGCGACAAGATCTTCGGCACCAAGCAGAAGGACGCCTGACATGTCGCAGACGGACTTCAACGATCCGCTGTGGCGCCAGGGCATTGCCGGCGCACAGATGCTCTTCGTGGCCTTCGGCGCCCTGGTGCTGATGCCGCTGATCACCGGCATGGACCCCAACGTGGCATTGTTCACCGCGGGTATCGGCACCCTGCTGTTCCAACTGGTGACCAAGCGTCAGGTTCCGGTTTTCCTCGCCTCCAGCTTCGCCTTCATCGCGCCGATCCTGGCAGCCAAGGGCGAGTTCGGCCTGCCTGCCGTGATGGGCGGTGTGATCGCCGCCGGTCTGGTCTACATCCTGCTTTCGCTGTTGGTCAAACTGCGCGGTCCCAACTTCATCGACCGTCTATTGCCCCCGGTGGTGATCGCGCCGGTGATCATTTCCATCGGCCTGGCGTTGTCGCCGGTCGCGGTGAACATGGCCATGGGCAAGGCCGGTGACGGCAGCGTCGAGCTGGTGCCGTACAACACCGCGATGATGATCTCGATGCCAGCCTTGATCACCACCCTGCTGGTGGCCGTGCTGGGCAGCGGCATCTTTCGCCTGGTGCCGATCCTCGCCGGTATCGCGGTGGGTTGCGCCATCGCCGCCGTGCTCGGGGTGATCGATACCACCGCCGTGAGCCAGGCCTCCTGGCTCGCCGTGCCCAACTTCATCGCACCGGAGCTGCATTGGGGCGCCATTCTGTACATGGTGCCCGTGGCCCTGGCGCCGGCCATCGAGCACATCGGTGGCGTGGTCGCCATCGGCAACGTCACCGGCAAGAACTTCGTCAAGAACCCCGGGCTGCACCGCACCCTGCTGGGTGATGGACTCGCCACCTCGGCCGCCGGCATGTTCGGTGGCCCGCCCAATACCACCTATGCCGAAGTCACCGGCGCGGTGATGCTGACCAAGAGCTACAACCCGAAGATCATGACCTGGGCTGCGGTATTCGCCATCGCCCTGGCCTTTATCGGCAAGTTCGGCGTGGCCCTGCAGAGCATTCCGGTACCGGTGATGGGCGGCATTCTCTGCCTGCTGTTCGGTTCCATTGCCGTGGTCGGCCTGAACACTTTGATTCGTCACCAGGTCGATCTGTCCGAAGCGCGCAACCTGATCATCGTTTCGGTGACCTTGGTGTTCGGCATCGGCGGCATGGTCATCGGCGGCAAGGAATTCGCCCTGTCGGGGATATCCCTGTGCGCGATCAGCGCCCTGCTGCTCAATCTGGTATTGCCGGGCAGCGCCGGCTGGCGCAAGCGGGACGTGGAAGAAGCCTGATTCCGTCGCCCAATGAAAAAGCCCGCGATCATCGCGGGCTTTTCGTCTGCAACGGCGTTACGACTTACCAGCCAACGCCGAAGCCCAAGGTGTAGCGGGTTTCATCCAGGTCACCCTCGGCGCCGCTGACCATGTCCTTCTCGGCTTTCATGTTCAGCGAAGCCCAGTCGGTCACCTTGTAGCGCAGGCCGATCTCGGCATCCAGGCTGTAATCGGCCGCACCGCTCAGCGGGCGACCGACTTCGCCGACGCTGAACAATTCGACGGTCTTGCCGACCAGATAGCGGTTGTAGTCCCACTTCACGCTCATGGCGTAGAAGCGATCCTGTTCGCCATTGCTGTAGCGGTAGTCGCTGCGGTTGGCCAGGGTGGCAACGGAGAAGGCGCCCAGCTCGTCATCCCAGAACTGGTAACCGGGGCCGGTACCCAGGGTGCGCTGACGCTCCACTTCCTCGATGCGGTCGCGCTTGTACTCGAAGCGCCCCTGCCAGAACCATTTCTCGGTAAGGAAGCGATCGAGCGCGTATTCGGCGCTCCAGTTGTCGGTGCTGACGACGTCATCCTTCAACTCGCGGTTGTAATCGGCGAGCGCATTGTGCCGCCAGAGACCGTGACGGGCCTGTGTCTTCAGATCGACATCGTAGTCGTCGGAATCGCGCTCGCCGCGCTTGTAGTCCAGACCGAGATCGATATTGCCCTTCCAGGTGAAATCTTCCACCAACGGCTTGGGCTTCATGATCTGCTCGATCTGCGTCAGCTCGATGGTCTTGGGCGCCTCGCCATTGGCCAGCGTCACCTTGCCGGGCTCGGCGGCCAGCAGCGACTTGGCGCGTTCACCATCTACGGGGCCGAGCTTGACCAGCAGCTCATGCTCGCTTTCCAGGGTGGCGATCTTCTTCCAGTCCAGCGGGATGGAGCCGCCGTAGTCGGTTTCCAGCAACAGCTTGCTGCCGTCGAAGAAGCGGATGGTGCCAGTCAGGCGATCACCGTTCTTCAACCAGACGGTATCGGCGAAGGTAACTGAACTGCACAAGGCGATGCTCAACCCGAGCAGGGACAGCGATGTAGAGCGAGGCATAAGGGAGATATAGAGGTTCGTGAGCGAAAGCCGGGCATTATCCGCAAGCCCGGCGCCAGAGCAACAGCTGACCGATCCAGACAGCTAGAGTTCAGGTTTTTCCGCTGGGCGGCACTCCGCGGGGCGACTTCACCAGCCCACGCCAATACCGATCAGATAATGTCGATCTGAAACGGTCTGCCCCTGCCCCCGCAATTGATCCAGTTCATACAGGAGCGACAGCCGCGCCCACTGATTGAGTCGGTAGCGCAGACCGAACTCGCTATCGAGCACGTAGTCGATCTCATCGACATGCGGAATCTGCAATTCGGCGTTAGCGTAAAACTCCAGCCGCGTGCCCCAAAGCAAGCGCTTGTAGTCCAACTCCAGCGATGTGGTGCTGAAGGCCAGGTCAGCGACATCCGACTCCAGGCGTACGCGATTGACTTGGCCGATCAGATCAAAGCGCCCCAGTTCATCGTCCCAAAAGCGATAGCCGGGGCCAGTACCGGCGATGCGCTGGCGATCGACCGTCTCGAACTCATCCTCGGCTTGCTCAACCCCGACCCGCCAGAACCAGTGTTCGGTGAAAAAGCGATCAAGGTCGTACTCCAGCTCCCAATTGTCCTCGACCTTTCTGTCGTTCTTGGTTTCGCGCTCCAACTCGCCGCTGAGCACATGACGCCAGCGGCCGTGCTCAAAACGGGTATTGCCCTTGAGCTTCCACTCATCGACATCGTTCTGGTTGCGCTTCATGTCCAGCTTGGCGTCTAGATTGCCCTCCCAGAGGTGATCCTCCAGCAGCGGCCGTGGCGGCACCAAGCGTTTGATCTCTGCTAGAGGCAGGGTGTACTCGCGCTCTCCCTGCACCCGGACCATGCCCGCTCCGGCCGCGGCCAACCTTTCGCTGCGCTCGCTGTCGAAACCGCTGCGCCGCACCAGCAGGGGCTTGTCCGAACTGAGGGTATCGATATCCTTCCAGTCGATCAGCACCTGGCCGGCGTATTTGGTTTTCAGGGCCAGCTTGCCGCCATCGAGCAGGATGATCTCGCCGCTCAGGCGATCACCGTTGTTCAACCATACGGTATCGGCCCAGAGCGGGGCTGCCAGGGTAAACAGGAACAAGGCGATCAGTACGCGCATGATGAGGGCACACCCTATGGGCAAGACGAAACCGCCAGAGTCTGCATGGCCAGCATCGCCACCGGCAAGCGTGGAGGCGCGCCGCGAAGCGCTGTACCTGGTGTTGGCGCAAGTGCCGCAAGGCAAGGTCGTCAGCTATGGCGAGCTGGCGCAGCTGGCCGGCCTTGGCCGCGCAGCGCGCTGGGTCGGCCGCACGCTGAGCCAGTTGCCCGACGGCACCACCCTGCCCTGGCACCGGGTAATCGCGGCGGGCGGTCGCCTCAGTCTGGCGGCCGGGAGCCCTTCTGGCGCGGAACAACGCGCGCGCCTGCGTGCAGAAGGCATCAGCATCCTGAACGAACGTGTGGATATGCGTCGTCACGGCTGGCGCCCGATGGAGCACAGCAGTTAGAGTGCGCCCTACGAACCACCCCTGCCCAGATTCGAGCCTGATGCCACGCAAATCCTGGCGAGAAGCCCTCGCCACCTATGCCAATCCCGCCACACTGGCTCTTCTGCTTCTGGGTTTCGCCGCCGGCCTGCCCTACATGCTGGTGTTCTCGACCCTTTCGGTATGGCTGCGCGAAGCCGGTGTGGCGCGCGAGACCATCGGTTTCGCCAGCCTTATCGGCCTGGCCTATGCCTTCAAGTGGGTGTGGGCGCCGATGCTCGACCAGTGGCGCCTGCCGCTGCTCGGCAAGCTCGGCCGCCGTCGCTCCTGGCTGGTGCTTTCGCAAGGCCTAGTCGCCATTGGCCTGATCGGCATGGCCAATTACGACCCGCAAACGCACCTGTCCTCGCTGATCGCCCTTGCCGTGCTGGTGGCCTTCGCCTCGGCCACCCAGGACATCGCCGTCGACGCCTACCGCCTGGAAATCCTCGGCGACGAACATCAGGCTGCGCTGGCCGCCGCGTACATGACCGGCTACCGCGTCGCCGCACTGTTGGCCACCGCCGGCGCGCTGTACTTCGCCGAAGGCTTCGGCTCGACCGCCAAGGATTACCAGTTCGGCGCCTGGACCGGCACCTACCTAGCCTTTGCCCTGCTCATGCTGCCTGGGCTGCTTACCTCCCTGTGGATGCGTGAGCCGCCGGCGCCACCACACATTCATGTCGCACCGCCCAAGCACGGTTTCTTCCATCAGTTGCTGGCGATCCTCGCGGTGATCGTACTGGTCATCGCCGTGCCGACCATGTTCATCCAGTTCTACCAGAGCGACCTGATGCTCATGCTGCTCGGCGATGTCAGCATGCAGGAGCTGCTCTACAACGACCGCGCCTTCCTGCGCGCCATGCTCTACAGCACCCTGGCCTGCGTGTGCGCCTCTGGCCTGTTCTGGGGCGGGCTGGCGCCGGTGCTGAAAACCGCCGCGGCGAAATACGGTTTCTTCCACCAGCTGCTTTCCGTGCTGCTGCTGATCATTTTGCTGATTTCCATTCCGGCGATGGTCACCCAGTTCTACGAAAGCGACCTGCCACTGCTGTTCCAGGGCCAGATGAGCCTGCAGGACCTGCTGTATTACGACCGAGCCTTCCTCCGCGCGCTGCTCTATACCCTGCTCACCGGCCTGTCGATATCCAGCCTGTTCTGGGGCGGCATGGCCCCGGTGCTCACACCGATCAACGACTTCATCGTGCGTTATCGCTGGCAGGCGTTGCTGCTGCTGAGCCTGATCGCCACCTATCGCCTTTCCGATACGGTGATGGGGGTGATGGCCAACGTGTTCTACATCGACCAGGGCTTCACCAAGGAGCAGATCGCCAGCGTCAGCAAGGTCTTCGGCCTGGTGATGACCCTGCTCGGCGCGGGTGTAGGCGGCCTGCTGATCGTACGTTTCGGCATCATGCCGATCCTGCTGATCGGCGCGGCGGCGTCGGCCGCGACCAACCTGCTGTTCATGCTGCTGGTGGGCATGGGCCCGCATCTGAACATGCTGATCGTCACCATCAGCTGCGACAATTTCAGCGCCGGTCTGGCCACCTCGGCGTTCGTCGCCTACCTGTCGAGCCTGACTAACCTGAAGTTCTCGGCCACCCAGTACGCCTTGCTCAGCTCCATCATGCTGCTGCTGCCACGTTTGATCGGCGGTTATTCCGGGGTGATGGTGGAGCACCTCGGCTATGCCAACTTCTTCCTCGCCACGGCGCTGATGGGCATTCCGACGCTGCTGCTGATCCTGCTGCAGTGGCAGCGCCAGAGCAGACAAAGCTAGGCGCCACGGCACTTGCCGCAAGAGCGCTGGCAGTCTCGACTACAGGCATAAAAAAACCGGCCAAATCTCGCCTGGCCGGTCTCGTTCTGCCGCAATAGACGCGCTATTCGGCTGGCGCGCTCTCGTGCACCATATGCACCACCCGCTGCGGGAATGGGATGCCGATGCCACGCATCTTGAGTCGGTCACGGGCCTGCTCGTTGAGCATGAACATCACATCCCAATAGTTGGGCGTATCGACCCAAAGACGCAGGGACACGGTAATGGCGCTGTCACCCAGGGCGCTCACTACCACAACCGGCGCCGGTTCCCTGAGCACGCGCTCGTCCTGTGCCAGCTCCAGCAACACTTCACGGGCTGCCTGCAGATCGGCCTCGTAATCAACGCCCACATCGAACACTACCTTGCGCGTCGGCTGACGGTTGTAGTTGGTGATGATGCCGTTGGACAGGTTGCCGTTTGGCACGATGACCGTCTTGTTGTCGCCGGTACGCAGCACGGTATGGAAGATCTGAATGCTGTCGACCGTGCCCATCACGCCCTGAGCCTCGATCCAGTCACCAATACGCAGCGGGCGGAACAGCAGGATCAACACACCGCCAGCGAAGTTCGCCAGGCTGCCCTGCAAGGCCAGACCAATCGCCAGGCCTGCCGCACCGATCGCAGCGATGAAGGACGTAGTTTCCACGCCGACCATCGAGGCTACGCTGATGATCAGCAGCACCTTGAGGATGATATTGGCCATGCTGCCAATGAAGCCCTGCAGCGCCGGATCGGCCTTGCGCGCGGCCAGCAGCTTGCTGATATTGCCGGTCAGACGATTGATGAACCACCAGCCGATCAGCAGGGTTACCAGGGCCAACAGCAGCTTGCTGCTGTATTGCATGATCAGAGGGATCCACGTTTGCGATTCACGCAGGAGCTGATCGATTTCAGCATTGAGATCCATAGGGATTGCTCCTTGGTTGGGGCGAAACGACAACGCCATGGCTGCGCCTACAGCCATGGCGTTATGGGCATGATGAATGCGACGCCGGGCAGACGCGCGGGTTCAATCACCCATTCAATCGCGGAAGTTATTGAACTGCAGCGGCATGCCGAATTCGTGACCACGCAGATGGGCGATGGCCTCCTGCAGGTCATCGCGCTTCTTGCCGGTGACACGCACCTGCTCGCCCTGGATGGCGGCCTGCACCTTGAGCTTGGCGTCCTTGATGTGGGCGACGATCTTCTTCGCCAGCTCCTTGTCGATGCCCTCGCGGAAGGTGACGTCCTGCTTCATCACCTTGCCGGAGGCGTAAGGTTCCTTGGTTTCCATGCACTGGCAGTCGATCTTGCGCTTGATCAGGCTGCTGCGCACGATGTCGAGCATCTGCTCGAGCATGAACTCGGCTTCGGCGGTCAAGGTCAGCGCCTTGTCCTTGCTCTCGATGCTGCACTTGCCGCGCAGATCGAAACGGCGGTCGAGTTCCTTGATGGCGTTGTCGACCGCATTGGTCAGTTCGTGTTTGTCCAGTTCAGACACGACGTCGAACGAAGGCATGAGTGGGCTCCTGATGGACGGCGCGATCCTCTTCACGGAGTGAGCGCGCCTGACTTGACGATAACTTTGGCGGGCCCATTATACCCAGTCTGATATACGCCGCTTGGCGTCCTTCCTCTCTGCCTGCGAGCCTGCACCATGCCCAACCCCCATCTCAGCATCCTGGTGGTGGACGACGCCAAGTTTTCCAGTGCCATGATCGGTCGTGCCCTGAGCCAGGCCGGCTACCAGGACGTGCGCTTCGCCAGCAGCGCCAGCGAAGCGCTGCAGTTGCTGGAGCAGCGCCCGGCCAGCGTACTGCTGGCCGACTGGCTGATGCCCGAGATCGACGGCCTGGAGCTGACCGCGCGGGTGCGCCAGCTGGACGAGACGGCCGATCACTACACCTACATCATCCTGCTGACCGGCAAGGAAGGCGAAAACGTCCTCGGCGAAGCCTTCGACCGTGGCGTCGATGACTTCATCAGCAAGGCGGCGATGAACGAGCAACTGGTGCCACGCGTCTACGCCGCCGACCGGCTGTGCAATACCTTGCAGCGCCTGCTGCACGAGAACCGCATGCTGACGCAGAACATCGCCAGTCTGGAGCGACGCAACCTGGTCGATCCACTCACCGGCCTGGGCAATCCGCGTTACCTGCGCCAGAAGCTCAACGACAGCCTGCGTCAGATCGAGTCGCGCGGCGGCGCCGTGTGCTACCTGCTGATCGGCCTGCAGGATGCCGGGCAATTGCGCAGCCAGTATGGCGATCGGTTCTTCAACGAGCTGCTGCACGGCGTCGCGCGCCGCCTGCAGCAACTGGTGCGGCCACTGGATGTGCTGACCCGCCTGGATGACAACCACTTCGGCCTGATCACCCTGCTCGAAGACCTGCACGAATGCTCGCCAAGCAGCTTCAAACGCCTGCATGAAGGGCTGAATCTCAAGGCATTCAAGACCAGCGAGGGCTTCATCACCCTCAAGGCTGGTATCAGCCTGGTCGGGCTGGACGCCAAGGCACTGCCTACCGATCCCGAGCAATTGATCCAGCATGCGGACAAACTGCTGGCCGAGTCATACGCCAGCGGCCGGGTAGCTGCCATGCGCCTGCCCCTGCCGTGACCTGGCACATCCTCGGCGCGGGCAGCCTCGGCAGCCTCTGGGCCACTCGCCTGGCTCGTGCCGGCATGCCGGTCCGATTGATCCTGCGCAACCCGCAACGACTCGAGGCCTATCGACAGGCTGGCGGCCTGACGCTGATCGAAGCGGGCCAGGCCCAGCAGTACGCGATTGCCGCGGAACTGCCACAGACGGACACGCCAATCCAACGCCTGCTGCTCGCCTGCAAGGCCTATGACGCGCAGGACGCGGTGACAAGTATCGCCACGCGTCTGGCCCCGGGTGCCGAGTTGCTGCTGTTGCAAAATGGCCTGGGCAGCCAGGATGAGGTCGCGCAACGTCTACCCGGCCAGCGCTGCCTGTTCGTCTCCAGCACCGAAGGCGCCTTTCGCCCTGCCGACTTCCAGGTGGAGTTCGCCGGACATGGCCACAACTGGCTGGGCGACCCAGGCAATCCCCAGCCGCCCACCTGGCTGAACGAGCTGCAGCGCGCCGGCATCGCCCACCAGTGGAGCCCGGACATCCTCTCGCGCCTGTGGCGCAAGCTGGCGCTCAATTGCGCGATCAATCCGCTCACCGTATTGCACGACTGCCGCAACGGCGGGCTGGCCGAACATCCGGCCGAGGTCGCCACCCTATGCGCCGAACTCGCCGAGCTGCTGCAGCGCTGTGGTCAACCGGCTGCGGCGGAAGATCTGCTCGAGGAAGTACGGCGAGTGATTCACGCCACCGCGGCGAACTACTCGTCCATGCATCAGGACGTAGCCCAGGGTCGCCGCACCGAGATCAGCTATCTGCTGGGCTACGCCTGCGCCGCGGCGCAGCGCCATCAGTTGCATCTGCCGCACCTGCAGCACCTGCAACAACGCCTGCTCGGCCACCTGCAAGCACGCGGCCTGCCTGTGAACTAGCGGCCCAGGCCGTGGCAATGGCTGCCCCGGCGCGCTAACCTGCCGTTTTCATTCACCACAGCGATAACCTCATGAGACTGCGTCAGCGCCTGGAAAACCTGCCGGTTGGCCGCAAACTGCTCGCCGCGCTGCTGGTGTTGCTCGCCGCGGTGATGCTGGTGGCCAACCTGGCCTTCATCAGCGCGGCCTACTGGATCACTCAGGAGAGCATGGCGCCACAGGCCCTGCACACCCTCGGCCGGCTCATCGCCAGCCCGGCGCTGAGCGCGCAGGCGCTGCGCTCGCCGGACTCGGCCGAAGCACTGCTAAAACGCCTGGACGAATACGCGCCGCTGCGTGCCGCGGTGATCTACGACGGCAACGGCAACAGCGTGGCGCAGTTGCAGCGCGGTGAAAAACTGCAGCTGCCGCAAGAGCTCGACGAACTGCAGAACTGGCGCGTAACCGCCTTCCGTACCAACCTGCTGGTCGAGCTGCCGCATCCAAGCGGCCGCCCCGGAGCGCTGTTGCTGGTCGCCTCCAGCGAGCTGCCTGGCGCGTTCTATACCGGCACCCTGACCGCCAGCCTGGTCATCCTGGCCTTCAGCGTGCTGCTCTGGCTGCTGGTGGCCAAACAGATCAAACGCCTGGTGACCAAACCCATCCGGCGTCTGGAAGAGCTCTCACGCCAGGTCACCCGCGAAGAGAACTATGCACTGCGTGCCAATCGCGGCAATCAGGATGAAATCGGCAGCCTGGCCGACGCCTTCAACACCATGCTGATGCGTATGGAGGCACGCGAGCAGCAGCTCAAGCGCGCCCGCGACGATGCCCAGCAGGCCTTCGACCAGGCGCAGAGCCTGGCCGAGGAAACCCGCCACTCCAATCGCAAGCTGGAGCTGGAAGTACAGGTGCGCAGCAAGATCGAAAAGAAGCTCACCGGTTTTCAGAACTACCTCAACAGCATCATCGACTCCATGCCTTCGGCGCTGATCGCCCTCGACGAACAGCTCTACGTGACGCAATGGAATCAGGAGGCCAGCGCCCTGTCCGGCACGCGCCTGGAGGAGGCACTGAACCAACCGTTCTTTCTCGCATTCCCACCGCTCAAGCCGTTTCTCTCGCAACTCAAGCACACCGCCGAACAGCACAGGGTGGAAAAGATCGAGCGCGTGACCTGGCACAGGGGCGAGGATCCCCACCACTACGCGCTGACCTTCTATCCGCTGATGGGCAGCGCCGGGCGCGGTGTGGTGATCCGTATCGACGACATCACTCAGCGCCTGGCCCTCGAGGAAATGATGGTGCAGTCGGAGAAGATGCTGTCGGTCGGCGGCCTGGCCGCGGGCATGGCGCACGAGATCAACAACCCGCTCGGCGCCATCCTGCACAACGTGCAGAACATTCGCCGACGCCTGTCACCGGACCTGGAAAAGAACCTCGAACAGGCCGAGCAGGCTGGCGTCAGCCTGGCCGTCATCCAGCACTACATGACGGCGCGCGAGATACCGCGCCTGCTCGACGGCATCCAGCAGGCCGGCCAGCGCGCCGCCAAGATCGTCAGCCACATGCTCAGCTTCAGCCGGCGCAGCGACCGCCAGCTCTCGCCCTGCGACCTGCCGGGGCTGATCGATCAGGCTCTGGATATCGCCGGCAACGACTTCGACCTGGCCGACAGCTTCGATTTCAGAACACTGGAGATTGTGCGCCAGTTCGACCCGATGCTGGGGCCAGTAGCCGGTACCGCCAACGAACTGGAGCAGGTGCTGCTCAATCTGCTTAAGAACGCCGCCCAGGCCATCCATCAGCGCGACGACGAGGCCGAGCCCGGCCGCATCATTCTGCGCACCCGGCAAGCCGGCAACTGGGCGGAAGTTCAGGTGGAAGACAACGGCACAGGCATGAACGAAGCGGTGCGCAAGCGCATCTTCGAGCCCTTCTTCACCACCAAGGAGGTCGGCCAGGGCACCGGCCTCGGCCTGGCGGTCTCCTATTTCATCGTCACCAACAATCACAAGGGGCAGATGGAGGTGCACTCCACGCCGGGCCAGGGCACCTGCTTCACCCTGCGCCTGCCGTTGGCCTCGCTGCCCGAGAACACAGGACTCTGAGCCATGGGCTTTCGCCTCTCGAAGATCTACACCCGCACCGGCGACAAAGGAGAAACCGGCCTGGCCGATGGCCGCCGAGTCGGCAAGGACCACCCACGTATCGACGCCATCGGCGAGCTGGACACGCTCAACAGCCAGCTCGGCCTGCTGCTCGCCGACCTGGATGAAGCCGCAGCGACCAGACCGGGCCTCAAGGAGATCAGCGAGGTGCTGAGCCCCTGCCAGCACCGCCTGTTCGATCTCGGCGGCGAGCTGGCAATGCCCGAATATCAGGCGCTGCAATCGATGGAAATCGAACGCCTGGAGGCCGTTATCGACCGCTGGAACGAAGAGGTCGGGCCACTGGAAAACTTCATCCTGCCTGGCGGCTCGAGACTGATCGCTCAGGCCCATGTCTGCCGCAGCTTCGCCCGCAGCGCCGAGCGCCGTTGCCAGCACCTCAACGCCGTCGAGCCGCTACGCGCCGAGGGCCTGGCTTACGTCAACCGTCTTTCCGACCTGCTGTTCGTCGCCGCCCGTCTAATTGCCAGACGCCAGGGCGTTGCCGAGGTACTGTGGAAGGCGGCTGACAAGCCTTAGGGACAGCCCGATACGCCTGAAACCTCAAATTTGGAGAGGGGTAGGAGCTAGCTCTGCTCGCGAAGCTTCTTAGACTCGCCGACGTTCGCGAGCAGAGCTCGCTCCTACAGGAATACAGCGTCCCACAAGGGATAATTGGCGAGCTGCTTGACCAAGCCGGCGCGCAAAGGGTTGGCGACGATATACCGAGCGATGTCACGTACATCTTCCTCCCGGCGTAAAGCCCGGTCGTGGTAGCCGGATTGCCATATCTTGCCACTGCGCTGTAAACGCTGGTTGATCGCCTTGGCACTGCGCGACTTGACCTGCTGCAACAGCCTCTCCAAGTCGCACTGCCTCAGTTGAAGCAACCAGTGAAAGTGATCCGGCATAACAACCCAGCACAGCGAGTTGGCTAGCCCTTGCTCCTCAGCTAGACGTAATTCGTCGATCACAAGCCGCCCCACAAAAAAGTCGTGAAACCACGGCTGTCGCCGGTGGGTAACGGCTGTAATCGAATATATGCAACCAGACTCAGAAAAGCGGCCGCTTCGCAGGTGAGACGTATGGTAACGGGGCATTCCTTGCCTCCAGTGTGTCCGATACCTCAGATATAGACGGTAGGAGCGAGCTCTGCTCGCGAAGCTTCTTGGACATCGCCGATGTTCGCGAGCAGAGCTCGCTCCTACAGGCCATTGTTAGCCGGCCAGAACGCGCGGATACCCGCTACACCTTGCGCGCCGGTCTGCCAGGCGCGGTCGATATCGGCCGGGGCGACGCCGCCCAGCAGATAGGCCGGCAGGTTGAAATGGGTCAGCAGTTCGCGCGCAGCCTCCCAGCCCAGCGGCTGTGCCTCAGGGTGCGTCGCGGTCGGCTGTACCGGCGACAGGGTGACAAAATCCACGCCCATCTGCATCGCCAGCGCCAGCTCCTCGGCACTGTGGCAGGAGGCCGCTAGCCAGCGATGCTCCGGGAAAGGCCGGCCGCCGGAGGCATGCTTGCGCAGTTGCTCGGCAGTCAGGTGCCAGCCAGCCGCCGGAAAGTCGCCCAGCCATTCCAGCGGTCCCTTGAGCATCAGCTGGGCCTTGCCGGCGCAAAGGCCCTGCACGTCGACAGCCAGGTCGCGATACTGCGGGTCGAACATGTTCGGCGCACGCAACTGAATCAACCGTGCCCCCTGCGCCAGAGCACTGCGGATACCGGCGAGCAGCTCACTCGGCTCCAGGCCATCCGGGGTGATCAGGTAGCGATCCGGCAGGCGTGCGGCGGCGACGATGGGCTTGTTGGCAGCCGGGAACTCGTATTCCAGCAACTGCCGCTCGCTGGCCCAGGCCAGCGGCTGGCCTTCTGCGCCATGCGGCTCGCCACTGAAGGCCGAGACTTCCCAGACGTCCAGCAACACCTGCTTGTCCGGGTAGTCGTGGCGAATCTGGATCAATGGACGCGCCGCTTGTGGACGAATGCCCAACTCCTCCTCCAGTTCGCGATCAAGAGCGACACGCACCGCCTCGCCCTCTTCCACCTTGCCGCCGGGGAACTCCCACAGGCCGCCCTGATGTTTGTCCTCGGGCCGCCTGGCGATCAGGATGCGTCCATCGACACCCCGAATCACCGCTGCGGCGACATGCACACGCTTCAACCCTTCACCTCCTGCAACGCCGCCTGATACCAGCGCTGGAACGCCGGCCAGCGATAGATGGTTTCGACATAGGCCGCAGCCGCTGTCGGCAGCGCCACACGATAGCTGCGCAGTCGCGCGGCGACCGGCGCATAGAAGGCGTCGGCGATGCCGGCCTGGCCGAACAGGTAGTTGCCGGAGTTGGCGTAACGCTCGCGGCAGCCAGCCCAGATCGCGCAGATGCGGTCGATATCGGCCTGCGCCGCGTCAGGCAGTTCGGCCAGTGCCTTGTCTCGCGCCAGGTCCATGGGCAGGTGGCTGCGCAGCGCACTGAAACCGCTGTGCATTTCAGCGCAAATGCTGCGCGCCAGCGCGCGAGCCTGACGCTCCTGCGGCCACAGCTGCGACTCGGGATAACATTCGGCCAGATACTCGGCAATCGCCAGGGAATCCCAGACGGCGCCCTGCTCAGTCAGCAGAACCGGCACTTTGCCGGTGGGCGAGTAGCGCAACAGTTGTGCGCGACTGTCCGGCTGAAACAAACGTACCCGCAGCTCTTCGCAGTCGGCTCCGGCCAGATCGACCGCCAACGCCGCACGCAGCGACCAGGAAGAATAGTTCTTGTCGCCAATCACCAGTTGCAGTGCCATCTTGCGCGTCCTCGCCTAGGGTCTTGGAATGATCTGAAGTCGCTCGACGTTAAAAGCCCGTCCTCCGAATAGCAAATTCCCGCGCGTCATGGGGTCATGAGGCGCGGGAATGACAGAACAGCTGCAAGCTAATCAGCGAGTGCCGTTCCCAACTCGGGCTCAAGTCCCTGGCTCTAACTTGCCGCTTGAGGCTTGCAGCTTGTAGCCGCTTATGTGCGGTATTCGGCGTTGATCTTGACGTACTCGTGGGACAGGTCGGTAGTCCAGATGGTCTCGCTGCAGACGCCGCGACCCAGCTCGATGCGGATGGTGATCTCCTCGCGGGCCATCACCGCTGCGCCCTGCTCTTCGGTGTAGGTGGTCGCTCGGCAGCCCTTGCTGGCGATGCAGACCTCACCGAGGAATACGTCAATCTTGCTCACGTCCAGTTGCGGCACGCCGGCATAGCCGACAGCCGCGAGGATGCGCCCCCAGTTCGGGTCGGAGGCGAACAGCGCGGTCTTGATCAGCGGCGAATGAGCCACGGCATAAGCCACGTCCAGGCATTCCTGATGAGTGCCGCCGCCGTTGACTTGCACGGTGACGAACTTGGTTGCACCTTCACCGTCACGGACGATGGCCTGTGCCACTTCCATGAATACCTCGAACACCGCCTGCTTGAGCTTGGTGAACAGCTCACCGGAAGCCTCGCTGATCTCCGGCAGCGCGGCCTGGCCGGTGGCGATCAGCATGCAGCAGTCGTTGGTGGAGGTGTCGCCGTCGATGGTGATGCGGTTGAACGACTTGTTCGCCGCGTCGCGCACCAGATCCTGCAGCACGCCCTGGGCAACCTTGGCGTCGGTGGCGATGTAGCCGAGCATGGTGGCCATGTTCGGACGGATCATGCCCGCGCCCTTGGAGATGCCGGTGACGGTGATGGTCACGCCATCGTGCTGGAACTGACGGCTGGCGCCCTTGGGCAGGGTGTCGGTGGTCATGATGCCGGTGGCGGCGGCTTCCCAGTTGTCGACCTTGAGGTCATCCAGCGCGGCCTGCAGCGCGGATTCGATCTTCTCTACCGGCAGCGGCTCGCCGATCACACCGGTGGAGAATGGCAGCACGGCGCCTTCGGTAACGCCGGTCAATTCGGCCAGACGCGCACAGGCGCGGCGCGCACGGGCCAGGCCGTCGGCACCGGTACCGGCGTTGGCATTGCCGGTATTGGTCAGCAGGTAACGCACCTCGCCACCCAGACGCTCACGGGTGATCAACACGGGCGCAGCGCAGAACGCATTGGTGGTGGTCACCCCGGCGATACGCGAGCCCTCGGCGCAGCGCATCACCACCACATCCTTGCGCCCGGGGCGCTTGATGCCGGCCGAGGCGATGCCCAACTCGAAACCAGGAACCGGGTGCAGGGTAGACAGCGGGCCAAGACCAACAGCCATAAGGTGAGCTCCTTGTGAGACATTACCGACCGCCAGGCGGTCTGAAAGATGGTAAAACGCCGCGAGCGGCAGAGCCGTCGCGGCGTCATCGAGGGCGGCAACAGCATAGCCGAAGCCCCCTCTACTGCAAGCGCCTTGCCGGCGCTCACCTGCCGTGATCAGCCGATCTGACCATGGCAGTGCTTGTACTTCTTGCCCGAGCCACAAGGGCACGGCTCGTTGCGCCCTACCTTCGGCTCGGCGCGCACCGGCGCGGCAGCAACGGCGGCATCGCCCTCTTCGCCTTCATTCTCTTCAGCCGCCAGCGCCGAGGCATCGGCGTGCTGGAACTGCATACGCTCGGCCATGGCCTCGGCCTCGCGACGCAGACGGGCTTCTTCCTCGGCCGGATCTTCGCGACGCACCTGAACGTGGCTGAGCACGCGGATGGCATCGCGCTTGATCGATTCCAGCAGTTCCTGGAACAGGGCGAAGGATTCGCGCTTGTATTCCTGCTTGGGGTTCTTCTGCGCGTAGCCACGCAAATGGATACCGTGGCGCAGGTGGTCCATGGTCGACAGGTGGTCTTTCCACAGATCGTCCAGTACGCGCAGCAGAATCTGCTTCTCGAAGGTGCGCAGGGCCTCGGCGCTGGCCTGAGTTTCCTTCTCGTTGTACGCCGCCAGCAGCTCGGCGAGGATGCGCTCGCGCAGGGTTTCCTCGTACAGCTTGTGGTCTTCGTCCAGCCACTGCTGGATCGGCAGCTTGATGCCGAAGTCGCTCTGCAGGGTGGACTCAAGGCCGGCGACGTCCCACTGCTCCGGCATCGACTGAGGCGGAATGTGGTTGTTGACCGCGGCGGTCAGCACTTCCTCGCGGAACTCGGCGATGGTGTCACCGACGTTATCGGCAGCGAGCAGGCTGTTGCGCATGTGATAGATCACCTTGCGCTGCTCGTTGGCCACGTCGTCGAATTCGAGCAGTTGCTTGCGCATGTCGAAGTTGCGGCCTTCGACCTTGCGCTGGGCCTTCTCGATGGCATTGGTGACCATGCGGTGCTCGATGGCCTCACCGGACTGCATGCCCAGGGCCTTCATGAAGTTCTTCACCCGATCCGAGGCGAAGATGCGCATCAGGTTGTCTTCCAGCGACAGGTAGAAGCGGCTCGAACCCGGGTCGCCCTGGCGACCGGCACGACCACGCAGCTGGTTGTCGATACGGCGCGATTCGTGACGCTCGGAAGCGATCACGTGCAGGCCGCCAGCCTCGATCACCTGCTGGTGACGCTTCTGCCACTCGGCCTTGATCTGCGCGATCTGCTCGTCAGTCGGGTTTTCCAGCGCGGCAACTTCCACTTCCCAGTTGCCACCGAGGAGGATGTCGGTACCCCGACCGGCCATGTTGGTGGCGATGGTCAGCGCACCCGGACGACCGGCCTGGGCGATGATCTCCGCTTCCTTGTCGTGGAACTTGGCGTTGAGCACCTTGTGCTCGATACCTTCCTTGTTCAGCAGCAGGCTGACGTACTCGGAGGTCTCGATGGTCGCGGTACCGACCAGGATCGGCCGGCCCTGGGCCTGGCAGTCCTTGATGTCGGCGATGATCGCCTGGTACTTCTCTTCCTGGGTCAGGTAGACCAGGTCGTTGAAGTCCTTGCGCGCGATCGCCTTGTTGGTCGGGATCACCATCACGTCCAGACCGTAGATCTGGCGGAATTCGAACGCCTCGGTATCGGCGGTACCGGTCATACCGGACAGCTTGTTGTAGAGACGGAAGTAGTTCTGGAAGGTGGTCGAGGCCAGCGTCTGGCTCTCGGCCTGGATGTTCACCCCTTCCTTGGCTTCGATGGCCTGGTGCAGACCCTCGGACAGGCGACGGCCCGGCATGGTACGGCCGGTGTGCTCGTCGATCAGAATCACCTGGCCGTTCTGCACGATGTATTCGACATTGCGATTGAACAGCTTGTGCGCACGCAGGCCGGCGTAGACGTGGGTGAGCAGGCCGAGGTTGTGCGCCGAGTAGAGGCTTTCGCCCTCGGCCAGCAGGCCGGCTGCGGTGAGCATCTCCTCGACGTACTGGTGGCCGGCCTCGTTGAGCTCGACCTGGCGCGATTTCTCGTCGACCTTGTAATGGCCTTCCTGAGTCACCACGCCCTCTTCTTCCTCGATGTGCTGTTTGAGGCGCGGGATCAGCTTGTTGATCTCGATGTACAGCTTGGAGCTGTCTTCGGCCTGACCGGAGATGATCAGCGGGGTACGGGCTTCGTCGATGAGGATGGAGTCGACTTCGTCGATCACGGCGAAATTCAACTCGCGCTGGAATTTGTCTTCCAGGCTGAAGGCCATGTTGTCGCGCAGGTAGTCGAAACCGAATTCGTTGTTGGTGCCGTAGGTGATGTCGGCGGCGTAGGCGGCGCGCTTCTCTTCCGGCGGCTGGAAGGGGGTGACGATACCGACGGACAGGCCGAGGAATTCGTACAGCGGACGCATCCAGTTGGCGTCGCGGCGGGCCAGGTATTCGTTGACCGTGACCACGTGCACGCCCTTGCCGGACAGTGCGTTGAGGTAGACCGCCAGGGTACCTACGAGGGTCTTGCCCTCACCGGTACGCATCTCGGCGATCTTGCCTTCATGCAGGGTCATACCGCCGATCAGCTGCACATCGAAGTGGCGCATGCCCATGACCCGCTTGCCGGCCTCACGGGCCACGGCGAAAGCTTCGGGGAGCAGTTTGTCGAGGGTTTCGCCTTTGGCCAGACGGCCCTTGAACTCTTCGGTCTTGCCACGCAGCTGCTCGTCCGAGAGGGCGATCATCTGCTCTTCGAGGACATTGACGGACTGCACCGCCTTGAGCATGCGTTTGACTTCACGCTCATTCTTGCTTCCGAAAAGTTTTTTAAACAGAGGCGCAAACATATCGACAGGATCTTCCGGCGAATGGATGGAGGTCGGCGCAAATCGCGACCTGGCAGCCTGCATGGCTGCGGGCGAAGGGGGCATTCTACCCGGAAAACCCGGTGAGGAAAGTGACGTTGTCAGCCCATTGCTGCCGCGTGATGGCGCAGGCCACGCATCCCCGGCGAACCGGGGGCGCGGCGTGAAACGTTATATGAGGGTCGCATGCTGGCAATTCAAGGGCAGCGCAAAAGCGGCATGCTCACTCGACGCCGCTGGCACGCGCGATGTACAGCGCAGGGTTGACCTGACGGCCATCCTTGCTGACCTCGAAATGCACGTGATAACCGGTGGAGCGCCCCGTGCGACCGACCTTGGCGATGGTCTGACCGCGCTGCACCAGATCACCGATCTGCACGGTGTTACTCTGGTTGTGCGCATAGAGCGTGACGTAGCCATCGGCGTGACTGATTTCCACGGTATTGCCGTAACCGCTCTTCTTGCCCGAGAAGGTCACCACACCCGCCGCCACGGAAACCACATCGCTACCGGGCTTGGCGGCGAAATCCATGCCCTTGTGCATGCTCGAGCGGCCGGTCAGCGGATGCACGCGACGGCCGAAAGGCGACGACACATAACCTTGCAAAACCGGACGTCCAGACAGTGTTTCTGCTTCGTTCAGGCGACGTTCGCCAAGCAATTGCTCCAGCACTTCCAGCTGCTGTTCACGGCTTTCGACACGCAGGGCGAGTTCATCCAGCGCGCTCATGAAAGGTGGCGGCGTGTAAGCCGAAGCGCCCAGGGCATCTTCCGCACCGCCCTGGCCAACGCTCAGGGAGAAGTCGAACTCGCCGGCGTCCAGCTCTGCCAGCTCGGTGAGGCGTTCGCCCAGGGCATCGAGCCGGGTCAGGCGCGCCTGCAGTTCGGCGACGTGCACGGCGAACGCATCGAGCTGACGCTGGGCGTCCTGACGTACCGCACCGACCTGCTCGCGCTGCTGGTCGAGCGCGTCTACCAGCGAGGCGTCGACCACAGGCTCGGCTGTCAGCCACTTGGCGCCCAGCGCGGCACCAGCGCCCAGGCTCATGACCAGCAATAGGACGGCCGACAGCAGCAACCAGCGCAGGTTTAGATGGATCGTTCGCGCCGAACCGTGACGGCTGTTGAGCAGAATGATATGCATGGTTTCCCCATTTCGCAGAACACAGGCCGGCAGCACGCTCTGCTACCATGACGGCTCTGCAATCAAAGGCCTCCTGCCATGACGTTTTGTCCCTTGCCGGCTCAGGCACCCGCTAAGCTGTTACGCGAAGCCAAGCCCCTGAAAGCGCTGTTCGGTCAGGCGCAACGCCTTACCCACCTGCAGCGTCTTGTCGAAAGCCAGCTACAACCAGCTGCCCGGGAACACTGTCATGTAGCGTCCTGGCGTGAAGGCTGTCTGCTATTGATCGTGACCGATGGCCACTGGGCAACACGCCTGCGTTATCAGCAAAGAAGGCTGCAACGACAACTGCAGGCACTCGAAGAATTCGCGACCTTAACGAAAATCCTGTTCAAGGTGCAACCTCAAGGCGGGCAGAATCGTGGAACCGCTCGCACCCTGCACTTGTCCAATAGCGCTGCCCAAAGCATCCAGGCGACCGCCGAAGGTATCAGCGACCCCAGGCTGCGCGCCGCATTGGAGCGCCTGGCCAGTCATACCCAGAAAGGCGAATAACGCCCCGCTCCGTTCGTCGGCAAACTCCCGCTCGCGTTCCGCGCCAGGAAAATGGCGCCAGAAATCCTACTGAACCGTTCCTCCCTCTCAACCGCCCCAGCATTTCGCGCTCTCGCCGGGGGAGGATACGCTTGACACCGGACTGGCAAATAAATGTGTGCTTTCGGTGTTGGCACTATCCATTGGCGCGTCGCCTGATCTGATGGGTTTCGCCCCTTACGGGCGACTCACTTTCTTTGCTTGTGCAAAGAAAGTAAGCAAAGAAACACACCCCTGCATCCGGCCCCGGCTGCGCCGGGGTTCCCTCGCTCCATCACCGCTCCAGGGGCACGCCGTGAAGGGCCATCCCTGGCCCATCACGGCTCTCGCGACATCCATGTCGCTCAACCCCTTCCACGGCGATTCCACTCGGCCTCCTGAAGGGGACTTGTGCGTCGTCTGTGAGATCGCGCTTCAAGAGCAAAAGCCAAACGCTCAGCGCACGCGGTAATGGATAGTGCTAAGTCACTAAGCGATGCGCACACAAACTTGCCAGTACGGTGTCAAACCGCAACTTCCCCAAACTATGCGAAGAACCATAAAAAAGGCCACCCGAAGGTGGCCTCAAATAAAGCTGGAAAGAGAGTAGGTTTACACCGCCGCAACCGGGCGCATGTAAGAGATCGGTGCGAGCTTGGCGTCCTCGAAGGTCACCATTTCCCAGGCATCGGTCTGCTCGATCAGGGTGCGCAGCAAACGATTATTCAGTGCGTGACCGGACTTGAAGCCCTTGAACTCGCCGATCAGGCTGTTACCTAGCAAGTACAGGTCGCCGATGGCATCGAGAATCTTGTGTTTGACGAATTCGTCCTCGTAACGCAGGCCGTCCTCGTTGAGCACGCGATACTCGTCGACCACAATGGCGTTTTCCACACTGCCACCGAGCGCCAGGTTCTGCGAACGCAGGAACTCGATGTCACGCATGAAGCCGAAGGTGCGGGCCCGGCTGACTTCCTTGACGAAAGACGTGCTGGAGAAATCCACACTGGCACTCTGCGTACGGTTGCGGAACACAGGGTGATCGAAGTCGATCTCGAAGCTCACCTTGAACCCATCGAAAGGCACGAAGGTGGCGCGCTTGTCGCCCTCCTCAACGGTTACCTCACGCAGGATGCGGATGAACTTCTTCGGCGCTTCCTGCTCCTGCAGGCCGGCGGATTGAATCAGGAATACGAAGGGACCGGCGCTGCCATCCATGATCGGTACTTCGGACGCGGAGAGCTCGACGTAGGCGTTATCGATGCCCAGGCCTGCCATGGCCGAAAGCAGATGCTCTACCGTGTCCACCTTGACATCACCATTGATCAACGTGGTCGACATGGTGGTTTCACCGACATTCCCGGCCAATGCGCGGATTTCCACGATCGGGTCGAGATCGGTGCGACGAAACACGATACCGGTGTCCACCGGAGCCGGCTTCAGGGTCAGGTAAACCTTTTCCCCCGAATGCAGGCCAACGCCGGTGGCACGGATGATGTTCTTCAGGGTGCGTTGTCTGATCATGGCTTGGCCGCTATATCGCTAGTTGCGAACTGTTTTCAACAATGGTCGGGAATGATAGCAGAACCGACCTTTGCTGAACACCAATCACCCATATACTCCTGATAAATTTCATCAATCAGCCTGGCGACGCAGGAAAGCCGGAATATCCAGGTAATCCAGATCGTCCTGGGTATTGAGCTTGGCTGCAGTGGCCGCGCCGCTGTGGCTCTGACGCTGCACGGTCGGACGCTCGTAGTCCTTGTAGTTGACCGACTGCTCGCTGCGCGGCTGCGCGACGGGCTGCTGGGCAACCGGCTGGCTGACGGCGACCTGCACGGTGTTGTCGACCACCTTGACCGGTTTTTCCATGCGCGCACCAAGGCCGGTGGCAACCACGGTAACGTGCAGCTCATCGCGCATGTCGGCGTCGATCACGGTGCCGACCTTGACGGTGGCCTGCTCGGACGCGAACTGCTCGATGATGCTACCCACATCGGAGTACTCGCCCAGGGACAGGTCCGGACCGGCAGTGATGTTCACCAGGATGCCGCGAGCGCCCTGCAGGTTGACGTCTTCCAGCAGCGGGTTGCGAATGGCCGCCTCGGTGGCTTCACGCGCACGGTTCGGACCGCTGGCGCAGCCAGTGCCCATCATCGCCATGCCCATTTCGCTCATCACGGTCTTCACGTCGGCGAAGTCGACGTTGATCATGCCCGGACGCTTGATGATGTCGGAGATACCGCGCACGGCACCGGCCAGCACGTCGTCAGCCTTGGCGAAGGCGGACAGCAGGCTGGCGTCCTTGCCGAGGATGGTCAGCAGTTTTTCGTTGGGGATGGTGATCAGCGAGTCGACGCTCTCGGCCAGCGCACGGATGCCTTCATCGGCGATGACCATGCGCTTCTTGCCCTCGAACGGGAACGGACGGGTAACCACGGCCACGGTAAGAATGCCCAGCTCCTTGGCCACTTCAGCGATGACCGGCGCGGCGCCGGTACCGGTACCACCACCCATGCCGGTGGTGATGAACACCATGTCGGTGCCGGAAAGCACTTCGGCGATGCGCTCGCGATCTTCCAGCGCGGCCTGACGACCGACTTCCGGATTGGCGCCAGCACCCAGGCCCTTGGTCACGCCCGGGCCGAGCTGCAGAACGGTGCGCGCACCGATGTTCTTCAGCGCCTGCGCATCGGTGTTGGCGCAGATGAACTCGACGCCCTCGATGTTGCTGACAGCCATGTGATTGACCGCGTTACCGCCGCCACCACCGACACCGATGACCTTGATCACCGCGCTTTGTGGAATGTTGTCTACTAGTTCGAACATGATCCCTCTCCTTCCTTTCTAGTTGTGTAACGCCTACTGCAAAATTTAGAAATTGCCTTGCACCCAACGCTTGATGCGTTCGAGTACCGGGGTTTTGCTCTCGTCCTGATAAGGACTACCCACCGACATGGAAATGCCGTCGTTCTGCTTCTGCAGCCCGTACATCAGCAAGCCCACACCGGTGGAATAAATCGGGTTGCGCACGACATCGGCCATGCCCTTGACGCTGTGCGGCACGCCAAGGCGCACCGGCATGTGGAAGATTTCCTCGGCCAGCTCCACCGCGCCTTCCATCTTCGCCGTACCGCCAGTCATGACGATGCCGGCTGGAATCAGGTCTTCGTAGCCACTGCGACGCAGCTCGGCCTGAACCAAAGTGAACAGCTCGTCGTAACGCGGCTCGACAACTTCAGCCAGGGACTGACGCGACAGGTCTCGCGGCGGACGATCACCGACGCTCGGCACCTTGATGGTTTCGCCGGCACCGGCCAGCTTGGCCAGCGCGCAGGCATAGCGGATCTTGATCTCCTCTGCATACTGGGTGGGCGTACGCAGGGCCATGGCGATGTCGTTGGTCACCTGATCACCAGCGATCGGGATCACCGCGGTGTGACGAATCGCGCCTTCGGTGAAGATGGCGATATCGGTGGTGCCACCGCCGATGTCCACCAGGCACACGCCCAGCTCCTTCTCGTCCTCGGTCAGCACCGAATAAGCGGATGCAAGCTGCTCGAGGATGATGTCGTCGACTTCCAGGCCGCAACGGCGCACGCACTTCTCGATGTTCTGCGCGGCGTTCACGGCGCAGGTGACCACGTGCACCTTGGCTTCCAGACGCACGCCGGACATGCCCAGCGGCTCGCGCACGCCTTCCTGGTTATCGATCACGTAATCCTGCGCCAGGGTGTGCAATACCCGCTGGTCCGCCGGAATGGCCACGGCCTGCGCAGCGTCGAGCACGCGCTCGATATCTGCCGGGCTCACTTCGCGGTCGCGGATGGCGACGATGCCGTGGCTGTTGAGGCTGCGGATATGATTGCCGGCCACGCCGACGAACGCCGAATGGATGCGGCAACCGGCCATCAGCTGCGCCTCTTCCACGGCGCGCTGAATCGAGGCCACGGTGGACTCGATATTGACCACCACGCCCTTCTTCAGCCCGCGCGACGGATGGGTGCCGATGCCGACGATTTCCAGCTGGCCGTCGGCCGTCACCTCGCCCACCAGCGCCACCACCTTGGAGGTGCCGATGTCCAGGCCAACGATCATCTTGCCGCTCTGCGCGCTACTCATTTAGTCCTGCCTCTTCTCAATTCACTTTCTGCTCGGCCGCAGCCGGCTCCACCGGCTCACGCCAGGCCACGGCAAGGCCGTTGGCATAACGCAGGTCGATGCGCGCGATGTTCGCGCTCTGTTCCTTCAGTTCCCGCTCGTAAATGGCGGCGAACCGACGCATTTTTTCCACCACGTGATCACGCCCCAACAGGATGTCGATACGCTGGCCGCTGGCATTCTCGGTGGCCGAGAGGAACCAGCTGCCGCGTTCACGCAGTTGCAGCCCGACCACGGTGAAGCCCATCGGCCGCAGCAGTTGGCTAAGCATCTGATACTGCTGCATCACCTTCGGTTGCGCGCGCTTGGGGCCGGAGAGCTGTGGCAGGTGCTGGTAGTTGTCCAGCTCCTGCGGCGCGAACGCCTGGCCCTGGTTGTTGAGCAGCGCCTCGTCACCCCAACGAGCGATGGGCAGTTGTTCTTCCAGGCGCACGTCGATCTGATCCGGCCAGACGCGACGCACTTCGGCGTGGGCTATCCAGGGCATGCGCTCCAGTTCCTCGCGCATGCCGCGCAGGTCGGCGCTGAAGAAGCTCGCCTCGATGAACGGCGCGATCCTCCGCTGTACCGCCTGCTGGCTGACGTAAGCCAGATCACCCTGCACGCTGATGCGCGCGATCGGGCGGTCGGCGTAAGGCAGCAGACGCTGCGCACCTTCGTAGGCGCCAAAGCCCAATCCGACCAGCAGCAGCGGCCAGAGCACACGCCCGACCCAGGAGAAATCCGGTTTGGGCATGCGCAGGCGCATCGGCTCCTTGGCCACCAGACGGCTGGCGCCACGCGGCGCGGGCTTACCGCGCAGCGGAGCCCTCAGCGTGTCCTGGTGACGCAAAGCCACTGTCATGACTTAACCCCTCGCCTCGACGCTGTCGGCCAGAATCGCCAGCACCAGTTGCTGGAAATCCAGGCCCGCAGCGCGTGCGGCCATCGGCACCAGGCTGTGATCGGTCATGCCCGGTACGGTGTTCACTTCCAGCAACCAGAACTGGCCGCTGGCGTCCTGCATCACGTCTGCGCGCGCCCAGCCCTGAGTGCCCACGGCCTCGCAGGCGCGTGCGGTCAGCGCCTTAAGCTCGGCTTCCTTCTCGGCGGACAGGCCACAAGGAATGCGGTACTGGGTGTCATCGGCCAGGTACTTGGCGTCGTAGTCGTAGAAGGTGTGCGGAGTGCCGAGACCAATGGGCGGCAGCACTTCACCACGCAACACGGCGATGGTGTACTCGGGGCCGGCGATCCACTGTTCGACCAGCACCTGGCTGTCGTAACGAGCGGCGTCCTGCCAGGCAGCGATCAACGCCTCCAGGCTTTCCACCTTGGCCATGCCGATGCTCGAGCCCTCATGGGCCGGTTTGACGATCAGCGGGAAGCCCAGTTCGGCAGCCGCCGCTTCGCAGTCGGCCTGCGAGGTCAGCACGGCGTGACGCGGCGTCGGCAGGCCGAGGCTGTGCCAGACCTGTTTGGTGCGCAGCTTATCCATGGCCAGCGCCGAAGCGAGGATGCCGCTGCCGGTGTAGGGAATGCCGGCGCACTCGAGCAGGCCCTGCATGGAGCCGTCCTCACCACCGCGGCCGTGCAGCACGATGAACGCGCGGTCGATCTTCTCGCTGTTCAGGCGAGCCAGGAAATCATCACCCACATCGATGCCGAAGGCGTCCACGCCAGCCGCCTGCAGGGCGCTGAGCACCGCATTACCGGATTTCAGCGACACCTCGCGCTCGGCGCTCTTGCCGCCGAACAGCACGGCGACGCGGCCGAACGCCTTGGGGTCGAGGGTACTGTGCAAACTCATTTCGACTCCCCCACGAACAGTGGGTGCTTGATCAATTGCGGCGCCACCGCGCCGATATCGCCAGCGCCCTGGCACAACAGGATGTCGCCGGCGCGCAGCAGCGGTCTGAGCAGCGGCGCCAGGTCGGCGCCACGCTCGACGTAGATCGGGTCGAGCTTGCCGCGCTGACGAATGCTGTGGCACAGCTGACGGCTGTCGGCGCCCGGAATCGGCTCCTCACCGGCCGGGTACACCTCAACCAGCAACAGCACGTTGGACTCACCGAGCACCTGCACGAAGTCGTCGTACAGATCGCGGGTGCGGCTGTAACGGTGCGGCTGGTAGACCATAACCAGGCGACGCTCCGGCCAACCGCCGCGTACGGCCTTGATCACCGCAGCCACTTCACGCGGGTGATGACCGTAGTCGTCCACCAGCATCACGCTGCCGCCATCCACCGGCAGTTCGCCGTACACCTGGAAGCGCCGGCCGACGCCCTGGAAGTCCGCCAGACCGCTGACGATGGCGGCATCGTCGATGCCTTCGTCGCTGGCGATGGCGATGGTCGCCAGTGCATTGAGCACGTTGTGATTGCCCGGCATGTTCACCGACACGTCGAGCGGCTCGCAGTCCGGGCGCAGCACGGTGAAATAGGTGCGCATGCCTTGCTGGCGTACGTTGATCGCACGAATATCAGCATCTTCGGAGAAGCCGTAGGTCACGGTCGGGCGACCTACCTGCGGCAGCAGCTCGCGCACCACCGGGTCGTCCACGCAGAGCACGGCCAGGCCGTAGAACGGCAGGTTGTGCAGGAACTCTACGAAGGTCTTCTTCAGCCTGTTGAAGTCGCCGCCGTAGGTGCTCATATGGTCGGCGTCGATATTGGTGACCACCGAGACCATCGGCTGCAGATGCAGGAAGCTGGCGTCGCTCTCGTCGGCTTCGGCGATCAGGAAGCGGCTGGAGCCGAGCTGGGCATTGGTGCCGGCCGCGTTCAGGCGGCCACCGATGACGAAGGTCGGGTCCAGGCCGCCAGCAGCGAACACCGAAGCCAGCAGGCTGGTGGTGGTGGTCTTGCCATGGGTGCCGGCCACCGCGATGCCGTGGCGGTAGCGCATCAGCTCGGCGAGCATCTCGGCGCGCGGCACCACGGGAATACGGCGCTCCAGTGCGGTGGCGACCTCCGGGTTGCTGGTGTTGACCGCGCTGGAGACCACCAGCACGTCAGCCTGCTCGGCATTCTCTGCGCGATGCCCGATGAAAATGGTTGCCCCGAAATTTTCCAGGCGCTCGGTCACGGCCGAGGCCTTGAGGTCCGAGCCGGACACTTCGTAACCCAGGTTGAGCAGCACTTCGGCTATCCCGCACATGCCGACGCCGCCGATACCGACGAAGTGGATGCGACGGATACGACGCATGCGCCGCACTTCAGCCTTGACCGCAGCAGGCGACTTAGCCACGCATCACCTCCTGGCAGATGTCGACCACCGTGCGGGTTGCATCGGGCTTGGCCAGGCGACGCGCAGTGGCGCCCATGACATTGAGTTTTTCCAGGTGCATCAGAACCTCGGTGAGCTGCGCGGCAAGCGTGTCCGCGTCAGTGGCATGTTGCGCAAGAAGGACAGCGGCGCCCTCCTTCGCCAGGTATTCGGCATTGCGGGACTGGTGGTCGTCGATGGCGTGCGGCAGCGGCACCAGAAACGACGGCAGACCTGCGGCGGCCAGCTCGCTGACGGTCAGTGCGCCAGCGCGGCAAACCACCAGATCGGCCCAGCCGTAGGCGCGAGCCATGTCTTTGATGAAGGGCGCGACCTCGGCTTCGACCGCAGCATCGCGATAACGCTCCGCAGTGATTTCGGCATGTTGTTTACCGGCCTGGTGGAACACCTGCGGACGGACGTCAGCGGCAATTTTTCCCAGCGCGGCCGGCAACAATTTGTTCAGTGGCTCGGCCCCCAGGCTACCGCCGAGGACCAGCAATTTCGGCTTGCGACCGACCAGCGGCTCGCGCGGCGTTTCCAGGAACAGCTCTTCACGCACCGGATTACCGGTGGTGCGCCGCTTGTCGGATGCGCCGAAGGTATTCGGGAAGGCTTCGCAGATGCGCGTGGCGATACGCGACAGCAGGCGGTTGGCGGTACCGGCCACGGCGTTCTGCTCGTGGATCACCAGCGGCACTCCGGCCATACGCGCAGCCAGACCACCCGGGCCGGTGACATAGCCGCCCATGCCCAGCACGCATACCGGCTGCAGCTCGCGCACGATTCGGCGCGCCTGCAGCAGTGAGCGCAGCAACTGGAACGGCGCCTTGAGCAGGGACAGCTTGCTCTTGCCACGCAGACCGCTGACGTTGATCAGGTGCAGCGGCAAGCCAGCTTGCGGCACCAGTTCGTTCTCGATACCACGCGGCGTACCCAGCCAGTGCACGCTGTAGCCGCGAGTCTGGAACTCACGCGCGCAGGCCAGCGCCGGGAACACGTGGCCGCCGGTGCCGCCAGCCATGATCAGGACATTACCGCGCATGGGCGGCCTCCTTGTTCGGCTCGGCGAAATCCTCTTCGCTGAACTCGATATCCTCGTTGCCCAGGACGTTGCGCCGCTCCCATTCGATACGCAGCAGAACCGCCAGGCTGACGCAGCAGATCACCAGCGACGAACCGCCGTAGCTGAGGAACGGCAGGGTCAGGCCCTTGGTCGGCAGCAGACCGGTGTTCACCCCGATATTGATCAGGAACTGGCCGATCCACAGGAAGGACAGGCCATAGGCCACATAGGCGGAGAAGAACTGCTTGGCCTTCTCCGCCCACAAACCGATATACAGGCCGCGCACGCAGACGAAGACGAACAGTGCCAGGGTCGCCAGCGCGCCGACAAAACCCAGCTCCTCGGCCAGTACCGAGAAGACGAAGTCGGTATGCGCTTCCGGCAGGTAGAACTGCTTCTGGATGCTGTTGCCCAGGCCCACGCCGAACCATTCACCACGGCCGAAGGCGATCAGCGCCTGGGTCAGCTGGTAGCCCGAGCCATACTGATCCGCCCAGGGGTCGGTAAAGGTGATCAGACGCTGCAGGCGATATTCCTGGGTCTGCACCAGGACGAAAACGGCGCCGACCGCCAGAGCCACCATCAGGCCGAAGCGCAGCATGCCGACGCCGCCGAGAAACAGCATGGCCATGGCCGAGCCCATCATCACTACGGTGGCACCGAAGTCCGGCTCCAGCAGCAGCAGGCCGGCCATCGGCAACAGCACCACGAACGGCTTGAAGAAGCCCATCCAGCTTTCGCGCACTTCTTCCTGGCGACGCACCAGATAGCCGGCCAGGTAGACCACGACGAAGACCTTGGCGATTTCCGATGGCTGCACGTTGAAGGCGCCGAAGCCAATCCAGCGCCGCGCACCGTTGACCTCTCGGCCGATTCCGGGGATCAGCACCAACACCAGCAAACCGAACGCGGCCAGCAGCAGCATCCAGCCATAGCGCTGCCAGAAGCTCATCGGAATCATCAGCACGATGCCGGCTGCGCCGAGACCGATGACCAGATAAACCAGGTGGCGAATCATGTGATACAGCGGGTTGCCGGACAGCGCCGCCGCCACTTCCGACGAAGCCGAGGTGATCATCACCAAGCCCAGGCCGAGCAGGCCGAGGCAGCCAGCCAGCATCGGGAAGTCGACATCGAAGCCGCGTCCCAGCAGCGGCGAAGGGCGAACGCGCAGGAAGGCCAGCATCAGGACAGCCCTCCCACGGCCTGGGCGAACAGGCGCCCGCGCTCTTCGAAGTTCTTGAACATGTCCAGGCTGGCGCAAGCTGGCGACAAAAGCACGGCATCGCCAGCCTCGGCCAGTTCGCTGCAGCGCTGCACGGCTTCATCGAGTGTTGCCACCCGCACCAGCGGCGCAGCATCGCCCAATGCCCCGGCCAGGCGCTCGGCATCACGACCCAGCAGCACAACGGCGCGGCAGAAGCGCGCAACCGGCGCCTTCAGTGCGGAGAAATCTGCACCCTTGCCATCGCCACCTGCGATCAGCACCAGCTTGCCGGCGATATCCGCGCCGAGGCCTTCGATGGCCGCCAGTGCAGCACCGACATTGGTGGCCTTGGAGTCGTCGTAGTAGTTCACCCCGGCGCGCTCACCGACCCATTGGCAGCGATGCGGCAAACCGGCGAACTGACGCAGGGTGGCAAGCATGGCCTCCATCGGCAAGCCAACGGCGTGACCAAGCGCCAGGGCTGCCAGGGCGTTAGACTGGTTGTGTGCGCCGCGAATCTTCAATTCGCTCACCGGCAGCAGCGCCTCGAAACGAAACGCCAGGCACTTTTCGCCGCTCTCTTCGAGCAGGCCGAAGCGCTTGAAGTCGGGCTTGCCCAGGCCGAATTCCCAACTGGTCACCTGGTCAGCAATCAGCGGACGCGACAGCGCGTCGTCACGGTTGATCACCACCTGGCGGGCGCCACGGAAGATCCGGTGTTTGGCCAGATGATAAGCCGGCAGGCCGCTGTAGCGGTCCATGTGGTCTTCGCTGATGTTCAGGCAGGTGGCCACTTCGGCATTGAGCTGATCGGTGGTTTCCAGCTGGAAGCTGGACAGCTCCAGCACGTACAGCTCGACGTCGTCGGCCAGCAGGTCCAGCGCCGGCGTGCCGAGGTTGCCGCCTACGGCCACGCGCTTACCGGCGGCAGCCGCCATTTCGCCCACCAGGGTGGTGACGGTGCTCTTGGCGTTGGAGCCGGTGATGGCGATGATCGGCGCCTTGGCATGACGCGCGAACAGGTCGATATCGCCGGACAGTTTCACCCCACGCACAGCGGCTTCGGCCAATGCCGGAGTTGCCACGGCCAGGCCCGGGCTCACGTACAGCTCCGAGGCGCGGCAGAGGAAATCCACGTCCAGCTCACCGCAACGTACTTCCACCTGCGGGTAATCGCGCTTGAGCGTTTCCAGCTCCGGCGGGTTCGCGCGCGTATCGGCCACGGCGAAGCGCACGCCCTGCTGCGCCAGGAAGCGCACCAGGGACATGCCGCTCTTGCCGAGGCCGACAACGATGCGGAACTGGTCGGAAGCGATCAACGACACGCTCAATTACCTCAGTTTCAGGGTGGCAAGGCCGATCAGCACGAGAATCACGGTGATAATCCAGAAACGGACGATCACGCGTGGCTCGGGCCAGCCCTTGAGTTCGAAATGGTGATGGATCGGCGCCATGCGGAATACGCGCTTGCCGGTCAACTTGAAGCTGGCGACCTGGATGATCACCGACAGGGTTTCCATGACGAAAACGCCGCCCATGATGAACAGCACCACTTCCTGGCGCACGATCACGGCGATGGTGCCCAGTGCGGCGCCCAGCGCCAGCGCGCCGACGTCGCCCATGAACACCTGCGCCGGGTAGGTGTTGAACCACAGAAAGCCCAGACCGGCGCCAACCAGCGCGGCGCAGAACACGATCAGCTCACCGGCACCCGGCACGTAGGGGATCAGCAGGTACTCGGAGAAATTCACGTTGCCCGACAGGTAGCAGAAGATACCCAGTGCGCCGCCAACCATCACGGTGGGCAGAATGGCCAGGCCATCGAGTCCGTCGGTAAGGTTCACCGCGTTGCTCGAGCCAACGATGACGAAGTAGGTCAGCACCACGAAACCGATGCCCAGCGGAATGCTGACGTCTTTCAGCAGCGGCAGGATCAGCGTGGTTTCTACCGGATTCTGCGCGGTCATATAAAGGAAGAAGGCAGCGCCCAGGCCGAACACCGACTGCCAGAAGTATTTCCAGCGACTCGGCAAGCCGCGCGAATTCTTCTCGATCACCTTGCGGTAGTCATCGACCCAGCCGATGGCGCCGAACGCCAGGGTAACGGCGAGCACCACCCACACGTAGCGGTTGGACAGATCAGCCCAGAGCAAGGTGCTGACGGCGATGGCGGTGAGGATCAGCGCGCCGCCCATGGTCGGCGTGCCTTTCTTCGACAGGTGCGATTGCGGGCCGTCGTTGCGCACGGCCTGGCCGATCTGACGCACCTGCAGGGTGCGGATCATCCACGGACCGAGCCACAGCGACAGCGCCAGAGCGGTGAGCACGCCAAGGATGCCGCGCAGGGTCAGGTACTGAAAGACCGCGAAGCCCTTGTAAAACTGTTGCAGGTACTCTGCCAGCAGCAGCAGCATTTAGTGACTCTCCCCAGATACAGATATGCCACACAGCGCCGCCACGACCTTGTCCATGGCTGCGCTGCGTGAACCCTTGATTAGTAATGTGCTGCCGGCCTGCTCGGCGTAAAGCGCTTCGATCAGCTCGGCTTGTTCGACGAAGTGGCGGCCTTTTGAGCCGAACTCCTCGACAGCAAAACGCATCAGCGGGCCGACGGCATACAGCGCATCGATCTTGCCCGCGGCATGGCGGCCGACATCGCGATGACCCTGTTCGGCCCATTCGCCCAGCTCGCCCATGTCTCCCAGCACCAGGACGGTGCGACCGGAGAAGCCGGCGAGTATATCCACCGCCGCGCACATAGACACGGGGTTGGCGTTGTAACTGTCATCGATAACCCGAACGCCGTTCGGCGCCAGCTGCGCTACGGCGCGGCCCTTGACCGGCTGCAGATTTTCCAGCCCCTGAACCATGGCGACCAACGGCATGCCAAGGGCATGAGCCGCGGCGCAGGCAGCCAGTGCATTGGCCACGTTGTGCTCGCCCAGCAGGTTGAGTTGAATACGCGCGCTGCCAAGCGGGCTGCGCAGAGTGAAGCCCTGGCAACCACGCTCGTCGCGTGCCAGATCGCTGCCGTGGAAGTCGGCGCGGGTATCGCGCAGCGCGAAGCTGCATACCTGGCGGCCAGCCGCGCGGCGCTGCCAGGTGATAAAGGCCTTGTCATCCAGGTTGAGCACGGCCACGCCATCGTTCGGCAGGCTCTCGAGAATCTCGCCCTTGGCCTCGACGATCTTTTCCGGACCGCCGAACTCGCCGACATGGGCATTGCCGGCATTGGTGATGATCGCCACCTGCGGCCGGGTCAGGCTGACGGTGTAGGCGATCTCACCGACATGGTTGGCGCCGAGTTCGATCACGCCGGCGCGATGCTCCGCTGCCAACTCCAACAGGGTCAGCGGTGCGCCAAGATCGTTGTTGAGGTTGCCACGGGTGGCCAGCACCGCGCCGTTCAGGCCGGCGCGCAGAATGGACGCGAGCATCTCCTTGACGCTGGTCTTGCCACTGGAGCCGGTAACAGCCGCCAGCGGGCCGGTGAAGGCCTGGCGATTCAGCGCGCCCAGCTGACCAAGCGCCATGCGGGTATCGGCCACCAGCAACTGCGGCAGCGGAGCTCCCTCCACTTCACGCTCGACCAGTGCAGCAACTGCGCCCTTCGCGGCGACTTCGGCCAGGTAGTCGTGGCCGTCGAAACGCGGCCCGGTCAGCGCCACGAACAACTGGCCAGCGGTGATGGTGCGGCTGTCGGTGCCCACGGCGGAAAACGCGACATCGGCGCCAATCACGCTCGCATTCAGGTCCGCGGCGACTTCGCTAAGCAGCCAGGGCTTAAGCATGAGCCGCCCCCCAGGCCGCCAGGGCCTTGTTCGCTTCGATCAGGTCGGAGAATGGCTGACGCACACCCATGATTTCCTGGTAATCCTCGTGACCCTTGCCTGCCAGCACCAGCACGTCGGCAGCCTCGGCCTGGGCGATCAGACGCGCAATGGCATCGCCACGACCGTGAATGAACTGCACCTGCTCGGGTGCTACGAAGCCTGCGCGGATATCGGCAACGATCTGCGCCGGCTCTTCGGTACGCGGGTTGTCATCAGTCACCCACACCACATCGGCCAGGCGCTCGGCAACAGCGGCCATCAACGGACGCTTGCCACTATCGCGATCGCCGCCACAGCCGAACAGACAAACCAGACGCCCTTCCACATGCGGGCGCATGGCTTCGAGGACTTTCTCCAGAGCATCGGGGGTGTGTGCGTAATCGACCACTACCAGCGGCTTGTCACCGCCACCGAGGCGCTGCATGCGGCCAGCCGGGCCCTGCAACTGCGGCAGAACCTTGAGAATCTCGTCGAGTGCGTAGTCCAGCCCGAGCAGCGCACCGACCACGGCCAGCAGATTACTCAGGTTGAAACGGCCGAGCAGATTGCTGCGCAGCACGCCCTCGCCACGCGGCGTCACCAGCCGCGCGCGCGCGCCGTGATCATCGAAGTGCGCTTCGCTGCAATAAAGGAAGGCGCCAGCATCGTTCAGGCTGTAGCCGATCAGGCGCGACTCGTGCGTTTGCGCCGCCAGCTCACGGCCGAAGGCGTCATCGAGGTTGATCACCCGGCAACGCAGATTTGGCCAGGCGAACAGCTTGGCCTTGGCTGCGCCATAAGCCTCCATGCTGCCGTGGTAATCGAGGTGATCACGCGACAGGTTGGTGAACACCGCAACGTCGAACTCCAGTGCGGCGACACGGCCCTGGTCCAGACCATGGGAAGACACTTCCATGGCCACGGCGCGGGCACCGGCTTGCTTGAGCGACGCGAGAGTGGCCTGCACGCCGACCGGATCGGGCGTTGTGTGCTTGCCCTGCTCCAGCGCGCCATGGAAACCATTGCCCAAAGTACCAACGATGCCGCAGGGTTTGCCGAGCAGATCCAGCGCCTGCGCCAGCAACTGGCTGACACTGGTCTTGCCGTTGGTCCCGGTAATGCCGACCAGATACAGGGCACGGCTCGGCTCACCGTAGAAGCGCCCGGCGATGGCCGAAAGCTGTTTGGCGAGACCTTTTACCGGGATCAGCACGGCGCTATCGGCGTGCAGGGCGGGGGCGCCTTCTGCCTCGAAGGCGACGGCGGCTGCGCCACGGGCGATGGCATCGGCGATATGCACGCGACCATCCTGCTGGGTACCCTGCACGGCCAGGAACAGATCACCCGGACGCACCTTGCGGCTATCCAGAGTCAGTTCACGAATCAGCGCGCTGCTCTCGGCAGCCGGCAGAAACTGGTTGAGTGGCATGGGCATCAGTTACGCCCTCCCTGGCCAGCGGCGGCCATCTTCTGCTCGGGGGACGGCAGGTTGTCCGGCGCAATATTCATCAAACGCAGCGAGCCAGCCATCACCCGGCTGAACACCGGCGCGGAGATCAGGCCACCGTAATAGGCGCCCTTGCCGGGCTCGTCGATCACCACGACCAGCGCAATGCGCGGGTCCTGTGCCGGGGCGAAGCCCGCGAACAGGGAGCGATAGGAGTTGGTCTGGTAGCCCTTGGCCCCGGCGTTGGTCTTGCGCGCCGTGCCGCTCTTGCCAGCGACGTGGTAGCCCGGCACCTGAGCGCGGAACACACCGCGCGGCGCCTCGACCACCTGCTGCAACATGCCCTGCAGGGTCTTGGCCACCTCAGGCGGCACGACCTGCAACGCGCTCGGCTTGCTGTCCACACGAATCATCGACAGCGGCGTCATGCCGCCACCGTTGGCCAGTGCTGCATAGGCATGCGCCAGCTGCACGGCGGTCACCGACAGGCCATAGCCGTAGGACAACGTGGCCGTTTCCGCCTGACGCCACTGACGGTGATTGGGTAGATTGCCGACCCGCTCACCCGGGAAACCCAGGCCGGTGTCTCGGCCGAAGCCGAGGTTGCTCAGTACGTGATGGATGTTCTCTCCGCCTACGTCGAAGGCGATCTTGCTCATACCAACGTTACTGGAGTTGATCAGGATGCCGGTCAGGTCCAGCGCCGGACCTTGCGTACGGGAAACGTCGCGAATGCTGTAACGACCGATCTGCAGGGTGCCATTGCCGACCTGGACGATATCGCTGGGCTTCCAGCGGCCGGACTCCAGGGCAGCGGCCATCGACAGCGGCTTGATGGTAGAACCGGGCTCGAACACATCGATCATGGCGCGGTTGCGCATGGCGGCCGGTGTCAGGCTGCGGCGGTTGTTCGGGTTGTAGGTCGGATGGTTAACCATCGCCAGCACTTCGCCGGTTTTCACGTCGACCATCACCAGGCTGCCGGCCTTGGCATCGTTTTCCAGCAACGCATTGCGCAGCTCACGGTGGGCCAGGTACTGCAGGCGCAGGTCGATGGACAACGCCAGGGCCTTGCCAGCCTTGGCGTTCTGAGCGACCTGTACATCCTTGATCAGCTTGCCGCGACGGTCCTTGAGCACCTGGCGCTTGCCCGGCACACCGGCCAGCCAGTCCTCGTAGGCCAGCTCCATACCCTCGCGACCACGATCGTCGATGTCGGTGAAGCCGACGACATGCGCGGCGACTTCGCCTGCCGGGTAGAAACGGCGGAATTCTTCGATGGCATAGACGCCCGGCACTTTCAGGTCCAGCACGCGCTGGCCGTTCTCCGGGGTCAGGCCGCGCACCAGGTACATGAACTCGCGTTCCTTGTTCTGCTCCAGACGCGCGGCGAAGTTGGCAGGGTCCTGACCCAGGGCCGCAGCCAGCGCCGGCCACTGCTCGCGACCAGCTTGCAGTTCCTTGCCGTTCGCCCACAGCGTGGTCACCGGCGTACTGACCGCCAGCGGCTCGCCGTTACGGTCGGTGATCAGGCCGCGGTGTGCAGGAATCGGGATATGCCGAACACTACGGGCATCGCCATGAGCCTTGAGGAAATCATGGTCGAGCACCTGCAGATCGAGCATGCGCCAGGCGATGGCACCGACCATCAGCGCGAGCAGCACCAGCACCAGGCGGAAACGCCAGGGATAGAGTGCGCCTTCGAGACCGATCATGGACGCACCATGCGCACGGCCGCAGGGTCGGGAATGTGCATTTTCAGCTGTTCGCTGGCCAGCGCCTCGATGCGATTGTGCGCAGTCCAGGTGCTTTGCTCGAGAATCAGCCGGCCCCACTCGGCCTGGGTTTTGTCACGCACGCTCAGCTCGCCATACAGCTCGTTGAGCAATACGCGATTCCAGTGCGCGCTGTAGGCCACGGCCACGGCAGAAACCAGAATGGCGACGAACAACAGCAGCATCAGAAAGCTGCCATTGGGCATGGATTTGATCAGCCGGCGGCTCACCGCAACTTCTCCGCGATGCGCATCACCGCGCTGCGCGAGCGCGGGTTGGCCTTGAGTTCGGCTTCGGCGGCATAGACCGGCTTGCCGATCAGCTTCAGACGCGGCTCGAAGGCTTTCGGGATGATCGGCAGGTCGCGCGGCAGCTTGTCCGCTTCGCCCTTGGCCTGGCGTTTCATGAACTGTTTGACGATACGATCTTCCAGCGAATGGAAGCTGATCACCACCAGACGGCCGCCCACCTCCAGCGTTTCCAGCGCCGCTTCGAGCCCGCGCTCGAGATCGCCGAGCTCGTTGTTGACGTGAATGCGGATACCCTGGAAAGCGCGAGTCGCCGGGTTCTTGCCTTTTTCCCAGGCGGGATTGGCATCGGTCAGGACTTTCGCCAAATCAGCGGTGCGGGTGAACGGCTGCTCGGCACGGCGCTGCACCACAGCGCGCGCCATGCGTTTGGCAAAACGCTCCTCGCCATAGTCCTTCATCACGCGGGCGATATCGTCTTCATCCGCCGTGGCGATCCAGTCAGCGGCACTCACGCCGGCATCCGGGTTCATGCGCATGTCCAGCGGGCCGTCATTGAGAAAGCTGAAGCCGCGTTCCGGATCATCCAGCTGCGGCGAGGACACACCGAGGTCCAGAAGGATGCCGGAGACCTGACCGGAAATGCCGCGGACAACAGCTTCGTCGCCGAGTTCCGCAAAACTGCGCTGCACAACGACAAAGCGGCCGTCTTCGGCCGCCAATGCTTCCCCGGTGGCTATCGCCAGGGGATCCTTGTCGAACCCCAGTAGCCGCCCTCCCGGCCCGAGCTTCTGCAGGATCAGCCGGCTATGCCCCCCTCGTCCGAAGGTGCCATCCATATAGCAACCATCAGCGCGCACGGCGAGCCCCTCGACGGCTTCGTCGAGCAGCACGGTGATATGGCGGAAGTTGCTGTCGGTCATGGTCACAGGATCAGGCTACGCAGTTCATCGGAAAGGGCTCCCGGCAGCTTGATGGCGGCCAGGTCGTTTGCAGCTTGGGCATTCCAGGTTTCTTCATCCCACAACTGGAACTTGTTCAGGTGGCCGACCAGCATCGCGTGCTTGTCCAGCTTGACGTGCTCACGCAGGCGCGGCGGGATCAGGATGCGCGCACTGCCGTCCATTTCGAGATCTACCGCGTTCCCCACCAGCAGGCGCTGCAGGATCCGGTTCTTCTCATCCAGGGAGGCCAGCACGCTGAGCTTTTCCTCGATCCGCTCCCACTCGACCAGGGGATAGATGTTCAGGCAGGGGTCATTGATGTCGATGGTCACGATGAGCTGACCTGCACAACGCGAAACGAGCTCGTCACGATACCGACTCGGCATCGCGAGGCGCCCTTTGGCGTCGAGACTGATGGCGTTAGCTCCGCGAAACACGGCTGCGCTTCCCCTGTAATTAGCTTTCCTTGCCCATAAAAACCCACTTCATGCCACTTTTCACCACTTGCGCACACTATAGAAACGCCTACGCCCCACCGTCAAGGCGGCACGAAAGGGAAAAATCCTTACAGGACGGAGATTTAGCGAACAAAAGCGAGGGGAAAAGGGATGCCGGGGCCGGCTTAGGGCAGGCAAATTCCAGCCATTCCAGCGAGCTGAAAATCGAACTTAAAGTAATTTATTAAGAGTAAGAATTTTTCGGTATCAGAACAGCGAGGGATAGAAGCGCGAAACAAGAAGGGAGGAAGGAGGAGAGTCGATCTGTAAGCCGGGTTCTGTCGAGGACAGCCATTCCTCTACGACGTACATCACTGCACGCCTTTAGCAACCTACCCGGTTCCAGCGCGGGCCACGCCGATGGAACCCTATTTGGTCTTGCTCCGAGTGGGGTTTACCTAGCCACGGACTGTTGCCAGCCGTGCGGTGCGCTCTTACCGCACCTTTTCACCCTTACCGGCGCCGAAACGCTTAGGCGGTTATTTTCTGTGGCACTTTCCGTAGGCTCACGCCTCCCAGGCGTTACCTGGCACTCTGCCCTATGGAGCCCGGACTTTCCTCCCCCTTCTTGCGAAGGCAGCGACTGTCCGATCGACTCTCCGCCGGCAAGGGTAACAAAGCGGCAAGCGCCAAGCTACAAGCTGCAAGAAAAAGCAGCTGCGACCATTGGCGTAGGAGCGGCTTCGGCCGCGAATGGGCCACCATCGCTCCTGCCCTATTCGCGGCTAAAGCCGCTCCTACAGCTGGCGCTCCAGCGCCACCTGATACAGCAGGTTCTTACGCACCCCGGTGATCTGCGCCGCCAGCGCTGCCGCCCGCTTGAGGGGCATTTCCGCCATCAGCAGATCGAGCACGCGCAGCGCTTCGGCGCTGACCGCCTCCTCGCCTTCGGGCGCCTGCCAGCCCGCCACCAGCACCACGCACTCGCCACGCTGCTGATTACTGTCTGCGCCCACCCACTCGCACAGTTCGGCCAGCGGCAGCCCCTGCAGAGTCTCGAAGGTCTTGGTCAGTTCACGCGCCAGCAATGCCGGGCGCTCGGCGCCGAATACGTCGCGCATATCCTGCAGGCACTCGAGAATACGGTGCGGCGCCTCATAGAAGATCAGCGTGCGCGGCTCCTCGCGCACCTGCTCCAGGCGCGCCCGGCGACCTGCCGCCTTGGCTGGCAGGAAACCTTCGAAGATGAAGCGATCGGATGGTAGACCAGCGGCCGACAGCGCCGCGATCAGCGCGCAGGCACCCGGCACCGGCACCACTGCGAAGCCGGCGGCACGCGCCTGGCGCACCAGGTGATAGCCCGGATCGGAAATCAGCGGCGTACCTGCATCGGATATCAGCGCCACATCTTCCCCTGCCTGCAACCGCGCCAGAAAGCGGCCGCCCTGGTCGCGCTCGTTGTGCTCATGGCAGGCAGCCAACGGCGTTGCGATGCCGAAGTGCTGTAGCAGGCGCGCCGAATGCCGAGTGTCCTCCGCGGCGATCAGCGCCACCTCGCGCAGAATCCGCAAGGCCCGCGCACTGATGTCATCCAGGTTGCCGATCGGCGTGGCGACCACATAAAGGCTGCCGGGCTGGACGCTTGCGACTGCGGGCTGACTCACTGGAAATACCTCGTTAATTGAATGAGCGCTCATTCTAGCCGGTTCCGCCCCTGCGGCATCGCACCGATCTCGGGGCTTGGGTACAATCGCCGCTTGATTTGCTCAAGTATCAGGATGACCCGATGATCGCTAGCCTGCGTCCTCTTTCCGCTCTTTTCCTGGCTGGCCTGCTCGCCGCCTGCGCCAGCTCGCCCTCCAACGACCTGGGCCAGTTGCCGCGTACGCCACAAGCGAGCATCGAGCAGATGCTCCAGCAAGCCGCCGAGAGCAAACCGGAACAGGCCGCACTACTACGCCTGTCGGCAGCCGACCAGAGCTACCAGCAAAATGACGTGGCGCGTGCCACACGCATTCTCGAGCAGCTCGACATCACCAGCCTGCAGCCCGCGCAGCAGATCTTCGCCAGCACCCTGAAGGCGGAGCTGGCTATGGCCCGCCAGCAACCGCAAAGCGCGCTGAAAGCGCTGCAGCACCCCAGCCTTGAACGCCTGGGCGAATTGCCGGTCGAGCAACAGATTCGCACCCAGCTGGTTCGCGCACGCGCCCTGGAAGCCGACGGCCAGACTCTGGCCGCCGCCCGCGAGCGCGTGTTCATCGCGCCGCTGCTGAGTGGCCAGGCCGCCCATGACAACCACGAGAATATCTGGGCACTGGTGACCACTCTGCCAGCGCAAACCTCTGCCGGCGCAGACAGCGACCTGGCCGGCTGGCTGGAGCTGGCTCAGTTGACCAAGAGCAGCGCTACGCTCGAGCAGCAGCAAGCCGCCATCGACCAGTGGGTCGCGCAGAACCCGCAGCACCCGGCTACCGAGCAACTGCCCGAAGCACTGGGCAAGCTGCGCGAACTGGCCAGCCAGCCGCTGACCCGCATCGCCCTGCTGCTGCCACAGGAAGGTCAGCTTGCCAGTGTTGCCCGCGCACTGCGCGACGGTTTCCTCGCCGCCCATTACGAAGCCCAGCAGGCCGGACAGAACCCGCCGGACATCAAGCTCTATGACAGCTCGCGCATCGGCTCGCTGGACGCCTTCTACCAGCAGGCGCAGGCCGACGGCGTGCAACTGGTGGTCGGCCCACTGGAAAAACCACTGGTCAAGCAACTCAGCGATCGCGAGCAACTGCCCATCACCACCCTCGCCCTGAACTACAGCGATGCTGGCCAGGAAGGCCCCGCGCAGTTGTTCCAGTTCGGCCTGGCGGCCGAGGACGAGGCCCGCGAAGTGGCGCGCCGCGCCAGGAATGACGGCATGCGCCGCGCCGTCGCCCTGGTGCCGCGTGGTGATTGGGGTGATCGTGTACTGGATGCCTTCCGCCAGAGCTGGCAAGCCCAGGGCGGCACCCTGATCGCCGCCGAGCACGTCGACCAGCCCGTGGAGCTGGCCCGCCAGATCGCCGACCTGTTCCAACTGCGCGAGAGCGAGGCCCGTGCACGCCGCCTGCAAAACACCCTGGGCACCAGCCTGGACGCGCAACCGGCGCGCCGCCAGGACATCGACTTCATTTTCCTGGCCGCCACACCGCAACAGGCGCAGCAGATCAAGCCGACCCTGGCCTTCCAGTACGCCGGCGACGTGCCGGTCTACGCCACCTCGCACCTGTTCACCGGCGCGCACAGCCAGGCTCAGTATCAGGACCTGGAAGGCATTCGCTTCTGCGAAACCCCCTGGCTGCTCGACACCCACACACCGCTGCGCCAGGAAGTCATGAAGCAGTGGCCGCAGGCCGGCGGCAGCCTGGGTCGCCTGTACGCCATGGGCGTCGACGCCTATCGCCTGGCCCCGCGCCTGGGCCAGCTCAAGGCGCTACCTGAGTCGCGCATCGACGGCCTGTCCGGCAGCCTCAGCCTCAATGCCACGCAGCGCATCGAACGCCAGCTGCCCTGGGCCGAGTTCCGTGGCGGCCAGGTTCAGCGCCTTCCCGACAGCATCAATTGAGCGCACACAACGATCTGGGCCGAGCCTCCGAACAGGCGGCTCGTCAGCATCTGGAACGTAACGGCCTGCGCCTGATCGAACAGAACTGGAGCTGTCGGCGTGGCGAGCTCGATCTGGTCATGCTCGACGGCGATACAGTAGTATTCGTCGAAGTCCGCGCCCGCCGCCATAGCGCCTGGGGCGGCGCCCTGGAGAGCATCGATGCGCGCAAGCGTGGCAAGCTGGTCATCGCCGCAGAACTCTTCCTCCAGCAACACTCACGCTGGACCCGCTACCCCTGCCGCTTCGACGTGGTCGCCATCAGCACTGACGGCGCCACTCGCCTCGACTGGATCAAGAACGCTTTCGATGCCTGACGGCCGTACACTCAAGGTTTAACCGATGGACATGCAATCCCGAATCCGCCAGCTCTTCCAAGCCAGCATCGACACCAAGCAACAGGCCATGGAAGTCCTGGCACCCTATATCGAGCATGCCAGCCTGGTGATGGTCCAGGCGCTGCTCAACGAGGGCAAGATTCTTTCCTGCGGCAACGGCGGCTCTGCCGGCGATGCCCAGCACTTTTCCTCCGAGCTGCTCAATCGCTTCGAGCGCGAGCGCCCGAGCCTGCCGGCCATCGCCCTGACCACCGACAGCTCGACCATCACCTCGATCGCCAACGACTACAGCTACAACGAGGTTTTTTCGAAACAGATCCGCGCGCTCGGCCAACCCGGCGACGTGCTGCTGGCAATTTCCACCAGCGGCAACTCAGCCAATGTCATCCAGGCCATTCAAGCTGCGCATGACCGCGAAATGATCGTCGTCGCCCTCACCGGCCGCGATGGCGGGGGCATGGCCTCGCTGCTGCTACCGGAAGACGTCGAGATCCGCGTTCCAGCCAAAGCCACCGCACGCATCCAGGAAGTCCACCTGCTGACCATCCACTGCTTGTGCGACCTGATCGACAGTCAATTGTTTGGGAGTGAAGAATGAAGCGTTCCGCCCTGATTCTGGCCGCCCTGGCCGTTACCCTGAGCCTGGCAGGCTGCGGCAGCCGCAGCATCGGCAACAAGATCGACGACCAGTTCCTCGGCCCGGAGGTCGCCTCGCGTATCAGCAACGCTCATGCCGACCTGTCCAGCCCGACCTCGCGCATCGTGGTCACCAGCTACAACGGCGTGATCCTGCTCGCCGGGCAAACTCCGCGTAACGAGCTCAAGGATCGCGCCGCGCAGACCGCTCGTGGCGTACAGGGCGTGAAGAAGGTCTACAACGAACTGCAGGTGCAGCAACCGGCATCCCTGCTGGCGCGCAGCAACGACTCGCTGCTGACCACCAAGATCAAGACCCAGATGCTGGCCGACAGTAATGTGCCGAGCGCACGCGTGAAGGTCGTCACCGAAAACGGCATCGTCTATATGCTCGGCCTGGTGACGCGCGAAGAAGCCAACGCCGCCACCCGCGTGGTACAGGGTGTGTCAGGCGTACAGCGGGTCGTGCGCCTGTTCGAATACACCAACTGAAGCCGTCTTAAACTGCGGAACAAGAACGGGCGCCCAAGGGCGCCCGTTTTCGTGTGCGGCAAAGATTGCTTCCCGTAGGAGCGAGCTCTGCTCGCGAAGCTTTTGCGTCGAGCGGATTCGCGAGCAGAGCTCGCTCCTACCCTAACGCTGTTCACTTAAGATTGCATGCGTTTGGCTCCCCTCTCCCATTTATGGGAGAGGGGCTGGGGGAGAGGGCTGACAGCACCGCAAACTACTAGCTTTCCCCTCGCCGAACGCGGCCCGCCCTAACCCTCTCCCCAGAGGGGCGAGGGACTGATCGCGCTCGACCATTTTCTTATGTGAACAGCATTACGCTCCAACCCTATTTCACCACCTTGAGGCTGGGTCGGCCGCTGGGACGCGGCGGCTCGTCACCGGACGGACCGTCATCATCCGGCCCCGGCTCTTCCGGGCCGCCAGCAATCGACGGCTCCATATCGAAGACCATGCCCTGGCCGTTCTCCCGCGCATAGATCGCCAGGATCGCTGCAGCAGGGATATAGAGACTATGCGCCACACCGCCGAAGCGCCCTTCGAAGCTCACCGCCTCATTGTCCATGTGCAGATGGCGCACGGCACTGGGCGAGGCATTGAGCACGATCTGGCCGTCACTGGCGAAGCCAGATGGCACCTGCACCCCGGGGTGCTCGGCATTGACCAGCAGGTGCGGCGTGCAATCGTTATCGACGATCCATTCGTACAGGGCGCGAACCAGGTAGGGACGACTGGAATTCATGAGTTCCTCCTTCTCAGCGCATTGCGCGCTCGGCTGCGGAAAGACTGGCCTGAAAGGCCTCACGGGCGAACTGGCGCTCCATATAGTCGAGCAGCGGCTTGGCCGGACGCGGCAGCTCGATACCCAGCACCGGCAAACGCCAGAGAATGGGCAGTAGACAACAATCCACCAGACTCAGCTCCTCGCTGAGGAAGAATGCCTTGTCCGCGAACAGTGGCGATACACCTGTCAGGCTCTCGCGCAGCTCCTTGCGCGCCAGCTGGCGCTCAGCCTCCTTGCTGCGCTTGTCGAGAATACGATCGACCAGCACGCACCAGTCGCGCTGGATGCGGTGCATCAGCAGGCGACTATTGGCCCGCGCCACCGGATAGACCGGCAACAACGGTGGATGCGGATAGCGCTCGTCGAGATACTCCATCACCACGGACGCCTCGTACAGCGCCAGGTCACGGTCGACCAGGGTCGGCAAACTGCCATAGGGATTGACTTCGGCAAGCTTGGGCGGACAGCGGCCCTGCTCGACATCGATGATCTCGACGCTGACACCTTTCTCGGCGAGCACCAGACGCACGCGATGGGAATAGTGGTCGGCGGGGTCGGAGTAGCAGGTCAACCTGTTGGTCACCGCCATGGCGATCCTCCTCGCTTTTTGATTATTCAGAAACAGGAAAAATTGCCGGAGCAATTTTTTCGTCGCAGACACGGTGCCCTAAGGCAGCCGCCAGAAATGGCAGGGCAGAAAAACCTGCGCGCCCCTCAGGGCGCGCAGGTCTCATGCAGCTCGAACGACTTAGTGAACGTCCTTCCAATACTCACGCTTGAGCAGGTAGGCGAACACGAAGAAGAACGCCAGGTACAGCAGCACGTAGGTGCCGATGCGCTGGGATTTCAGCTTGACCGGGTTGGCCGAGTAGGCCAGGAAGGTCACCAGGTTCTTGATCTTCTCGTCGAACTCCGCCTCGCTCAGCTTGCCGGTGTTCGGCTCGATGGTGAGCTGATCGCAGGCCTCGTGAGTGATCGGCGCACCGGTCAGCGGGTCGAATTGCTTCTTGCCGTCGGTGACGACCTGAACCTGCTTGCAACCGATGACCTGATTGCCCTGCAAGCCGACCAGCACGTTAGGCATACCGACGTTCGGGAACACCTTGTTGTTGGAGCCCAGCGGACGGGTCGGGTCGGCGTAGAAAGTACGCAGGTAGGTGTACAGCCAGTCGTTGCCACGCACACGAGCGACCAGGGTCAGATCGGGCGGCGCTGCGCCGAACCAGGCCTTGGCATCGTCCGGCTTCATGCCGATCTTCATGTGGTCGCCGATCTTGGCGTCGTTGAACACCAGGTTGTCCAGCATGATTTCATGCGGGATGCCGAGGTCATCGGCAACGCGCTCGTAACGCTGGTACTGGGCCGAGTGGCAGCCCATGCAGTAGTTGGCGAAGGTACGTGCGCCGTCCTGCATGGCAGCCTTGTCGGTCAGGTCGATGTCGACCTTATCCAGTTGCACATCATGACCACCGGCGGCGAAGCTGAGGGCCGGCAGCGCAGCGAAAACAAATGCAGCAAAGAGCTTTTTCATCAGCCAGTCACCCTTTCCGGAACCGGTTTGGTCTTCTCCATCCTGGTGTAGAACGGCATCAGGATGAAGTACGCGAAGTACAGGAAGGTGCACACCTGCGACAGCAGGGTACGACCCGGGGTCGGCGCCAGCACACCCAGCACGCCCAGGATGACGAAGGAGATGCAGAACACCACCAGCCAGATCTTGCTCAGCCAACCCTTGTAGCGCATCGACTTGACCGGGCTGCGGTCGAGCCAAGGCAGCACGAACAGCACGGCGATGGCAGCCCCCATGGCGATGACGCCGAGCAGCTTGTCCGGTACCGCACGCAGAATCGCGTAGAACGGAGTGAAGTACCAAACCGGAGCGATGTGCTCAGGGGTCTTGAACGGGTTGGCCGCTTCGAAGTTCGGCTTCTCGAGGAAGTAACCGCCCATTTCCGGGAAGAAGAACACCACGAAGCAGAACACGAACAGGAAGACCACTACGCCGACGATGTCCTTCACGGTGTAGTACGGGTGGAACGCGATACCGTCCAGCGGCACGCCGTTCTCGTCTTTGAACTTCTTGATGTCGACGCCGTCCGGGTTGTTCGAGCCGACTTCGTGCAGCGCCAGGATGTGCAGCACGACCAGGCCGAGCAGAACGATCGGCAGCGCGATCACGTGCAGGGCGAAGAAGCGGTTCAGGGTGATGCCGGAGATCAGGTAGTCACCACGGATCCACTGGGTCAGGTCGTCACCGATGACCGGGATGGCACCGAACAGCGAGATGATCACCTGGGCGCCCCAGTAGGACATCTGGCCCCACGGCAGCAGGTAGCCCATGAAGGCTTCGGCCATCAGCACCAGATAGATCAGCATGCCGAAGATCCACACCAGCTCGCGCGGCTTCTGATAGGAGCCGTAGAGCAGACCGCGGAACATGTGCAGGTAGACCACCACGAAGAACGCCGAAGCGCCGGTGGAGTGCAGATAGCGCAGGATCCAGCCGTACTCGACGTCACGCATGATGTATTCGACGGAGGCGAAAGCGCCTTCAGCCGAAGGTTCGAAGCTCATGGTCAGCCAGATACCGGTAACGATCTGGTTGACCAGCACCAGCAGTGCCAGCGAGCCGAAGAAGTAGAAGAAGTTGAAGTTCTTCGGGGCGTAATACTTGGAGAGATGGTCTTCCCACATCTTGGTGGCGGGGAAGCGCGCATCCACCCATTCCATGAATTTGCTCATCACGCGTTCTCCTGATCCACACCAATGATGATCACGTCATCGGTTTCGTAGGTGTGCGGCGGCACTGGCAGGTTCAGCGGTGCAGGCTGGGCCTTGTACACGCGACCGGCGAGGTCGTAACGCGAACCGTGGCAGGGGCAGAAATAGCCACCTACCCAGTCCGGGCCCAAGTCAGCCGGGGCGACTTCCGGGCGGAAGGACGGCGCACAGCCAAGGTGGGTGCACAGACCTACCAGCACCAGCAGTTCCGGCTTGATCGAGCGGGTTTTCTTATCCACGTACTCAGGCTGCACGGAAGCAGCCGACTCGGGATCCGCAACGCTACCTTCGATCTTGGTCAGGTTGGCCAGAATCTCCTCGGTACGGCGCACGATGAACACCGGCTGACCGCGCCATTCAGCAACCATCTGCTGACCTGCTTCGATCTTGCCGACGTTCACCTTCACCGGTGCACCGGCCGCCTTGGCCTTGGCACTGGGGAACCATGACCCCACGAACGGAGTCGCAGCACCTACCGCCCCTGCTGCACCCACCACGGAGGTGGCTGCAACCAGGAAGCGACGCCGGCCTGCATTCACGCCGTCATTGCTCATTCAGTCGTCTCCCATCAGCTTTGTGGCCTGTTGTTCAGGCCTCTACTAAGTAAAAATCGGGCCGCGCAAAAAATTCGCCAAATGGTAAAGAAAAGCCCCTTTTCTGACAAGGTAATTACCCCCGAAGAGACTGGCGAAAGCCTTGGCGCGTGCGGCTTGCGCGTATGCGGCACGTTGTCGCAGCAATTTTCCAGGCCCATAAAAAACGCCCAGCTCCGTAAGGAAACTGGGCGCTTTTGGAAGCGTAGACGCGATTAACGCTTCGAGTACTGCGGACGCTTACGCGCTTTGCGCAGACCGACTTTCTTACGCTCGACTTCACGGGCGTCACGAGTGACGTAACCGGCTTTACGCAGCGGGCTGCGCAGGGTCTCGTCGTACTCGATCAGAGCGCGGGTGATGCCGTGACGAATGGCACCGGCCTGGCCGCTGACACCACCACCGGCAACGGTGACGAAGATGTCGAACTTCTCGACGGTCTCGGTCAGCTCCAGCGGCTGACGCACGACCATGCGAGCGGTTTCGCGACCGAAGAAGGTATCCAGGTTGCGATTGTTGATCGAGATGTTACCAGTGCCCGGACGCAGGAAAACGCGCGCGGTTGCGGTCTTGCGACGGCCAGTGCCGTAGTTTTGAGTCGCCGACATAATGAACTATTCCGTTAAATCTTCAGTTCTTGGGGCTGCTGAGCGGTGTGCGGGTGAGCGGCACCCTTGTACACCTTCAGCTTACGGTACATGTCGCGACCCAGCGGGTTCTTCGGCAGCATGCCTTTGACCGCGGTCTCGATCACGCGCTCAGGAGCACGAGCGATCAGCTTCTCGAAGTTGATCTCTTTGATGCCGCCCGGGAAACCGGAGTGGGAGTAGTACTTCTTGTCGCTGGCTTTGGCACCAGTTACACGCACCTGCTCGGCATTGATCACGACGATGTAGTCGCCGGTATCAACGTGCGGGGTGTACTCAGGCTTGTGCTTGCCACGCAGACGGCTCGCGATTTCGGTGGCCAGACGACCCAGGGTCTGACCAGCAGCATCAACGACGAACCAATCGCGTTTTACTGTTTCCGGTTTAGCAGTAAAAGTTTTCATTCTTTATAGCCTCAGGGGCCGCCCAGCAAAAATAGACGGCGGATCTTACTGGATAGTGCGTACTTTGACAAGTCAAAGGCAGCCGCATACGGACGCTATCGGGGGCTCGGGTCAGCGCGTCCACAATACGGCAAGATTCTTCGGCAGGCGGCGCATCACTTCCACCGCAGAAAGAGGTGCCGGATTATCCGGATTGCGAAAAAAATTTCAACCTGCTTGTATGACTCTTTTAGCCAAGGAGCACTTCATGGATTACCGCAAGCTAGGCCGAACCGATCTCGATGTCAGCGCACTGTGCCTGGGCACCATGACCTGGGGCGAGCAGAACAGCGAGAGCGAAGGCCACGCCCAGATCGAGCGGGCCAAGGCCAGCGGCATCAATTTCATCGATACCGCCGAGATGTACCCGGTGCCGCCGCGCGCTGAAACCTACAGCAAGACCGAGCAGATCATCGGCAGCTATTTCAAGCGCCACGGCGATCGCGCCGACTGGATTCTGGCCAGCAAGATCGCCGGCCCCGGCAACGGCATCAGCCACATCCGCGATGGCCAGCTCAAATTCAACCGCCAGCACATCGTCGCCGCGCTGGATGCCAGCCTCGAGCGCCTGCAGACCGACTGGATCGACCTGTATCAGTTGCACTGGCCTGAACGCCCGACCAACTTCTTCGGCCAGCTCGACTACAAACACAAGGACGTTGATTTCACGCCGCTGGAAGAAACGCTCGAAGTGCTCGACGAGCAGGTCAAAGCCGGCAAGATCCGCCATATCGGCCTGTCCAACGAAACCCCCTGGGGCACCATGAAATTCCTGCAGTTGGCCGAAAGCCGCGGCTGGCCGCGCGCCGTGTCGATCCAGAACCCCTACAACCTGCTCAACCGCAGCTTCGAGGTCGGCCTGGCCGAAGTGGCCATCCGTGAACAATGCGGTCTACTGGCCTATTCACCGCTGGCGTTCGGCATGCTCAGCGGCAAGTACGAAGGTGGCGAGAAACCGGCCGGCGCGCGCCTGACCCTGTTCGAGCGCTTCCAGCGATACAACAATGCGCAAAGCCTCTCGGCTACGTCGCGCTACGTGGCCCTGGCCCGCGAGCATGGCCTGGACCCGGCGCAGATGGCCCTGGCCTTCGTCACCGCGCAGCCGTTCGTAACCAGCAACATCATCGGTGCCACCAGCCTGGAGCAGTTGGACAGCAACATCGCCAGCGCCGGGTTGAAACTCTCCGAAGAGGTGCTTGCCGGTATCGAGGCGATTCACAAGGGGCAGCCCAACCCCGCGCCCTAAAAAAGAGAAGGCTGATCGTTCCTGGCATCGCGTCGCGAGGCCAGGCGATCGGCCAGCCGGGTTGGTTCGGGCAGGCGGTGACGCCTGACGCACGCCATCACCAGCTCCGGCGCTCGCTCGAGGCTGACCCGATTGCCCGGAGAGACGATCAGCGGTCGCACGCGATCCTTGCTGCGCAACACCCAGCCGATTCGCTCGCCTCTCCTGCTCAGCAGCTCGACGCATGCACCCCGCGCCTCATCCAGATCGGCGTGATGCCCGGTAAGAATCTTCTTGGCCACGCCAATGGTCGGCAAGCCGCTGACCACGCCCAGGTGCGCGGCGATGCCCAGACCGCGCGGATGGGCGATGCCGTGACCGTCGACGAAGACCAGATCTGGCTCCTGCGGCAGATCAGCCAATGCTCGAAGCAAAGCGGGCAATTCGCGAAAGGACAGTAGCCCCGGCACGTAGGGCATGCTGGTGGGAATGCGCGCCACGCATTCAGCCAGCGGTTCGAGAGTATCGGCGTCCAATAGCACTGCGGCAGCGCGAGTGATGGCGCCGCCCTCCTCGAAGCCGACATCCACGCCCGCCAGGCGCCGTAGCGGCGGATAATCGTCCTCCAGCCGTACTTGCCGGGCCAGTTGCGTCTGCAATTCGCGGGCAGCCGTCGGGCTGCCGTCCCAATCCTCGAACGGGGCGGCAGCCAGATCACTCAAACGGGTCATGAGGTTCTCCAGGCATTTCCGCCTTGGAGCCGCGAGGCGACGCCTGAGTTCGCCCCGCGCACCACTGCCCTATTACACCAACGAGCGGGAAATGATCTCCTTCATGATCTCGTTGGTGCCGGCATAGATACGTTGCACGCGCGCGTCAGCCCAGGCACGCGCAATCGGATACTCCCACATGAAGCCGTAACCGCCGTGCAGTTGCACACACTCATCGAGCACCTTGCACTGCAGGTCGGTGGTCCAGTACTTGAGCATCGCCGCAGTCGGCACGTCGAGCTTGCCCTGCAGGTGCAGCTCCAGACAACGGTCGATGAACACCCGGCCGACCTGAATTTCGGTCGCCATCTCGGCAAGCTTGAAGCGAGTGTTCTGGAAATCCGCCACGGCCTTGCCGAATGCCTTGCGCTCGCGGGTGTAGTCCAGCGTCCACTTGAGCGCCGCCTCGGCCGAAGCCAGCGCGCCGATGCCAACGGTCAGACGCTCCTGCGGCAATTCCTGCATCAGGTAGGCGAAGCCCATGCCCGGCTGACCCAGCAGGTTTTCCTTGGGCACGCGTACATCCTGGAAGAACAGCTCGGAGGTGTCCTGCGCCTTCATGCCGACTTTTTCCAGGCGCTTGCCCTTGGAGAAGCCCGGTGTGCTGGCTTCTACCAGGAATAGACTGGTGCCCTTGGCGCCGGCCTTGGGGTCGGTCTTGGCCACGACGATCACCAGATCCGCCAGCCAGCCATTGGTGATGAAGGTCTTCGAGCCGTTGATGACGTACTCGTCGCCATCGAGCACAGCGGTGGTCTTCACACCCTGCAAGTCGGAGCCGGCGCCCGGCTCGGTCATGGCGATAGCGGTGACCATCTCGCCGCTCACCAGCTTGGGCAGGTAGCGCTGCTTCAGCGCCTCGCTGCCGTAATGCAGGATGTACGGCGCGACAATGTCCGAGTGCAGCGAGAAGCCGATACCGGTCAGCCCCAGACGACCGATCTCCTCGATCACCACAGTGCTGTAGAGGAAGTCAGCGGCCATGCCGCCGTACTCTTCGGGGATATGCGAGCAGAGCATGCCGGCCTCACCCGCCTTGTTCCACAGCGCCCTATCGATATGGCCGTCCTTCTCCCACTGATGATGATGAGGCACCGCTTCCTGCTCGAGAAACTTGCGCACGCTGTCTCGGAACAGTTCATGGTCGGAGCTGAATAGGGTTCTGGGAATCATGGCGCTACCTGTAGTCATCGAGGAATCAGCGCTCGACTTTAGCCAAGCAAACGCTTGCTTACACTGGACACAAGCGCCAAAAAATAAGACGATCCAGCCACCCAGTGACCACTTAGCCTTTATAAAAACAACATATGGTTAATCATCAGTCAGGCGCCTTACGGCGCGTTAGCATTCTTGCGACCGACGGTGTGTTCGCCTCTACGGTGATGCAAGCCAAAGACTTTTTCCACATGGCTGGCGTTCGCTATGCCAAGCAACAGGGTCTTGACCTTAAGCCGCCTTTCGAAATCCACCTGGTCAGCCCCGACGGCCAGCCGGTGAACAGCTTCAGCAATGTACGCGTTCCGGTCGATAGCGGCCTGGACGCCTGCGATGTGATCATCCTGCCGGCCTTCTGGGACGACTTCGATGCGCTCAGCCGTCGTTACCCGCAGGTGCTGGACTGGCTCAAGCGTCAGCATGCCAGCGGCACGGCGATCTGCGGGGAAGCCAGCGGCGTATTCTGGATGGCCGAAGCTGGCCTGCTCGACGGCAAGGAGGCCACTACCTACTGGCGCTTCTTCCGCGAGTTCGCCGAGCGCTTCCCCAAGGTCCTGCTCAACCAGGACAAGCATCTGTCGGATGCCGACAACCTGTATTGCGCCGGCGGCGTAACTTCGGCCTGCGATCTGTACATCTATCTGATCGAGCGTTACTGCGGCGCAGGCGTGGCCCAAGGCGTGGCACGCGACATCCTCTACGAGGTGCAGCGCAGCTATACGCCGGGACGCATCGGCTTCGGCGGGCAGAAGCTGCATCAGGACGTCACTGTGCTGCAGATCCAGCATTGGCTGGAGGAGCACTACGCCGACAAGTTCCGCTTCGAGGATGTTGCCCGTGAACATGGCATGAGCATCCGCAACTTCATGCGCCGCTTCCAGGGCGCTACCGGCGACAAACCGCTGCACTACCTGCAGCGCCTGCGCATCGAAACCGCCAAGAGCCTGCTCTCCTCCACACGCAAGAGCATCAAGACCATCAGCTACGAAGTTGGTTACGACGACGCCAGCTTCTTCGCACGCCTGTTCCGCCAGCACACCGACCTGTCGCCGAACCAGTACCGCCGGCAATTTCAGCAGAAGGAAAAACAGGAGTAAGCGTCACCCTGCCCGTCGAGTTCGCCAGCTATCTGACGTAGGTGTAAGGCGACAGCAAAGACAACTCGCGGCAACGAGCAAGCCGGCACTGCCATGGATAAGCGGGAAATGGCTTATGTGCAAATCTGCTGGCTTAGCCTCAGCAGAAGCTAGCGAGAAACCGAAGGCCGTAAGGCGCGCCCGCAGGCATAACGCTGTTCACGTAAGCGGCCGAACGCAATCAGTCCCTCGCCTCTTCGGGAAAAGGGTTGGGGCGGAGGACCTGACAGCCTTGCTGTATTTCAGCCCCCTCCCATAACCCGTCTCCCACAAACGGGCGAGGGGAGCCAGGCACATGCAGCCTTGGTGAACAGCGTTGACTTGGTCGCTATTTATCGTGGCTCGTCAGTTTCTCAGGGGCGGTGTGGGCGCGAGAGGAACTCGTGCGATTGCATTTCCAGCAGACGGCTCAGCGTACGCTGGAACTCGAAGCTCAGGCGGCCGCCGGTGTAGAGATCCTTGAGTTCTACCTCGGCAGAGATGATCAGTTTGACGTTACGGTCGTAAAACTCGTCCACCAAGTTGATGAAGCGCCGCGCCATGTCGTCCTTGGCCACGCCCATCTGCTCGACGTTGGCCAGGATCACCGCGTGGAAGATCTTGCCCAGCTCGATGTAGTCGTTCTGGCTGCGCGGGCCGTCGCAGAGTTCGCGGAACTCGAACCAGGCCACGTCCTCGCACACGCGCACGGCGTTGATCGCGCGATTCTCGATCATCAGCGCCTCGTTCTCCACCATGTGCGTGCAGTCCGGCAGCAGGCTCTGGAAGCTCTTGCGCAGGCTCTCTTCCGCCGTCGGCCCGAGCGGGTAGTGGAACAGCTCGGCCTGCTCCAGTGCACGCAGGCGGTAGTCGACGCCGCTGTCGACGTTGACGATATCGGTATGTTCCTTGAGCAAAGCGATGGCTGGCAGGAAGCGCGCACGCTGCAGGCCATCCTTGTACAGGCCGTCCGGCACAATGTTGGAGGTGGCGACCAGCGACACACCGTTCTTGAACAGTTCTTCGAGCAGTGTGGCGAGGATCATCGCGTCGGTGATGTCGCTGACGAAGAACTCGTCGAAGCAGATCACCCGCGCCTCGTCGGCGAAACGCTTGCCGATGATGGTCAGCGGGTTCTTCTCGCCCTTGAGGGTCTTCATCTCTTCGTGCACGCGCTTCATGAAGCGGTGGAAGTGGGTACGCATCTTCTGCTCGAACGGCAGCGCATCGAAGAAGGTGTCGACCAGATAGGTCTTGCCGCGGCCGACGCCGCCCCAGAAGTACAGGCCCTTGACCGGCCCCTGCGGCTTCTTGCCGAACAGCTTGCCCATCAGCCCGGTCTTGCCCTGGTCGCGCGCGATCAGGTCGTCGTAGAGACGCTGCAGATGGCGGACGGCATTTTCCTGGGCCGCATCATGGAAGAAGTCGGGCCGCTTGAGGTCGGCCTGATAACGCTCTAAGGGGGTCATGATTCGTTAGCCGGGCAAGTAAAAACGGGGGCGTCACTTTAGCGACGCCCCCGTTGATTGGCAATCGGTGCAAGCCAGGCACTCCCTCTCCCATTTATGGGAGAGGGTCGGGGAGAGGGCAGGCCGACGACGCGGTGCACCGGACAACCCTCTCCCCCAGCCCCTCTCCCGCACGCGGGAGAGGGGAGCAAAAGCCTACCTCACTCCTGCGGCGCAAGCGCCTCGCGCAGGCGGGCGATGGCAGCTTCCACCGCCTGACCATCGGCGAATTCGGGGCTGCTGGCCACGTTCTCGCCATCGATCCATACCGAGAACACCACACCTTCAGCACGCACATCCAGCGCTTCGCCGGATTGCAGGCGTTTGTTGACCATACCAGCCGACTTGCCATCGCCGAAGGATTTCGACAGCAGCAGTTGCTCGCCATCGGCATCCAGCAGGCGGAAGCGGAAGCTGCCGTCTTCATCGCGGAAGCTGACGAAGCGCGCGCTCTTGGCTTTTTTAATCACACGCCCTTCACCAGTGGCTGAAATGCTAATAACCGAATCTCCGGAGCCCTCAACATAAACTCCACTCTTAAACGAACGCAGGCCCACCGCCTCACGAAGCTCACCGAGGAACGGCGTGGCGATCTTGCGCGCCTTGGCGGCGCCGGCGAGGAGAATGTCCTCCAGATCGGCCGGCTTGGCGATCAGCGCGTTGTAGCGCTCGCGCGCTTCGCCCAGGGTGTCTTCGAGCAACTGGTACAGGCGATTCTTCGCCTCGCCCCAGGCCAGGCCGCCCTCCAGGTCGGCGCGGAACTCAGCCTGCTGCGCCTGGCTGGCGAAGGCCTGGTAGAGGGTGAACAGGTGCGAACCTTCGGCATCCTTGGGTTCCCCCGGCAGCCTGGAATCGGTAACGATGCGCGCCACGGCATCCTTGAGCTGCTTGGCGGTGCCGAACAGCGGGATGGTGTTGTCGTAGCTCTTGCTCATCTTGCGCCCGTCGAGGCCCGGTAGCGTCGCCACCTCCTCCTCGATCACCACCTCGGGCAGCACGAACAGGTCCTTGCCCTTGCCGAACAGGTGGTTGAAGCGCTGGCCGATGTCACGGGCCATTTCCACGTGCTGGATCTGGTCGCGCCCCACCGGCACCTTCTTCGCATTGAACATCAGGATGTCCGCCGCCATCAGCACCGGGTAGCTGAACAGGCCCATGGTCACGCCGGCGTCCGGGTCTTCACCGGCTTCTACATTCTTGTCCACCGAGGCCTTGTAGGCATGGGCACGGTTGAGCAGGCCCTTGCCGGCGACGCAGGTCAGCAGCCAGCACAGCTCGGGAATCTCGGGGATGTCGGACTGACGGTAGAAAGTCGCCTTGTCGGTATCCAGGCCCAGCGCCAGCCAGGTGGCGGCGATCTCCAGACGCGAGCGCTGGATGCGCGCGGGGTCATCGCACTTGATCAGCGCGTGGTAGTCGGCGAGGAAGTAGAACGAGTCCATCTGCGGGTCGCGGCTGGCCGCGATGGCCGGGCGGATGGCGCCGGCATAATTGCCCAGGTGCGGCGTGCCGGTGGTGGTGATACCGGTAAGGATACGGGTGGTCATGACGTTCGCTTAGAAATGGCTGAAAAACTTACAGGCGAGGCAACAGCAGATCCTTGAGATCCGTCAGCTTGCCGTGAAAAAAGTGACCGCATTCTGCCACTTTCAACAGCTCGTGGGCACGCCCGAGGTGGGCTGACCAGTCGTAGACCGCCTGCGGCTCGACCACCTCGTCGGCGTCAGGCTGGATCACCACCAGCGGACACTGGCTGGCCGGTGGCGTATCGGCCGTCAGACGATGCACCGCCGGTGCGACCATGAACAGCTTGCTGAGCGTAACGCCCTGTGCCTCCAGGCGAGCGCCCAGCGCAGCCGCCACGAAACCGCCGAAGGAGAAGCCCAGCAGGGTGATAGGCAGATTCGGGTACTTTTCCTGCAGCCAGGCAGCGACGGCTTCGGCGTCGTCCACTTCGCCAGTGCCCATGTCGTGACTGCCGGCACTGGCGCCAACACCGCGGTAGTTGAAGCGCAGCGTGTGATAACCACAGTCACGCGCGGTACGCTGCAGCGTGGACACCACCTTGTTGAGCATGGTGCCGCCCTGTACCGGGTTGGGATGGCAGACCAACGCCACGCCCCGGGCGTCAGGCACCTCCAGCAGAAGGGCTTCGAGTTGGCCTACCGGGCCCTGAATGAAAAGAGGGGTTTCGCGACTGAGCAACACTGAACTCCGTGACCCCACATCGGGTCGACTCGTCTAGCAAACTGCCTGTGCGGCAAATGACCCTGTTCAGCGTTTCACACGCTCGCGCAATGCAAGGCAAAACAGGAGAGGAAACGCAGTGTACTGTTGTACATGAGCATTCCGAACCTGTTTTTACCCAGCATTGCCAACGTGCAATAAACTCCGAGCAGGTTCTGGTCGTATACAGCACAGGCTCAAGCCGCTAACGTAAAGCAAAGCCGTTTTGAGAGGAAGGACTCGTGGAACAGACCGTTACAGCCTGGTTGATACCCGCTCTGACCCTGGTGGTCGGCATCGCCGTGGGCTTTGTGCTCGCCCGCCTGGCCCCCAATGCTGCACCGGGCCGTACGCAGCGGCAGATGGATGAAATGCAGGCGCGCTTCGAGGCCTACCAGAGCGAAGTGGTGACCCACTTCAATACCACCGCCAGCCTGGTGAAGAAACTCACCCAGAGCTATCAGGACGTGCAGGAGCACCTGTCCGACGGTGCCAACCGCCTGGCCCTGGACGAACTGACCCGTCAGCGCCTGCTGGCAACCCTGAACAGCACAGACTCGAGTGAAAAGCGCGAGCGCCTGACGCCGCCGAAGAACCACGAAATGCCCAAGGACTATGCGCCGAAGAGCGATGGCCCCGGCATGCTGGACGAGAGCTACGGGTTGAAGAAGTAACCAACCTGCACGTCCGGCTAGAACACGAAGCCCCGCAATGCGGGGCTTTTTCGTTGGCACCGGCGGCGGGTCATCCGCAGTCGCGCGCAGCTTCATCTCGGTCATCCGCTCAAAGAGTCTGTGGAAAAGCGGATCGCCGCGCCCCCCCTGCAAGAACAGCCTCAGCCTCCAGCCAGGCGCCATGACCTTCGCGGACAAGTCCGCTCACAGGGGGAGCGGTGGTGCTGTTGTGGGAGCGGACTTGTCCGCGAATGCTCGTCGGCCCATCGATAGTGCCGTAGGCGCTAGAGGGTTGCCGCACGCCTGTCGCCCCCCCTGCACTGCATCCTCACAGCCCCCCAGAACGAAAAAGCCCCGCACGAGGACGGGGCTTTCGTTCAGCAGGCGACCGTCAGATCGCGCCGCGGCTACGCAGCAGATCCAGCACCGCCTTGACGCCCTGCTCGACCGACTGCGTCTGGGTGTCGATCACCAGATCGGCATCCAGCGGCACGTCGTAGGGGAAGCCTTCACCGGGGATATTGTCGCCACCGGCAGCATACAGGCCCTGCGGGTCGCGTTCGGCGCAGATCTGCGGAGAGGCCTGGACGTAGACAGTGACCAGACGCTCGCTGCCGATCAGCGCCTTGGCCTGCTCGCGGCCCTCGGCATCCGGGGCGACGAACGCTGCCAGGGCGATCAGCCCAGCCTCGTTGAACTGGCGCGCTACATGGGCGGCACGGCGCCAGTTCTCGGCGCGGCCGGCGCGATCCTGCGGCAGGCCCTTGTTCAGGTCATGGCGCAGGTTCTGCCCGTCGAGCACATACACGGCGCGCCCCATGTCGAACAGCTTGCGCTCGACCGCATAGGCCAGGGTGCTCTTGCCCGCGCCGGAAAGGCCGCTGAACAGCACGGTGGCCGGCTGCTGGCCGAAGCGCGAGGCGCGTTCCTCGGTCGACACATGGGCCAGACGGCCATGCTGACCGCCGCCATGGGCGACCGGATCGGCGATGATCATGCCGGCGCCGACGGTGCCATTGGTCAGGCGGTCGATGACGATGAAGGCACCGGTGGTGCGGTTGTACTCGTAGCCATCCAGGGCAATCGGCGCGTCCAGGGCGATCTTCACCCGGCCGATCTCGTTGAGTTTCAGCTCGCTGGCGGCGCCCTGCTCCAGGGTGTTCACGTCAACGCGATGAACGATGCTGGGGATCGAGCCCGGCACGTAGCTGGTGGCGCGCTTGATGTCGTATTTCTTGCCCGGCAGCATCGGCTCTTCGCCCATCCACACCAGCATGGCCTCGAAGCTGTCGGTGACCTGCGGGCGGTTGTCGGCATGCACCAGCATGTCGCCGCGCGACACGTCGATCTCGTCTTCCAGAGTCAGGGTGATCGCCTGGCCCGGGCCGGCATGCTCCAGCTCGCCCTCGAAGGTGACGATGGATTTGACCTTGCTGGTCTTGCCCGAAGGCAGCGCCATGACCTCATCGCCCTTGCGCACGATGCCGCTGGCCAGGGTGCCGGCGAAACCGCGGAAGTTGAGGTTCGGGCGGTTGACGTACTGCACCGGGAAGCGCAGGTCGTCGAAGTTGCGATCACCCGCCACTTCCACGCTTTCGAGGATTTCCATCAGCGACTGGCCGCTGTACCAGGGCGAGCGCTCGGATTTGTTAACCACGTTGTCGCCCTTGAGCGCCGACATCGGCACGAACTCAAGGGTGGTCGGACGCAGGTTGATCTTCTCGGCGAACGCCAGGTAGTCGGCCTTGATCTGCTCGAACACGCCCTGGTCGAAATCCTTCAGATCCATCTTGTTGACGGCGACGACGATGTGCTTGATGCCCAGCAAGGACGCGATGAAGCTGTGGCGCTTGGTCTGGGTCTGCACGCCATAACGGGCGTCGATCAGGATGATGGCCAGGTCGCAGGTCGAGGCGCCGGTGGCCATGTTGCGCGTGTACTGCTCATGTCCGGGGGTGTCGGCGATGATGAACTTGCGCTTGGCGGTGGAGAAGTAGCGGTAGGCGACATCGATGGTGATGCCCTGCTCGCGCTCGGCCTGCAGGCCGTCGACCAGCAGCGCCAGGTCGACTTCCTCACCGGTGGTACCGCTCTTCTTCGAATCCTTGGTGATGGCTTCCAGGTGATCTTCATAGATCATCTTGGAGTCGTGCAGCAGGCGGCCGATCAACGTGCTCTTGCCGTCATCGACGTTGCCGCAGGTAAGGAAGCGCAGCAGTTCCTTGCGCTCGTGTTGAGCCAGGTAGGCGTGAATGTCCTGGCTGATCAAATCGGATTGGTGACTCATGGTGCGTGATCCTCAGAAATAGCCCTGACGTTTCTTCTCTTCCATCGACCCGGCGGCGTCGTGATCGATCACGCGGCCCTGGCGCTCGGAAGTCCGGGTCAGGAGCATTTCCTGGATGATGTCGGTCAGGCTTTCCGCCTCGGACTCCACCGCGCCGGTCAGCGGGTAGCAGCCCAGGGTGCGGAAGCGCACTTTCTTCTTCTGGATGCGCGCCTTTTCCTCGTCGGTGAGGTGCTCGAGGATGCGTTCGTCATCGATCATGATCAGCGTGCCGTTCTTCTCGATCACTTCGCGCTCGGCAGCGAAGTACAGCGGCACGATTGGGATCCGCTCCAGATAGATGTATTGCCAGATGTCCAGCTCGGTCCAGTTCGACAGCGGGAAGACGCGAATCGACTCGCCCTTCTTGACCTTGCCGTTGTATACGTTCCACAGCTCGGGGCGCTGGTTCTTCGGGTCCCAACGGTGCTTGCTGTCGCGGAAGGAATACACGCGCTCCTTGGCGCGCGACTTCTCTTCGTCGCGGCGCGCGCCACCGAAGGCGGCATCGAAGCCGTACTTGTCCAGCGCTTGCTTGAGACCTTCGGTCTTCATCACGTCGGTGTGCTTGGCACTGCCGTAGGTGAAGGGGTTCATGTCCTGCGCCACACCGTCGGGGTTGATGTGGGTCAGCAGATCCAGGCCGTATTCACTGACCATCTTTTCGCGAAAGCGGTACATCTCCTGGAATTTCCAGCGCGTATCGACGTGTAGCACCGGGAACGGCAGCTTGCCGGGGAAGAATGCCTTGCGGGCCAGGTGCAGCATCACGGCTGAATCCTTGCCGATGGAATAGAGCATCACCGGGTTGTCGAATTCGGCGGCCACTTCACGAATGATGTGGATGCTTTCCGCCTCGAGCTGTTTCAAGTGCGTCAGTTTGTCGAGCATGGCTACTCACGGTTTGCTGTTATGGGGCCGGCGGGCCGTGGACGAGCGCGCACTCTATCACAGCGTCTGCTTATACTCAGGGCGCTGGTTAGACCGAAACGATCTAGTTTTATATCCGAAAAAGGCCTCTCTGAGCCTCTCGCCTAAATTTCGCAGCACTTGCCCCTAAGCCGCAGCACGAGCGTTGAGTGCCTGCGACCTTGTCCGACTCAAGCACCTCATATTCTCCCGCGCATCTCAAAAGGCGTGACCTCAAGGGTGGCTTATAGCTATCACTCTTATTACCATCCGTCCGCCGCCAGACTGCGGCTATTGACTATATGCTGCTCAAGGAGAGCTCCCAATGCCTTACCCGAACCTCGCAAAGTCTCTGCTGGCACTGGCCATCGCCAGCAGCAGCCTGCAGGCACATGCCGTCATTTATGACGTCAGCAACGGCCCAATAGAGTTCGAAGGTAAAACCTTTACCGAATCCCTGACCATTACCGGCAACCTAACGACTGAAGAAGATGCCGTGGAACTGGCTGACGGCACCGACCTGCACGGGGATTTGATCCTTGATGCGCAGATCACCGTGACCGGCCCGCAGGCAGAAGTCGGAAACTACGCCAGCGCAGTGGATATCAGCGGCGACGGCTGGGGTGAAGCGGTACAGATCGACGGCCAGATTATCAACAAGGGCAGCCTGAGTGCGTCCGGCCTGATGGCTCAAGGCATGACCATCGAATACGCGGATATCGAGGGCGGGCTGGTCAACGATGGCAGCATCACCATCACCGACGGTATCGACGTCAACGACGCCATCACCGAAGGCAACCCCTCCGGCATCTTCGTCCAGAACGCTAATATCGACGGCCATGTCCGCAACAACGGCCAAATCAAGGTCAGTGGCAACGATGAAGCAGATGCTACCGGCATCCAGATTCTCGACAGCGACTTGGCTGAAGCAGACATCACCAATGGCGCCACGGGCAGCATTGAAGTCAGCGGTGAAGAAGCACGCGGCTTCGACATTTCTCAGGTCAAGATTCAGTCACTGCTGAACGCAGGCAGCATCAAGGTCAATGCTCTTAACGAAGCGCTGGGTATCTGGCTGGAGAACGTCACAGGTGGCGCGGTCAGCAACTCTGGCGATATCACAGCGACGACCCAAGCAGGCAGTGACGCCACAGGTATCAAGATTGACGACAGCAAGCTGCCCAGCCTGAGCAACACGGGCAGCATCAATGTCTCCGCTCCTGCCGGCGAAGCCGTCGGCATCCAGATCGACGATAGCGATATCGAGGGCAGCCTGGCCAACCTAGGCAGCATCGATGTGCAAAGCGGCGATGAAGCCATTGGTATAGAGCTGTTCAACAGCAATGTCGACGGCCTGACCAACGAAGGCAGCATCACCGTTACCAACACCAGCAATGCCGCTATCACCGCGAGCAGCGAGGCTGATACCCGAGGCATTCTGCTGTTCGGCTCCGATGCCGATGGCGAAGTGCGGAACGACGGTTCGATCAAGGTATCCGGCAACAAGGTGGCGGGTATCCAGATACTCAATAGCGATCTGGCCAAGGCCGAAATCGTCAACACCGGTGAGATTGAGGCAGACGGCACGATCGCCTTCGGTCTCGACCTTTCGGGCGTCAAACCCGCCACGGTGCAATCGATCACCAATAGCGGATCCATCGCCGTGAGCGCCAGCGAGCGCAGCCATGGCCTCTATCTCGACCGAGTCGAAGCCAGCGGCAGCCTGAACAACAGCGGCTCGATCATCGCCACCGGCAATGACTCTCGCGCCATCCGTCTGGAACAAGCCAGCATCGCCGGCGGTATTCACAACAGCGGTACGATCAAGGGCGACGATTTCGGCATCTGGATCGGCGACAACACCGTCGCACCGGTGCATGTAACCCAAAGAGCTGGCTTGCTCCAGGGCGGCCAGTACGCCGTTCAAGGCGGCAGCGGCAATCAGGTCAGTGTCGAGCTGGCCGGCGGTACCATAAGCGGTAACCTGGCGGGTATCTTCAAGCTGGATGTAACTGGCAAGGGCATCTTCGACGGCGACAGCATCAGCACGGTCGCACCCAGCACCGGTGAAGCAGGCAAGGGCTGGGTCGACCTGTACAACAGCAGCGACAGCCCCAACGGTACAGCCGGCCACCTGGTTCTGCTGCGTCCGCACACCACGCTCAACGGTGAACTGGAAGTCAATACCGGCGCCACTGTGGAGCTGAGTCTAAGCCAGGCCACCAACGCCAACCAGGCGATTCTTGACGTTAACGGCGATGCCTACTTCGCCAACGGCAGCCGGCTTCTGCTGACGCCAGTGGGCAGTGATTTCAGCGCCGACGGTAAGCAGTATCTGCTGCTCGCTGCCGAAGCCATCGACAATCAGGGTCTGCAGGTCAGCAGCAGTTCTGCGCTGCTCAATATCGATCAGTTCAACGTGGGCGACAATCAGATCGTGGCTACCGTCAGCGGCAAGGCCACAAGCGAAGCCGACGACATCCTTGTCGGTGCCGGCGCCAGTGGTAACGCCCAGGCTGCTTTCACTCCGTTCTATAGCGGTGTGCTGAGCAAAATGGACAGCAACGATGCCGTCTTTCAGGCCTTCGCCAATGCCGGTGAAGCTGAGCTGGCCAAACTCGCCGAACAACTTACCCCGCAGGTCGACGGTGCGGCCAGCCAGGCGGCCACTGGGGCTCAGGGTCTGACCAGCAGCGCGGTCGGCTCCCGCACCTCATCCCTGCGCGGCGGCTCCTCCGGCTCGTCGTTCAGCCAGACTGGCGTCTGGGTACAGGGGCTGAGCAGCGGCGCCGATCAGGGTCGTCGCGACGGCATCGCCGGCTATGATGCGAACAGCAAGGGGATTTCCATTGGTATCGACGGCAAGCTGAGCGACCACCTGACCCTCGGCCTCGCGTATAGCAACCTGCGCACCGACGTGAAAAGCGACACTGGCAACAAGACCGATGTCGACAGCCAGTTGCTGACCCTGTATTCGGGCTTCGAGCAGGGCAATCTGTTCGTCGATGCCAGTCTGAGCTATGGCATCAATGACAACAGCAGCAAACGCTACATTGCCGGTACTCAGGCCAAAGGCAACTACGACAGCTCGCTGCTTGGACTGAACGTCACCGCCGGCTACGGCCTGCATGCTGGCGACATCACGCTGGAGCCACGCGTTGCCGGCCGCTACAGCCGCGTCGACATCGATAGCTACCGGGAGAAGGGCTCGTCCGCAGCACTGCGTACGGAAGATCAGCGTTACGAAGTCATTGAACTGGGGGCAGGCGCCCGCCTGGCAAGCCAGATCCGCGTCGGCCAGGGCTATCTGGAGCCGGAGCTGCGCCTGATGGCCTATCATGATTTTGCCGCCGACCAGGCGCGCAGCGCTTCCTCCTACGTGCTGGGGGGTACGCCCTTCGTGACCAGTGGCGCCAAGCCCTCGCGCGATAGTTACGAGGCAGGTATCGCTCTGAACTACCGTATCGGGGCATTTACCCTGGGCGGCAGCTACGATCGCATCGGCAAGTCGGACTTCGATGCCGACGTGTTCCAGGCCAAGGTGCGCTACGACTTCTAAGCCGCCCTACCTGCCTGCTGTACCCGAACGCCCGGCTTGCGCCGGGCGTTCACGTTTGCGTAAAAGTTTTTTCTCGAATGAAGAGCAGCCATGAACACAACTCGCTGGCTTTACCCACTCATGACGCTGCTGTTCGCGCTGACAATGGCCGGTTGCGCCGCGCCAGCCAAACAGAGGCTGGATGCACAACTGTCAGCCAGGCACCAGCTACTCGTGCTCGATAGCCGGCCCTTCCCGCTGTTGGCCGCAGTGCTTCGCAGCCCAAAGGCCAGCACCAGTTTAAGGATCTATATCGAAGGCGATGGTCACGCCTGGATCACCCCCAGCCAGCCCAGCCTCGACCCCACGCCCACAAGTGAATGGTTCGCGTTGCTGGCCCTGAGCGACCCGCACCCTGCCGCCTGGCTGGCACGCCCCTGCCAGTATGTTCGCAATGAGAATTGCCATATCGGTTTATGGACGGGCGCTCGTTTCTCCCCCGAGGCCGCCGCCGCGCTCGACCAGGCGCTCGACATGCTCAAGCAGCGATACCGCAGCGAACAGCTGGAATTGATCGGTTACTCTGGCGGTGCAGCGCTGGCCTTGCTGCTTGCAGCACGGCGCGATGACGTATCGGCGGTGCAAAGCCTGGCGGGCAACCTTTCACCAAGGCTCTGGGCTGCTCAACAGCGATTGAGCCCCTTGCACGGCTCACTTGAGCCACTCGATTACAGGCAACGCCTGCAAAGGCTGCCGCAGCGCCATTTGGTCGGCATGCAGGACCGCAACGTTCCGGCCAACCTAGCCGAGCGCTGGCAGCAATACCTGGGCGACTCGCCATGCATCGAGATCGAGCAGCTTGCGGGCCTCGATCACTACAACGGTTGGACAGACGCATGGCGCGCACGGCGTGGCATGACGCCGAGCTGTAACTCCCACTGAAGCCATCTGAAAATGCCGAATGCGCTGCGTTCAGACAGCGAATCCGCTCTCAGACCGGATTCGGGCAGTCGATGAACAGGTGTTCGAGGGCGAAACGCCGCGCCAGATAATCACCGAGCGCCTGCACGCCGTAACGCTCGGTGGCGTGATGGCCGGCGGCGATGAAGCTCACGCCATTCTCCCGCGCGCTGTGGAAGGTCTGCTCCGAGGCTTCGCCGGTCAGGTACAGATCGACACCAGCGGCGATCGCCTGATCGATATAGCCCTGCCCGCCCCCCGTGCACCAGCCGACCCGGCGGATCAGGCCTTCGCCTTCCACCAGCAGCGGCTCACGCCCCAGTGTCTGATGAATGTGCCGAGCGAAATCGGCGGCACTCATCGGCTCTGTCAGCGAGCCGACGAGGCCAACGGTACGCGGGTTTTCCGGCTCCAGCGGGCCCTCGACGACGATGCCCAACTGCCGAGCGAGCTGCACGTTATTGCCCACTTCGGGATGAACGTCGAGCGGCAGGTGATAGGCCAGCAGGCTGATGTCATGAGCCAGCAACGCTTTCAGACGACGCTGTTTCATGCCGGTGACGCAGGGGTTTTCACCCTTCCAGAAATAGCCATGATGGACCAGCAGCACATCGGCCTCGGCGTCGATGGCGGCTTCGATCAGAGCCTGGCTGGCGGTGACGCCGCTGACGATACGACTGACCTGCGGACGCCCCTCGACCTGCAGGCCGTTAGGGCAGTAATCGCTGATGCGCGACGCGTTCAGAAAAGCGTCAGCTTCTTCCACCAACGTGGACAGGGCAATGGCCATTAAGATTCCTCTCAAGCTGTTGCGGGCCGCTGCCTAATTGGCGAGCACCTCACTATAATGCGCCACCTTAAGGGCCGAATTTGGCCCCTGCAACTCTCAGGATTGTCTCGATGCCCCAGGCACTGCGTTTTCTCGGTTGGCCCCTGCTGGTTGGTGTGCTGCTCGCACTGCTGCTGATCCAGCGCTACCCGCAATGGGTAGGTTTGCCAAGCCAGGACGTGCAACTGGTGCAGGCCCCCATCTACAGCCGCCTGCAGGAAGGGCCGGTGTCCTACGCCGAGGCCGTCGACACTGCTTCGCCGGCGGTAGCCAACCTGTACACTACCAAGCTGGTGAGCAAACCTGCGCACCCATTGTTCGAAGACCCGACGTTCCGCCGCTTCTTCGGCGACAACCTGCCACGCCAGCAGCGTATGGAGTCGAGCCTGGGCTCAGCGGTGCTGATGAGCAAGGAAGGCTACCTGCTGACCAACAACCATGTGGTCAGTGGCGCCGATCAGATCGTCGTGGCCCTCAAGGACGGGCGCGAAACCCTGGCGCGGGTGATCGGCAACGACCCGGAAACCGATCTGGCAGTCTTGAAGATCGACCTGCCCAATCTGCAGGCCATCACCCTGGGCCGCTCCGACAGCATTCGCATCGGCGACGTCACCCTGGCCATCGGCAACCCCTTCGGCGTGGGCCAGACCGTGACCATGGGCATCATCAGTGCCACCGGGCGCAACCAGTTGGGCCTCAACACCTACGAAGACTTCATCCAGACCGACGCGGCCATCAACCCCGGCAACTCCGGCGGCGCGCTGGTCGATGCGCACGGCAACCTGGTTGGCATTAACACGGCGATCTTCTCCAAGTCCGGTGGCTCGCAGGGCATCGGTTTCGCCATCCCGGTGAAGCTGGCGATGGAGGTGATGCGCGCCATTATCGAGCATGGCCAGGTAATCCGTGGTTACCTGGGGGTCGAGGTGCAGCCGCTGACGCCGGAGCTGGCCGAGTCCTTCGGCCTCGATGGCCGCCCCGGCATCGTCGTTGCGGGCGTGTACCGTGACGGCCCGGCACAGAAGGCCGGCCTGCAACCGGGCGACCTGATTCTCAGCATCGATGGCGAACCGGCCAGCGACGGCCGCCGCTCAATGAACCAGGTGGCGCGCACCAAGCCAGGTGACAAGATTCGTATCGAGGTGCTGCGCAACGGCAAGCCGCTGCAGCTGACCGCCGAGATCGGTATCCGCCCTCCCGTTAACGGCAACTGATCGACCAGCATTTTCAGGTGGGAACTTTTCTCGATTGAGGTTATTGTAATGTTATTACATTAATTACAATTCTCTGGAGATTCCCCTTGCGCGCCACCACCGCCCTGCTTGCCGGCAGCCTGCTAACACCTTGGGTCGTTGCCGCAGAATCTCCGGCCCAGCTCGCTGACAGCATTATCAGCGCCCCCAGCGAACAGGCCGATGGGCCGGTGCAGGGCTACCGCGCCAAACGCTCGGCCAGCGCCACCCGCACCGATACGCCGATCAGCGAGATTCCTCAGGCCATTAGCGTGGTGCCCGCGCAGGTGCTGGAGGATCTCGGCAGCACTCGTATCGATCGCGCCCTGGACTTCGCCGGCGGTGTGTCGCGGCAGAACAACTTTGGGGGCCTGACCTTTCTCAACTACAGCGTGCGCGGCTTCACCACCGGCGAGCTGTATCGCAACGGCTTCGCCATCAACCGCGGCAGCTACAGCTCGCCGGACGCCTCGGCCATCGAGCGCCTGGAAGTGCTCAAGGGACCGGCTGCCGCGCTGTACGGGCGTGGCGACCCCGGCGGGCTGGTCAACATCGTCACCAAGCGCCCGCAGCTCGAAGCTTTCACGCAGTTCAAGGCCAGTGCCGGGCGCTGGGATCGCTACCGCAGCAGCCTCGACGTCAACAGCCCGCTGAACGACGAAGGCACGCTGCTCTCGCGGGTCAACCTGGCGGTGGAGGACAACGGCAGCTTCCGCGATCACGTCGGCAATCAACGGCAGATCGTCAACCCGACATTCAGCTGGCAACTGTCGCCTGACACCCTGCTGATGATCGACAGCGAGTTCTCGCGCACCGATGCGGTATTCGACCGTGGCATTCCCGCCGTCGACGGCAAGACGGGAGTGGTCAAGCGCTCTACCTTCCTAGGCGAGCCCAACGACGGCAAGATTCGCAACGACAACCAGTTGCTGCAGGTAAGCCTCGAGCACTACCTGAGCGATGCCTGGAAAATGCGCCTTGCCAGCCATTACAGCCAGGGCACCCTGGACGGCAACAGCTCCGAGACGTCGCGGCTGATCGGTGATCAGGTCACTCGTTTTTACCGCGAGCGCAGCTTCGAGTGGAACGACAGCATCACCCAGGCCGAGCTCCACGGTCAGTTCGAGTGGGCCGGCTGGCAGCACCAGACGCTGCTGGGCCTGGAATACGAGAACTACCGCAACAGCCAGAAGTACCCGCAAAGCGTCACCGGCCTCGGCTACGGTCTGGACATCTATAACCCGATCTACGGCCAGCCCAAGCCCCCCATCGTCAACCCCAACGACTTTCACGAGCACACGGAAAGCTATGCCCTCAATCTGCAGGACCAGATCAGCTTCAGCGAACGCTGGAGCGGCCTGCTCGGCGTGCGCCTGGAACGTTTCGAGCAAACCGCCCTGAACCGCAGCACGCGGGTCAGCAACGAGCAGAGCAAGGATGTCGCCACACCGCGCGCCGGCCTGCTCTACCAGCTGACTCCAGAAGTCGGCGTGTTCGCCAACGCCTCGATGTCGTTCAAGCCCAACGCCATCGGCGCCCAGGGCCAGGTGTTCAAGCCGGAGAAAGGTCTCGGCTACGAGACCGGCCTGAAGCTCGACCTGGCAGACGGGCGCATCGGCGCCACCGTGGCGTTGTTCCATATCGAAAAGGAAAACGTGCTGACCGCCGACCCGAACAGCCCCGGCGACAGTATCGCCGCCGGCAAGGCCCGCAGCCAGGGCCTGGATCTGCAGGTCAGCGGCCAGCTCAGCGACGCCCTAAGGGTAATCGGCGCCTACGCCTATATCGACGCCGAGGTAACCAAGGACAACAGCATCCCCGAGGGTAGCGACCTGCTCGGCATCGCCCGCAACAGCGCCAGCCTGATGAGCGTTTACCAATTCCAGGGCGGCGCGCTGCAGGGTTCCGAACTGGGGGCAGCGATCACCTACGTTGGCGACCGTTCCGGGCAGACCGGCAGCGATTTCGAATTGCCGGCCTACACCACGGTCGACCTGCTCGCCCGCTGGCAGGCGACGAACGATCTGAGCCTGGGCCTGAATCTCAACAATCTGTTCGACCGCAAGTACTACGAACGCGCGTTCAACAACGTCTGGGTAATACCCGGCGACCCACGCAACCTCAGCGTCAGCCTGACCCTCAACCTCTGAATCGGAGATTCACATGCGTATTCCTGCCTACCTGCTCCTCGCCGGCCTGTTCGCCAGCAGCGGCGCTCTCGCCCACGGCCTGTGGACTGAAGAGCGACGCGGCAACATCGAAGTGGTCTATGGCCACGGTGCCGAAGACAACGCCTTCAAGGCGGAAAAGATCAGCGGCGCCTGGGCTTACGATGTGGCCGGCAAGATGATTCCGGTAACCGTTGAACGCCTGGGTGACCACGCCCGCCTGCAGCCACTGAAAAAGCCCGCCGTGCTGGGCGTGGCACTGGACAACGGCGCCTGGTCGAAAACCCCGGACGGCAAATGGGTCAATCAGGGCCGTAGCCAGGTGCCGGACTCATCCGAGTCACTGCACACCTACAAATTCAGCCTGGCGATCTACGCCGAAGGCGCCAAGCTCCCCGATCTCAAGGCGCTCAAACTGGTCATCGTTCCGGAGACCGATCCGCTCAAGGTCGGCCCGGGCAAGCCGCTGCCGGTACGCGTGCTGGCCGACGGCAAGCCGCTCGCAGGCGTCGAGCTGGTTGGTGATTACCGTGGCGCGCCGCACCAGGTCAGCGCCAAGACCGATGCCGAGGGCCGCGCTCAGGTCATGGTGCGCAACGAAGGGTTGAATATCATCAGCGCTTCGGTCTACCTGCCGGTGAAGAACGACCCGAACATCGAACGCCGTGGTCTGTTCACCTCGCTGACCTTCCTCGGCGAACCGCATCACGAGTGATTCCCGCGGAAAGCGCATGAAAAAGCCGGTGGCGCATGAGCGTCACCGGCTTTTTTTGCAACCTGCTGCCTGGCTTACAGGCCTTGCAGGGCGTCCAGCAGAGCCTGGTTCTGCTCCGCCGTACCGATGGTGATACGCAGAAACTGAGCGATGCGCTGCTGCTTGAAATGACGCACGATCACGCCCTGCTCCCGCAATCCTGCCGCCAGGCTCGCGGCATCCTTGCCAGGATGACGGGCGAAGACAAAGTTGGCTGCCGACGGCAATACGTCGAAGCCAAGATCCTGCAATCCGGCGACCACCACCTCGCGGCTGGCAATCACCTGCTGGCAGGTCTTTTCGAAATAATCACGATCCTCGAACGCTGCTGCCGCACCGGCGATGGCCATGCGATCGAGCGGGTAGGAGTTGAAGCTGTTCTTGATCCGCTCCAGCGCCTCGATCAGATCCGGATGACCGACCGCGATGCCGACGCGCAGGCCGGCCAGCGAACGCGACTTGGACAAGGTCTGGGTGACCAGCAGGTTCGGGTACTTGTCGACCAGAGCGATGGCACTTTGGCCGCCGAAGTCGATGTAGGCCTCATCGACCAGCACTACTGAATCCGGGCTGCCCTGCAGCAGCCGCTCGACAGCATCGAGGGGCAGCAGACAACCGGTCGGCGCGTTGGGGTTGGGGAAGATGATGCCGGCGTTCGGCTTGGCGTAATCCTCAACGCGGATCTGGAACTCATCATCCAGCGCCACCTGCTCGAAGTCGATGCCATACAGGCCGCAGTAAACCGGGTAGAAGCTGTAGCTGATATCCGGGAACAGCAGCGGCGCATCGTGCTGGAACAGGCCGTGGAAGGCATGTGCCAGGACTTCGTCGGAACCGTTACCGACGAACACCTGGGCGGTGCTCACGCCATAATAGTCGGCCACTGCCTGTTTCAGGCGGTCGCCGTTGGGATCCGGATACAGACGCAGGTCGTCGTTGACCTCGGCCTGCATCGCCGCGATGGCTTTGGGCGACGGGCCATAGGGGTTCTCGTTGGTGTTGAGCTTGACCAGCTTGCTCAGCTTGGGTTGCTCACCCGGCACGTAGGGCACCAGGTCCTTGACGAAGGGGCTCCAGAATTTGCTCATCTGCCCTTCTCTCCTCGAATGCGGTTCGCGTTGCTTTTGTAGGAGCGAGCTTGCTCGCGAAAATGGCGTTCGCGAGCAGAACTCGCTTCTACGCGGTTCAGGTCACTCTCTGATGCGGTACTCGGCGCTGCGTGCATGCGCGGTCAGCGACTCGCCACGGGCCAGCACCGAAGCGCTCTTGCCCAGTTCCGACGCGCCGTCCGGCGAGCAGAAGATGATCGACGAACGTTTCTGGAAGTCGTACACCCCCAGCGGCGAGGAAAAGCGCGCAGTTCCGGAAGTGGGCAGCACGTGATTCGGGCCAGCCACGTAATCGCCCAGGGCTTCTGCGGTGTAGCGCCCCATGAAGATGGCGCCGGCGTGGCGGATCTGCGGCAACCAGGCTTCCGGATCGGCCACCGACAGCTCCAGGTGCTCCGGTGCGATGCGGTTGGCAACGATGATGGCCTGAGCCATGTCCGCCACCTGGATCAGCGCGCCACGACCTTCCAGCGAGGTGCGGATGATCTCGGCACGCTCCATGGTCGGCAGCAGCTTGGCGATGCTTTCGGCGACGCGATCGAGGAAGGCGGCATCCGGGCTGACCAGGATCGACTGGGCATCCTCGTCGTGCTCGGCCTGGGAGAACAGGTCCATGGCGATCCAGTCCGGATCGGTCTGGCCGTCGCAGACCACCAGGATTTCCGACGGGCCGGCGATCATGTCGATGCCCACCTTGCCGAACACATGGCGCTTGGCCGTGGCCACGTAGATGTTGCCCGGGCCGACGATCTTGTCCACCGGCGGTACGCTCTCGGTGCCATACGCCAACGCGGCGACGGCCTGGGCGCCACCGATGGTGAAGACGCGGTCGACGCCGGCGATGGCGGCAGCAGCCAGGACGATTTCATTGATTTCGCCGCGCGGGGTCGGCACCACCATGACCACCTCGGGCACGCCGGCGACCTTGGCCGGGATGGCATTCATCAGCACCGACGATGGATAGGACGCCTTGCCGCCCGGCACGTAAAGGCCGGCGCGATCCAGCGGCGTGACCTTCTGCCCCAGCACAGTGCCGTCGGCTTCGGTGTAGCGCCAGGAGTCCTGCTTCTGCTTCTCGTGGTAGCTGCGCACGCGCTCGGCGGCCACTTCCAGCGCCTGGCGCTGCTCGGCGCTGATGCGGGTCAGGGCCAGCTCCAGACGCTCGCGCGACAGGATCAGGTCGGCCATGGAGGCGACCTCAAGGCCATCGAAACGCTGGGTGTATTCGACCAGGGCGGCGTCGCCGCGCTCGCGCACGGCCTGGATGATTTCCAGCACGCGCTGGTTGACGCCATCGTCGGAGACGCTTTCCCAGGACAGCAGATGATCCAGATGACGCGCGAAGTCCGTGTCGGCGGCGTTGAGTCGGCGGATGGCAACGGGTGCGGTCATAGCGAAAGCCTCATTAAATGGCGTTTTTCTCGGGCGCCCGTAATGTAGCAAGCCCACCGTGCGGGCACCCAAGAAAAATGGCTATGACACGGATAGGCTGCCGCGACCAGAGGTCGCGAAAAGAGTCAGCCTTGGTGTCGCGCCTCGACGGCGCCACGCAGGGTTTCGATCAGCGCCTGGATGCGCGCGTGCTGCATCTTCATCGACGCCTTGTTGACGATCAGGCGCGAGCTGATGGTGGCGATCATTTCCTGCGGTTCCAGGCCGTTGGCACGCAGAGTGTTGCCGGTGTCGACCACGTCGATGATCTTATCGGCCAGCCCCACCAGCGGCGCCAACTCCATCGAGCCGTACAGCTTGATGATGTCGACTTGGCGGCCCTGCTCGGCGTAGTAGCGCTTGGCAACGTTGACGAACTTGGTGGCCACACGCAGGCGTCCTTTCGGCTCCGGCGCGCCGACCTTGCCGGCGGTCATCAGCTTGCACTTGGCGATCTGCAGATCCAGCGGCTCGTAGATGCCCTGGCCGCCGTATTCCATCAGTACGTCCTTGCCTGCCACGCCGAGGTCGGCGGCGCCATGCTCGACATAGGTCGGCACGTCGGTGGCACGCACGATCAACAGGCGCACGTCATCCTGAGTGGTGGGGATGATCAGCTTGCGGCTCTTGTCCGGGTTCTCGGTCGGCTGGATACCGGCAGCCGCCAGCAGCGGCAGGGTGTCATCGAGAATGCGGCCTTTGGACAGGGCGATGGTCAGCATGAAACGGTTTCCTTGAGCGGAAGCGGCCGCCCCGAAAGGGAGCGACCTTACGACAACGGACGCAGGCGATCAGCCCGGCACGCGGCGGATCTTGGCACCGAGCAACTGCAGTTTTTCCTCGATGCATTCGTAGCCACGGTCGATGTGGTAGATGCGGTCGATCAACGTATCGCCTTCGGCCACCAGCGCAGCCAGCACCAGGCTCGCCGAAGCACGCAGGTCGGTCGCCATCACGGGGGCGCCCTTGAGCATCTCGACGCCGGTGACAACAGCCGTGTTGCCTTCGACCAGGATGTTGGCGCCCATGCGCAGCATCTCGTAGACGTGCATGAAACGGTTTTCGAAAACGGTTTCGATGATGGTGCCAGTGCCTTCGGCCACGGCATTCAGGGCGATGAACTGCGCCTGCATGTCGGTGGGGAACGCCGGGTACGGCGCAGTGCGCAGGTTGACGGCCTTCGGACGCTTGCCCTTCATGTCCAGCTCGATCCAGTCCGGGCCGGTGGTGATTTCGGCACCCGCTTCCTGCAGCTTGGCCAGCACGGCCTCCAGGGTCGACGGGTCGGCATCCTTGACCTTGACGCGGCCACCGGTGACGGCAGCGGCGACCAGGTAGGTACCGGTCTCGATACGGTCGGGCATCACGCTGAAGCGCGCGCCATGCAGGCGCTCGACGCCGTCGATGATGATGGTATCGGTACCGGCGCCCTGGATCTTCGCACCCATGGCGATCAGGCAGTTGGCCAGGTCGACCACCTCCGGCTCGCGCGCGGCGTTTTCCAGCACGCTGCGGCCCTTGGCCAGCGTCGCGGCCATCATGATGTTCTCGGTACCGGTCACGCTGACCACGTCGAAGAAGAAGTGCGCGCCGCGCAGGCCGCCTTCCGGCGCCTTGGCCTTGATATAGCCGCCTTCGACATCGATGATCGCGCCCATCGCCTCGAGGCCGCGGATGTGCAGGTCGACCGGACGCGAACCGATGGCGCAACCGCCCGGCAGCGCCACTTCGGCCTCACCGAAACGGGCGACCATCGGGCCGAGCACCAGGATCGAGGCGCGCATGGTCTTTACCAGCTCGTAGGGTGCAACCAGGGTCTTGATCGCGCGGGCGTCGACTTCCACCGCCAGCTTCTCGTCGATCACCGGCTCGATGCCCATGCGACCGAACAGCTCGATCATGGTGGTGATGTCGTGCAGGTGCGGCAGGTTGCAGATGGTGACGGGGGCGTCGCCCAGCAGGGTGGCAGCCAGAATCGGCAGCGCAGAGTTCTTCGCACCGGAAATGCGGATTTCGCCATCGAGGCGAGCACCGCCGGTAATGATCAGTTTATCCATAGGAATCTCGTCGCCCGCAGGCTCAGGAACGCGCGGCCCAATCGGCCTGGCTGAAGAATTTCATGGTCACGGCGTGGATGCTGCCACTGGCGATCCAGGCATTGAGATGGGCGTAGATCTGCTGCTGACGCTTGACCGGGCTGAGTGCAGCCAGCTCGTCGCTGATCAGGTTGAGCTGGAAGTTGCAGCCTTCGCCTTCGACTTCCACCTGGGTATTCGGGAGTTTTTCCTCTAGGAGGCTTTTTACTTCTGCAGCCTGCATGCTCGACCTCGACTGACGCATTCGGGCTACCTACGCCCGCGGGTCGGCCATCATACAAAAAAGCCTCCCGCCTGCGAACCCCGCCAGCAGCGGTGCTGACGGAACGACGGGAAGCGCTTCACGGTTGCAGCGGCAGCAACTCCAGCAGGCCGCCTACCTGGGCGATCTCGCGCATGTCCTCGGGCAGCGCACTAATCGACAGCTCACGCCCTGCCTTGCGCGCATCACGAACGAACGCCAGCAGCAGCGCCAGACCGACGCTGCTGGATTTCTCCACCGCACTGCAGTCGAGCGACAGCTGCGCGGCGCTGCTGGCGGCGATCAAACGCGCGCCTTGCTCACGCAACTGCGGGCCGGTGCGGTAATCGAGCACACCACTGAGCTGCAGTTGCCCAGCGGCGCGCTCGCTGATGCTCGCCTGACTCACGATTCGCCCCGAGCCTGGCGCGCCCTGGCCACGGTATCGGCCCAGGTGTCGATGACCTTGTCCAGATCGTTGCGGTTGTTCTGCATCGACTGGGCGAACTGGTCGCGGAACAGTTTGCCGACGTTGATGCCATTGATCACCACGTTGCGCAGCTTCCAGGTGCCATCCTGGGAAACCATGGTGTAGGACAACGGATAGACCACGCCCTTGCCGTCGCGGATTTCCATGCCGACCGACGTGCGCTCGGCGTCCTGCTTGCCGCTGGCTGGCAGTACGCGGATGTCCTGGTTGTTGTATTCGAGCAGGGCGTTGCCATAGAACTGCATCAGGCTGCGCTTGAAGTTCTCCTGGAAGCGGCTCATCTGCTCGGGTGAGGCCTGACGCGAGTAGCGCACGGTCATCACGCCACGGGAGATGCCATCGACGTCGACCACCGGGCCGAGAATCTCGTTGAGCGACTCGTAGAACGCATAGGGGTCGCTGCGATAGCGCTCCTTGTTGGCCTTGAGGTCGGCCAGCAGGGTATCGGTGGTCTGCTGCACCACCTCATGGGCGCTTGGCGCGGCAACGGCCAGCAGCGGCATGGCGGCAAGCAGCGCCAGCAGGGAATTACGCACGGTCTTGAACATGTCAGGAGCCCTCATCAATTGGCTTCATCTTTATTGACCGAATTAAGCAGGAATTTGCCAATCAGGTCTTCCAGCACCAGCGAGGACTGCGTGTCGTGGATGGTACTGCCATCCTTGAGCACCTCCTCGTCACCACCGACGCTGATACCGATGTACTTCTCACCGAGCAGACCTGCAGTCAGGATCGACGCGGTGGAATCCTCGGGCAGGTTATTGACGTTGCCATCGAGCTCCAGGGTCACTCGGCCCATGTAACTGTCGCGGTCCAGGTCGACGGCGGTGACTTTGCCGATGCTCACGCCGGCCATGGTCACCTTGGCGCGCACGGTCAGCCCGGCGATGTTGTCGAAGTAGGCGTAGACCTTGTAGGTATCGCCTGCACTGCCGACGCTCAGGCCGCTGACGCGCAGGGCCAACAGCAGCAGGGCCAGCACACCGGCCATGAGGAACAGGCCGACACCAATCTCCAGCGTGCGGTTTTGCATCAGAAGTCTCCAAACATCAAAGCGGTCAGAATGAAATCCAGGCCAAGCACGGCCAGCGAGGCATACACCACGGTGCGCGTGGTCGCGCGGCTGATGCCCTCGGAAGTGGGTTCGCAATCGTAGCCCTGGAACACGGCGATCCAGGTCACTACGAAGGCGAAGACGATGCTCTTGATCACGCCATTGAGCACATCGTCATAAAAGGAAACACTGTTCTGCATGTTGGACCAGAACGAGCCCTCGTAGACGCCCAGCCAGTCCACGGCGACCATCGCCCCGCCCCAGATGCCGACGACGCTGAAGATCATCGCCAACAGCGGCATCGAGATGAAGCCGGCCCACAGCCGTGGCGCGACGATGTACTTGAGCGGGTCGACACCGATCATCTCCAGGCTGGAGAGCTGCTCGGTCGACTTCATGTTGCCGATTTCGGCGGTCAGCGCCGAACCTGCTCGACCGGCGAACAGCAGCGCAGTGACCACCGGCCCCAGTTCACGCAGCAGGGTCAGGGCGACCATCTGCCCGACAGCCTGCTCGGAGCCATAGCTGACCAGGATGTTGTAGCCCTGCAGGGCCAGCACCATGCCGATGAAAACGCCGGAGACGACGATGATCGCCAGCGACATCACGCCGACCGCGAACAGTTGTTTGATCAACAGTTGCAACGGCTTGCCGGCGCGACTGCGGCCGAACAGCGCGCCGACCAGGAACAGCACCGAGCGCCCCAGCGTCGCGACCACATCGATACCCGCACGACCGAACAGCCGCAGCCGTTCGAGCGGTGAAATTCTGCGCATCAACCTCTCCCCAACAGATCTTCGCGGTAATCCGGCGCTGGAAAATGGAACGGCACCGGGCCGTCCGGAATGCCCTTCATGAACTGACGAATACGCGGATTATCCGACTCCATCAGCTCGGCCGGCGTGCCCTGCCCCAATACCTGCGCATCACCAACAACGTAGATGTAGTCGGCAATGCTGGCGGTTTCTGCGAGATCGTGAGAGACCACCACGCTGGTGATCCCCAGCGCATCGTTGAGCAGACGAATCAGACGCACCAGCACGCCCATGGCGATGGGGTCCTGGCCGACGAACGGCTCGTCATACAGCAGAATTTGCGGATCGAGAGCGATAGCGCGGGCCAGCGCCACACGACGTTTCATGCCGCCGGACAGCTCGTCCGGCATCAGCTCCAGCGCGCCGCGCAGGCCAACGGCCTGCAGTTTCATCAGGACGATGTCGCGAATCATCTCTTCCGGAAGCTTGGTGTGCACATGTAGCGGGAACGCCACGTTCTCGAACACGTCGAGATCGGTGAACAGCGCGCCGCTCTGAAACAGCACGCCCATCTGCTTGCGCATGTCGAACAGCTCATCCCGCGACAGCTTCGGCAGGCTCACGCCGTCAACGCGGACATCGCCTGCGGAGGGGCGCAGCTCGGCGGCGATCAGACGCAACAAGGTAGTCTTGCCGCAGCCGGAGGGGCCCATGATGCCGGTGACCTTACCGCGCGGAATGCGGATGTCGACCTTATCGAAAATCGACCGCGCGCCGCGCTGAAAGCTGACGCCCTGCAACTCGATCGCGTACTCGTGCTCGGCGCTCATCTGAACTCCTCGAAAACCAGGCCTTCCTTGCAGACGCCGCCTCCCGATGCCAAGACACGCGCCGGCCAGAGGGGGCCAAAATGGCCGCGAACTATAGCATTTGCCGGACATGCCGCCCAATAGCGCCACAATACGGCGTTCAGACTTGCGACAGCTTCGACAATGGCTGCTTAAAGCAGAGGTGAGCGCAGAAAGCTTTTCCCGTTATAATCCCCGTCTTTTTTCGCCCGACAGCTCAGCCCAATGAACCAGACCCGCGACCTGATCGACTCCGCGCAGCGCACCATTCGCCTCGAACTCGAAGCGGTGCAGGAGCTGCTGCCCCGTATCGATGCCGATTTCATCAAGGCCTGCGAGCTCATTCTGAACTGCAAGGGACGCGTGGTCGTGGTCGGCATGGGCAAGTCCGGGCACATCGGCAACAAGATCGCCGCGACCCTGGCCAGCACCGGCACCACGGCATTCTTCGTTCATCCGGCCGAAGCCAGCCACGGCGACATGGGCATGATCACCAAGGACGACATCGTCCTGGCCCTGTCCAACTCGGGCTCGACCGCCGAGATCGTCACCCTGCTGCCGCTGATCAAGCGCCTCGGCATCCGCCTGATCAGCATGACCGGCAACCCCGACTCGCCCCTGGCCAAAGCCGCCGAGGTGAATCTCGACGCACGCGTGTCGCAGGAAGCCTGCCCGCTGAACCTGGCGCCGACCTCCTCGACCACCGCCAGCCTGGTGCTGGGCGATGCCCTGGCCATCGCCCTGCTGGAAGCGCGCGGTTTCACTGCCGAAGACTTCGCCTTCTCCCATCCGGGTGGAGCCCTTGGCCGTCGCCTGTTGCTCAAGGTGGAAAACGTCATGCACAAGGGCGATGCGCTGCCCTGCGTGCGCCGTGGCACCAGCCTGCGCGACGCGCTGCTGGAAATGACCCAGAAAGGTCTGGGCATGACCGTGGTACTGGAAGAAGACGGCCGCCTGGCCGGCATCTTCACCGATGGCGATCTGCGCCGCACCCTGGACAAGGGCATCGACGTACGCCAGGCGTCGATCGACGAGGTCATGACCCCGCACGGCAAGACTGCCCGCGCCGAGATGCTCGCCGCCGAAGCCCTGAAGATCATGGAAGACCACAAGATCAACGCGCTGGTGGTGGTCGACGACCAGGACAAGCCGGTCGGCGCCCTCAACATGCACGACCTGCTGCGCGCCGGAGTAATGTGATGAACGACCTGCTGCAACGCGCCCGCGCCGTCAAACTGGCGATCTTCGACGTCGATGGCGTGCTCACCGACGGCCGCCTGTACTTTCTCGAAGACGGCAGCGAGTTCAAGACCTTCAATACGCTCGACGGTCACGGCATCAAGATGCTGATCAATTCGGGCGTGCGCACCGCCATCATCAGCGGCCGCAAGACCCCGGTAGTGGAGCGCCGCGCCAACAACCTCGGCATCCAGCACCTGTTCCAGGGCCGCGAGGACAAACTCGTGGTGCTTGACGGCCTGCTCGCCGAACTCGGCCTAAGCTATGAAGAAGTTGCCTATCTGGGCGACGACCTGCCGGACCTTCCGGTGATTCGCCGTGTCGGATTGGGCATGGCCGTGGCCAGCGCCGACAGTTTCGTGCGCCAGCATGCCCATGGCGTGACCCAGGCACGTGGCGGTGACGGTGCGGCGCGGGAATTCTGCGAACTGATCATGCGTGCCCAGGGCACACTGGAAGCGGCCCAGGCCGCCTATCTATAGAGAACAGCATGCCGCGTAAACTTCTCAATACTCTGATCTTCGCGCTGATCGCAGTGGTGGTGGCCGCTCTCGGCTACTGGAACCTCGCGCCGGACAGCGCCCGCGTAGCCCAGCAGAACGGCGATGACAATGTCATCGACTTCTATGTGGTCGGCGCACGCACCGTGCAGTTCCAGGATGACGGCAAACTGCACTACCGCATGACCGCGGACAAGCTCGAACACGTCAAGAGTACCGACATCACCCTGATCGATACGCCCAAGCTGGACCTCTACCGCGGCACCGAATTGCCCTGGAAAGTGACCAGCCAGCGTGCCGAGGTCTCGCCCGGCGGCGTCGAGGTGGAACTGATCGACGACGTGCGCATCGCCCGCACCGATGCCAAGGACCGTCCAACCATCATCACCAGTAGCCGCATGACCGTTATTCCCGACAAGGAATATGCGCAGACCGAGCAAGCCGTTAGAATCGTCGCGGCCAACGGGGTGACCACGGCACAAGGAATGAAAGCGTACTTGAATGACGGCAGGATGCTCCTGCAGTCCAACGTAAGAGGCCAGCATGAGGTTCGTTAATACCCTCCCCCTGATTCTCAGCCTCAGCGCCGCATTGGGAAGCGCGGCTGCCTGGGCACTGCCATCGGATCGCGACCAGCCGATCCGCATCCAGGCCGACAGCGCCGAACTGGATGACAAGCAGGGCGTCGCGGTTTATCGCGGCGACGTGATCATCACCCAGGGCACCCTGAAGATCACCGGCGACACCGTGACCATCACGCAGACCGCCAGTGGCGATATCGACGTCTTCACCTCGGTGGGCAACCTGGCCTATTACGAGCAGAAGCCAGCCGTGGACAAGGACATCGTCAAAGCCTACGGCAAGACCATCCAGTACTTCGCCAGCAACGAGCGCATCGTACTGATCGATCAGGCAAAGGTGATTCAGGAAGGCAATACCTTCGAAGGCGAGAAGATCGTCTATGACACCCGCCGCCAGATCGTCAATGCCGGTCGCGCCACGGGCGGCAACGTCAGCACGCCGCGCCCGCGCATCGACATGGTCATCCAGCCGAAGAACAAACCCGCGGATCAGCAACAGTAATGGCCATTCTCAAAGCCCAACACCTGGCGAAAAGCTACAAGAGCCGCCAGGTCGTGCGTGATGTCAGCCTGAGCATCGAAAGCGGTCAGATCGTCGGCCTGCTCGGCCCCAATGGCGCCGGCAAGACCACCTGCTTCTACATGATCGTCGGCCTGGTGCGCGCCGATCAGGGCCGCGTGCTGATCGACGACCACGACGTCAGCCACCAGCCCATGCACGGCCGCGCGCGCGCCGGCATCGGCTACCTGCCGCAGGAAGCCTCGATCTTCCGCAAACTGTCGGTGGCCGACAACATCATGGCCATCCTGGAAACGCGCAAGGATCTGGACCGCGCCGGGCGGCAGGCGGAACTGGACAGCCTGCTGCAGGAGTTCCATATCCACCACATCGCCGACAGCCTCGGCATGAGCCTGTCCGGCGGCGAGCGACGCCGCGTGGAGATCGCCCGCGCCCTGGCGACCAATCCCAAGTTCATCCTGCTCGACGAACCCTTCGCCGGTGTCGACCCGATTTCGGTGGGCGACATCAAGCAGATCATCCATCACCTCAAGACCAAGGGCATCGGCATCCTGATCACCGATCACAACGTGCGCGAGACCCTGGATATCTGCGAAACCGCCTACATCGTCAATGATGGGCAACTGATCGCCGAAGGTGACGCCGAGACCATCCTCGCCAACCAGACGGTGAAGGAAGTTTATCTGGGCCACGAGTTCCGCCTGTAACAGGCTGCGTGAAAACTACTGCGCCTTCACACTGCCTGTATGTCGCCGCTATTTCGCTACAGAAATATTGCAACCCCTAGGCAAGAACGAGAAATTCAGGCATATAATTTGCTTCCTGGCGGCGCTTCGGCGCCCTGATGTGGAAGGCGTAACTCGCCAGTAAATTAAGGTCTGCAATGAAACCATCGCTAGTCCTCAAGATGGGCCAGCAGCTGACGATGACCCCGCAGCTGCAACAGGCTATCCGCCTCCTCCAACTGTCGACCCTGGACCTGCAACAGGAAATCCAGGAGGCGCTGGAATCCAATCCCATGCTCGAGCGCCAGGAAGATGGCGACGACTTCGACAACAGCGACCCGATGGCCGATGGCGCCGAAAGCGCCGCTCCCGCCCCGAGCAAGGAAGAGAGCTACCAGGAGACCACCCCGACGGTGGATAACCTGGAGGACGGCGAGTGGGGCGAACGCATCCCCAACGAGTTGCCAGTCGATACCGCCTGGGAAGACATCTACCAGACCAGCGCCAGCAGCCTGCCCAGCAACGATGATGACGAGTGGGACTTCACCACCCGCACTTCCACCGGCGAGAGCCTGCAGAGCCACCTGCTCTGGCAGCTGAACCTGGCGCCCATGTCGGACAAGGACCGGCTGATCGCCGCCACCCTGATCGACTGCATCAACAACGATGGCTACCTCGAGGAAACCCTCGAGGAAGTAACCGAATCCTTCGACCCAGAGCTGGATATCGAGCTGGACGAAGTGGAAGTGGTGCTGCATCGCATCCAGCAGTTCGAACCGGCCGGTATCGGTGCCCGCGACCTGCGCGAATGCCTGCTGCTGCAATTGCGCCAGCTGCCTGCCAATACGTCCTGGCTGAACGAAACCCAGCGCGTCGTCAGCGATTATCTCGAGTTGCTCGGCAGCCGCGATTACGCCCAGCTGATGCGCCGCACCAAGCTCAAGGAAGACGAACTGCGCCAGGTCATCGACCTGATCCAGCGCCTGAATCCGCGCCCGGGCTCGCAGATCGAATCCAGCGAGCCGGAGTACGTCGTTCCGGACGTGATCGTGCGCAAGCACAACGACCGCTGGCTGGTGGAGCTGAACCAGGAAGCCATGCCGCGCCTGCGGGTCAACCCGCAGTATGCCGGCTTCGTCAAACGCGCCGACTCCAGCGCCGACAACACCTTCATGCGCAACCAGCTGCAGGAAGCGCGCTGGTTCATCAAGAGCCTGCAGAGCCGCAACGAGACGCTGATGAAGGTGGCCACGCAGATCGTCGAGCACCAACGCGGCTTTCTCGATTACGGCGACGAGGCGATGAAGCCTCTGGTGCTGCACGACATCGCCGAAGCGGTCGGCATGCACGAGTCGACCATTTCGCGCGTGACCACGCAGAAATTCATGCACACCCCGCGCGGCATTTACGAGCTGAAATATTTCTTCTCCAGCCACGTCAGCACCTCCGAAGGCGGCGAATGCTCGTCCACCGCGATCCGCGCGATCATCAAGAAACTGGTTGCGGCAGAAAACGCGAAAAAGCCGTTGAGTGACAGCAAGATCGCTGGTTTACTGGAGGCACAAGGCATCCAAGTCGCCCGTCGGACGGTCGCCAAATATCGCGAGTCCCTCGGTATCGCGCCCTCCAGTGAGCGCAAGCGACTGATGTAGGCCAGATCGACTGAAGGCTCAGGGTCTTCAGGCCAGAGTGTTCCGGCGGCGGGTCGAACCAGACCCGTCTCTTACACAAGGCAACAAGGAGAAAGCGGTATGCAAGTCAACATCAGTGGACATCAGCTGGATGTGACCGACGCCCTGCGTGACTATATCGGCGAGAAACTGGGCCGACTGGAACGCCACTTCGACAAGATCACCAACGTTCAGGTGACCATGGAGGTCGAGAAACTCAAGCAGAAGATCGAAGCCACCCTGCATGTCGCCGGCGGCGAAGTCGTCGCCAATGCCGAACATCAGGACATGTACGCTGCCATCGACCTGTTGGCCGACAAACTCGACCGTCAACTCATCAAGCACAAGGAAAAGCAGCTCGAGCGCCTGCAAGGCGCCACGGCCCGCTAACATTCCCCATCCATGATCCGACTTGAAAACATCCTGACCCCCGGCCGTTCCCTGGTGAACGTGCCGGGCGGCAGTAAGAAACGCGTGCTCGAACAGATCGCCAACCTGGTTGCCCGCGACCTGCCCGACCTGGATGCCCAGGACATCTTCGAAAGCCTTATCGCCCGCGAGAAGCTCGGCTCCACCGGCTTCGGCAACGGCATTGCCATTCCTCACTGCCGCCTGGCCGGCTGCAGTGCACCGATCAGCGCCGTGTTGCACCTCGACACCGCGGTCGACTTCGACGCCATCGACGGCGTGCCGGTCGATCTGCTGTTCGTCCTGCTGGTGCCGGAAGCGGCAACCGACGCGCACCTCGAACTGCTGCGCCAGATCGCCAGCATGCTCGATCGCCAGGAAGTACGCGAACGTCTGCGCCAGGCCAACAGCGGCGAAGACCTCTATCAGGTCGTGGTGGACATTCAGAACGGTCAATGACATGCGCCTGATCATCGTCAGCGGTCGCTCCGGCTCGGGCAAGAGCACCGCCCTCGATGTACTTGAGGACAACGGTTTCTATTGCATCGACAACCTGCCGGCCGGCCTACTGCCCGACCTCGCCGAGCGCTTTCTGCCACACAGCGATATGCTGCTGCCGCAGGTGGCCGTTTCCATCGATGCACGCAACCTGCTGAGCCAGCTCAAGCGCTTCCCGGAGCTGCTCGAAGAAGTGCGCCAGCGCAACATCCGCTGCGACGTGCTCTACCTCGACGCCGAAGACGAGACGCTGCTCAAACGTTTCTCGGAAACCCGCAGACGCCACCCGCTGACCAACGACAACCGCTCGCTGGCCGAGGCCATCGCCTACGAAAGTCAGCTGCTGGCACCGATCACCGATCGCGCCGATCTGAAGATCGATACCACGAGGCTGAACCTCTATCAGCTGCGCGATACGCTCAAGCTGCGCCTGCTCGGCCAGACGCAGACCGGCACCGCCTTTCTCGTCGAGTCCTTCGGTTTCAAGCGTGGCATGCCGGTCGACGCCGATCTGGTGTTCGATGCACGCTGCCTGCCCAACCCTTACTGGAAGCCTGAGCTGCGTGACTATTCCGGCCTGGATCAACCCGTGGTCGATTACCTGGCGGAGCAACCGGAGGTCGAGGAGATGTATCAGGACATCCTCGCCTACCTGGAAAAATGGCTGCCGCGCTTCGCCGCCAGCAACCGCGCCTACGTCACCATCGCCATTGGTTGCACCGGTGGCCATCACCGCTCGGTGTATCTGGCCAACCGCCTGAGCCAGGCACTCAAAGACTCGCTGAAGAACGTCCAGGTGCGCCACCGCGACCTCAGCTAAGGAGCCATGCCGCGATGCCCGCACGTGAAATCACCATCATCAACAAGCTCGGCCTGCACGCCCGCGCCGCGGCGAAATTCGTCGGCGTGGCGAGCACCTACCCCTGCCAGGTGCGCATCGGCCGTAGCGCCGAAAGCCTGGTGGACGGCAAGAGCATTATGGCAGTGATGATGCTGGCTGCAGGCAAGGGCACCTGTGTGCACCTGCATACCGAAGGCGAGCAGGACCAGCAGGCCATGGACGCTCTGGTCGGCCTCATCGAAAACTACTTCGACGAAGGCGAATGAGGCGCACCGAGACCGCCTCAAGCCAGCGCCGTATCCATCACCATCATCACGCAGAAGCCCGCCGTCAGCGCCAGGCTGGCATCGCCACGGTGTCCGTTGCCGTGCGACTCGGGGATGATTTCGTGAATGACCGCGAACAGCATGGCGCCAGCGGCAAGCGCCAACCCCCAGGGCAACAGCACCTGCGAGACACTGACCAGCCATGCGCAGAGTACCGCGAACAGCGGTTCGACCAATCCGGACGCGGCACCGATCAGTACCGCCTTGCCGCGACTCACTCCCGCACTGGCCAGCACCAAAGCGACGATTAGCCCCTCGGGGACGTTCTGCAGGGCAATGCCGATCGCCAGGCCACCGGCGCCAGCCAGTCCGGCTCCCGCAGCGACTCCAACAGCCATTCCTTCCGGCACGTTGTGCAACATGATGGCAATCACGAACAGCAGCGCGCCCGGTCCCGGCCCCGCCTGTGGATCCGACAGGTAACGCCGCTCCTCGAGCAGCTTACCCAGGCCCAGCAGTGCTGCGGCGCCCAGCAGCAGGCCGATGCTGGCCATGACGCCCGCCCCCCAAGGCGTAAATCCCTGCTCCGCCGCCACGTCCAATGCCGGGGTGAGTAGGGAGAACACTGTCGCCGCCAGCATGACGCCGCCGCCGAAACCGAGCAGGCTGTCGCGCCAGCGCTGCGACAGCTCGCCCATGAACAGCACCGGCAAGGCGCCCAGCGCTGTCCCCGTTGCACACAGCAGGCCAGCCTGCATCGCTCGCATGAGTTGCGGCTGCACGCTCTGGTCGATGAGCGCGGCCGACTGAACGAAGAGCAACAACCCGCCGCAAAACAGGATGGCGCCGCCGAGCAAATAACGCAGAACTCGGCCATTGAGGCTGGGAAGGGAAGTCAGGGGGGCTCGCATCACCTGGGATATCCGTACATTCAACTCAGGGCCTGCCGGTATCGACGCGCCACTTCACGCCAGTCGATGACGTTGTAGAAGGCCCCGATGTACTCCGGCCGGCGATTTTGATAACGCAGGTAGTAAGCGTGCTCCCACACATCCAGCCCGAGGATCGGAGTGTTGCCATGCATCAACGGGCTGTCCTGGTTGGCGCTGCTTTCTACCACGAGTTTTTTCTCCGACGTCACGCTGAGCCATGCCCAGCCACTGCCAAACCGGCTCAGAGCGGCCTTGGTAAAGGCGTCCTGGAACGCCGCGAAGCCGCCCAGCTCGGCATCGATCGCTGCCGCCAGCTCACCGTCGGGCTTACCCCCACCAGAAGGCGACATGACCGTCCAGAACAGTGTGTGGTTGGCATGTCCCCCACCCTGGTTGATCAAGGCGGCGTGCAGGTTCTGCGGTAATTCCTTCCAGCGGCTCAGCAGCTCTTCCACCGGCTCTTGTGCATAGGACGTCCCTTCCAGGGCCGCGTTCAGATTGTTGATGTAGGTCTGGTGGTGTTTGACGTGATGAATTTCCATGGTCTGCGCATCGATATGCGGTTCCAGGGCATCGTAAGCGTAAGGCAGTGCGGGCAGGCTATAGGGCATGGACGATCTCCTTCAGTGATAGTGGCGGCCTTGGCTGGCCGGATTGACCGACTGGCGCTGCCAGGCATGGCGCTGCGAAGCGCCCAGCAAACGATCGGTGCGAGGGAAGGCGCCGTGCTCGCCGATGAACCGCAACAGCTCGACGTAGGTGCGGCGGCTGTGGTGCAGGGCGACTTCGCGCAGAGCCTGCGGCTGCTGGCTGTCGACCAGGGTCTGCAACAGGCGCTCATGACTGGCGCAGAGGTTTTCCGCAGCCTCCTCCGGCTGTCCCAGCGCCAAATGCAGATCGGCCAGGTTGTGATGGGAAATTACGAAGGCTGCCACCGCCATGTTGTGATCAGGCCAGCGCCCGAACATCACCTGAGCCTCGGCCAATGCCTGCAGATAGAGTTCGCGGGCCGTGACCCAATCGCCTTCGGCGAAACAGCGGTTGCCGGTTTCGATGATGGTTTTCCAGTGCTCCATGACAGACCTCCTGGTAAGAACCCGTCCACGACTTACCGGCACGGCTGCACGCTGTCTGGCCGAGCGGGTACGTGAGCAGTTTCCGGGACGAAAGCGACTCAGAGGCCGCCTTCAGTGAGTTTTTCCGGGTTGAGCAGCTGCTCGAGCTGCACTCGCGACAGCTCGGTATGCTCCAGCGCCACCTCGATGATCGGCCGGCCCTCGCGGTAGGCCTGTTTGGCGATTTCGGCGGCCTTGAGGTAACCGATGATCGGGTTCAGCGCCGTCACCAGAATTGGGTTGCGATCCAGTGCTTCCTTGAGCTTGGGCTGGTTGACCTTGAAGCTGGAAATGGCCCGATCAGCCAGCAGACGACTGGCGTTGGTCAGCAACTGAATGCTGTAGAGCAGATTGTCGGCAATCAGCGGCAGCATGACGTTGAGTTCGAAATTGCCGGACTGGCCGGCGATGGCGATGGCCGAGTCGTTGCCGATCACCTGCGCCGACACCATGGCTACCGCCTCGGGTATCACTGGATTGACCTTGCCAGGCATGATCGAGGAGCCGGGCTGGAGGGCTTCCAGCTCGATTTCCGCCAGTCCGGCCAGCGGCCCCGAGTTCATCCAGCGCAAATCGTTGGCGATCTTCATCAGCGATACGGCGGTAGTCTTGAGCTGGCCGGATACGGCCACGGCCGTGTCCTGCGAGCCGATCAGCGCGAAGAAGTTGTTGCCGGAGGTGAAATCAACCCCCGTCAGGCGGCCCAACTCCAGGCAGAACTGCTCGGCGAAACGAGGATGTGCATTGACCCCCGTACCGACCGCGGTGCCACCCTGGGCCAGCGCCTGCACGCTGGGCTGCAATGCTCGCAGGTGCTCGATATTGGCCTGAATCTGCTGCCCCCAGCCGTCCAGCACCTGACTCATGCGCACCGGCATGGCATCCATCAGATGCGTGCGCCCGGTCTTGATGTACGGCTGAACCTCCAGGGATTTTTCGCACAGCACCTTGAGCAGGTGGCCGAGCGCCGGAAGCAGACGTTCATGCAGTTCGATGGCTGCGCTGACATGGATGGTCGTTGGGATGATGTCGTTGCTGCTCTGGCCGCAATTGACGTGATCGTTGGCACTGACGCTATCGCCAAGGATGCGACTGGCCAGGGTGGCGATCACCTCGTTGGCGTTCATGTTGGAGCTGGTACCGGAGCCGGTCTGGAACACGTCCACCGGAAAATGCGCCATGAAGTCGCCGTCGAGCAACTGCTGACAGGCACCCACGATGGCATCGCCCATCAGCGGATCGAGTTGCTGCAACTCGACGTTGGCCCGTGCGGCAGCGGCCTTGGCCAGGATCAGTGCACGAATGAAGGGCCCCGGCATGCGCTGCCCTGAAACCGGAAAATTATTCACCGCACGCTGGGTCTGCGCACCGTAGAGCGCCGCGCTCGGCACCTCCAGCTCGCCCATGCTGTCACGTTCGATGCGGGTGCCACTGAGGGTTTCACTCATAAGGATGTCCTTTTGCCGATTCGGTGAAAGAGAGGGAGGGTTCCAGGCGCAGCGTTGCCAGGCGATTGAGCAGCATTGTCAGGCTGCGCTGACGCGCGGGATCGAGTGCCTGCTGCTGCACCACGCGCAACGGCCGGTAGGCGCGATCCAGGCAAAGGGAGCGCCAGTGCCAGGGCAACGCCGGGTCGCATGCGGTGTCGAGCAAGAGTTCGAGCGTGATGCGCGAGACGCGCCAGGCATCCAGCAGGCCGCGCTCCACCAGCTGCCGACCATGCCATTCGTGGAAATCAAGCAGGCGCGGCTCATCGGGCCGCAGGGCGCAGCGCACGAGAAAGCCCTGCCAACGCCAGCAGTTCGGACAAGGCGTGAAAAAGGGATAGAACATGGACACCCACCCAATTAAGCAATGATATTTATTCTCTTTTGAGAAAAATAATCAATACATAGAATGTGTGGGCTTTCATGTGCAAGTCGACCCCGCCGCTCAAGCGGGATCGTCAATGGCAGAACGTGCGCGGCCGGTCGGGCCGCGCATCAGCGGCTGTCAGCTACCGGCGACGGTCATCTTCTCGATCAGCACCGAGCCGGTGCAGATATTGCCGCGCCGCTCCAGATCGCGGCCGACCGCGACGATCTGGCGGAACATGTCGCGCAGGTTGCCGGCGATGGTCACTTCCTGCACCGGGAACTGGATCTCGCCGTTCTCCACCCAGAAGCCCGCCGCACCACGGGAATAGTCGCCAGTGACCAGATTCAGGCCCTGGCCCATCAGCTCGGTCACCAGTAGGCCGCGCCCCATGCGCCGGATCAGCGCCTGCTGATCCTCGTCGCCATGAGTGACGAACAGGTTGTGCACGCCGCCGGAGTTGGCGGTGCTCGGCAGGCCCAGCTTGCGCCCGGAGTAGGTGCCGAGTACGTAGGAAACCAGCTCGCCCTTTTCCACGAACGGCTTGGCGTAAGTGGCCAGGCCATCGCCGTCGAAGGTCGCGCTGCCCAGCGCCCGTGGCAGGTGTGGGCGCTCGTCGAGGCTTAGCCACTCGGGGAACAGACGTTGCCCCAGCGCACCCTCGAGGAAGGAGGAATGGCGATACAGATTGCCGCCCGAGATTGCCGCCAGCAGGTGGCTGAACAACCCGCCGGCGAGTTCGGCAGCGAACAGCACCGGCACCTCGCAGGTCGGCACCGGTCGAGCGCCCAGGCGACTGACCGCGCGCTCGGCAGCGCGCTGGCCGATCCCAGCGGCTTCGGCCAGCAGCTCGCCCTGGCGATTGACGTCATACCAGTAGTCGCGCTGCATCTGCCCCTCGCCTTCGGCGATCATCACGCAGCTCAGGCTGTGACGGGTGCTGGCATAACCGCCGATAAAACCATGGCTGTTGCCATAAATGCGGCAGCCCTGATGGGTGTTGAGACTGGTGCCATCGGCATTCTTGATCCGCGTATCGGCGGCGAATGCCGCCGCCTCGCAGGCCAGCGCCTGCTCGACCGCCTGCTCAGGCGTGATCGACCAGGGGTGATAAAGATCCAGTTCCGGCAGCTCGCGGGCCATTAGCGCCGCATCGGCCAGGCCGGCACATTCATCTTCGGACGCGTGCCTGGCAATCGCCAGGGCTGCCGCCACGGTCTCGCGAATGGCCTCGATACCGGTTGCCGAGGTGCTGGCCGAGCCCTTGCTCTGACCCACGTACAGGGTGATGCCGAAACCCTGGTCGCGATTGAATTCGACGGTCTCCACCTCGCCCTGGCGCACGGTGGTGGACAACCCTTGGCCCGCCGAGACGGCGACTTCGCAGGCACTGGCACCCTGGCGCCTGGCCTCGGCGAGAATCGCCTCGACCTGCTCCTGCAGCGCTGGCAAGGCCTGCGGCCCGATGCGTTCTACTTCACTCATAACCACTCCCGATTCTCTGGCGCAGCCCCCTCGCACACGTAGCCCGGGGCCTGCTCTCGACTGCCGGCTACGGGCCGGCGGTCACGGTTACTGCTATCATGGCGGCGTTTCCCTCTGGACCCACCCCATGTCTGATTCCTACGACGACTTCTCCCTGGAGAAGAGCAAATCTCAGGTCAAGCGCGAACTGCATGCACTGCAGGAACTCGGCGAGCGCCTGACTGCGCTCAAGCCTGACCTGCTGGCGAAGATGCCGCTGACCGACGCACTACGCCGCGCCCTCGCCGAAGCGCCGAAACACACCGCCAACGCCGCGCGCAAACGCCACATCCAGTTCATCGGCAAGCTGATGCGTGAACAGGATGTCGAGGCGATCGTCGCCATGCTCGACCAGGTGGACAGCTCCACACGCGAATACAACGAGCGCTTCCACGCTCTCGAACGCTGGCGCGACCGCCTGATCGGCGAAGGCGACAGTGCGCTGGAAAGCTTTGTCGAGCTTTACCCCGATGCCGACGTCCAGCATCTGCGCGGGCTGGTTCGTCATGCCCAGCATGAAGCCGCGCGCAACAAGCCGCCGGCCGCCGCGCGCAAGGTGTTCAAGTACATCCGCGAGCTTGACGAAATCCAGCGCGGCTTGCGCTGAGCCGGCATCGCCTCAGGCACCGGTGCCGCCGACGGTGATCGCGTCGATCTTCAACATCGGCTGACCAACGCCAACCGGCACCGACTGGCCATCCTTGCCACAGGTGCCGACGCCGCTGTCCAGGGCCAGGTCATTGCCAACCATGGATACGCGGCTCATGGCCTCCGGGCCGTTACCGATCAGCGTGGCGCCTTTGACCGGCGCGGTGATCTTGCCGTCCTCGATCAGGTAGGCCTCGCTGGTGGAGAAGACGAACTTGCCGCTGGTGATGTCCACCTGGCCGCCACCGAGGTTGGCGCAGTAAATGCCCTTCTTCACCGAACGGATGATTTCCTCCGGGTCGCTCTCGCCGGCCAGCATGTAGGTGTTGGTCATGCGCGGCATCGGCAGGTGCGCGTAGGACTCGCGACGACCGTTGCCGGTAGCAGCCACGCCCATCAGACGCGCATTGAGTTTGTCCTGCATATAGCCCTTGAGCACGCCGTTCTCGATCAGCGTGGTGCATTGGGTCGGCGTGCCTTCGTCGTCGACGCTGAGCGAGCCGCGACGACCGGCCAGGGTGCCGTCATCGACGATGGTGCACAGCTTGGACGCCACCTGCTGGCCAATCTTGCCACTGTAGTTGGAGCTGCCCTTGCGATTGAAGTCGCCTTCCAGGCCGTGGCCAACCGCCTCGTGCAGCAACACGCCGGACCAGCCAGCGCCCATCACCACCGGCATGCTGCCAGCGGGTGCGGCAATGGCTTCGAGATTGACCAGCGCCTGGCGCAGTGCCTCGCGGGCGTAGCCCATGGCTCGGTCTTCTTCCAGGAAATAGCGGTAGTCGGTACGTCCACCGCCGCCATGCCCACCGCGCTCGCGGCGGCCGTTCTGCTCGACGATGACGCTGACGTTGAAGCGCACCAGCGGCCGGATATCGGCGCTGAGGCTGCCATCATGAGCGGCGACCAGAATGCGATCCCACACACCGGCCAGACTCACCGTGACCTGCTTGATGCGCGGGTCGAGCGCGCGCGTGGCACGATCGATACGCTGCAGCAGCTCGACCTTCTCGGCGCGGTTCATGACATCCAGCGGGTTGCCTTCGGCATACAGCTGAGTCACCTGCGGGCTGACGAAAGCCTGCACGCGGCCCTGCTGGCCGGCGCGGGAGATCGAACGCGCAGCCTGCGCAGCCTGGGTCAAGGCATCGAGGCTGATCGCATTGCTGTAAGCGAAACCGGTTTTCTCACCGGACTGCGCGCGCACGCCAACGCCCTGATCGAGGTTGAAACTGCCTTCCTTGACGATGCCATCTTCCAGTACCCAGGTTTCCGAAACCTGGCTTTGGAAATAGAGATCGGCGGCATCGATGCCGGGACCTGCGACCTCACCCAGCACGCTGCTGAGGCTGTCGAGCGTCAGGTTACCGGGCGCCAACAGGTGCTCGCTGACGGATTGCAACATCGTATTCATGATTACTCCACAACGATCGGACGCGGTGCGCCCGATAAAAAGAATCGGCGGTGCTGCTGCACCGGCATACGTTGGCGAATGGCCGCCTGCTCGGCGGCATCTCGCGAAGCCAGCAATGCGGCTTCGCCTTGATCCTGCTCGGCCAGAACGCTGCCCCAGGGGTCGATAATCGCCGAATGGCCAAAGGTCAGGCGTTGCCCGGGGTGCTCGCCACCCTGCCCGGCTGCCAGCACGTAGCACTGGGTCTCGATGGCACGCGCCCGCGTCAGCACCTGCCAATGCGCCGCGCCAGTCACGGCGGTGAAGGCTGCCGGCACGCTGATTAGCTCGGCACCGGCTTCGCGCAGCGCGCCGAACAGCTCGGGGAAGCGCAAGTCGTAACACACGGTCAGACCCAGGCACCCCACGGGCGTGTCCGCTACCACGACACGCTGGCCATGGGCGAAATCGTCAGACTCGCGATAACGGCCACGGTTGTCGGCCACGTCGACGTCGAACAGGTGCAGCTTGTCATAGCGAGCCGCGCGCTCGCCCTGGTCATCGATCAGCAGCGAGCAGGCGTTCGGCTTGCCCTCGGCGTCGTCGTCAGGCGGCAGCGGCAAGGTGCCGGCCACTATCCATAAACTGAGGTCACGCGCGGCGCGTTTCAACCAGGGCAGGATGGGGCCTTCGCCGACTGCCTCGGCACGACCGATTGCGGCCAAGTCTCGACGGCCCATGGCGGCGAAGTTCTCCGGCAGCACGGCAAGGCGTGCACCGCCCTGCGCCGCCCGCTCCAGCATGCGACGCGCCAGGCGCAGATTGGTTTGCACGTCTTCCTGACTGACCATCTGGATTACAGCGAGATTCATAGTGGCACTCATCGGTTCTCGGCCTTAGAGCCTGTTCAAAGTCTGCTGCGCGTCGGCCCTGCTACGTTAAAAACAGGCTCGGACTGCTCATTTACAGCTCGTAAAGTCGGACGCGACTCCGACCGGCCCTCGCCTGTCTTTGCCTTGCATTGCTCTAGCTCGCAAAACTTTGAAGAGGCTCTAACAGCCTACGCCAAGACGCGCCGTCATTGCGGTTTTTCGAAGGGCTTGTCGAAACGGATATCCGGGTCCTGCAGCGGGCCTCTGACGTCGTATTGCACGCTGGCGAAACGGGCGACCTTGTCACCCAGCAACTTGTCCGCCACGAACAGGGCGCCACCAATCGCCGGTGCACCGACGATCAGAGCCGCCAGCGGCAGGTTGTTGGTCACCGGCAGGGTCACCAGCAGCTTGGCATCGATCTGCTCGTTACGCAGATCCAGATTGCCGTTGAGCTCGAGATTGCTCGACGGCCCGGTCATGGTGATGGGCTCATGGGTGACGAAGAAGCCATTGGTCGCCTGCAGGTTGCCCTTGACCCGGTCATAACTCAGCCCCTTGCCTAGCAGGTCGGAGAAGTCCAGACGCAGGCGGCGGCCGATGGAGTTGAAGTTGAGCAGGCCGAATACGCGCAGCGCCTGGGCCGAGCCCTGCACTTCGACGAACTGCCCCTTGCGCAGCGAGGGGTCGAGATTGCCCGAGAAGCGCTTGAGCGAGAACCAGGCAGGCGAACCGGGCCAGCTACCATCGACGTCGACGCGGAAACTTTCGCTGGTGACGCTGGGGGCGTAATCCCAGGCTTTTAGGATCGCGCCAAGGTCCTTGCCCTGCAGGCGCCCCTTGTACCAGCTCTGGGTATTGCCGGCAGCACTTCGCCAACCGGCGCTGCCGCCGATCTTCAACCCCTGCAGGTCGAGATCGAGTTCATCGAAACGTACGCCCTGTTCCTCGGGGCGCACCTTGAGCGACCAGGCACCCAGCACCTTGTCGCCGCGCTGTACACGCTGGATGCTGATATCCAGCGGCGGCAGCGACTTGGGATCGAAGTCGGCCAGGGGATCGGGCGCATCGCTGGCCTTTTCTGCATCGGGTTCGGGGTCGGGAGCTGGCAGCCTGACATGCTGAAAATCGATACGGATAGGCACGCCTTCGGCGTCCGCCAGCAGCACCTGGCCGGCGGCCAGTTCGCTGTCGAGTTGCAAGGCCCAGCCCTGAGGCTCACGCGTCAGACCGACGCTCAGTTGCTCGACCTCCTGGCCGAAGCCGCGCAACCGTCCGATTTCCAGCCGTGCACTGCGCAAAAAACGTTGGCTGTCAGCATCCACCTCGACCGGATGATCGCTACCGAGCTGCTTCCAGGCATCCAGATCCAGCTCATCCAGGCGTCCGCGCACGCGCAGGCCCTGGCCAGGCGGCAGACCCGCCGCGCCACCGCCAACCACCACCTCGCCACGCCCCTCGGCCAGTGCGCCGGCAGGTGCGGCCAAATTGAGACTGGCCAGCTCGCCATAATCCGCCCAGTAGCGACGCTGACGCCCGGAGAGCGTCATGCGCCAACTGGCATCACGCTCCTGCTGCGCCGTCTTGCCGAACGGCGCCGGCAGATCGATCGCCACACCGCGCAGGTTGGAGTCGACACGCAGCTTGCTGTCGTCGCCGTCCAGGGTCAGGCGCAGGCGATAAGGCAGCAAACCGCTGACTGGCAGCTTCTGCGGCCCACCGAGCCATTGGCTGAGGGTATCGACCTGCACCTGGCCGCGCAGATCGAATCCGCTGCGCGCCTGTCCGCGTGAGCCTTCGGCGCTGATCCTGCCGCTTACCTGACGCCCGAATACCTCGGCGCGTACATCCGGCGCGCTCAGCCCGGTATTGCTGTCGAAACGAAAGGCGCCCTTCACCTTGTTCAGTTGCAAATCCGGATTGGCCAGCTTGAGGCTGGCCCCCTCGGTGGCGAAATCCACCACCACACCGGGCTTGGCTCCCTTCTGCAGCGGAATATCCAATTGCAGCCGCCCGGCCAGCGGGCCTTGCCCCTGCCAGCCGGCGAAAATTTCCGAGGTCCCCAGCGGCGCCTCCTGCAGCAGCTTGATCGCGTCGCTCAGGCTGCTCTGCACCTTGCCATCGAGGTGCAGACGTGGCGGTTTACCATCGTGCAGCAGCGGGATATTGGCAATGACGTCGCGGACCTCGCTTTCCTGCAGACGTCCGCTCTGCAGGCGCACGCGCACGGCATCGTCCTCGATCAGCACCTCGCCCACACCTTCACGCAGCGACGGCCAGCCGGGCTGGAAGGCCAGCTCGGCGTCCCTGACCTTGAAGAACAGACTGAGACTGCGCGCCCCCAGCGCTGCGCCCTTGTTCAGCGAGCCCTGGTACTGGAAGTAGCCTTCCTCGACATGGCCGGCGCGAATCGCTGTCTTCAGCCAATGATCGAGCTCGGCACTCATGCCGGGGGCGCGGCTCGGCAGATACTTCTCGGTATAGGACGCATCGCCGTCGCGCAGGCCGACCCGCAGGTCCATGTAGCTTTCCGCCTCAGGATCGCGCAGCAGGCGGATCAGCATGTCCCCTGCGACCTGCCCTTCCTCGCCGTCCACGCGCATATAGGGGCTGTAGAGGGTCAAGTCGGTTTCGCTCCAGTCCCAGCTCAACCGCGCCTGAGCATGGCGATAACGCCAGGGTTTGGGGAAAAGTTGATCCAGATGCAGGGCGAAGTCCTCGGTATTCAGGCGCAGCTCGCCTTTGAACATGTCGCCCGAGGCGCTACCGCTGACATTCTCCGCCGCCGGCGCGCCGCGATAGGCCTGGATGCCCACCTTGTCCAGATTGGCAGCGAACTGCAGACGCTCGGCGCCCTCGCGCTGCGGGTAATAATCGAGTAGCAGGTTGTTGACCGCGCCAACCGGTGCCAGCGCCACCAGAACCTCGCGCGCCTTGTCGGGCATCGGCGCCAGCGCCTGCACCAGCGGCGCCCAGGCGGCGAGGTCGAGACGATCGGCCGTCAGCGCCCAACGCTCGTCAGCCTCGCCCACATTGTTCTGTTTCAGGTTCAGGTGCAGCTCGCCGATACGTTGCTCGCCATGGCTCATGGCCAGGGAATCGATCTGTGCCCGTACGCCCTGCTCGTCCTGGGCGAAGAAGGCGTTGAAGGCCAGGTCCTTGAGCGTCACGGCCTCGTGCCTGGCCTGACCGCCAACCACTGCAGGAGCGTGCAGGCGCAGGGCGCCCTTGTGCAGGGCCAGGCCGCGCCCTTCCAGCCAAAGCTCACCGCCGGCCTGCAGACGCTGCAGCTGCCAGTCGCCGAGCAGCGTTTTCGGCAGCCAGCTCGCCCAATCGCTCTGCGGCAGGCTCAGATAGAGCTGCGACTCGGCTTCGCGCCAGGTCTTCGGCTGCATGCGCGTGCGCAGGCTCAGCGCCACCGGCTGGCCGTCGGGCAGCAGCAGACGACCGTCGAGGCGCTGGCTGTTGCTGCCGTAGCGCAGGCTCAGATTGACGTAGCTGAGCAGCAACGGCTCCTGATTGAGCGGCTGCACCACCACGCGGCTGTCGAGCAGGCTGATGCGATGCACCACCTGCAATTGCTTGAGCAGTCGTTCGACGTTCAGCTCGGGGCCGTCGCGCTGTGGCAACCCTTGCAACTGCCAGCCGCCCTCGGTGTTCTGCTGCACGTTCAGTTGCAGACCGTCGATCTGCAGATGGGCGATACGCGGCTGGCGTGCCAGCAGGCTGCCGCTCACATCCGGCAGCAGTTGCACGCGCTCCAGGCTCAGCCCTGCCCCCTCGTCCCCGAGGCGTACATCGCGCGCCACCAGCACCGGCGCGAAGCCCCGCCAATGGCCTTTGAGGCTGCCGATCCGCACCGGCACGCCCAACTGTTCGGTGGCGCGATCTTCCAGTTCGAGGCGGTATTCGGCCACCAGCGGCACCAGCTCACGCCCCAGGCTGACGTACAGCGCGGCCAGCACCAGCACGGCCGCGCACAGCCCCAGCCCCCAGCGCATCAAGGCCGAGAACAGGCGCACCAGAGCGCCCTCGGTGCCTGCGGCGCTCAGAGCAGCACCACATCGTACTGTTCCTGGGAATACATGGTTTCCACCTGGAACTTGATGGTGCGCCCGATAAAGGCTTCCAGATCGGCGACGTTGCCCGACTCTTCATCGAGCAGGCGATCGACTACCTTTTGATTGGCCAGCACGCGATAGCTTTCCGCCTGGTAGGCACGCGCCTCGCGCAGAATTTCGCGGAAGATCTCGTAGCAGATGGTCTCGGGCGTCTTCAGCTTGCCGCGACCCTGACAGGCGGTGCACGGCTCGCAAAGAATCTGCTCGAGGCTTTCGCGGGTACGTTTGCGGGTCATCTGCACCAGGCCGAGTTCGGTGATGCCGATGATGTTGGTCTTGGCATGGTCGCGCTCGAGCTGCTTTTCCAGGGTGCGCAGCACCTGGCGCTGATGCTCCTCGTCTTCCATGTCGATGAAGTCGATGATGATGATGCCGCCGAGGTTGCGCAGGCGTAGCTGGCGGGCAATCGCGGTGGCCGCCTCCAGGTTGGTCTTGAAGATGGTCTCTTCCAGCGTGCGATGGCCGACGAAGGCGCCGGTATTGACGTCGATGGTGCTCATCGCCTCGGCCGGGTCGACCACCAGGTAACCGCCGGATTTCAGCGGCACCTTGCGCTCCAGGGCGCGCTGAATCTCGTCTTCGACGCCATACAGGTCGAAGATTGGCCGCTCGCCCGGATAGTGCTCCAGACGATCGGCGATTTCCGGCATCAGTTCGGCGACGAATTGCGTGATCTTCTGGAAGGTTTCCCGCGAGTCCACGCGAATCTTCTCGGTGCGCGGGCTGACCAGGTCGCGCAGGGTACGCAGGGCCAGCGACAGATCCTCGTAGATCACCGACGGCGCCTTGGCGGTCTGCACCTGTGCGGAAATCTGATCCCACAGGCGGCGCAGGTAGCGGATGTCGATGAGAATCTCGTCGGCGCCGGCACCCTCGGCCGCGGTGCGCAGGATGAAGCCGCCCGCCTCCTCGATGCCCTCGGCGGCAACGCAATCGGCGACCACCTGCTTGAGGCGCTCGCGTTCGCCCTCATCCTCGATCTTCAGGGAGATGCCGACATGGCTGGTGCGCGGCATGTACACCAGGTAACGCGAGGGAATCGACAGCTGAGTGGTCAGGCGTGCGCCCTTGCTGCCGATGGGGTCCTTGGTGACCTGCACCGTCAGGCTCTGGCCTTCATGGACCAGCGCACTGATCGGCTCCACCGCAGCGCCTTCGCGGGTGGAGATCTCCGAGGCATGGATGAAGGCCGCACGTTCAAGGCCAATGTCGATGAAGGCCGCCTGCATGCCGGGCAGCACGCGCACCACCTTGCCCTTGTAGATATTGCCGACGATGCCGCGCTTCTGCGTGCGTTCGACGTGAACTTCCTGCAGCACGCCGTTTTCCACCACGGCCACGCGCGACTCCATCGGCGTGATATTGATCAGAATCTCTTCGCTCATGCATCCATCCTGGTGATCATGCCGGCCGGGCTACTGCACCGCCCCGCGGACTCAAGCTTTTCGGACACTTCATCCTGCAGCCGCGTTGCCGTCGCCTGGTTTCTGAAAATGTCCTGGCGCCGGGAATTGCCAGCAGGCAATACCGAATTCCCCAAGCAGCTCGGCAGTTTCGCACAGCGGCAGACCGACCACCGCCGAATAGCTGCCCTGCAATTGGCTGACGAACACGGCCGCCAACCCCTGGATACCATAACTGCCCGCCTTGTCGCATGGCTCGCCGCTGGCCCAGTACGCCTCGATTTCGGCCTCGCTGATAGGGCGAAAACTCACTTCGCTGCTGACTACGCGAGCAGACTCGCGACCATCGCCGACCAGCGCAACGGCTGTCAGTACTTGATGGCTGCGCCCTGACAGGGCCTGCAGCATGGCCCGCGACTCGGCGAAATCCGCCGGCTTGCCGAGAATGCGCCCTTCGAGCACCACGGCGGTATCGGCGCCCAGCACCACGGCATCGACACGTTCGCCCAATGCGCGCAGGCCGGCCCGCGCCTTCTCGCGAGCCAGACGCTCTACATAGGCTGCTGCCGGCTCGTCTGGCAACGGGTTTTCATCTATCGAGGCGATTTGCGTGACGCATGGCACAGCGATCTGGGCCAGCAACTCACGGCGACGGGGCGAAGCGGAGGCCAGAAACAGCTCGGCCATGCGGGTATCTCCCTTGGCGAACCGCGGCCAGCCATGCCAGGCCGCGTTCAGTTGACGTTGAGGCGCAGGTGCAGCCCCCGCAGGATGACGCAGATCCACGGCCACAGCAGGGCACTCACCAGCGCTGGCAGGATGAAGGCCAGGGTTGGCGGGCGGCTGCCGGTCAGCGCATTGAGCCACAGCTGCACCAGCTGGGCGAGACCGAACACCACCATCAGCACCATACTCTGCTGCCACATGGGAAACATGCGCAGACGCTGGTGCAGGCTCAGTACCAGAAAAGTGATCAAGGTAAGGATCAGCGCGTTCTGCCCGAGCAGCGTGCCGAACAGCACATCCTGCGCCAGGCCGAGAATCCACGCTGTGGTCAGACCGACGCGGTGCGGCAGCGCCAGCACCCAGTAGGTGAGGATCAGGGCGACCCACAGCGGGCGGCCGATCTGCATGAACTCGAGCAGCGGCGCAACGCTGAGCAGCAGCGCGAAGGCGAGACTCAACCAGATCACCCAGCCGTTACGAGACTTTACTCCGACCATCAGTTCGCCTCCTGCGCGGGAGCGTCTGCGGCCGGAGTGGCGGTCGACGCGGGCACCTGCTCGCCCTGGGTACGCTCCTGCTCGGCCTCGCGGTCAGCGGCCTCCTGGGCCTGGGCCGAATCGGAAGCGCGCTGCTCGGGGCTGCGCCGGTCGGAGAACACCAGCAGCAGATAACGACTGCGATTGAGCGCCGCGGTTGGCGTAGCACGGACGATGGCGAACGGCTGGCCGGAATCGTGGATCACTTCCTTGACCGTGGCCACCGGGTAGCCGGCCGGGAAACGCTGGCCCATGCCGGAGCTGACCAGCAGATCGCCTTCCTTGATATCGGCGGTATCGGCGACATGGCGCAGCTCGAGGCTCTCCGGGTTGCCGGTGCCGACAGCGATGGCGCGCAGGCCGTTGCGGTTGACCTGCACGGGAATACTGTGGGTGTTGTCGGTGAGCAACAGCACGCGCGAGGTATAGGGCATGACCTCCACCACCTGCCCCATCAGGCCACGCGCATCGAGCACCGGCTGACCGAGGAACACGCAGTTTTGCTTGCCCTCGTCGACGCAATCCTTCTCGCCCTTGTCGATCAGGATGCGGTGGGTGTATGGGTTGGGGTCGACGCCGATCAGCTCGCTGACCAACACCTCTTCATCCACCAGCGCCGCGGAGTTGAGCAGCTCGCGCAGGCGCACGTTCTGCTCGGTCAGGGTCGCCAGCTTCTGCAGGCGGCGCTGCAGCAACAGGGCCTCGGCCTTGAGCTTCTCGTTCTCGGCCACCAGCTCGCTGCGCGAGGAAATCTGCTGGGTCGCGCCTTCCCAGGCCCGCACGGGCAGCTCGGCCAACTCGTACAGGGGCGTCAACACCGTGCCCATCATGCTGCGCACGGGCTTGAGCGTGTCGAAGCGGGCGTCGGCCACCATCAGCACTGCCGACAGCACGGCAAATACCAGCAGGCGAATGCCCAGCGAGGGACCTTTGGCGAAGAGCGGCTTAATAAGCTGCTCCTTGTGTGCCACGAGGGCGGAAAGCGCGCGAATTCATGCGAAGGGCGAACCGGTCTGGCGAAGGTTGGGCCGAGTGTACTGCAATGCTCGAATATGCGCGTGCCGCCCGGAGGCGGCACGGCAAGCGTCCACAGCCGCGGGGCTCACTCGGTGGAGAGCAGGTCCATGGCGTGGCGGTCCATCATTTCCAGGGCCTTGCCGCCGCCACGGGCGACGCAGGTCAGCGGGTCTTCGGCGACGATCACCGGCAGGCCGGTTTCCTGGCTCAGCAGCTTGTCCAGGTCGCGCAGCAGCGCACCACCACCGGTCAGCACCAGGCCGCGCTCGGCGATGTCCGAGGCCAGCTCGGGCGGCGACTGCTCCAGGGCGCTCTTGACCGCCTGGACGATGGTCGCCAGCGATTCCTGCAGCGCTTCGAGCACTTCGTTGGAGTTCAGGGTGAAGCTGCGCGGTACGCCCTCGGCCAGGTTGCGGCCACGTACGTCGACTTCACGGATTTCGCCACCCGGATAGGCAGTACCGATTTCCTGCTTGATGCGCTCGGCGGTGCCTTCGCCGATCAGCGAACCGTAGTTGCGGCGCACGTAGGTGATGATGGCTTCGTCGAAACGGTCGCCGCCCACACGTACGGACTCGGCGTAAACCACGCCATTGAGGGAGATCAGCGCGATTTCGGTGGTACCGCCGCCAATATCGACGACCATCGAACCGCGGGCCTCTTCGACCGGCAGGCCGGCGCCGATGGCAGCGGCCATCGGCTCTTCGATCAGGAACACTTCACGGGCACCGGCGCCCAGGGCCGATTCACGGATGGCGCGGCGCTCGACCTGGGTCGACTTGCACGGTACGCAGATCAGCACGCGCGGCGACGGCTGCAGGAAGCTGTTCTCGTGAACCTTGTTGATGAAGTACTGCAGCATCTTTTCGCAGACGCTGAAGTCAGCGATCACGCCGTCCTTCATCGGACGAATCGCGGAAATGTTGCCGGGGGTACGGCCGAGCATGCGCTTGGCCTCGGTGCCCACAGCCACGACACTCTTCTGGTTGCCGTGGGTACGGATGGCGACCACGGACGGCTCATTCAGGACGATACCGCGCTCGCGCACATAAATAAGGGTATTGGCAGTACCCAGGTCGATCGACAGATCGCTGGAGAACATGCCACGCAGTTTCTTGAACATTAGGAAGGGACCCTAGGCAACGCGTGGGTAAAAGTCAGACGCGGAAAACGCGCGGGTAAAAAGTGCGGCAAACTCTAACAACGGCAGGGATTTTGAGCAAGGCGGCAATATGGTAGATTGCCTGTTTTTCCGGGCCTTGCAGCTGCACAGCGCGGCCTTTGACCGCCGGCTCGCGGCATCCGTTCCCTGCTTGTCCTCTCTGTCACACTTCCCCTGGAGAACCCCTGATGGCGCTTGAACGCTCCGAGGTGGAAAAAATCGCCCACCTGGCCCGCCTGGGTCTGAACGAAGGCGATATTCCGCAAACCACCGAGACCCTGAACAACATCCTCGGCCTGATCGACCAGATGCAGGCCGTCGATACCCAGGGCATCGAACCCCTGGCGCACCCGCTGGAAGCGACCCAGCGTCTGCGTGCCGACGTGGTCAACGAGAGCAACCAGCGCGACGCCTACCAGGCCATCGCCCCGGCCGTGGAAAGCGGCCTGTACCTCGTGCCGAAAGTCATCGAATAAAGGAAAGGGCCCGACATGCATCAACTGACCCTGGCCGAGATTGCCCGCGGCCTCGCCGACAAGCAATTCTCCGCCGAAGAACTGAGCCGCGCCCTGCTGGCGCGCATCAATCAGCTCGACCCACAGCTCAACAGTTTCATCACCATTACCGAAGAGCTGGCCCTCGAGCAGGCCAAGGCCGCGGACACCCGCCGCGCCGCTGGCGAGAACGGCGCCCTGCTCGGCGCGCCGATCGCGCACAAGGACTTGTTCTGCACCAACGGCGTGCTGACCACCTGCGCCTCGAAGATCCTCACCGACTTCAAGGCGCCCTACGACGCCACCGTGGTTAAGAAACTCGCCAACGCCGGTACCGTGACCCTCGGCAAGCTGAACATGGACGAGTTCGCCATGGGCTCGGCCAATGAATCCAGCCACTACGGCGCGGTCAAGAACCCTTGGGACACCAGCCGCGTGCCCGGCGGCTCCTCAGGTGGTTCCGCTGCTGCCGTAGCGGCGCGCCTGATTCCGGCCGCCACCGGCACCGACACCGGCGGTTCGATCCGCCAGCCGGCGGCGCTGACCAACCTCACCGGCATCAAACCGACCTACGGCCGCGTCTCGCGCTGGGGCATGATCGCCTATGCCTCCAGCCTCGATCAGGGCGGTCCGCTGGCTCGCACCGCCGAGGACTGCGCCCTGCTGCTCGGCGCCATGGCCGGTTTCGACGCCAAGGATTCGACCAGCGTCGATCAGCCGGTCGATGACTACCTGGCGGCGCTGACTCAGCCGCTGGCCGGCCTGCGCATCGGCCTGCCGAAGGAATACTTCGGCGCCGGCCTGGATGCCCGCATCGGCGAGAAAGTCATGGCCGTGGTCGAGGAGCTGAAAAAGCTCGGCGCCACCATCAAGGACATCAGCCTGCCGAACATGCAGCACGCGATTCCCGCCTACTACGTGATCGCCCCGGCAGAAGCCAGCTCCAACCTGTCGCGCTTCGACGGCGTGCGTTTCGGCTATCGCTGCGAAAACCCGGTGAACCTCGAAGACCTGTACAAGCGCTCGCGCGGCGAAGGCTTCGGTGCGGAAGTCAAACGGCGCATCATGGTCGGCACCTACGCGCTGTCGGCCGGCTACTACGACGCCTACTACATCAAGGCCCAGCAGATCCGCAGGCTGATCAAGAACGACTTCGTCGCCGCGTTCAATGACGTCGACGTGATCCTCGGCCCGACCACGCCGAACCTGGCCTGGAAGATTGGTGAGAAAGGCGGCGACCCGGTCTCGGCCTACCTCGAAGACATCTACACCATCACCGCCAACCTGGCCGGCATCCCCGGCCTGTCGATGCCGGCCGGCTTCGTCGATGGCCTGCCGGTGGGCGTGCAATTGCTCGGCAACTACTTCCAGGAAGGTCGTCTGCTCAATGTCGCGCACCAGTACCAGCAGGTCAGCGACTGGCACAAACAAGCACCGAGCGGCTTCTGAGGAACACTTTTATGCAATGGGAAACCGTGATCGGGCTCGAGATTCACGCTCAGCTCAGCACCCAATCGAAGATTTTCTCGGCAAGCGCCACCACCTTCGGCGCCGAGCCCAACACCCAGGCCAGCCTGGTCGACCTCGGCATGCCCGGAACCCTGCCGGTGCTCAACGCCGAAGCCGTGCGCATGGCCTGCCAGTTCGGCCTGGCCATCGACGCCGAAATCGCCGAGCGTAACGTCTTCGCGCGCAAGAACTACTTCTACCCGGACCTGCCGAAGGGCTATCAGACCAGCCAGATGGATCACCCCATCGTCGGCAAGGGCTTCCTCGACATCACCCTGGAAGACGGCACCGTCAAACGCATCGGCATCACCCGTGCGCACCTGGAAGAGGATGCGGGCAAGAGCCTGCACGAAGACTTCCACGGCATGAGCGGCATCGACCTGAACCGCGCCGGCACGCCGCTGCTGGAAATCGTTTCCGAGCCGGACATCCGCTCGGCCAAGGAAGCGGTGGCCTACGTCAAGGCCATCCACGCTCTGGTGCGTTACCTGGGCATCTGCGACGGCAACATGGCCGAAGGCTCGCTGCGCTGCGACTGCAACGTCTCGGTTCGCCCGAAGGGCCAGGCCGAGTTCGGCACCCGCGCCGAGATCAAGAACGTCAACTCGTTCCGCTTCATTGAAAAGGCGATCAACCATGAAGTGCAGCGCCAGATCGAGCTGATCGAGGACGGCGGCAAGGTGGTGCAGGAAACCCGCCTATACGATCCCAACAAGGATCAGACCCGCTCCATGCGCAGCAAGGAAGAAGCCAACGACTACCGTTACTTCCCCTGCCCGGACCTGCTGCCGGTGGTCATCGAGCGCAGCTTCCTCGACGAACTGCGCGCCGCGCTGCCCGAGCTGCCGCCGCAGAAGCGCGAGCGTTTCGAGAGTCAGTTCGGCCTGTCCACCTACGACGCCAGCGTGCTCAGCGCCAGCCGCGAAATGGCCGATTACTTCGAAGCGGTCGAGAAAGCCTGCGGCGATGCCAAGCTGGCCGCCAACTGGGTGATGGGCGAGCTGTCCAGCCTGCTCAATAAAGAGGGCCTGGAGATCGAGCAGTCGCCGGTGTCCGCCGAGCAACTGGGCGGCATGATCCTGCGCATCAAGGACAACACCATCAGCGGCAAGATCGCCAAGATGGTGTTCGAGGCCATGGCGGCCGGTGAAGGCAGCGCCGATGCGATCATCGAGAGCAAGGGCCTCAAGCAGGTCACCGACAGCGGCGCCATCGAGAAGATGCTCGATGAGGTGCTGGCGGCCAACGCCGAGCAGGTCGAGCAGTACCGCGCCAGCGACGAAGCCAAGCGCGGCAAGATGTTCGGCTTCTTCGTCGGCCAGGCAATGAAAGCCTCCAAGGGCAAGGCCAACCCGGGGCAAGTGAACGAACTGCTGAAGAAGAAGCTCGAAGGCTGAGCCAGACCGGTTCGCTTGATACTGAAAAACGCCGGGTTCCGCCGGCGTTTTTTTATGGGGAAACAACAGATGACGATCCGTAGCCCGGATGCAATCCGGGAACCTTCATTGCCCCGGATTGCATCCGGGCTACGCACCTGCATTCTACTTGCCGCCCTCGCCGCACTCGGCGGCTGCTCCACCTTCGGCGGCAGCGCAGGCGACAGCGAAACCGGCAAGGCCTCCTACTATGCCCAGGCGCACCACGGCAAACGCACTGCCAGCGGCGAGCGCTTCGATCAGAGCGCGCTGACCGCTGCGCATCGCACCCTGCCGTTCGGCACACGTGTGCGGGTGACCAACCTGAACAATGAACGTAGCGTCGTATTGCGCATCAATGATCGTGGGCCCTTCGTACGCGGCCGCGTGATCGACGTTTCACGCGCCGCCGCCGTGCGCCTGGACATGCTGCGCGCAGGCGTGGTGCCGGTACGGGTCGAGGCGCTGGACTGACCAACAATTGGCAACAAAATCTTTCTGCAGCATCTGGCGGCGCACAACGCCATCGCTACACTAGCCGCACTTTTTCCGGAGCTACCCTGCAATGACCCTGATGACCTATGTCTACCTGATCGCCGGCCTGGTGCTGCTGGTCGCTGGCGCCGAAGTGCTGGTGCGCGGCGCCGCCAAGCTGGCCGCCCAGTTCGGCATTCCGCCGCTGGTAATCGGCCTGACCGTGGTGGCTTTCGGCACCAGCGCCCCGGAAACAGCGGTCAGCGTGCAGTCAGCCTTCAACGGCAGCGGCGACCTGGCCATCGGCAACGTGATCGGCAGCAATATCGCCAACGTCCTGCTGATCCTCGGTGTGACGGCCCTGGTCGCGCCGCTGATCGTCTCGCGCCAGTTGATCCGCCTCGATGTGCCGATCATGATCGGCGCCAGCCTGGTGGTCTATGCGCTGGCCTGGGACGGCGCGCTGAGTCGCCTCGACGGCGCCCTGCTGTTCGCCGGCGTGCTGACCTACACCGGTTTTCTGATCTACAGCGCGCGCAAGGAGAACAAGAACGAGGATGACGAGTTCGCCAAGGAGTTCGGCCTCGACGAAGCGCCCAAACCCTATGCCTGGGCGATCAACCTGGGCCTGGTCATCGCGGGCCTGGTGCTGCTGGTGGTGGGCTCCAACTTCCTGGTCGAAGGCGCCGTGCAACTGGCTCGCGCCCTGGGGCTTTCGGAGCTGGTGATCGGCCTGACGGTGATCGCCATCGGCACCTCGCTGCCGGAGCTGGCCACCTCGATCATCGCGGCCTTCAAGGGCGAGCGCGACATCGCCGTGGGCAATATCGTCGGCAGCAACATCTTCAACCTGCTGTGCGTGCTGGGCCTGGCCTCGCTGGTTTCGCCGGCAGCCATTCCGGTAGCCGCCAATGCGCTGGCCTTCGACTTCCCGGTGATGATTGCCGTGGCGGTGGCCTGCCTGCCGATCTTCTTCACCGGCTATCGCATCAACCGCTGGGAAGGTCTGCTATTCCTCGCCTACTACGTGGCCTACACCCTGTATCTGGTGCTGTTCAGCACCGGCCGCCCGCAGGCCGAAACCTTCGGTGACGCAATGATCGGCTATGTGCTGCCGCTCACCGTCATCACCCTGGTGATCATTGCCGGGCGTGCCTGGCACAAACAACGTGGCGAACAGGTGTGAGCATGAGCGAGAACCATGACCGCGGGCTGCAGGTACGCCGTGAGGTGATGGGCGACGCCTTCGTCGACCGTGCCCTGGGCAATGCCACCGAGCTCACCCAGCCGCTGCAGGATTTCGTCAACGAGCATGCCTGGGGCGGCGTTTGGACGCGCAGCGGCCTGCCGCGCGCGACGCGCAGCCTGATCACCCTGGCTGCGCTCACCGCATTGAAATGCCCGCAGGAACTCAAGGGCCACGTGCGTGGCGCGCTGAACAACGGCTGCACCGTCGAGGAAATTCGCGAAACCCTGCTGCACTGCGCGGTGTATGCCGGCGTGCCGGCCAGCATCGATGCCTTCCGCGCGGCGCAGGAGGTGATCGACGAATGGCAGCGCAACGCATCTGAAACCTAGCAGCCCGCCTGCGTACCCATGCAGTGGAACATGAGGCGCATCGGGCGTTCTGGCTCAGCCTCTGAGGAAAAACCTCAGATGTGCTGGCGAACCTGACGCATATCAGGCCCCAGTTCAGCCAGCAGGGCCTGGATCATCGGCTCATCCGGCCACCAGTTGCAGAAGCCAACCCCCAGATTGCCGAAGGCCCAGGGCATGGGCAGGAACTGCCAGTCGTGCAGGCGTCCGGCCCGTTTACAGGCCGGGCAGCTCAGCGTCGCATCGTCGTGCCCGGCGAACCAGTTGCCGACAGCCTCGTCCCAGACGATTTCATCAGCCGCGCTGACCTGCTGACAGCTCGGGCAGGCCAATCCTTCCACGCCACTGTCGCCCGCATGGAATACGGTACGCTCTTGTACGAGCTGAACGCCGCAGTAGTCGATACCCTGGTCGAATCCCTGCGCATTATCCCCCGGTAGATAGAGGCCACTGCGCGGGCAGACCTGCGCCGCGACGATCTTTCGCTCGATCATCCAGCCCAGCAGCGCCCGCCCCCGCACACGCGCCTGCTCGTCACTGGGACAGGTCACAACGAACCAGTGGATGGAATCACTCATTTTTCTTTTCCTTGAAAACCGAGTTCAGACGACTACCGAAACGCTAGATCCAACCACCCCACTGCAGCAACAGTAGACCGATATTGGTGGTGACCACTGCCGCCAGGGTAGTGATGACGATGATGGCTGCCGCCAGCTCATGGTTGGCCCCCACCGCACGGGCCATGACGAAGCTGGCCGCCGCCGTCGGGCTGGCGAAATAGAGGAAGAGGATCGCCAGGTCCGCGCCGCGAAAGCCCAGCAGCCAGGCGCCGGAGGTACTCAGCAGGGGCAGCCAGACCATTTTCATCATGCCCGAGCCGATGGCGGTGCCGCTGCTGCGATGCAGCGACGCCAGGCTCAGCGTGCCGCCGATGCAGATCAGCGCCAGCGGCAGGGTCATCTGCGCGAAGTACTCGGCCGAGGTCAGGAACCACTGCGGCAGCGGGATTTTCCAGTAGGCGATCGGCACCGCCATCAGCACGCCGATGATCATCGGATTGGTCACGATGCTGCGTACGATGGCCTTGGCACCGGGCTTTACGCCTGGGCTGTAGATGGCCAGTACGACGGCCGAGAGCGCGTTGTAGCAGAGGATCACCAGCGCCGCGAGCAGTGAGCCGACCGAAAGACCGTAGTCACCGTACATACTGGTGGCCAGTGCCAGGCCGACGATGCCGTTGTTGCCGCGAAAGGCGCCTTGGGTGTAGATGCCGCGGTCTTCGAACGGCACCCGCCAGATCGCCCAGGCCCAGGCCACGAAGAACGAGGCCACGGTGGCCAGGAAGAAGTAGGTCAGCAACTGCGGCTGCATGGCCGCATCCAGGTCGGCCTTGACCACCCCAAGAAACAACAGGGTCGGCATGGTGCCGCGAAACACCAGGCTCGAGGCTGTGTCGATGAAGGACGTATCGATCCAGCGCACACGTTTGAGCACCACGCCGAGAAACAGCATGGCGAACACGGGCGCGGTAATGGCGAGAGTTTGTGCAGCGACGGCGAGCATAGGGCACCAGAGTTGTCTGACGACCTATGTTAGCTGGCTAAGCATTTATCGGCCATGGGCACAGGTTGCCAATATTCGCTCGCGTAGGACGGCTGGGCGGCATTCCGCTTCAGCCGCGATTAGGCCGGTAAGCCAGACGTTTCGCGGCTAAAGCCGCTCCTACAAAAAAGCGCGCAGCACGCCCGATACGCTGCAGCGCATCAGCGGCGAACCGGGCGCTTCTGCAGCTTGCGCTGCAAGGTACGGCGGTGCATGCCGAGGGCGCGGGCAGTAGCAGAGATGTTGCCCTCGTGCTCGGCCAGCACGCGCTGGATGTGTTCCCACTGCAGGCGGTCCACCGACATCGGGTTTTCCGGCACCAGACTGTCGAGGTCGGCGTGTTCGGAAAGCAGCGCGGTAAGCACGTCGTCGGCATCGGCCGGCTTGCACAGATAGTTGGCCGCGCCGCGCTTGATGGCCTCCACCGCGGTGGCGATGCTGGAGTAGCCGGTGAGAATCACCACGCGCATCTCGGCGTCCAGCTCCAGCAGCTTGGGCAGCAGTACCAGGCCGGAGTCGCCTTCCATCTTCAGGTCGACCACGGCGTAATCCGGCAGATCGTCCTTGGCCAGGGCCAGGCCCTCTTCGGCGCTGGACGCGGTGGAGACGCGCAGGCCGCGGCGACTCATGGCGCGCGCCATCACGCGAGTGAAGGTGGGATCATCATCCACCAGCAGCAGATGCGGATGCTCTTCGCCTTCGAACAGGGATTCTTCGCTCATGCTTGGTTTTCCTAATCAGGCCACGCCATAGGCACGCGGCAACTTCAATTCGGTGAGGGTGCCGCCTTCTTCATGGTTATACAACTTAACCGTGCCACCAGCACGGGTGACGCTGGCCTGGCTGAGGAACAACCCCAGGCCGAAGCCCTTGCCCTTGGTGGTGAAGAAGGGTCGACCCAGCTGTTCGGCGATGGCCAGCGGCACGCCGACGCCATGGTCACGAATGCTCAGGCGCAGCCACTGATGATCCCAGTCCAGGCAGATGTCGAGCTTGTCCGGGCAGGCATCGGCGGCATTGTTGAGCAGGTTGAGCAGCGCCTGGGTCAGGTCTGCCGGCGGCATGATGCGCGGCGGCGTGCCGCGGCCCAGGCACTGGTAGCGGTAGCTGGCCTCGGGGCGCATCAGGTGCCAGCGATTGAGGGTGGTTTCCAGCCACTCCACGCTGGACTGCTCGATAACCGCCTGGCGCCGATCGTTCTCGGCGGCGCGCACCAGCTGTTGCAAGGTGAACTTGCACAGCTTGACCTGCTCCTGCAGCAGGGCCAGGTCGTCCTGCAGGGCGGGCGTGTCGCGGTACTCCTGGCGCAGTTCCTTGAGCAGCACGCTCATGGTGCCCAGCGGCGTGCCCAGTTCGTGGGCGGCGCCAGCGGCCTGGGTGGCCACGGCCAGCAGTTGTTGATCACGCAGGCTTTCCTCGCGGCGCTCTGCACGCAGCTCGTCCTGCCGACGCAGCTCCTCGGCCATTTTGGCGACGAAGAAGGTGATCAACGATGCCGCCAGGGCGAAGCTCAGCCACATGCCGTAGACCAGCAGGCTCTCGCGAGCGGCGGGCAGTTCGAGCGGGTGCGTCCACACCAGCAGCAGGGTATATCCAGTAAGGGCCAGGCCCGATAGCACGATGGTGAATAGCCAGGGCAGCGTCGCCGCGGCAATGGTTAGCGGCACCAGATAGTAGGAGACGAAGGGATTGGTCGAACCGCCCGAGTAATACAGCAGCACACTATGGATGATCAGGTCGCAGCCCAGTTGTACCGCATACTCGACCTCGGTCACCGGCCAGGGGCCGCGCAGGCGCAGCGCCGTGCCCAGGCACAGCAGCAGAGAAACGCCAAGGGTGACCGATAACTGCAACCACGGCAGCGGTATCATGCCCGATTTGTAGGCAAGCCCGACCGAGCCTGCCTGGGCGGCCAGCACCAGAATTCGAATGAGGGTCAGGCGCCAGAGATTCTGGCGACTGGCGGAGAGTAACTGCACAGGTTCGAGCATGGCGACTCCAATTGATCGCGGCGAGTATAACCAAGCCTGCTGCGGCCTTGCGCCGCTGCGGCAACCGGACGCACACCTCTGCACCCTGTTTGAACGCGCGAAAAAAACTCAAGCAGGTTTAACCCGAATCGTCACCTGTCTTCGTCTACCCTCGGGAAACGGCCATCAAGGCCACTGAAAAAGGAACTGCACATGCGCACCATGCCCCGTATCGCCTCCATCCTCGCCCTGACCATCGCCGGCCTGGCCAGTACAGGTCTGCTTGCCGACGAGGCGCGCTACAACCAGATCGCCCTGCGCGCCGAGGTGAACCAGGAGGTCGCCCACGACCTGATGCACGTCACCCTCTACACCGAAGCGCAGAACAGCGACCCGGCCAAGCTGGCAGCCGAGATCACCAACACCCTCAACAAGACCCTGGAGCAGGTACGCCAGGTACGCGGCGTTTCGGTCAAGCTGGGCAGCCGCAACAGCTATCCGGTGTATGACGACAAGGGGCAGAAGATCACCGCCTGGCGCGAGCGCGCCGAGGTGCGCATGGAAAGTGCCGACTTCGCTCGTCTGTCGGCCCTGACCGGCGACCTGCTGCAATCGATGAAGATGGCCGGCATGGACTTCAGCATCGCCACCGATACCCGCAAGACCCGCGAGGACGCCATGCTCAAGGACGCCGTCGACGCCTTCAAGGCACGCGCGCAACTGGCCACCGAAGCACTGGGCGGCAAGAGCTACAAGCTGGTCAACCTGAGCATCAGCACCGGGGGTTTCCAACCGCCGATGGCCATGCGCAACTTCGAAGCCAAGGGCATGGCGATGATGGATGCAGCGCCCACGCCGCAGATCGAGGCCGGCACAAGCCAGGTCACGGTCAGCGCCGATGGCGTCATCGAAGTGCAGATGCCCTGATCCCCGAGCGAAAACGAGAAAACGCCGTTATCGACGGATAACGGCGTTTCGCAGTCGTTGCCGACACTTACTCGAAAGCGTGGATAGAGACGCGCAACTGCCGGAGCCGCCTTACGTCAAGGCGCTGGCGGCAAAGTCATCTCGATGCTTTCCCCCAGCGAATCCTCCAGGCGCTGCAGCTCGACGCCGACCACAGCGGCATCATCGGCCAGGGTTTTGGCGATATGCAGAAACTCCGGCGCTGCTTCGACGAAGGCCAACACCACCAGCGGATCGAAGCGCGTGCCGCTGGCCGCGCAGATCTGCGTCACCGCCTGCTCGGGGCTGACGGCCGGCAGGTAGGCATGCTGGCAGGTCAGCTCTTCGAAGTGCCCCACCAGCGCCATCAACCGAGCCGACAGCGGTATCTGCTCACCGAACAGGCCCTGCGGATAGCCTTTGCCGTCCCAACGTTCGTGCTGGCCGTAGACGATGTCCTTGGCGCCGGACAAGAAGTCGGTGATGCTGCCCAGCTTGCGCTCAGCCCTTTCCAGCGCATCACAGCCGGCGATCACCCCCTCGCTCAACAGGTGCAGGTCACTCTCGTCCGGCTCGCCATGGCTTAGTAGGATGCGATCGGGCAGGGTCAGCCTGTCGATCACATGCAGCATGGCCGACTTGCCCAACTGGGCGATGCGCTCCTCGTTCAGCAGCTCCGACAGGGCAGGCTGCTGCCGCGCCAGGGCGGTGGCCAGGCCAATCATGTAGCGTTCGATCCGCGCCAGGCGACGGCTGCGCGGGTTGTCGCGCATCACCGCGACGCTGGCCATGGCCTCGATGGTGACGTCCTGCAAACGCTGGATATCGCGCGTACGGCGCTTGACCTCGAGTTCCAGGTATTCGCTTTTGTCACGCAGGTAATCGGTTGCGGCCTTGAGCTGCAGCTGCGCCCGCACGCGGGCGAGCACGATGGGCGGGCTGACCGGCTTGGTGATGTAGTCGGCGGCACCGAGGTCGAAGCCCAACTGCTCGTCGGCGGCATCGCTTCTGGCCGTCACCAGGATCAGCGGGATATAGCGGGTTTGCGGGTCGATCTTTAGCTCGCGGCACAATGCATAGTCATCCTGCCAGTTGAGCAGAATCAGGTCCGGTTGCGGGCGTGCCCTGGCAGCTTGCAGGGCCTCTTCGTTGCCGACCAGTCGCACCTGATAGCGATCGACAAGCAGCGCGCCGAGCCGCTGTCGTGCATCCACCGCATCATCCACCACCAGAATCAGTTCCTGCTCCGACCTGTCGAGCATTCCGCGCATGGCGACCTCCGTTTGCACCCGTCTACCCTGATCGACGGTGCTGGGCTGTAGTTGCGCTCAGGCCGTCATACAAATGACCTTGCCTGGGGTTTGAAAGTGCAATACGGATTGGCAGAGCAGCGGCGCCAGCCGACAATCGACACCATGATCCTTAGCGCAAGGCACCCCCATGCTCGATCAGGAACGTTGCTGGCAGGCCGTCTGCGAACGCGACGAGGCGTTCGACGGACGCTTCGTCTTCGCCGTACGCAGCACCGGCATCTATTGCCGACCGAACTGCCCGGCGCGGCGACCACGGCGCGACAACGTCAGTTTTCATGGCGATGCGCAAAGTGCAGAAGCCGCTGGATTTCGCCCCTGCAAGCGCTGCTCGCCGCAAGGCCAGAGCCCGGCACAACAACTCGACGCGCTGATCGCGGCCGCCTGTGAACTGCTGCGTGGCGAACAGCGCCTGACGCTGACGCAACTGGCCGCACGCATCGGCTTGTCGTCATCGCATCTGGCCCGAGCGTTCAAGACGCGCACCGGCATGACGCCCAACGCCTGGGCAACGGCGCAACGGCGCCAGCGCCTGGAGGCTCATTTACCAAAGGCCGATAGCGTGCTCGATGCGGCCCTGGCCGCCGGCTATTCCGGCACCCGCGCGCTGTACGAAAAGCCGCAGGCCCTGACACCGGCACAACGCCGCCAGCGCGGGGCTGGCGAGCGCCTGCGTTACAGCATCGCGCCCTGCCCGCTCGGCCAGGTGCTGCTGGCCACCAGCGACAAGGGCGTGTGCGCTCTGCTCTTCGGCGATCAGCCGGCGGCCCTGCGCGAGGAACTGCAACAGCGCTTTGCCGCGGCGCAGCTCGAAGAGGATGAGGCAGGCCTGCGCAGCTGGCTGCAGCAGGTGCTGGCGCAGCTCGAAGAACCCGAACGCGCGGCTCATCTGCCCCTGGACATTCGCGGCAGCGCATTCCAGCAGCGCGTCTGGCAGGCACTGCAGCACATCCCCAGCGGCGAAACCCGCAGTTATGCCGAGCTGGCCGGGCAACTGGATAGTCATCCGCGAGCGGTTGCCCGCGCCTGCGCCAGCAATGCCATCGGCCTGCTGCTGCCATGTCACCGCGTGGTGGCCAGCGATGGCAGCCTCAGCGGCTATCGCTGGGGGCTGCAGCGCAAGCGGCGACTATTGGAGCAGGAGCAGTCGTAACCCATCGGCGGCTTCCCGACGCACCCGGAGGTCGTCGTTCGTAGGGCGGATGTAACCCGCCAGGCCGCTGATGGCGGGTTGCTCCCGCCCTACATAGCTGCAGCGCTAGCGTCAGTTGCTGGAGCAGGAAGGCCAGGAGACGTAGCCCGGATACAATCCGGGGAAGATCATGGCCAGCGCCGCGACTCCTACACCAACATCGCCTCGGCCACTTCCTTGCGCGTGCCGCGCCCGACCAGCTGTTCGACCAGGGTCAGGGCGAAAGCCAGCGCGGTGGCCGGCCCCTGGCTGGTGATGCAGTTGCCGTCGACCACCACCGCCTCGTCGATGAAGGTGCAGCCACTGAGACGATCACTGAATGCGGGGTAGCAGGTCATGCGCCGCTGCCTGAGCACACCGTAGTTCTGCAACGCCACCGCAGGCGCAGCGCACAGGGCGGCGAACAGTTCGCCGGCCTTGGCCTGCTGGCGCACCCGTTCGGCCAGCGGCTCGAAATCGGCCAGGCGCTGCGCGCCAGGCATGCCGCCGGGCAGGACAATCAGGTCGAAGTCCTGGGCCAGCACGTCCACCAGCATGGCGTCGGCCGTCAAACGCGTGCCACGGGCGCAGGTGATCATCCGCCGCTCCTCGATGCTCGCCACCAGCACCTCCACATCGGCGCGGCGCAGCACGTCGATCAGGGTCACGCACTCCAGATCCTCGACGCCATCGGCGACGGCAATCAACGCTCGCTTGCTCATGTTTTCAACTCCTCCAGGCACAAAACGAAACTGTCCGGCCGGTCATGAAAAGGCCGAAAAGACCATAAATTCACCCGGTAAAACCTTGCTGGTATGATGCGCGGCTTTTGCAAGATCGAGCAATTTTCCGGCCCGTTCGGACGAATGTGCTTTGCTGTCTGCAGACCAATTTCGGCGCGTTCGCGCCTCGGGGAGCCACCATGCTGGAAAGACTGTTCCAACTCAAAGCCCACAACACCACGGTGCGCACCGAGATCCTGGCCGGGGTCACCACCTTCCTGACCATGGCCTACATCCTCTTCGTCAACCCCAACATGCTGGCCGAGACCGGCATGGACCACGGCGCGGTATTCGTCGCGACCTGCCTGGCCGCCGCCATCGGCTCGCTGGTGATGGGCCTGTTGGCCAACTACCCAATCGCCCTGGCACCGGGCATGGGCCTCAACGCCTTCTTCACCTATACCGTGGTCATGACCATGGGCTACAGCTGGCAGACCGCCCTGGGCGCGGTGTTCCTCTCCGGCGCGATCTTCTTCCTGCTGTCGATCTTCAAGATCCGCGAGTGGATCATCAACAGCATCCCCCTGGCCCTGCGCGCCGGCATCGCCGCCGGTATCGGCCTGTTCCTGGCGATCATCGCGCTGAAGAACGCCGGCATCGTGGTCGATCACCCGGCCACCCTGGTCGGCCTGGGCGACATGAGCCAGGGCGGCGCGCTGCTGGCCTGCATGGGCTTCTTCGTCATCGCTGCCCTGGCCTATCGCAAGGTCACCGGCGCGGTGATGATCGGCATCCTGCTGGTCACCGGCCTGTCCATCGCGCTCGGCCTGTCCGAACTGCCGGGCGTGATCTCCATGCCGCCATCGCTGATGCCGACCCTGCTGCAGCTGGATATCGCCGGCGCGCTGGATATCGGTCTGATCAGCGTGATCTTCGCCTTCCTCTTCGTCGACCTGTTCGACACCTCCGGCACCCTGGTCGGCGTCGCGCAGAAGGCCGACCTGCTGGACAAGGACGGCAAGATGCCGCGCCTGGGCCGCGCCCTGCTGGCCGACAGCACCGCGACCATGGCCGGCGCCGCGCTCGGCACCAGCACCACCACCAGCTACATCGAATCCGCCGCCGGCATCAGCGCTGGCGGGCGCACCGGCCTAACGGCCTGCGTGGTCGCCGGGCTGTTTCTGCTCAGCCTGTTCTTCGCCCCGCTGGCCGGTTCGGTACCGGCTTACGCCACCGCTCCGGCGCTGCTGTTCGTCGCGGTATTGATGATGAGCAGCCTGGCGCAGATCGACTGGGACGACCTGACCGTCGCCGCTCCCGTGGTGGTCGCCGCCCTGGCCATGCCGCTGACCTTCTCCATCGCCAACGGCATCGCCTTCGGCTTCATCGCCTGGACGGCGGTCAAGCTGCTGTCCGGCCGCTGGCGTGAACTGAACCCGGCGATGTGGGTGCTCTCCGCGCTGTTCATCGTCAAGCTGGCCTACTTCGCCTGATCGACACACACGTTAGGCGGCAACAGGTGGACATCGTTTTTCATGTCCACCAATACCTTCTCTCCGGCCGCACAGCGGTGGATGAAAAAAGCGTCATCCACCCTACGACACCCAGCTGGCCAACACGGAGGGTGGACATCGCCTTTCATGTCCACCAATAGCGTCCTTGTGGCCATCATTAAAGGGTAGATGAAAAGCACAATCCACTTACGGCGCAGCGCCGACGAGTAACCCAAGGCACGCGGCTACCGCCTCCGCTACAATGGCGCCCCGTTTTCCTGCCCCATGAGTGACCGATGAGCCGCCCCGCATTCGACCCCGCCACCTACGACGCCCAACTCGCCGAGAAGAAGGGCCGCCTGGTCGAACTGCTGGCACCCTTCGCCGCCCCCGAGCCCGAGGTTTTCGATTCGCCGCGCGAGCATTACCGCATGCGCGCCGAGTTCCGCCTGTGGCGTGAAGACGGCCAGCGCCACTATGCGATGTTCGCGCCGGGCGACAAGCACACGCCGATTCTGCTCGACGATTTCCCCATCGCCAGCCTGCGCATCAACGAACTGATGCCGCGTCTGCGCGCCGCCTGGCAAGCCAGCGAGGCGCTGTCGTTCAAGCTGTTTCAGGTGGAGTTCCTCACCACCCTGGCCGGCGATGCACTGATCACCCTGGCCTACCATCGCCCGCTGGATGAAGCCTGGCAGGCCGAGGCCGAGAAGCTGGCAGCCGAGCTCAACGTCAGCCTGGTCGGGCGCTCCCGTGGCCAGCGCCTGGTGATCGGCCGCGACTACGTGGAAGAAGAGCTGAGCGTGGCCGGACGCACGTTCCGTTATCGCCAGCCGGAAGGCGCCTTCACCCAGCCCAACGGCCGGGTCTGCGAGAAGATGCTGGGCTGGGCCCATGACGTACTCGGCGAGCGCGACGACGACCTGCTGGAGCTGTACTGCGGCAACGGCAACTTTACCCTGCCGCTGGCCACCCGCGTGCGCCGCGTGCTGGCCACCGAAATCAGCAAAGCTTCGGTCAACGCCGCCCTGGCCAACCTGGCCGACAACGGCGTGGACAACGTCGAGCTGGTGCGCCTGTCCGCCGAGGAGCTGACCCAGGCGCTGAACGAAGTTCGCCCGTTCCGCCGCCTGGCCGGCATCGACCTGAAAAGCTACGACTTCGGCAGCGTCTTCGTCGACCCGCCACGTGCGGGCATGGACCCGGACACCTGCGAGCTGACCCGTCGCTTCCAGCGCATCCTGTATATCTCCTGCAACCCGGAAACCCTGGCCGCCAACATCGCCCAGCTCGCCGACACGCACCGGGTGACGCGCTGCGCGCTGTTCGACCAGTTCCCCTATACCCACCACATGGAAGCCGGCGTGCTGCTGGAAAGGCGCTGAGCCTGGCTACACCTCGCGCTGGATGCCACGTAGCGCCGCCGGTCGCGACGCATGGTCGCAATCACTTGGGCCGTGCCTGCCGCGGCGCTATGCTGGGCGCTGGTTAATCTGGAGCCTTGCCATGCGTCGTTCTCTGCTCGCCCTCTTCCTCTTCTCCGGCCTGGCGCACGCCAGCGAGCCGCTAACCATCGATGTACATCGCGACGCCAATTGCGGCTGCTGCAAGGCCTGGATCAGCCATCTGCAGGACAACGGCTTCACCGTCAACGACCATGTCGAGGCCGACATGAGCGCCGTCAAGCAGAAGCTTGGCGTGCCGCCGCGCCTGGCCTCCTGTCACACCGGCGTGATCGAAGGCAAGTTCGTCGAGGGCCACGTACCGGCCGCTGACATTCTCAAGCTGCGTCAACGCCCAGACCTGATCGGTGCCGCCGTACCCGGCATGCCCATGGGCTCGCCGGGCATGGAGTATGGCGACCGTGTCGATGCCTATCAGGTGATCGGCCTGGATCGCGAGCGCCAGGACCAACTGCTCAGCGACTACCCGGCCAACTGAGTCGGCGCCAAGGCGGCTACACTGCAGCGATCAGTAACCCGGGAGTGCAGCCATGCGCTGGCAACGCGGTAGACGCAGTGACAACGTGGTGGACGCCCGCGGCCGTTCCGGCAGGCGCCTCGGTGGCGGCCTGAGCCTCGGCGGCGTCGCGCTGATCGTCATCTTCGGCCTGCTGACCGGGCAGGACCCGCTGCAGATCCTCGGCCAGATCGCCGGCCAGGCCACCCAGCCACAGGTCGCGCAGACACAAAGCGCAGCGCCGGCCAACGACGAGCAGAGCGAGTTCGTCCGCGCCATTCTCGGCGACACCGAGGACACCTGGCGCGAGCTGTTCCAGCAGGCCGGCCAGCAGTATCGCGATCCGCAACTGGTGCTGTTCTCCGGTGGCGTCGATTCCGCCTGCGGCTTCGCCAGCTCGGCGGTCGGCCCCTTCTACTGCCCTGGCGATCAGCGCGTGTATCTGGACATGGCATTCTTCCGCGAGATGGAGCAGCGCTTCTCCGCTGCCGGCGACTTCGCCCAGGCCTACGTGATCGCTCATGAAGTCGGCCACCACGTGCAGACGCTGTTGGGCGTGTCGGCCAAGGTCAATGCGGCGCGCCAGCGCGGCGAACGCGTCGAGGGCGATGGTGGCCTGCTGGTGCGTCAGGAGTTACAGGCCGACTGCCTGGCCGGAGTCTGGGCGCATCACGCGCAGCGTCGGCATGACTGGCTGGAGGCCGGTGACCTGGAAGAGGCGCTGAATGCCGCCAGCGCCATCGGCGATGACCGCCTGCAGAAGCAGGCGCGCGGCCAGGTGGTGCCGGATGCCTTCACCCATGGCACTTCGCAGCAGCGCGTGCGCTGGTTCAGCACCGGTTTCGACAGCGGTCAGCCGGGGCGTTGCGACACCTTCAAGGCAGCCCGCCTGTAGCGCGCCGGGTCAGACCGCGAAGCGCTTGCTCCACCAGGCAAAACCACAGGCGGCAGCGCCGCACAGCGCGATCACCAGCGCCATGGGCATGGCCGAGCCATCATGCAGGTAGGCCACCAGCGCCGACGCGCCGGCCGCCACGCTGAACTGCATGCTGCCCAGCAGTCCGGAAGCGCTGCCGGCATGACGGCCCTGCCCCGCCATGGCGCAGGCCGTGGCGTTGGGCAGCACGCAGCCGAGGCTGGCGACGCAGATGAACAGCGGAACCAGCAGCGGCCACAGCTGCGCCGGCTGCCACATCGCCAGCGCCAGCAGGCTCAGACCGCTGGCCAGATACACCAGCACCATGCGCCGCAGCCACCGCGCCGGGCCGCCGTTGCGCACAAGGCGCGCATTGACCTGCGCCATGATCACGAAGCCCGCGGCGTTGCTGCCGAACAGCCAGCCATAGTGCTCGGCCGGCACGCCGTACAGTTCGATGAAGATGAAGGGCGAGCCGGCGATGTAGGCGAACATGCCAGCCATGGCAACACCACCGGCCAGGCTATAGCCCATGAACGGCGCATTGCCCAGCAGCGCGCGGTACTGGCCGAAGGCACCAGTCAGCGGCGCCGGTTGCAGATCCCTCGGGCGCGTTTCCGGAAGCCAGAGCAGTACGGCCAGCAGGCACAGCCCGGCGAAGATCGCCAGGCTGTGGAAGATCGCAGGCCAGCCCAGTGTATTGAGCAGCAAGCCGCCTCCCAGAGGCGCGAGAATCGGCGCCAGCCCCATCACCAGCACCAGTTGCGAGAACACTTTGGCCGAAGCCAGTGGGTCGCACAGATCGCGCACCACCGCGCGGGTGATAACCATGCCAGCGCAGCCGCCCAGGGCCTGCACGAAACGCGCGGCCACCAGCCATTCGAGGTTAGGCGCCAGGGCGCAGGCCAGCGATGCCACGGTGAACAGGGCGACCCCGACCAGCAGCGGCACGCGGCGACCGAAACGATCCGCCAGCGGTCCGTAGAACAGCTGGCCGATGGCGATGCCGACGAAATAGGCCGCCAGCGACAGCTGGATATGCTCGACATCGGTGCCGAACTGCTGGGCCAGGGTGGGGAAACTCGGCAGATAGAAATCGATGGCCAGAGGGCCGAAGGCGCATAGCGCGCCCAGAATCAGCAAGGTTCGCAGGTTCATGAACAGTCCGGACTATTGTTAGCCGGCTAATCTTCTCACCGACCAGCTGCTTGCGAAAGCGCGGGCCGCCGAACGACGGCCCGCGTAAATATCAATGCGGTTCTGCCTCCTTCGTCTTGCCGCGTCGACCCACACGCAGGGCGGCCGACTCTACCAGCAGGTAGAACATCGGGATCAGGAACGTGGCCAATAGCGTGGCGGCGAGCATGCCGCCGATCACCCCGGTGCCGATGGAATGCCGGCTGGCCGAGCCGGCGCCAGAGCTGATGGCCAACGGCACGCAGCCGAGAATGAACGCCAGCGAAGTCATCACGATGGGACGGAAACGCAGCTTGGCCGCCTCCAGCGCCGAGTCGAAAATGCCCTTGCCCTCGGCGCGTAGCATCACCGCGAACTCGACGATGAGAATGGCGTTCTTCGCCGCCAGGCCGATCAGGGTGACCAGACCGACCTGGAAGTACACGTCGTTCTGAATGCCGCGCAGCCACACCGCGAGAATCGCCCCGAACACCGCGAAGGGCACGGCGGTGACCACCGCCAGCGGCAACGTCCAGCGCTCGTACTGCGCCGCCAGGATCAGGAATACCAGGATCAGGCCGAAGACGAAGGCCTGGGCGCCTGAGCCCTGCGTGGCCAGTTCCTGATAGGCCGAGCCGATCCAACCCAGGCTGTAATCCTCGCCGAGCACCTCGTCGGCGACTTCCTGCATCGCCGCAAGCGCCTGCCCGGAGCTGTAGCCCGGCGCCGGGCCACCGAGCACCTTGGCCGACGGGTAGACGTTGAAACGGTCATAGGAATCCGGGCCGAGGATGCGCCGCACCCGCAGCAGGGTCGACAGCGGCACCAGATCGCCACCGCTGGAGCGCACGTAGACCTGGCCGAGGTCCTCCGGCTTGCGGCGGAACTCCGATTCGGACTGCAAACTGACCTGCCAGGTGCGTCCGTAGAGGGTGAAATCGTTGACGTAGTAACTGCCGAAGGTCGCCTGCATGGCGGTGAACACGTCACTGACACTGACGCCCAGGGCACGCGTCTTGGTGCGGTCCAGGTCGATGTAGTACTGCGGCACGTTGGCACTGAAGGTGCTTTGCACACCGGCCAGCTCAGGTCGCTTGCTGGCGGCCTCGACGAAGGCCTGTACCTTCTCGCCGAGCTGCTCGACGCTGCCGCCGGAGCGGTCCTGGATGTAGGACTCGAAACCACCGGTGGTGCTCATGCCGGTGATCGGCGGCGGGTTGAACGACAACACCAGGCCGTCCTTCTGCGCCGCGCCCATGCCCATGAACTCGCGCGTCAGGTTGCGCGCATCGAGTTCATCGGTGGTGCGCTCGCTCCAGTCCTTGAGCGGCACGAAGGACACCCCGGCATTGCTGCGCACGCCGAAGGTGAGCACATCGAAACCGGCGAAGGTCACCACGTCCTGCACCGCCGGGTGCTCCATCAATTGCTGGGTCACCGCGCCACTCAACGCCTCGGTGCGATTGAGCGAGGCCGCCGGCGGCAGGTAATAGGCGTTGATCACGTAGCCCTGATCCTCGTCGGGCACCAGGGAACCGGGCACCCGCGCAAACAGCAGCATGATCAGCGCGATCATCCCGCCAAACAGCAACAGGCCGATCAGCGAGCGCTTGAGGAAGAAGCTCACGCCGGCGCCGTAGCCCTCTGTGGCCTTTTCGAAGAAGCGGTTGAAGGCGCGAAACGGCGCAGCCGGCTCGTGGTGGCCGGGCTTGAGCAGCAGCGCGCAGAGCGCGGGCGACAGGGTCAGGGCGACGATGCCGGAAATCACCACCGAGACCGCGATGGTGATCGCGAACTGCTTGTACATCTGTCCCGCCAGGCCGCCGAGAAAGCCCACCGGCACGAATACGGCGCAGAGCACCAGAACGATGGCGATGATCGGTCCGGTGACCTCTTCCATGGCCTTGATCGAGGCATCCCGCGCGTTGAGGTGTTCGGTTCGCATGACCCGCTCGACGTTCTCGATCACCACGATGGCGTCGTCCACCACGATGCCGATGGCCAGCACCATGCCGAACAGAGTCAGCAGGTTGATGGAGAATCCCAGCATGTACATGCCGGCGAAGGTGCCGACCAGCGACACCGGAATCGCCAGCACCGGAATCAGCGTGGCGCGCCAGTTCTGCAGGAAGATGAACACCACCAGCACCACCAGCACCAGCGCCTCGAAGAAGGTGTGGATCACCTCCTCGATAGAGACCTGGACGAATTTGGTGGTGTCGTAGGGGATCTTGTAGGCGATACCCTCGGGGAAGCGCTGGCTCAGGCGCTGCATGGTGCGCTCGACCGCTTCGGCGGTGTCCAGCGCGTTGGCGCCGGGCTGCAGGTAGATGCCGAAGGCGGCGTTCTGCTGGCCATTGAGGGTGGTGACCAGCGAGTAATCCTGCGCCCCCAGTTCAACCCGCGCCACGTCCTTGAGCAGCAGGCTGGCGCCGGTGTCGTCAGTGCGCAGGATGACGCTTTCGAACTCCTTGGGGTCGGTGAAGCGGCCCTGGGTAGTGACCGTGTAGGTGAAGTCCTGCGGCTCCTTGAGCGGCTGCTGGCCGAAGCTGCCGGCGGCGAACTGCGAATTCTGCTCGCGGATGGCATTGACCACATCGGTGGGGGTGAGGTTGTACTGCGCCAGTTTGTCCGGGCGCAGCCAGATGCGCATGGAGTAGTCCTTGGAGCCGAACTGGCTGGCATCGCCCACGCCCTTGAGGCGCTTGAGTTCGTCGATGACGTTGATCAGCGCATAGTTGCTGATGAAGATCGGGTCGCGTGAGTCATCCGGCGAGTACAGGGTGATCACCTGAAGGATGTCCGAGGACTTCTTCTCCACCTTCACGCCCTGGCGACGTACTTCTTCCGGCAGCTTGGCCAGCGCCGCCTGCACCTTGTTGTTGACGTTGATGGTGGCCTGGTCCGGGTCGGTGCCGACCTCGAAGTACACCGTCAGGCTCATCGCCCCGCTGCTGGAGGAGTTCGACAGCTGATAGATCATGTTCTCGACGCCGTTGATCTCCTGCTCCAGCGGCGCCGCCACGGTTTCGGCGATGACCTGCGAGCTGGCGCCGGGATAGGAGGCGCTGACCGACACCTGCGGCGGCAGGATTTCCGGATACTGGGCGATGGGCAGCGCGCGCATCGCAGCCAATCCGGCGAGCACGACGACGATGGAGATAACGGTGGCGAACACCGGACGGTCGATGAAGAAGCGCGAGATCATGGCCGTTACTCCTGCGCCTGGCTGGCGGGCTTGGCTGCCTGCGCCTCCTCGACCTTGACCGGGCTGTCCGGCCGCACCTTGGCCAGGCCGTCGACTATCACCCGCTCACCATCGCTGACCCCGGAAAGGATCAACCAGCGCCCACCTGCGGTGTCGCCCGTGGCGACCTGACGCATGCGCGCGACGTTCTGATCGTCGACGACGTAGACAAAAGTACCGCGTGGCCCCTGGGCGACGGCGCGCTCCGGCACGGTAATGGCATTGGGGCGGGTCAGGCCTTTGACCTGCACCCGTACGAACTGCCCCGGCAGCAGTTTCTGCTCGGGGTTGGGCACCACGCCACGGGCGCTGACGGTGCCGGTGCCGCGGTCGATCAGGCTGTCGGTGAAGTCCACCTCACCCACCGTTGGATACGCCGAACCATCACCGAAATGCACCTCCACATTCAGCTTGCCACTGGCCGGCGGCACCAGGCTGCCCTCGGACAGCTCGCGACGTAGGCGCTCGGCCTCGGCATCCGGATAGGCGAAGTTGACGAAGATCGGATCGAGCTGGGTGATCTGCGTGAGCAGGCTGGCGCTGGGGTCGCCGGCGACGATCAGACTGCCTTCAGAGACGCTTTCCTTGCTGGTGATGCCGGTGATCGGCGCCTTCACCGTGGTGTAATCGAGGTCGATCTGGCGCGACTGCACCTCGGCCTGGGCCGCCTCGATATTGGCCTTGCTCTGCTCGAAATTGGAGATGGCGTTGTCCAGCTCGCTCTCGCTGGCGAAGCCCTTCTTCTGCAGTTCGCGGATACGCTTGAGATCACGATCGGTCTGGCGGAAACGCGCCTGCTCCTGTGCCAGTGCGCCCTTGGCGCGGGCCAGGGCAGCCTCGTAGGGGCGCGGATCGATACGGAACAGCACCTGGTCCTTCTGTACCCTGCTCCCCTCCTGGTAGGTGCGCTCCTGCAGGATGCCGCCAACCTGGGCCCTGACCTGCACCTCACGGTAACCGGCGGTCCGCGCGGGATATTCCAGCACGATAGGCAAGTCGCCGACCTTGGCCTGTTCGACCGTCACCGCCGTGGGCGGCGCGTCGGCGGCCTGTGCACCGAGGGTGAAAATAAGCGTTGCGGACAGGCAGAAACGATCCAGGCGAACGAACCACATGATGCATCCCTCTCCTTGGCTAGACGCAGAGCAGAAGCCGCACAAAGAAGCGCGCCACCAGCAGGCGGGCATAATCGGTACAATCGAGCCTAGCTCCAATTAGCCGGATCGCCATGCGTAGAACCAAAGAAGATGCAGAGAAAACCCGCTGCGCCATCCTCGCCGCTGCGGAACAATTGTTCCTCGAGCGTGGCGTCGCCCATACCAGCCTGGAGCACATCGCCCGGCATGCCGGGGTGACTCGTGGTGCGGTCTATTGGCACTTCCAGAACAAGGCACATCTGTTCCACGAAATGCTCAACCAGGTACGCCTGCCGCTGGAGCCGCTGGCCCAGCAACTGGCCGCCGTCGACGGCCTGTCATCGCTGCAGTTGCTGCGCGATCTGTGCATCGAGGCCATGGCCAATCTGGTGCTGGATGAACAGCGGCGGCGCATCCTCACCGTTCTGCTGCGTCGTTGCGAGTTCACCGAAGAACTGCGCGAGGCCGAAGAGCGCCACGAAACCTTCGTCAATCAGTTCATCGACCTGTGCCAGCAGCAGTTCGCACTGCCGACGGTGCAAGCGCATCTGCAGCCGGGCATTACCCCGCGTCTGGCCTCGCGCACGCTGCACGCGCTGATCGTCGGGCTGTTCAGCGACTGGCTGCGCGATCCCAATCTGTTCGATGCCCAGACCGACACCCCGGCCATGATCGACAGCTGCTTTCGCGGTCTGCTGCGGCAGTGGCCTTAGAACCTGTTCAAAGTCTCGCGAGCTAGAGCAATGCAAGGCAAAAACAGGTTCTTAGCCGGCCCGGGTCCTATGCGGGCACAACCTCATAGCCCTCTTCACGGATCGCGGCCTGAATCTGCGCGACGTCCAGGTTGCCCTCCACACGCACCAGCCCCGCGGCCAGATCGACTTCGACCCTGGCCGCCTGATCCAGCGCCTGGATCGCCTGGGTGACGGCACGGACGCAATGACCGCATGATATTCCGCTAACCTTGAACTGTTGCATCTGCTGACTCCTTGAACCGATGGAAGATGGGTGTAGTCTCGACCTTGCCACGATGGCAAGGTCAAGTCCCGCCACTCCGGCTTCTGCAAGAGGATCCTCGTCATGCGCCTGTTGTTTTCTGCCTTCGCCTTGTTGCTGGCGCCTCTGGCACTGGCCGACCCACTGGCCCCGCTACCTTCGACGACACAGGGCGAGGGTTACGCGGTGCTGATCGTTTCGCGCGAACGCCTGGAGGTGGCGACCACCTGTGAAGTGGCGCTGTATGTGCACGATCAGCTGGCCGCACGCCTGTACCAGGGCCAGTCGGTGTCCTTCAACCTGCCGCCAGGCAAGGTCTCGCTGCGTCTCGGCCTGACCGGCACCGGCCCATGCCAGAACGGCATCACCCAGTTGAACGGACAATCGCTGGAGCTTCTCGCCGGCGAAGTGCGCCGTTACCGCATCGCCATGGGCAGCGATGGCCTGCGACTGCATGCCGCGCCTGCGCTGAATTGAAGGCTTGACCTTACCATGGGGTCAAGGTTGATCCTGTAGCCATGCCGTTACAGGGAGCCGAACCATGACCACCTACGACCTGCCGATCCAGGGCATGACCTGCGCCAGCTGTGCCGGCCGTGTCGAACGCGCCTTGCGCAAGTTGCCGCAGGTGACCGGCGCCAGCGTCAACCTGGCCAACGAACAGGCGCGCATCGAAGCACCTGCCGACAGCCTGCCGCAGCTGATCGCCGCCATCGAAGGCGCCGGTTACGGCGTGCCCAGCCAGCCTCTGGAACTGGGCATCGAAGGCATGACCTGCGCCAGTTGCGTGGGTCGTATCGAGCGCGCTCTGAACAAGGTGCCGGGCATCAGCCAGGTCGCCGTCAATCTCGCCGACGAGAAGGCTCGCCTGCAGGTGCTCGCCGGTTTCGACCCGCAGCTGGCGGTGCAGGCGGTTGTCACTGCCGGCTACCAGGCGCAGCTGCTTGGCGAGCGCCCGGCCACGGATCAGGCGCAGCGCCGCTTGCAGCGTGAGCGCCTGACCTTGCTGGCTGCCATCACCCTGACCCTGCCGCTGGTGCTGCCGATGCTGGTCGAGCCGTTCGGCCTGCACTGGATGCTGCCGGCCTGGGCGCAGTTCCTGCTGGCCACGCCGGTGCAGTTCATCTTCGGCGCACGCTTCTATCGCGCGGCCTGGCAGGCGCTGAAGGCCCGTGCCGGCAACATGGATCAACTGGTGGCAATCGGCACCAGCGCCGGTTACGGCCTGAGTCTGTATCAATGGGCCGTGACACCGGCCGGGCAGATGCCGCACCTGTACTTCGAAGCCTCGGCGGTGATCATCAGCCTGATCCTGCTCGGCAAGTATCTGGAAAGCCGCGCCAAGCGCCAGACCGCCAGTGCCATTCGCGCATTGCAGGCCCTGCGCCCGGACCACGCGGTGCGCCTGGTGGACGGCCGCGAGGAGCGCGTCGGCATCGACGCCCTGGCGCTGGGCGACCGCATCCTGGTCAAGCCCGGAGAGCGCTTCCCGGTCGACGGTCAGGTGCTGGAGGGCCACAGCCATGCAGACGAGGCGCTGATCAGCGGCGAAAGCCTGCCGGTAGCCAAGCAGCCGGGCGACAAGGTCACCGCCGGCGCTATCAACGGCGAAGGTCGCCTGCTGCTGGAGACCACCGCCCTGGGCGCGGAAACCGTGCTGTCGCGCATCATCCGCCTGGTCGAGGATGCCCAGGCGGCCAAGGCGCCGATCCAGAAGCTGGTGGACAAAGTCAGCCAGGTGTTCGTCCCCACGGTGCTGCTGGTCGCCCTGGCCACGCTGCTGGCCTGGCTGGCGCTCGGCGCCTCGCTGGAAAACGCCCTGCTCAATGCCGTCGCCGTGCTGGTAATCGCCTGCCCATGCGCCCTCGGCCTGGCCACGCCGACCGCGATCATGGCCGGCACCGGCGTCGCCGCGCGCCACGGCATCCTGATCAAGGATGCCGAAGCACTGGAAGTGGCGCATGCCGTGCAGCACATCGCCTTCGACAAGACCGGTACCCTTACCGAAGGCAAACCGCGCATCGTCCATATCGGCCTGGGCGAGGCCAGCGAAGAGGAATTGCTGCGCCTGGCCGGCGGCCTGCAACAGGGCAGCGAACACCCGTTGGCCAAGGCCGTGCTGCAGCGCTGCGCCGAGCAGCATATTGCCCTGCCAACGCTGAGCGAGAGCCGAGCGCTGGCCGGTCGCGGCATCGCCGGCGAGGTCGAGGGCCGTTCCCTGCAACTGGGCAGCAGCCGCCTGCTGCAAGAACAACAGCTGCAGGCTGGTGCACTGGCCGAATCGGCAAAGGCCTGGGAAGCGCAGGGGCGCACTTTGTCCTGGCTGATCGAAACCGGCAACGCCCCTCGCCTGCTCGGCCTGCTGGCCTTCGGTGATCAGCTCAAGGAAGGTGCGGCCGACGCCATCGCCGAACTGCGTGCACAGGGCATCACAAGCCACCTGATCAGCGGCGACAACCAGGGCAGCGTCGCGGCAGTCGCCAGCACGCTGGGCATCGACGAACCTCATGCGCAGGTGCTGCCGGCGGACAAGGCACGACTGATCGGCGAACTGCGCCAGCAGGGGACCGTGGCCATGGTCGGCGACGGCATCAACGACGCGCCGGCTCTGGCCGCCGCGGACGTCGGTATCGCCATGGGCGGCGGCACCGACGCCGCCATGCATGCCGCCGGCATCACTCTGATGCGCGGCGACCCGCGCCTGGTGCCCGCCGCGCTGGACATCAGCCGGCGCACCTACGCCAAGATCCGCCAGAACCTGTTCTGGGCTTTCATCTACAACCTGATCGGCATCCCGCTGGCCGCCGCCGGCCTGCTCAATCCCATGTTCGCTGGCGCCGCGATGGCGCTGTCCAGCGTCAGCGTGGTGAGCAACGCACTGCTGCTCAATCGCTGGAGACCACGCGCATGAACATCGGCCAAGCCGCCAGGCACACCGGCCTGAGTGCCAAGATGATTCGCTACTACGAATCCATCGACCTGCTGCCCCATGCCGGGCGGTCGGAGAGTGGTTACCGGCAGTACAACGCTTCGGATCTGCACCGCCTGGCATTCATCAAGCGGGCGCGGGATCTGGGCTTTTCTCTGGAAGAAGTCGGCAAGCTGCTGGCCCTGTGGCAGGACAAGCAACGCGCCAGTGCCGATGTGAAGGCGCTGGCCGAGGGGCATGTCGCCACGCTTTCGCGCAAGATCGCCGAGATGAGCGCCTTGCGCGACACGCTGGTGGAACTGGCGAACAGTTGCCAGGGCAATGACCGGCCTGACTGCCCGATTCTGAAGGGACTCGAACAAGGCGTGAGCTGCGGCGCGGCGGAGTGTTCGTCGCACCGTCAGCCGTAGGGCGGGTGAAACCCGCCAGACCGATAACGGCGGGTTGCACCCGCCCTACGTCAGTGGCGCCGCCAGTTCTAATGCCCCGGGGCGTCGTGTGAGGAGGGTGCGCACGGCACCCTACGGAGCGGAGCCCAGCAAAAGCCTTATCAACGCATCCAGGGCGGCGTCGGCTCGGCGTCCTTGGGTTCGTCCTCGGCGTTGCGTAGCGCCTGCTTCTTCGCCTCTTCGGCCAGCGCAGCCTTGATCTCGCGCATCACCGCGTCGATATCGGCCGCGTCCTCAGGCTCGGCGAACTCACCGGTCAGTGGCGTATCGGGCTGCAGTTTGCCGGCCTCGTAGAGCGCCCACATTTCCTTGGCGTACTTGGTGTACTTCAGCTCGGGAGCAAACTGGCCGAAATACTCGGCCATGTTGCGCACGTCACGTTCGAGCATGCTGAAGGCATGGTTGTTTGCGGCGGCATCCACCGCCTGCGGCAGGTCGATGATCACCGGGCCGTCTGCGCCGAGCAGCACGTTGAATTCCGACAGGTCGCCATGCACCAGGCCGGCGCAGAGCATCTTGACGATTTCCTGGATCATGAAGGCGTGAAACTCGCGGGCGTCGTCCGGGTGCAGGTCGACGTCATTGAGCCGAGGTGCGACGTCGCCCTCGCCATCGTCCACCAGTTCCATCAGCAACACGCCATCGAGGAAGTCGTAGGGCTTGGGCACCCGCACGCCGGCACTGGCCAGGCGGAACAGCGCCGCGACTTCGGCGTTCTGCCAGGCCTGCTCCTGCTCCTTGCGCCCGTACTTGCTGCCCTTGGCCATGGCCCGCGCCTGGCGGCTGCCCCGCACCTTGCGCCCCTCCTGATATTCGGATGCCTGGCGGAAACTGCGTTTGTTGGCTTCCTTGTAGACCTTGGCGCAACGCAGCTCGTCGCCACAGCGCACCACGTAGACCGCTGCTTCCTTGCCGCTCATAAGCGGTCGCAGCACCTCGTCCACCAGGCCATCCTCGACCAGGGGTTCAATACGTTTGGGCGTCTTCATCGGTGTGGATCACGGGTCCTTTCTGACGGAGAGATTGATTGGCGACCATCCTCGCACAGCCAGGAACCTGTTCAAAGGCTCGCGAGCTACGGCCAGGCAGGGCGAGAACCGACAAAGAGGCGGATGCCGACTGTCGATCATCATGCGCTCACCAGATGACGTCTGAGCGCTTCGATGGCATAGCCTACCTTGGCCGGTTGCGCATCGCGGCGCGGGGTGACGATATACAGGCCGAAAGGCTCCAGCTGCCAGTCCGGCAGCAGCGCCAGGAGTTCGCCGCGAGTCAGCAATTCACGGATTTCCGGCTCGGGCTGCAACGAAACGCCCATGCCCGCCAGAGTGAACTGACGCGCGGCCAGGATGTTGTTGCAGCTGATGCGCGTCTCCAGGCGCAGGCGTTGCTGCGCCCCGCCGGGGCCATGCAGCGTGAGGTGCTGGCTGCGCTCCAGATGCAGGCCGATCCAGTCCAGCCTGAGCAATTGCTGCGGTTCGACCGGCACACCGGCGCGGGCCAGGTAAGCCGGCGCCGCGCATAACAGCATGCGCCAGTCGGTCACGTGACGGGCGATCAGACTGGAATCTTCCTGGTTGCCGACGCGGATGGCGAGGTCGATTCGAGACTCGATCAGATCAATCTGCTCGTCCTGAAAGAACAGGCTCAGGCTCAAGCCCGGATGAGCGCTGAGCAGTGGAGCCAGTGCTTCGCACAGCATGGGCCCGGAAAAACCCACCGGCGCGGCGACACGCAACTCCCCTATCGGCGCGTCACGCTGTTCGGCCAGACGCTGTTCGGCCTGCTGCGCCAGCTCGACGATCTGCCGGCAGCTGTCGTAGAACGCGGCGCCCGCTTCGGTCAGGGTCAGCTTGCGCGTGGTGCGATGCAGCAGCGTAACGCCGGTGGCTTGCTCCAGGCGGCGGATCTGCTGACTGACTGCCGAAGCCGTCATGCCCAGCGCTTCTGCCGCGGCCACCATCGAACCTCTTTCCACCACCGTGGCGAACAGGGCCATGCGTTTGAGCTGCTCCATTATGAAGCTCCGCTTAATTATCCAAGTGCATAAAGCCACTTTTTCCGGTCTTTATCCAGCAGCGATCATGTGTCCACCTTCAACCCTTCGAGAACGAACCCATGAAGATCGCTCTGATCGGCGCCACCGGCTATGTCGGCGCCCCGCTGCTGCAGGAAGCGCTGGAGCGCGGCCATCAAGTCACGGCCCTGGCGCGCCACCCACGGAAACTCGGTGCACACCCGCACCTCACCGCCGTCCAGGCAGACGTTCAGGACAGCGCGGAGCTGGCCGAGCAATTACGCGGGCATGACGCTGTGATCAGCGCGTTCAACCCGGGCTGGGGCGTAGCGGACATTCGCGAGCAGTTCATCACCGGCAGCCGCGCGATCATCGCCGCGAGCAAGCAAGCTGGCGTCAAACGCCTACTGGTGGTCGGCGGCGCTGGCAGTCTGTACGTCGCCCCCGGCGTGCAACTGCTCGATACCCCGGGCTTTCCCGCCGAATACAAGGAAGGTGCCGAAGGCGCGCGCCAGGCACTTAACATGCTGCGGGACGAGCAGGCGCTGGAGTGGACCTTTCTCTCGCCGGCCGCCCAGCTCGTTCCAGGACCGCGCACCGGCAAGTTCCGCCTGGGCCATGACGAACTGCTGATGAACGGTGACGAGCCGGGCAGCATCTCGGTCGCCGATCTGGCCGTGGCGCTGATCGACGAAGTCGAAAAACCGCAACATATCCGCCAGCGTTTCACCCTGGCGTACTGAACCGCGCGGCCGCTCGGGTGGCCGCTCCGAACGCTGGAAACCCAGAGGAATTTTTCATGAACCCATTCAGCAGTAGCGCCTTCGTCACCACCGATGCGCCGGCACGCTATATCAGCCGGCTGTGCAAGCACTTCGCGCACAAGATCCCGGTCAGCTTCGATGAACAACAGGGGCGCATCGAGTTCGGCGCCGGCCTGGCGACCTTGAGTGCCGAGGACCGCGGCCTGCGCCTGCAGGTGCAAAGCGCAAGCAGCGAGGACCTGCAGCGCCTGCAAGGCGTGGTCGCCAGCCACTTCGAACGCTTTGCCTGGCAGGAAGCGTTGACCCTGGACTGGCAGCCCGCCTGATCCCTCAGAGCGCATCCAGGCAGGCGCGCAAACGGCGCAGCACCGCCAGCGACTCGGGGTTGTCGCCATGCACGCACAGGCTGTCGGCCCGCAGACGCAGCGGCTTGCCGTCGATATCGGCGAAGGGCTCGCCACGGGCAATGGCCAGGGCCTGGGCGAGGATGCGCTCGGGGTCCTGGTGCACTGCGCCAGCGAGGCGGCGTGGCGCAAGCTGCCCATCCGACAGATAGGCGCGATCGGCAAACGCCTCGAACATCAGCGGCACGTCGGCCTCGTCGGCCAAGTGAAGCTCACGAGCGTTGTCGGCCAGCGCCAACACCATCAGCGGCAAGCCCTTGCGGTAGCTGGCGCAGGCATCGAGCACCGCCATCAGCAGCGCATCGTCTCGTACCAGATCGTTGTACAGCGCGCCGTGCGGTTTGACGTAGGCCAGCTGGCAGCCAGCCGCGCGGCAGAAGGCATCCAGCGCGCCGATCTGATACAGCACCAGCGCGCGCACCTCCTCCGGCGAGCACTGCAGGTGCCGCCTGCCAAAGCCTTGCAGGTCGGGATAGGACGGATGCGCGCCGATACTCACGCCATGCGCCACCGCCAGCTCGACGCTGCGCGCCATGATCAGCGGATCACCGGCATGAAAGCCGCAGGCCAGGTTGGCCTGATCGATCAGCGGCATGGCCAATCGGTCGTCGCCCATGCGCCAGGCGCCGAAGCCCTCGCCCATGTCGCAATTGAGAAGAATCAGGTTCATACCGGCAGCTTAGAGCGCTTGGAATACAGGCGTAAAGCGAGCTGACTCATTCGAGAACCGATCGCATTTACAAAATTTACATCTGTCTGCAGCCCAGTAGCCGCGCCCTCTGTAGCTGAACCGAGTGGTCGTTGAAATCACCCGCGATTGAACCTTATATGCAAATCACTATCATCCCGGCCGTTTGCAACCGTTCCGCCTGCACTTTCTTACTGCCAGGAGTAGATCGATGTCCGCCCTCAATTCCCGTACCGCCTTGGCTAGCGCCATTGCTCTGGCCGCCAGCTTCGGCGCCCAGGCCAACGAGCCCATCGCCTTAGGCGACGTGGTCGTCAGTGCTTCCGGCTTCGAGCAGAAGATCACCGAAGCCCCCGCCAGCATCAGCGTGATCAGTCGCGAGGAATTGCAACAGAAGCGCTACGGCAACCTGGCTCAGGCTCTGGAAGACGTAGAGGGCGTCGATGTGCGTCAAGGCGCAGGCAAGACGGGTGGTTTGAATATCAGCATTCGCGGCCTGCCCAGCGAATATACGCTGATCCTTATCGATGGTCGCCGGCAGAACAATGCAGGGGACGTGACCCCCAACGGCTTCAACGAAACCTCGACCAGCTTCATGCCGCCGCTATCGGCCATCGAGCGAATCGAAGTAATTCGCGGCCCGATGTCGACGCTTTACGGTTCTGACGCCATGGGTGGCGTCGTCAACATCATCACCAGGAAAGTGGCCAAGGAATGGGGCGGCTCGATCACTCTCGACCACACCTTCCAAGAAAACCGCGACTACGGCGAAACCTCCAATACCAGTTTCTATACCAGCGGCCCGCTGATCCAGGATCTGCTTGGTTTGTCGCTACGCGGCAGCCTTTATGACCGCGACGCCTCGGACCTGCAGTTCTCCAATGGGGCCAACGTCACCAAACGTGGCGCCTCTCCAGTGGAGGGCCGCAACGATAATCTCGGTGCGCGCCTGACCCTCACCCCCCATGAAGACCATGAGTTCTCGCTCGATCTCGAGCGTGGTCGTCAGGTCTACAACAACGACGAGTGCCAACTGGGCAACCTCGACGGACACACCAACGGCTCCGGTACCTCGGGCTGCGGCGCTCCCTCTACCCGGGCATCCGGCTACAAGGACGAAATGCGTTTCGAACGCGATCAGTTCGCCCTGAGTCATACCGCGCGCCTTGGCTTCGGCACCCTGGACAGCAGCGTCACCCACAAGACCACCGAAACGATCGGTCGGACCATCCCCGGCAACGTCATCGGTGATGCCTATGTCGGCTTCCCGTCGATCATCGTAGGCAACGACCGCAAACTCAAATCGACCGACCTGGTTTTCGACACCAAACTGGTCGCGCCGCTTGGCGAAAGCAATATTGCCACCGTCGGTGCCCAATATGCGGACTCCAAGATCGAAGACGGCCTTGCGACCGAAGAATTCAAGCAGAAGTCCTGGGCACTGTTCGCCGAGAACGAGTGGCGCATGCGCGACGACCTGGCCCTGACACTGGGCGCACGCTACGAAGATCACGAGGCATTTGGTGGCCATGTCAGCCCGCGTGCCTACTTGGTCTGGAACACCACGGATAACTGGACGCTCAAGGGTGGTATGAGCCGCGGCTACAAGACTCCGACGCTGAATCAGTTGCATGACGGCATCAACGGCGTGACCAACCAGGGCGACGTTATCACCATTGGCAGCCCCGACCTGAAACCCGAGATCACCACCAATACCGAGTTCGGCGCCTACTACGACAGCTTCGCGGGCTTCAACGCCAACGTCACACTGTTCCACAACAAGTTCAAGGACAAGATCGATACCGGCACGCCGCTGGCCAACTGCTTTGCCGCGGGCAACCCCAATCAGCCGGGCTGCGTCAGCTATGGCGCAGGTTTTACTCAACCGAGTTTTGCGCAGAACACCAACATCGGCGAGGCGCTCACGCAAGGGGTGGAACTGGCCGGCCGCTGGGAGTTCGCCCCCGCCTGGGCCCTGTCGGCGAACTACACCTATACCGATAGCGAGCAGCAGAGTGGCACCAACAAGGGCGCGCCACTGACCAACACGCCCAAGCACATGGCCCATGCGCGCCTGAGCTGGAACACCACTGACCGCCTGACCCTGTGGTTCAAAGGCGAATACCGTGGCGAGCGTGCACGCTTCACCGATCGCTACGCTAACCTCTCGGCCGCCGACAAAGCTGTTGAAGACCAGGTCGGCGATCTCAAGGCCTACGAAGTGTTCCACCTGGGCGGCTCGTTCAAGGCATCGGAAAACGTGACCCTCAACGCCACGATCTATAACCTGTTCGACAAGGACTTCACCAAGGGTCGCTACTACACCACCAACACCGGAACGACGGATTGGGCCTCGGACTACACCCAGACCTTCCGCTCCACCGACGGTACGATTGAAGAAGGTCGCCGTCTCTGGCTGTCGGCCATGATCGAATTCTGACTCACGCCGCCCCATGCAAAACGCCAGCCCCAGGGCTGGCGTTTTGCATTGTGGACTACGGAAACAAGCGGTGAGTGCTTAGAAGCTGTAAGTCGCCGAGAGGATGGCCGAGCGACCATCGCCGTATTCGATAGCCGAAGACCGGTTGTCGGCACCGGGCGTCTGGCGCACGCGCTCGACGTAGTCCTCATCGAACAGGTTGTTGAGGTTCAGCTGCAGATCGAGATTGTCGTTGACCTGGTAGCCGACCATGGCGTTGTGCAGCCAGTAGGCGTCGAGCTTGGCGCCGCCACTGGAGCTGACGTTGCGTTCGCTGACATAGCGCGCACCATAGCCGAGACTCCAGCCGGCCGGCAGTTGATAGGAGGTCCACAGGTTGAACGAACGTGGCGGGGTATTGGCCAGGGCCTGACCTTCGCGCGTGATACCGGCAGCGGTGTCGGATGCCTTGAGCGTTTCGCTGCTGAGCACCGTGTAGTTGGCGAATACATCCCAGCGCTCGGTGATGTGACCGGTGATACCCAGTTCGATACCGTCAACGCGCTGCTCGCCAGCAAGCTGGGTACTGCCGTCAAGCATGGTTTCACGGGCGTTGGTCTTTTCCACACGGAAGATCGCAGCATCTAGCTCCAGGCGACGGTCGAGCAGCTCCCACTTGGTCCCCAGCTCCCAGGTCTTGTTCTTTTCCGGCGCCAGATCGGCCGTCGCGGCCGAAACGCCACCGCCGGTCGTCACCAGGTTCTCGGCCGAGGGGTTGAAGGAGGTGCCGTAGGCCACGTAGATCCGGCCATTGTCAGCAGGTTTGTAGACCAGCCCAACGCGCCCGCTGAGTTCCTCATCGCGTGTGTCCAGCTTGGTCAGGGTACCGGCCGGCAGTGCGGTGCTCTTGTAGTCACCCTCCACCCAGTCGTAGCGCAGCCCCAGGCTCAGGTCCCAGTCCGGACTCAGGGCGATGGTGTCAAAAACGTACACTGCCTGGTTGTCGAGACGGGTCGAGGTGTCGGCTGTCAGGGTCTTGTTCGCCGCTCCGTTCCAGTAGCCCGGCGGATTACCCAGCGGGTAGCCGCCGGCTGGATAACCGCCCAGGCCGTGGTTGTAAACCAGCAGGTCGTAATTCTCCCGGGAGATTTCCACACCAGTGGCCAGGCTGTGCAGCAGGCCGAAGGTTTCGAAGTCGGCGCGCAGGTTGGTCTGGTTGATCAGCATCTCGCTGTTCACGTCACGCCCATAGGCCTGCGGCCCGGCAGGCAGGTAATTGCCAGCCGTCACACCGGTGATGTTGACGTGGGAGGCGGAAACCACCGTATTGCGGTCGATCTGACTGTAGCGGGTGAGGTTTTGCAGGCTCAGGCTGTCGTTGAAGCTGTGCTCCAGCTTGATGGTGAAGGAGTCGGTCCGGATGTCGTCCTTGTCCAGATTTTTCCAGCCGAAGTAAGCCTCGCGATCAACGCCGGCGATCTTCTTGCCATCGCGCGCCGGTACACCATAGTCCGGCAGGATGTCGTCCGTCTGATGGAAGTAGCTGAAGGTTAGGCGGGTGTCTTCGCCCAGCCCCAGAGCCAGCGATGGCGCGATACCCCAGCGCTTGCGGTCGATTTCGTCACGGCCCGGTACGTCGTTCTCGTGGGCCATCAGGTTGAGGCGAAAGGCGCTGTCGGTACCGATACCGTCGAGGGTCTGGTTACTGTCCAGCGTCAGTCGACGATAGCTGTCGGTGCCCAGGCCGGCGCCGATGCGGGTGAAGTCGCGCTGCACGGGCGCCTTGGTCACCTGATTGATGCTGCCGCCCGTAGTGCCGCTGCCGCCGAACACCGAGTTCGGCCCCTTTATGACCTCAACGGACTCGATGTTGAAGGTGTCGGTACGGTTGGTCTGCGCGCTGTCACGCAGGCCGTCGATCTGCATGTTGGCGTTGGCGCTGAAGCCACGGATGTTGATGCTGTCACCAGAACCACCGCCGCCCTCCCCGGCAGTAAAGGTGATACCGGAGACGTTCGACAGCACCTGGCGCAGGCTCAGCGCCTGCTGCTCGGCGATTACCTTCTGCGGCACCACGGTCACAGTCTGCGGGGTGTCCAGCAGCGGTGCGGTGTATTTGACCGAGGACGCCGACTCGGTCTTGTAATCCCCGTCACGTTCACCCTTGACGGTGACACTGTCGAGTTTCACCGAATCGTCGGCCAGGGCCGGCAGGGTCAGCGTGGCGATGGCCAGGCCGACGGCGGTGGCGAGCAGGCGCTTGGTAGGCAGAGCATGCAGATTATTCTTGGCACTCATCGAGAATACGAACTCTTAATTATTGATAATTATTTACATTCGATCGCGCATTAACTCTCTTACGAATCCGCGCGCCGACGCCCAGCCAACAGACCTGCACGAGGCCAGCAGCTAAAAGCGAACGTATATTATTTGTAAATAATTCAAAGTCAAATAAGAAGCACTCTTAAGTGCATTCCTATTTATCGATGGCTCGTGCGCCCCGCGCAGCCAGCTTTTCGCAAAGCCGACCGACCACTGAGGGCCCCCGTCGAATAGGCTCTGCGCAGGCGCCCGCTCAGTGATGGGGTCGAGTGAAGATCAGCTGCGGGCCGATACTGGCGAGGTCCCTGCAGCCGGTCAGTGCCATGGCTACTTCCAGTTCGGCGCGCAGAATCTGCAGTACATGCGCTACCCCCAGAGCACCGGCCGTGGCCAGGGCGAAGACACAGGGCCGGCCCACCAGCACAGCATTGGCACCCAGCGCCAGCGCCTTGAGGACATCGGTGCCACGACGCACGCCGCCGTCGAGCAGCAGAGGAATGCGGCCCTGCACCACTGCCGCCACCTCCGGCAGTGCATCGATGGTCGCCGGCAGGCTGTCAAGAGTACGTCCGCCATGATTGGAGACGATCAGCCCGTCGACTCCGGCTGCCAGCGCCTGCTCGGCATCGGCAGCGCCCAGGACCCCCTTGAGCAGAATCGGCAGGCGAGTCTGCTCTCGCAGCCAGGCCAGGTCGCGCCAGGTCGGCGCCGCCGTCAGCAACGGACCGCCGAGTAGCAGACTATCGCCAGGCGGGGCGCCACTGGGCTGCGGGCGTATTCCCCGTAGATTGACCGCCTCAATACCGGGCGGCAGAACGAAACCTGCGCGCTGCTCGCGGTTGCGAATGCCGCTCACCGGCGCATCCACGGTGACCACCAGAGCGCGGTAGCCGGCCGCCTCGGCACGACGTACCAGCGCTACGGTGAAGTCGCGGTCGGCCTGGATATACAGCTGAAACCACAGCGGCGCCTGCGCCTGTGCAGCGATGGCCTCCAGTTCGACGCTGGCCTGGGTGCTGACCAGCATGCCAGCTCCCATGGCACCGGCGCCCAGCACGCATGCCAGTTCGCCGTCCGGGTGAGCTAGCTGCTGGTAGGCCACCGGAGCGACGAAGATCGGGTGAGCAAAGTCATCGCCGAACAGCCGCAGGCGCGTGTTCCCTCCCTGCAGGTCCTGCAGGACCCGGCTGCGCAGGCGCAAGCGGTCGAAGGCCTGGCGGTTGTCCTGCAGGGTCAGCTCATCGGCTGCGCCTCCGGCCAGATAAGCCCAGGCCTGCTCGCCGAGGCGCTCGCGGGCATAGGCGCTGTAATCGGCCACGGCAGCGATATCGGCAGGAATCTGTGCCAGCTTGGGCGAGGACATAGGGGTACTCCCGGCGCTTCAGGTTTGCGACCATTGCCGCAGCAGGTTGTGGTAGATGCCGGTCAGTCGCAGTAGTTCGGCGCTGTCCGGTACCTGCTGACGCAGCGCCTGGATGCTGTCATCGAGCTCCAGCAGAACGCTGCGCTGATCATCCTGACGCACCAGGCTCTGCACCCAGAAGAACGAGGCCAGACGGGCACCACTGGTCACCGGTTCGACGCGATGCAGGCAGCCACTGGAATAAAGCACCATGTGCCCGGCCGGCAGTTTGATGCGCCGGTCCTGCATCACCAGTTCACCGCCGTCGTATTCGTGCGGTTCGCTGAAGAACAGGGTGGCCGAGAGGTCCGCGCGAATACGATGCGCAGTGCCCGGTACGCTGAAGATGGCATTGTCGATGTGATCGCCGTATTGGCCGCCGCCGGCATACCGGTTGAAACGCGGCGGCACCACCTTGAGCGGCAGCGCGGCAGCCATGAAACGCGGATGGCGGCTAAGACAGTCGAGCAGAAAGTCGCCGAGCTGGGTCACCAGTGGATCGTCCTGCGCCAGTTGCTGATTGCTCTTGGCCTGTATCGCCTGATGCCCGGCACTGACTCGACCGTCCTGCCAGTTTGCCGCTTCGAGCGCGGCACGGTACTGACGCAATTGCTCGGCGTCGAGCACGTCAGGGATGATCAGCAGCATGCGCCTCTCCACAGGTGTAAGCTGATAATGATTCTAAATAGCTTGCGCAACAAACAACAGTCACGGCGGCATAAATGAAAACGCCCACACAAGGTGGGCGCATTCAGTTTGCGTGGGGCCTTACAGGTAGTAGGACTTCAGCGGCGGGAAGCCGTTGAATTCCACCGCGCTGTAGCTGGTGGTGTAGGCACCGGTGGACAGCCAGTACAGGCGGTCGCCGCTGGCCAGATTCAGCGGCAGGCCGTACTTGTAGTTCTCGTACATGATGTCGGCGCTGTCGCAGGTCGGGCCGGCGATCACCACCTCTTCCATCTCGCCCTTCTTCTCGGTCCAGATGGGGAACTTGATGGCTTCGTCCATGGTTTCGATCAGGCCACTGAACTTGCCCACGTCGGCATAGACCCAGCGCTCGACCGCAGTGCGCGATTTGCGCGCCACCAGCACCACTTCCGAGACCAGTACGCCGGCGTTGGCGATCAGCGAGCGGCCCGGCTCGAGGATGATTTCCGGCAGTTCGTCGCCGAAATCTTCCTTGAGGAAGCGGGTGATTTCCTCGGCATAGGTTTCCAGATCATTGGTGCGCTGGATGTAGTTGGCCGGGAAGCCGCCGCCCATGTTGATCATCTGCAGGGTGATGCCGTCCTCTTCCTTCAAACGCTCGAAGATCACCTTGACCTTGGCGATGGCGGCGTCCCAGACGTCGATGTCGCGCTGCTGCGAGCCGACGTGGAAGGAAATCCCGTAGGGCACCAGACCCAGCTGCTTGGCCAGGATCAGCAGGTCCAGGGCCATGTCCGGCTGGCAGCCGAACTTGCGGCTCAGCGGCCAGTCGGCGCTGGTCGAGCCTTCGGTGAGGATGCGCACGTAGATCTTCGAACCCGGCGCTGCCTTGGCGATGTTGCGCAGGTCGGCTTCGGAGTCGGTGGCGAACAGGCGCACGCCCTTGTCGAAGAAGTAGCGGATATCACGGGACTTCTTGATGGTGTTGCCGTAGCTGATGCGCTCCGGGCCAACGCCAGTGGCCATGACCTTGTCCAGCTCGTAGATCGAGGCGATGTCGAAGCTCGAGCCTTTGTCGCGCAGCAGCTCGATGATCTCGGTGGCCGGGTTGGCCTTGACCGCGTAATAGATCTTGGCGAACGGGAAGCAGTTGCCCAACTGGTCGTAAGCATCGGCAATGATCTGCCGGTCGATCACCACGAACGGGGTTTCGTGCTGATCGGCGAACGCCTTCATGCGCTGGAAAGTGGCGGGTGCGTAGTAGTCTTCGACCTTGATCGACATGCTGGGGACTCCATTGGCAAAACCGGGAACACATTGATTCGGGCAGCAGAACCGCTTGCAGGTTCCGCCACGTGTCGGGGCTGGCCGCGCCATGCGCCGGCCTGAACGTCTGACAGTTTCCCCACTTTGGTTCGCCTACTTCCCAAGGCATGTCGCCGAGCATCACCGGTACCGACCTGGCCGGCCGGCAACCTCTCGTCGTCAGTACTTGAGCCGGATGGATCGTTTCCAGCATGGACGTTCGGGCGCGGACTTTAAGACCATGCGCCGCGCAGATCAACCGGAAATTCTGCCTAATTTCGTCTCGTTCCGGATATCACACAAAACGCCCTGAAATGCTGAACAGGCGGGGCTTTCAGCCAGTTTGGCGCAGCCGTGTTTCAGTGCCATTGCAGCACCAACTGATCCAGCTGAGCGAAGCCCTGCAAATGTCGCCGGATGACCTCCTGCAACTCATCGAGTTCGGCTGCGCTCGGCGCCGTGCAGGCCAGATGCAAGGCCTGCTCATCGGCGCGCAGCACGCACTCGCCGATGGAGAAACGCAGCAGACCTTCCTGCTCGCTCCAGCGCGCCTCGATCTTGTGCGAAAAATGTTTGCACAGGCGGCCGAGCAGGCGCGGCGCCTGGGTGCAGGTGAACGAACTATGGCTGTTCGGCATGACTGGATGATTCCTTGAGCAGTGGACGGTCGGCCAGCACCAGTGCCTGACCGAGGGAGCAATGTTCGATACGCGCCTCGATGCCATAGGCGCGGCGCAGCCAGGCGGTGTCCAGCACCTTGTCGGCTACACCGAAGCGGTACCCCCCGCCCGGCGCCAGCAACAGTAGATGAGTACAGAAACGCAGCGCCAAGTTAAGGTCATGGCAGGCCACCAGGGCGATGGTGCGTTCAGTGCGGCAACGCTCGGCGACGCAGTCGAGCACACGCAGTTGCCAGTGCAGGTCGAGCGCACTGGTGGGCTCGTCGAGCAGCAGCAGGTGCGGCTCACCAACCAGCGCCTGCGCCAGGCCGAGCAGTTGTCGCTGCCCGCCGGACAGACGATCCATGCGCTGCAGGGCCAGATGCTCGATGCCCAGGCGCTGGAGAATGGCTTCGACCCGCGCCGCCAGCTCGTGCGAGGCAAGCTGCGGACAACGCGCCCGCGTGGCCGCCAGCAGGCTTTCGTACGCCAGCAGCGACACCGCCTGCGGCAATTGCTGCGGCAGGTAGGCCACCTTCGCCTGCTGGCGCCAGGGTGGCACGCCGCTCAAGACCGCTTCGCCCAATCGCGCCACGCCACCGCACGCCTGCAGACCGGCAATGACGCGCAGCAGCGACGACTTGCCGACACCATTGGGGCCGAGCACGCCAACCAGGCTGCCCGCCTCGACGGCAGCCAGGGTCAGGTCCTGCAGGATGCTGCGCGCGCCATAGTTCAGCCCCAACCCCTCGATCAGCAGGCTCATAGGCTGCGCCCCCGCGCCAGGATCAGGCCGATGAACAGCGGCACGCCGACCACTGCGGTGACCAGCCCCACCGGCAGGATCACCCCGGGCAGCAACGCGCGGCTGGCCAGGGACGCCAGCGATAGCAGCAAGGCACCAGCCAGCGCGCTGCCGGGCAGGTAGAAACGATGATCCTCACCCAATAGCAGGCGCGCCACGTGCGGGCCGACCAGGCCGATGAAGCCGACCTCGCCGACGAAGGCCGTGGCCACGCCGGTGAGCAAACTGACCCGCAGCAATACGAAGGTGCGCAAACGGCCGACGCGAATGCCCAGGCTGCGCGCCTGCTCCTCGCCGCCGCGCAGGCTGGTCATGGCCCAGGCCTGGCGCAGCGCCAGCGTCAGGCAGACAGCCAGCACGATAGCCACCAGCGCCACCCGCTGCAGATCGGCGCGGGCCAGGCTGCCAAGGGTCCAGAACACGATCTGCTGCAGCGCATCGGCATCGGCGAGAAACTGCAGCAGCCCGACCAGCGCATTGATCCCGAACAGCAGGGCGATGCCGAACAGCACCAGGGTGTGCAGCGCCTCGCCCAGCATCCGCGCTACCAGAAGCAGCAGCAGGCAGGAAATGAACGCGCAGACGAAGGCCGCCAGCGGCAACAGCAGATCGGCGCCCAACCCGCCGATAGCGGGCCGAAACAGGATCACCAGCGCCGCGCCCAGCGTCGCGGCCGCGCCCACGCCGAGAGTGAAGGGGCTGGCCAGCGGATTGTTCAGCGCCGTCTGCATTTCGGCGCCGGCCAGGCCCAGGCTGGCGCCGACCACCAGCGCCATCAGCGCGTACGGCACGCGGATATCGAAGATGATCACCGCCTGCGACGGTTCGAGGTGCTGCGGCTGCAAAAGCCCGCGCGCCACATCCCACCAGCCCAGGCCCGCCGGTCCGGTGGCCAGGTCGGCAATGAAGCTGGCCAGCAGCAGTGCCGCCAGCACGCCGAGGCACGCCCAGCGCCGCCAGAGCGTGCGGCGATAGGCGCGGTTCAGCGTCTGCATAGCGTGCGCGCTCACAGGCTGATCCAGTACTGGCCGTCCAACGCTACGGGCTGGAACTGGCCGTAGAAGGTTTCCAGCGTGCGCCGCGGATCGAGATCGGCGAAGGCTTGCGGATGCAGCCATTTGGCGAAGACCTGCACCGCCACCACATTGAACGGGCTGTTGTAGAAACCATGCCAGATGGCATGCACCTGCCCGTCGCGCACCGGAGCCAGATGCTGCAGGCCGCCGCGGCTGACCAGGCGCTGCAACGAGGCGCGCGCCGGATCGGCGTCGACCCCAGGGCCGAGGGCGATATAGGACGCACCCGCAGCCAGGCTATCGGCCGAACCCACGGCGCTGGCGATATACAGCTGCGGCGGTTGGCTGAGCAGCAGCTCCAGACTCAGGACGCCGGCATGCCCGGGCAGACGCTCACGGGCGATATTGTCGCCGCCGGCCTCGACCAGCAGATCGGCGAACATGCCGCGCGCCATGCTTTCGCAGCAGCCCTCGCCAAGTCCGGCGCGGCTGTGCAGAAACACCTTGGGCCCAGCGCCTTGCGGCAGCCGCTCGCGCACCGCGGCCAGGGCCTCGGCATGCGCGGCATTGAACGCTTCGGCACGCGCCTCGCGGCCCAGCGCGCGGCCAAGCAGCGTCATGCTGCGCGGCGTGTTGGCCAAAGGCTGCTCGCGAAAATCGACGAACAGCACCGCGACACCGGCGCGCTGCAACTGCTCGATCATCCGCCCCTGTGTGCTGCCGGGGCCATGCCCGGACAGGCTGAAGATGGCCAGGTCAGGGCGCAACGTCAGCACCTGCTCGAGGCTGAAAGTATCGGCCGCGCCCTGGCCAATGCGCGGCACCTTGGCCAGGGCGGGAAAGGCCTGCTGGTATTGCCGCGCGCTGCCCGGATCGACCAGCGCGAGGTCGGCCGGCATGCCCACCAGACGCTCCAGCAGTTGCTCGTCTTCGAGGATGGCCAGCACCGGCAGCAGGCGCCCTTCACCGAGCACGATGCGCTCGACTTTGTCGGGCACCTCGACCTCGCGCCCGGCCAGGTCGGTCAACACCTGTGCCTGCACCGACGCCAGCGAGGCCAGTCCCAACAAGATGCCCAGAATCAACCGCTGCATCAGATACGCCACGCAACCCCCAGACGCAACTCACGCCCCGGCTCGTAGGAGCCGCGCACGATGCCGTAGCCGGGAATATGGGTGAAGTCCTCGTTGCTGGCGTGATCCAGGTACTGCTTGTCCAGCAGGTTCTTCAGGGTCAGGGTGAGGGTCAGCTGCTCCGGCAGCGCCTGCCATTCGGCGTAGAGGTCATGCACGCCGTAGCCCGGCTTGGAGACGTCGCCATCGATCGTATGCAGCTTATCGATGCCGCGCACGAAGCGGCCCTGCCAACCGACGGTCAGGCTATCGCTGGCACGGTAGTCAGCGAAGGTCGTCCAGGTATTGCCCAGGCTGGTGCCGAGGCCGTTGTGCTCGTAGGCGTTGAGTCGCCGATCATCCAGGCGGGCGATGTTGCGATGGAAGCTGAGCCCCAGGCTGACCTGCTGCCAGTGATAGGCGCCTTGCAGCAGCACGCCCTTGGTTTCCAGGTCACCGAGGTTGCGATACAGATTGGCCCGCTCAGGCGTATAGGAAATGGCATCGCGGATGTGCGTGACATAGGCCTTGCCCATGAACTCCAGGCCACCCAGGCGGTAGTCGAAGCCGACCTCCTCGGTGCGCGCCTTCTCCGCTTTCAGGCTGGGGTCGTTGCCGGCCACGTCGAGCTTGAACGCATCGCGAACCTGCGGGCCGCGCAGCGCCTGGGAATGCCCGGCGAACACCGCCAGTTCGGGGGTGAGTTGGTAGCGCAGGCTCAGGTTGGGGCTGAACCCCTCTTCCTTGAACGTCTGCTTGTCGCGGTCGTCCAGCTCATAACGGTCATAGCGCAGACCTGCGTTGAGCAGCAGGCGCGACGTGATCTGGTAAGCGTCCTGCACGTAGAAGCCAAGCACCTCCCCGTTCTCATCGTCCAGTTCACGGTCGCCTTCCGGGCCCAGGGTGGTGCGATCGTCGCGGTAGTCCACGCCGTAGGTCAGCTTGTGCGCGGCGAAGCGGCTGGTATTGCGCAGGTCGAAGCCGCTGCTGCGGGTTTCACCGAAATACAGACCGAAACGACCATCCTGCTGCAGCTCGTTGGTGGTGTAGTAGGTGGTCAGCTCGAGGTCGAGCAGGTCGTTGTTCAGCGGTTGAAGGGCGTAATTGAGCGTCCAGGTTTCACGCTCGGTCTGCAATGGATACGCCGCATTGCGCGGCGCCGAGACCACCCACTGCGGACGTTGCGGGCGCTCGCCTTCATCGAGACGGCGCTCGTAGCTCAGGCGCAGGGTCTGCGCTTCATCGAGCTTGCCGACCAGCTTGGCGTAGCCGAACTTCTGCCGTGCGCCAGTGCCGAGCACGTCGTCGTTGTTGCCGTCCTCGTAATCGTTCTGATCCTGATAGCTGGCCATGGCCAGCGCCGACCAGTTTTCATTGAAACGACCGAACACGCTGGCGCTGCTCCTGTAGCCCTCGCCATTGCTGAAGTAACCCGTCTTGAGCAGCGCGCCGAGCTGCTCGCCTTCGCGCAGCAGGTCATCCGGGTCCTTGGTGACGAAGCGCACCGCGCCGCCCAGCGCCCCCGCCCCGGCGGTGGCATCGCCGGTACCGGCCTGCACTTCCGCGCGCTTGAGCAACTCCGGCTCGATGCTGATGCGGCCAGTGTGGTGGAAGGTCTGCCCCGGCTGGCTGGCGCCGTCGATGGTGATGTTCAGCAGCGTGTCTTCCAGACCGCGCAGGTAGAGTTTCTGCGCAGCCGTGGAGCCCCCGGCTACCGCTACCTCAGGGTTGGATTCGAACACTTCCTGCAGGTCGCTGGCCTGGTAACGCTCGAGCTGCTCGGCCTCGACGCTTTCGCTGCGGTCCAGCACGGCGGCGGTGATTTCCTGGGCGTCCAGCTCCAGCAGAGACTCGGCACTGTGCGCATGCGATGCGCCGAGCAGACCACCGACGGTCATGGCGCCGAGCAGGCTCAGGCGGTAAGGGCAACGCTGCATGTTCAATCCTCCCCGAAAGAAATGTGAATACTTCGCATTTGCGAATTTTCATCACATGCCTTGCGTCAGGGAATCACTTTTACAACTGTTACACCGCCGTGCGTGGCAATCGAATGTCCATGAGCAAGCCGCCGCCGCTGCGATTGCTCGCACGGATACTGCCACCGGTAGCATTGACCTGGCGCTGCGCCAGGGCCAGGCCGAGCCCGAAGCCGGCGCGCTCGCTGCCGCCGCGAAAAAACGGCTGGAAGATGCGCTCCAGCCAGTGCTCGGCGACCCCTGGCCCCTGATCGGCGACCGTCAGCGACCAGTCGCCGCCAGTCTCCTGCAGGCAGACCTCGACCTGACCACCGGACGGCGTGTGGTCCAGCGCATTGCGCACCACGTTCTCGATGGCCTGGCCCAGCGCCCGGCTGCTGCTGCCGTGCAGCGGTGCGCTGTCCGGTATCTGGCAGATGATCGTTCGATCGGGATATTCGAAACGCGCATCGTCGAGGATGCTGTCGAGCAGCTCGGACAGATCCAGGTTCTCGTCGCGCAACTCGGGGCGTTCGTTCTCCAGCCAGCTCAGGGTCAGGGCATCCTCGACCAGGCGGCGCATACCGGCGCAGTCCTCGCGAATGCGTTCGAGCAGGCCCTGGCTGCCGCCGTTCTGTTCGGCCAGGCTGACCGCCATCTCGATGCGCGTCAGCGGCGTGCGCAGCTCATGGGACATGTCCGCCAGGCGCTGGCGCTGGTCGATGATCAGTTGGCCGGTGCGCTCGGCCATCGCGTCGAAGGTATCCGCCAGGCTGGCCAGCTCATCGTTGCGCGAGCCGAGCAGCGAGCGCACGCGCACGTCCAGACGGCCGTCGCTGAACTGCCGGGTGGCCTGCTCCAGGCGACTCAGCGGCTGCATCAGGTGGCGATAGAGGATCAGGCAGAGAATCACCAGCAACACCAGCGGCACCACCAGTTGCAGCAGCAGCTTGGCGTAGTGCCAATACAGGCCGGGACGCATGCGCTGCGGCAACTGGATGAGAAAGTGCGCGCTGCCGTCGCTGAACGGGATGTCCATGATCGGGTTTTCCTGGAAGTACAGGTGAATCTTCCAGCTCAGATCCCGGCCCAGACCGAAACTGTCGGTGAAACGCCGCGACAGCTCGCTGCCGGCCAGCGGCCTCACCTCGGCCTCGACCAGCGCCGCCCAGGTCTGCTCCTGCTGCTGCAGGGTATCCAGCCAGCGCCCCAGCGCGGCATGGTCGCCGGAGCGATACATGGCTTCGGCCTGCTGGGCGTAATGACGCAAGGTCTGCTGGTGCTCGGCATCGATGAAGCTCATGCGCTCCTCGGTCTGCCAGGCGACACGGGCGATGATCCAGAACAGCGCCACGCTACCCAGAGCGATGACCAGGCACAGCTTCCAGAACAGGCGCCGGTTCATGTGAAGGCGTAGCCGCGGCCGTGCAGCGTCTGCAAACGGTCGGCGCCGAGGCCGGCTTCGGCCAGGCGGCGACGAATGCGGCTGACGTGCATGTCCAGGCTGCGGTCGTACTGGCTGTACTCGCGCTCCAGCGCCATACGGTACAGATAGGGCTTGCTCAGCGCCTCGCCACGATGGCTGACCAGCAGCCAGAGCAGGCGGAACTGCAACGGCGTCAGCGCCAGGTCGCAGTCGCCGACCCGCGCCTGCTGAGCGTGGCGGTCCAGCTGCAACTCGTCGACCTGCAACTGCTGCGCCTGGCCGCTACGCGTGCCCTCCTGCGGGCGCGTGCGGCGCAGCACGGCGTCGATGCGCAACTGCAGCTCGGTGATGTTGAAGGGCTTGGGCAGGTAGTCATCGGCGCCGTGGCGCAGACCACGAATGCGCTCCTCCTCGGCGCCACAGGCGGTGAGCATGATCACCGGTGTCTGCTGTTGCTCGCGCAGGCGCCGCAGCACGGAAAAACCGTTGACGTCCGGCAGCATCACATCGAGCAACAGCAGATCCGGCGACTCGCGCAGCGCCGTCTCCAACCCCGCCTCGCCAAGGTGACAGGCGCTGGTGGCGTAGCCCTGGCCACGCAGCAGTTCGCCGAGCTGGGCGGCCAGGGTGCGGTCGTCCTCGACGATCAGGATGCGAGCCAGGCTGGCGGTCATAGGACTTACTCTGGACGATTAAGGCGAATGATTCTCATATATAAAAATCACTTCGGCAACTTCGCTACACACGGTGCTTCCTGGCTCGACGATCAATAAACGTCGCGGCGATAGCGACCTTCCTCGACCAGATCCTGCACCGCCTCGTCGCCGAGCAGTTCGCGCAGTGCCGCATCGACGCCACCGGCCATGCCCTGCAGGCTGCCGCAGACGTAGATGGCAGCTCCTTCGGCCAGCCAGGCGTGCAAGCGTTCGTGCCGCTCGCGCAATAGATCCTGTACGTAGCGCTTGTCGGCCTGGTCGCGGGAGAACACCGAATCCAGGTGCTGCAGCTCGCCTGCATCCAGCGCCGCCTGCAGCTCGTCACCACAGAAGAAATCGCAGGCGCGATTGCGCTCACCGAACAGCAGCCAGTTACGCCCCTGCCCTGCCAATACGCGCGCGCGCAGCAGCGAGCGCAGCCCGGCCAGACCGGTGCCGTTGCCGATCAGAATTAGCGGGCGATCATCATCCGGCAGATGGAAACCGCTGTTGCGCCGCACTCGCGCCAGCAACTGGCCGCCGTCGGGCAGGTGCTCGGTCAGCCAGCCTGAGCCCAGGCCGAGACGGCCATCGGCCTGCACCGCCTGACGCACGATCAGTTGCAGCACACCATCGGCTGCCACCGAGGCGATGGAGTACTCACGCGACCCCAGCGGCACCAACGCGTCGACCACGGCCTGGGCATGCAGCCCGACCAGATGCGCAAGGCTTTCCGGCAGCTGACGCTCAGCCAGCGCTTCGCCCAGGCTGCTCGCCTGGCCATCGAGCACCACCGGTTCGAGGCCGTCGAAGCCCGAATGCTGCAGCCAGGTCTGCACGGCTGCGGCGTCGTGACGTGGACGGATCTCCAGGATGTCGCCAGCCTGCCAGGCGCTCTGCGCGGGCGGCGTCAGGCCGAGCAGGAATACCGGCGCGCCCTGGCTGCCAGGGTTGAGCAGGCGCCGCTCGCTCAGCGTCCAGTTCTGCCAGGACGCTTCCTCGAAGCGAACCGGCGCAGCACCGGTCAGGTCACTCAGATGCTGTTGCCAGCGCTGCAACGCGGCCTGATCGGCGCCATCGACCTCGACGCTGTCGAACAGGCGCTGCGCGCCCTGCAAACCCAGCCAGTCGTTGATACGCCGGGCAAAGCCACAGAAGTGCTGATACTGCCGGTCGCCCAGGGCCAGCACGGCATAGCTCAACTGATCGAGCGGCAGCGAGGCGCCGAGTACCTTGCGCTCGAAACCCAGGGCCGCGTCCGGCGCTTCGCCATCGCCAAAGGTGCTGACCACGAACAGCGCCTTGCGCGCCTGGCGCAGGCTGTCGGCATCGACGCGCGAAAGCGGCTCGACCCGCACCGGGATACCGGCGGCCTGCAGTTGCCCGGCGCTCTGCCAGGCCAGTTGCTCGGCAAAACCACTCTGGCTGGCGAAACCGACCAGCCAACCGCCTGCCGCATCATCCCCCTTGAGCGAGCCTCGTGCGGCCAGTGCCGCGCGCTTCTTGCGCCGGCGATCCAGGTACAACAGCCAGCCGGTGACGAAGAACAGCGGCAGCGCGCCCGTGGCCAGCATCATCAGGATGCGTCCCGGCAGGCCGAAGTACTCACCGACATGCAGCGCGTAGACGCTGGCCAGCAGCTGCGCCTTGAAGCTCTTGTCGGTGTAGCGTTCATGGCGGCTGATTACGCCGCTCTGCGGATCGATCTGGAACTGGTTGAATGCGCTTACGTGGTCGGCATCGTCGAGCATGTAGAAGACAGTCGCCGGCTGCCCCGCTACCGGCGACAGGCGCAGGTTCCATGCGATCAGCTTGGGCCCCGCTGTCTGCTGGATGCTCTGCCACATGGTGTGATAGTCGACTTCGGGCAAGGCACCGTTGGGCATCTCGCGGCCACCGCGACCACGGCCTTCGCGTTTTTCCGGTGGCGTATCGGAAAGCAGGTGCGTCAGCCCCTCGCGGTACCAGTCATAGGACCAATACAGGCCTGTGAGACCGGCGCACAGATAGAACAGCAGCGCCCAGGTACCGGCGACGGCATGCAGGTCCCAGTTGAAACTGCGGCCTTTCCTCTTCCAGTCCAGGGTCAACCAGGTGCGCCAGCTCAGCGCCTTGCGTGGCCAGCGCAAATAAAGGCCGGACAGGCAAAAGAAGAGCAGCGCCAGGGTACTGGCAGCCGTGATCTGCTTGCCCACCTCGCCCATGGACAGGAAGCGGTGCAGCATCAGCATCAACTGGAAGAAGTCCTGGCCGATCGGCTTGGCCAGCACCTCACCGGTGTAAGGGTCGAACACGATGCGCGGCCCGCGCCGCTCACCCGGTGGGGGGGAAAGAAATGCCATGCCTGGCCCGTCGTGCCGACCATCGACCCACAACCCGGTGACGCGGTCAGCGGTGGCCGTCTCGATCCGCGAAGCCAGCTCGGCCGGAGTCAGGTGCCCCTGCTCGCTGGGCTGGATCTGCCAGCGCTCTGCATTAAGCGCCCGGATGATCTCGCCCTCGAAGCTATAGAGGGCGCCAGTGATGCCCATGATGGCCAACACCAAACCGGCACTGATGCCAAAGAACCAGTGCAACTGGAAGATGATTTTCTTCAACACGACGGAGCCACCCTTACCCTGACCCACTGCGACGGGCGGCTACTCTATATGGGAATAATTTTCATAACCATTCTTTTACGCGATATTTACGCATCGCCCGATTTGCCCAACCTGCGTCTCCTGTCAGCGCGACGCAAACCCGATGGCCGTGCCTCCGCCAGCGCCTGCAGTTATCGGTATAATCGCCAGTTTTCCGGACGCCTGAGGCGCCCTCAACGATTCAATCCAGGCACATATTCATGACCACCCAGGCCGCCGAAGTCGCCAAGCGCCGTACCTTCGCCATCATCTCCCACCCGGACGCCGGTAAGACCACCATCACCGAGAAGCTGCTGCTGATGGGCAAGGCCATCGAAGTCGCCGGTACCGTGAAGTCGCGTAAATCCGACCGTCATGCCACCTCCGACTGGATGGAGATGGAGAAGCAGCGCGGCATCTCCATCACCACCTCGGTAATGCAGTTCCCCTACCGCGAGCACATCGTCAACCTGCTCGACACCCCCGGTCACGAAGACTTCTCCGAGGACACCTACCGCACCCTGACCGCGGTAGACAGCGCGTTGATGGTGCTCGACGGCGGTAAGGGCGTCGAGCCGCGTACCATCGCCCTGATGGACGTCTGCCGCCTGCGCGACACGCCGATCGTCAGCTTCATCAACAAGCTCGACCGCGACATCCGCGATCCTATCGAGCTGCTCGACGAGATCGAGGCGGTGTTGAAGATCAAGGCGGCGCCGATCACCTGGCCGATCGGCTGCTACAAGGACTTCAAGGGCGTCTACCACCTGACCGGCGACTACATCATCGTCTACACCCCGGGCCACGGCCACGAGCGCACCGAAGCCAAGATCATCCAGAACCTCGACTCCGATGAAGCCCGCGCGCACCTCGGCGACATGTACGAGCGCTTCGTCGAAGAGCTGGAGCTGGTGCAGGGCGCCTGCCACGAGTTCGAGCCGGATGCCTTCCTCAAGGGCGAGATGACCCCGGTATTCTTCGGCACCGCACTGGGCAACTTCGGCGTCGACCATGTGCTCGACGCCGTGGTCGACTGGGCGCCGCGCCCGCTGCCGCGTGCAGCCAACGAGCGCAGCGTGGAGCCGACCGAGGAGAAGTTCTCCGGCTTCGTGTTCAAGATCCAGGCGAACATGGACCCCAAGCACCGCGACCGCATCGCCTTCATGCGCATCTGCTCGGGCAAGTACACCCAGGGCATGAAGATGCGCCACGCCCGCCTGGGCAAGGACGTGCGCGTCGGCGACGCCCTGACCTTCTTCTCCAGCGAGCGTGAGCACCTGGACGAAGCCTACGCTGGCGACATCATCGGCCTGCACAACCACGGCACCATCCAGATCGGTGACACCTTCACCGAAGGCGAAAGTCTGGGCTTCACCGGCATCCCGCACTTCGCCCCGGAACTGTTCCGCCGCGTGCGCCTGAAGGACCCGCTGAAATCCAAGCAGCTGCGCCAGGGCCTGCAGGAACTGGCCGAAGAAGGCGCCACCCAGGTGTTCTTCCCCGAGCGCAACAACGACATCGTTCTCGGCGCCGTCGGTGTGCTGCAGTTCGACGTGGTCGCCAGCCGCCTCAAGGAGGAATACAAGGTGGAGTGCGCCTACGAGGCGGTCAACGTCTGGTCGGCGCGCTGGATCGAATGCAGCGACGAGAAGAAGCTCAAGGAATTCAAGGACAAGGCCTACGAGAACCTCGCCGTCGACGGCGGCGGCCACCTTACCTACCTGGCGCCGACCCGCGTCAACCTCAGCCTGATGGAAGAGCGCTGGCCGGAAGTAAAATTCCGCGCCACCCGCGAGCATCACTAAGGTTGCACGCGCTTGGCTCCCCTCTCCCATTCATGGGAGAGGGGAGCTAAGCGTACACGGCCCTAAATTAACCGCATTACCGCTCAGCGGCCTTATACCCGCTACTCCTCTTCCTCCAGCGTCCAGGCCACCAGCGAGTCACCCATGCGCGTGCCGAACGAGCCGTGCCCGCCGGCCATCACCACCACGTACTGCTTGCCGGTCTTTTCCGAAACGTAGCTGATGGGCGTGGCCTGGCCGCCTGCCGGCAGTCTGTCCTTCCACAGTTCCTCGCCGGTGCGCATGTCATAGGCGCGCAGGTAGTAGTCCAGCGTGCCACTGAGAAAACCCAGGCCGCTGGCTGTGATCAGCGGGCCACCGAGATTCGGCACGCCGACGGTCAGGGGGATGCCCAGCGGCGCGCTGTCGCGGCTGGTCCCGTTCTTGCGCTGCCAGACCTTGTCCATGCTGCGCAGGTCAACCGCCGTGACATAGCCCCATGGCGGCGCCTGGCAGGGCAGCCCCAGCGGTGACAGGAAGGGTTCCAGGCTGACCATGTAAGGCGCGCCGAGGTTGGGTTGCAGACCCACCTCGCTGCCACCGGAACCGGCCTGCCCGCCGCCCTCCTCACGCTTGACCAGACGCGAGACGAACGCCAGGTAATTGGGCGCGCCGAAGAGTATCTGCCGCTGCGGGTCAATCGCCACCGAGGGCCAGTTGAACACCCCGACGTTGCCCGGGTAGATCAGCGAGCCCTGCTCCGATGGCGGGGTGAAGTCGCCTTCGTAACGCAGGCGGTGGAACTGGATACGACAGATCAGTTGGTCGAACGGCGTACCGCCCCACATGTCACGCTCGTGCAGCGGCTCGTCAGGCGCATAGGTAAGCGCGGAGACCGGCTGGGTCGGCGCGGCGAAGTCGCCTTCCACCGTACCCTGCGGGACCTGTCGCTGGCTGACCGGCACGATGGGCTCGCCACTGCGCCGATCGAGCACGTACAGATCGCCGCGCTTGGTCGCCTGGATGATCGCCGGCACTGGCCCCTCAGGACCTTCGACGTCCACCAGGCTGGGCTGCGATGGCAGGTCGCGGTCCCAGAGGTCATGGTTCACCGTGCGGAACTCCCAGCGCACCCGTCCGGTTTCCAGGTCCAGCGCCACCAACGCCGCAGTGAAGCGCTCGGCCTCGGGGCTGCGCTCTACCGCCCACTGGTCAGGCGTCTGGTTGCCCATGGGGATGTACACCAGGCCCAGCGCCTCGTCCGCCGTGGCGATGGTCCAGGAGTTGGGCGTGCTGCGCACGTAGGTCTCGCCATCGGCCAGCGGCTCGGTGGCTTCGGGACGACCGGGATCGAAGTTCCACACCAGCTCGCCGCTGCGCACGTCGTAGGCGCGAATCACCCCACCCGGCGAGTCCACCGAACCGTTGTCGGTGATCGAGCCACCGACGATCACCAGCTTCTCGGTCACCACCGGCGGCGAGGTGGGCAGGTAGACGCCCAGCGCGTCATCGCCCAGGCCGATCTTGAGATCGACCATGCCGGCTTCGCCGAAATCCTCGCAGGGCTTGCCGTCGTGCACATCGAGCGCGTACAGCGTGGCATCATTGGTCGGCAGGAACAGGCGCTGGGTGCAGCGCGACGTCGCCGCCGGCGAAGGCTCCGGCGCCGCGCCATCTTGCGCGGCAATTGGCGCACCACGGTAGGCTGCGGCATCGTGATAGGCCAGGCCGCGGCAGGTCATGTGCTGGTAGTAGTCGGCCTGGCGGTTGATCGCCGGGTCGAAGCGCCAGCGCTCCTCGCCGGTGTCGGCGTCGACCGCGATGGCGATGCTGTGCGGCGTGCAGATGAACAGGTTGTCGCCGACCTTCAGCGGCGTCACCTGGTTGGTGATTTCGCCGGGATCGCCCTCGCCAGGCAGGTCGCCGGTGTGAAACTCCCAGGCCTTCCTCAGCCGCCCGACATTGGCCGTGGTGATCTGCTCCGCACTGGCGTAGCGCTCGCCACGCGACGAGCCACCGTAGGCAGTCCATTCGCTGGCCGAACGGCCAGCTGGTGCCCCGTCAGCAGCGGCCATGCGCGGCTCGTCGAAACGGCCAGGCAGGCGATGATAATCCTGCGTCAGCGAATAAACCGCCATGCCCGCGCCGAGCAGCAGGCCGATGCCCAGCACCACGCTGGCACCGTCACGCCAGGGCTTTTCAGGCGCTATGTGCCGGTTGATCCAGGGCAGCAGCAGCCACAGACCGAACACGCACCAGAGGTCGATACGCGGCGCCATCTGCCACCAGTCGAAGCGCACCTCGTAGATCGTCCAGGCCAGGCTCGCCAGCAGCACCAAGGCATACAGCCACAGCGCCGCACGCTGACGGCGATGCATCAGCACACCCACCAGCAGCAGGCCGAGGCCGGCCAGCAGGTAGTACCAGGATCCGCCCAGCCACAGCAGATAGGCGCCACCGAGCGCCAGCAGCGCACCCAGAACAACGGCCGCCCAGGCCGTCAGGGTGATGCGCAGAGGTTTTGCGTTGTTGTTCTCAATCATCGCTCGCTCCCCGAACCACTGCCCCGTCCAGACCAGGGCCGTGATCTGTGGATGCGAAGTGAGGGTGAGAGTTCAGCGATTCTGTCGCGCCAAGAATGACAAGCAGCCTGCCTGGCCCTCCCCCACATCGCCCGTGTTGGCATAAAGTGGCGCCTGACCCCGACCCGCCCTGGAGCAGCAATGACCCACCCGAACATCGTCATCCTGACCGGCGCGGGTATCTCCGCCGAAAGCGGCATCCGCACCTTCCGCGCCGCGGACGGCCTATGGGAAGACCACCGCATCGAAGAGGTGGCCACGCCCGAAGGTTTTGCCCGCGATCCGGCACTGGTGCAACGGTTCTACGACATGCGCCGCGCCCAGCTGCGCGATCCGGCCATTGCGCCGAATGCCGGGCATCTGGCCCTGGCTGAGCTGGAGGCCAGTTGGCAGGGCGAGTTCCTGCTGGTCACGCAGAACGTCGACAACCTGCACGAGCGCGCCGGTTCCAAACGCTTGCTGCACATGCACGGCGAGCTGCAGTCGATGCTGTGCAGCAACTGCCAACAACGTTTCCCGTTACTGGAAGACATGCCGGTCAGCCAGGCGTGCACCTGCTGCGGCAAAGTCGGTACCTTGCGCCCGGATATCGTCTGGTTCGGCGAGATGCCCTATTACATGGAGCGCATACATGACGCGCTGGAGCAGTGCGAGCTGTTCGTCAGCATCGGCACTTCGGGCCATGTCTACCCGGCAGCAGGTTTCGTCGAGCAGGCGCGCCGCGCCGGCGCGCATACGCTGGAGATCAATCTGGAACCGAGCCAGGGCCATTCGCTGTTCGCCGAGAAACGCTACGGCCCGGCTACCGAACAGCTGCCGCGCTGGGTGGCAGGGCTGTTGGCTAGCTAAACGTAGGGCGGGGGCAACCCGCCAAAACGCAAATGGCCGACTAAGCATTCCACCCGTAGGAGCGGGGGTGGGCCCGCGCCC
>NZ_JADTQG010000012.1 GCF_016008875.1 Ectopseudomonas mendocina
CCCACGCTCCGCGTGGCAACGCAGCCAAGGACGCTCCGCGTCCGTTGGGGTTACACAGATTCCAGTGCCGCCAGGCATGACAGCAGAGCCTCCCAAACGCAGGTGCTCGCACCGCTATGAGAAAAATGCTCCACCATTTGCACTTTCTGCCGCGCTGTTTCGACCCTCCCTGCAGACAATCATTTCGCAGTCTGCTGCCAGGGAACCCGCATGCCGTCACACCGCTCCGCTTGCTCTCCGCTTCGCACCGCCATCCGTCACGCCCTGCTTTGCTCCGGTCTGCTCCTGGGCGGCGCACTGCCGGCGCTGAGCCTCGCCGATACGCCGGCACCGCACACTTATCAGATCGCCGGCGGTCCGCTGGCCGAGGTGCTCAACCGTTACGCCAGCGCCGCCGGCGTCGCCCTGTCGTTCGATTCGGCCGCGCTGCAGGGCCAAAGCAGCCAAGGGCTGCAGGGCACCTTCGAGGTGGAGGAAGGCTTCGCCCGCCTGCTGCAGGGCAGCGGCCTGCGCGCGGTGCGTCAGGGCGAGGGCGTCTACGGGCTGGAGCGCCAGCCACAGCAACGCTCGGCCAACGGCGATGTGCTGGAGCTGGACTCGGTCACGGTCAGCACCCTGCGCAGCGATACCGCTGTGGGGCAGACCAGCCAGCGCGTGACCGTCATCGACCGCCAGCAGATCGAGCAGCAGCTGGCGCTGAGCAGTGACCCGGGCCAAGTGCTGAGCAGTCTGATCCCGTCCTATTCGCCAAGCCGGCAGAAGATGTCCAATGCCGGTGAAACGCTGCGCGGCCGCACGCCGCAGTTTCTCGTCGACGGCGTGCCGCAGGCCAGCTCGATTCGCAACGACGGGCGCAGCAGCTACACCATCGACCTGGCGCAGGTCGAACGCATCGAGGTGATCCACGGCGCCTCGGCCGAACATGGCGGCGGTGCCACCGGCGGCATCGTCAACTTCATCAGCCGTCGTCCCGAGGGCAATGGCGTCAGCCAGCACGCCGGGGTCAGCCTGGAAAGCGATGACCGCTTCAGCAACGACGGCCTGGGCTACAAGATGAACTACCGGGTCAGCGCGCTGCATGGCGACTGGGAAACCCTGTTCGGCGCCACCTGGCAGGAGCGCGGCGCCTTCTACGACGCCAACGACGACCTGATCGGCGTCGCCTACCCCGGCGAGATCCAGGACACCCGCGACCATGACCTGATGTTCAAGCTCGGCTACTGGCTCGACGACGTGCAGCACCTGCAGTTCAGCGCCAACCACTACGAGCTCAAGGGCAACAATGACTATGTGCCGGTGCTTGGCGACCGCGCCGCCGGCATTCCCAGCACTGCACGCAAGGGCGATCCGCAGGGCGATCCGGCCTTCAACGAGAACCGCCAGTACAGCTTCAGCTACAGCAATCAGGACCTCTACGGCAACGTGCTCGACCTGCAGCTCTACCACCAGCGTTATCGCGGCCAGTTCGGCGCGCTGATGTCGGCGACCTTCCAGGACCCGAGCATCGCCCCGGTCGGCACGCTGTGGGAGCAGAGCCGCAGCGACTCGGAAAAATGGGGCGGCAAGCTGACCCTGCGCCGCCGCGGCATGTTCGATGGCCTGCTCGACCTGACCGGCGGCGTCGACCTGATGCGCGACAAGGGCGAACAGGTGCTGGTGCAGACCCACCGCAGCTACGTGCCGCCCTCCACCTACGACAACCAGGCCGGCTTCCTCCAGGGCGACCTGCACCTGACCGACCAGCTGACCCTGATGGCCGGCGTGCGCCGCGAGCACTCCGAACTGGACGTGGATGACTTTCGCACCGTCTGGGGCACCAACAATGCCGGCGGCGTGAGCGTCGCCGGTGGCAAGGTGTCGTTCGGCAAGACCCTGAGCAACTACGGCTTCACCTATCAGGCCACCGACTGGGCACAGCTCTACGGCGGCTACTCCGAGGGCTTCGGCATGCCCGACATCGGCCGCGTGCTGCGCGGGCTCGACGAGCCGGGGCTGGACGTGGAAAGCCTGCTGGAGCTGGAGCCGATCATCACCCGTTCGCGCGAAGTGGGCCTGCGCCTGAACTTCGAACGCGTGGACATGGAGCTGAGCTACTACGAGTCGTTCTCCAACCTGGGCGAACGCCTGTCGGTGAGCAGCGATGGCAACTACTTCGCCAATCGCGAGCGGGTCGAGATCCAGGGCTATGAACTGACCGGCAACTGGCACATCGACGACCGCCACAGCCTGCGCGGCAGCTACGCCCACAGCCAGGGCAAATCCGATACCAACGACGACGGCAAGGTGGATACGCGTCTGACCGGGCTGAACATCTCGCCGGATCAGTACAGCCTGAGCTGGCAGGCCAACTGGAACGACGACTGGTCGAGCTACCTGCAATACAACTACTACGTCAGCCGCAGCTTCGATGATCCGCGCCTGGAGTTCGACGGCTATGCCCTGCTCTCTGCCAGCGTCAGCCGCCGCCTGCCGCTGGGCAGCCTGTCGCTGGGCGTCGACAACCTGCTCGACGAAGATTACTTCACCTACTACTCGCAATCGGCCCGCATCGCCGACGACTACAACTTCAAGGGCCGCGGGCGCACCTTCACCCTGGGTTATCAGGTCGAGTTCTGAGGGGGCTGTGGATAAGCGTGCGGGCCGGATATCGCCATCGCTCGCAAGCGGGCTCCTACGCGTTCAGCAGCTCTGTAGCCCGGATGAAATCCGCGGCGGTGTGGTATGCCACCCGATCTTTCCCGGATTTCATCCGGGCCTCCCGCTTGGCTGAGCATCATTGCTAATCAGGAACTGCATGCCTTGGGCACCGGCGCCTTCGCAGCTGCAGGGCAATGTCGTCCGGGCTCGGTTATCCACAGGGCTCAGAAAGGGTGGCTGAGGCTCGCTGTCAGGCTGCGCGGCGTGCCGTACCAGCCGCATGGGCCGATCGCCGTGTAGTAGGTATCGTCGAGCACATTGTTGAGGTTCAGCGAAACACTGGTCTCGGGGGGTGAAGACGTACTGCGCCATCGGTCCACCACGCTGTAGGGGGCTTGCGTGAAGGTCTCGCCATTGGGGCCGGAACCCTTGCAGTACTCCTTGCCCTGCCAGCGTACGCCGCCGCCCACTTTCAGTTGCGGCAGCGATTGCAGGCGATAGGTGGTGAACAGCTTGAACGTGTCGCGCGGGATGTTCGGGGGAGCTGAAGCGCTCTATAGAGCAGAGCGCTTCAACCAGGACTGATGGGCTCAGAAATTTCCTTTGAGGGTCACCATGAAGTTACGCGGCTCGCCATAGAAGTTGCCCCAGGAAACGGCACCTGCGCTTTGGTAGTACTTCTTGTCGAACAGGTTGTTTCCGTTGAGCGCGACAGACCAGTTTTCGTCGATACGAAAGCCCACGCGGCCGCTCCATATCGCATAACCAGCCTGTACCGAATTGACGGCGGGCCTCACGTTCGCATCCCGGTAGGCGATGTCGCTCTGTACGCTCACTCCGGCGCCGAGGTTCCAGCGGTTCAGCTCACCGGGCAACTCATAGTCGGCCCAGGCGCGAAACAGGTGGCGCGGGAAATAGGTGACGGAAAAGGCTGGCTCTTGCGGGTCGAGGTTGGCGCTTTCCAGGTACTTGGTCTGGGTATAGGTGTAGCCTGCCAGCAACTGAAGTCGGTCGACGACCTCGCCGCTGATTTCCGCTTCGAAGCCTTGTGCGCGTACCTTGCCCACGTCGCTGTAGCAGAAACCGTCGGAAGAACCCGGGCAACTGGTGCTGTAGTTCGCTTCTGCACGGTGCTCTTCGACGGTTCGGAACAGGTTGAATGCCGTGTTGACGCGGCCCTGCATCAACTCACCCTTGATACCCAACTCGTAGCTGGCACCTGTCTTGGGCTGTAGCGGGCTGTTGGACTCGTCGGTGTAGGTACTCTGAGGCTGGAAGATGTCGGCATAGCTGGCATACACGGACCAGCTGTCGTTCAGGTCGTAGATCAGTGCGGCAAAGGGGGTGACCTGGCCGTTTTCCTGGCTCCTGTCGTGTTGCCAGTAGTCCCAGGCGCGGGTGTAGGAGTCGCGCTTGTTGCGATACCAACTGACGCGAGAACCCAGCACGAAGGTCAGTGGTTCGGCGAGTTTCAGGCGCAGCGTGGCGTAGGTACCGAACTGCCGGGTATCCGACTCGGTAGGTATCGGGCCGCCACGATAGGAGTTGGGGGCGTAGAAGCTGTCCGGTGGTTCAGGGATATGCGCGTTCGGCTTGAACGGGTCCTGTGTCGTGCCCAGCAATGCGGTCATGTCGATGAGCGCCATGTGGTCACGGGTCTTGCCGCGGCTGGCATTGGCCCCGACGGTCAGTTCGTGCTCCAGGCCGAAGGCAGCGAATTTGCCATCCAGGTAGGCGTCGAAGCCGTAGTCGGTCTGGTCATAGTCGAACAGGCCCGAATAGACCCTGGATGGTGCCGATGTGGTGCCTGGGGTGACGCCGCCGCTGGTTTCGGACAGCGCGTATTTGATGTCCTGCTTGTTATGGGTGTAGACGCTGGCGAACTTGAAGGCCCAGTCCTCGTTCAGTCGATGCGACAGGTCTGCGAAGACGGTGGTGCGCTCGCTCTCCCAGTTGTTCCAGGATGCGCCCAGACAGGTGGAGCGACTCAGCTTCAGGTCCTTGCCGTTGCTGTCGCGGGGAAGGCCATGCCAGCACGGGGTGGCATCCAGACTCTCGTAGGCGACGCCCACACCGACGGTGGTGTCTGGCGTGAGGTCATAATCCAGGGCGCCATAGAGGATCTGATCCTCCCGTTCGCCGAGGTCGTAGAAGTACTGGCGATCCTGCTGGGCCATGACGGCACGGCCGCGCAGGGTTCCCGACTCGTTCAGCGGGCCGCCAACATCCACTTGGCCGCGGTAGTTGTCCCAGGAGCCGGCCGAGAGTGTCAGGCTGGTAGTGAATTTATCCTGACCACGCTTACGGACGAAGTTGACCCCGCCGGCAGAACCGCCGGAGCCTTTCATCATGCCGGCCGCGCCTTTGAGCACTTCGACACGGTCGTAGTAGGCCATGTCGCCGGAGAAGCTATTGGCTTGGACGTACTCTGCGCCGACGTCCAGAGGCACGCCGTCGTACTGGTACTGCCCCTGCATCATGAAACCGCGGGAGTAGAAGTACTTGCCGCCCATGGGGGACTCATACACCGCGATGCCCGGGGTTTTCTCCATGACCTCATCAATGCTGGTGAGGTTTTGATCATCCATGTACTTGCGGGTCATGACCGTGATGGACTGCGGCGTTTCTCTCAGGGTGTGCTGGCCCTTGCCAATGGTCACAGCACCGGCGGTGTAGGAGCCGCTACCCTCGGTTGTCGCGTTGAGCCTGCTTTGGGTGACAGTTATCGCCTCCAACTCAAGTGCGTCGCCACTCTCCACCGCCACTTCCAGCATGTAGTTGCCATTGGCATCGAGCGCCCGCAGGCCGGTGCCGGCCAACAGCTGCGCCAGGCCTTCATCCACCGAATAATTGCCGTTGAGCCCTGGGCTGCGCTTGCCGGCGGTGAGTTGGGCGTCGACCGACAGCAGGATGCCGGCTTCGCTGGCAAAAAGGTTCAGCGCCTGGTCCAGCGGGCCGGCGGCGATGGCGTAGCTGCGCGACTGTTCGCTGGCGATGACCTGGGACACCGGCATGCTCAGCAGTAACGGGCCGCCGGTAAGCAGGCCGGCGAACAGGGCGTGGCGAACCGCGAGGCTCAGCCGGGAACGGGTCGAAGTGGGCAGATGCGGCATTCTGGATAATCCTCTTGAGAATGCTTCTTGGTCGAGTTCAAGAGGTATCCCGAGCGAGTCGGTAAAACCGACAAGGGCTGCGCAAATTTCTTTGCCGATACAGATCGTTCCCACGCAGGAGCGTGGGAACGATCAATCAGGCAGCGGTCACCGTGACCCAGTAACGGGTCAGGCTCTGTACCTTCACCGGCAGCGATTGCTGCAATGCGATCAGCACGCGGTCGGTGTCGGCCAGGGGGAATACGCCGGTCAGTGGCAGGCTGGCGACGGCCGGTTCGCAGCGCAGCACGCCGGGGCGATGGCGCGACAGTTCAGCGAGGAACTGGCCCAGTGGCATGCGCTCGGCGACCAGGCGACCGCCATTCCAGGCGATGGCGTTGGCATTGGCCGGGGCGATTTCACTCAGCGTCGAGGCAGAAAACCAGCGGCTTTGCCCGGCTTGCAAGCGTGTGGCAGCGGCCTGACGCGGACGCAGTTCCAGCTCGCCCTCGAACAGTTCTACCTGGCTACCGCCATCGCGCTGATACACCGAGAAGCGCGTGCCCAGCGCCTGGATCTCCCCAGCGGAGGTTTCCACGATCAGCGGGCGCTGCGCCGCGTCACGGCCACTTTCGAGCAGCAGTTCACCATCAAGCAGGTGGATGCGCCGCTCGCTGGCGCTGAACAGGATGTCCACCGCACTGCCGCTGTTCAGGCTCAGCCGGCTGCCATCGGCCAGCGTCCGTTGCAGGCGCTCGCCGGCGCCGCTGCGCAGGTCGGCCATGGCCTCGCGCCAGGGTAACTGTGACTGGGCAAGGTAACCGCTACCTCCAGCCAGTAACAGCACGCCGAGCAGCTTGAGCGTCTGCCGTCGGCGTGCATCGGGCAGCTCGCGCAGCACCGCGCAGGCTGTGTCGGTCGGCACGCCGCTCAGGGTGCTCTGCAGTTGCTCCAGGCGCTGCCAGGCGCGGCCGTGCTCGGGGTCGGCCGCGCGCCACTCGGCGAAGCAGCGCTGCTGTTCGGCATCCAGCTCGCCGCCCCACTGCAGCATCAGCCAACGGCTGGCCTGCTCGACGATGGCCGGGGCGATAGGCGCTTCGCTGGCAGCTTTCATTCGGCGTAGAGCACCTGATAGCAGGCGGCGATGGCGCGCAGCATGTACTTCTGCACCGAGCTGACGCTGACTTCGAGGCGTTCGGCGATCTGTGGATAAGTCAGACCCTCGAACTGCGACAGCAGGAAGGCTTCGCGCACCTTGGCTGGCATGCCGTCGAGCATGGCATCGATCTGCAGCAGGGTTTCGATGACCATGGCGCGGGTCTCCAGCGACGGGGTTTGCGGCTCTGGCAAAGCAGCCAGGCTGTCGAGATAGGCCTGTTCGATGCGCTGGCGGCGCCACTGGTCGATGACCAGATTGCGGGCGATCTGCGCGAGAAAACGGCGGCCTTCGCCCTGCTCCGGCATGCGCCGGGTCACCAGCAGCCGCAGGAAGGTGTCCTGAGCGATATCGGCAGCACGCTCACGGTCGCCCAGGCGCCGACGCAGCCAGCCTTGCAGCCTGCCGTGATGGTTGTGATAGAGCCTGTGTACGTCATCGTGCAGTGATGACTGCGGCAAAACGCTGGACACCCGGAACTCCCTGGCACGCCGATGCAGATAAGAATTGATCGCGATTGTAGGCGGGTGATCGGGCTTTTGAAACAGGCAGGAGAAATGACGCGATCATGCAGGCCTGGCGCAGAGCCGTGCAGGGATGGCTGGCAGCGTGGCCTTCCACCCCGTTGCGGTTCGGCTTACCAGTTGTAGGTGACGTCTGCCGTGACGGTGCGCTCTGCACCGACCAGGCAGGCGGTAGCGATGAAGCAGCCTGCCACGTAGTACTTGTCGGTGAGGTTCTTCACGTTGACCGCGGCCGAGAGCCCTTCGAGCGAGGCATCGGCCTTGCCGAAGTCGTAACGGATCATCGCGTCGACCAATGTGTAGCTCGGCACCTTGAAAGTATTCTGCGCATCGCCGAAGGTGTCGCCGGTGTAGCGCGCGCCCACGCCGAAACCGAGGCCGGCCAGCGGGCCGGATTGCAGGGTGTAATCCGTCCACAGCGAGGCCAGATGTTCCGGTACGCGGAACGGCACCTTGCCCTTGTTGCTGATTCCGGCAGCATTCGGGTTGTCCTTGGTCACTTCGACATCGTTGACCGTGTAGGAGGCAATCACGTTGAGTCCTTCCACCGGCTTGAGCACGCCTTCGAGTTCGATCCCGCGTGAGGTGACCTCGCCCTCCTGCACGCTGAAGCCCGGGTTGGCGGTATCGTTAGTAAGCACGTTCTGCCGACGCAGGTCGAATGCCGCCAGGGTGATGTAGCTCTCCGAGCCGGTGGGCTGATACTTCACGCCGGCTTCGTACTGCTTGGCGGTTTCCGGCTCGAACTGCGAGCCGCTGGAGTCGTTGCCACTGGTGGGGTTAAACGACTCGGCGTAGCTGATATAGGGGAACAGACCGATATCGAACAGGTAACCGAGCCCGACGCGGCCGGTGAGGTTTTCTGCATCGGTGCTCTGCAGGGTATGGAGGCGGCGATTACTGGTATCGATGCTGGCCCAGTCGTAACGGCCACCAAGCGATGCGACCCAGTTGCCCAGTCTGATCTGATCCTGCAGATAGAGACCGAGCTGACGGTTTTTCTCCGCCGTGCTGAGCAGGCTGGTGTACTGAGATGTATCGATTACCACGCCGCGTATAGGCGCGTAGAGGTTAATCGCCGGGGCGTTACCGGTCTGGGTGAACGAGCTGCGCTCGCCGCGCTGATAGTCCGCACCCATTAGCAAGTGGTGGCTGAGGAGGCCGGTATCGAACTTGCCCACCATGTGATTATCCAGCGCATAGTTGTCGTTTTCGTAATCACGCAATTGGTAGTAGCGGTTGATGGTGTTGCCGCCTATGACACCGCTGTTGCGATAGAGCTGATGCGAGTAACCGGTGAAATGGGTGTAACGGAAGTTCTGCCTGAAGGTCCAGCTGTCATTCAGCTCGTGGCTCAGTTCATAGCCGGCGCTGGTCTGTTCGGATTTCTCACCGTCGAACCCCGGCTCGTTCAGCGAACGACTGCGCGAAAGACGGCCATTGGGGTTTGAGCCGTCATAGAGGGAATATGGCAGGTTGCTGGTGAACAGGTTCTTGTTGCGTTGATAAGAAGTCAGCAGGGTAAGCGAGGTCGCGTCGCTGATGTTCCAGGTCAGACTGGGAGCGATGTAGACACGGTCGTCTTTTATGTAGTCGACCGAGTTGTTGGCATCGCGGCCCAAGGCCACCAGGCGGTAGCTCAAGTCGCCGTGATCACCGAGGGTGTCGCCTAAGTCGACGCTGAGTTGCTGGCGCTCGTTGCTACCGGTGGAGTAGCCGATTTCACGGTGCGTGGTGAAAGTCGGGCGTTTGGAGACGAAGTTGACCGTGCCTCCTGGCGAGCCCTGGCCGTAGAGCACCGATGAAGGGCCCTTGAGCACCTCGATGCGCTCCATGCCGAAGGGTTCTGGGGCGTAGTAACCAATCTGGTTGTTTCGCAGGCCATCGGTATAGGCGTTGGCGGTGATCTGCTGGAACCCACGGACCATGATGGTGTTGTCGGTTGGGTTGTTGCCCGACACGTCCGAGCGTACGCCGCCGGTATACGCCAGGCCGTCGCTGACTGTCTGCACGCCCTGGGCTTTCATACGGTCACGGGTTATGACCGATACCGACTGAGTGGTTTCCAGTAGCGGTGTGTCGGTCTTGGTCGCCGTGGTGGCGCGGGTGGCCAGATAGCCACTGACCTGGCCCAGCGGGTTTTCCTGAGCAATACCGGTGACATGGCTGGGGCGCAGCTCCAGCGCGCCGGATGTTTCGCTCGCTTGAATCACACTGAAGCTGCCACTCTCGGTCACCACCAGTTGCAGCCCGCTACCAGTCAGCGCCAGCTGCATGGCCTGCTGCGCGGTCATCGAGCCGCGCACGGCGGGGGCCTGCTTGCCGCTGACCAGCTGTGGGTCGAGGGAAACCACCTGGCCGCTCTGGCGGGCGATGGCGTTGAGGGTCGCCCCCAGGCCGGCGGCCGCCAGGTCGAAGTTCAGCACCTGCTGCTGGACGGTGGATTCGGCATGGGCCAGGGCAAGCGGCAGGCCGTAAGCGAGGGCGATCGCCAGGGCGAGAGGCCAAGGTTTGAGCACGGGAATCTCCTGTATGTGGGTGTCGTCAGGAGAGAGGTGCAACGAGCGGCGAAAATCGGACACGGATGCGAAAAATTTTCATTCTTTTTTTGGGTAAGTCATAAAAGTCTGTATTCACCATTCGCGGACAAGTCTGCTCCCACAGTTCAGTTACAACCCGCGTTGCCACCTTGTGGGAGCGGACTTGTCCGCGATCTGTTAGCGCCACTGCCGCCTGGGCCGATCACCCGGCTACCTTCAGCACCGAGAACGGCCGAAGCCTAACCGCGCGGCCCGATCAGGGTCAGCCAGGGGCCATAGCGCTCGACCTTGAGCGGCAGGGTTTCTGCCAGCGCGGTAAGCGCGCGCTCGCTGTCGTCCAGCGGGAACACGCCCTGCACGCGCAAGCTGCGTATCTGCGGGTCGAGGCGCAGGATGCCGCTGCGGTAGGGGCGCAAGGCATCGATCACGCTTTCCAGTGGCTCATCGAGCACGCTCAGCTGCCCCTTGAACCAGTCGGCACGGAAGCTCTGGTCGCCGTCGAGGCGCTCGATCCTGGCCTGATGCAGCACGGCGGACTGGCCTTGCTGCAGGTCGAGCTGCGCGCCGCTGGGCAGGGATACGCGCACCGCATGCTCGAGCACCACCACCCGCGTCGACTCGCCCTGGCGCTCGACCATGAAGCGCGTGCCGAGGGCGCGGGCATCACCCTGCGCGGTACGCACCACGAAGGGCCGCGCGCGATCGGCCGCCACCTGCACCAGCAGCGAGCCGTGTTGCAGGCGCAGCAGGCGCTGCCCGCTGGAGAAGTCGAGGTCCACGGCGCTGCCGGCATTCAGGCTCAGTCTGCTGCCGTCGGCCAGGGTCAGCGCGCGGCGTTCGCCCTTGCCGGTGCGCAGGTCGGCCAGCAGGGCCTGGCCACTGTCACTGCGCGCGCCAAGCCACAGGCCACCGCTGAGCAGGCCAGCGCCGACCAGCCCACGGAGCACGTCGCGGCGGCCATGGGCCGGTTGCAGCAGCGGTTCACGCAGGGCCTTCGGCGCGCGGCGTAGCATGTCGTAGGGCTCGCCGAGGCGGCCCTGCAGCTGTTGCCAGGTCTGCGCGTGGTTTGGCGCGGCGCTCAGCCAGGCCTGGAAGGCATCCTCGGTTCGCGTATCGGCGCGCCCCGAGCGCAGGCGCACCATCCAGTCGATGGCCTGCTCGACGACGGGATCGAGCGCTTCGCCGCTCATGGCTGCATGCCGCTCAGCCAGCACTGGCGCAGGGCCTGGGTCATGTAGCGGCCCACGGTGCGCTCGCTGATATCCAGGCGCCGGCCGATCTCGGCATAGGACAGGCCATCGAGCTGGCTGTAGAGAAAGGCCTTTTTCACCACCAGCGGCAGATCGGACAGGCTGCGGTCGATGTTGGTGAGCGCCTCCAGCAGAAGCAGCTTTTCTTCCGGTGAGGGGGCGAACTCTTCCGGCAGTAGCGCCAAGCGTTCCAGGTAGGCCTGCTCCAGGCGTTGGCGGCGGTAACGGTCGTAGACCAGCCGGCGGGCGACGGTGGAGAGAAAGGCGCGTGGGCGCTCGAGGTGCGTTGGGTCGACCCGCGCAGTGAGCAACTGGCAGAAAGTTTCCGCCGCCGCATCTTCAGCGTCGGCACGGTTGCGCAACTGGCGCTGGATATGCTGCAGCAGCCAGCGGTGATGGTCGCTGAAGAAGAAGCCGAACTCGGAGGGGGTCGACACGATGGTGTCTCATGATGAATGAGAATTTGTCGCATCTTATCGACCTGGCCCGTGGCCTGTAAATGAAACCTCTGGCCGGGTGGCTAGTCTTGAAGATGAACCCTTCAATTTCAGGAGCTGAACATGTCCGACCATCACACCTACAAGAAGATCGAGATCGTTGGTTCATCGCATACCAGCATCGAGGATGCCATCGAGAACGCCCTGGCCGAGTGCGCCAAGAGCGTGCGCAACCTGGATTGGTTCGAGGTGCTCGAGACCCGCGGCCATATCGAGAATGGCAAGGTCGGTCACTACCAGGTCACGCTCAAGGTCGGCTTCCGGCTGAGCGATAGCTGATGCCCTGCACGCAGAGGTCGGCGCGGCTGGCGTAGCGCGCCACTCTGCCGGCAGCGGCCGGTAGGTTTCTGCAGGATGGCCGCGATCTCCTGCAGGCTCATGGCGCCATCACCGACCAGGTTGTAGGGGCCTTTCCGGGCCTGCTCCAGGCCCTGGCGGATGATGTCGGCCACATTCCGCTGCCAGATGAACGCGAAGCGGCAGGTGAACACGCATGGCAGTCTCCTGGCTGTCACCTGGCAGATGAAGCGCCCCGGGATTGTCGGTTTTCGGGCTGTCAGGCTGGCTGCCAATAGCCATTGCGATGGCGCCGCACGCCAGCGGCCATGGTGATCGGTGCCGGGATGGCCAGCGGTTGTGGCCCCGCGCACAGCGGCGGTGGTGGTCGCTGGCGAGGCAGGGCTGGATCGGGCAAGCTGCCTGGGCTGATTTCAGGGAGGAAATGCCATGTTCAGACTCTTGCTGCTGGTGAGCCTACTGTCGCTTGCGGGGTGCGTCGACAATGATCCGCCACTCGCCGAGGAGCGCCGCCTGCTGCTCAGTGGCGACGATTTCGCCGCCTACGAGGCGCCACAGGAGGGTCGCTACCAGAAGGTGGTGACCTATGCCACGCGCACCATCGACCTTAATTTCGAAAGCCGTGGCAGCGACTGGTTTTACCTCTACACCGGCGTCTCGCTGTATCCACGTGCCGGCGATGCGCTGATGACCAGCTATGCCGAGACCTTCGGTGCGTCGTTTGGCCTGCGCGACAGCGGCCTGGTGCAACAGGATCTGCCGCTGGAAACCAGCCTGGCCAGCCGCGCCAGCCTCAAGCTGCTGATTCAGGATGGCGAGCCGGTGGGCAATCTGTTCTACGCCACGGTCGGCAACAAGTCGATGTTTACCATCTTCACCGGCGTGTATTTCGAGCAGTCCGAGGACTTCGAGGCGTTCATCGCACCCAAGCTGCTGGCATTGCGCGAATACCAGCACGACGATCCCTTGCTGACCTGGGCGGGCAAAACACTCGGCTTTGGCGAGTGACGGGGACTTAGCCGAAGAACCAATAGCACACGGCAATCGCGGCGATGATCCCGGCCGCATCGGCGACCAGTGCACAGCCCACGGCATGGCGGGCGCGTTGCAGGCCGACCGCGCCGAAGTACACCGCCAGCACGTAGAAGGTGGTTTCGGTGCTGCCCTGTACCGTGGCGGCGATCAGCGCCGGGAAGCTGTCGACGCCGAAGTTCTCCATGGTTTCGATCAGCATTGCGCGCGCTGCGCCGCCGGAGAAGGGTTTGATCAGCGCGGTCGGCAGGGCGTCGACGAAGCGCGTATCCCAACCCAGCGTCTCGATCAGCCAGCGGATGCCGTCGAGGCCGAAATCCAGCGCGCCGGACGCGCGCAATACGCCGATGGCGCAAAGCATGGCGACCAGATACGGCAACAGGCTCTTGGCTACATCGAAACCTTCCTTGGCGCCGTCGATGAAGCTTTCATACACCGGGACCTTGCGCAGCGCTCCGACCACGAGAAACAGCAGGATCAGGCCGAACAGGGTGAGATTGCCGAGCAACGAGGACAGCGCAGCCAGGGCGGTGGCGCTCATGCCGGCGAGCAGCGCCATGAAGCCGCCGAGCAGCAGCGCGGTAGAAATCAGGTAGGCCAGCACCACCGGATCCCACAGACGCAGACGCTGCATCAGCGCCACCGCCAGCAGACCAGCCAGGGTCGAGGCGCTGGTGGCCAGCAGGATCGGCAGGAACACCAGGGTCGGGTCTTCGGCACCTTGCTGCACGCGGTACATGAAAATCGATACCGGGAGCAGGGTCAGCGAGGAGGTGTTGAGAACGAGGAACAGGATCTGCGCATTACTCGCCGTCGTCGCGCTCGGGTTGAGGTCCTGCAAGGCGCGCATGGCTTTCAGGCCGATGGGTGTGGCGGCGTTGTCCAGTCCCAGGCCATTGGCGGCGAAGTTCATGCTGATCAGCCCCAGCGCCGGGTGGCCGCGCGGCACTTCCGGCATCAGACGGGCGAACAGTGGGCCCAGCAGGCGCGCCAGCAAGTCCACGAGGCCGGCCTTCTCGGCAATGCGCAGCAGGCCCAGCCATAGCGTCAGGGTGCCGAACAGCACCACCATCAGCTCCACCGAGAGCTTGGCCATGGCGAACAGGCTCTCGACCATGGCGCCGAACACGCTGGCATCGCCGCCAAGCAGCCAGCGCGCCAGTGCAGCGACGGCAGCCAGCAGAAAAAAGCTCAGCCACAAGCCATTGAGCATTGCGATCCCCCTTCGTTATGGCGGGGGATGATAACGTGCCGGCGGTGACTTATGGGACAGGCTGCAAACTGCCGTCACTCAATACCAGTTGGCATCGGCGCGCAGCTGTTCCATCAGCATCTGCTGAATGTCTTCGTCCGGGTCACCCAACCAGCGCAGGGTGGCGTGCTCGCTTGGCACGCGGTCTTCGGGCAGGCCGTCCGGCACCTGCACATAGAGCGCATAGGCATCGTCGTCCTCCCACTCGAAGGCGACATAGGCGCGCTGGCTGAAGCATCTTTGCGCTTCGCATACCTGGCCGACCAGGTAGCGATCGTTGTCGGCTTCCACTGCCTGCATGGGGGTAGACAAGCCGCTGAGATTGATCAGCCAGTCCGGCAGGCGCTCTTCATCCTTGACCAGGTCCTGCCAGGCTTCGCGATAGTCGGCGTTGCTGCTCAGCAGCTCGCCCGGCTGGAAACTGGCGTCGCGGTCGGCGGCCTGAGCCGCCAGGGCGCCGCCCATCAGCAGGGCGGCAGCGATGGCGTGAATCGAATGCATTAACGACTCCTACATCTTCGGGCGGCGGCCCATGACGAACGAGACGATGAACAGCACCAGGAACACCACGAATAGAATCTTGGCGATACCTGCAGCGGTGCCGGCGATACCACCGAAGCCCAGTACAGCGGCGATGATGGCGATGATCAGGAAAGTGACTGCCCAACTAAGCATGGTGTTTCTCCTCGGTGGATCATGGGGAAGTGGCCCAGGCAGGCCAGGGGTCTTACGCGTTGCTCGGAACCGTTGGCTGGGGCACAGCGCCCGTGGGCAGCTCCAGTCCGGCGGTGTAGCGGCTGATGCACAGGGTCCGGCCAATCAGCAGGACGCTGGCGAACGTCAGACTGAGCAGAAGCAGCGAACTGGACAGTACCAGAGCAACTATCCACATGGCGGTTCTCCTGTTGCGTTGGAGGCGGATGGCGCGCATTCCGTCTCTTCCTTTCTTGTATCGCGACCGGCGCCTGTCCGGTCACCCAACAAGGACATTGCAGCGCCCGTGCCAGACTTGTTCTTTCAATAAATTCCTTTGGAATCATCTAGTTATATTTATTTGATGGCGCATGATGGCGGGCATCCTGCCCGAATGCGGTTTTTTCGATCGTGCGTTTTGCCCGACAACTTGCAAAAGCTCGGGCGTTGCGAATGGCCAGAATGGTCGCCCGTCGACTGCGTAGTCGGTATACTCGCTGCGCCCGCGTGCCATGCGGGTTCCGCGCCCAGAACAACAACCGCGCCGCGAGTCTCGAGCGATGAACGACTACGAACAGGAAGACCCGATTCCCCAGGGCGACCTCGCCCTGCAGCTCACCGCGTTGCCGCGCGAGACCAATGGTTTCGGTGATATCTACGGCGGCTGGCTGGTGTCCCAGATGGACCTCGCCGGGACCGCGATGGCGAGCAAGGTCGCTGGTGGCCGCGTGGCAACCGTCGCCATCGATCGCATGGCCTTCTTGGTGCCGGTGGCGGTGGGTGCGCAACTGTCCTTCTACACCCAGGCGCTGGAGATCGGCCGCAGCTCGATCCAGATGATGGTCGAAGTGTGGAGCGACGATCCGCTGTCCAACGAATGGCGCAAGGTCACCGAGGCCGTGTTCGTGTTCGTCGCCATCGATGGCAGTGGTCGCACCCGTCCGGTACCGCCGCGCCGCGGCTGAGCGGGCATGCGCCGTACAAGCGAATCGCAGTAACGAAAACGCCGGCATAAGCCGGCGTTTTCGTTTTGTCCTGGCAATCAGCCGCGGATGTTGTAGATGTCCTTCTCGTTGCTCTCCGCATAGTCGTACAGGCGCTGCAGATAGGCTTTCTGATGTTCCCAGACCTTTGTCGCTGCCGGGTCGGCCGCGGCACTGGCGTCCACCACTTCGGCAGCCACTTCCTTCAGGCGGGCCAGGACTTCATCCGGCAGGCGGCGTACTTCCACGCCATCGGCCTTGAGTTGCTCCATGGCTTCCATGTTCTTGGCGTTGTAGTCGTCGAGCATGTCGCCATTGACGTCACGGGCGGCGGCACGAACGATGGCCTGCAGATCGGCCGGCAGGGTTTCCCAGGCCTTGAGGTTGACGTCCAGTTCGAACAGAACGCTCGGCTCCTGCCAGCCCGGGGTGTAGTAGTACTTGGCAGCCTTGTGCAGACCCAGGGCCAGGTCGTTGTATGGGCCGATCCACTCAGTGGCGTCGATGGCGCCGGTTTGCATGGCGGTGAAGATCTCACCGGCCGGCATGTTGACCACGGTGCCGCCCATCTTGGTCAGCACTTCGCCGCCCAGGCCGGGGGTGCGCATCTTCAGGCCTTTGAAGTCGTCGACCGAGTTGATTTCCTTGTTGAACCAGCCGGCGGTTTGTACGCCGGTGTTGCCGCAGGCCATCGGCAGCACGCCGAACGGCTTGTACACCTCTTCCCACAGCTGCTGACCGCCGCCGCGATGCAGCCAGGCGTTCATTTCCTGGGCATTCGGGCCGAACGGCGAGGCACAGAAGAACTGCGCCGCTGGGACCTTACCTTTCCAGTAGTACGGCGCGCCGTGACCCATCTCGGCGGTACCGCGGGAGACTGCATCGAACACTTCCAGTGCAGGTACCAGTTCGCCGGCCGCGTACACCTTGACCTTCAGGCGGCCGTTGCTCATTTCATCGACCAGCTTGGCGAAGCGTTCGGCCCCCACACCGACGCCCGGGAAGTTTTTCGGCCACGAGGTGACCATCTTCCAGTTGAAGGTTTGGGTACTCGAACCCTCTTGAGGTGCTGCGGCGCTCTTGGCTTCTTCTTTACAGCCAGCCAGCGCGGTTGCTGCAAGGCCTACGCCCGCTGCGGCGAGTATGTCGCGACGTTTCATGCAATGCTCCTTTATTGTTGTATTGGTCTTACCACGGGATCGCCGGGGGTAGACCGGGCGTGAATAACATAGGGGTTCGTGACCTACAAGCCTAGCGACTGCGACTAAAGTTGTACGGGCATTGCTGCAATACCCTTTGCCTGCCTAGAATCGCCGGCCTGCGGCCCACAAGGCCGCTGGTGGCGTGATGTGCAGCCAACCGGTCGCTGTCTGCCTCCTACTCATAACGATAAGGACTCACTATGTCCGACAAGCCTTCATTTCCCCTCGCTATTGCAAATTTAATCGATGCGCTCAACAGCTGGTTCGGCAAGGCCTGCGCATGGCTGACCGTATTTCTGGTGATCGGTACCGCCATCGTCGTGGTCCTGCGATACGGCTTCGGTATCGGCGCGACAGCTCTGCAGGAGGCAGTTCTATACGCTCACGCGCTGGTGTTCATGGGGGCCGCAGCCTGGGTGCTGCAGCGTAACGGCCATGTGCGTGTCGACATTTTCTACCAGAAGTTCAGCGGCCGCCGCCAGGCGCTGGTGGAGGTCTTCGGCAACCTGCTGTTCCTGCTGCCGGTGGCGCTGTTCCTCGGCTGGGCCAGCTGGGATTACGTCAGCAACTCCTGGGCGACGCTCGAAGCCTCCAGCGAGTCAGGCGGGCTGAAGTTCGTCTATCTGCAGAAAAGCATCATCCTGGTACTGGTCGTCAGCCTGGTACTGCAGGGTATTTCCAACCTGATCAAGGCGCTCTACATCCTCAGCGGTCGCCTGCCGGCTCCGGAGGTGAAACATGGCTGAGTTGATGGCGATTCTGCTGTTCGTCAGTATTTGCGTGGCCTTGATGGGCGGCTTCCCGGTGGCGTTCACCCTGGCCGGCGTTTCCCTGCTGTTCGCCGGTATCGGCGTGCTTACCGGCACCTTCGACCCGGGGTATCTGAGCGCCCTGCCGAACCGCCTGTTCGGCATCATGAACAACCAGACCATGCTCGCCGTGCCGCTGTTCGTGTTCATGGGGGTGATGCTGGAACGCTCGCGGGTGGCTGAAGATCTACTCGAGTCCATGTCGCGCCTGTTCGGTACCCTGCGCGGCGGTCTGGCGATTTCCGTGTGTGTGGTCGGCGCGTTGCTGGCGGCTTCTACCGGTATCGTCGGTGCCACCGTGGTGACCATGGGTCTGCTGGCGCTGCCGACCATGCTGCGCCGCGGCTACGACCCGGCCATCTCCACCGGCACCCTGGCGGCGACCGGTACCCTGGGGCAGATCATTCCGCCGTCCATCGTGCTGGTACTGCTGGGTGACGTGATGTCCAGCGCCTATCAGCAGGCGCAGCTGAAGATGGGCATCTTCTCGCCGAAGACTGTCTCGGTCGGCGACCTGTTCGTCGGCGCGCTGCTGCCCGGCCTGCTGCTGGTCGGCCTGTACATCCTCTACATCATCGCCACTGCGATCCTCCAGCCGAAGAAACTGCCGGCGCTGCCGCAGGAAGAACTCGGCCCGATCGAATGGGGCAAGCTGGTCAAGGCACTGGTGCCGCCGTTGATCCTGATCGGCGCGGTGCTGGGCTCGATTCTCGCGGGTTACGCAACCCCCACCGAAGCCGCTGCGCTGGGCGCCGTGGGCGCGATGTTGCTGGCCTTCAGCAAGGGCAAGCTGAACTTCGGCCAGCTCAAGGAAGTGGCCTACGGCACCACCGAAATCAGTGCCATGGTCTTCATGATCCTGATCGGCGCTTCGCTGTTCTCCCTGGTGTTCCGCGGCTTCGGCGGCGAGGTGCTGATCGAGGACGTGTTCGCGCAACTGCCAGGCGGCGTGCTCGGTGCGTTCTTCCTGGTGATGGTGGTGATCTTCCTGCTCGGCTTCATCCTCGACTTCATCGAGATCACCTTCGTGGTGGTGCCGATCGTCGGGCCGGTGCTGCTGGCGATGGGGCTCGACCCGATCTGGCTGGGCGTGATGATTGCGCTGAACCTGCAGACGTCGTTCCTTACGCCGCCGTTCGGCTTCGCGCTGTTCTATCTGCGTGGCGTGACGCCGCCGAGCATCGCCACCAGCACCATCTACAAGGGTGTGGTGCCGTTCATCCTGATCCAGATTATGCTGCTGGTGATCGCCTACATCTTCCCGGGCCTGATCACCTGGTTGCCGGAACAGGTCTACGGCAAGTAGGTCATAGCTTGCAGTCAGCTGACGCCCGTCCCAGTGACGGGCGTTTTGCTTCTTGCGTGTCACACTATCGGTCATCTATCCCAACGAGAGGTCGTCATGAGTAGCGCCCAAGTCGAACGCGTGGAACTGGATCAACTGACCTGCTGGCGAATCCGCGCTGCCGGCAGCGAGCTGCTGGTGGCTCAGCAGGGTGCGCAGATTCTCGGTTACCAGCAGGGCGAGCAGCCGCCGCTGATCTGGCTGAGCCCGGACGCGGCCTATCAGCGCGGCCAGAGCGTGCGCGGTGGTGTACCGCTGTGCTGGCCCTGGTTCGGCGATCTGCGGCGCAACCCGCAGGCGGTGCAGGCGCATTATCAGCTGGAGCAGGCGCCGGCCCACGGCCTGGTGCGCACGCTTGACTGGGAGTTGCTGAGCATCGATGAGGAGGACGACGCCGTCACCCTGCGTTTTGCCTACGACACCCGCAACCAGCCGCTGGAGGGTTGGCCGCGGGATGTCGGCCTGACCTTCGTCGTACGTGTGGCGCAGGACCTCGGCATGAGCCTGGAGACCCACAATCGCGGTACGGAACCGCTGACCCTGAGCCAGGCGCTACACAGCTACTTCGCCGTCAGCGACGTGCGTCAGGTCAGCGTCGAGGGGCTCCAGAGCTGTCGCTATATCGACACCCTGCAGGACTGGCAGGAGCTGCGTCAGCAGGACGCCCCGCTGTTCGACGCGGAGACCGATCGCATCTATCTCGATACCGCCGCGCGGCTGAGCATCGTCGACCCGGGCTGGCGGCGGCGCATCCATCTGGACACCCGCGGCTCACGCTCGGCCGTGCTGTGGAATCCCTGGATCGACAAGGCCAGGCGCCTGTCGCAGTTTCCCGATGACGCCTGGCAGGACATGCTCTGCATCGAGACGGCCAACGTGCTGGAGGACGTCGTGCAGCTGAAAGCCGATGAGCGCCATAGGTTGGAGCTGCGTCTGTCCAGCGAGCCCAGCGACTAGCCCGTGGCGCCGGTCCGGCGCAGGTAGACGCAGCACCGGCTACGGGCCTGTGCTGCCGTCATCAGTGTCGCGGCTGTGTTTAAAGGTCTTCGTCGGTCACCAGGCGCACTTCGCCCGCTTCCATGGCGTAGGCGGCGTCGGCCAGGTCATTGCTGATCTTCTCGACTTTGAGTTCGCCGCTTACCCACAGCGGCGCGTAGATGTCCTCGAGCGGGATACCCTTCGGGTAGCGCACCAGCACCAGCTGGTTAGGTGGTGGTGGCGGCACGTGGATGCAGGCGCCCGGATAGGGCACCAGGAAGAACAGGGTGCTGTTGCCTTTCTCGTCGTTTTCCAGCGGCACCGGATAACCGCCCAGGCGGATCGCCTTGCCGTCGAGCTCGGCCACAGTCCTGGTGGAATACATCACCGCTGGCAGGTCCTGGTCCTGCTGGCGCAGGCCGTCCTCGCTGTAGAAGGTGCTGTCGCCTTCGGGGCTGTCGTGGCTGATCTCGGGCATCTCCTCGAGGGCCTTGCGGTCCTCGGGTGGCATCAGGTCGAGCCAGTCGGTTTCCGGTAGTTCGGCGTGGGCCAGGCCGGTAAGCAGTAGCAGGGCGAACAGCAGGTGGCGCATGGAATCAGGCATCTCGTGGCGGCGTGAATGAGAAGCCGAGGGACCAGGCGTCCATCGGCTCCTTGAAGAAGGGCCTCAGCTCTTCTTGATCGCGCCGTAGATTACCAGCAGAACGATGGCGCCGATCACTGCGCCGATAAAACCGGCGGCCTCCCCGGCTTCATAGATGCCCAGCGCCTGGCCGCCGTAGGTAGCGGCGATGGAGCCGCCGATGCCGAGCAGGATGGTCATGATCCAGCCCATGCTGTCATCGCCGGGTTTGAGAAAGCGTGCGACCAGACCGACGATCAGGCCAATTAAAATGGTGCCGATAATGCCCATTGGCGTGTCTCCTTGATGAGTGCCGCTTATGCGGCAGGCTCGGTATCGGACAGGTGGATGGGCTGTCAGTTCGTCTCGTCGGGCGGCAGCACGCCGTAGCGACGGTAGATCAGCGCAATTTCACCCTCTGCACGCATGCGCTCGAGTTCGGCACCGAGGCGGTCGTACAGCTCACGCCGATCGCTCTGGTAGCGCTTGAGCGAGGCACCGAAGTGGTTGCCCAGCACCTGCCGGTGGGCGTAGTGCGCGTAGCTGTAGTCGCGAAAGCCCATTGCCTGGAGCTGCGCTTCCATCGGCGCAACGTCGAGAACCGCAATGGTGTCGAGCCGTCCGGCGCGGAACATGGCTACCAGCTGCGCATCGTCGCTGGCGAACACGCGGTTCAGCAGATCATCGCTGTCGAAGGGCTCGAAGTAGGCCGTGCCGCGCTTCACACCCAGGGACAGCCGGTAGAGATCTTCGTAGCGGCTCAGTCTGCCCTCTTCGCCGGGGCGCGTGACGAAGCGGATATTGAGCTGCTGGTTGCCGATGCTGGGCAGAAAATGGATGTATTCGCGGCGCTGCTCGGTGAGCAGCACGCGTGGTACCAGGTCGACCCGCCCCGAGCGCAGGTCTTCGAGGCTGCGCAGAAAGGGCGCTTCGCGCCAGTGCAGGTCGATCCCGAGGCGCTGTGCGGCGGTCTCCAGCACGCTGATCAGCGGGCCGCTGGGAAGGCCATCGACGGCGTGCATCTCCGGCGGCCGCTCGCGGAAATCGACGCGCAGCACATCGTCGTCGCCGACGCAGGTCAGTGCGAACAACAGGGGCAGCAGGGAAAGGAGACGCTTCATGGAGGAGGCTCTTGAACGACCGCCGTCGTTCAAGAGTTTAGCTGCGAATCGCCCGATCAGTCTGCAGCGATCAGCGCCTGCACGGCGGCGATAGCGGTATCGAGGCGGGCGCGGTCGGCACTGCGCAGGGTGGCGTGGCCAACCTTGCGCCCGGCCTTGAAGGCCTTGCCGTAGTGGTGCAGATGGCAGTCGGCGACGCTGATCACCTTGTCCACTGGCGGCACTTCACCGATGAAGTTGAGCATCGCGCTTTCGCCCACCTTGGCGGTGGAGCCCAGCGGCAGGCCGGCGACAGCGCGCAGGTGGTTTTCGAACTGGCTGCACTCGGCGCCTTCGATGGTCCAGTGCCCGGAGTTGTGCACGCGCGGGGCGATCTCGTTGGCCTTGAGCCCGCCGTCCACCTCGAAGAATTCGAAGGCCAGCACGCCGACATAGTCGAGCCTGTCCAGAACGCGACCGACGTAGTCCTCGGCCAGCGCCTGCAGCGGGTGAGCGGTGCTGGCGATGGACAGGGCGAGAATGCCGCTGTCGTGGGTGTTGTGCACCAGCGGGTAGAAGCGAGTTTCACCATCGCGGGCACGCACGGCGATCAGCGACACCTCGCCGGTGAAGGGCACGAAGCCTTCGAGGATGCACGGCACGCTGCCCAGTTCGGCGAAGGCGTCGGTGACGTCTTCCGGCTTGCGCAGAACCTTCTGGCCCTTGCCGTCGTAGCCCAGGGTGCGGGTCTTCATCACCGCCGGCAGGCCGATGCTGGCCACCGAGGCATCGAGGTCGGTCTGCGATTGGATGTCGGCGAACTCGGGGGTGGGAATGCCCAGCTCGCGGAACATGGACTTCTCGAACCAGCGGTCGCGGGCGATGCGCAGCGCTTCTGCACCCGGATAGACCGGTACGAACTGCGAGAGGAAGGCCACGGTTTCCGCCGGCACGCTCTCGAATTCGAAGGTGACCAGGTCGACCTCGTCGGCCAGCTGGCGCAGGTGATCCTGATCGCCATAATCGGCGCGGATATGCTCACCAAGCGCCTGGGCGCAGGCGTCCGGCGCCGGGTCGAGGAAGGCGAAGTCCATGCCCAGCGGAGTGCCCGCCAGGGCCATCATGCGGCCCAGCTGGCCGCCACCGATCACACCGATTTTCATAACAAAGCCTCTTTCAGCAGGTGGCGAGACCAAGCAGTTGAACGCTGCCCGCAGCGCAGGAAGCGGAGTTTACCCCGGTAAATGAGCATTCCGAGCCGCCGACAGCGTGCAAATGCGCCATGTCGCAGCCTCTGATGGAATGGGCTTCAGGCCTCGCGCGGGTCCGGGTTGTTCAGCACGGTATCGGTCTGCTCCTCGCGGAACTGCTTCAGCGCCGCGTGGAACTGCGGGTGCTGGTGACCGAGGATGCTGGCCGCCAGCAGCGCCGCGTTGACCGCGCCGGCCTTGCCGATGGCCAGGGTGGCGACCGGGATACCGGCTGGCATCTGCACGATCGACAGCAGCGAGTCGACGCCCGAGAGCATGGACGACTGCACCGGCACGCCGAGCACCGGCAGGTGAGTCTTGGCCGCGCACATGCCCGGCAGGTGAGCGGCGCCACCGGCGCCGGCGATGATCACCTGGATACCGCGGGCTTCGGCCTCTTCGGCGTACTGGAACAGCAGATCCGGGGTGCGGTGGGCAGAGACCACCTTGACCTCGTGGGGGATGCCCAGCTTGTCCAGCATCTCGGCGGTGTGGCTAAGGGTGGACCAGTCGGACTTGGAGCCCATGATCACGCCAACCAGTGCGCTCATCAAAGTGCCTCTTCTCTCGGGCGCCTCGCGGCGCGTCAAAAACCAACAAGCCACGCGGGCGGGCCAGCGTGGCTTGTCATGATTCGTTGTAGCCGGGCGCTGCCGGCCGAAGGCCGCGCAGTATAACGCAAAGCCGCCGTCGTCGGGCAGTGGCGACGACCGTTTGTCATACCGGCCGTGGCCATGCAGAAAAAGCGCCTAAACCTTGCTCTGGAGCAATGTCGGCGTGGGCTGCGCGCGCACACTGGCCAGACACTCGCATGGAAGAGGAACAGCCTATGAACCAGACCATGAAAGCCGCAGTCGTCCATGCCTTCGGGCAGCCGCTGCGTATCGAGGAAGTAAAGACACCACTGCCCGGCCCGGGACAGATTCTGGTGAAGATCGAAGCTTCCGGTGTATGCCACACCGACCTGCACGCAGCCGAAGGCGACTGGCCGGTGAAGCCGAGCCTGCCGTTCATTCCCGGCCACGAAGGCGTCGGCTACGTGGCAGCGGTCGGCAGCGGTGTGACCCGGGTGAAGGAAGGCGACCGCGTCGGCGTGCCCTGGCTGTACACCGCCTGTGGCTGTTGCGAGCACTGCCTGACCGGCTGGGAAACCCTCTGCGAGAGCCAGCAGAACACCGGCTATTCGATCAACGGCGGTTACGCCGAATACGTGCTGGCTGATCCGAACTATGTCGGCATCCTGCCGAAAAGCGTCGATTTCCTGGAAATCGCGCCGATCCTTTGCGCAGGCGTGACGGTGTACAAGGGCCTCAAGGAAACCAAGGCACGCCCCGGCCAGTGGGTGGCAATCTCCGGTATTGGCGGTCTCGGTCACGTCGCTGTGCAGTATGCGCGCGCCATGGGCCTGCACGTGGTCGCGGTGGATGTGGACGATGCCAAGCTGGAGCTGGCGCGCAAGCTCGGCGCCAGCCTGACCATCAACGCCCGCAAGGAAAATCCGGCCGAGGTGGTGCAGCGCGATATCGGCGGTGCCCACGGCGTGCTGGTCACCGCGGTGTCCAACGCCGCCTTCGGCCAGGCCATCGGCATGGCGCGCCGGCACGGTACGGTGGCGCTGGTCGGCCTGCCGCCGGGCGACTTCCCCACGCCGATCTTCGACGTTGTACTCAAGGCCATCAGCATCACCGGCTCCATCGTCGGCACCCGCGCCGATCTGCAGGAGGCGCTGGACTTCGCCGGCGAGGGTTTGGTCAAGGCCACGGTGAGCAGCGACAGCCTGGACAACATCAACGGCATCTTCGAGCAGATGCGCGGCGGACAGATCGAGGGGCGGGTGGTACTGCAGTTCTGAACCGCGAAGGCGCTGGGCGGGCCATTTTCCTACAGCGCGGACGCGCAAGGGCGCACAGATTGCCGCCAGGCGGCTGGCTATACTGTGCACCCTTCATCCGTACAAGGACGTGCCCCATGAAAGCCTACCTTCCGTTTTTTGCCCTCTCCCTGCTGTCCTTCCAGGTTTCGGCCATCGAGCTGGCCAAGCATCCGCAGGTATTCGACGCCGGCCAGGGCGTGAGCCTGGCGCTGGCCCCATCTGCCGACGGCAAGCAGGCTCTGGTGCAGGTACGTGGTATCAACCACCCGCTCGACGAGGTGGTTTTTCTCACCGAGGTGCGCGAGCTGGGCAACGAGCAGCGCGATTATGGCGTCCGTCTCGATGGCCGTGACTACAACCTGCTGAACAAGCGCCGTGCCTGGGGTGGCGAGAGCTACCAGCTCAACCTGCCCAATACCCAGGGCTTCGAACTCAGCTACAGCGAGGACAAGACCAAGGCGCTCAAGCCCAAGGACCTCCTCGCCCTCTATGAGAAGCAGGAAAAGGACGGCGTTCAGGCGCGCCTCGCGGCCTTCGATCGCAAGCAGCATCTCGCCGACTACAGCGCCCGCCTGCAGGAGATGGATAGCGAAGCTTCCAAGGCTTGCGGCACGCCGCTGACGACCCAGGTCGACTGGAGCTCGATCAGCGACGAGCAACTGATCAACCTCAGCGTGCCGAGCTTCTGTGGCGAGGTGGTCAACCAGATGTCCTACCTGTGCGGTAGGGACGATCGCTACAAGACCGAAGCCAAGACCCTCAAGGGCGTCGACTGCCGCTTCGGCGAGAGCATGAAGTTGCGCGAGCAGGATGGGCAACTGCAGTTCACCACCCTCAAAGACGAACCGAATCAGGGCGACTTCATCAACGCCATTCTGCGTAACCGCTGACAGCGATCCCCGCCTTCGGGCGGGGCATCAGCCTTCGCTGTCGAGCAGCTCGAACGCGGTCAGGCGGTCGATCCCCTTGCCCATGAACAGGTTGAAGGGCCGCCCGGCCTCCACGGCCATGTGGGTGCAATCGTCGTAATAACGGTCCCCCAGCAGCGTGCGTTGCCCGAGTAGAAAGTGTTTGCCCATGCTGCCGATCTCGAACACCAGTTTCTTGATGGGGGACGTAAGGTGGTCGTCGTTATCGATGATCACCTCTATCTGTCGTTCGTCGACGGCCTTTTGCAACTCCGGATCGCTGAAGCGCAGCCTGGCCGGCGTGCGTTCGTTTTCCCTGTCCAGGTAGAGTTGGCCCAAGCTGCCCGCCTGGTCTTCGTCGCCCCGGTTTCGAACTCGTTGAAAGCTCAGCGGTGGCAGTTGCTCATTCAGCTTCACCTCGATACGGCAGAACACTTCCTCCAGCGAAGACGGTCTGTTGAACGCATTGCCGTTCTCCCGCTTGACCATAAACGGACGACCTTGGGCGATGAATGAGGTACGCAGCGGCGTCGGCAATTCGTCCTCAATACCGGTGATTTCGAGTGTGGCCGGCCAGTGTTCCCTGGCTTGCACGATCGGCGTGAAGCGTTCGGTCAGGGCTTCACGTTGTGTGGCGTCCAATGGCTTGGATTGCAGCCGGACCCTAAGCGCCTGCTCATCACCATCGACCAGGGTGTAACGCAGATGACCCGGGAGATAGCCGAGCGCCTGAAACTGCTGCTGCAGGCTTTCGAGATAGGAGCCGTCAATGCCGGCGCCCTGGCGAATGGACTCGTCGAAACGCAATTCGACCTGGGGTTCCTGTCCGCACGCGGCGAGTAGCAGGCAAGCGGGTAAAAAGGCGGCACGGAGCGAGTTTCGCATGAGGTTCATCCTTGAAAACGGCCGCGGACTCTAGCACGCGCAACCTTTGTTGACCTTGCGCGAGTACACGACGTGGACCTGAATGCCTCTCAACGCGAGAAGCGCGAGGCATGCTTCTTGCGTTCTTTTCCTCTCCTGCACCGACGGAATGCATCATGCTGCACGCCTCGCTGACCACCCTGCACGTGGTTTCCCTGATCCTGCAACGCTTCGCCGATCAGCCCGAGCTGCGCCCGCAATTGCTGGCCGGGAGCGGGATTGGTGCGGCTGACCTGGACAATGCCGATGCGCGCATCACCCGGGTGCAGGAACTGCAGGTGTGCGCCAATGCCTTGGCCCTGCGTGCCGACCTGGGCCTCGAGTTGGGGCGCAGCCTGCATGTTTCCTCCTATGGGCTGCTCGGTTACGCCGCGCTTTCGGCTGCCACCTTTGGTGACGCCTGGCGCCTGCTGCTGCAGTACCCGGCACTGCTCGGCACCTATTTTCGGCTCGACCTGCAGGTGGAAGGCGAACTGGCCTGGATCAGCGCCAGCGGCTATCGCCATGCCGAGGCGCTGGAAGTGTTCAACGTGGAGATGTGCCTGGCCTCGCTGAAGCTGATCGGCGACGAGCTGCTGCGCCAGCCGTTGCCGTTGGCGTGCGCCGAGTTCAGCCATGCCAGGCCGCGCTACGTGAAGCGCTATGCACACAGCTTTGCCTGTCCGCTGCGCTTCGCGGCGCCGCGCAATGCCTTCGCCTTTCCCGCCGAGCTGCTGGAGCGCCGCCTGCCGCTGGCCGACAGCGTCACCCATGGCGACATGGTCGAGCGCTGCCGGCGCCTGAACGTCGAGTTCGGCAGCCGTCAGGCCTGGCTGGAGCGGGTGCGCCAACTGCTCGCCGCGCAACTGGCCGAGCCGCCGGGGCTGGAGAACCTGGCGCAGCAAATGCACTGCTCGCCGCGCACCCTGCGCCGTCACCTGCAGGAACTCGGCACCAGTTACCAGGGCCAGCTTGACGAGCTGCGCTTCGAACGCGCCAAGGCGCTGCTCAATGAGGAGCAATGGCCGGTGTACCGCATCGCCGAAGCGCTCGGCTTCAGCGAGACCGCCAGCTTCCGCCATGCCTTCCAGCGCTGGAGTGGCGTGGCGCCGAGTCGCTTTCGCGCGTAGTGCGGACGCAATCCGGGAATGCCCGGCGCCTTTCCCGATTGCATTAGGGCAACCAGTCGCCTCGTGGGAGCGGCTTCAGCCGCGATAAAGGCTTGCCTCTGAAGCGCATCCTGTGACTGGTCGCTCTGCGCCCGCTTGCCCTGATCGACAGCACTTGGCTGCGAACGCGCAGCTTCCGATATGTACCCCACGGGGAAAGTGAGAACCCCTCGATCCGTAGGAGCGGCTTCAGCCGCGATAGAGGCTCGCCGCTAAAGCGCCTCCCACAGCACCGCCGGACATGGGTATGCGCAAATGCAATCTGGCCATTTCGATCCCCTTTTGGCCGTTGCCAGCGTTCTCGATGCTGGCCGAGCAGGCGAACAATACAGGCACAACAACGATGCCTGGAGCGCCTTGCATGCTCACCTACTACAGTGACGACCACCACCTGCACCACGGCAAATGCGAGCTAATCGACGGGCAACTGATGCCTTGTTTCGAGAAGCCGCAGCGCGCCGATCACATCCTCGCCCGCGTGCAGAATCGCCAGCTCGGCGAGGTTCGCGCACCCAGGGATTTCGGCCTGGCGCCCATCGAGCGCGTCCACAGCAAGGCCTATCTGGAATTCTTCCGGGGCGCCTGGGCGCGCTGGCAGGCGCAGGGCGGCAAGGGCGACCTGCTGCCGTTCACCTGGCCGGCGCGCACCCTGCGGCCGATGATTCCCAACGACCTGCACGGCCAGCTCGGCTACTACAGTTTCGACGGTGGCGCGCCGATCACCGCCGGCACCTGGCAGGCCGCCTACAGCGCCGCGCAGGTGGCGCTGAGCGCCCAAGCCGAGATCGCCAACGGCGCCCACAGCGCTTTTGCCCTGTGCCGTCCGCCAGGCCACCACGCCGCCGGCGACCTGATGGGCGGCTACTGCTACCTGAACAATGCCGCCATCGCCACCCAGGCCTTCGTCGATCAGGGCCGCAAGAAGGTCGCGATTCTCGATGTCGACTACCACCACGGCAACGGTACCCAGGACATCTTCTACCAGCGCAGCGACGTGCTGTTCGCCTCGATCCACGGCGACCCGGCCGAGGAGTTCCCGTTCTTCCTCGGTTATGCCGACGAACTGGGCGAGGGTGCAGGCGAGGGCTACAACTTCAATTACCCGTTGCCCATGGGCAGCTCCTGGGAGACCTGGAGTGCGGCGCTGGAGCAGGCCTGCCAGCGCATCGCCGAATACGGCGCCGAGGTGCTGGTGGTGTCGCTGGGCGTGGACACCTACATGGAAGACCCGATTTCGCAGTTCAAGCTCGACAGCCCGGACTACTTGGCCATGGGCCGGCGCATCGCCGCGCTGGGGCTGCCGACGCTATTCATCATGGAAGGCGGCTATGCGGTGGAGGCCATCGGCATCAACGCGGTCAACGTACTGGAAGGGTTCGAGGGCGCCTGATTGGCGCCTTAATCAGTGATCAGGAATCTGCCAAACAATAACGACACTTCAGGGGTGATATACACGATGAAAGCCATCAAACAGATGCTCGGCGCCGCCCTGTGCGGCGCCACCCTGCTCAGCGGTGCGGTGCAGGCCAAGGAGCTGCGCGTGTACAACTGGGCGGACTACATCCTGCCGTCCGTGCCCAAGGATTTTCAGAATGAGTCCGGCATCCAGATCACCTGGGACACCTTCGAGACCAACGAGGCGCTGGAGGCCAAGCTGCTCACCGGCAACTCCGGCTATGACCTGGTGATCCCGTCCAACCAGTTCCTCGAAACCCAGATCAAGGCCGGCGTGTTCGCGCCGCTGGACAAGTCGAAGATCCCCAACTGGAAGAACCTCGACCCGGTGTTGCTCGGCCTGCTGGAGAAGAACGACCCGGGCAACCAGTACGGCGTGCCCTACATGTACGGCACCGTGCTGATCGGCTACAACCCGGACAAGGTCAAGGCCGCGCTCGGTGACGATGCCCCGGTCAACAGCTGGGATCTGGTGTTCAAGCCCGAGTACATGGAGAAGCTGAAGTCCTGCGGCGTGGCCATGCTCGACTCGCCTACCGAGATCATCCCCATCGCCCTGCACTACATGGGCCTCGACCCCAACAGCAGCAACCCGGCCGACTACGACAAGGTCACCGAGCTGCTGCTGAAAGTGCGCCCGTACGTGACCTACTTTCATTCGGCCAAGTACATGACCGACATCGCCAACGGCGATATCTGCGTGGCTGTCGGCTATTCCGGCAGCTTCTACCAGTTCGCCAACCGCGCCAAGGAAGCTGGCAACGGCGTGACGATCAACTGGCGCCTGCCCAAGGAGGGTGCGCCGATCTGGTTCGACACCTGGGCCATCCCCAAGAGTGCGCATAATGCCGACGAAGCCCACGCCTTCATCAACCATCTGCTCGAACCCAAGGTGATCGCGCCGATCAGCGATTTTCTCGGCTATCCCAATCCCAACGTGCCGGGCATGGAACTGGTGGGCGCGGAAATCGCCGACGACCACGACCTGACGCCGACCGCGGAAATGCAGAAGTCGCTGTACGTGGTGCAACCGCTGCCGCAGAAGATCGAGCGCGTGCGCACGCGGGCGTGGACCTCGATCAAGTCGGGTAAGTGATTCGTCACCAACCGCTCGCGGCTGAAGCGGAATGCCGCCCAGCCGCTCCTACAAAGGCGCGAGGGCGCCCGCGCTCTGCATGGGCGCCTGGGTTTAAGAGGCTGCGCGTCATATGTGGCGGCATTGGCGACGGTGACGGACGCAGAGCGTCCAGGGCTACGTTCCCACGCAGAGCGTGGGAGCGATCAGGGTGTAAGATTTTTTGTAGGAGCGGCTTCAGCCGCGATAGATGGTCCCGCTCCAGCGTTGGAGCCTGACTCAGTGGTGCTCCTCGTCCCCAGATGCAGAGCCTCTGCAACCGCATTCCCACGCGGAGCGTGGGATCGATCAAAACCATAACGGACGCCGAGCGTGGGAGCGGTCAACTGCGGGTAGCGGCCTACACTCAACAAGCACAATAAAAAACCGAGGATCCCCCATGCGCGTTTTGTACTTCAAGACCCTGACGCTCAGCGTCGCCCTCGCCGCCGCCAGCAATGCCGTGCTGGCTGCCAACCTGGAAGGCGGTGCGGTCGCCGCACCGGATCAATACGCCGCCAAGGTAGCCGCCCAGGTGCTCAAGAACGGGGGGAATGCGGTGGATGCCGCCGTCGCCACCGCCTTCACCCTGGCCGTCACCTACCCTGAAGCCGGCAACATCGGTGGCGGTGGGTTCATGACCCTGTTCATGGACGGCAAGCCGTATTTCCTCGACTACCGGGAAACTGCGCCCAAGGCGGCGACCAAGACCATGTATCTGGACGACAAGGGCGAGGTGATCGAGAACCTCAGCCTGGTCGGCGCCAAGGCGGCCGGCGTGCCAGGCACGGTGATGGGGCTGTGGGAGGCGCACAAGCGCTTCGGCAAGCTGCCGTGGAGCGAGCTGCTGACCCCGGCCATCGGCTACGCGAACGAGGGTTTCAAGGTCGCCGACCAGCAGTTCCAGTACCGCGAGGACGCCGTCGGGCTGTTCAATGGCCAGACCAACTTCACCGACTACTTCGGCACCATGCGCCCGGGCGAGGTATTCAAGCAGCCACAGATGGCAGAGACCCTGGAACGTATCGCCGCCAATGGGCCGGACGAGTTCTACAAGGGCAAGACCGCCGACCTGCTGGTCGCCCAGATGCAGCGTGACGGCGGGCTGATCAGCAAAGAGGATCTGGCCGACTACCGCGCCAAGTGGCGCGAACCGATGCGCGTCGACTGGCAGGGCAACACTCTCTACACCGCGCCGCTGCCCAGTTCCGGCGGCATTGCCCTGGCCCAGCTGATCGGCATCAAGGAACAGCGTGCCGCCGACTTCAAAGGCGTCGAGCTGAACTCTGCGCGCTATATCCACCTCTTGGCCGAGATCGAAAAACGCGTATTCGCCGACCGCGCCGACTACCTGGGTGACCCGGATTTCTCCGACGTTCCGGTCGACAAGTTGGTCGATGCCGAGTACCTCAAGCGCCGCGCCAGTGAGGTCAATCCGACTGCTATCTCGCCGACCGAACAGGTACGCCCGGGCCTGGAACCGCACCAGACCACGCACTTCTCCATCGTCGATGCCGACGGCAACGCAGTCAGCAACACCTACACGCTGAATTGGGATTTCGGCAGTGGTGTGGTAGTCGAAGGGGCGGGTTTCCTGCTCAACGACGAGATGGACGACTTCAGCGCCAAGCCCGGCGTGGCCAACGCCTTTGGTGTGGTGGGCAGTGATGCCAACGCCATCGAACCGGGCAAGCGCATGTTGTCCTCGATGAGCCCGAGCATCGTTACCCGTGACGGCAAGGTCAGCCTGGTGCTGGGTACGCCTGGCGGTTCGAGGATCTTCACCTCGATCTTCCAGGTGCTGAACAACGTCTACGATTTCAAACTGCCCCTGGAAAAGGCCGTCGCCGCCCAGCGCGTCCACCATCAGCTGTTGCCCAAGGACACCATCTACTACGACGCCTACGCGCCGCTCACTGGCAAGGTCGCCGACGAGCTCAAGGCCATGGGCTACGTGCTCGAGGACCAGGGCTGGAACATGGGCGACATCCAGGCCATCCGTGTTGACGGGCGCACCCTGGAAACCGCCTCCGACCCGCGCGGTCGTGGCGTCGGCCTGGTGGTGAGGCCCTAAGTCAGAGGCATCGCGCCGATCAGTGCTTTTCTCGGCTACTCAAAGTATCGGCATGGAGCTGATGGGCGCAGCCGCTGGCCGCAGAAGATCGAACGCGTGCGTACGCGGGCGTGGACCTCGATCAAGTCGGGTAAGTGATTCATCACCAGCCGCTACTACAGGTTTTGCAGTTTTCTGTAGGAGCGGCTTCAGCCGCGAATATCTTTGTCCTGTTAAAGCCGGCGCGGCAGGGCACCCTACCCGAAAGCTCAACCACCCACTTCCCCCGTCTCCAGCTTGCGCCAGAGCAAACGCACCGCGGCCTTGCGCACCAAGGCGCAGCGGTACAGGCGGATTTCCAGCGGGATCTGCCACTGCTCTGCGCCGCAGATGGCCAGTTCGCCGCGGGCCAGTTCCGCAGTCACCGATAGCCGTGGCACCCAGGCCACGCCCATGCCCTGCAGGGCCATGCTCTTGAGGCTGTCGGCCATGGCGGTTTCGTACACGGTGGTCGAGCGCAGGGCGCGCTGGCGCAGCAGCAGGTTGACCGACCGACCGAGAAAGGCGCCGGCGCTGTAGGCCAGCAGCGGTACGCTCTGCCCGCCGTCGAGGTCGTAAAGCGGTGCGCCGGACTCGTTCACCGCGCATATCGGCAGCATCGAGGTCGCCCCCATATGCAGCGATGGGAAGATCGCCGGGTCCATCTGCAGTGCGGCATCGGGGTCGTAGTAGGCAAGGATCAGGTCGCAGGCGCCCTCACGCAGCGAGTGCACCGCCTCGCCGACGTTGGTCGCCACCAGCCGCGTGGTCAGAGGCAGGCCTTCGCGGCGCAGGCGGGCGATCCATTCGGGGAAGAAGCCGAGGGTCAGCGAGTGGGCGGCGGCAATCGACAGCACCTCGCCCTGCTGACCTTCCAAATTGTGCAGATGGCGTACCACCTCGCCGAGCTGCTCGACCAGGCTGCGCGCAGTGACCAGAAACAGTCGGCCTGCCTCGGTCAGTTCGATGGGCGTGCAGGAGCGGTCGACCAGGGTCAGGCCGAGCATGGACTCCAGGCTGCGGATGCGCCGGCTGAACGCCGGCTGGGTGACGAAGCGTTTTTCCGCGGCCTGGGAGAAGCTGCGCGTAGCGGCCAGGGCGACGAAGTCTTCCAGCCATTTGGTTTCCAGGTTCATCGAGTCTCCGTAGCCCGGATGCAATCCGGGGTTGGCCCGTCACGTTGCCCGGATTGCATCCGGGCTACACGGTTTGGCTGGTCCAGCTGCCGTGGCGCGTCGCGTAACCCACCAGGCGATGGATCGCGTTGCGCCAATGGCGGGTTAAGCCGCGTTTCGAGCGACGTGATATTCGGCAATGGCAGCGCGGCTAACCCACCCTACGTTTGTCGCTATCCTGCGGTCACATCCACATTATGCCGATTGTGCATAGGGCAGCAAGCAACGGCATTGGTAGCGAGACGGTACGAGCCCATATTCTATGGGCATCGCGGCACTCGCCGTATTCCCCAAGAGTCATCTCCATCATGTCCTCTGCTGCATCTGTTCGCGTCGAAAAAGACCTGCTCGGCACCCTCGAAGTCCCCGCTGAAGCCTATTACGGCATCCAGACCCTGCGCGCCGTGCAGAACTTCCGTCTGTCCGGCGTGCCGCTGTCGCACTACCCGAAGCTGGTGATCGGCCTGGCCATGGTCAAGCAGGCCTCGGCTGACGCCAACCGCGAGCTGGGCCACCTGTCCGCCGCCAAGCACACGGCGATCAGCACTGCCTGCGCACGCATCATCCAGGGCGAGTTCCACGATCAGTTCGTGGTCGACATGATCCAGGGCGGCGCCGGCACCTCGACCAACATGAACGCCAACGAGGTGATCGCCAACATCGCCCTCGAAGCCATGGGTCATGAGAAGGGTCAGTACCAGCACCTGCACCCGAACAACGACGTGAACATGGCGCAGTCGACCAACGACGCCTACCCGACCGCCATTCGTCTCGGCCTGCTGCTGGGTCATGACAGCCTGCTGAGCGCGCTGGACAAGCTGATCCAGTCGTTCGCCGCCAAGGGCCTGGAGTTCGGCCACGTGCTGAAGATGGGCCGTACCCAGCTGCAGGACGCCGTGCCGATGACCCTCGGCCAGGAATTCCGCGCCTTCGCCACCACCCTCGGCGAAGACCTGCAGCACCTGAAACTGCTGGCACCGACTCTGCTCACCGAAGTCAACCTGGGCGGTACCGCGATCGGCACCGGCATCAACGCCGACCCGAAATACCAGGCCCTGGCGGTCAAGCGCCTGGCCATCATCAGCGGTCACCCGCTGACCCCGGCTGCCGACCTGATCGAAGCCACCAGCGACATGGGCGCCTTCGTGCTGTTCTCCGGCATGCTCAAGCGCACCGCGGTCAAGCTGTCGAAGATCTGCAACGACCTGCGCCTGCTGTCCAGCGGCCCGCGTACCGGCATCAACGAGATCAACCTGCCGGCGCGTCAGCCGGGCAGTTCGATCATGCCGGGCAAGGTCAACCCGGTGATCCCCGAGGCGGTCAACCAGGTGGCCTTCGAAGTGATCGGCAACGACCTGGCGCTGACCATGGCGGCCGAAGGCGGCCAGCTGCAGCTGAACGTGATGGAGCCGCTGATCGCCTACAAGATCTTCGACTCGATCCGCCTGCTGACCCGCGCCATGGATATGCTGCGTGAGCTGTGCATCGACGGCATCACCGCCAACGAGGCGCGCTGCCGTGAGCTGATGGAAAACTCCATCGGTCTGATCACCGCGCTCAACCCCTACATCGGCTACGAGAACGCCACCCGCATCGCCAAGGTCGCCTTGGAAAGCGGGCGCGGCGTGCTGGAGCTGGTGCGCGAGGAGCAGCTGCTGGACGAGGCCACCCTGGCCGACATCCTGCGCCCTGAGAACATGATCGCCCCGCGTCTGGTTCCGCTGCAGGGCTGATTCATCGAATGACGCACGCCGCCCCCTTGGGCGGCGTGCTCGTTTCCGCCCCGGCGCCTGCGCCGAGGGTGGCATCACCTAAGGCCGCACAGACGGCCCCACAACAACGACAATCCGGGTGTACAACCATATGAGTCAGAGCAATACCGCTTCCCCTTCCCTCCTTGCCCGCGTGCCGCTGTGGCAGCAGATCCTCTTCGGTCTGGTGCTCGGTGTCGTGATCGGCATGCTGTTCAAGAGCCTCGCCCTGGCGCTGGCGCCGGTCGGCGCGCTGTTTCTCAACGCGATCAAGATGCTCATCGTGCCGCTGGTGTTCGTCTCCCTGGTGGCCGGTATCACCGCCATGAGCGACAGCGCCAAGCTTGGCCGCATCAGCGTCAAGACCATCGCCATCTACCTGGTCAGCACGGCCTTTGCGGTGAGCATCGGCTTGCTGTTCGGCACCCTGTTCAACCCTGGCGAAGGCATGAACATGGTCGCCAGCGGCAGCGAAGAGGCCAAGCAGGCGCCCTCGCTGGTGCAGATCCTGGTGGGCCTGGTGCCGACCAACCCGGTGACCGCCTTCGCCGAAGGCAACATTTTGCAGATCATCGTTTTCGCCATCGCCTTGGGCGTGAGCATGAATTTGGTGGGCGAAAAGGCCGCGCCGGTGGTGCGTTTCTTCGACAGCCTGGCCGAGGTGTTCTACAAGCTCACCGACCTGGTGATGCGCTTCGCTCCCATCGGCGTGTTCGCGCTGATCGCCGGCGTGGTCGCCTCCCACGGCATCGAAGTGCTGCTGCCGCTGGCCGGTGTGATCGGCGTGATCTACCTGGCCAGCATCGCCCACATGCTGGTTATCTACGGCGGTCTGATCGGTGGCCTGGCGCGCCTCAGCCCGCTGCGTTTCTTCCGTGGCATCGCCCCGGCGCTGGCGGTGGCCTTCAGTACCTCAAGCAGCTCCGGCACCCTGCCGGTGTCCATCGAATGCGCGCGCAAGAACCTCGGTGTGTCGCAGGGCGTGGCCGGCTTCGTGCTGCCGGTGGGCGCCACCATCAACATGGACGGCACCGCGATCTACCAGGGCGTGCTGGCGCTGTTCATCGCCCAGGCCTTCGGCGTCGATCTGAATGCCGGCCAGTACCTGATGATCATCCTCACCGCCACCTTGGCTTCGGTCGGCACCGCCGGTGTACCCGGCGCCGGCCTGATCATGCTCGGCCTGGTGCTGACCTCGGTCGGCCTGCCGCTGGAAGGCGTGGCGCTGATCGCCGGTATCGACCGCATCCTCGACATGGCGCGCACCACGGTGAACGTCGCCGGCGACCTGATGACCACCACCCTGGTGGGCAGCAGCGAGAAGGAGCTGGATCGCGAGATCTACAACAGCGACAACGCTGCCTGAGCAACCGTTTTCATAGGAGGCCTTCACCAGCCTCAACCTTCAGGGATGGCCTCGGCCATCCCTTTTTTTATCCATTTGTTGACGCGGTTGTGGTAGCCACTAATTGTGGGAGCGACGGGGGCGCCTAGCCTTGTCCGCGAGCTTTTCAACCCTTCGCGGGCAAATCAGGCGCCCCGTCGCTACCACAACAACACCTCTATTCAGCGCCTTGTCAGTTGCCGATACAGCTGCGGCAGGTACAACGGCAGATGCTGCGGTTTGTCGATCAGCGTGTAGCCGCCGGCGCCGAACATGTACGGCAGATAGTCACCGGCCTGCTGGTCGATGGTGATGCAGAACGGCAGCACGCCGGCGCGGCGGGCTTCGAGCACCGCCTCGCGGGTGTCCTCCACGCCGTAGCGGCCTTCGTAGAGGTCGAGGTCGTTGGGCTTGCCATCGGTGACCAGCAACAGCAGGCGCTGGCTCTGCTGGCGCTCGCCGAGCAGGCGCGTGGCCTGGCGGATGGCCGCGCCCATGCGCGTGTAGTAGCCGGGGCGCACGGCGAGGATGCGCCCGCGGACCTGCTCGTCGTAGTGCTGGCCGAACTGCTTGAGTTCCTGCATGCGCACCTGCTGGCGGCGCAACGAGGAGAAGCCATACAGGGCGAAATCGTCACCAGCCGCCGACAGCGCCTCGGCGAACAGCAGCAGGCTGTCCTGGATGACGTCGATGACCCGTTGCTCGTCGTTGAGGTGCGATTCGGTGGACATCGACAGGTCGGCGAGCAGCAGGCAGGCCAACTGGCGGCGGGTGCTGCGCTGTTCGAGAAACAGCCCCTTCTCGCAGGCCTTGCCCTGCTGACGCTGCACCTGGAAATCGAGCCAGGCGCTGAGGTCCAGCTCGCTACCCTGTGGCTGCTGGCGCAGCCATTGGCGGTCGTTGCGCAGTACCTCGAACTGGCGGCGCAGGCGCCGGGCCGGCAATGCCAGGTGCGTCGGCAACGGCTGCGCCTCGGCCGCGCGCGGGTGGAAGAGCTGCAGGCTGACGTGGCGTTCGAGCAGGGCCGAGCGGCGGTAGTCCCACTCCGGCAGGTGCAGGCCCGCACCCAGCGGCAGGTCGTCCTGCTCCGGCGACGGCAGGTCGAGGTCCAGATGCAGGCCGCCACCTTTGCGCGTGCGCTGGCGCGACAGGGTCAGCTCGTCGAGGTCCTCGGCCACGCGGGCGGCATCGAGGTCCTCGCTGTCATCGTTGCAGCGGTCCAGCTGCACGTGCTCGGACCAGCTGAACAGATTCTCCAGGCGGAACAGCAGCAGGCCGCCCTTGCCGCTGGTGTCGTCGATGCGCGAGGCGCGTTTGCGCAGTGAACGTTGCGCCGGGTTGGGGTTGCGGGCGCTGCCTTCACCTTCCTCGAGCAGTTCGCTGGAGGCGCCGGGGCCCTGGCCCTGCGGCGGATACAACCACAGCGGCAATGGCCAGGGGGCACGCTCGTCGTGGGCGAAATGGGTGACGCTGCCGGGTTCGCGCAGTGCCTGGCGCAGGTCGCGCTCCAGTGCCGCACTGGCGAGCGGCAGGCTGTCGGGGGCGGGTCGCAGGCGCAGGTGTGCGTCGACCAGCCGTTGGTAGCGAGGGCGCATGGCCGGGTAGCGTCGCAGCAACTCGTTCACCCAGCGCTGGTTGTCACGCCCCCAGTGGCGCATGCCGTCGGCGACCGCGCCGAGCATCGCCAGCCAGCGGTACAGCTCGCGGTTCAGCTCGGCCTGCGGGAACACGGCGAGGGTCGGCGGCAGGCGCATGTTCTGCGCGTCGCGCCAGGCCACCGGCATCTGCCGGCAGGTGCCCGCGACCTGTTGCAGCAGGCTGCGTCGCAGCAGCAGTTCGCGCGGCTGCGCGGCCTGGATCTGTACGCCACTGGCACCGCCAATGGCGTGAAAGAGCAGGGCCAGGGCACGCTGCTGGTCGCTCAGTTGCACCTGGGCGTGGGTGAAGTCCGGGTCGCTGCGGCGGGTGATAAAACGGTGCCAGACGCTACCGACCCATTCCTCGACTTCGATGCTGAAGGCCATACCCGACTCCCTGAAAATGAGATGTGGGAGGGCTTCAACCACGACTGTCGCCGCTGAAGCGCCTCCCACCGTTACCCCTTGTCGTCGATCAGGCGGTGGCCATGACGACGTTCTTGCGCTGCACGAAGCTCAGCAGGTAGCAGACCAGGCCGAGGGCGAAGCCGATACCGGCAACCAGGCGCGCCCAGAAGTACGGCGCCAGCTGGTCCATGGTGGCCATGAAGGCCATGGCTTCGTTGTCGCTCGGCCAGCGTTGCAGCCAGATCTGCGCGGCGCCGGCGGCGGTCAGCAGCAGGGTGATCAGCACCATGGAGATGGTCATCAGCCAGAAGCCGGCGATCTCGACGCGCTGGGCGCTTTCCTGCGGCGCTTCACCGATGCCGCGCAGGCGCGGCATGGCGTAGGAGATCATGGTCATGACGATCATCGCGTAGGCGCCGTAGAACGCCAGGTGGCCATGGGCGGCGGTCAACTGCGTGCCGTGGGTGTAGTAGTTCACCGGTGCCAGGGTGTGCAGGAAGCCCCACACGCCGGCGCCGAAGAACGCGGTCACGGTGGTGCCCAGTGCCCACAGGCCGGCGGCGCGGTTGGGGTGCTGGCGGCGACGACGGCGCACCATGTTGAAGGCGAACAGCACCATGGCGAAGAACGGCAGCGGTTCCAGGGCCGAGAAGATCGAACCCAGCCACAGCCACACGCCCGGCGCGCCGATCCAGAAGTAGTGGTGGCCGGTGCCGATGATGCCGGTGATCAGGGCCATGGCGATGATCACGTACAGCCACTTCTCGATCACCTCGCGGTCGACGCCGGTGACCTTGATCAGCACGAAGGCCAGCATCGCGCCCATGATCAGTTCCCACACGCCTTCCACCCACAGATGTACCACCCACCACCAGTAGTACTTGTCGCGGGCGAGGTTTTCCGGGTTGAAGAAGGAGAACAGGAACATCACCGCCAGGCCTATCAGGCCGGTCATCATCACCACGCTGACCGTGGTCTTGCGACCTTTGAGCAGGGTCATGCCGATGTTGTAGAGGAAGCCCAGGGCCACCAACACGATGCCGGCCTTGGTGATCGTTGGCTGTTCGAGGAACTCGCGACCCATGGTCGGCAGCAGCTCGTTGCCGGTAATCCTGGCCAGGGTGGCGTAGGGCACGGCGAGGTAGCCGAGGATGGTCAGCACGCCGGCGATGGCGAACACCCAGAACAGGATGATCGCCAGCTTCGGGCTGTGCAGTTCGCGGTCGGCCTCTTCTGGGATCAGGTAGTAGGCCGCGCCCATGAAGCCGAACAGCAGCCAGACGATCAGCAGGTTGGTGTGCACCATTCGCGCCACGTTGAAGGGGATCAACGGGAACAGGAAGTCACCGACCACGTACTGCAGGCCCATGATCAGGCCGAACAGGATCTGCCCGACGAACAGCATCAGGGCGAACACGAAGTAGGGTTTAGCCACGGCTTGCGAGGCGAATTTCAGATGCGGATTGGCAGTGGTCATTTCTCAGCCCTCCCTGTTTGGCGGCCAGTCGTTGGTATCGATCTTCGAGGTCCACTTGAGGAACTCGGCGAGATCGTCCACTTCCCTGTCGCTGAGGTTGAATTGCGGCATGGCGCGGCGGCCGGGAACGCCCAGCGGCTGGGCTGCCATCCAGGCATGCAGGAAGCTGCTGAACTGTTCTTCGCCACCGCGGCGGACGAACACGTTGCCCAGCTCCGGTGCGAAGTAGGCGCCCTCGCCCAGCAGGGTGTGGCAGCCGATGCAGTTGTTCTGCTCCCAGATCAGCTTGCCGCGCACCACCGATTCGTTCATCAGGTGTTCGTTGGTGCGTTCGGGGAAGGTTTGTTCGCTGTGGAAGGTCAGGGCCAGGAATATCAGGATGAAGAACACGCTTCCCCCGAAGTAGATATTTCTGGCCATTCCCTTGGTGAAGGTTTCCGACATGGTCATGTCCTCAAAGGCTTGGCGAGGCCATTTTCGGACGGTACCCCGGGAAAACCGCTTGATGGCGATCAAGAAGGCGCAATCGCAGTACTGGGCGGGGAAAGGGCAACTCGGGTTGGCGGCGAATTCCGCGTGGGTCCAGCAAAGATCGCGGACAAGTCCGCTCCCACAGGAAGGGCGCCGCTCCCAGTTCTTTTGTGGGAGCGACGGGGGCGCCTAGTCTTGTCCACGAGCGAGGGCGACACCGCGCTCGGGCTCTTGTGGGAGCGGACTTGTCCGCGAACAGCCAGCACAGCGGCGCGGTGTCGGCGTTGGGTGTGAAGAAGCCGCGGACCCGTCCGCTGCCACAGTCAAGAAGCGCGACCCTCTTTTGTGGCGGCGGACGTGTTCGCGAACAGGGTCCCCGGCTCGCTCAGGGCGTGCCGAAGTACAGCGCGCTCGCCATGCACAGCGACCACGCCAGCAACGATGCGCGCCATAGGCGCGGGCGCAACTCCATGAACCCGTCGACGATCAGCCAGGCCTTGCCCAGCGCTGCCGCCGACAGCGCCAGGGCGGCCCAGGAGGCGACCGGCGCGGTGACCAGCCACAGGCTCAGCAACGACAGGACTACCAGGCCCAGCCAGCACAGGAAGGCGTTCATCCGGCTTACCTCTGCAGATAGAGCAAGGGGAACAGCAGCACCCAGATCAGATCGACCATGTGCCAGTACAGGACGCACGACTCCAGTTCGCCGTGCTTGCCGGCCTGCGCGTACACGCCGCGCCGGCAGCGCCAGGCCAGCCAGGCGAACAGCAGCAGGCCGGGCAACACGTGGAGGAAGTGAAAGCCCCCCAGAATCCAGTACAGGGTGAAGAAGCGGTCGTACTCCAGATCCAGTCCGGCGTCGATCAGATGGCCGAATTCGCGGCTCTTGAGCACCACGTACACGCAGCCGCTGGCCAGCGCGGCGAGCAACCAGGCGCTGGCCTGGCGACCGTGTCCGGCACGTACCCGGTGCACGGCCAGTGCGGCGAAGAAACCGGCGGTGAGCAGGCTGAGGGTCAGTGCCAGGCCAATGGAGCCGTCGAGCAGCGCCCGGCTGGCAGCGAACTGCGGGCCGGACAGCACCTGGGTGATGGCGAAGCTGAGGATCAGCAGGGCGAACACCGTCAGCTCTGCGAGGATGAACAGCCACATCGCCAGGTCGCCCGGCAGGCGGGCGACCTGGCGATCAGCCGAAGTGGACATCGACCAGGTCCATCAGCGCGGCGACCGTCTGTGCGTCATCCGACAGCGGTTCGGCCAAACAGGCACGACACGCCGTGCGGGCGTCCATGCCGTTGTGGATCAGGCGCGCGGCGTAGATCAGCAGGCGGGTCGAGGCCACCTCCTCCAGGTCGTGCTGTTCGAGGCGGCGGACGTCCTGGCCGAGGGTGACCAGGCTGCGCGCCAGCGACTCGTTGACTTGCGCCTCACGGGCGACGATCTGGCACTCCTGCTCGACGCCGGGGTAATCGAAGCGCAGCGCCACGAAGCGCTGCCGGGTGCTGGGTTTCATGCCCTTGAGCAGATTCTGGTAGCCGGGGTTGTAGGAGACCACCAGCATGAAGCCGGGCGGCGCCTGAAGGACCTCGCCGGTGCGCTCCAGGTATAGTTCGCGGCGGTCATCGGCCAGCGGGTGCAGCACCACCACGGTGTCCTGACGCGCCTCGACCACCTCGTCCAGATAGCAGATGCCGCCCTCGCGCACCGCGCGGGTCAGCGGGCCATCCTGCCACCAGGTGCCTTCGCTGCCGATCAGATGGCGGCCGACCAGGTCCGCGGCGCTCAGGTCGTCATGACAGGCCACGGTGTACAGCGGCAGCTGCAGGTGCTGCGCCATGTGCTGGACAAAGCGCGTCTTGCCACAGCCGGTCGGGCCCTTGAGCAGTACCGGCATGCGCTGCTGCCAGGCCTGTTCGAACAGCAGCTGTTCGTTGCCCTGTACCTGATAGAAGGGGGTGTCGTGCATGACCTTTCCTGTTTCGCTACGGGTTCGACTGCACGCTAGCGGTGGCGGATGGGCGCTCTCAAGCACCACGCGCGACAGACTTGATTGCGGTCAAGCACCGCGGCAAATGTCCCTGTTTATGATCCCTCCCGAACAATGTGCCCGCCGCCAGCTGCATCCGGCAGGCCAAACATGCGATGAGGAAGTGATCATGAAGAAAGCGCTGATTCCGCTGGCGGCCCTGCTGAGTCTGGCGGTGTTGCCCAATGCTCATGCTGCGTCCGGCGAGGAGCTGTTCAAGAGCAAGCCCTGCGGTGCCTGCCACAGCGTGCAGGCCAAGCTGGTCGGCCCGTCCCTGAAGGATGTGGCGGCGAAGAATGCAGGCGTCGACGGCGCGGCGGACGTGCTCGCCGGCCATATCAAGAACGGTAGCACCGGCGTCTGGGGCGCCATGCCGATGCCGCCAAACCCGGTCACCGAGGAGGAAGCCAAGACCTTGGCCGAGTGGGTGCTGACGCTGAAATGACGGTGTGGCCGACTGCGGCCAGATAAAAATTAGAGGGCAGGCGTTCGAGGATCGCCTGCCCCTTCAGCTGCCTCATCGTCAGCCCGCTCTGGCTGTATTTGCTGGCCTGGACCACGTTTCGCCTGAGCCGGGCCCGACTAGTCGCTGGTGCCTGGCGACCCATGCATGGGCGTTGGCGAAGTTGCTGCCGGACTTTGTGGGAGCGGACTTGTCCGCGAAGCTCTTTGCCGGCATGAAAAGTCTGCTGTGCTATACCAAAGCCTCCGCTTTTTTAAGGAGGCAAAGGAATGCCCGCCCAATCCCACCGCCTGCGCCTTGGCCGCCACTGCCAGCCAGGCCGTCCCTACCTGCTGACCACTACCACTTACCGGCGCCAACCGCTATTTGGCGATTTCGATCTGGCGCGCCTGCTGGTGGCCGAGCTGCGTGCCGCCAGCGAAGAGGGCTGGGTGACGTCGTTGGCCTGGGTGGTAATGCCGGATCACCTGCACTGGCTGATCGAGCTGCACGGCAAGCCGCTGGACAAGCTGATGCGGCGGATCAAGAGCAATAGCGCGCGGCATATCAATCGCAGGCGCGGGCACTCGGGCGTGCTCTGGCAGCAGGGCTTCCATGATCGGGCCATTCGCCGGGAGGAAGACCTTCTGCCCGTTGCGCGTTACATCATCGCCAATCCTTTGCGGGCGGGGTTGGTCGAGCGCATTGGCGATTACCCGTTGTGGGATGCTTGCTGGTTGTGAGGCTTGAGGCTTGAGGCTTGAGGCTTTGGCCTGGAGGAGCTTCGCGGACAAGTCCGCTCCCACAGTTTGGAAGCCGGTGTGCCGCTGGTTTGAAGGAAGAGATGCCGTCGCTTTTGTGGGAGCGGACTTGTCCGCGAATGGAGCTGCAACGGTGGTTCAGGATGATCTGCGAGTAGTTTGGCGAAATACCCCGGGCGCGCTGCGAAAGCAGCAGAAAAGCTTCGCGGACAAGTCCGCTCCCACAGTTTGGAAGCCGGTGCGCCGCTGGTTTGAAGGAAGAGACGCCGTCGTTTTTGTGGGAGCGGACTTGTCCGCGAATCAGGGCAACAGCGATCACTCCCGCACCAATCGAAATCCCAGGTTGCTCGGCGGCACACCTACCGAGCAGGCACCGCTGATCGGGTCACGGACGAAGTCGGAAAGCCCGCTGGGATGTTGCCCGGCAGCGATGCGGATACCGCAGAAATCGCCTTTGCCGAAGCAGCTGTCGGTCCATTCCCAAACATTGCCGGCCACATCGAGCAGGCCGTTGGCGTTGCTGCCCTGGCTGCCGAAGGCCCGCGGGCGCGGGTCCAGCGGCTTGCGCCGGGACTCGCGGTCGTACTCTGCCAGCCAGCGCTGCGCCGGGTTGCGGGCGTCGTCGAAGGCCTGTGCCTGAATGTCCTGGAACGCCTCGCCAGCGGCCAGGACCCACTCTGCATAAGTCGGCAGACGGTGAGCCACGCCCGTGCGCTGCGTCAGCCACTGGGCGTAGGCGCTGGCGTCCATCCAGCTGACGCCCACGGCCGGCAGGTCGGCAGCGCTCGCCTCGCGCAAGTCGCCATCCAGCGGCAGGCAGGCGTTGGCCGCGACGCAGGCCGCGTACTCCGCCTGGCTGACCTGGCGGCGCATGATGGCGAAACCGTCGCTGCGTTGTTCAAAGGTCGCACCGCTGGCATCGGCGGCCTGGTACCGGGCAGTGCCGGCGGCGATCCGTACCCAGTCGTTTTCGTCGATGCCGCTCGTCTGCATACAGCCGCCGAGCAGCATCGCACCCACCAGCAGTGCTCTCATCGCCATGCCCTTACTTCGCAGTGATCGGGCCGGGGGCCTTGATCTGCTTCATCAGGTCATCGTTCCACTCGCCTTCCACCTTGACGTGGCCGGCAGCGCCCAGCTCCATCGCCTCGATCAGGTTGTGATTGACGTAGGCGTACACACCCGGCTGCTTGAAGGTGTACAGCGCCGCACCGGCCGAACCTCCACGGATGAACCAGGTTTCCAGGTTCTTCTCCGGCGGGTTGTCGAACTTGCCGGTTTCCCAGACCCAGTCGCCGTGGCCACCGATCAGGTGCGGGCGGGTGTCGCGGTTGGCCTGCGAATGGATGAACAGCACGGTCTCGCCGACCTTGGCGGTCAGGGCGCCGTCGCCGGTCAGTGCACCGACCTTGCCGTTGAACACCACGTGAGTCGGGATCAGGGTACGCATCGCTTCGCGCGAGTCCTGGAAGCTGGAGCCGAGGTCGGCGTAGTCCTTGTACTTGCCGTCCTTGTCCTTGGGTATGTACAGGTCGAATTCGCCGATGGTGTAGGCGCGGTCGTAGTGCAGCGGCTTGCCTTCCGGGTCCTTGAGGCCGTCGCGCGGCAACACCATCAGGGTGCCGCTCATGCCGGCGAGCACGTGCCAGGCGACCATGCCTTCCGGCGCGCAGTGGTAGACGAAGGTGCCGCTGCGGTCGGCCTTGAAGCGCAGCACCACTTCTTCGCCCGGGGCCACCTGGGTCAGCTTGGCGCCGCCCAGCGCGCCGGTGGCGGCATGGAAGTCGATGTTGTGCGGCATGGCGTTGCTGGCCGGATTGACCAGGGTCAGCTCCACGTAGTCGCCCTCGTGCACCACCATGGTCGGGCCGGGCATGGAGCCGTCGAAGGTCATGGCCTGCAGGGTGGTGCCCTGGCCGTCAATGACCATCTTCTTCTCCTCGATGGTCATGCGGAACTGCACCACCTTCGGCTTGGCGCTGGTGGCCTGCTCATGCGCATGCACTTGTGGCGGCGCGACCAGGTCGACCTTGACCCGCTCCAGGCCAGCGGTGGAGTCGGCCAGCAACGAGGTGCTGGTGAAGCTCAGGGCGATGGCGCTGGCGATCAGTAGCGGTTTGAAGCCTTTCATGCTGTGTCCCCTTTTATGGTTGGCTGGAACCATTTCAGGGCAAGCGATCTTCGCCTTCTTTGTCCTGGAACAAAGAAGTGGTGGGCAGCGACAACTTACCGCAGCGGCTGAAGCAGGCGACGCGCTACGATCAGCACATCCGCCGCATTGCACCGAATTGATGCCTTATGCCTCCCGAACTCGAGCTGATCGCACGCCTGCCTCTGTTCTCGCCCTTGAGCGATGGCGAGCTCGAGCACGTCGTGGCGCACGCTCAGCGGTGCGATGTCCTCAAGGGGGATTTCGTGTTCCGGCAGGGTGAGCCCGCCCGGCATTTCTTCTTTCTGCTCGGCGGCCACCTGCAGATTTCTCAGCTGACCCCGGCCGGCGAGCGTGTGGTGGTGCGCTACGTCTGTGCCGGCGAGTTGTTCGGCCTTGCCCGCGCCATGGCGCTGAGCCATTTTCCGGCATCCGCCGTCGCGGTGGAGAACAGCAGCGTGCTGCGCTGGCCATCGGCGCAGTGGGCGTCGCTCAGCCGGGTTTGCCCGCATTTGGGCGAGCATGTGGTGCGCGCGCTCGGGCAGCGCCTGCAGGACGCCCACCAGCGTATCCGCGAGCTGTCCACCGAGCGCGTCGAACAGCGCTTGGCGCACGCCCTGCTGCGCCTGGCCCAGCATTCCGGGCGCCGCACCGGCAACGGCGTCAGCATCGATTTTCCCCTGTCGCGTCAGAACCTCGCGGAAATGACCGGCACCACCCTGCACACCGTCAGCCGTCTGCTCAGTGCCTGGAAGGAGCGCGGACTGCTGGAGCTGGGGCGCCAGCACGTGGTGCTCCTCGATTTGGACGGCATCGCCCGCTATGCCGAACCCCCGGAGACCGAGCATGTTCAGTAACACCATTGCGACCCGAATGATCGCCTCATCGGGCAGTCAGGAATCGTCCCGGGTGCAGCATCGCGTTCATCACCAGATCCTGCGCAGCCATCACCTGTTCGAGCCGATGGCCGACGAACAGCTGGACGAACTGCTGGCCGACAGCCAACTGCTCAACCTCGACAAGGGCGACATCCTGTTCATGCAGGGCGAGCCGGCGCACGCGTTCTTTTTCGTGATCTCCGGGGCGGTGAAAATCTACCGCCTGACCCCGGACGGCCAGGAAAAGGTGTTCGAGGTGATCGGCGAGCGCAATACCTTCGCCGAGGCGATGATGCTAATGGACACCCCCGACTACGTGGCCTCGGCCCAGGCGCTTGGCCCGACGCAGCTGTACCGCTTCTCCAACGCCACCTACATGCGCCTGCTGCAGGGCAACTCGCGACTGACCTTCGCCCTGCTCGGCAAACTGTGCATCCGCCTGCACCAGCGCATCAACGAGATCGAAACGCTGTCGCTGAAGAACGCCACGCACCGCGTGGTGCGTTACCTGCTCACCCAGCTGGCGCGCAGCGAGGGCGACGAAGTGGAGCTGCCGATGGCCCGGCAGCTGATCGCCGGGCACCTGTCGATTCAGCCCGAGACCTTCTCGCGCATCATTCGCCGCCTGATCGACGAACAGATCATCACCCAGCAGGCTCGGGTCATCCGCATCCTGGACCGACAGCGCCTGGAACAGTTCGAGTAGCGCCATGAGCACCCGCACCTGCCTCTACTGCCAACGCCCGCAACCCGCTTCAGCGCTCGAATGCGGCGATTGTGGCATGCCCTTGCCCACTCACCTGCCACAGCTGCGCCGGCAGCGACGCTTCCTGTGGTTCTGCATGGGCCTCACGGTGTTCTGCGTGGTGATGATGCTGTGGCTGCCACGTAGCGTCTGAACGGGCGGCGAAGGTCACTCCATCTCGAACAATCCATCGCGCACCTGCGCGCTGCCCAGGCGCTGGCGAATGTCGTCGTCGATGCGTGCGTCGTCCGGCGCGTAGAGCATCAGTTGACGATAGGCGTTGACCCGGTTGATCTCGTTGCCCAGGTACTGCCAGACCACGCGGGTGCAGGCCGGGGTGCGGCGGTCGCCGCTGGAAACGCCGGTCTTGATGCCGTTGAGGCGGATGATGCGGCTCTTGAAGCTGGGAATGAGGATGGTCTGACTCATCTCGTTGCCGGTGAGCGACTCGTAGTCCACCAGAAACAGGCGGTCCTGCAGGAAGAACGCGGTGCCCAGGTAGCGACAGCGCACCCAGTCCTCGCTGCCACCCCGGGTGGACTCCTGACGTTCCTGGCGCTCCTGGCGCTCGAACAGGTAGTTGCCGCGTTCCTCGCGCAGGTGCACCAGTGACAGCAGCACGTGCCCCGGCACCGACATGCAGTTGGAATATTCGAAGTAGTAGCCGCAGTAGCGCTCCATCGGGCTGGCCTGGCGACGCAGCGGGGCGAACAGTTCCAGCAGCGGATCGCTGCCGCCTTGCTGCTGCGCAGCGCCGCTGCGGGCGCCGATCAGGCGAGAGAACTGCTCGGCCGGCATGGCCAGCTCGAAGGGTTCGACACCGAAGAAATCGCAGATACGCTTGAGGTTGTGCGAGGTCGGCCGGCTCAGCCCGGCCAAGTAGCGATTGAACTGCGCACGATTGATCGCCAGCTTGCGACACACCTCGGCAATCGAGCGGTAGTGGCTGCAGAGCAGTTTCAGGTTGGCGCCGAGGGAATCGGACATATAGCTGCTCCAGCTGATGCGAATGACGCGATTCTAGCATCAACTCGCGTCATTTCGCCGCGACCTGCGAAATTGCCCGATGAGGCCTCTATCGCGAACCATTCCGCAATCCGCCCGGCGGGGCATATCCCACTCAGAACAACAAGAGAGAAAGCCTCCATGCTCGATCTTCTCAATGACCTCATCTGGAGCAAGCTGCTGATCGTGATGCTGATCGGTCTCGGCCTGTACTTCACCATCGCTTCACGCTTCGTCCAGCTCCGCTACTTCGGCAGCATGTTCCGCATCTTCAGCGAGGCCTTGCAGCGCCAGCCGGGCCAGCTCAGCTCGTTCCAGGCCCTGATGCTCTCGGTGGCCGGCCGCGTCGGCGCCGGCAACATCGCCGGGGTATCCGTGGCGATCATGCTCGGTGGCCCGGGCGCCATCTTCTGGATGTGGATCGTGGCCCTGGTCGGCATGGCCACCAGCTACTTCGAGTGCTCCCTGGCCCAGCTGTACAAGCGTCGCGAAGCCGATGGCGGCTATCGCGGTGGCCCGGCGTTCTACATCCAGCACGGCCTCGGTCAGCGCTGGCTGGGCATCGTCGTGTCGATCCTGCTGCTGGTGACCTTCGGCTTCGGCTTCAACGCCGTGCAGTCCTTCACCGTCGCCAGCTCGCTGCATGACACCTTCGGCGTTCCGACCCTGGCCAGCGGCATCGCCCTGACCGTGGTGATCGGCCTGATCATCTTCGGCGGCATCAAGCGCATCGCGCAGTTCGCCGACGTGCTGGTGCCGGTCATGGCGTTCTCCTACATCGCCATGGCAGTGCTGGTGATCGGCATGAACATCGGCGAGGTGCCGGCCACCTTCGCCCTGATCTTCAACAGCGCCTTCGGCCTCGAGCCGGCCTTCGCCGGTGGTATCGGCGCAGCCATCATCATGGGCGTCAAGCGCGGCCTGTTCTCCAACGAGGCCGGCCTGGGCAGCGCGCCGAACGTGGCCGCCGTCGCCGAGGTCAAGCACCCGGCCGCGCAGGGCATCGTGCAGTCGCTCAGCGTATTCATCGACACCCTGATCCTGTGCAGCTGCACTGCGCTGATCATTCTGCTCTCGGGCGTCTACCAGCCAGGCATGGAACAGGCCGGTGTGGTCCTGACCCAGAGCGCCGTCGCGGCCGTGGTCGGCGAGTGGGGCCGGGTATTCATCAGCCTGGCGCTGCTGCTGTTCGTCTTCACCACCCTGATCTACAACTACTACCTCGGCGAGAACGCCCTGGGCTTCTTCAGCCAGAAGCGCGGCCCGGTGATGGTTTACCGTGTGCTGGTGATCGGCCTGGTGCTGTGGGGTTCGGTGCAGGACCTGGGCACCGTGTTCGCTTTCGCCGACGTGACCATGGGTCTGCTGGCGATCTGCAACCTGATCGCCCTGGCGCTGCTGTTCAAGGTAGGCCTGCGGGTGATGCGCGACTACGATAGCCAGGTCAAGGCAGGCGTGAAGTCGCCGGTGTTCGATGCCAAGCAGTTCGCCGATCTGGACCTCGACCCTGCCGTGTGGGACAACCAGTCGAGCAATGCCGCCGACCCGGCGCAGGTCGGTGATCGCGCCTACCAGCGCTGATCTGACTCAGACGGAAAAAAGGGGGCAAGGCCCCCTTTTTCTTGGCCTGCCGAACTCTGGCAGCCATTCTTCGGGCAGTCGTGAGCGATGTTGTGAACGTTGCTTTTGCCCGTGATTTGCGAGGAGAGCCCATGGCGACCCCAGAAAAACTCCTGGTGCTGTACACAGGCGGCACCATCGGCATGCAGATGAGCGCAGACGGCCTGGCGCCGGCCTCGGGCTTCGAGGCGCGCATGCTTACCCAGCAAGCCAGCGAGAACACCAGCGAACTGCCGCAGTGGAGCTTTCGCGAGCTGCTGCCGCTGATCGACAGCGCCAACATGAACCCCGGTCACTGGCTGGCGCTACGTGAAGAGATCGTCACGGCCGTGGAGACGCATGGCCATGACGCCGTGCTGGTGCTGCATGGCACCGATACGCTGGCCTACAGCGCTGCGGCGCTGAGCTTTTTGCTGCTCGGCCTCGACGTGCCGGTGGTACTGACCGGTGCCATGCAGCCGGCCGGTGTGGCCGGTGGCGATGCCTGGCCCAACCTGTTCGGCGCCATGCGTGCGCTGCATCGCGGCGTGACGCCGGGCGTGCACCTGTACTTCAACGGTCAGCTGCTGCACGGCGCGCGCTGTTCGAAGCTGCGCAGCGATGCCTTCGATGCCTTCCAGGTGCTGCCGCGTCAGCGTCAGGCCGAGCATGTCGCGATCAGCGCCCTTATCGACTACCGTCAGGCGCGCGAGCGGGTGAACCTGGCCGTACTTCCGCTGCATCCGGCCGTGCAGGCGGGTCACCTCAGCGCCCTGCTCGACAGTGGCGTGAAGGGCGTGCTGCTGGAGTGCTACGGCAGCGGTACCGGCCCGGCCGGTGATGCCGAGCTGATGGCGGTGCTGCGCGATGCCCATGCGCGCGGCGTGGTGCTGGCGGCGATAAGCCAGTGCGCGCAGGGGCATGTGCAGTTCGGCGTGTACGCCGCCGGCAGTCGTCTGGCCGAGGTCGGCCTGGTGTCCTGCGGTGGTATGACCCGCGAGGCCGCACTGGGCAAGCTGTTCGCCCTGCTCGGCGCCGGATTGACGCAGACCGAGGTGGAGCACTGGCTGGCGCGCGATCTCTGTGGTGAGATGAGCGACTGATCCACCTGCCCAAACAGAGGAAGGACGATGAGTATCGAAATTCGCCCTGTAGTCGCTGCCGATCACTCCGCCTGGTTGCCCTTGTGGCAGGGCTACCAGCGCTTCTACATGACCGATATCCCGGCCGAGACCGGCGCTGTCACCTGGCAGCGCTTTCTCGACCCCGCCGAGCCCATGGGCGCCGCGCTGGCCTGGCGCGGTGATCAGGCCGTCGGCCTAGTGCACTGGGTCATCCACCGCTCGACCTGGACCACCGGCGATTACTGCTACCTGCAGGACCTGTTCGTCGCCAAGGGCGAGCGCAGCGGCGGCGTCGGTCGTCAGCTGATCCAGCATGTCTACGAGCAGGCACGTGCCGCAGGCTGTTCACGGGTGCACTGGCTGACGCACGAGAGCAACAGCCAGGCCAAGCTGCTGTACGAGCGCATCGGCGAGCGCTCGGGTTTCGTGCAGTACCGCAAGCTGCTGTAGCGCGATGTACCCGCTCCCGTAGCCCGCATTCATCCATAGCGGCGTTCCTTCCCGGATTTCATCCGGGCTGCGCCGCCTCAAGGACGTCGCGCGATGAAATCGATCTCCACCAATGCGTGGCGGGCCAGCCCCGTGGTGCCGATACAGGTGCGCGCCGGGCGCTTGCCTTCGGGGAAGTAGCTGGCGTACACCGCGTTGAAGCGAGCGTAGTCGCCATAGAAATCGGTGAGGAAGGCACGCGCCGACACCACGTTTTCCAGGCCCAGGCCGAGCCCTTCGAGGACCACCAGCAGGTTGTCGAAGGTCTTGTGCGTCTGCGCCTCGATGCCTTCCGGCAGTGGCGCCGCTTCGTTGCCCGGATCGATCGGCAACTGGCCGGTGATGAACACCCAGCCATCGGCTTCGCAAGCATGGGAGAACGGCGCGACCGGCGCGGGCGCAGCGGCGAACATGTGGTATTCGGGCATCGACATGGGCACTCCTGGTCTTCGAAACGGTGGCCGCACGACGGTGCGGCCTGCTGCGACCATAGCTTAGAAAACCGACCAACCGATGTGCTGGCTGAGCAGCTCCAGGGCCTTCATGCCGGCCAGCGAATTGCCGGCGGCGTTGAGCTCGGGCGACCACACGCAGACGCTGAAGCGCCCCGGCACCACCGCGACGATGCCACCGCCGACGCCGCTCTTGCCCGGAAGGCCGACGCGATAGGCGAAGTTGCCGGCCTCGTCGTACAGCCCGCTGGTGGCCATGATGGCGTTGATCTGCTTGCTCTGCCGGGGCGACAGCACCTGCTCGCCGCTGTGCTTGCAGAAGCCCTGGTTGGCCAGGAAGCCAAAGGCGCGCGCCAGATCGACGCAGCTCATGCGCAGCGCGCAGCAACTGAAGTAGCTGCGCAGCACGGCCTCGACGTCATTGTGAAAGTTGCCGAACGACTGCATCAGATACGCCGCCGCGGCATTGCGCGCGCGGTGCTGGTATTCGGACTCGGCGACATGGTTGTCCACCGTCACCTCGGGGTTGCCCGACAGACGCCGGACGAAGTCGCGCATCGACAGCGCCGGTGCGGCGTAGCGCGACTGATTGATGTCGCAGATCACCAGGGCGCCGGCGTTGATGAACGGATTGCGCGGCTTGCCGCGCTCGAACTCGAGCTGCACCAGCGAGTTGAACGGCTGGCCGGACGGCTCGTGGCCCAGGCGCTGCCAGATGCCTTCGCCGCTGTGGCCGATGGCCTGCACCAGGCTGAACACCTTGGAAATGCTCTGGATGGAAAAGGGCAACTGCGCATCGCCGGCGACATGCAGCTGCCCATCGTTGCCATACACGGCGATGCCCAACTGATCGGGCGCCACGCCGGCCAGCGCCGGGATGTAATCGGCCACCTTGCCCTGGCCGATCAGCGGGCGGACTTCATCGAGAATTTCGTTCAACAGCGCTTGCATGTTCGGGCTCGCGAGTAGGCCGGGGAGCGTCCCGGCAGGTCAGTGCTAGACGCCAGCGGACGTCATCGAATCACAGGTAATGGCTTGCCCTGGACCGCTAGCGCCCCTAGGCTCGGTCCTCCCCTGTCGCTGGCGTAGTTCGATGTCCACCGTTCTCAATGTGCTGCTGCCGATCTTCGGTCTGATTCTGGTCGGCTTCATCTGCCGGCGCACCAATCGCCTGGGGCCGACCGCCGCTTCGGAGATGAACCGCTTCGTGGTCTGGCTCGGCCTGCCGGCCTTGCTCTTCAGCCTGACCGCCAAGGCCGACTGGGCGCAGATCTGGCAGCCCGGTTTCCTGCTCGCCTTCACCGGCGGCATGCTCGCGGTATTTCTCGCCACCCTGGCGTATCGCTGGAAAACCACCGGCAGCCTGGTCGATGCCAGTATCGACGGGCTCAGCGCCGGCTACGCCAATACCGGCTACATCGGCATTCCGCTGTGCGTGCTGGTGCTCGGTGATGACGGTATCGCGCCGGCACTGATCGCCTCGCTGATGGTGGTCTGCGTATTGTTCGGCCTGGCGGTGGTGTGCATCGAGGTGGGCCTGCAGAGCGACAAGGGCCTGGGCGGCGCCATCGTGCAGGTGGTCTCGGCGCTGCTGAAGAATCCGCTGGTGGTGGCACCGCTGCTCGGTGCGGCCTGGGCGCTGGGTGGTGTGCAACTGCCGGCGGCGCTGGATGAGTTCCTGCGCCTGCTCGGTGCCGCTACCGTGCCCTGTGCGCTGGTCTCGCTGGGGTTGTTCCTGGCGCAGCGGCAGAGCGGGCCGAGCGAAGGTGCCTGGCCGCTGGTGGCGTTGAAGCTGGTGTTGCAGCCGCTGGTGACCTGGTTCATCGCCTTCGTGCTGCTCGACCTGCCGCCGTTCTGGGCGCACGCCGCGCTGCTGCTCAGCGCGCTGCCTACCGGCACCGGGCCGTTCATGCTCGCCGAGTATTACCAGCGCCAGGCAGCGCTGGTGTCGCGGGCGATCCTGTTCTCCACCCTCGGCTCGCTGCTGACCCTGTCGCTGATCCTGCTGGCGATCAGCCCTTGAGCTGCAACTCCACACCCAGCTGCTGCGACAGGCAGGGCCAGCGCCGCCAGGCCAATGTGGTGCTCGGCGCCGCCAGGCGCTCGCGGTAGGCCTGCACTGAGGGCTGGTCGAAGCTGGCGCCATCGAGCATGCCGGCCAGAGCGTGATGCACGGCTTCATCGAGCTGGTTGGCGAAGGGCTCGCCGATCAACTGATGCGCGATCAGATTGGCGCGGGTGGTATCCAGCGGGATCAACGGTTGGCCCAGGTGGACGATATAGCGGTCGTTGACCTCCTCCACCAGGCGATGGGCCAGATAGGCCTCGTCGAGCAGGCCTTCCAGCCCTTCGTGGCCGTCCATCAAGGCCGGTGGTTGCAGGAAGAAATGCTCGGCGATCTTCAGCACGGGCTTCACCGCGGACTCGATTCCGGCTTCGCGCGCCACCTCGGCGGCGGCATCCAGCACGTCCGGTACCTCCTCGATATAGGCGATGACGAAGGCAGCCAGCGCGCCCTGCGCGTCGCCCTCGGGCAGGCGAATGGACGGATGCAGGCGATCCAGCTGAGCCTGGAGAAAATGGGCGAGCGCTTGGCTGCCGCTCTCCTGCTGACGAGCCTGGGCGATCAATTGACGAAGGGCGGCGGTGTTCATGACTGCTCCTACATATCAGGACATGGACGTGAACCTTAGCCGGCTCCTGCGGTCGGCTAAGACACGATTGTCATAACTTTTTCATACTTATGCGAGTCCGCTATATCAACCTGTATCAGAACGGCTACAGCCCGCAGCAGCCGCGGCGTTTAGGACAAGGGCTGTGTGGCTTCGGCCATTTTTGCTGGTACGTTGCGAGGTGAAAGTCGCCGTCTATACTCGATTTCGAAAGGCAGTACCTGATGGAACCGGACGGGCTCACGCACGGAGAGGTTTCGGCAGCAGTCGCCAGCAGTCGGGTGTGCTTCGTGGACAGTGAGTCCGCAGCGCATGCCCTATTGGCAGTCGATCCCTTAGCCGCAGGCTCAGCCGGCGGGATAACAAGAACAATCAAGGGGAACCCGCAATGATGCGACATCCACGAGTCTGGATGGGCCTCCTGCTGTGGCTGGCATTAGGCTCGGCGCACGCCCAGTGGACGGTCAACATGACGCCCGGTGTAACCGACGTCAGCCGCTCCGTGTTCGATCTGCACATGACCATTTTCTGGATCTGTGTGGTGATCGGCATACTGGTATTCGGCGCCATGTTCTGGTCGATGATCATGCACCGCCGCTCCACCGGCCAGGAGCCTGCGCACTTCCACGAAAGTACCACCGTCGAGATTCTCTGGACCGTCGTGCCACTGGCCATTCTGGTGGTGATGGCGATCCCGGCGACCAAGACGCTGATCGAGATCTACGACACCTCCGAGTCCGAACTGGACATCCAGATCACCGGCTACCAGTGGAAGTGGCACTACAAGTACCTGGGCCACGATGTCGAGTTCTTCAGCAACCTGACCACACCGCGCTCGCAGATCAACAACCGCGAAGCCAAGGGTGAACACTACCTGCTGGAAGTCGACGAACCACTCGTGGTGCCGGTGGGCACCAAGGTGCGCTTCCTCATCACTGCTGCCGACGTGATCCACTCCTGGTGGGTGCCGGCGCTGGCGGTGAAGAAGGACGCCATCCCCGGTTTCATCAACGAATCCTGGACGCGCATCGAAGAGCCGGGCATCTACCGCGGCCAATGCACCGAGCTGTGTGGCAAGGACCACGGCTTCATGCCGGTGGTGGTCGAGGCCAAGTCCAAGGAGGACTTCGACGCCTGGCTGGCCGAACGCAAGCAGGCTGCAGCTGCCGAGCGCGAGCTGACCAGCAAGGAATGGACCATGGAAGAGCTGATGGCGCGCGGCGAGAAGGCCTACAACACGGCGTGCGTCGCCTGCCACCAGGCCAACGGCGAAGGCCTGCCGCCGATGTTCCCGGCGCTCAAGGGTTCGGCCATCGCCACCGGGCCGGCCGAGGGCCACATCGACATCGTCTACAACGGCAAGCCGGGCACCTCCATGGCCGCCTTCGGCAAGCAGCTGTCGCCGGTCGACCTGGCCGCCATCATCACCTACGAGCGCAATGCCTGGGGCAACAACCTCGGTGAGATGGTCACGCCCAAGGACATTCTCGATTTCTCCAAGGCGCAGGAGTAAGGACATGAGTGCAGTGATCGATCACGGTCATACTGACCACCACCATGGCCCGGCCAAGGGCCTGATGCGCTGGGTGCTGACCACCAACCACAAGGACATCGGCACGATGTACCTGTGGTTCAGCTTCTGCATGTTCCTGCTGGGCGGCTCGATGGCCATGGTCATCCGCGCCGAACTGTTCCAGCCGGGCCTGCAGATCGTGCAGCCGGAATTCTTCAACCAGATGACCACCATGCACGGCCTGATCATGGTCTTCGGTGCGGTGATGCCGGCCTTCGTCGGCCTCGCCAACTGGATGATCCCGCTGATGATCGGCGCGCCGGACATGGCGCTGCCGCGGATGAACAACTTCAGCTTCTGGCTGCTGCCGGCGGCCTTCGGCCTGCTGGTCTCGACGTTGTTCATGGAAGGCGGCGGGCCGAACTTCGGCTGGACCTTCTACGCGCCGCTGTCGACCACCTACGGGCCGGAGAGCACCACCTTCTTCATCTTCGCCATCCACCTGATGGGCATCAGTTCGATCATGGGGGCGATCAACGTGGTCGCCACCATCCTCAACCTGCGCGCCCCCGGCATGACCCTGATGAAGATGCCGCTGTTCGTCTGGACCTGGCTGATCACCGCCTTCCTGCTGATCGCGGTGATGCCGGTGCTGGCCGGCTGCGTGACCATGATGCTGATGGACATCCATTTCGGCACCAGCTTCTTCAACGCCGCCGGTGGCGGCGACCCGGTGCTGTTCCAGCACGTGTTCTGGTTCTTCGGCCACCCCGAGGTGTACATCATGATCCTGCCCGCCTTCGGTGCGGTCAGCTCGATCATCCCGGCCTTCGCGCGCAAGCCGCTGTTCGGCTACACCTCGATGGTCTACGCCACCGCGGCGATCGCCTTCCTGTCATTCATCGTCTGGGCGCACCACATGTTCACCGTCGGCATCCCGCTGACCGGCGAGCTGTTCTTCATGTACGCCACCATGCTGATCGCCGTGCCCACCGGGGTGAAAGTGTTCAACTGGGCCAGCACCATGTGGCAGGGCTCGATGACCTTCGAGGCGCCGATGCTGTTCTCGGTGGCCTTCGTCATCCTCTTCACCATCGGTGGCTTCTCCGGGTTGATGCTGGCCATCGCGCCGTCGGACTTCCAGTACCACGACACCTACTTCGTGGTGGCGCACTTCCACTATGTGCTGGTGCCGGGTGCGATCTTCGGCATCTTCGCCTCGGCCTATTACTGGCTGCCGAAGTGGACCGGCCACATGTACGACGAAACCCTGGCCAAGCTGCACTTCTGGATGAGTTTCATCGGCATGAACCTGGCGTTCTTCCCGATGCACTTCGTCGGCCTGGCCGGCATGCCGCGGCGTATCCCCGACTACAACATGATGTTCGCCAACTTCAACATGGTCTCCAGCATCGGCGCCTTCATGTTCGGCGCAACCCAGTTGCTTTTCCTGTTCATCGTCATCAAGTGCATCCGCAGCGGCAAGCCGGCGCCGGCCAAGCCCTGGGACGGTGCCGAAGGCCTGGAGTGGACGGTGCCGTCACCGGCGCCCTATCACACCTTCAGCACGCCGCCGGAAGTGAAATAGGAGGTCTGCCGTGAGCGAGGTCATCGCGACGCGTCGCCTGGTTACCCGTCTGCTGCTCGTGGTGGTGGTGATGTTCTGCTTCGGCATCTTCATCCTGCCGCCGTTCTACGACGCCATGTGCCGGGTTTTCGGCATCAACGGCAAGACGGCCGGGGCCTACCAGGGGGAGCAGTTGGTGGATGAGCAGCGCCAGGTGCGCGTGCAGTTTCTCGCCACCAACGCTGCCGGCATGGTCTGGGAGTTCGGACCAGAGGCTGACGAGATATTGGTCCATCCGGGTGAGGCGCGCGACATGCTGTTCGTTGCCTATAACCCCAGCGACAAGCCGATGAGCGCGCAGGCGATTCCCAGCGTATCGCCGTCGAAGGCGGCGGCCTTCTTTCACAAGACCGAGTGCTTCTGCTTCACCCAGCAGGTGCTGCAACCGGGCGAGCGCATCGAGATGCCGGTGCGCTTCATCGTCGACCGCGACCTGCCGCAGGACGTGAAGCACCTGACCCTGGGCTACACCCTGTTCGATATCACCGAACGCAAACCGCCAGTGGCACAGGCGACCCTTGCTCGGGCGACTCCATAAGGAGAACAACAATGTCGAGTCACGAAAGTCACGAGAACTATTACGTACCGGCACAAAGCAAATGGCCCATCGTCGCCAGTGTCGGTCTGCTGGTCAGCTTCTACGGCATAGGAACCTGGTTCAACGACCTCTCGGCCAACCGGGAAAGCTCGAACGGGCCGATGATCTTCTTCGTCGGTGGGCTGATTCTGGCCTGGATGCTATTCGGCTGGTTCGGCAACGTCATCAAGGAAAGCCGTGCCGGTCTCTACAGCGCGCAGATGGACCGCTCCTTCCGTTGGGGCATGAGCTGGTTCATCTTCTCCGAGGTGATGTTCTTCGCGGCGTTCTTCGGCGCCCTGTTCTATATCCGCATGTGGTCCGGGCCCTGGCTCGGCGGTGAGGGTGACAAGGGCGTTGCCAACATGCTCTGGGAAGGATTCGAGTACAGCTGGCCAATGCTGCAGAACCCCGACTCCAAACTGTTCCCGCCACCGAGCGGGGTGATCGACCCCTGGCATCTGCCGCTGGTCAACACCATCCTGCTGGTGTCTTCCAGTTTCACCATCACCTTCGCCCATCATGCCCTGAAGAAGAACCACCGCGGCCCGCTCAAGGCCTGGCTGGCAGCGACCATCGTGCTGGCCCTGGCGTTCCTGTTCTTCCAGGTCGAGGAGTACATCGAGGCTTACACCGAGCTGGGGCTGACCCTTGGCTCGGGTATCTATGGCGCGACCTTCTTCATGCTCACCGGCTTCCATGGTGCGCACGTGACGCTGGGCACCATCATTTTGATCGTGATGCTGGTGCGCATCATGCGCGGGCACTTCGATGCCGATCAGCACTTCGGTTTTGAGGCCGCCGCCTGGTACTGGCACTTCGTCGACGTGGTCTGGCTTGGCCTGTTCATCTTCGTCTACGTCTTGTAGCGCAGCCTCACCAGGTGACGTGAGAGACCAGTTGCCCTGAATAGAAGCCCCAGGCGATCAGGGCAACGGTAATGGCGGTGAGGCCGACACGGACAGTCAGAGCGCCTACCACGCGGGAACCATGGCCTTCGTCCTTGACCAGGAAGAACAGGCCGCTGAACAGGCTGGCGAGCGTAGCCAGCAGCATGAGGATGATCGCGGCCTTGAGCATGCGGGACTCCGGGGGATTAAGTTGATGCAATGCAGTATAGCCAGCAACCCCGACCGTCACGGCAGGGCGCAATGAGCGCCTTCCGTCCCGGTTGGCTGCCCAGCCTGCTGGTTGCCCTGCTGCTGCCGGGCCTGATCTGGCTGGGCTTCTGGCAGTTGCAGCGCGGCGATGAGAAGCGCCAGCTGCTGGCCAGTTTCGAGGCGCGGCGTCAGGCCGAGCCCGTCAGCCTCGAGCAGCTCGAACCCGTGCGTGATCCGGCTTACCGCCGCGTCCAACTGCGCGGGCACTTCGACGACGAACACAGTCTTCTGCTCGATAGCCGCGTCCGCGATGGCCACGCTGGTGTCGAGTTGCTGCAACCCTTCTATGACCAGTCCAGCGGCCTCTGGGTGCTGCTCAACCGCGGCTGGTTGCCCTGGCCTGACCGCCGTACACCGCCGCAGTTCGAGACTCCCGATGGTGTACTGCAGCTCACGGCCTGGATTTACGTCGCCCCTTCTGGCGGCCTGAATCTGCGCTCCGGCGCGGCGACCGATGGCTGGCCGCGGCTGATCACTCAGGTCGAGGCGGAAAATCTCTGGCAGCAGCTCGGCCGCGGCGGGTTGCCGTTCGAGGCGCGCCTTGAACCGGGGCCAGCCAGCTACCGCGTCGATTGGCCGGTGGTGAGCATGAGCCCGAGCAAGCATCTGGGCTACGCGGTGCAGTGGTTCGCCCTGGCCGCCGCGCTGCTTGGCCTGTTCATCTATCTCGGAATTCACAACGCACGGGAGAGCCGTCATGAACCCAGCCATCGCCATGCCTGAGGCGCCGCGCAAGGGGCGTGGTCGCCTGCAGTTGCTACTGATCCTGGCCATTGCCGTCGGCCCGATGTTTCTCGCCAGTGCCATGTACCAGTGGCGCTTCTGGGTGCCGGAGACGCGCAGTTACCACGGCGTGCTGATCGGTGACGGCCGCACTTTGGCCGACCTTGGCGTGCAGGGTGAGGTCGAGCCCGGTTGGCAAATTCTGGTGACGGCACCGGGCGCGTGCGAGGCGGACTGTCAGCAGTTGGTTTACCTGGCGCGGCAGATTCAGATCGGCCTCAACCGCGAAACCTCTCGTGCCAGTCACGGCCTTGCGCTGGCCGAGCCGCTGACCGCCGATTACGACGCCACGCTCAAGCGCGAATATCCGCAACTGGGCCGCTATCGGCTGGATCTGCAGGCTTACGACAAGGCCGCTGAGGCGGTGCCCGGTGCGCAGCTGTGGCTGGTCGACCCGCACGGCAATTTGGTGCTGCGTTATCCGGCCGGCAGCAACGGCAAGGCGATTCTCGATGATCTGCGCTATCTGCTGAAAATTTCCCTGATCGGCTGACGCTACGCTCTGTCCATATCGACAGCGCGCCAAGCCCCGTGCCCAAGGAGTCGACATGCACAAACCCGGTTACCGTCTAGCGTTGTTCGCGACCCTACTGACCGTGGTGGTGGTGCTGCTAGGTGCCTACACCCGCCTGACCCATGCCGGCCTGGGTTGCCCGGATTGGCCGGGTTGCTACGGTTTTCTCGGCGTGCCGATGAGCGAGCACAAGCAGGCCATCGCCGAGGCGCGCTTTCCCGAGGCGCCGGTGGAAGTCGCCAAGGGCTGGTACGAAATGATCCACCGCTACTTCGCCGGCGCGCTCGGGCTGGTGATCCTGATCATCGCTGTCCAGGCCGTGCGCCGTCGTGAGGAGCCGACGCAACCCGTCAAACTGCCGCTGGCGATCCTGGCGCTGGTGATCCTGCAGGGCGCCTTCGGTATGTGGACAGTCACCCTGCAGCTCTGGCCGCAGGTGGTCACCGCCCACCTGCTCGGCGGCTTCGCCACCTTGAGCCTGCTGACCTTGCTCACCTTGCGCCTGTCGGGGCGCTTCGCCCCGCTGCAAATACCGGGGCGCCTGCGTGCACTGGCGGCTGCCTGCCTGCTGCTGGTGATCGGGCAGATCGCCCTCGGCGGCTGGGTCAGCTCCAACTATGCCGCGGTCGCCTGTGTCGACCTGCCCACCTGCCATGGCGAGTGGTGGCCGGCGATGGACTTCGGCAAGGGTTTTCATCTGACCCAGCATATCGGCCCCAACTACCTGGGCGGGCAACTCGACAGCGATGCGCGCACCGCCATCCACATGAGCCACCGCATCGGCGCGCTGCTGGTGACGATGGCGCTGCTGGTGCTGGCCTGGCGGCTGCGCGCGGCCGGGCTGCCGCGCCTGGCCGGTCTGCTGCTGCTGGCGCTGGCCGCGCAGGTCAGCCTGGGCATCAGCAACGTGATCTTCCACCTGCCGCTGCTGGTGGCGGTGGCGCACAACGCTGGTGGCGCGGCCCTGCTGCTGACCATGGTGCTGATCAACTATCGCCTGCGGAGCGCTTCTGCGACGACTTGTAAAACATCCGATCTGGCGGAAAGGCGCACGACGCTCGTTTCCAGCGGTCTGGTTCAAGGCCGGTAAATAACGAATCAGGGAGAAATGCCATGGCGACAATGCTGCGCACCCACTCCGAACGCGCCACCTGGCGCGATTATCTGGAGCTGACCAAGCCACGGGTGGTGATGCTGATGCTGATCACCTCGCTGGTCGGCATGTTCCTCGCCACGCGCGCCGGTGTGCCCTGGACGGTGTTGCTGTTCGGCAACCTCGGCATCGGCCTGTGCGCCGGCGCCGCTGCGGCGGTCAATCACGTGGTGGACCGGCGCATCGACTCGATCATGGCTCGCACGCACAAGCGTCCGGTCACGGCTGGGCGCGTTTCGCCGGTGGCGGCGCTGACTTTCGCCCTGGCTCTGGCCATTGCCGGCATGAGCCTGCTGATGATGTTCACCAACGAACTGGCCGCCTGGCTGACCCTGGCTTCGTTGCTCGGCTATGCAGTGATCTACACGGGTTTTCTCAAGCGTGCGACGCCGCAGAACATCGTCATTGGCGGCCTGGCGGGCGCTGCGCCGCCGCTGCTGGGCTGGGTCGCTGTCACCGGTCACCTGAGTGCCGAGCCGCTGCTGCTGGTGCTGATCATCTTCGCCTGGACGCCGCCGCATTTCTGGGCCCTGGCCATCCACCGCAAGGAAGAATACGCCAAGGCCGACATCCCCATGCTGCCGGTGACCCACGGTGAGCACTACACCAAGGTGCATATCCTGCTTTACACCCTGGTGATGTTCGCGGTGACGCTGCTGCCTTACGCCATCCACATGAGCGGCCCGCTTTACCTGGCCTGCGCTGTGCTGCTGGGCGGCCGCTTCCTGCACTGGGCCTGGGTGCTGTACCGTGACAGCAAACCGCACGCCGCGATCAACACCTTCAAGTACAGTATCTGGTATCTGTTCCTGCTGTTTATCGCTTTGCTGGCGGATCACTATCTGTTGCTGAACATTTAAGGCTCTTCATGACGCGTACCCACACAACGGTTTTCGTTCTTGTCGCAATCGTGGCCCTGGTGCTGGGGCTAACCGTCAACAAGGTGCTCAGCAGCAAGAGCCAGGGCGACCCGGCGGCGTTGCTCGATGCCGGTATCGTCCTGCTGCCGCAGAGCCGAAGCCTGCCGGCGCTGAGCCTGGTCGATCAGGACGGCAAGGAAGTCGCGGTCGATCAGCTCAAGGGCGACTGGAAGCTGCTGTTCTTCGGTTATACCTTCTGCCCGGACATCTGCCCGGCCACCCTGGCCCAGCTGCGCCAGTTGCAGGGACAGTTACCCGAAGAAACCCGCGCTCGTCTCGAGGTAGTGATGGTCAGCGTCGACCCGCACCGCGACACGCCGGAGCAGTTGAGCAAGTACCTGGGCTTCTTCAATGCGGGCTTCAAGGGCCTGACCGGCGAAGAGGAAACCCTGCAGAAGTTTGCCAACTCGGTGAGCATCCCCTACATCCCGGCCGACACCAGCAAGGAAAACTACACCGTCGATCACAGCGGCAACCTGGTGATCATCGGCCCGGATGGCACCCAGCGCGGCTTCATCCGCGCGCCGATCAACAATGCCAAGCTGGCCGAACAACTGCCGGGGCTGGTGTCGGGTAGCTGATCCGCTGGGGTGCGCTTACGCACCGCTATTACCATCATTTCCCGGATTTCATCCGGGCTACAGCCCCGAGGCAGACCCGTAGGGTGGGTTAGCGGCGCAAAGCCCCGGTCGCATAAACGCAACTGAACTTGGCGCGCCGCGTAACCCACCAGGCAGTGGATGGCGCTGCGCCGACGGTGGGTTACGCCGCCGTAGGAACAGAGAGAGTTATTCAGCAATGCGTTACAGGTGGCTAACTCATCCTACGAAACGCGTCGATCCCACTACAGTGCGAATGGCAGCGGCAGGTTGACCTGCTGACGCTGCGCCAGGCGGCGTTGGAATTCGGCTGGGTCGTGGATCAGCACTTCCTGCCCGGCGAAGGATTCGGCGGCGATCAGGCGTGATAGCCAGAAGCGCACGCAGGCCACGCGCAGCATGGCCGGCCACAGCTCCGCTTCGGCCGCGCTGAACGGACGAAGCGCCGCATAGGCGCCGAGCAGAGCGCGGGCGCGAGCGCCGTCGAGGCTGCCGTCTTCGTGCGAGCACCAGTCGTTGAGGGTGATCGCCAGGTCATAGAGCATCGGCCCGGAGCAGGCGTTGTAGAAGTCGATCACCCCGGCCAGATGGTTGCCGTCGAACAGCACGTTGTCGCGGAACAGATCGGCATGCAGGTTCGCCCGCGGCAGAGCGAGGATGCGCGGTTTCAGCTCGGCGATCTCGGCCAGTGCATCACGCAGCAGCGGCGACGCCTGCTCGTCGAGTTTCAGGGCCTGGCTCGGACCTTCGGCTAGCATCCAGTCCAGACCGCGGTCGCTGCGGCGTTCGATGGGCGTATCACGCGTGGCCAGGTGAATCCGCGCCAGCAGGCTGCCCACCTCCTGGCAGTGGTGGGCGTTAGCCTCGCGCACATGCTTGCCGGAAAGCCGCGGCTGCAGCAGTGCCGGCTTCTCCGCCAGGCTGCGCAGTGCCGCGCCGTCCTGCGTGCGCAGGGCGTAGGGCACCGGCAGGCCGGCGTCGTGGAGCACGTCGAGCAGTTCGATGAAAAATGGCAGGTCGGCCACCGGGCCGCGTTCGACCAGGGTCAGGACGTACTCGCCCTGCTCCAGGCTGACGAAGAAGTTGCTGTTTTCGCTACCCGCAGCAATGCCCTGGAAGTCACGCAACCGCCCAAGCCCGTAGGGCGCCAGGAAGACTTCGAGCTGATGACGCTCCAGGGGGGTGAATACCGACATATCAGACCTTAATCGCTTACCAGCTAAAGATTTCCCACGAAGGGATCAGCATGTCCGGATCGTCCGAACGTACGAAGTTGCCGTCGCTGCCATCGGCGCGAACGAGAAAGTAGGGTTTGCCGTTCTTCGGAATGACCTTGATGGCATAAAGGAAGCCATTGACCCGGTATTCCTGAATGGTGCGGTCGCCGTCCTGGCGGATGGTCACGTCCGGGTCGCCCGAGACCGGGTCATCGGCATGTGCGGCAAGCGGAAGACAGGCCAGCACCCCGACCAGCAAAAGGCGATTCAATGTACCCATGATAACCTTGCTCCTTGATATTCACCGATGCAGCCATTCTACCGCTGCACCCGCCGAAAAGGTTGATCCCGCGCATGAGCCAAGCTCCCCTCGTTCTGGTCGACGGTTCCTCGTACCTGTACCGCGCCTTCCACGCCCTGCCGCCGCTGACCACCTCCAGGGGCATGCCCACCGGAGCGGTAAAGGGCGTGCTGAACATGCTCAAGAGCCTGCGCAAGCAGTACCCGAACAGCCCGTTCGCCGTGGTCTTCGACGCCAAGGGCGGCACTTTCCGTGACGAGTTGTTCGCCGAATACAAGGCCAATCGCCCGTCCATGCCGGACGAACTGCGGGTGCAGGTCGAGCCGCTGCATGCCAGCGTGCGTGCCCTTGGCCTGCCGCTGCTGTGCGTCGAAGGCGTGGAAGCCGATGACGTGATCGGCACCCTGGCCCGCCAGGCCGCCGGCGAAGGTTGCGACGTGGTGATTTCCACCGGTGACAAGGACATGGCGCAGTTGGTCTGCCCGCACGTTACGCTGGTTAACACCATGACCGGAAGCGTGTACGACATCGATGGCGTGAAAGGGAAGTTCGGCGTCGGCCCTGAGCTGATCATCGACTACCTGGCGCTGATGGGCGACAAGGTCGACAACATTCCCGGCGTACCGGGCGTGGGCGAAAAAACCGCGCTCGGCCTGCTGGTCGGGGTCGGCGGTGGCCTCGATGTGCTCTACGCCAACCTCGATAAGATTCCCGATTTGCCGATTCGCGGCGCCAAGAGCCTGCCGGCCAAGCTCGAGGAACACCGCGACATGGCTTATCTGTCGTATCAGCTGGCGACCATCAAGACCGACGTGCCATTGAATATCGCCATCGATTCGCTGCATCCCGGCGAGCCGGACCTTGCCGCCCTGGTAGAACTGTACGGTCAGCTGGAATTCAAGAACTGGCTCGACGACTTGCTGCGCCAGAACAAGGCGCTGGCGGCCAAGACAGTGGCCCCTGCCGGCGACCTGTTCGCAGAGCCGGCCAGCGAGGCCGTCGAAGACGCGGCCGTGCCTGCGCCAGCCAGCGCCGGGGACTACCAACTGGTGCTGGAGCAGGCACAGTTCGATCAGTGGCTGAAGAAGCTGGAGCAGGCCGAGCTGATCGCCTTTGACAGCGAGACCACCAGCCTCGATGCCCAGCAGGCGCAACTGGTCGGTCTGTCGTTCGCGGTCAAGGCTGGCGAGGCTGCCTACGTGCCGCTGGCGCACAGTTACATGGGCGTGCCGCAGCAGCTCGATCGCGATGCGGTGCTCGAGGCGCTCAAACCGATCCTCGAAGACCCGGCCAAGGCCAAGGTCGGCCAGCACGCCAAGTACGACGTCAACGTCCTGGCCAACGCCAGCACACCGATCACGGTGCAGGGCGTGGCCTTCGACACTATGCTCGAATCCTACGTGCTGGACTCCACCGCCACCCGTCACGACATGGACAGCCTGGCGTTGAAGTACCTGAATCACAGCACCATTCGCTTCGAGGACATCGCCGGCAAGGGCGCCAAGCAGCTGACCTTCGATCAGATTGCCTTGGAACAGGCTGGCCCCTACGCCGCCGAAGACGCCGACGTGACCCTGCGCCTGCACCAGGAGTTGTGGCGCCGCCTCGAAGCCGTGCCGTCCCTGGCCAAGGTGCTGCGCGAAATCGAAATTCCGCTGATGCCTGTGCTGGCGCGCATCGAGCGCAACGGCGCGCTGGTCGATGCCAAGCTGCTCGGCGAGCAGAGCGTCGAACTGGGCGAGAAACTGGTGGAGCTGGAGCGCAAGGCCTTCGAGATTGCCGGCGAGCCTTTCAATCTGTCCTCACCCAAGCAACTGGGCGTGATCCTTTACGAGAAACTCGGCTACCCGGTGATCAGCAAGACTGCCAAGGGCCAGCCCTCAACCGCCGAGGCGGTGCTCGCCGAACTCGCTGAGCAGGATTTCGAGTTGCCCAAGGTGCTGATGCAGTACCGCTCCTTGAGCAAGCTCAAGAGCACCTACACCGACAAGCTGCCGGAGCAGATCAACCCGCGTACCGGGCGCATTCACACCAGCTACCATCAGGCGGTGGCGGCCACTGGCCGGCTGTCATCGAGCGACCCGAACCTGCAGAACATCCCGATCCGCACCGCCGAGGGGCGGCGCATCCGCCAGGCCTTCGTTGCGCCCCAGGGCTACAAGCTGATGGCGGCGGACTACTCGCAGATCGAGTTGCGCATCATGGCCCACCTGGCTAAGGACGAAGGTCTGTTGAGTGCCTTCCGCGATGATCTGGACGTGCACAAGGCCACTGCCGCTGAGGTATTCGGTGTGGCGTTGGAGGAGGTGACCAGCGATCAGCGACGCAAGGCCAAGGCCATCAACTTCGGCCTGATCTACGGCATGAGCGCCTTCGGTCTGGCCAAGCAGATCGACGTCGAGCGCAAGGAGGCGCAGGCCTATATCGACCGCTACTTCGCCCGTTATCCCGGCGTGCTGACCTATATGGAGCGCACGCGCGCCCAGGCTGCTGAGCAGGGCTATGTGGAGACGGTCTACGGCCGTCGCCTGTACCTGCCGGAAATTCATGCGCAGAATCAGGCGATGCGCAAGGGCGCCGAACGTGCGGCGATCAACGCGCCGATGCAGGGCACTGCAGCGGACATCATCAAGCGCGCGATGATCGCCGTGGATGGCTGGTTGCAGGAGAGCACCATCGATGCGCGCATCATCATGCAGGTGCACGATGAACTGGTGCTGGAAGTGCGCGAGGAGCTGGTCGATGAGGTTGGAGCCAAACTCAAGAGCCTGATGAGTGGCGCCTCCGATCTGGACGTGCCGCTACTGGTGGAAGTAGGCGTTGGTACCAATTGGGACGAAGCGCACTAAGGCAGCGCCGCGGCGTGCAGCCGCGGCCGCTCTGGCTTAGGGGTTTGAGGAATCAAAAGGCACTTTCTTATGGCAAATGGTTTTTAGGGCGTCGATGAACTTTCCCCAAACCCGTCCGGTCAGAGTTCATGAATGGCCGCTGAGGCCTTCATGCTCCTTTGTTGTGTTAAGTGTTGGCAGACATCTGAACCCCGCCCTAGCGGTTCAGACCTTGGACCCCGAACTTCTCCCTCCCCATACGAAGCTCGGGGTTTTTTTTGCCCATAGAAAAGTGCCGCTAGCGGCATTCTGATGACCCTCTCCCTCCGGGAGAGGGTGCCCGAAGGGCGGGAGAGGGCGCTTTTGACGCACTTTTAAGTCAAAACGGCGGCGGCTGCTCCGGGTGCGCCGCGCGCACCGAATACTCCTCTCCGATCTCGGTGCGCATAGCGCACCTAAGCTTCACGCTTCCTCTTGAGTTTCCTCATCCTCTTCCTGCAACAGATCCAGCCAACCGGCCAGCACCATCTGCGCCTCTTCCACGCCCATGCGCTTGGGAGCCGAGAACAACTGGATGCTGATGCCTTCGCCCCACTGCTTGCGAATGTCCTGACGCACCTTGAGTAGGGCGTTCTTCGCCGCGCCGAAAGCCAGCTTGTCGGCCTTGGTCAGCAGGATGTGCAGCGGCATGCCGCTGGCCACCGACCAGTCCAGCATCATGCAGTCGAACTCGGTAAGCGGGTGACGGATATCCATCATCAGCACCAGACCGCACAAGCTTTCGCGGCTGCCCAGGTACGCTTCCAGATGTTTCTGCCAGTGCTGCTTGAGCGGGATCGGCACCTTGGCGTAGCCGTAGCCGGGCAGGTCCACCAGGCGGCGTTCGTCATCCAGGCGGAAGAAGTTGAGCAACTGCGTGCGCCCCGGCGTCTTCGAGGTGCGCGCCAGGCTGGCATGGGTCAGGGTGTTCAGCGCGCTCGACTTGCCCGCGTTGGAACGGCCGGCGAAGGCGACTTCCAGACCGCTGTCCTCGGGGCACTGGTCGACCTTGGCGGCACTGATGAGGAAGCTGGCCTGCTGGCACAGACCGATGATGGGGTTCTTCGGGAGCATGGAGGGTATCCGGTGGTTGCCTCGACCGACTTTCGACAGTGCGAGGGCTTGCGACATTTCCGCGCACCTGCCGCACGCCAGATGGCGTGGCAAGCGGCGTCGTTTCCGTTTCAGCGTTGCCAGTATATAATGCCGCAGATTTTGTGTGCGCTTTGTCCCACCCGCAGGAACTCAATTGCCGGGAGCGATTACATCTCTGCTCGATAGAAAGCAGGACGCTTCCAACCCTGATGAGGTTGATCTGATGAAGAAAATGCTGCTCGCAGCCGCCGTCCTGACTCTGTCGTTCAACGGCTATGCTGCTCAGGATCCGCAAGCGGTGTACGACCGCTCCTGTGGCGTATGCCACAACGGCCAGATCCCCACGGCGCCCAAGACGGGCGACAAGGCCGCTTGGGAACCACGCCTGGCCAAGGGCATGGATACACTGGTGCAGAGCGTCACCAATGGTTTGAATGCCATGCCGCCGCGCGGCCTGTGCATGGACTGCACGGCCGAGGATTACCAGGCGGTCATCAAGTTGATGACCGAATGAGTAAGCCCAGCCGATAACCCTTTCTCTCTTAGCCGTAATTGGATTAGCTGATGAACAAAGTACTCGTGAGTCTGCTGTTGACCCTGGGCCTCACCGGTGTGGCTCAGGCTGCTGGCGATGCCGAAGCCGGTCAGGGCAAAGTCGCTGTCTGTGGTGCCTGCCATGGCGCCGATGGCAACAGCCCTGCGCCTAACTTCCCCAAGCTGGCCGGTCAGGGCGAGCGTTACTTGCTCAAGCAGCTACACGACATCAAGTCCGGCGCTCGTCCGGTGGTCGAGATGACCGGCATGCTGGACAACCTCAGCGACCAGGACATGGCTGACATCGCTGCTTACTTCGCCAGCCAGAAAATGAGTGTCGGTGCTGCCGATCCCAAGCTGGTCGCACGTGGTGAAGCGCTGTTCCGTGGCGGCAAGCTGGAAGAAGGCATGCCATCCTGCACCGGTTGCCATTCGCCAGACGGCGCTGGCCTGGCTGCTGCCGGCTTCCCGCACCTGGGTGGCCAGCATGCGCAATACGTGGCCAAGCAGCTGACCGACTTCCGCGAAGGCAACCGCACCAACGACGGCGACGCGATGATCATGCGCGCCATCGCCGCCAAGCTCAGCAATAAGGATATCGAAGCTGTTTCCAGCTTCATTCAGGGTCTGCACTGATAATTTGCTGCGCGTCGGCCCTGCTGTGTCAGAAACAGGATCGGAAGCCGCTTGCGGCTAACGCCCTTTAGGGCGGCCCCGGAGGGGCGAGCGGAGTGAGTCATGCTCATGTACAAAAGTACACTCCGCTTCCTCTCCTGTTTCTTCCTTGCAGAGCTCTAGCTCGCGAAATTTCCTGAAGACCGAAGGCTTGTTGCTTTTGGCAAGACAAAGGGTGGCTTCGGCCACCCTTTTTCGTATGCGTCATGGCTACAATGGGCGGAACCGGCCCAGTGGTAGCGAGTCATAGTCTCGAATCGCCATCAGGGCGAAGCTTATCCAGCCAAGGAGTACCCTCATGCGTAACCTGATTCTCGGCGCCGCTCTGGCGATCAGCAGCCTGTTCGGCCTTACTGCCCACGCCGAACCGGTCGCAGGCCAGCAGTATGTCGAGTTGAAAAGCCCGGTGCCGGTGTCCAAGCCCGGCAAGGTCGAGGTGGTGGAGCTGTTCTGGTACGGCTGCCCGCACTGCTACCAGTTCGAGGCGACGCTCAATCCCTGGGTCGAGAAACTGCCGGAAGACGTCAACTTCGTCCGTGTCCCGGCGCTGTTCGGCGGCGTTTGGAACGTGCACGGCCAGGCATTCATCACCCTGGAAATGATGAAGGTCGAACACAAGGTGCATGACGCCGTGTTCAATGCCATCCATCAGGAGAAGAAGAAGCTGGCCTCGGCTGAAGAGTTCGCCGAGTTCGTCGCCACTCAGGGCGTGGATCGCGACGCCTTCCTCAAGACCTTCAATTCCTTCGCCGTCAAAGGCCAGATGGAAAAGGCCAAAAAACTGGCCATGGCGTACCAGATCACTGGCGTACCGGTGATGATCGTCGGCGGCAAGTACCGCTTCGACCTGGGTTCGACCGGCGGCCCGCAGCAGACCCTTCAGGTGGCTGACCACCTGATCGCCAAGGAGCGCGAGGCGCTCTAAGCGCCCCGCAGGCGCTAAACATGATGCGCCGCTGGCGGAAGACACGTGCGGTTGGTCTGTGCGATCCACAGATCAATCCGCACTGCTCGCCGCAGGCTGACTGGCCAGCCGACGGCCTTTTGCGCCTGCTCAGTTTCAATGTCCAGGTCGGCATCAACACCCAGCGTTATCACCACTACCTGACGCGCAGTTGGCAGCATTTACTGCCCCATGCCGGGCGCACCGGCAACCTGCAGCGCATTGGCGATCTGCTCGCCGATTTCGACCTGGTGGCGCTGCAGGAAGTCGATGGCGGCAGCCTGCGTTCGGGCTACGTCAATCAGGTTGAGTACCTGGCCCAGCAGGGTGCCTTCCCCTACTGGTATCAACAGCTCAATCGCAATCTCGGGCGTCTCGCCCAGCACAGTAACGGCGTGCTTAGCCGCTTGCGGCCTACCTTGTTGGAGGATCATCCGTTGCCTGGACCACCTGGGCGGGGGGCGATCTTTCTGCGTCTGGGTGAAGGCGAGCACGCGCTGTGCGTGGTGATGATGCACCTGGCCCTGGGTGCCCGCACCCGTACCCGGCAGCTGGCCTACATCCGCGAGCGGGTCAGCGAGTTTCGTCATCTGGTGCTGATGGGCGACATGAACACTCATGCCGTCGATCTGCTGGAGAACTCCCCGCTGCGTGATCTCGGTCTGCTTGCCCCGCAGGTCGAGGCGACCTTTCCCAGCTGGCGCCCGCAGCGCTGTCTCGACCATATCCTGCTCAGCTCTGAGCTTGAACTAGGACGCGTCGACGTACTTAGTCAGCCCATTTCCGATCATCTTCCCGTGGCCGTGGAAATCCGCCTGCCAGGAGCACAGAATAGCGCGCAAATGCCTATGCTGAAGACGCCATCTCCTGAGTAAGCCGTATGAGCGATGACGCGCAACGCTGGAAAGACAAATACCTGAGCAGCCTGGAGCAGCAGGAAAAGCTCGAGCGACTCTGGGAGTCGCGTCTGGATCTGTTGCGCCGTGGCTTGGTGCGCAGCAGCTTGGCTGCCGAGGGCGCGGACAAGGCGGTCGATCAATGCATGCAGGAAATGCGTGACATCCTCCGTCGCGATGAGATGGATGCCGCCTTGGGTGGCCTGATTCCCCGCCTGGAAAAGGCTGTGCTGGATTCCGAGCAGCGCCGCCAGCAGCGTGCCGGCGAGGCCGCCACGGCACTGGCAGGTCTGATCGAACAGCTGCAGCGCCTGCAGCCACCGCGTGAGGTTCGCAAGGCGCTCAAGTCGCTCGGCAAGCAGCTGCAGGATGCCACCAGTCACCAGTATCTGCTGCCCGCGCTGCTCAGTCAGCTGAGCAATCTACAAGGGCAGGCGCTGACCGTTCTGCAAACCCCGGTGCAGGAGCAGCCGGGCTTGCTGCAGCGTCTATTCGGCTCACGCGGCGAGAGCGGCGAAGAGGCCGCACATACTAATCCTGCACCTGCACCTGCACCTGCACCTGCACCTGCACCTGCACCTGCACCTGTATCTGAGCCTGAGCCTACCGCTGTCTCTGAGCCTGAAGCGCGGGCGCCACTGCTCGCCGCGCATGCGAGCACGCCAGTGGCTGTCGCTCCCGAATCATCGGCGCATCGCCAGGCCAGCGACGCGATGCCGGTGCTCGACAGCCTGCCGTTGCCACCTGGCCTGGTGCTGCATGACGAACCCGGCGACAGCCCGTTCTCCCTGCCCAGCAGCGAGCCGGGCTACAGCGCGGTGGCACCACACATCGCCAACAGCCTGCGCGGTCTGCTCGACGAACTGCACCTGCCGGCACGCCATCTGCCGCAGGGCGAGGCGTTGCGCCAGCGCCTGGAGGGCAACCTCAACTGGTATGAGCTGGTACCGGTGCTGGATGACCTGGCCGTGCTGGTACTGGCGGTCAGCGACAGTGGCCAGCGCGATTTCGCCGGTTATCTCAAGCAGCTCAACGAGCGCCTGGCCGCCTTTATCAGCACCCTCAGCGAAGCGCACGAGGGCTACACCGCGTCGGTAGAAAGCACGCGAAACTTCAACCAGCAGCTGCGCGATCAGGTCAATGACCTGCAGAGCAGCGTGCAGGAGGCGGCCGACCTGGATACGCTCAAGCAGGCGTTGGAGCAACGTCTGGAGGGCCTGTTGCAAAGCGTCAGCAATCATCAGCGCCAGCGCGACGGCGGTGAGGAAGACGTGGCCGAGCGGCTGCAGGGCTTGGTCAAGCGTGTTGCCGAAATGGAACTCGAGGCGCAGCAGTTCCGCCAGCATATCGAGGAGCAACGGCAGAAGTCCCTGCTCGACCCCCTGACCGGCTTGCCCAACCGCGCTGCCTGGAGCGAGCGCCTCGATCTGGAGGTCGCGCGTCGCCAGCGCTACGGCGGTCAGCTGCTGATGGCCGTGCTGGATATCGATCACTTCAAGCGGATCAACGATGGCTACGGCCATCTGGCCGGCGATCGGGTGTTGAAGATCATCGCCGGCGAACTGCACAAGCGCCTGCGCAAGACCGACTTCATTGCCCGCTTCGGTGGCGAAGAGTTCGTTCTGCTGATTCCGGCAACTCCGCTGGAGGGCGGCGTTCAGCTGCTGGAAACCCTGCGCGCGGCGGTCGAAGCCTGCCCATTCCATTTCAAGGGCGAGCCGGTGACCATCACCTTCTCTGCCGGTATCGCCGAATTCCGCAATGACGAGGTCACCGAGGCCACCTTCGAGCGTGCCGACCAGGCGCTATACCGCGCCAAGGGCTCCGGACGAAACCGCGTCGAACAGGCCTGACTGCTGCCCCGGGCAATCAGACCGGGGCAGCCACCAGAGCGGGTCTGTTCGGGGCTAGGTGGTCACCTCTGCCCGTTCCTTTTCTGCAGGTGTGTCCTTACGTGGCGCAGGGGCGTGATCGTCGTCCAGCAGGGGCACTTCATTGCCCTGAGCGTCATACAGCTTGCCGCCGATGAAGTGGTCGCCCTCGTGCAGGGCGGCGATGTCGCGGTAGCGCAGGCTGCGTTCGGTACCGGCAACGAACACCGACTGCTGATCCGAATTGCCGGTCGTGAAGTGGTTGAATAGCAGGTTGAGCAGGATCGCCATGATCGCCGCCGAGCTGATGCCGGAGTGGAAGATGGTTTCGAACCAGGCCGGGAAATGGTGATAGAAGCTGGGCATGGCGATGGGGATCATGCCGAAGCCGATCGAGGTGGCGACGATCACCAGGTTCATGTTGTTGCGGTAGTCCACCTTGGCCAGAGTGCGGATGCCGCTGGCCGCGACCGTGCCGAACAGCACGATGCCGGCGCCACCGAGTACCGAGGTCGGCACCGCGGCAATGACCCGGCCCATGATCGGCAACAGGCCGAGGGTGACCAGAATCAGGCCGCCGGTGGCCACCACGTAGCGGCTCTTGACCCCGGTGACCGCTACCAGGCCGACGTTCTGGGCGAACGCGCTCTGGGTGAAGGAGCCGAACAGCGGCGCGATGACGCTGGCGATCATGTCTGCGCGCAGGCCATTGCCGAGACGTTTGGAGTCGATCCTGGTGTCGATGATGTCGCCCACGGCGAGAATATCGGCCGAGGTTTCCACCAGGATCACCATCACCACGATCAGCATGGAGATGATCGCCGCCACCTCGAACACCGGCATGCCGAAGTGCAGCGGTGCCGGGAAGGCCAGCACCGGGCCTTCACTGACCCTGGAAAAGTCGGCCATGCCGAATGCCAAGGCGACCAGCGTGCCGATCACCATCGCCAGCAGAATCGACAGGCGCGAGATGGTCGCGCTGCCGACTTTGCTCAATAGCAGAACGGTAGCCAGGGTGAATGCGGCCAGCCCGATGTTGGCCATGCTGCCGAAGTCCGCCGCCTGGCTGTTACCGCCCATGGCCCAGCGCGCGGCTACCGGCATCAGGGTGAGGCCGATGGTAGTGATGACGATACCCGTCACCAGCGGCGGAAAGAATTTGGTGATCTTGGAGAAGATTGGCGTGATCAGCAGGCCGATCAGCGCTGCGCCTATCACCGCACCGAACACTACCGGCAGCCCACCCTCGCCGCCATTGCTGCCGACTATCGCCACGATGGTGGCGACGCTGGCGAACGAAACGCCCTGCACCAGGGGCAGCTGACAGCCGAAGAACGGCAGGCCGATGGTCTGCAGCAGGGTGGCGGCGCCGCCGACGAACAGCGAGGCCGCGATCAGCAGGCCGATATCGGCGGGTGACAGGCCGGCCGCCTGGCCGACGATCAGCGGTACGGCAACGATGCCGCCATACATGGTCAGTACGTGTTGCAGGCCGTAGAGCAGATTGGAGCCGATACCGAGGTTCTCGTCCTCGGGGCGCTGAGCGGTGGAGGTCATGGGGAAAACTACTCGCTGTTGTTCTTGTGCAGTCAATGTAGACATTTTGTTCCAATCTTGGCTACTACTTTGTATACATTTCTACGAATGGTCGCTGCCATGAACGCCGCTGCGTTTTCGGTCACGAAAGCTCCGCCCCCGGCGACAATGCGAGCATCCATGCGCGCGCGGACTCGCGAGGTGACCCCGCAGGCCCTAGACTATGCGCACCTGTCAGCGGAGCTAGCCATGGACATCTTCAGCATCGCCGTGCTGATCTTTCTCGTCACCGACCCTTTCGGCAATATCGCCATCTACATCGCTGCGCTGAAGAACGTCGAGCCGCGCCGGCGCATCTGGATCGCCGCGCGCGAGCTGCTGTTCGCCCTTGGTCTGCTGCTGCTGTTCCTCACCTTTGGTGACAAATTCCTCACCAGTCTCGGGCTGTCACGCGAGGCAACGGCCATCGCCGGCGGTATCATCCTGTTCGTCATCGCCATGCGCCTGATCTTTCCCAGCCCGCAGGGCCTGCTCGGCGACGTGCCGGACGGCGAGCCGATGCTGGTGCCGCTGGCCACGCCTGCGGTGGCCGGGCCTTCGGCCCTCGCGGTGCTGATGACCCTGCGCAACACTCACACCGGGCCGCTCTGGGAGCTTTACCTGGCCTTGATCCTGGCCTGGGCGGCGACGGCATTCATCCTGTTGCAGGCTTCGTTCCTGCAACGGTTCCTCGGTAATCGCGGGTTGATGGCGGTGGAACGTCTGATGGGCATGCTGTTGATCATGCTCAGCGTCGACATGCTGCTGGACAACCTGCAAAGCGTATTCGGTCACGCATGAAGTCTCTTTGCCTTGCCCTCGTTGTCGTTCTGCTCACCGGCTGTGCTGGCGGTCTGCGTATCGACGACAGCCATATCGCGACTGGCCAGAACAGCCGCGTACAGTACGTCGTGCTGCACTACACCTCCGCTGACTTGCAGCGCTCGCTCGAGCTGCTGACGCAGACCGAGGTGAGCAGTCACTACCTGATCGGCGATGCGCCGCCGACCGTCTACCGTCTGGTGGACGAAAACCGTCGTGCCTGGCACGTGGGCGTCAGCGAGTGGAAGGGACGTACCTGGCTCAACAGCACCACCATCGGCATCGAACTGGTCAACCAGGGCTACTACCAGACGCCGGCCGGTCGCTACTGGCAGCCCTTCGCCCCGCAGCAGATCGACACCCTGATCGTGCTGCTCAAGGACATCGTCAAGCGTCACCAGCTGCCACTGGGCTCGATCATCGCGCATAGCGATGTGGCGCCGCAGCGCAAGGTCGATCCGGGCCCGCTGTTCCCCTGGAAGCGCCTGGCCGACGAGGGTCTGGTGCCCTGGCCGAACGAAGACGCGGTGGCGCGCCAGCAGGCGCTGTTCAGCACCAGCCTGCCCAGCGTGCAGTGGTTCCAGGAGCAGTTGGCGCAGCACGGTTACACGGTGCCGCAGCATGGCGAGCTGGACGAGGCGACGCGCAATGTCATCGCCGCGTTCCAGATGAAGTACCGCCCAGCCAATTACGACGGCCAGCCGGACGCGGAAACCGCAGCGCGCCTGCTGGTGCTCAACCTGCAGGCATCAAGCTAGAGCCTCTCAGCAGGTGTCGTAGCGATCAGCCGCGAGTCGTCCAACGCTGCACTGCGATGAACGGTGGCCGCTTGGTATTCAGGGTCGGCGAGCATGCTCAGAAAGGCTGCGGACGATGGATAACGCACCAGAAGAAGCAGATCCCAGCGTTCTTCCTGCGGCGCGATCAACGCCAGGTGAACGTCAGCCATGATCTGTACTTCACCGCCCACGCCCTGAACCTTGGCCAGCGCGGTGCGGCTGTAGCGGGCATAGGCTTCGCGACCGCTGCAAGACGCAAAGGGGCTGTCTGCGTCATACGCAGCCTGACTGCTGAAGCGAAGCAGATTGAGCATCACAATCGGCGTGTCGCTTGGCATGCGTTCGGCGAACGCCTGCAAATCCACGCTACTTGGGTTGATGCTGGGCATGCATGTTCCTCGCCTGGTTTTTTTTCCGAGCCTCTCGCCTGAGATCAACTACCGCAAGCGCTATCGATCCGCTTGATAGTCAGCCATCTGTTCAGCGTGCTGCGGCTTACGCACGGTATTGCCTGGGCCTGGGCCTTGGCTGATCAGCGCAGGTCGGGTTGGAAGTCGCGCGCGTCGCGTGCCCAGACATCCAGCACCGGCTTGAGGTCATCCAGGGTCAGCTGGCTGCTGCTGTTCTCCAGTGCCAGGCCGTGGCCCTTGCGCACCACCCGCAGCACCGGCTCGCTGGTGCGCGCATCGAGCGCTTCCAGTTCGATGAAAATCTCCGTGTCGCGATCACGCGTGCCGGCAGCCGTGCTGGCTGCAGCGATCACCAGGGCCACGGGGATCACCTCGTAGGCTTTGATCCCTTCGGTCGAGACGTTGACGCCGGTGATTGCGCTGCGCAGCACCAGGCTGTCCATGCTCGGGGTGTCGACCAGCCTCAGACGTGCGTTCGTCAGCTCGCGCAACAGTGCCTGATGCAGGTAGTCACGCACCTGTTCCAAGGTCTGCGCGCTGACCTGGTCGCTGGGCGCGGGAGCGGGGTAAAAGCTTGGCTTCTCGACGTAGACCGATGTGTAGCGCTCGCTGCTGAACTGCGGTGAAATCCAGCGCAGCACCGGTGCTCCGGTGGCTGAGGTGGCAGGCTGCAGTTGGGAATAGTCGGCGAGATAGCCGGAGAATTGCGTGGGTTGGGTCGTCTGACTGGCGCAGCCGGTGAGCAGCAAGCCAGCGAGAAGACCCAGGCGAAGCGAAGTGGCGTAGCGCATCGGCGGACTCTCCTGTCCATTGGTCTGGAATCAGACTAGATGCCGCTCCGTCAGTCCGCCAGTTCGCCCAGCCGTTGTGCCAGCAGCCTGAAGTCGTAGGGTTTGACGATACTTTCGGTAGCTGCCCCGCAGTCACGAGCGCGCACTTCTTCGAGCAGTTGGCGCTCGTCGTAGCCGCTGGCGAACAGCACCGGCAGGGTCGGCCGCAGCTGGCGAGCGGCTGCCACCAGCTCGCGCCCGTCCATGCCGGGCAAGCCGATATCGCTCATCAACAAATCGACCTGTTGATCGCTGCGCAACAGGTCGAGCGCGCTGGGGCCGTCGCACAGGGCGTGTACGCGGTAGCCGAACTCACCGAGCACCTCCGCGGTGAGTTCGCGCACGACATCGTCGTCCTCGACCAGAACAATGGTCTTGACGCGGGCGCAATCGGTTTCGGTCATGAACTTCTCTGTTTCAGCGCGCAGAATGCGCAAATGTTTGGCAAACTTCGGAGTCTGCACGCGGTCAGTGTGCCACACGCCTTCCCCCGATAGATAAGAAGAAGCGAGACAATCACCGAATGGACGTCCCTATGTCGAATGAATCCGCAATGGACGAAAGAGGTTTTCGCCGCATTCTCAATCGTAATGTCGGGCTGCCGCTCGGCCTGGGCGTGGTGGGCGCCCTGTTCTTTGCACTGCTGATCGGCTTTCTGCTCGATGTGATCCGCTGGGTCGAGCATACCGACCAGGTCCTCAATCGGGCCAGCGAAGTGTACAAGCTGACCCTGGATCTGGAGACCGGCATGCGCGGCTTCCTGCTCAGTGGCGAGGAGGATTATCTGGCGCCCTATGAGCAGGCGCGCGGCAAGTTTCGCCCGTTGACCGAGCAACTGATCGGCATGGTCGCGGACAACCCGCCACAGATGCAGCGGCTCGAGCGTCTGCTGGCGTTGCAAGAACAGTGGGATCTGTTCGCCCAGGAAGTCATCGGCCGCCGTCGCGATGGTGGCAATTACCTGGTCGAAATTGGACGGGGGCGCGGCAAGAACCTCACCGATGGCATGCGCCGCGAACTCGATACCTTCATCAACAGTGAGCGTGAGCTGCGTCAGCAGCGCAATGCCGATGTCAGCAGTACCACGCTCTGGGGCGCCGGCATCTACCTGGTGGTGAGCATTCTGTTCAGCGCCTTGCTGGCCTTTTTCGGCCGCCGCGAGCTGATGAGTCTCTCGCAGACTTATTCCCAGGCCATGGCCAAGCAGGCCGATTACGCCGATGAGCAGGGGCGTCGTGCCTGGCTTGGCGGTGGCCAGACGCTGCTGTCGGAGCGTCTGCTCGGTCAGCCGCAGGTGCAGGAGCTGGCCGACCGCTCGCTCGAATTCCTCGCCGAATATCTCAATTGCGTGGTCGCCGCCCTGTATCTGCGCGACGGCAAAACCGGCGACCTGAAGCGCGTTGCCGGCTACGGCTTCAGCAAGGATGCCAGCCTCAAGGAGCAGTTCTATAAAGGAGAGGGGCTGGTTGGTCAGGCTGCCCGTGGCCGCCGCCTGGTTTGCCTGGATGATTTGCCGGCGGATTACATCAAGGTCGCTTCAAGTCTCGGCGAGGGCCAGCCAGTCAGCGTTGCCCTGGTACCGCTGCAGTCCGAAGACAGTGTCAATGGCGTGATCGAGCTGGCCTTCATGCGCCCGCTCGAGGCGCGCGAGCGGGAGTTCCTCGAAGCCATTGCCGGCAGCGTCGGTATGGCATTGGAGGCCGCGCGCTATCGCCAGCGCTTGCAAGAGGTGCTCGGCCAGACCCAGCAGCTCAACGAGGAGTTGCAGACCCAGCAGGAGGAACTGCGCGCCGCCAACGAAGAGCTGGAGCAACAGGCGCGAGTACTCAAGGAGTCCCAGGCCCATCTGGAAACCCAGCAGGCCGAGCTGGAGCAGACCAACGAGAAGCTTTCCGAACAGGCGCAGACGCTGGCCGACCAGCGCGACGAGCTGGACCAGCGCAACACCACGCTCGGCCGCATCCAGGCCCAGCTCGAAGAGCGCGCCGAGGAGTTGCAGCGTGCCAGCCGCTACAAGTCCGAATTCCTCGCCAACATGAGCCATGAGCTGCGCACGCCGCTGAACAGCTCGCTGATCCTGGCCAAGCTGCTGGCGGAGAACTCCGCCGGCAACCTCGACGATGAACAGGTCAAGTTCGCCGAGTCGATCTATTCGGCCGGTAACGATCTGCTCAACCTGATCAACGACATCCTCGACATCGCCAAGGTCGAGGCCGGCAAGCTCGAGGTGCGCCCCGAGCGCACGCCGCTGGCGAGCATACTGGAAAGCCTGCGCGATGTGTTCGCGCCACTGGCTGGCGAGCGTGGCCTGGGTTTCCAGATCGAGCAGCAGGGCGAGCTGCCACAGGTGCTGTTCACTGACCGCCAGCGCGCCGAACAGATCCTGCGCAACCTGCTGTCCAACGCCTTCAAGTTCACCGACCGTGGCGGCGTGACTCTCAGCGTCTCGCGTCAGGAGGGTCATTACCTGGCCTTCGCCGTGCATGACACTGGCATCGGCATCGCGGCCGACCAGCAGCAGGCGATCTTCGATGCCTTCCGCCAGGCCGATGGCACCACCAATCGCCGTTACGGCGGCACCGGCCTGGGGCTGTCCATCTCGCGTGACCTGGCGGGGCTGCTCGGCGGCTCCATTTCCGTCAGCAGCGTGCCCGGCGAGGGCAGCACCTTCACCCTGCTGCTGCCCGAGCAGATGGCCGAAGGCGCAGCCCAGAGCAAGCCGGCGGCGCCGCTGGTAATGGCGCCGCCAGCGCTGCCGGCCACGGCGGTGATTCCTGCCGCTGCGGCGGCGATGCCGCGTCCCCCGGCGCCGTTCGCCGATGATCGCGAGCAGCTCGACGCGCACGGCGGCCGCCGTGTGCTGGTGGTGGAGGATGAAGTGCGCTTCGCCCGCATCCTCTTCGATCTGGCCCACGAACTGGGCTATGCCTGCCTGGTCGCCACCAGCGCTGACGAAGGCCTGGAGCTGGCGCGGCGTTATCGTCCCGATGCCATCCTGCTCGACATGCGCCTGCCCGATGGCTCCGGCCTCAGCGTGCTGCAGCGCCTCAAGGATGATGCACAGACTCGCCACATCCCGGTGCATGTGGTCTCGGTCGAAGACCAAAGCGAGGCGGCCCTGCACCTGGGGGCAGTCGGCTATGCGCTCAAGCCCACCAGCCGCGACCAGCTCAAGGAAGTCTTCGGCAAGTTGGAGGCCAAGCTCAACCAGCAGGTCAAGCGCGTGCTGCTGGTCGAGGACGACCCCCTGCAGCGTGACAGCGTTGCCCGCCTGATCGGCGACGAAGACATCGAGATCACCGCAGTCGCCCTGGCCGGCGAGGCGCTGGAGAAATTGCGCAGCACGGTCTTCGACTGCATGATCATCGACCTCAAGCTACCCGACATGCTCGGCAATGAGCTGCTGCAGCGTATGGCTGAAGAGGACATCTGCTCCTTCCCACCGGTGATCGTCTACACCGGGCGCAACCTGACCCGCGACGAGGAAGCCGAACTGCTCAAGTACTCGCGCTCGATCATCATCAAGGGCGCGCGCTCGCCGGAGCGTCTGCTGGACGAAGTCACCCTGTTCCTGCACAAGGTCGAAGCCGAACTGTCCAGCGAGCACCAGCGCATGCTCAAGACCGCGCGCAGCCGCGACAAGCTGTTCGAGGGGCGGCGCCTGCTGCTGGTGGACGACGATGTACGCAACATCTTCGCCCTGTCCAGTGCGCTGGAGCAGAAGGGCGCCACCGTCGAAATCGCCCGCAACGGCCACGAGGCGTTGGCCAAACTGCATGAACACGACGACATCGACCTGGTGCTGATGGACGTTATGATGCCGGAAATGGACGGCTACGAAGCCACCCGGCAGATTCGTTTGCAAGACCGCTGGAAGAACCTGCCGATCATCGCGGTGACGGCCAAGGCGATGAAGGATGATCAGGAGCGCTGCCGCGAAGTCGGCGCCAACGATTACCTGGCCAAACCCATCGACCTGGATCGCCTGTTCTCCCTGATCCGCGTGTGGATGCCCAAGCTGGAGCGTCTCTGATGCCTGACGAAATCGAGCTGCGCCTGCTGATCGAGGCGATCTATCTGCGTTACAGCTATGACTTTCGCGATTATTCGAAGGCCTCGCTCAAGCGCCGTGTCCGTCAGGCGCAGGCGCAGCTCGATTGCCCGACCATTTCGGCCTTGCAGGAGCGCATCCTGCACGAGCCGCGGGCCTTCATGCAGCTGTTGCAGTACCTCACCATTCCGGTCAGCGAGATGTTCCGCGACCCTGACTACTTTCTTGCCCTGCGCGAGCAGGTGGTGCCGCTGTTGCAAACCTATCCGTCGCTGAAGGTCTGGGTGGCCGGCTGCAGCACCGGGGAGGAGGTGTATTCGCTGGCCATCCTGCTGCACGAGGAAGGTCTGCTGGAACGCACCATGATCTACGCCACAGACATCAACCCGCATTCGCTGGAAAAGGCCGAACAGGGCATTTTCGCCCTCGACAACCTGCGCACCTACACGCAGAACTACCAGCTGTCCGGCGGCAAGCGGGCATTTTCCGACTATTACTCGGCGGCCTATGATCGCGTGCTGTTCGACAAGTCGCTGCGCGCCAACGTGACCTTCGCCGACCACAGCCTGGCCACCGACAGTGTGTTCGCCGAAACCCACCTGGTGTCGTGCCGCAATGTGCTGATCTACTTCAACCGCGACTTGCAGGACCGTGCGCTCGGCCTGTTCCACGATTCGCTCTGTCACCGCGGCTTTCTCGGCCTTGGTAGCAAGGAAAGCCTGGATTTCTCCGCCTATGCCCGACAGTTCGAAGCGGTGTCGCGCCCCGAGCGGATTTTCCGCAAGCGATGAGCGGCCAACGGATCAACCTCCGCGGCCAGGTTCGTGCGCCGCTGCAGGCGCTGCTGATCGGCGCCTCGGCCGGTGGGGTGGAAGCGCTGCTGAGTCTGCTCGAAGACCTGCCGCCGGACTATCGGCTGCCGGTGGTGTGCCTGCTGCATCAGCCGGATCGCAACGACAGCCTGCTCGCCGATCTGCTCGCGCGGCGCCTGAAGTTGCCGGCCAAGGAAGCCGAAGACAAGGAATACCTGCGAGGCGGCACGGTTTACGTGGCGCCTGCGGGTTATCACCTGTCCATCGAAACCGAGCGCAGCTTTTCCCTCAGCCGCGAGGAGCCGCGGCATTTCTCCCGGCCCTCGATCGACATCCTTTTCGAGTCCGCTGCCGATGCCTACGGCGAGCAGCTGGCTGCCGCGCTGCTGACCGGCGCCAACGAGGACGGCGCCGCCGGCCTGCTGGCCGTTCAGCAGGCCGGTGGTCTTACGCTGGTACAGGAGCCGGCCGACGCGCTGGTGCCGACCATGCCGAATGCCGCGCTGGCGCTGCTCAAACCGGATTTTCTCCTGTCTCTCAACGCCATGCGCCTGCTGCTGGCCGAACTGGATACCCTGCCATGCTGAGGAAGACCGAAGCCAAGGTGCTGATCGTCGACGACCTGCCGGAGAACCTCCTGGCACTGCGTTCGCTGATCCAGAGCGAAGATCGCACCGTATTCCAGGCCAGCAGCGCCGATGAGGCGTTGTCACTACTGCTCGAAAACGAATTTGCCCTGGCCATCCTGGACGTGAAGATGCCGGGCATGAACGGCTTCGAGCTGGCCGAGCTGATGCGCGGCACGGAGAAGACCAAGCACATCCCGATCATCTTCGTCAGCGCGGTCGGACGCGACATGGACTACGCCTTCCGCGGTTACGAGAGCGGCGCTGTGGATTTCCTGCACAAGCCGCTGTCGCCCTTCGAGGTACGCAGCAAGGTGGCCATGTTCGTCGAGCTGTATCGTCACCGCAAAGCGCTGAGCATGCAGCTGGAAGTGGTCGAGGCGGCGCGCCGTGAACAGGAGGCGCTGCTCACCGAGCTGCGCGAGACCCAGGCTGAGCTGCAGAAAGCGGTGCAGATGCGCGACGTGTTCATGTCCATTGCCTCGCACGAGCTGCGCACGCCGCTCAATGGCCTGATCCTCGATGTGCAACTGCGCCGGCTACGCCTGGAGCAGGGGCGCATGGATGCCTTCGCCCCCGACAAGCTGCAGGAGATGATTACCCGCGACGAGCGGCAGATCCGCAGCCTGAGCCGCCTGATCGACGACATGCTGGATGTTTCGCGCATTCGCACCGGCAAGCTGTCCGTGCGTCCGGAGCCGGGCGACCTTGGCGTTTTGGCCGGCAGCGTGGTGGAGAGCCTGGCCGCGCAGTTCACCAGTACCGGCAGTCATATCGAACTGCAGGTGGAGGGGCCGGCGCCGGTGATGATCGATGAGTTCCGTATCGAGCAGGTCCTGGCCAACCTGCTGACCAACGCCTTGCGATACGGTGGCGGCAAGCCGGTATCGGTGCGGGTCAGGGTCGAGGGTGAGCAGGTTCGTGCCGAGGTGCGTGATCAGGGGGTGGGCATCTCCGAGGCGGATCAGCGGCGGGTATTCGAGCAGTTCGAGCGTGTATCCGATACCAGTACTGCTCAGGGGCTTGGCCTCGGCCTGTTCATCAGCGAGCAGATCGTCCAGGCCCATGGTGGCCGCATCGAGCTCTGCAGCCGCCTCGGTGAGGGCTCGTGCTTCAGCATCGTGCTGCCGCGGCGCAACTGATCGTGCAAATTGCACGTGTCGCGATTCATACATCTTGCAAAGTGCATTGGGGTGACGCATTTTTGATTGTTTAAATCATTGATTTATAAGGAATTTTTTATATTTTTAGATTGGCATGAGCGCTGCAAAATCAGTCATGTAAGTCCCGACTGACCTGCTGATGGAGAAGCGCCATGAACATCTTCCGACTGAGCCTGTTTTGCGTCGCTGCATTGCTGGTCAACGGGGCTTACGCCAAGGATTTCACCGGCTCGGCTGGCGCGATCGCCAAGACGGCCGAATTCACCATCTCCAACTCGCCCGTGTGGGAATCTCGTGTCGGTACGCAGCAGGGCGCTGCTGCCGAGCTGCGCAAGCAAAGTGCCCATAGCGTCGGTGACGATGCTAATTGGCTGCGCATCTCCGACGATGGCGACACCGGCACCGCCAATCGCGAGCCACGCCCTGCCAACAGCACCCCGCGCTGGGTGTTCTGACCGACAAGGAGTCCTGCCATGTCCAGAAGTGCCGTCCTGTTGTTGATCATGACCCTGTCGAGCCTGGCCGCGCTGTGGCTGAGCCCAGGGTTGGAAGAAGGCTTCGCTCTGTTGCTGAAGGGTGCCAGCGTCGTTTTCGGCCTGGGATTTCTGGTGGCGCTGATGGCGGGGCGCCGCATCAAGTTCGACCCGGTCCTGCGCTGAGCCCGACCGGTTCCGGTCCCCCAAGAAAACGCCGCGATGATCGCGGCGTTTTTTTATGTAGGGCGAGCAGCCTGGCGTTGCCAGGCATCGAGCTCAGACCGGCAGGCTGAAGTAGAAGTTGGAACCTTCGCCTGGGCGCGAGTGAACGCTGAGCTGGCCACCGTGCAACTGCACGATCTCCCGCGCCAGCGCCAGACCCAGGCCAACGCCGCCTTTGCGCCTGCCGACCTGGACGAAGGGTTCGAAGATCCGTGTCTGTTGTTCGAAGGGGATGCCTTCGCCTTCATCCTGCACGCTGACGATCACCTGCTCACCATGACGACGCACCTGCAGCCGTACCTTGTCGCCCGGGTTGCTGTAGCGCAGAGCGTTGTCGGTCAGGTTGTCGACCAACCGTTCCAGCTGCGCGGCATCGACGCTGAGGTGCGGCAGCGGTTCATGGACCTCGCAGACCAGTTCCACCTCGCGCTCCGCGGCTTTTTCGGCAAAGCGTTGCGGGGTTTGCAGGAGCATTTCGCCCAGGTTGCAGGGGCGGCGTTGCAGGGTTTGTACGCCGTTCTGGTAGCGCGAGAAGTTAAGCAGGTCGTCGATCAACTGCACCAGGCGGTGCATTTCCTCGTCAACGGTACGCATCAATTCCTGTTCGCGGCCGCTCGCAGGCAGCGACAGGCGCTCGCGCAGCAGGCTGAAGGCCATGTGCATGCCGGTGATCGGCGTACGCAGCTCATGGGAGGCACGCAGGATGAATTCGCTGCGCACACGTTCGAAGGCGCGCTGCTTGGTGACGTCACGCAGCACCATCACCGCCCCTACGCTACCTCCCGCGCCCACTTGCACCGGGGTCAGGGCCCAGGCCAGCAGGCGGGTTTCACCGTCGCGTTCGATGTGCAGGTCGGCCGGTGGCTCGTGCAGTGGTTCGCCGGCCAGCACCTGACGCAGCGCCTCGTCGACGGCGTGGTCCGGCAGCAGTGGGCCGATCGGTTGGCCGAGAATGTCGGCGTGCCAGGACAGCTGGCGCAGCGCTACCGGGTTGGCATGTTCGATACGGCCCTGCTCGTCGAGGATGACCAGACCATCGTCGATGCTGTCGAGCACGGCTTTCAGCCGGCCCTCGCTGCTGAGCAATTGATTGAGGTTGCTCGAATGGTACTCGCGCAGCGCCTCGGTCATCAGGCCGAAGCGGCGGCTCAGCACCGCCAGTTCCACCACCGGCGACACCGGCAGCACCACATCGTATTGGCCCTGGCCGATCTGGTCGGCGGCACGCGCCAACATGTCGATGGGGGCGCCGAAGCGCCGGGCGATGCCATGGGCGGTGAGCACACCGATCGCCAATACGGCGAGGCCGGTCAGCACCAGGAGCCCGGCGATCAGCTGAGAGCGCTCGCCGGCCTTTTTCTCGGCGGCGACGACCCGCTCGACGACCTGATCCTGTTCGTTGAGCAGGTGGTTGCGCAGGCGCTGGAAAGCTTCGGTGAAGGGTTTGTGAGCACCCAGGTTGTGCGGAGTCTGCCCCGCAGGAGTACCGCTGGCGGCGGCCTCTACCTGCTGTTCGTAGAGCGCGGCAGCTTGCTCGAGGCCTTGTTTGTAGCGCGTACCGAGGTTCGCCTCCAGGCTTTCGGCAAGGGTGGCGCGGAAAGACTCGCGTGCCTGCGCCAGTCTTTCCGGCGCCGGCTTGGGGTCGAGCAACAAGATCAGTTCGTCGCCCAAGTGCTGGCGCAGCTTCTGCCCGACCTGCACGGCGGTGAAACCGCGCTGGATCAGATCGCTCTGGCTGCGCGCCATCTGCGTGACGCTGAACAGGCCGAGCAGCAGGCCGAGCAGTGCCACGGTGATCAGCGCGGAAATGCTGAGGAACAGGCGAGTGCGAAGCTTCATCGACAGCTTCATGGTGATCCCATGGTCAGAGGTTGTACTGCTTGCGTTTTCGGTAGAGGGTCGAGGTGTCGATACCCAGGGTCCTGGCCGCCAGGTCGAGGGTGCTGCTGCTGGCCAGCACCGCAGCGATATGGGCCTTTTCCAGCTCCTCGAGGCTCATCGGCGCGCCGACCCGTACGGTGCTGCTTGGTGCTTCGCTGCTGCCGCCGAGGCCGAGGTGGGCGATCTCCACCGCTTCCTGCTGGCAGATGATGCTGGCCCGTTCGATGACGTTGCGCAGTTCGCGAATATTGCCCGGCCAGTGATAGGCCTGCAGGGCGGCTGCCGCCTCGGGCGTGAAGGCACAGGCCGGACGGCCGTAGTCGCTGACGAAGCGGGCGAGAAAGCGTTCGGCCAGGGACATCACATCCTCATGACGCTCACGCAGCGGCGGCAGCTTGAGGGTGATGACATTGAGGCGGTAGAGCAGGTCTTCACGGAAGCGCCCTTCGCGCACCATTTCGTCGAGATCCAGATTGGTGGCGGCGACGATGCGCACATCGGCGCGGCGCGTGACCGGATCGCCGACGCGCTCGTACTCCTTGTCCTGGATGAAGCGCAGCAGCTTGGGTTGCAGCGCCAGCGGGAAATCGCCGATCTCATCGAGGAACAGGGTGCCGCCGTCGGCCTGGCTGACCCGGCCCTGGGTGCTTTCGCTGGCGCCGGTGAATGAGCCGCGGGCGTGGCCGAATAGTTCGCTCTCCATCAGCTCGGCGGTCAGCGACGGGCAGTTGATGGTCACACAGGTGCGTTTGGCACGGCGGCTCCAGCCGTGAATGGCGCGCGCCAGCTCGCCCTTGCCGGTACCGGACTCGCCGAGAATGAGGATATTGGCATCGGTGATAGCGACCTGCCGCGCCGTTTCCAGGATCGACATCATCGCCGGGCTGTGCGAATCGAGTCCGTCCTTGACCTTGCGTACTTCGCCCTCCAGCGCCTCCAGGCGCGCGGCCAGGGTGCGCACTTCCAGCTGCTTGGCAGCCGCCAGGCGCAGTTGATCGGGCGTGCAGGGCTTGACCAGGTAATCGGCAGCGCCGGCCTGGATAGCGTCGACCGCGGTATCCACCGCCGAGTGGGCGGTGACGATCACCACGCGCATCCACGGCGCCTGGATGCGCATTTGCGCCAGCAGATCGAGGCCGCTGTCTTCGCCCAGGCGCAGGTCGAGGAAGCACAGGTCGAACACCTGACGATGCAGCAGGGCTTCGGCCTGCGCTGCGCTGCTGGCGCCCGCGACATCGTAGCCTTCATCTTCGAGGCAGTAGCGGAAAGTACGCAGGATTGCCGCTTCGTCATCCACCAGCAAAATGCGCCCGCTAGTTTGCTCTGCTACTGCCATTTATATGCTCCGTCTCGCTGGTCAATGCAGCTTAGTCAGGTAAAAACCGTGCAAGTTGCACGGCCTGACTGCGCCGATACTGCACCCTGCATGCAGGCAGGGTGCCTTTATTATTGTTAACTATTTGTTTTTAAAGGAATTTATCTGTCTTTTTGGGCTGGCATGAGGCTTGCGATATTGCTTGTATCGTCTCACGAACAGGAGTGAACTTATGCCCCCGTTCAAACCCTTGATACTGGCTGCCAGCACAGCGCTGCTGCTCGGCCTTACCCCACTGGTCAGCCAGGCCACCGAGGGCGCGCTGGCCCCCCAGTTGGACGCTGCCCGCCAGGAAGGTTCCATCTGGACAGCCTTCGCACTCAATCGCCATCTCAATCCGTACAAGCTCGATATCGACGTGGAGGATGGCGTAGCCACGCTCGACGGTAAGGTCGAGAACGGCGTGCAGAAAGAGCTCGCCGAGCAGGTGGCGCTGAGCATAGAGGGCATCGACTCGGTGGACAATCGCATCGAGGTCGGCAGCGATGCCGTCGAGGGCAATCCGCCCGGCATGGTTCAACGTCTGGAAGATGCCAGCCTCGCCGCAACCGTGAAGTCCAAGTTGCTCTGGAACAGCAACACTCGCGGCCTGGACATCCAGGTCAAGAGCGAGACCGGCAACATCACCTTGAGCGGCCATGCGCAGACCCCGGCGGCCAAGGAACTGGCCGGCCAGTTGGCGGCCAATACCGATGGCGTGAACGAGGTGTTCAATCACCTCAGCATCAGCACGGCCGACAGCAGTAGCAGTGAGGTGCAGACGACCCTCGACGAAGCACGCGAGAACATCAGCGACGGCTGGATCACCAGCAAGGTCGAGGCCAGCTTTCTCTACAGCCGCAACCTGGATGCGATGAACATCTCGGTGGACACCAGCGACGGCTTGGTCAGCCTGCGCGGCAGTGTGCTGAGCAGCGCCGAGAAACGTCTGGCGGTCGAGATTGCCCGCAATATCCGCGGTGTTCGCGGCGTCGATGCCGACGCCCTGCGCATCAGCAGCTGATTCACGACCCGTCGGCCGCCGCAGCGACCGGCAACCCGAAAGTCCCATCGCCAAGGAGAGAATCCATGAGCAGCAAGACCGCACAACTCAATGAACTGATTGAAATCACCCGTGACGGCAAGCGCTTCTACGAGCATGCCCACGAGGAGGTCAAGGATGTCCGCCTGCAGGCGCTGTTCCGTGACATGGTGCGCGCCAAGACCCAGGTGATCGATGCGCTGAGCGTCAAGGTCGCGGCCAATCAGAGCGAGCCGGCAGCCGGCGGCACCATGCTAGGCAAGCTGCGCCAGTTCTATGCCGACACCCGCGCGACCCTGGCCAAGGATGAAGACGCCACCTACGTGGCGCAGCTTGAGGACGCGGAAGACCGCATCCTGCATGCCTTCGAAGACGCGCTGGAGAGTGCCGACCAGGACGTCCGCGTGCTGCTGGCCGTCGAAATGCCCAAGGTACGTGCCTGCCATGAGCGCATGCGCGCGTTGAAGCAGAACATGCAGTAATCGCTGCTGCGCTGTTCCAAGCCCCTGCACGCAAGGCGTGCGGGGGCTTTTTTTGTTGCGCAGATCGGACTGGCAAGTTGTGTGTTCTTTTGCGCTATTTATATCCGGGCAAAGATCATTGGCATGTCGATCTTTCGTCTTGGTTTCGCCCCTTACGGGCGAGTCACTTTCTCTTGCTTGCCCAAGAGAAAGTAACCAAAGAGAAGGGCACCCCACCATCCGGCCCCGGCTGCGCCGGGGTTCCCTCGCTCCATCACCGCTCCAGGGGCACGCCGTGAAGGGCCATCCCTGGCCCATCACGGCTCTCGCGACATCCATGTCGCTCAACCCCTTCCACGGCGATTCCACTCGGCCTCCTGAAGGGGACTTGGGCGTCGCTTGTGAGATCGCGCTTCAAGAGCAAAAGCCAAACGCTACCCACTTTGATCTTCCGGATATTTCGCGAGCTCGCGGTACCGTAAGTAGGCCAAGCCATCGGCAGCACACACTTAATTGCCAGTCCGGTATCAACCCGCCTTTCACCCAAGCGCCTTTCGCTGCCAAAGCGAAACGTCACTGGTGTTCATTTAACTGTCACATTCGTTTCATACAGTGTTCACGTGGCCTGCAGATACTTGGGCCCGTTCCATCCAACACAACACAATCTGCTAGGAGCAAGGCATGAAACTGAAGCGTTTGATGGCGGCCCTGACTTTCGCCGCCACTGGCGTAAGCGCCGTATCTGCTGTAGCCGCCGTCGACCCGGCTCTGCCGACCTATGAAAAGACTTCCGGTGTGTCGGGCAACCTGTCCAGCGTTGGTTCCGACTCGCTGGCCAACCTGATGACTCTCTGGGCTGAAGAGTTCAAGAAGAGCTATCCGAACGTGAACATTCAGATTCAGGCTGCCGGTTCTTCCACTGCCCCGCCCGCTCTGACCGAGGGCACTGCCAACATCGGCCCGATGAGCCGTCCGATGAAAGACAGCGAAATCCAGGCCTTCGAAGAGAAGTATGGCTACAAGCCGGTCGAAGTACCGGTCGCCATCGACGCCCTGGCGGTGTTCGTGCACAAGGACAACCCGATCAAGAGCCTGGACATGTCTCAGGTCGACGCCATCTTCTCCAGCACCCGCCTGTGCGGTGGCGAGAAGGACATCAAGACCTGGGGTGACCTGGGCCTGACCGGCGAGTGGGCGTCCAAGCCGATCCAGCTGTTCGGCCGCAACTCGGTCTCCGGCACCTACGGCTACTTCAAGGAAGAAGCCCTGTGCAAAGGCGACTACAAGTCCAACGTCAACGAGCAGCCGGGTTCGGCTTCCGTGGTGCAGTCGATCTCCAGCACCCTGAACGCCATCGGTTACTCGGGCATCGGCTACAAGACTTCCAGCGTAAAGACCGTTCCCCTGTCCAAGAAGGGCGGCGAAGCCTTTGACGCCAACGAAGCCAACGCTCTGGCTGGCAAGTTCCCTCTGGCTCGCTTCTTCTACGTCTACGTCAACAAGGCTCCGAACAAGCCGCTGAGCCCGCTGGATGCCGAGTTCCTGAAGCTCGTCCTGTCCAAGCAGGGTCAGGAAGTCGTCGTCAAGGACGGCTACATCCCGCTGCCGAAGAAAGTCGTCGACAAGACCATGAAAGAACTGGGTCTGTAACGACCGCGTAAGGCTGCAATCCGAAGCCCGCCTCTATTCGTAGAGGTGGGCTTTGCTACGTCACCGTGCTGTAACTTTTCTGTCATACGAAACCGCTAGATTGGCCGGGCTCGTGAAACAGACGAAAAATACGGCGCGCTCATGGCCGCGCAGAGAAGCTCTCAATCATGAATGACCTGGCTAGTGAAACCATGACCGCCTCCACCAATTCTTTGGGGCTGGACTTCAACACTCCTGCCCTGCAACGCAAGCGCCGCCTGCGCGCTCTCAAGGATCGCCTGGCTCGCTGGGGCGTTTCCGTCGGTGGCCTCGCCGTGCTCGGCGCCATCACCCTGATTTTCTTCTACCTGGCCTATGTAGTACTGCCCATGTTCCAGGGCGCCGACCTGCAACAGCGCGAGCCGGTACAGCCGGCCTGGCTTGCCGAGGCCGGCAAGCCGCTGCTGATGGCTGTCGAGGAGCAGAACCAGGTCGGTATGCGCCTTGCCAATTCCGGCAACGTGCAGTTCTTCGATGCCAAGAGCATGGCCGCGCTGAACGCGGTCACGCTGCCGCTGCCGGCGGGCAGCGAAGTGACTTCCGTCGGCGAGGATCAGCCGGGCAGCAACCGCGTCGTGCTGGGCCTCTCCAATGGCCAGGCGCTGGTGTTCGAACACAACTACCGGGTCAGCTACCCCAACGACGTGAAGACCATCACGCCGGTCGTTTCCTACCCCTTCGGTGAGGAACCGCTGACCCTGGACCCGCAAGGCCGCCCGCTCGAGCACATGGGCATCAGCCTGAGCAGTGGCACCCTGGTCATCGCCGCCTCGGTGGGCAGCGAGCTGCACGCGGTCAGCATCAGTCGCGAAGAGAACCTGATGACCGGCGAGGTCAGTACCAGCGAAGATCGCCTGGCGCTGCCGCAGATCGCCGATCCGATCAAAAGCCTGATCATCGATCCGCGCCAGCAGTGGCTGTACGTGATCAATGGCAGCGCCACCGCCGATGTCTTCGACCTGCGCCGCAACACTCTCAACGGCCGTTACAAGCTGCTCAACGACGGCTCCAGTGAAGTGACCTACGCCACTTCGCTGCTTGGCGGCATCTCGCTGCTGGTCGGTGACAGCAAGGGTGGCATCGCCCAGTGGTTCATGGTCCGTGACGAAGACGGCAAGTCTTCGCTGAAATTGGTGCGTGACTTCAAGATGGCGGGCAGCCCGATTGCCCAGATCATCTCCGAGCAGCGCCGCAAGGGCTTCATCGCCATGGATAGCGCCGGTAACCTGGGCGTGTTCCACAGCACCGCGCACCGTACCCTGCTGGTCGAGCAGGTCGCCGATGGCCACACCATGGCGGCCATGTCGCCACGCGCCAACCGCATCCTGCTGGAACACGACGGCAGCCTCGAGCGCCTGCTGCTCGACAACCCGCACCCGGAAATTTCCTTCAGCGCGCTGTGGGGCAAGGTCTGGTACGAGAACTACGACAAGCCGGCCCACGTCTGGCAGTCCACCTCGGCCAACACCGATGCCGAACCCAAACTGAGCCTGGCGCCGCTGGCCTTCGGTACCCTCAAGGCGGCTTTCTACGCCATGCTGTTGGCCGCTCCGCTGGCGATCGCCGCGGCGATCTACACCGCCTACTTCATGGCGCCGGCGATGCGTGGCAAGGTCAAACCGGTGATCGAGCTGATGGAAGCGCTGCCGACGGTGATTCTCGGCTTCTTCGCCGGCCTGTTCCTCGCGCCCTATGTCGAGGGACACCTGCCCGGTATCTTCAGCCTGTTGATCTTCACGCCGATCGGCATCGTGCTGGCAGGCTTCATCTGGAGCCGCCTGCCGGAGTCCGTGCGCCTGCGCGTACCGGACGGCTGGGAAGCTGCGCTGCTGATCCCGGTCATCCTGGCCGTCGCGTTCTTTTCCCTGAGCATGAGCGGTCACCTGGAAAACTGGCTGTTCGACGGCAACATGCGCCAGTGGCTGAGCAATGACCTGGGCATTCCGTTCGACCAGCGCAACGCCCTGGTGGTCGGTCTGGCCATGGGCTTCGCGGTGATTCCGAACATCTACTCGATCGCCGAAGACGCTGTGTTCAGCGTACCCAAGAGCCTGACCTTTGGCTCTCTGGCCCTCGGTGCCACGCCGTGGCAGACCCTGACCCGCGTGGTGATCCTGACTGCCAGCCCGGGCATCTTCTCGGCGCTGATGATCGGCATGGGCCGCGCCGTCGGCGAAACCATGATCGTGCTGATGGCCACCGGCAACACGCCGATCATGGACATGAACATCTTCGAAGGCCTGCGCACCCTGGCCGCTAACGTGGCGGTGGAGATGCCGGAGTCGGAAGTGGGCGGTACCCATTACCGCGTCCTGTTCCTTTCCGCGCTGGTGCTGCTGACCTTCACCTTCGTCATGAACACTCTGGCCGAGCTGGTGCGTCAGCGCCTGCGCGTCAAGTACGCATCGCTCTGAGGACTGCAAGACTATGTCCGTGAAACAGAACAACATGAAATCCTGGTTCAAGAGCGGTTCGCCCTGGATCTGGATGAACGCCGGCGCGGTGTCCATCGCCATCATCATGGTCATCGGCCTGCTGTCGGTGATCGCGGTGCGCGGCCTGGCGCACTTCTGGCCGGCCGACATCATCGAAGCCAACTATCAGGTGCCCGGCCAGGAGGCCAGGGTGATGGCTGGCGCCGTGGTGCAGATCGAGGAAATCCCGCGTGCCCGCTTGGCCGCCTCCGGCCTGCCGGTGGATGTCGAGGGTGGCGAGTTCATGACTCGCGAGCTGATCAAGGTGGGTAACCGCGACCTGTACGGTGCGGACTTCACCTGGGTTGTCGGCGAGTGGCTGAGCGAGCAGCGCAAGCCGGTGGACATCACCGCCTTCGAGCGTCGCGAGTGGGGCAACTTCTACGGCTACCTGGTCAACGTCAAGGAAAATGGCCAGCTGGTTGCCGAAGGCGACGCTGCCTGGGCGGAGTTGCAGAAGCGTCTGCAGCGCGTCGAAGACCTGCATGGCGAGATCGTCAAACTGGAGAAGCGCGACATCGGCCGCATCAACGCCGGCCTGGAGCGTGTGCGCCTGCAGACCCGCAAGCTGGAGCTCACCAACCAGCTCACCGATGCAGCCCAGGCCGACCTGGCTGCCGAGCGCGCCCAGTGGGACGCCGAGTACAAGGTGCTGGAGGCCGAGCTGAGCGCGCGTTACGAGCAGTTCAACCGCGACAGCATGACCGTGCGTTCGGCTGACGGCCGCGAGCAGGAAATCAGCCTCGGTAAGGTGGTACGCGCCTTCCGCCCGAACGCCATGTCGACGCTGGACAAGCTGAGCCACTATGGCAGCAAGGTCTGGGAGTTCGTCAGCGACGACCCGCGTGAAGCCAACACCGAAGGCGGCATCTTCCCGGCGATCTTCGGCACCATCATGATGACCCTGATCATGGCGGTGATCGTTACCCCGTTCGGCGTGATCGCAGCCATCTACCTGCGCGAGTATGCCAAGCAGGGCCCGCTGACCCGGGTAATCCGCATCGCGGTGAACAACCTGGCCGGCGTTCCGGCGATCGTCTATGGCGTATTCGGCCTGGGTTTCTTCGTCTACGTGCTGGGGGGCTCGATCGACCGCCTGTTCTTCCCGGAAGCCGCGCCGGCGCCGACCTTCGGTACGCCAGGCCTGCTATGGGCCTCGCTGACCCTGGCGCTGCTGGCCGTGCCGGTGGTGATCGTCGCCACCGAGGAAGGCCTGTCGCGCATTCCGCGAGCGCTGCGTGAAGGCTCCCTGGCCCTGGGCGCGACCAAGGTGGAAACCCTGTGGCGCGTGGTGCTGCCGATGGCCAGCCCGGCGATGATGACCGGCCTGATTCTTGCCGTGGCCCGCGCCGCCGGCGAAGTGGCGCCGCTGATGCTGGTGGGTGTGGTCAAGCTGGCGCCGAGCCTGCCGGTCGACGGCAACTATCCTTACCTGCACCTGGACCAGAAGATCATGCACCTGGGCTTCCACATCTACGACGTCGGCTTCCAGAGCCCCAACGTCGAGGCCGCGCGGCCGCTGGTATATGCCACCGCGCTGCTGCTGGTGCTGGTGATCGCGGTTCTCAACCTGACGGCCATCTACCTGCGCAACCGCCTGCGCGAGAAGTACAAGGCCCTGGACCACTAAATCCGAGCCGCAAGCCCCAAGCCGCAAGCTTCGAGCAGAAGTGCGGCGACCGGGCTTGCAGCTTGTAGCTTGCAGCTTGCCGCTGCGAACGGAGTGAGCACTTATGCAACACGAAAACGCTACCCACGGTATCGACCTCGCGGCCCTGGGCCGAGACAAGCAAAGCCTCAACCTGGCATCCGAGACCGTGGCCATCCAGGTGCCGGGCCTGAATCTCTACTACGGTGAGAAGCAAGCGCTGTTCGACGTCAAGATGGATATTCCCAAGCAGCGCGTGACCGCCTTCATCGGCCCGTCCGGCTGCGGCAAGTCGACCCTGCTGCGTACCTTCAACCGTATGAACGACCTGGTCGACGGTTGCCGTGTGGAAGGCGAGATCAACATCGACGGGCGTAACATCTACCGCAAGGGCGAGGATGTAGCCGAGCTGCGCCGCCGCGTCGGTATGGTGTTCCAGAAGCCCAACCCCTTCCCCAAGAGCATCTACGAGAACGTGGTGTATGGCCTGCGTATCCAGGGCATCAACAGCAAGCGCGTGCTCGACGAAGCGGTGGAGTGGGCGCTGAAGAGCGCGGCGCTGTGGGATGAGGTAAAGGACCGTCTGCACGACTCGGCGCTGGGCCTGTCCGGCGGCCAGCAGCAGCGTCTGGTGATCGCCCGTACCGTGGCGGTGCAGCCGGAAGTGCTGCTGCTCGACGAGCCCTGCTCGGCACTCGACCCGATCTCCACGCTGAAGGTCGAAGAGCTGATCTACGAGCTCAAGAGCAAGTACACCATCGTCATCGTTACCCACAACATGCAGCAGGCCGCGCGGGTTTCCGACTACACGGCATTCATGTACATGGGCAAGCTGATCGAGTTCGGTGACACCGATACCCTGTTCACCAACCCGGCCAAGAAGCAGACAGAAGACTACATCACCGGTCGTTACGGCTGATGGCCATGTCAGAGGGCGCTGGACTGCGTCGGCGGAACTTGCCGTACTACCTGTACTGTCTGCGTTCCGCCTCCTTGCCCAGCACCCTCTGCCAAAGCCCATCCCTTAACAACCAGTAGGGTGCGCCGTGCGCACCATGGTCACCCAAGCCGGCAGCTTTCGCGGAGCGAACCCAATGATCAATAAAGACAACCTTACCCAGCACATCTCCCAGCAATTCAACGCCGAGCTGGAAGAAGTGCGCAGCCACCTGCTGGCCATGGGCGGCCTGGTGGAAAAGCAGGTCAACGACGCCGTCACCGCGCTGATCGAGGCCGACTCCGGCCTGGCCCAGCAGGTGCGCGAGATCGACGACCAGATCAACCAGATGGAGCGCAACATCGACGAGGAGTGCGTACGCATCCTCGCCCGTCGCCAGCCGGCGGCCTCCGACCTGCGTCTGATCATCAGCATCTCCAAGTCAGTGATCGACCTGGAGCGCATCGGCGACGAGTCGACCAAGATCGCCAAGCGCGCCATCCAGCTGTGCGAAGAGGGTGAGTCGCCGCGTGGTTATGTCGAGGTGCGTCATATCGGTGATCAGGTGCGCAGGATGGTGCAGGAGGCGCTGGACGCCTTCGCTCGTTTCGATGCCGATCTGGCGCTGTCCGTGGCGCAGTACGACAAGACCGTCGACCGCGAGTACAAGACCGCACTGCGCGAGCTGGTCACCTTCATGATGGAAGATCCGCGTTCGATCTCCCGCGTGCTCAATGTGATCTGGGCGCTGCGTTCGCTTGAGCGCATCGGCGATCATGCGCGCAATATCGCCGAACTGGTGATCTACCTGGTGCGCGGCACCGATGTGCGCCACATCGGCCTGACCCGCATGCGCGAAGAGGTCGAGGGCAAGCCCAAGGAGTAAGGCCTGCTTCATGCCGACGGCCCGGGATTTCCCGGGCCGTTTCGTTTGCGCGATTTGTTGTGCGTCCGGCGTTTTCCGTTGGCCTTAGGCCACTGGCCATGACTATGCTTACTGCCATTCGTACAGGAGTAACCGATGAGCAAAGTCAGTGTGCTGGTGGTGGATGACGCGACCTTTATCCGTGATCTGGTCAAAAAAGGGCTGCGCGATAACTTCCCCGGCGTACAGATCGAGGAAGCGATCAATGGCCGCAAGGCCCAGCAGATGTTGAGCCGTCAGGTGGTCGACCTGATTCTCTGCGACTGGGAAATGCCGGAGATGTCCGGCCTCGAGCTGCTGACCTGGTGCCGCGAGCAGGACAACCTGAAAACCACGCCCTTCATCATGGTCACCAGCCGTGGCGACAAGGAGAACGTGGTGCAGGCGATCCAGGCCGGTGTCTCCGATTACATCGGCAAGCCGTTTTCCAACGAGCAACTGGTGACCAAGGTGAAGAAGGCGCTGAGCCGTGCCGGCAAGCTGCAGGCCCTGGCCGCCAGCGCGCCGCCGAAAATGCTCAGCAGCGGCGGTTTCGCCAATGACTCGCTGGCCGCACTCACCGGCGGCAAGGCTGACGTGGTCAAGCCCAGCGCACCGACGCCGGCCCCTGCTGCAGCTGCGCCTGCAGCCAGCGCCGCGCCAGCACCCGCTGCAGCCAGCAAGGCGCCGGCCGGGCGTGGCCAGGGCCAGCTGCGCCTGCCGGCCGGCAGCATGGCCTGTGTGATCAAGGCGCTGAGCCTCAAGGAGGCGCTGCTGGTGGTCAAGCGTACCGAGCTGTTGCCCCAGGTTCTGGAGAGTGCGGTGCTCGACCTGGAGCAGGGCGACGCGGCAGAAACCGCACGGCTCAATGGCTATCTGCACGCGGTGGCAGCGTTCGAGCCCAAGCCCGAGAGTGAATGGCTGCAGCTGACCTTCCGCTTCGTCGACCGCGACCCGCAGAAGCTCGACTACCTGTCACGCCTGATCGCCCGCGGTACGGCGCAGAAGCATTTCGTCCCTGGCGCCTGAGCGGCGCGATCGCGGCGGGCTGTACCCGCCTACGCTTCCCCAGCACCATGGCGCCGGTGCAACCCGCTGCCGTCCATGGTGCTCATCCGACCGGCGGCGGTGAGCCGGTTCACAGCCTGACGGCCGGTACCTCGCATGTGCCGTGCCGCGCTGCTAGTCTTCACAACCCGGATATCAAAAAGCCATAAGATCCGAGTCGTTATGCTAGGGCGTCTGATCATTCTCTGCAGTCTGCTGGCCTTCTGCGGCCAGGCCGCTGCGCTGACCATCTACAAATACGTCGACAACAACGGCGTGGTGACCTACAGCGACCAGGCCGCGCCTGGCGCGCAGGTGTTCGTGTTCAACGATCGCATGGTCGAGCGTCTGGACAACCAGGTGAAGCTGGAAACCAGAAAGCACGAAGCCGGTGAAACCCTGCTGGTTCGCAACGACCTCTATGCGCCGGTGGAAATCGAGGTGAAGCTGGAGCAGGTGCACAACGCCATCGGCGCGCCGGACAAACCGATTCGCTGGGTACTGCCGCCGCGCAGCAATATCCGCCTGGCCACGCTGACGGCGCAGGACGTGTCCAAACCGCTGCGCTACAAGCCCAGGCTGCGCTATGCCCTTGGCGATCCACGTCTGCAGCCGAGCATCCATCGTTATCCGCTGCCCTGGCGCGGCGGCCCCTTCCGCCAGACCCAGGGCGCCAACGGCACTTACAGCCATTTCACGCCCAAGGGCCGTTACGCGGTGGATATCGCCATGCCCGAGGGCACGCCCATCGTCGCAGCGCGCGGTGGCGTGGTGGTCAAGACCGAGAACCAGCAAAGCGGCCGTGGCAACAACCCGGCCGGCAATTTCGTGCGCATCCTGCATGACGACGGCACCATGGGCGTCTACCTGCACCTGATGAAGGGTTCGGTCAGCGTGCGCGAGGGCCAGCGCGTGGAGACCGGCAGCCTGCTGGCGCGCTCCGGCAACACCGGCAATAGCACCGGCCCGCACCTGCACTTCGTGGTGCAGCGCAACGTCGGTCTGGCTGTCGAATCCATCCCCTTCAACTTCCGCCAGCCGGTCAACAGCCTGCCCAATTTCGCCGTCGGCGGCGAATAACCCTTCGCGCTCCGCGTCGTAATCCATTCCTACCCCGGCGCCACCCTTTGGGGACGCCGGAAAAGCTTCGCGGTCAAGACCGCTCCCACAGCTCGGGCGCTGCCAGGTTCTGGCTCTTCTGTGGGAGCGGACTTGTCCGCGAACAAGAGGATGGACGGCGAATAACCCTTCACGCCCCGCGTCGCTATCCATTCCAGCCCCTGGCGCCACTCAGTGGTGAGGCCGGAAAAGCTTCGCGGTCAAGACCGCTCCCACAGTTCGGATGCCGCAGGTTCTGCTTCTTCTTCTGTGGGAGCGGACTTGTCCGCGGACAAGAGGATGGGCGGCGAATAACCCTTCGCGCCCCGCGTCGCAATCCATTCCTACCCCTGGCGCCACCCAGTGGGGACGCCGGAAAAGCTTCGCGGTCAAGACCGCTCCCACAGTTCGGGCGCTGTCAGGTACTGGCTCTTCTGTGGGAGCGGACTTGTCCGCGAACAGGACGGGCAGAAACCCTTCAGGACGTCCGTCACACCATCCGTGTCATGACGCTTTCGCTTAAGCGGCATGCCCTCAGGGTCGCCTGTGTAATGGGTACGTCCGCGGCCCGCGCGACGCGGGCGGAAGTCAGCCTTCCGCTTGTCGCTCGCCGCCGCGCGAGCGGAAAGAATCTTTCACCTGGCGGTTAGCTTAAAGCCTTTAATATCAATGGCTTAGTTTGTTGGCACCGCTATTGCTATCTCACAGGAAAACGGGTGTCCGACTATGGCTATCGATTCAGATTACGTTCAAAGCATGGCGACCCAGCTGGCCCAGTACGAAGTTCAGGGCCAGTTGGCCAAGGCCAATCGCAACCAGGCGTCATACAAAGCGCAGCTCAATGCTCTGACCACGCTGGATACTGCGCTGAAGAGCTTCAAGAGCGCCGCCAGCGGTCTCAAGCTGGCCGGCAGCAGCATGCTGGTCAACAGCGCCAGCTTCACCCAGGAGGGCTATGCCAGCGCCACGGTAGGCAGCAAGGCGGTGGCCGGCAGTTACGATTTCTTCGTCCAGCAGCTGGCCAGCAAGAGCCAGGTTGCCCTGCAGGGGCTGCAGGACGGCAACCTCGGCAGCGGCAACCTGACCATCGGTCAGGGCAGTGGCTCGTTCAACATCGATCTCGGCACCGTCGCGACCCTCGACGAACTGGCCAAGGCCATCAACGCCGCCGCCGATAACGAGGGCGTGAAGGCGACACTGGTGCGCAGCAACGGCCAGGTCAACCTGGTGCTGACCAGCGAGAAAACCGGTGCCGACCAGGCCATTAGCCTGAATGCCAGCGGCAATGCTGCGTTCGAAGGGGCCGTGGCCGGGCGTCAGGAACTCTCCGTGGCCAAGGACGCCATCGTGCGCCTGGGCGGTGAGACGGGTATCGAGCTGACCAGCACCAGCAACACCTTCGACAACCTCATCGATGGCGTCAGCCTGACCTTCAGCAAGGCGCACAAGAGCGGTGATGCACCGCTGACCATGGAAGTCGGCCAGGATCAGAAAGCCACCAAGGAAAAGGCGCAGACCTTCGTCAACGCCTTCAACGCGCTGATGACCAGTTTCGATTCGCTCACCGCCAGCGGCGGCGAGAGCGGCGGCCGTGGGGTTTTGGCCGGTGATGCCAGCGTGCGTGCCATCGAGGGCATGCTCAATCAGTTGGTGCGCACCTCGTTCGGTGGTGTGAGCCTCACCGAGTTCGGCATCGCCGCCGACCGCAACGGCAAGCTGACCATCGACAACGCGCGCTTCGAGAAGGCCGTGGCAGCCAACCCGGAGGGCTTCGAGAAGCTGTTCACCGACAAGGGCAACCTGCTCGACACCCTGGACAAGAACCTGGCGGCTTACACCAGCAGCGCCGGCGGCCTGCTGACCGACCGCAAGGACAACCTCAATACCCAGCTGCGCCGTGTCGATCAGCAGTTCGACACCATCCAGAAGCAGTACGACTCCTACTACGCCCGCTATCTCCGCCAGTACACCGGTCTCATGCAGACCATGGCGGCGATGGAACAGACCTACGGAATGTTCTGATGAGTGCCTACAACCTCAACGAAAGTTACGACAGCTACCGCACAGTGGATCTCGAGGCGCGCGCTGCCGCCGCCTCGCCTTACGAACTGGTGCTGGTGCTGTTCGACGGCCTGCTCGACGAGCTGGCCCGTGCCCGTGGCCATATCGAGGCCAAGCGTTACCAGCAGAAGGGCCAGTCCCTGGAGAAGTGCCTGAACATCCTCAATGGCCTCAATGGCGCCCTCGATTACGAGAACGGCGGCGAGCTGGTGCAGGGTCTGGCGCGGCTTTACGACTACTGCATCTATCGACTCTCCGACGTCAGCGTCAGCCTGTCGCTGGAGGGGCTGGACGAGGTGGTCGGCCTGCTCGGCGTGCTGCGCGAAGGCTGGGAAAGCGTGAATGCAACGCGCAAGTGAACTGCGCGCGCTGCAGCAGTTGCATGCCCAGCTGACGCAAGCGCTGGAGCAGGGCGACTGGATGCGCATCGGCGAGATCGACTCGCGGATACGCGCCTGTCTGCAACTGCTGGCCGCTCTGCCGAGCCTGAGCGACGACGTGCGTGAGGCCAGGGAGCAACTGCGCCAGTTACACGGGCAGGCGCGCAACGCCTGCGCCGAGGAATGCGAGCGGGTGCGCCGGCAGTTGCTGACGCATCTGGAATACGCCGAAGGACGCAGTGCTTACATGCGCGTCGATCTGTATCAAGCCGGGAGATAAAGGGTGCTGCAACTGATCAATGCCAACGCTCGGGTCAGCCCGAGTGGTTCCGCTGAGCAAACGCTGCCGTCGGGGTTTGCCCAGGCCGGCAGCGCGGGCGATGCGCCCCGGCCGTTCGATCAGCAGATGGCCGTGCAGGGCTTCGCTGCTGCCGATGCGCAAGCGGTGCACGCCGCGAGCGTGACATCCGAAGCCATCCACCTCAGCGAAGCGGATGCCGAGCAGTGGCTGGCCGGAATGCTGGGGCAGCAGGCCGTGCGTATCGAGGCGCGCGAGGCGCCGGAGCCGGTGCAGGAAGAGCAGGAACAGGTGCAGGAAGATGAGGCCGAGCCGGCCACCGCGTTACCTGCCGCACTCCTCGACCAGGCGCACGTGCAGTCTCGTGAGCAGCGCTTGCCAGCGGAGACGTTGCGCGCTGCCACCGCTACCGCACCCGGCCAGCCGCCAGCGCCAGTTGCGGACCCAGTGGCAGTGCCCAAGTCGCTGCTGACGGCCGAGACCGCGACTCAGGCTGCCGCGCCGCTGGTGCTGGATGACGTCGTCGAGCTGAAGGTGATCGAGCGCCTGCCGGGCAGCAGCACGGACAGCGACAAGGCGATGCCAGGCAGCGCTGCCGTGACCTCGGCCGCTCCCGCGCCGCTGGCGAACGAGCGTCCGCTCAGGCTGCATGCGCCGCAGGCGCAGTGGGGCGAACAGATGCTGGCCAGCCTGCGTGAGCACGTCGACCTGCAGATCAACCAGCGCATCCAGAACGCCACCATTCGCCTCGACCCGCCGGAGCTGGGCAGCCTGGAAATCTTCCTCAGCCACGAGTCCGGCCGCCTTAGCGTGCAACTGTCCGCGGCCAATGCCGATGTGGCGCGTCTGCTGCAGCAGACCAGCGAGCGCCTGCGTCAGGAGCTGGTGGGGCAGAACTTTGTGCAGGTCAACGTCCAGGTCTCCGCCGATGCGCAGGGCGGGCGCCAGCAGCAACAGGCGCAGGCTCAGGCCTGGCTCGCCGAAGACGCTGTGGCCGCAGCCGCGGTGCTGCCGAGCGGTGGCGAGCGCAGCGCCACGGAGTCGGCCAGCGATGTGCTGGTCACCGTTTAATTTCCCGTTAGTGAATCGAGAGTAGTCATGACAATGCCGCGCATCCTCCTGCTGCTGGTTATCTTCAACACCCTGGTGGTGATCGGCGGCAGCATCTTCAACTACGCCACGCTCAAGTCGATGCAGACTGGCCAGGCGGTGCTCGGCATTTCCGCTGGCAATACAGGCGGCGAAGAGGAAGAAGCCAGCAGCGAATACCGTTTCTTTCCCATCGAGAAAGTGATCGTCAGCCTGCAGGGCGAGACCCGCGAGCATTATTTCGTCCTCGACCTGGTGCTGCAGGCCGACCTGGAGACCGATCCGAAGAAGCTCGAGCAGATCGACCCCATGGTGCGCAATTCGGTGGTGGCGCACTTGTCCTCGATGACCTTCGAGAAGCTGCGCGGCATGCCCATTCCCGAGTTGCAAGGCACCCTGGAGCGGGTGTTGTCCGATGATTTCGCCAGCAAGAAACTGGCGAAGCCCTTCGCCAGCGTGCTGGTCAGCAAGCTGATCGTCCAGTAGGGCGCAGCGAGCGACTGCGCCGGAACCGGAGCCGACTATCCATGAATGCCAACTGCGCCATCGACTACCGCTATGCCGCCGAACAGGGCGGTGCCGCGCTGTTCGCCCCCGGTGCCGAGCAGAAGTGGCTGTTGCAGTACCTGCCGCTGGTCAAGCGCATCGTCAGCCAGCTGGCGCTGCAGGCCAACCAGGTGCTCGACCGCGAGGATATGGAACAGATCGGTCTGATGGGACTGCTCGAGTGCCTGCGCCGCTACGGCACGCCGGACGAGCAGTTCGGTCGTTTCGCCGCCTTGCGCATACGTGGCGCGATTCTCGATGAGCTGCGCCGTCAGGACTGGCGGCCGCGTCAGGTGCGCCAGCAGACGCACAAGATCCGCGATGCCATTCGCCAGCTGGCGCGGCAGCTGGGGCGTGTGCCGCAGGAGGAGGAGATCCTCCAGGCGGCCGGGATCAGCGCCAAGGATTACCAGGAGTTTCTCCAGGCCGATGCCTGCGAGGCCATCGAAAGCCTCGATGAACTGCTGCAAAACGGCCACGAAGGTTTTGCCTGTGGCAGCAGCGCGGTCGAGGAACGGGTGCTCAAGGAGCGCCTGCTGACCCAGGCGCTGAGTCAGCTCAGCGAGCGCGAACGGCTGGTGCTGACCCTTTACTACCAACACGAGCTGAGCCTCAAGGAAATCGCCCTGGTGCTGGAGCTGAGCGACGCGCGCGTCTGCCAGCTGAGCAAGCAGGCGATCGCCAAGGCCAGCCGCTACCTGAACGAGAGAGGCTAGGGTGCAGAAGTTATTAGGTGCATTGATCATCGTCGCCTGCGTGCTCGGTGGTTACGTCATGGCTCATGGCGAGCTGGCCATGCTCTGGCAGCCGGCCGAGGTGATCATCATCGTCGGCGCAGGTTTTGGTGCCCTGGTGGTGGCCAACCCCAAGGACGTGCTGCTGGATATGCTGCACCAGATCAAGGGCGTGTTCGTTTACAAGAAGCGTGGCGAGGAGTTCCAGCGCCAGTTGCTGATGATGCTCTACGAGCTGCTGGAGATGGTCGACGTCGGCGGCCTCAAGGTACTCGATGCGCATATCGAAGAACCCGAGCAGAGCGACCTGTTCGGCAAGTACCCGCTGATCCGTCAGGAAAAGAACCTGATGGCCTTCATCGCCGACAACTTCCGCCTGATGGCCATGGGCAAGATCAGCGCGCACGAACTGGAAGGCTTTCTCGAGCAGGAGCTGGAGGCCATGGAGCATGTGCTGATGCAGCCGTCGCGCTCGTTGCACAAGATCGGCGAGGCCATGCCGGGCTTCGGCATCCTCGCGGCGATCCTCGGCATCGTCATCACCATGGGCAACATCGGCGGTTCGGTCGCCGAGATTGGTGCCCACGTGGCAGCGGCGCTGGTCGGCACCTTCCTCGGCATCTTCATGTGTTATTGCGTGATGGACCCGCTGTCGAGCGCCATGGGCCAGCGCATCAAGACCGAGATGTCGGCGCTCGAATGCGTGCGCACCACTCTGGTCGCCCATGTCGCCGGCAAGCCCACGCTGTTGGCGGTGGATGCCGGACGCAAGCTGATCGAGCAGGACGTCAAGCCCGCGTTCAAGCAGCTGGAAATCTGGGTCAACCGTTACGAAGATGAAAGGGACGCCGCATGAAACAGCGCGGCGGTGACGGCCACGAGATCATCGTCAAGCGGCGTGGCAAGAAGGGCGGCCACGACGCGCATGGCGGTGCCTGGAAGGTGGCCTTCGCCGACTTCACCATGGCCATGATGGCGCTGTTCATGGTGCTGTGGATCATCCAGCCGCAGACCCAGGACGCCAGCCGCGCCAACGCCGACATGCTGAATAATCCGCTGGTCGACGGTGGCGCCGGCATTTTCGACGGCACCAGCACCACACCGCTGGAACTCGATGGCGTGCCGGTGCAGGTCGCCCCGCGCCGTGACCCCGAGAACCGCGCGCGCACGCCGCAGGAAGACCCCGGTGCGGCCCTTGGCGAGGGCCAGCCCGGCGAGCCGCGTCGCCCGCACTTTAGCGAGTCGGTGCAGATGCAGGAGCTGGCCACGTTGATGAAGGAGCTGGCCCTGCAGCTCGACGCCGAGGCCAACATCGAAGTGCAGGTGGTGCCTCAGGGCCTGCGTATTCTGATCAAGGACGATGAGCAGCGTTTCATGTTCAATCGCGGCAGTTCCCACCTGAATGCGCATTTCGAAACCCTGCTGCAGCGTCTGGCCGGTATCCTCGGGCGAGTCGACAACCACCTGATCATCAGCGGCCACACCGACTCCATGCCCTATCGCGGCGTGGTCGGCGGCTACAACAACTGGAACCTGTCCGGCGACCGCGCACTGCGCGCGCGCAACGTGCTGGTGGAAGCCGGCCTGCCGACCGGCAACGTGCTGCAGGTCGCGGCCCAGGCAGACGGCATGCCGTTGCTGCCGAACGATCCGGAGAACGGCGCCAATAGGCGTATCGAGCTGCTGTTGCTGACCAGCCAGGCCGAAGGCCTGTATCGCGAGCTGTTCGGCGAGGCTCAGGTGCGCGCCGAGGTACGCGCCGAAGGCGTCCAGCTCAGCCTGCCGGAGTCCTGAGCGGTGGTGCCTCTCGCGCTAGGGATTGCGCCCATGGCAATAGACCTGCCGGGTTTCCAGCGCGTAGAGGCAGCCATCGACGCTGGTCAGGCGAATGGTCGATCCCTTGTGGCGGCCGTAGAGCAGGTTGAACACCAGCTCGTCGTCGATCTCGCTGGCCAGCCCGGTGACCTGACCGTCCTCGACACGCAATCGATAATTGCCGAGGAAGCCATAGTCCACCACGCCCGAGGTTTCCAGAATGCTGTCGCCTTGCCGGGTCATGGCATAGAAGCGACCGTCGTTGACCTGCAGGCTGTGGCTGATGTCCAGTACGCGCCCGTTGCTCAACTGCACCTGGCCGGTGGACAGGTAGCGACCATCGAGTTCGGCGCTGGAGGTGAAGCTAAGCCACAGGGCAAGCATGCCCAGCAGCATCGTCAGAGCCGTGGCGAACATGGTGAGCAACCAGCCGCCGCTGATGCCGCACTGCTTGCTCTTGCTCATGGCAGGCACCTGCTCAACTGGGCGTCGGCCACCTGATTCAGCTGGCTTTCGTGCAGCATCAGCGAGCGCGCGCCACCGTTGGGCTGCAGGCACAGCAGTTCATAGATGCCTCCATGCAGGCGCAGCACCAGGCTCGCCGGCTTGCTGGCCAGAACCGCAAGCCGGCTGGTCAGGCCATGGGTTTGCAGAATCAACTGTTGCAGACGCTGCGAGTCTTGATCGATGTAGTGAACGTGCAGCGGGCCCAGGTTCATTTCGCTACTGTGCAGATCCTTGGGTTGGCTGATGTTGTACAGCGCCATGAACAGGGCGATGCCAATGAGGCCGAAAATACTCAGCAGAATCAGCCAGGATGTTTGCTGCCGGCTATGGCGGCGCAAAAAGGCGGGTGATGGGGCCGGGGTATCGAGTGGTTCGCTGACTTCGCCAATGTCATCGATGCTCGGCGGATAGACCAGATAGTTGGGGTTGAGCAGATAGCCGCGGCGCGGCAGGGTCTGGATGATTTCCCGGCTTTTCTCGTCGCCCAATATCTGGCGCAAGGTGTAGATCTGCTGGTTGAGGCTGCCCTGGCCGACGACCCGGTCGGCCCAGGCATGATTCATCAGCTCGTCGCGTGACACCACCTCGCCGGGCTCCTGCAACAGGCGTTCGAGCAGGCGGCTACCGGAGTAGCCCAGGTCGATCTTCTCCTCGATACCACTTTTGACCAGGGTCAGCTGATACAGCGCCGGGTAAAAGTGTGCATAGCAATCGCTTCGTCCGGTCCTGATGATCAGACAGGCGATATTGCTTCCCGGCTCGGCGAGCGGCGTTTCGGAGCTGGAATTCATGCGGTCCTTGGGGCGAGCGGTGTTTCCGTTTGGAAAGTCCGGGCGATAAGTGGGTCGGCATTCTGGCGTCAGGAAAATACTGTGGCAAGTCTTGTGCCATAGCTTTGATTGCAGTTGTAGGACAACAATTGAACTCGTTCAAGGCTGATAGCGACCGGGCAGCCAGTTAAGTGGGCACGATCAACGCGAATTGCGAATTGGCTCGATCATTCCGAAATGCTGTTACGGTTGATCGATTGCGGCGACAGATGGCGATGGTCCGATGGACCATGAAGAACGCCCCGCGAGAGCGGGGCGTCGGAGGGTGTGGCGCAATCCGTTGCGCCTAAATGACGCGGGATCAGCCCAGCAGGGACATGACCATGCCCGGCATCTGGCCGGCCTGCTTGAGCATGGAAATGCCGGACTGCATCAGCATGCTGTTCTTGGTCATGTTGGCGCTTTCCTTGGCGAAGTCGGCATCCATGATGCGTCCCTTGGCCATGTCGGTGTTGTCCTTCATGTTGCCCAGGTTGTTGGCGGTGTGGTTCAGGCGGTTGATGTTGGCACCGAACTGGGCACGCAGCGCGCCGATGTCGTCGAGTGCGTCGCTCAGCGTATCGATCATCGCGTTGGCGTTGGTGTTGACCGCAGTATCCGGATCCTGGGTGGTGGCCAGTTCGGTACCCGGAGTTCCAGCGGTGGTGTAGGTATCGGAAATCGCCGCCAGGGAGGTGCCCAGAGCGGTCAGCTTGGTGCTGACGTCCAACTCCAGGGTTTCGGCAGAGCTGGAGCCGATCTGGAAGTTGACTGCAGCGGACAGTTTGCCGTTGGAGCCGTCGACGGTAGTGCCGTTGCTGAACAGGTTCTCGCCGGCATACTTGGTGTTTTTGACGATGTTGGCCATTTCCTTGCCGAGCTCGTCGTATTCGTTCTGCAGGGCGATCAGGTCGGCGCCGCTGTTGGTGGCGTTGGAGGCCTGGGTGGCCAGGTCCTTCATGCGCTGGACGATATCGGTCATCTCGCTGAAGGCGCCTTCGGCGGTCTGCAGCAGGGAGATGGCATCACCGGTGTTGCGCATGGCCACGTCCATGCCGCGCGACTGGGCATTGAGGCGGGTGGCGATCTGCAGGCCGGCGGCATCGTCGGCGGCGCTGTTGATGCGCAGGCCGGTGCCCAGGCGCTGTTGGTTGGTGCCCAGGGCGTTGTTGGTCTTGCCCAGGTTGGTCTGGGTGACCAGCGAGGAGTAGTTGGTATGAATCGAGAGAGCCATAAGAGTATTCCTTCGTGCGTGAACGCCTGGAAGCGGTGCTGTAGGAACAGGGCGACCGTTTTCGCGAATGCCTTAAGGGCGGACGGCGTTTAGTCGTACATGTGGAGTGGCGCAGTCCCTTGCGCCTGGAAAGCCCGTGATCAGCCCAGCAGGGACATGACCATGCCCGGCATCTGGCCGGCTTGCTTGAGCATGGAAATGCCGGACTGCATCAGCATGCTGTTCTTGGTCATGTTGGCGCTTTCCTTGGCGAAGTCGGCATCCATGATGCGACCCTTGGCCATGTCGGTGTTGTCCTTCATGTTGGCCAGGTTGTTGGCGGTGTGGTTCAGGCGGTTGATGTTGGCACCGAAACTGGCACGCATCGCACCGACATCGTCCAGCGCGCCTTCCAGCGCGGTCATCGCCGCACCGGCGTTGGCCGCAGTGTCGAGGGTCAGGGCGGCCACGTCGGTATTGAGCGTGGTGTCCAGGGTGCCCAGATCGGTGCTGACGTCAAAGCTCAGGGTTTCTGCCGAGCTGGAGCCGATCTGGAAGCTGACGGCGGCGGCGAGCTTGGTGGTGAACAGGTTTTCGCCCGCGTATTTGGTGTTGTTGAAGATGTTGGTGATCTCTTTGGCCAACTCGTCGAATTCGGACTGCAGGGAGGTGCGGTCATCGGCAGAGTTGGTGTCGTTCGCCGCTTGGGTGGCCAGATCCTTCATACGCTGCAGGATGTCGGTGGTTTCGTTGAACGCACCTTCGGCGGTTTGCAGCAGGGAGATGGCGTCGCCAGTGTTGCGCATGGCCACGTCCATGCCGCGCGACTGGGCATTGAGGCGGGTGGCGATCTGCAGGCCGGCGGCATCGTCGGCGGCGCTGTTGATGCGCAGGCCGGTGCCCAGGCGCTGTTGGTTGGTGCCCAGGGCGTTGTTGGTCTTGCCCAGGTTGGTCTGGGTAACCAGCGAGGAGTAGTTGGTATGAATCGAGAGAGCCATGAGTGTATTCCTTCGTGCGTGAACGCCTGGAAGCGGTGCTGTAGATACAGGGCGACCGTTTTCTCGAATGCCTTAAGGGCGCTGGCGTTCAGTGGTGAAATGGGTGTGGCGCAGTCCCTTGCGCCGGCTAAGCGCGTGATCAGCCCAGCAGGGACATGACCATGCCCGGCATCTGGCCGGCCTGCTTGAGCATGGAAATGCCGGACTGCATCAGCATGCTGTTCTTGGTCATGTTGGCGCTTTCCTTGGCGAAGTCGGCGTCCATGATGCGACCCTTGGCCATGTCGGTGTTGTCCTTCATGTTGGCCAGGTTGTTGGCGGTGTGGTTCAGGCGGTTGATGTTGGCGCCAAGCTGCGAACGCAGAGTGCCGACGGCGTCCAGAGCGGTTTCCAGCTCGTCCATGGCGCTACCGGCGTTGGTGGCGTCATCGAGGGTCTCGGCCTTGATGGTGGTGATCGCACCGGTAACGGCGGTCAGGTTTGCACTGGCGTTGAACGACAGGGTTTCGGCGCTGCTGGAGCCGATCTGGAAGGTCATTGCAGCGGTCAGCTTGCCACCGGCAGCAAACAGGGCTTCGCCTGCGTACTTGGTGTTGCTGATGATGTTGGTCAGCTCGTTGCCCAGCTCGTCGTACTCGGCCTTCAGCGAGGTACGGTCGTCGTCGCTGTTGGTGTCGTTCGCGGCCTGGGTGGCAAGGTCCTTCATGCGTTGCATGATGTCGGTCATCTCGCTGAAGGCGCCTTCGGCGGTCTGCAGCAGGGAGATGGAATCACCGGTGTTGCGCATGGCCACGTCCATGCCGCGCGACTGAGCGTTGAGGCGGGTGGCGATCTGCAGGCCGGCGGCATCGTCGGCGGCGCTGTTGATGCGCAGGCCGGTGCCCAGGCGCTGCTGGTTGGTGCCCAGGGCGTTGTTGGTTTTGCCCAGGTTGGTCTGAGTGATCAGCGAGGAGTAATTGGTGTGAATCGACAAGGCCATGATCGTAATCCTTCGTGCGGTAGGCGCGGAATGAAGCTGGCTGTGATTGCCTGCTGTAGGTGAAGGGCGACCGGCTTTTGGCGCTGCTTAAATGACGCCGAAGATTTTCCTGCACTGCGCAAAGGTTCGGGCACCTGCCTGGGCCTGTAATGAAAACGGCGACCCGAAGGTCGCCGTTGTCGTATTGCCAAGGCCGATCAGCCGATTTCGATCATCTCGAAATCCATCTTGCCGACGCCGCAGTCGGGGCACAGCCAGTCTTCCGGCACGTCTTCCCAGCGGGTGCCGGGGGCGATGCCGTCATCCGGCCAACCCTGGCTCTCGTCGTAAATCAGTCCACAGACCACGCATTGCCACTTCTTCATATCGACCTCGGGTGAATCTCACGGTGCCGGCAAGCTACCGCAATTGGCGGGATGCGCCAAGCCGGCTGGCGGCAATCGCCGCCAGTCGGTGGGCCAAGCACAGTCGGGTCGTGCGATAGACGACCCGTGTGGCGTCAGCGCGCGGCCATCAGCGGATCGGTCAGCGCCATGCCGTACATCGCCACCAGCGCGATCACACCAGCCATGGTGAGGTAGTACAGCGTCGGCAGAATGGTCTTGCGCAGGGTGATGCCTTCACGGCCGAGCAGACCGACGGTCGCCGAGGCCGCCACCACGTTATGGATGGCGATCATGTTGCCCGCCGCCGCGCCGACCGACTGCAGTGCCACCATCATTGCCCCGGACACACCGAGCAGCTGCGCCGCGTTGAACTGGAACTGCGACAGCATCAGGTTGGACACGGTATTGGAGCCGGCGATGAAGGCGCCGAGCCCGCCCACCGCCGGGGCGAAGAACGGATACACGCCGCCGACGCTATCGGCCACCAACTGCGCCATGGCTACCGGCATCGACACCAGGTCGCTGCCATTGACCCCGGAGTTGATCAGGATACGCACCATAGGGATGGTGAAGATCAATACGAAGCCGGCGCCTAGCAGGGTCTTGCTCGACTCGCCCACCGCCGCCTTGAGCTCGGAAAAACGCATGCGATGGAGGAAGAAGGTCACCAGCACCACCATGCACAGGATGCCGCCCGGCAGGAACAGCGGCTCGATGGTGCCGGACACGCCGGTCTCGCCGAGGATGTCCTTCCAGCCGAAGGTAACGCTCATCAGCGCCGCTTTCACCTCGGGGAAGGTGCGCGAGATCACCAGGAATACCGCCAGCAGCAGGTAGGGCGCCCAGGCCATGGGCACCGAGATCGGCGCCTTGCCTGCCACCTCGTCCAGTCTCATTTCGATCTTGCCCATCCAGTCGGACGGCCAGTCCTTGGGATCGGCGAAGTCCCAGGTGTTCTTGGGCAACAGAAAGCCCGCTTTGGCAGCCGGCACCACGATGGCCAGGCCGACCAGGGCGCCGATCATCGAGGGGAATTCCGGGCCGAGGAACACGCCGGCCGCCATGTACGGCAGGGAGAAGGCGAAGGCGGTGAAGATGGCGAACGGCGCGATGGCCAGGCCTTCCTTCCAGCTCTGATTGCGACCGAAGAAGCGCGTCATGATCATCACCATGATCAGCGGCATCAGCAGGCCGATCAGGCCGTGGGTGATGGCCACCCGCGAATAGATCAGGTGGAAGAAGGTTTCCCAGGTGCTGCCGGTGGCCACCAGTTGCTCAGTGATGCCGGTCTTGTCCAGGCCGGCGCCGACGCCCACCAGAATCGGCGTACCCACCGCCCCGAAGGACACCGGTGTGGACTGCACCATCATCCCCAGCACCACTGCGGCCAGGGCCGGGAAGCCTAGCGCCACCAGCAGCGGCGCGGCCACTGCGGCCGGGGTGCCGAAGCCGGAGGCGCCCTCGATGAAGCAGCCGAACAGCCAGGCGACGATCAGCGCCTGCACGCGGCGGTCCGGGCTGATGTTGGAGAAGCCCCGACGAATCGCCGCGATGCCACCGGAGTGCTTGAGGGTGTTCAGCAGCAGGATCGCGCCGAAGATGATCCACAGGATCGAGGCCGTGAGAATCAGCCCCTGCAGACTGGAGGCAATGACCCGGTTGAGGGACATGTCCCAGGCCAGCAGGCCGATCAGGGCGGTGAGGACGAACACCAGCGGCATCGCGTACTTGGCCGGCCAGCGAAAGCCGATCAGCAGTACACCCGCCAGTACCAGTGGCACGAAGGCCAGGATGGAGAGCAGCGTTTGACTCATGGGTTGGTTCCTTCTTTTTCTTGTGAACCACAGTTTTCCGGGGATACCCGGCGCCACGCATCTGGAAGGGCCGGGCACCACGGCGCCGACCTTTCCGCGAGCCGCGACGGCAGGGATCACCCGCCACCGCGCTCATGCTCGAAAGCCCCGACGGTCAGTGACCGTCAGGGCTTGTTTCGTGGAGGCTTTCGGCTCCGTCCACGATGGTTAGTCTGCTTTTTGTGGGAGGGGCTTCAGCCGCGAGCTCTTTGTAGTTGTTTTGTCGCGGTTAAAGCCCCTCCCACAGTAGTTCAAACCTCCTGCTTGAAACGCAGCCGCCAGGCATGCAGCAGCGGCTCGGTATAGCCGGACGGCTGCTCGCGGCCCTTGAACACCAAGTCACTGGCGGCGCGGAAGGCATGGGATTGTTCGAAGTCAGGTGCCATCGGGCGGTAGGCCGGATCGCCAGCATTCTGCCCGTCGACCACCTGTGCCATGCGCTGCAGCGTCTCGCGCACCTGGGCCTCGTTGACCACGCCGTGGTGCAGCCAGTTGGCGATATGCTGAGCCGAAATGCGCAGGGTGGCGCGGTCTTCCATCAGGCCGACGTTGTGGATATCCGGCACCTTGGAGCAGCCGACGCCTTGCTCGACCCAGCGCACTACGTAACCGAGGATGCCCTGGCAGTTGTTGTCCAGCTCCTGCTGGATATCGCTGGCGCCCCACGGCCGCTCGGCGCTGACCGGCACGCTGAGCAGATCGTTCAGCAGGCTGTCGCGCTGGCTGGCCAGGTCGATCAGCTCCAGCTCGCTCTGCACCGCCTGCACGTCGATCTTGTGGTAGTGCAGCGCGTGCAGCACGGCGGCGGTGGGCGACGGCACCCAGGCGGTGTTGGCGCCGGCTTTCGGATGGCCGATCTTCTGCTCCAGCATGGCCGCCATCAGATCCGGCATGGCCCACATGCCCTTGCCGATCTGCGCCTTGCCACGCAGCCCGCAGGCCAGGCCGACCAGCACGTTGTTACGCTCGTAGGCCTGGATCCAGGCGCTGGATTTCATGTCGCCCTTGCGCAGCATGGCACCTGCTTCCATGGCGGTGTGCATTTCGTCGCCGGTGCGGTCGAGGAAGCCGGTGTTGATGAAGGCCACACGCGCGCTGGCGGCCTCGATGCACGCCTTGAGGTTGACGCTGGTGCGCCGCTCCTCATCCATGATGCCCATTTTCAGGGAATTGGCCGGCATGCCCAGCAGCTGCTCGACGCGACCGAACAGTTCGTTGGCGAAGGCCACTTCGAACGGCCCGTGCATCTTCGGCTTGACGATATACACGCTGCCGGTGCGCGAGTTGCCGCGGCGCTTGAGGTCATGCAGGGCGATCAGGCTGGTCACCACCGCATCGAGGATGCCCTCGGGAATTTCCAAGCCTTCACCGTCGATGATCGCCGGGTTGCTCATCAGGTGGCCGACGTTGCGGATGAACAGCAATGAGCGACCGTGCAGGGTCAGTTCGCTGCCATTGGCTGCGGTGTAGATGCGATCCGCATTGAGGCGCCGGGTGATGCGCTTGCCAGCCTTTTGCAGATCTTCGGCCAGATCGCCCTTCATCAGGCCCAGCCAGTTGCGGTAGACCACCACCTTGTCGGCGGCGTCGACGGCAGCGACGGAGTCCTCGCAGTCCATGATGGTGGACAACGCCGCTTCCATCAGCACGTCCTTCACGCCGGCGGCGTCGGTACGGCCGATGGGGCTGCTGGCGTCGATCTGGATCTCGAAGTGCAGGCCGTTGTTCTTCAGCAGCACGGCGCTCGGCGTGGCAGCCTCGCCCTGGAAGCCAACGAACTTCTCCGGTTGCGCCAGCGAGGTCTGCGCGCCGCTGCTCAGGGTCACCTGCAGTTGGCCGGCGACTACGGCATAGGCACTGGCGTCTGCGTGTGAGCCCTGGGCCAGTGGCGCGGCCTGGTCGAGGAAGGCGCGGGCGAAGGCGATCACCTTGGCGCCGCGCACTTCGTTATAGCCCGGGCCCTTGCTGGCGCCACCTTCTTCGCTGATCGCATCGGTGCCGTACAGGGCGTCGTACAGCGAGCCCCAGCGGGCGTTGGCGGCGTTCAGCGCGTAGCGCGCATTCATCACCGGCACTACCAGCTGCGGGCCGGCCTGGATGGCGATCTCGCTGTCTACGTTGGCGGTGGTCGCTTTGACCTGCTCCGGCTGCGGCAGCAAGTAGCCGATGGAGCCGAGGAAGGCGCGGTAGGCGTTCATGTCGGTGATCGGCCCAGGGTTGGCGCGGTGCCAGGTATCCAGCTCGGTCTGCAGACGGTCGCGCTCGGCCAGTAGGGCACGGTTGCGCGGCGCCAGGTCGTGCACCAGCGCATCAAAACCGCTCCAGAAGGCCGCCGCCTCGATACCGCTGCCGGGCAGCACTTCGCTTTCGATGAATTGCTTGAGCTCGGCGGCTACCTGCAGGCGCTGACATTGCACGCGTTCGGTCATTTTTCTGTTCTCCTGTCTAATCGCTTGCGAGAGGGGCCAGGCGTTGTCTGTTGGAACCCTCTTCCGTCACTTCGTGACACCTTCTCCCGGAGGGAGAAGGTCATCAGTTGGCGGCTGCGCCGCATGTTTAAAGGGCCGCTATTCCTGCCTTGGCCACCTGCGCATCCTGTTCGGCCTTGACCCCGGACACGCCGACGGCACCTACCACCTGACCGTCCACCAGCACCGGTACACCGCCCTCCAGCGAGGTGATCAGTGGCGCGCTGAGGAAGGCGTTGCGACCGCCGTTGACCATGTCCTCGTAGCCCTTGGTTTCGCGACGGCCGATGGCAGCGCTGCGTGCCTTCTCGGTGGCGATGTAGGCGCCGATGGGCGCACAGCCGTCGAGGCGCTCCAGAGCCAGCGGATGACCGCCGTCGTCGACCACGGCGATAGCCACGGCCCAGCCCTGTTGCTGCGCTTCGTTACGGGCGGCTGCGATGATCTGACTGACTTCGCTCTGGCTGAGTACGGCTTTGTGTTGCATGGCATACCTCGTGTTCGCGGTTTCGTAGCCCGGATGCAATCCGGGGTTTGCGTCATGGGTTTTCCCGGATTTCATCCGGGCTACCGGGGAATCGCCGTGGGAGCGGCTTCAGCCGCGATAAAAGCTCGCCGCTAAAGCGCCTCCCACAGGCGGGACTCATTCCTCCGCTTGTGCGTTGCGGTACATCTGTAGCCGTGCGCGTGGCACCGGCTACGCGTGATCAGCCCATCGCCTCCTCGACGATCTCGATCCAGTGGCGCACCGGTGTGCGTCCGGCACCGTCCAGATGGGTCTGGCAGCCAATATTGGCGGTGACGATGGCGTCCGGTTTGCCGCTTTCCAGGGCGTTCAATTTGTTGTCGCGAAGCTGCCGCGACAGTTCTGGCTGGGTCAGCGAATAGGTGCCGGCCGAGCCGCAGCACAGATGACCGTCCGGCACGGCGGTCAGGCCGAAGCCGAGGCGAGTCAACACGCCCTCCACCGCGCCGCCAAGCTTCTGCGCATGCTGCAGGGTGCAGGGGCAATGGAAGGCCAGGCGTTGTTCGGCGCGTACCTGCAGTGGCTCCAGCGCCTCGCCCTGCAACACCTCGACCAGATCCTTGGCCAGGGCGCTGACCCGCGCCGCCTTGACCGCGTACGCCGGGTCGCTGGCGAGCAGGTGGCCGTAGTCCTTGACGAAAGCGCCGCAGCCGCTGGCGGTCTGCACGATGGCCTCAATGCCGGCTTCGATGGCCGGCCACCAGGCGTCGATGTTCTGCCGCGCGCGTTGCAACCCGGCTTCCTGGGCGTTGAGGTGGTAGTCCACTGCGCCGCAGCAGCCCGCCTCGCGGATCGGCGTGACGCTGATGCCGAGGCGATCCAGCACGCGCGCGGTGGCAGCGTTGGTGTTGGGCGACAGCCCCGGTTGCACGCAGCCTTCTAGCATCAGCACGCGGCGGGCATGCTGCTGCGTCGGGCGCGGCTTGGCCGGGCGAACCTCGCGCGGCAGCTTGGCCTTGAGCGCGGCCGGCAGCAGCGGGCGCAGGGCCAGACCGGTCTGGGTCAGCGTCTTGAACAGCGCCGGTCGTGGCACCACGGCGCGCAGGCCCTGACGCAGCAGGCGCTCGTTCAGCGGCCGCGGCACCGCCTGCTCGACCACTTCGCGGCCGATATCCAGCAAGTTGTGGTACTGCACGCCGGATGGGCAGGTGGTCTCACAGTTGCGGCAAGTCAGACAGCGATCCAGATGCTCCTGGGTCTTGGCGGTCACTTCACCGCCTTCGAGCATCTGCTTGATCAGGTAGATGCGCCCGCGCGGGCCGTCCAGCTCGTCGCCGAGCAGCTGGTAGGTCGGGCAGGTGGCGTTGCAGAAGCCGCAGTGCACGCAGGAGCGCAGGATGCGTTCGGCTTCCTCGGCGCGCGGCAGGCGCTTGGCCTGTTCACTCAAATTGGTCTGCACGTCTTATACCTCGGCGTACATGCGGCCAGGGTTGAAGATGCCCTGGGGGTCGAGCTGGTTTTTCAGCTGGCGCTGGTAACGCAGCAGCGGGGCTGCCAGCGGCTGGAAGGGTTGTACCTGGCCGGCGGCGAAGCAGGTGGCGTGGCCGCCGAGCCCCCCCGTCACGCGCTGGATCAGCTCGCCATCGGCGTCGGTTTTCAGCCAGCGCTGCGCGCCGCCCCAGTCGATCAGCTGGCGGCCGGGCAGGTCGAGCAGGCCGCTATTGGTCGGCAGCGACAGGCGCCACAGCGCGCCGCTGGCGCTGAAGAACGGCAGGCGTTGTTCGCGCAGTTCGTGCCAGTAAGCGTTGTCGATCTCTTCGCCACCCAGGCGTTGGCGTGCGGCCAGGACCGAGCCTTCGCCGCCCTCAAGGCGCAGGTGAAGCGCGACACCGTCATGGCTGGCGGCGCTGATCGGCAATGGCTGCTGGCCCCATTCGGCAAGCTTGTTGAGCGCGTCGCGAGCACTCATGTCCAGGCGCAGGCTGAGCACCTGGCGCGGTTTGGGCAGCACCTTGAGCGAGACTTCGGCGAGCAGGCCAAGGCAACCGAAGCTGCCGGCCATCAGGCGCGACAGGTCGTAGCCGGCGACGTTCTTCATCACCTCGCCGCCGAAGCGCAGCAGCTTGCCCTGGCCGGTGATCACCCGGGTGCCGAGCACCTGATCGCGCACCGAACCGGCCCAGGGCCGACGCGGGCCGGACAGCCCGGCTGCGACCATGCCGCCCAGGGTGGCGCCATCGCCCAGGTGCGGCGGTTCGCACGGCAGCATCTGGTTGTTGGCCTCCAGCGCCGCTTCGATTTCTGTAATTGGTGTGCCGGCGCGGGCGGTGAGCACCAGTTCGGTGGCGTCGTAGCTGACGATGCCGCGGTGCATGCGGGTATCCAGCACTTCGCCGGTGGTGGCGCGGCCCAGATGGGCCTTGCTGCCGCTGCCCTGGATGCGCAGCGCCGTGGCGCTGTTGAGCGCGTGGTTGACCTGTTCCAGCAGCGCGGCGCTGGCATCGAAATCATGCTGCATCAGAAGCGCTCCAGTTCCGGGAAGGGCAGTTGGCCGTGGTGCACGTGCATGGCGCCGAACTCGGCGCAGCGGTGCAGGGTGGGGATGTTCTTGCCGGGGTTGAGCAGGCCGCTGGGGTCGAACGCCGCCTTTACCGCGTGGAACAGGGTGATTTCGTCGCTGTTGAACTGCGCGCACATCTGATTGATCTTCTCGCGGCCGACGCCGTGCTCGCCGGTGATGCTGCCGCCGACCTTGACGCAGAGTTCGAGGATCTTGCCGCCGATGGCCTCGGCGCGCTCCAGCTCGCCCGGCACGTTGGCATCGAAGAGGATCAGCGGGTGCATGTTGCCGTCGCCGGCATGGAACACGTTGGCCACGCGCAGGCCGTACTCCTCGGACAATTCGGCGATGCCGCGCAGCACGCCGGGCAGCTCGCGGCGCGGGATGGTGCCGTCCATGCAGTAGTAGTCCGGCGAGATGCGCCCGACCGCGGGGAAGGCGTTCTTGCGCCCGGCCCAGAATTTCACCCGCTCGGCTTCGTCGCGAGCCAGGCGCACCTCGGTGGCACCGGCCTGTGCCAGCACCTCACGCACGCGCTCGCAATCGTCGGCGACGTCGGCTTCGACGCCGTCCAGCTCGCAGAGCAGGATGGCCTCGGCCTCCACCGGGTAGCCGGCGTGGATAAAGTCTTCGGCGGCGCGAATCGCCAGGTTGTCCATCATCTCCAGGCCGCCGGGGATGATGCCGGCGGCGATGATGTCACCGACCGCGCGGCCGGCCTTTTCCACCGAGTCGAAGGCGGCCAGCAGCACCTTGGCCACCTGCGGCTTGGGCAGCAGCTTGACCGTCACCTCGGTGACGATGCCGAGCATGCCTTCGGAGCCGGTGAACAGCGCCAGCAGGTCGAAACCCGGCGCGTCCAGGGCGTCGCTGCCGAGTGTCATGAACTCGCCTTCGACGGTGAGGATGTCCACCTTGAGCAGGTTGTGCACGGTCAGGCCGTACTTCAGGCAATGCACGCCGCCGGCGTTTTCGGCGACATTGCCGCCGATAGAGCAGGCAATCTGCGAGGACGGATCAGGGGCGTAATACAGGCCGAACGGCGCGGCGGCCTGTGAGATCGCCAGGTTGCGCACGCCGGGCTGTACCCGGGCGAAGCGGCCTTCGCGGTTGATCTCGAGAATCTGGTTGAAGCGTGCCATCACCAGCAGGATGCCCTTCTCCAGCGGCAGCGCACCGCCGGACAGGCCGGTGCCGGCACCGCGCGCCACGACCGGCACGCCACGGGCGTGGCAGAGCTTGAGCAGCTGTTGCACCTGCTCGATGCGCTCGGGCAGCACCACCAGCATGGGTGTGGTGCGGTAGGCAGACAGGCCATCGCACTCATAAGACTTCAGGTCTTCGACGGTATGCAGGATGTCGAGGTCGGGCAGGCACTGGCGCAGCTCGGTCAGCAGCGCGGCCTTGTCGACCTTGGGCAGCGCGCCGTCGACGCGCTCGTCGTACAGAATGCTCATGGCAGGCTCAATCGTGAACGTTGTTTTTATAAGCGGTCATGCCGCGACCATTGGCCGTATGTTTAGGCCGCCTGAATTTTTACGTCCATCGTCTTTATCACTGGTAGGACCAGTTTCTTTCGTCAACCTTTCGCACAAGGCTGCTCAAAGTGCTTATTCTCGTAGGCGTTGAACATGGCTTTCGGATGAGGCGCGTATGCTCGTGCCAGCTGGTACGACCAGTTGCAAGGAGGGTTGAAATGGATACGAATCAGGCTGGCGCAAGACGGCAGGTCAGCGACGTGGTGGCCGAGCGCATCGAGCGGCTGATCGTCGATGGCGTACTCAAGGTGGGCCAGCCGCTGCCCTCGGAGCGGCGCCTGTGCGAGAAGCTGGGCATTTCGCGTTCGGCGCTGCGTGAAGGGCTGAAGGTCCTGCGTGGGCGCGGCATCATCGACACTGCGCAGGGGCGTGATTCACGGGTGGCCAAGCTTAGCGGCGAGCGCGATGCCAGCCCGCTGATGCACCTGTTCGGCTCGCAACCGCGCACCCTGTATGACCTGCTGGAAGTGCGCGGCCTGCTAGAGGGCGAGTCGGCGCGGCTGGCGGCGCTGCGCGGCACCGACGCGGACTTCGTCCTGCTGACCCGGCGCTATGAGGAAATGCTCGCGGCCCACGCGCAGGAGCATCCGGTCGATCCACGCGAACACGCACGCCTCGATCACGCCTTCCACCTGGCCATCTGCGAGGCGTCGCACAACCCGGTGCTGGTGCACACCTTGCAATCGCTGACCGACCTGATGCTCAGCACCGTGTTCGCCTCGGTGAACAACCTCTACCACCGCCCGGCGCAGAAGCGGCAGATCGACCGCCAGCACTCGCGCCTGTACCACGCGGTGATCGAGCGCCTGCCGGAACAGGCGCAGCGTGCGGCGCGCGACCATATCAACAGCATCCGTGACAACCTGCAGGAGATTGAGCAGGAAGAGCAGCGCCTGGTGCGGGCGACCATGCGCCTGGAGGGCTGGGCGTAGGGCGGGTGAAACCCGCCGGTCAATGGTGGCGGGTTGCACCCGCCCTACATATTTGTGGGAGGGGCTTTAGCCGCGACCCGCCAGCCCCGCTCGCCGCGCAAGCGCCTCCCACGTGGCGTGACACCCTACCTGAACGTGCTGGTGACCACGCCTTCTTCCACCACCTGCGCCTCGATCACCTTCTGGCTGCCGAGGTTGCGCACGCGGATCACCTCGCCTTCGCGGCCATTGGCCAGCGCCTCGCCGGTGGCCGAGGCGGAAATACCGTCCTGGCTGGCGATGATGGTCACCTGCTGGCCGCGGCGAATCAGCAGCGGTGCGGTGAGCAGGTTCGGCGCGATCAGTTGGCCGGCGCGCACGCGGCGTTTGGCGCCCTGGCCGACCACCTCGTCGAGGTTGTTGTAGAAACCGCGCGATGCCTTGCCGATGTTCACTTCCTGCAATTGCAGCTGCTCGGCGCTGATGGTCTGGCCGCGTTCGATCACCCGCGCGGCATGTACCACCGGTAGGAAGACGTTGGCCTGAACCAGGGCGGTGATGCTCCAGCCAGGGGTGTCCGGGCAGCTGAGTTCCAGACGCTGGCGCGCCAGCGCCGAGGGATCATCGCTGATAACCGCCACGCTCAGGGCCTGGGCGCAGGCCGGCAGTCGTTCCGCGCTGCCCACCAGCGTTGTATCGAGGCTGTGGCGCTGGCCTTGCCAGGCCTGGCGTTTGGCCTCCTCGGCAAGCTTCTGCTGCATATGCGTAGCGATGGCCTGGTCGATCTGGCCGGCGGCGTCGGCCTGCGCACGTGCCGTATCCGCAGGCAGTGCGGCGAAGAGGAAGAGCACTGACGCCAGGGCGGAAAAAGCCTTTCCGCTTTTCCCTTCGGCGATGCGGCGATGCGGAAAAAGGGCGACGCGAAAGGCGCCGGCGGTTCTCAAGAATCCCTGATAAATCAATGTAATACGGCTCTCTTATGGGTTGGGCACGCTTTGTGCTCAAGGCACCTGGGCACAACCTTGGGTTAAGGGTACCGGTGAATGAGTATACGGATTGATGACGTGGTGGGGCTGCATTCGCGAGCCATCGAACTGCGTATGCAGCGCAGCGAGATTCTCGCCGCCAACCTGGCCAACGAAGACACGCCGGGCTTTCTCGCCCGCGACATCGATTTTGCCGGCGAGATGCAGCGGCTCGATCCACAGCAGGCGTTCAGCGCCAGCACTGCCGATCTCAAGTACCGCGTGCCGACCCAGCCGTCGCAGGACGGCAACAGCGTCGAGCTGAGTGTGGAACAGGCCGCGTTCTCCAAGAACAGCATGGACTTCCAGACCAGTCTGACCTTTCTCAGCATGAAATTTCGCGGCCTGAAACAGGCCATCGAGGGACGCTGACCATGGCTTTCGATTCCATCTACCGCATCGCCGGCTCGTCGATGAACGCGCAGACCGTGCGCCTCAATACCGTGGCCAGCAACCTGGCCAACGCCGACTCGGCCGCGGCCAGTGCCGAGGACGTGTACCAGGCGCGCAAGCCGGTGTTCGCCGCCGTCTACAACAACGACCAACTGACCCGCGGCGTGGGCATGGGCGGCGCCCATGTCCAGGTGCTCGACGTGGTCACCGCCGGCCGCGAGCCGGTGCGCCGTTACGAGCCGGACAACCCGCTGGCCGATGACAAGGGCTACGTGTTCTACGCCGACATCGATCAGATCGAGGAAATGACCGACATGATGTCGGCCACCCGCAGCTTCGAGACCAGCGTCGAGGTGCTCAATCGCCTGAAAAGCATGCAGCAGGGCCTGCTCAAGCTCGGAGAATCCTGATGGCCACGGTCAGCAACAACAGCCAGAACAATCCCGCTTATAGCATCGACGAAGCGGTGAAGCAGTCGGTCAACGTCAGCGACGCGACCCAACTGGAAAACAACTTCCTCACCCTGATGGTCGCGCAGATCCAGAACCAGGACCCGACCAAACCGGTGGACAGCACCGAATTCCTCAACCAGTTCGCCGCCATGAGTCAGGTCAAGAGCCTGGAAAACATGGCCTCGCTGAGCAAGAGCAATCTGGTGTTGCTGGACAACCTGCAGACCCTCACCGCCGCCGGCCTGGTCGGCCAGGAAGTCAAGGTCGCCACCGAGCAGCTGGAGCTGGATGCAGACAAGGTCAAAGGCGAGGTCAATCTCGAGCACGCCGCCGGCAAGCTGGCCCTGGTGGTCACCGACAGCAACGGCGTGAAGAAGGAAATCGACCTGGGTTCCCAGGCGCCGGGCCGCGTGCCCTTCGAGCTGGACCCCAAGGCCCTTGGCCTGGCGCCGGGCCGCTACAAGGTTGAGGTCAAGAGCGACAGTGGCGAGTACCCGAAGGTCGAGGTGGCCGGCCGCGTCACCCAGGTGCGCGTCAGTGCCGAGGGGCCGGTGCTTGAAGTCGTCGGCATCGGCTCCGTGCCCTTCTACAACATCACCGAATTCGGCCAGGCGCAGACCGCCGGTCTGCTCTGAACCCACCCAGTCGTCAATTCAAAGGTCCAGTCGCCATGAGTTTCAACATCGCCATGACCGGCCTCAGCGCCGTCAACGAACAGCTCAACACCATCAGCCACAACATCGCCAACGCCGGCACCACCGGCTTCAAGTCCTCGCGCACCGAGTTCGGCAGCATCTACGCCGACAGCCAGGCGATGGGCGTGGAAGTGCTGGCCACCACCCAGAGCATCAGCCAGGGCGGCTCCCTGGTGACCACCGGGCGCAGCCTCGACCTGGCCATCTCCGGCGGCGGCTTCTTCGTTACCCGTGGCGGCAATGGTGATGTCAGCTACACCCGCGCCGGCGTGTTCGGTGCCGACAAGGACAACAACATCGTCAACGCCGCCGGCCAGACCCTGCAGGGCTACCCGGTGGACGCCGCGGGCAATCTGCAGGTAGGCGCCATGGGCGACCTGCAGCTGCAGAATGCCAACCTGCCGGCGCGCGCCACCGACAGCCTGGCCTTCGTCATGAACCTGGACTCCAACCAGACCGTGCCGGCCACCGCGCCGTTCGATCCGGCGGACGTCAACACCTACAACTCCACCTACACCACCAAGGTGTTCGACTCCCAGGGCAAGGAACACACCCTGACCCAGTATTTCGTCAAGACTGGCGATAACAGCTGGGAAGCCCACTATTACGCCGGCGGTGCGGCCGTAGGCGCCCCTCAAACTCTGACCTTCGGCACCAACGGCACGCTCACCGCGCCGGCCGGCCCGGTCAACGTCGGTTTCGCCCTGCCCGGTGTCGACCCGATGGCCATCGCCATCGACTACAGCAATTCCAGCCAGTACGGCTCCGACTTCGTCGTCACCACCAACCGTGCCAGTGGTTACGCAGCGGGTGAGCAGACCGGTCTCTCGGTGGAGAAGGACGGCATGGTCTACGCCAACTACAGCAATGGCCAGCGCATGCTGCAGGGCCAGGTGGCGCTGGCCACCTTCGCCAATGCCGGCGGCCTGAAGAACATCAGCGGTACCGCCTGGGTGGAAACCGCCGACTCCGGCGCGGCGCTGATCGGCGTGCCCGGTGTCGGCCCGTTCGGCGCGCTGGTGGCCGGTTCGCTGGAAAACTCCAACGTCGACCTGACCCAGCAGCTGGTCGGTCTGATGGAGGGGCAGCGCAACTACCAGGCCAACACCAAGGTGCTGACCACCAACAAGGAACTCACCCAAGTGTTGTTCGGCGCGATCTGAGGCTGAACCATGGACCGTCTCGGTTACACCGCAATGACCGCCGCCAGCCGCACCATGAGCTCGCTCACGGTGCGCGCCAACAACCTGGCCAACGTCAACACGCCCGGCTTTCGTGCCGATCTAGAGCAGGCCCAGGCCGTCGCCGTGGAAGGCTACGGCTACGATAGCCGCCATCTGGCGCGGGTGAAGAACAACGGCGTCAACCTGGCGCCAGGCGAGCTGATGGCCACCGGCCGTGACCTCGACGTGGCGATCCAGGGCCGCGGCCTGTTCGCCGTCGAGGGTGATGAAGGTGCCGAGCGCTACACCCGCAACGGCGCGCTGCAGGTCGATGCCGAGCTGCGCCTGACCCTGAACGGCCGCGCCGTGCTGGGCGAGGGCGGCCCCATCGTGCTGCCCGAGTACGACAGCCTGCATATTGGCCGTGACGGCACCGTTTCGGTGATCCCGCGTGGCGATTTCGTCACCGCCGAGGTGGACCGCATCCGCGTGGTGGATGTTGACGCCGCCGATCTGACCAAGGACGCCAGCGGCCTGCTGGCGCGCATCGATGGTCAGCCGGCAGAGGGCCTGGAAACACCGGTGCTGGTGTCCGGCTACCTGGAGGCGAGCAATGTCGGCGCCATCGATCAGCTGGTGGCGACCATGAGCCTGAACCGCCTGTTCGAGACCCAGGTGAAGATGATGAAGGCCGCCGAGGACCTGTCCGAGGCCGGCAACCGGATGATTCGCGGCAGCTGAGCCGGAAAGCCGGCGGCCGTGTAGGAGCGAGCTCTGCTCGCGAATCGAGTTTCGCCCGACACAGCTTCGCGAGCAGAGCTCGCTCCCACGAAACACAGGCGCACGTCGTTGATAAGGCGTTCGCCACAGCGAAGAGGTAACGCACATGAGTTCCGCACTTTGGGTCAGCAAGACCGGCCTGGCCGCACAGGACAAGGCCATGAGCGCCGTGGCCAACAACCTGGCCAACGTCAACACCAACGGTTTCAAGAGCGACCGCGTGGTGTTCGAGGACCTGTTTTACGCCATCGAGCTGCAGCCGGGCGCGCAGGCCGATGAGGTCAATACCGTACCGTCGGGCATCCAGCTCGGCAGCGGTGTGCGTGTGGCCGGTACGCAGAAGGTGTTCACCGAAGGCAGCATCCAGACCACCGGCCAGCCGATGGACCTGGCGATCATCGGCGCCGGCTTCTTCCAGGTGGAGGCGCCCAACGGCGATATCTATTACACCGAGAACGGCCAGCTGCAGCTCAACGCCGAAGGCATGATCGTCAACTCCCAGGGCCTGCCGCTGACGCCGGCCATCGAAGTGCCGGCCGGTAGCAGCCGCTTCACCGTAGGCAGCGACGGCATCGTCACCGCCGTGCTGGCCGGCGACACCCTGCCTTCCGAGCTGGGCCAGATCACCCTGGTCAACTTCACCAACCCGGGCGGCCTCGAAGCCCTCGGCGGCAACCTCTATCGCGAAACCGTGGCCAGCGGCGAGCCGCAGGAAGGCGTGCCGGGCGAGGAAGGCCTGGGCAACCTCAAGCAGGGCGTGCTGGAAGGTTCCAACGTGCAGGTGGTCGAGGCCATGGTCAACATGATCTCCATCCAGCGTGCCTACGAGGCCAACGCCAAGGTGCTCGACGCTGCGTCGGGCATGCAGCAGTTCCTCAACCAGACCGTGTGATCGCCATGACCCGCCTGCTCCCGCTCGCTCTGCTTCTGGCCCTCGGCGGCTGCGCCAGCTTCAACGAGATGCTGCCTGAGGAAGACTCCAGCCACTACGAGCCGCTGGCGCTGGACTACAGCGCGCCGCCGACCACCGGCGGTGGCCTGTTTCGCAGCGGCTACAGCGGCTCGCTGACTGGCGACAAGCGTGCAGTGCGGGTCGGCGACATTCTCACCGTGGTGCTCGACGAGTCCACCCAGTCGAGCAAGAGCGCCGGCACCAGCTTCGGCAAGACCTCGGGCGTTTCCGTCGGTATTCCCACGGTCCTGGGCAATACCTACGACCGCCTGGAAAGCTCCGCCTCGGCCGAGCGCGATTTCAATGGTTCGGCGCGCAGCTCGCAGCAGAACACCCTGCGTGGCTCCATCGCCGTGACCGTGCATCAGGTGCTGCCCAACGGCACCCTGCTGATCAAGGGCGAGAAGGCCCTGCGCCTGAACCAGGGCGACGAATACATCCGCCTGGTCGGCCTGGTGCGCATGGACGACATCAACCGCGCCAACCAGGTGTCCTCGCAGAACGTGGCCAACGCGCGCATTTCCTATGCCGGCCGCGGCGTGCTCAACGACAGCAACTCGGCGGGCTGGTTGACGCGTTTCTTCACCCACCCGCTGTTCCCGCTCTGAGGCCCGGTCATGCTCAAACGCTCACTCGTCGCCCTGCTCCTGATCTGGCCACTGTCGACCCACGCCGTGCCGCTGATGGACCTGGTGGATATCGAAGGGATCCGCGGCAACCAATTGATCGGCTACGGCCTGGTGGTCGGCCTCGACGGCACCGGCGACAAGAATCAGGTGCGCTTCACCAGCCAGTCGGTGGCCAACATGATCAAGCAGTTCGGCATCAACCTGCCGCCGAACGTCGACCCCAAGCTGAAGAACGTCGCGGCAGTCACCGTGACCGCAGAGATTCCGCCGTCCTACAGTCCGGGGCAAACCGTCGACATCACCGTCGCCTCGCTGGGCGATGCCAAGAGCCTGCGCGGCGGCCAACTGCTGCTGACGCCGCTGCAGGGCGTCGATGGCGAAACCTATGCCCTGGCCCAGGGCGCCGTGGTTGTTGGCGGTCTGAATGCCACCGGGCAGAGCGGCTCCAGTGTGGCGATCAACTCTGCCAACAGCGGCCGCGTGCCCAACGGCGCCACCGTCGAGCGGATGATCCCCAGCGATTTCAGTACGCGCGACGAGGTCATGCTCAACCTGCGCCAGCCCAGTTTCCAGACCGCTGCCAAGGTGGTCGAGGCGGTTAACGGCCGCTTCGGCAGCGGCACTGCCAGCGCCCTGAATTCGACCAAGATCGCCATCCGTGCGCCGATCACCAGCACCCAGCGCATCGGCTTCATGGCCATGCTTGAAGGCCTTGAGGTGGAAGAAGGTCGTGAGCGACCGAAGGTGGTGTTCAACAGCCGCACCGGTACCGTGGTGGTCGGCCAGGGCGTACGGGTCAAGGCCGCTGCCGTGGCTCACGGCACCCTGACCGTGACCATCAGCGAGAACCCGCAGGTCAGCCAGCCCAACGCCTTCTCCGGCGGCCAGACCGCCGTGGTGCCGCGCTCCGACGTTGCCGTCAGCCAGGACAAGAACGCCATGTTCAAGTGGCCCGATGGCGCCAGCCTGGACAGCATCATCAACACCGTGAACAGCCTCGGCGCCACCCCGGACGATGTCATGAGCATCCTCCAGGCGCTGGAACAGGCCGGTGCCCTCAACGCTGAACTGATCGTGATCTGAGCCATGAGCATCGTTTCCCTCGCCCAACACATGAACAGCCACCGCGGCAGCGCCGACGGCATCGGCACCGCCCGCGAGCAGCAGCTGCAGGCTGCGGCCGAGCAGTTCGAGGCCTTGTTCCTGCAGCAGATCCTCAAGCAGATGCGCAAGGCCAGCGACGTGCTCGCCGAAGGCAACCCGATGCGCAGCCGCGAGATGGACACCATGCGCGACTTCTACGACGAGGTGCTGGCCGAGACCCTGGCCGGGCGCAAGCAGACCGGCATCGCCGACATGCTGGTCAAGCAGCTGTCCGGTGGTGGCGACAGCGCGGTGGACATGGACGCAGCCGCCGCCGCTGCCCGCTCGGCGGAACTGCCGCAGCGTTCCGCCAGCAGCCTGCTGGAGCCGTTGCGCAGCACCTGGCAGCGCGGCATCGACAGCCTCGGCAAGGTCTGGGACAAAGGCTCGGCAGGCTTCGTCGCCCTGGTCGATCGCGTCATCCAGCAGGAGTCGGCCGGCCGCGTCGACGCTGTATCGCCCAAGGGTGCGCGCGGCCTGATGCAGCTGATGCCGGACACCGCGCGGGAAATGGCTGCCGAACTCGGCCTGCCCTTCAGCGAGTCTCGCCTGACCACCGACGCCGCCTACAACAAGCGTCTGGGCAGTGCCTACCTGGACAAGATGCTGCAGCGCTACGACGGCCACCAGGCGCTGGCGCTGGCGGCCTACAACGCCGGCCCCGGCCGCGTCGACGAGTGGCTGAAGGTCAACGGTGACCCGCGCAGCGGCGAGATCGCCACCGGCGCCTGGATCGAGCGCATCCCCTTCCAGGAAACCCGCGACTACACGCGCAAGATCCTTGGCGACCTGGCCAAGACGGAGATGCCGGCCAAGGACGATGTCCAGGCCAGCAGCCCGCTCAGCGCGCAGACCCGCCAGCAACTGGCCAGCGCCCTGAGTGCCGACAGCGGCCTGTTGCTCGGCACCGTGGCCGGCAAACAGGCGCTGACGCGTGACGAATTTAAGTCCGTCGATGATTCCGTCGCCCTGTCATCGGTAACAGCCCAATTCGCTGCCGACGACGCCCGTGCGCCGCGTCTGGCGGCTTTCGCTCAGCCGATGCGCTTCGAGCGGCAGGAGAGTTAATTCGTGAGCATCCTCAACCAGATCGCCTACAGCGGTGTGCGTGCCAGCCAGGTGGCCCTGGCCAGTACCGGGCAGAACATCGCCAACGTCAACACCCCGGGTTTCAGTCGCCTGCAGACCATCACCGGATCGCTGGCCGGGCAGGGTGGCCTGAGCGTCGGTGGCGGCGTCGAGGTGATCAGCATCCGCCGCATGACCAACGAATTTCACAACCAGCAACTGTGGCGCGCGACCACCGAGCAGAACTTCTATGGCGCCTCGCAGCAGTACCTGACTGCGCTGGAGGCGCTGATGTCCGGCACCGGATCGAGCATCAGCGCCGGTCTCGACCAGTTCTTCGCGGCCTTGAGCGAAGCCAGCGCTACGCCCGGTTCCATCGCCCTGCGCCAGCAGATCATCAGCGAGGCCGGCAACCTGGCGCAGCGCTTCAACGGCCTGAGCAGCAACATCGACGCGCAGGTCAAGGCGCTGCAGGAGCAACGCAGCGCCATGGCCACCGAGATCAACGGCCTGACCGAGAACATCGCGCTGCTCAACAAGAAGATCGTCGAGACCGAATCGGTCAAGGGCGACAGCACCGCGCTGCGCGATCATCGCGAAAGCCTGATCGGCGAACTCAGCCAGTTCGCCAAACTGCGTGTCAACGAAGTGCCCGATGGTTCGGTTAGCGTCGCCTTGGCCAACGGCCAGCCGCTGGTGGCCGGTCCGACGGCGGGCCAGCTCAAGGTGGCAATGACCGCGAGCGGTGAGCAGGAAGTCAGCCTGGCCTTCGCCGGCACCAGCTTCCCGCTGCGTCAGGATGGCTTCGGCGGCGCCTTCGGTGGTCTCCACGAGGTCGAGTACGGCAGCCTGCGGCCGAATCTGGACGCGCTGCATGACATGGCCAGCCAGCTGGCGCAGATGGTCAATGACGTGCTCGCCACCGGCTTCGACCTCAATGGCAACCCGGGCCAGCCGCTGTTCGTCTACGACGCCTCCAGTACCACTGCGCTGCTGCGTGCCGAGCCGCTGACGGCCGAGCAACTGGCGCTGTCCTCGGCTGCCGGGGAGACCGGCAACAACGAAGTGCTGCTGGATTTGCTCGGGCTGAAGAACCAGACCATCACCCTGGGCGGCAGCCAGGTGACGCTCAACGACGCCTATGCCGGCCTGCTTGGCCAGGTCGCCAGTGACAGTCGGCAGAATCAGGCCGACCTCAAGTCCGCCACCGCCGTGACCCAGCAGGCCCAATCGCAGCGCGACAGCGTCAGCGCCGTGAGCCTGGACGAGGAGGCGGTCAACCTGATGACCTACCAGCAGGCCTACCAGGCCAACATGAAGGTCATCAGCACCGCCAACCAGTTGTTCGACGACATGCTTTCCGCGTTCTGACGCGGCTCTAGAGAGATTCAGCCATGATGCGCATCACCAACTCGCAGATCACTTCGATGATGCACAGCTCGATGAACGCCAGTTCCGCCGAGTTGGGCAAGCTGATGCAGCAGATGGCCACCGGCAAGCGCATCCTGCTGCCGTCCGACGACCCCGTCGCCAGCGTGCGCGTGCTGCGTGTGGAGCGTGAAGAGGCGAGCCTGGAGCAGTTCCGCAAGAACATCGCCAACGTCTCCGGCAGCCTGTCGACGCAGGAGGCCAACCTCAAGTCCACCTCCGACGCCATGCTCAACGTGCGTGATCTGCTGCTGTGGGCAGCCAACGGCTCCAACGCCAGCGAAGACCTGGCCGCGATGGCCGGCGAACTGTCGATCATCGAGGACACCATCTTCAGTTTTGCCAACGTGCGCGACGAGGAAGGCCGCTACCTGTTCTCCGGCACCCTCAGCGACACGCCGGCGCTGGCCTTCGACGCCGCGACCCAGACTTACAGCGTCACCGGCAACGACAAGCATCGCCAGGCCGCCGTGGCCAACGGCGTGCTGGTCGACGAGAACGTCACCGCTGCCAGCGTCTTCGGCGCCGGCGTGGACGTGCTCAACGAGCTGCGCAGCCTGATCAACACCCTGCAGGACCCGGCGCTGGATGCCACCGACCCAGCCGTCCGGCAGCAGATCGTCGACACCCTGGGCGCCCTGGACGAGGCCCATGGGCGCGTGATGGGCTCGGTCACCGAACTCGGCGGCCGGCAGAACGCCCTGACCCTGCTGACCGACAGCAACGAGGACGTCTCGCTGGTCAATCAGAAGATCGAAGGCGAACTGTCGCGTCTCGACTATGCCGGCGCCACCATCGATCTGAATAACTACCAGCTGGCCCTGGGGGCAACGCAGAAGACTTATCTGAAGATCAACGAGATGTCGTTGTTCAGCCTGCTGTAAGGAGCCTGCGGTGATCAAGGTCGATAAACAGCTTCCGGTCGTCACGCCCCTCGATCCGCAGGCACGTCGCCCGGTGCAGGGCGAGCAGGCGGTGCAGCGCCAGCGCAAGCAGGCGCCCGCTGCCGAACAGTCTGCGCAGCCGCGCGGCAAGAGCGCCACCTTCAACCTGCAGCTCAATCAGCAGCTGACCTCGATGCAGGCCGCCGACAGCTACCTGGGCGAACTGGCCGGCCGCCTCGGCCAGCTCAAGCTCAGCCTCAGTCGCGAGCTGAGCAACGCCCAGCCCGGCGAACGCGAAGGCCTCAAGCGTGAGCTGGAGCAGGTGCGCAAGCTGCTTGGCGAACGCAGCCAACGCTCCGGCGAGGCGCTGGATGCCGGCTTCAAGCTGCGCCTCAACGAGCCGGTGCGCAGCCGCTTCAGTCTGCAGGGGCTGGATTCGATCGCCAGCGTGCAGCAGGCCGGCAAGGAAACCCTGTTGTTCAGCGCCGGGCGCAAACTGGCCGAGCCGCTGGCGGTGGTGCTCGACGAGGGGCTGAGTGAACAGCAGATCCTGCGCCGCTTCAATGCCGGCCTCGCTCCGGCGGGCATTCGCGCGGAAGTCGATAACGGCGGGGCGCTCAAGTTCAGCGCCCGCGAAAGCGAGTGGCAGCAGCTCAGGGGCGAGCTGCGTATGCAGGGCGAAGGCAAGCTGGCGGCCAAGGCCGCGGCGCCCGTCGTCAGCCAGGAAGACCAGTTGCTGCGCCTGCCCGAAGCTGCGCGCCTGGACGGCGCGCGAGAACTGCGCCGGGCGCTGGACGAAGTGGTGGCGGCGCTGGACAAGATCGGCGCATTGCGTGAGCAGCTCAGCCATCGCCAGGACGAAATCCGCGAGTTTCTCGCCCGTCATGCCGAGCACAACGAGCGCGAATGGGCGCGCGACTTCGCCGGCGAGGTCTTCAGCCTGATGCGCCGCAGCCCCAGCAGTTATGCCGCGGTGACCCAGACCGTCGTCGCCCAGGCCAACATCAGCAGGTCCACGGTGGTCAGCCTGCTCTCCTGAGCATCGATACTCCGACTCCTCAGCCGTCAGTCGCTCTTCCCCTTGTTTCATGGCGACTGGCGGCTTTTTTATGCGAACGCTGACGACCAGTCGTCCGCTTCATGACTGGTCGCACAGAATGATGGCGTTTTAGCAGCTATCATTGCGCCCTTTCCGCAGCAACTGGGCCTTGCGCCCGTCGAACTGCCCCTCGCATTCCAATAAAAACCCCGCACTCAAGGGTTCACCCATCACTGCTGGCGCACGCCTGCGGTGCATTGCCTCGTCCCCGAATTGGAGTACCGACGTGTTGAAGAAGTACCTGTCTCTTATTCTGCTCGCCTGCACCGCGCTGGTGAGCATGCCAAGCCTGGCGCAACTGACCGATTCCGAAGCCATGAACATGGCCGGCCTGCAGCGCTCGCTGACCCAGCGTATGGCCAAGAACTACCTGATGCTGGGTGCCGATGTGCGCGTGGACGTGGCCCAGCGCCAGCTGCAGGAAACCATCCAGCGCTTCGATGCCAGCCACACCGCGCTGATCGCCTACGCGCCCACCGCCGAGATCAAGGCTGCGCTGGCCAAGGTTGATGCCACCTGGACCGTCCATCGCCAGCAGATCGAAGCCAAGCCGGAGCACGCCAAGGCTGCGCAGATGCTCGCCACCAGCGAGGAATTGCTGCAGCAGACACAGCATGTCAGCGACCTGATGGGCCAGCACCTGGGCGCCATGGGCGCCTCCGTGCACCGCACTGGCTGGGCACGCGTGCAGACCCAGCGCATCGCCATGCTCTACATGGCCAAATCCTGGCGTGTGCCGGCGCCGGACCTGGACGCCAAACTGGACACGGCCGTGAGCGATTTCGAGACCATCCTCAAGGAGCTGGAAGCCCGCGGCACGCCGAGCGAGGAAATCGCCAACACCCAGCGTCGCGCCCGCGCCCACTGGGGCTTCACCCTCAAGGGTATCGATCTGCATGCCGAGCGTGACTTCGTGCCGACCGTGATCACCGTCAGCACCGACTCGTTGTTCCGCCAGCTCAACGAGCTGACCCGCCTGTACGCCGGCCTGCAGGCCAAAGAGGCCTGATAGCCACTCGCCAGGCCGTCACCTTGGCCGCCCGTTTTTGCGCTATAACGGAGCGCAAGGCGGGCACAGGTGGCGGACATGAGCGAAGCAACTGATCAGGCGGTTTACAAGACCCTGCTGGAGTCCACCCGGGCGATCCCCTGGAAGATCGACTGGAAGACCATGACCTTCGCCTACATCGGCCCGCAGATCGAGAGTCTGCTGGGCTGGTCGCAGGCCAGCTGGGTCAGCGCCGAGGACTGGGCCTCGCGCATGCACCCGGACGATCGCGAGAAGGTGGTGCAGTTCTGCGTGTCGCAATCGCAGAACGGCGTCGACCACGAGGCCGACTACCGCGCGCTGACCGCCGCCGGCGACTACGTGTGGATTCGCGACGTGGTGCATGTGGTGCGCGACGACAACGGCGAAGTGGACTCGCTGATCGGCTTCATGTTCGACATCAGCGAATGCAAGAAGACCGAGGAGCAGTTGCTGATCCTGCAGAAGCAGCTGGAAGAGTATTCCTACAAGGACGGCCTGACCGGCGTCGCCAACCGGCGCATGTTCGACACGGTGCTGGCCACCGAATGGGCCAATGCCCATCGCACTCAGCAGCCGCTGTCGCTGATCCTGCTGGATATCGATCACTTCAAGCAGTTCAACGACCATTACGGCCATATCCAGGGCGACGATTGCCTGAAGAGTGTCGGCCAGGCGCTGAGCCGCGCCGCCAGCCGGCCACGGGATTTCGTCGGGCGCTTCGGTGGCGAGGAGTTCGTGCTGGTGTTGCCGGAGACCGACGAGGCCGCCGCCCGCCATATCGCCGAACGCTGCCGCCAGCAGGTGCGCCAACAGCGCATTCCCCATGAGCGCTCGTCAGTGTCGTCCATGCTCACCATCAGCCTTGGTGTCGGCACCATCGTGCCGGGCGCGCACGACCGTGCGCTGGACTTCCTCAACGCGGTAGACAAGTTGCTCTACCTGGCCAAGCAACGTGGAAGGGATCGGTTGGAGATGGCCAGAACGCCTCTTCGCCCGGCCCTCGACGATGCTGCAGATGGGCGTGCCTGAGCAATCGTTAACCTGGGCGTAACGATTGCGCCGCCTGCTTGATTGATGACCCTAGGGTCACGCTCCTAATGTGCCTCCACGACAGCGGAACTCGTGGAGTCATCAATGACAACAACAATATCCCCACCGCCGCCGCCGCAGTGGTCGCGCCGTCGCGCTGAAAAAGCGCGGCGACTCGATCAGGTGCGTCACCTTGCCGATGGCGTGGTGCTGCCGGGCGACAAGATCGTGGCAGCCCTCGAAGCGCTGATCGCCCCCGGTGATCGAGTGGTGCTCGAAGGCAACAACCAGAAGCAGGCGGACTTCCTCTCCCGCTCGCTGGCCCAGGCCGACCCCGGTCGCCTGCACGACCTGCACATGATCATGCCCAGCGTCAGCCGCGCCGAGCATCTCGATCTGTTCGAACGCGGCATCGCCCGCAAGCTCGACTTCTCCTTCGCCGGGCCGCAGAGCCTGCGCATCGGCCAGCTGCTCGAAGACGGGCTGCTGGAAGTCGGCGCCATCCACACCTATATCGAACTGTACTCGCGCCTGCTGGTGGACCTGATCCCCAACGTCGCCCTGGTCGCCGGCTTTCAGGCCGACCGCCACGGCAACATCTATACCGGGCCGAGCACCGAGGACACCCCGGCGCTGGTCGAGCCGACCGCGTTTTCCGACGGCATCGTGATCTTCCAGGTCAACGAGATCGTCGACGAGCTGCCGCGTGTGGACATTCCCGCCTCCTGGGTCGACTTCGTGGTGGTGGCCGACAAGCCCTTCTATATCGAGCCGCTGTTCACCCGCGACCCTCGCCATATCAAGCCGGTGCACGTGCTGATGGCGATGATGGCGATCCGCGGCATCTACGAAAAACACAACGTGCAGTCGCTCAACCATGGCATCGGTTTCAACACCGCCGCCATCGAGCTGATCCTGCCGACCTACGGCGAATCCTTGGGATTGAAGGGCAAGATCTGCCGCAACTGGACGCTCAACCCGCACCCGACGCTGATCCCGGCCATCGAGACCGGCTGGGTGGAAAGCGTGCACTGCTTCGGCACCGAGCTGGGCATGGAGGGCTATATCGCCCAGCGCCCGGACGTGTTCTTCACCGGTCGCGACGGCTCGATGCGCTCCAACCGCATGATGTGCCAACTGGCCGGGCAGTACGCGGTCGACCTGTTTATCGGCGCCACGCTGCAAGTGGACGGCGATGGTCATTCCTCCACCGTCACCCGTGGGCGCCTGGCCGGTTTTGGCGGTGCGCCGAACATGGGTCACGACCCCCGCGGGCGGCGCCATTCGACGCCTGCCTGGCTGGACATGCGCCCTAGCGACAGCGAAGCGCCGCTGCTCGAGCGCGGCAAGAAGCTGGTGGTGCAGATGGTCGAGACCTTCCAGGAGGGCGGCAAACCGACCTTCGTCGAGCGTCTGGATGCAGTGGACGTAGCCAAGAAAGCCGGTATGCCGCTGGCGCCGATCATGATCTACGGCGACGACGTCACCCACCTGCTCACCGAGGAAGGCATCGCCTACCTGTACAAGGCGCGCTCGCTGGAAGAGCGTCAGGCGATGATCGCCGCGGTGGCCGGCGTGACCGCCATCGGCCTGCGCCACGACCCGAAAGAAACCGCACGCATGCGCCGTGAAGGGCTGATCGCTCTGCCCGAAGACCTCGGCATCCGCCGCACCGATGCCAGCCGCGAGCTGCTGGCAGCCAAGAGCATCGCCGAGCTGGTCGAGTGGTCGGGCGGCCTCTATAACCCGCCCGCCAAGTTCAGGAGCTGGTGATGAATGCACTCATTGCATTACAGCCAAAGCGCTCACTGAGCGACCGGCTGGCTGATCTGGCGGTCGATGCGCTGATCGACGAGGCCGACCTGTCGCCCAAGCCGGGGCTGGTCGATCGGCGTGGTAGCGGCGCGCACACCGATTTGCACCTGGGTCTAATGCACGCTTCGGCGCTGGCCCTGTGGCCCTGTTTCAAGGCCATGGCCGAGGCCGCCCAGCGATGTGGCGAGATCGGTCTGCAGCTGCGTGAAGATGTCGGCCGCATCGGCCGCGAAGGCGAGCAGGAGATGCTGCGCGTCACTGGCGGCGTCAACACCCATCGCGGCGCGATCTGGGCGCTGGGTTTGCTCAGCAGCGCTGCCGCACTGGACGTCAGCGAACTGGCACCGGCTCAGGTCGCCCTGCGCGCCGCCCGTCTGGCCCTGCTCAACGACCGCACCGCACCTGTCACTGGCGACAGCCATGGCGCCCAGGTCTGCCGCTTGTATGGCGTCCATGGAGCCCGCGAGGAAGCGCAGCTGGGCTTCCCGTCAGTGATCCACCAGGCACTGCCGCAACTGGCGCGCAGCCGCGCCGCCGGGGCAGGGGAGCAGAACGCCCGCCTGGACGCTCTGCTGGCGATCATGACCCAGTTGGCCGACACATGCGTGCTCTACCGCGCCGGCATGGCCGGGCTGACGCGCATGCAGAGCGGCGCCCGTGCGGTGCTCGCCGCTGGTGGTTGCGCCAGCCTCGACGGTCGCCGCTGCCTGCGTGATCTGGAGCGCGACATGCTGCACCTGCGTGCCTCGCCTGGCGGCGCTGCCGATCTGCTCGCCGCCACCCTGTTCCTCGACCGCCTGCAGCATGGCCTGCCGGCGCAGCTTGGGAGTCTGTGAAATGGAAACCCTGTCTTTTCAATTCCCCGCCGGGCAACCGGCCAAGGGGCGCGCGCTGGTCGGTTGCGTCGGTTCCGGCGACCTGGAAGTGATGCTCGAACCCGGCCAGGCCGGCACCCTGGCCATCGAAGTGGTCACCTCGGTCAACGGCAGCGCGCCGCGTTGGCAACTGCTGTTCGAGCGCATGTTCCGCGAGCAGCAACTGCCGGCGCTGAACATCGCCATCCATGATTTCGGCGCCACCCCAGGTGTGGTGCGCCTACGCCTGGAGCAGGGCCTGGAGGAACTCAACCATGGCTGAGCAGAACATCCAGCGCCTGTTGGCGCAGCGTAGCTTTACCGAGCTTGGTGCCCGCGAGCGGGCGCGCGCCTTGCTCGATGCCGACAGCTTTCGCGAGCTGCTCGATCCCTTCGCCCGGCTGATGTCGCCCTGGCTGCCCAAGCAGGGCATCGTGCCCCAGGCCGATGACGGCGTGGTGGTGGCCAAGGGGCTGATCGACGGCCAGCCTGCGGTGGCGATCGCCATCGAAGGCGCCTTTCAGGGCGGAAGCCTTGGCGAAGTGGGCGGAGCGAAGATCGCCGGTGCCCTGGAGTTGGCCGCCGAAGACAACCGCAATGGCACGCCGACTCGCGCCGTGCTGCTGCTGGAAACCGGTGGCGTGCGCCTGCAGGAAGCCAACCTGGGCCTGGCGGCCATCGCCGAGATCCAGGCCGCCATCATCGAGCTGCGCCAGTATCAGCCGGTGATCGGCCTGGTCGCCGGCCCGGTCGGCTGCTTCGGCGGCATGTCCATCGCCGCCGGGCTGTGCAGCTACCTGCTGGTCACCCGCGAGGCGCGCCTGGGGCTCAACGGCCCGCAGGTGATCGAGCAGGAAGCCGGGCTGGATGAATACGACTCGCGCGACCGCCCCTTTATCTGGAGCCTGACCGGCGGCGAGCAGCGCTACGCCAGCGGTCTGGTCGACGGCTATGTAGCCGATGATGTCGAGGCCATTCGCAGCGAGCTGCATGGGCTGTTCGCCAAGGGCAAGCCGGCCCAGGAACGCAGCCGTCGCCACGCTTGGTTCCTCGAGCGCCTGCGTGACGTCGACACCTCGATCCAGGCCGATGCCGCTGCCGTGCGCAGCGCCTACCAGGGAGCATGAACATGACGACTGCACAGCAGCAACGCGGTCTGCACTGGTTCCAGGCCCTGGCCGGCGATGCCCAGCCGCAACAAGGCTTGCCTGCCTCGCTGCGGGTGGTCGACGGCGAACTGGCCGGCCAGGCGGTGCGCTATCTGGCGGTGATCGCCGATGCCAACAACCCGTTCCCCCGCGCCCGTAACGGCGAGGTCGGCCTGCTCGAAGGCTGGGGCCTGGCCCAGGCCGTGGATGAAGCCATCGAGGCGGACCGCGATAACCCCCATAAGCGTGCGCTGATCGCCATCGTCGACGTGCCGAGCCAGGCCTATGGTCGCCGTGAGGAGGCCTACGGCATCCATCAAGCGCTGGCCGGCGCGGTGGACGCCTATGCCCGTGCTCGCCTGGCCGGCCATGCGGTGATCGGCTTGCTGGTCGGCAAGGCCATGTCCGGCGCCTTCCTCGCTCACGGCTACCAGGCCAACCGTCTGCTCGCCCTGCGCGACGCCGGGGTCATGGTGCACGCCATGGGCAAGGCTGCTGCCGCGCGCATCACCTTGCGCAGCGTCGACGAGCTGGAGGCGCTGGCCGCCAGCGTGCCGCCCATGGCCTACGACCTGGACAACTACGCCTCGCTTGGCCTGCTAGCCGATGTACTCGATGTAGAGCAGGTGACGCAGCCGACCAGCGCTGATCTGGTCCATGTTCAGGACGCCCTGAGTCGCGCCCTGGTAGATATCGCCGCCAGCCCGCGTGACTTACGCAACCGCCTGGGCGCCGCCAACCGCGCGGCTTCCTCGACGGTGCGTGAGGCCTTGCGCGCGCAGTGGTGAAGCGAAATGGCGGGTTGCACCCGCCCTACAGAGGACTCTGCGGCACCTTGTGCATGAGCTGCTGCAGACAAGTAGGGCGGGTGAAACCCGCCAACCCCAAATAACGCGAAATGGTGGGTTGCACCCACCCTACGGAGAAACCGCGATGCACCCGACACCCCGTCCACATGATCTGCTTTGGGGCCTGCGCCCCGAGCAGCTGCCACAGGAGGCGCCGGCCTGGGCTCGCGCCGCCCTGGGCGGGCATGTGCCGGTGGTGGTGCGCCGTGCGCCTGCCGAGTCCGGCTGGGCGGCGGTGGGTGTGCGTGGCGCCGCGCGTGAGCAGCGTTACGCCACCTGGATGCGCCTGAGCGAGATCAGCCAGGTGATCAGCCCCGAAGCGGTTGCCCGCGCCGGGCACTGGCGCCAACACGCACAGCCGCAATGGCCGGCATTGCAGGCATTGGAACAGCTGGCGCAGCAGTTCGATGCGCTTGGCCTGAGCTGGGGCGTGACCGGTAGCCTGGGCTTCGAACTGGCCAGTGGAATCGCCGCCGCGCACGCGGACAGCGATCTTGACCTGCTGCTGCGCGCCCCGCAGCCGTTGTCTCGCGACCGTGCGCGCAGGCTGTGCGACAAACTGGATGCGGCGCCGTGCCGGATCGATTTGCAACTGGAAACCCCGCATGGCGCCGTGGCGCTGCGCGAATGGGCCGGCGAGTCGCCGCGCGTGTTGCTGAAAACCCAGGAAGGTCCGCTGCTGATCAACGATCCCTGGCAAACGCAGCAGGTGGCGGCATGAGCACGCTCTGGGCCTTTCCGGGCCAGGGCGCGCAGCAGCCCGGCATGCTGCATGCCTTGCCTGATGCGCCTGTGGTGCAGGCCTGCATCGAGCAGGCGAGCGCTGCGTTAGGTGAAGACGTACGCCTGCTGGATTCAGCCGAAGCCTTGCAAAACACCCGCGCCGTGCAGCTGTGCCTGTTGATTGCCGGCGTAGCGGCGGCGCGCGTGCTGAACGAACGCGGCCATCGCCCGGACTACGTCGCCGGGCTTTCCATCGGCGCCTATGCCGCTGCCGTGGTGGCCGGTGCGCTGGAGTTTGCCGATGCCGTACGCCTGGTCTCCTTGCGTGGCGAGTTGATGCAGCGTGCGTACCCTAATGGCTTTGGCATGACCGCCATCCTCGGCCTCGACCAGGGCAGCGTCGAGCGCCTGCTCGCCGAAGCCGAAGGTCCGGTGTACCTGGGCAATATCAACGCCGAAACCCAACTGGTGATCGCCGGCAGCGATCCCGCCATGGCAGTGGTCGCCGAGCGCGCCCGAGCACTGGGCGCCGGCTGTGCCAGGCGCTTGGCCATGAGCGTGCCGTCGCACTGCGAACTGCTCGCTGCACCGGCTCGCGAGCTGGCGGCAGCCTTCGTCAAGGTCGAGCTGCGCGCGCCCCAGGTGCGCTACCTGAGCGGCAGTTCGGCGCGCCTGATCCGTGATCCCGAAACCCTGCGCGACGACCTGGCTTACAACATGAGCCGCGTCGTCGACTGGCAGGCCACCCTCGTCACCGCCTATGAGCGCGGCGTGCGCCTGCACCTGGAATTGCCTCCAGGCAGAGTGCTGACCGGCCTTGCCCGCCGCGTATTCGAACCTGGCCAGGCGATCGCCTTCACCGGCGCGCGCCTGGATACACTCGACGCCATGTTGCGTCAGGAGGTAAGCCGCGACCGCTGAGCCGTAGCGTTTACCGAAGCACAAAAACAACAACTTCGAACGTAAAACGAGGACAACAACAATGATCATCTACGGTGTCGCCTTTCTGGCGTTCTGCACCCTGGCAGGCATCTTCATCGGAGAGCTGCTGGGCAAACTCATTGGCGTGCCCGCCAACGTCGGCGGTGTCGGCATCGCCATGCTGCTGCTGATCTTCCTCGGCAGCTACCTGAACAAACGCGGCCTGTTCACCGGCAAGTCGGAGCAGGGCGTGGAGTTCTGGAGCGCCATCTACATCCCCATCGTGGTCGCCATGGCCGCCCAGCAGAACGTCTACGGTGCCCTCAGCGGCGGGCCGATGGCGATCATCGCCGGGATCGCCGCCGTCGCTGCCGGTTTCGCCCTGGTGCCCGTGCTCAGCCGGGTCGGGCAAAAGAAGCCTGAAGGCGATGTCACCTCCTCCATGACCAAAGCGCCACGGTGATCGCCATGTACGAATCCCTGCTCAAGGTACTGACCAGCTACGGCATGCTCAGCGGCTTCGCCATCATCGGCATCACCATGTGGGTGTCGTACTGGATGTCCGACAAACTCACTCGTGGTCGCCTGCACGGCTCCGCCATCGCCATCCTGCTCGGCCTGCTGCTGTCCTATATCGGTGGCGTTTATACCGGTGGGCAAAAGGGCCTGGTGGACATACCCCTGTTCGCTGGCGTGGGCCTGCTCGGCGGCGCCATGCTGCGTGACTTCGCGATCGTCGCCACGGGCTTCGGCGTTAGTGTCGAGGAACTCAAGCGTGCAGGGTTCGCCGGGGTGCTGGCACTGTTCGTTGGCGTGCTGTCGTCCTTCGTCGCCGGGGTAGCAGTGGCCATGGCCTTCGGCTACACCGACGTGGTCAGCCTGACCACCATCGGCACCGGCGCGGTGACCTATATCGTCGGCCCGGTGACCGGTGCGGCCCTCGGCGCCAGCTCCGACGTGATGGCACTGTCCATCGCCGCCGGCCTGATCAAGGCGATCCTGGTGATGGTGGCCACGCCCTTCGTCGCCCCCTATATCGGTCTGAACAACCCGCGCAGCGCGGTGATCTTCGGTGGCCTGATGGGCACCTCAAGCGGCGTGGCCGGTGGCCTGGCGGCGACCGATCCCAAGCTGGTGCCGTACGGCTGCCTGACCGCGGCCTTCTACACCGCGTTGGGCTGCCTGCTCGGCCCGTCGCTGCTCTACTTTCTGATGCGAGGCCTTCTGGGCTGACTCTTTGCCCGCCGCCATGGCGGGCTTTTTATTTAGGCTGAACGCGCTGCCCTGGGGGAGGCGCTTCAGCGGCGACGCTTGCGCCTACGACTGGCGGCTGTACATGCGGCACTCGGCGAGCAGCGCCAACAGGTTCGGGTCGCGTTCCTTGGCCTTGAGGAACACCACGCCGATATGCTGTTGCAGGTGGTACTTGGCCTGCAGCGGAATCAGCTTCACCCGGTTCTCGTACACCGCGGCCACGCGCCCCGGCAGCAGGGCGTAGCCGACACCGGAGCTGACCATGCTGAGCAAGGTGAAGATGTCCTTCACCTGCATCGCCACCTTCGGCTCGAACCCGGCCTGCTGAAAGACCCGTTCGCCGTCTCGGAAGGTGGCGTAGCCCTGGGTGAGGGTGATGAAGGTGTCGTCGCGCAGGTCGGCCAGATCCACTTCGGCCTGCTCGGCAAAGGGTGAGTCGTTCGGTGCGGCGAGGAAGATGTCATCGGAGAACAGCGCCAATTGCTCGCAGTCCGGGTCGCTGACGCTGTCGTCGAGGGCGATCAGGATGGCATCCAGCTCCATGTTCTTCAGCTTGTACAGCAGGTCGACGTTGGAACCGAGCACCAAGTCGATGTTCAGCTCGCTGCGGCGCAGCTTCAGGCCCATGATCAGTTGCGGAACCGTCTTCACCGTCAGCGAGTAGAGCGCGCCGAGCTTGAAACGCTCGGCGCCGAAGCCTGCTGCCTCACGGGTCAGGCGCACCATCTCCTGGGCGTCCTGGATCAGCTTTTGCGCCTTTTCCTCCAGCACGTAGGCGCTTTCCAGCGGGATCAGGTTGCGCCCCTCGTGCTTGAACAGCGGGCAGCGCAGCGCACTTTCCAGCGAATGGATGGCGCGGTGCACGCTGACATTGCTGGTCTGCAGCTCGCTGGCGGCGCGCGCCAGGTTGCCGCTGCGCATGAACGCCAGGAAGACCTCCAGCTTTTTGAGAGTCAGTTCTTCGTCGATCAGCATGGGCCTGTCCTTTTCCAGCGGTAGACGATTGTGCCGCATCCTCGAGGGGCTGCGGTGGCCGATCGTTATGACTTTGGTGGCATGAGCAGGCATTGCCAGGCCACGCGGATTACCTTGGCGTGCGAACTGTGCTGTAGTGCGAGCGATGTCCGCTTCTTATCGCGCCCAGGAGTCTGCCCATGCAACTGATCTACGCCGCTGCCTCACCCTTCGCCCGCAAGGTTCGCGTGCTGGCTGCGGAAACCGGCCTGCTGGCACGTATCGAACTGCTCGATACCGCCGTATTGCCAACCACCGTCAATGAACAGGTCAACGCGCGCAATCCGCTGGGCAAGATTCCGGTGCTGCTGACCGAAGACGGCGAGGCGCTGTACGACAGCCGGGTGATCTGCGAATACCTCGACACTCTGCACCAGGGCCGCAAGCTGCTGCCGGACGGCGCTGCACGCTGGCAGGTGCTGCGCCTGGCGGCACTGGCTGACGGCCTGATGGACGCGGCACTGCTGGCGCGCTACGAGCGCAGCGTGCGACCGGTCGAGCTGCAATGGCCGGCCTGGCTGGATGGGCAACTGGGCAAGGTGCAGCGTGCGCTGACCGAACTGGAACGCCAGATCGAACAGCTACACGGGCCGCTCGATCTGGCGCAGATTGGTGTCGCCTGCGCCCTGGGCTATCTGGACTTGCGCTTTGCCGATCTCGACTGGCGCGCCGCGCATTCAGGGTTGGCGGCATTTCAGCAGACCTTTTCTCAGCGCGCGTCGATGCAGGCAAGTGTGCCTGGGTAAGATCGTGGCTTTTCGTCCCGCTGTGGTGGCGAGCCACTACAATCCACAGTTTCCTGGCCATAGTAGGCGGGTATTAAGGTACATTGCGCGCAAAGTCAGAAATGCAGATTGCGCGGAACGTCCCGTTCAGTCGCAGAACGAGTGTCCGTAACGCCGACAAGGTGACCAGTTCGAAAACAATAATGATGAAAAAGCACCTCAACGATCAGCTATTCGAAATTATCGCAACGAGCATCAAGAGCAAGCGACTGAAAGCCGGCACCTTGTTGCTGGAGGGACCGTTGGCGGAGCTGTTCGGCGTCAGCCGGTCACCCGTACGGCAGGCGCTGGTCAATCTGCACCAGGCCGGTTTGATCTGCACCTTCGATGGCCGCGGTTATCTGGTCGGTGCCGAGCCCGGCGAGGTGCTGCGGCGCAAGCTGGAGGCCGCCGACTTCCAGCTGGCAACGGATGAGGCGCAAGCCCCGCGCAAGACCGAAAGCTGGAAGGCGGTCTATGACCAGATCGAGCGCGACCTGCTGCATCAGTCGCTGTTCGGCACCTACCGCATCAATGAGCTGGAGCTGTCACGCCATTACGGCATCAGCCGCACGGTCTCCAGCCAGGTGCTCACACGCTTGTCGTTGATGGGCTTGGTCGAGCGCGACGAGCGTTCGCGCTGGCAGCTCGGCCAGTGGGACGAGGAGCGTCTCGGCGAGCTGTACGAAGTGCGCCGCCGCCTGGAGCCGTACGTGTTGATGAGGGCTGCGGAGTTCCTGGAGGCCCAGCAACTGGAAGGCTATATCGCGCGCCTGCATCAGGCGATGGCGCTATACCCGGACATGGACAGTCGCCAGTTCGACGACCTGGAAAGCGACCTGCACATCGAGACCTTGGGCCGCTGCCCCAACCGGCAGATGCTGCAGATTCTGCGTCGTACCCATTCGCTGTTGCTCTCGGGCAAGCACATCCTGCTCGACAAGAGCTACTTCCCGGATGAGGAACCCTTCTTTCGCGAGCACCTGAGCATTTTCGAGAATCTGCAGGCCGGTCGCCCTGATCTGGCAGCGCAGAGCATGGAGGCGCACCTGGTGATCGCCGAGCGCAAGGTCAAGCAACGACTGGCGCAATTCCGCGAGCAGAACATCATCCAGGCCGTGCCTTATCTGGAGCGGATCGAGGCGTAGGCTGCGCTGCGTTGCGCGGACAGTCAGCGCAACACTCTTTCCTCGTGGGAGCGGACTTGTCCGCGAAGCTGTTGAGGCCAAAACACCGGCAGGCCTGGATCTGCGGTGACCTCATTCGCGGACAAGTCCGCTCCCACAGGCTGATTCAGCCCAGTAGAGGCGCCGCTGATCAGGTCACCGCGCCCACCTGCCAGGGTACGAACTCGTTGTCACCGTAGTTGTACAGCTCGCTCTTGGACGGCTCGCCCGAGGCGATTTCGATGAGGATATCGAAGATCTTCTGCCCGGCTTCGGCGATGCTCAGCTCGCCATCGACGATGCCGCCGCAGTTGATGTCCATGTCCTCTTCCAGCTTGCGATACATCTCGGTGTTGGTCGCCAGCTTGATGCACGGTGCGGGCTTGAAGCCGGACACCGAACCACGCCCGGTGGTGAAGCAGATCATGTTGGCGCCGGAAGCTACCTGGCCGGTGACCGAGACCGGGTCGTAGCCGGGGCTGTCCATGAACACGAAGCCGCGCTCGGTGATCGGTTCACCCCACTCATACACGCCGTTGAGCGAGCTGGTACCGCCCTTGGCCGCAGCGCCCAGGGATTTCTCCAGAATGGTGGTCAGGCCGCCGGCCTTGTTGCCAGGCGAGGGGTTGTTGTTCAGCTCGGCCCCGTTGATCTGCGTGTAGTGCTCCCACCAGCTCAGGCGGTCGAGCAGTTTCTGCGCGACCTCATGACTGATTGCGCGGGCGATCAGCAGGTGCTCGGCGCCATAGATTTCCGGGGTTTCGCTGAGGATCGCAGTGCCGCCGTTGCGGGCCAACAGGTCGGCGGCGTAGCCGAGCGCCGGGTTGGCAGTGATGCCCGAGTAGCCGTCGGAACCGCCGCACTGCATGCCGACCATGATGTGTTCGACGCTCTCCGAGGTGCGCTCCAGGCGACCGATGGCTTCCAGCATGTCGGTCACCTGCTCGATGGCGCGCTGGATGCTGGCGCGGGTGCCGCCGGCGTTCTGGATGTTGAAGACGCGGAAGTTCGGCCCTTCGCTGATGCTGTAGCGCTTCATCAGCGAGGAAATCTGGTTGGTCTCGCAACCCAGGCCGATCACCAGGGCGCCGGCGATATTCGGGTTGCAGGCGTAGCCCCAGATGCTGCGCTCGAGAAATTTGAAGCCCTCCGATTCGGTATTGATCGCACAGCCGCTGCCATGAGTCAGCGCCACCACACCGTCGATGTTGTAGCGCTTGAGCAACTCCGAGCCGTTGAAGTGCGCGGCGACTGCACGCGACACGGTTGCCGAGCAGTTCACCGTGGACAGGATGCCGATGTAGTTGCGCGTGCCGACGCGGCCATCCGGGCGGCGGTAGCCCATGAAGCGGCGACGCTGCTCCGGCGGCAGTACCGGGGTGCGAGCGATGGGGGGCGGCAGCGTGCTGTTGGTGTGGCTTTCCGGCATCGACACGTTGTGGATGTGTACGTGGGCGCCGGCGGCGATGGCCTGGCTGGCTAGGCCGATGACCTGACCGTACTTGAGCACGGCTTCGCCGGCGGCGATGGCGCGGCGGGCAATCTTGTGTCCGGCGGGGATGTCGTCCTGGGCCTCCAGGCCAAGGCTCTCGACACGGCTGCCGCGAGCCAGGGCGCGGCGTGCGACGGCCACGGAATCTTGATCGCTGAGGATAACCACGGTCGGGCTATTGGTGATGAGTTGCATGGCGCGTTCTCGTTGTTGTTGTGATCGTCTGGCCAAGATACTGACAAAAATGAACATTGCACGCAATAATTTACGGTGTTAGTGTCATCGCCACACAGCTGCTCGGCAGCCACAAAAACAACAATGTGAGGCCTTCCTGATGGACCGTTGCCATCTCTCGGGGCGCGTCGGCGATCAGCCGTTTCCCTGTCCGGTTTTCCCCGCCTTCCGTCGATGGGGCGCGCGTCATGCATAAGCTCATCGAGGGTTACTTCACCCTGCTCAAGGTGCTCGGAATCATCTGCCTGATCACCATGGTGGTGCTGGTGTTCGGCAACGTCGTGCTGCGCTACGCCTTCAACGACAGCATCCTGGTGTCCGAGGAAGTCTCGCGCTGGGCCTTCGTCTGGCTGACTTTTCTGGGCGCGGTGATCCTGCTGCGCGAACGTGGCCACATGGGCGTCGACCTGGCCCTGCGAGCCCTGCCGAGCTGGGGCGAGAGAGGCTGCCTGATCCTTTCGCAGGTGCTGATGCTGGCCTGTTCGGGGTTGTTCTTCTGGGGCAGCTGGCAGCAGGTGCAGATCAACTGGAGCATGCCGTCACCGGTCACCGGCTGGTCGATGGGCCTGTTCTACGGCACGGGCGTGTTCTTCGGCTTGTCGGCCTGCGCCATTCACATCTACGAGATCGTGCGGTTGGCCATGGGCGGTGAAATCCATCGTCCGGAAATCGCCACCGAGATTCATCAGTAACACGCCCGCTGGCCTGCACCTGCCACGGGCGGTGCGCTCCACATAACAAGAACGGAGTGATGAGATGATCATCATCGCGATTTTCGTATTTTCCCTGCTGGGCGCCATGGCGATTGGCGTACCGATTTCCTACGCGCTGATCCTCTGTGCACTGGCCATGATGTATCACCTGGACCTGTTCGATGCGCAGATCGTCGCCCAGGGGCTGGTCAACGGAGCGGACAGCTTTCCGCTGATGGCCGTGCCCTTCTTCATGCTGGCCGGCGAGCTGATGAACGCCGGCGGCCTTTCCAAACGCATCGTCAACATGGCTGTCGCGCTGGTCGGGCACATCAAGGGTGGCCTCGGTTACGTGACCATCCTGGCGGCCTGCGTGCTGGCCAGCCTGTCCGGTTCGGCTGCCGCCGATGCTGCTGCGCTGGCCGCGCTGCTGGTGCCGATGATGGTCAAGGTCGGACATGACCGCGCCACCTCGGCCGGCCTGGTAGCCGCTTCGGGGATCATCGCACCGGTGCTGCCGCCGTCCATCGGCCTGATCCTGTTCGGCGTGGCCGCCAACGTCTCGATCACCAAGCTGTTCCTGGCCGGTATCGCGCCGGGTCTGATGATGGGGCTGTCGCTGTGCGTCGCCTGGTACCTGGTCTCGAATCGCGAAACGCTGATCACCCGTCCGCGCGCGCCGTTGAAGGAAATCCTCAAGGCCTTTTATGAGGGCGTATGGGCGCTGCTGCTGCCGGTGATCATTCTGGTCGGGCTGCGTGCCGGCATCTTCACCCCGACCGAGGCCGGCGTGGTGGCGGCGGTGTATGCGCTGTTCGTATCGCTGGCGATCTATCGCGAGCTGACCTGGAAGAGCATGTACCAGGTGCTGCTGTCCTCGGTGCTGACCACCTCGATGGTGATGTTCCTGGTGGCCTCGGCGATGGTCGCGGCCTGGATGATCACGGTCGCCGACCTGCCGAGCTCGGTGGTCGAGGTGCTGGAGCCGCTGATGGACAGCCCGCGCCTGCTGATGCTGCTGATCGTGGCGATCATCGTGGTGATCGGCATGGCCATGGACATGTCGCCGATCATCCTGATCCTGGCGCCGGTAATGATGCCGGTCGCGGTCGAAGCGGGCATCGATCCGGTGTACTTCGGCGTGATCTTCGTCATGACCTGCGCCATCGGCCTCATCACCCCGCCAGTCGGTCTGGTGTTGAACGTGGTGGCCGGCGTTTCCCGGATCGATTTCCTGGCCACGGCGCGCGGCGTGATGCCGTTCCTGCTGGCTGAACTGGTGATCATCGGCCTGCTGCTGCTGTTCCCGCAGCTAGTGCTGGTCCCTGCGCAGTGGCTGTACTGACCCCAGATTGCGTAGCGGCCGTTCCCTGACGGCCGCTACCCAGGGCTTTTTTCGCCCACATCCATGCCGGAAACGGCACACATAAAAACAAGAGGACATAGTCATGAAATTCATCCCCAAAGCGCTTACTGCACTGCTGTGCTCATCCGCGATGCTGCTGTCGGCGGCGGTGCACGCCGAGGAAATCAACCGTCACAACTTCAAGATCGCCTTCGTGCAGGCCAAGGACCACCCGCATGGCCTGGGCGCGCAGAAGTTCGCCGAGATCATCAAGGAAAAGAGCGGCGGCAAGATGAAGGTGATGGTGTTCGCCAGCGGCACCCTGGGTGGTGATGCTCAGGTGATTTCCTCTGTACAGGGCGGCACGGTCGACATGACGCTGGTCACCCCGGGCCTGCTGTCCGGCATCGAGAAGGGCTTTGCCCTGTATGGCCTGCCGTTCCTGTTCCAGGACACCGAAGAAGTCGATGCGGTGCTCGATGGTCCGGCCGGGCAGAACCTGCTCACCACCCTGGAGCCGCACGGCATCATCGGTCTGGGCTACTGGGACCATGGTTTCCGCCACGTCACCAATAGCAAGCATCCGGTCGAGAAGGTCGAGGACCTCAAGGGCCTGAAACTGCGCCTGCAGCAGATCCCCACCGCCATCGAGTCTTTCCGCGCGCTGGGCGCCAGCGTGGTACCGCTGTCGTTCACCGAGCTGTACACCGCGATGGAAACCCGCACCGTGGATGGCCAGGAAAACCCGCTGGCGGCGATCGAGACCTCGAAGTTCTACGAAGTGCAGAAGTACCTGTCGCTGACCGGCCACTTCTACGATCCGCTGGTCGCGATCTTCAGCAAGCGCACCTGGGACAAGCTCAACGAGACCGAGCGTGAGTTGGTACGCAGCGCCTCGCTGGAGGCCCAGGCATACGAGCGCAAGGTGTCCCGCGAGATGGCCGTGAGTTCGCGCGAAGCGCTGGCCAAGCACGGCATGCAGATCAACGAGGTCGCTCCGGCGGAGATCGAGCGCATGCGTGAGCAGGTGCGTCCCACCGTCGAGAAGCTGGTGGCCGAGTATGGCCCTGAGCTGATGGCCGAAATGAACGCCGAGATCGCCAAGGTCCGCAACGCCCAGTAATCCCCTCCTGCAGTTGGCCGTCGCACGGCGGCCGCTGCGCCTGCACGCAAGGTAGAAACGTTCATGACCGCTATCAATGTCGGTTTCATCGGCCTCGGATTGATGGGCCACGCCATGGCCGCCAACATCCAGAAACGGGGTTTCGCCCTAGGGGTGATGGCGCACCGCAACCGCCAGCCAGTCGAAGACCTGGTCAGCAAGGGCGCCCGCGAGTACGCCAATGCCGCTGAGCTGACCCGCGCCGTCGATGTAGTGCTGCTGTGCCTGCCCGGTAGTGCCGAAGTCAGCCGCACCCTGGCTGGCGATACCGGAATCCTCGCCGGCCTGCGCCCTGGACAGATCGTCGTCGACTGCAGCACGGGCGACCCGAATCGCACCGCCGAACTGGCTGCACAGGTGACCGCTGGCGGTGGGCATTATCTCGACACACCGGTCAATCGCACGCCCAAGGATGCCCAGGCCGGGCGCCTCAACGTGCTCGCCGGCGGCGATGCCGAGGTGCTCGACAAGGTGCGTCCGGTGCTCGAGTGCTTTTCCGAGACCATCCATCACCTCGGCCCGCTGGGCTCGGGCCACAAGGCCAAGGTGATCCACAACTTCATCTCCCAGGGCAACGCCACCATTCTCGCCGAGGCGTTCTGCACGGCGGCGAAGAATGGCATCGACCTGGCCGCATTCGCCGAGATCTGCAGCATGAGCGGCGGCTACAGCCGCACCTTCGAGCGGATCATCCCCTACGTCCTGCACGGCGATGACTCCGGGCAGCAGTTCGCCCTGGCCAACTGCGAAAAGGACATGCGCTATTACACCGAGCTGACCAAGCTGACGCCGACCACCGGCATCGTTTCCGACGCGGTGTACCAGACCTTCATGCTGGCCAAGGTGCTCGGCCACGGCGACAAGTACGTGCCGCGTCTGTTCGACGTGCTGGGCGAAATCAATGGTGTACGGGTCAGCGCCCGTCAGGAGGACAAGGTATGAAACTGCTGCGTTACGGCCCACCGGGCCAGGAAAAACCGGCTCTGGTCGCAGCCGATGGCAGCCTGCGCGATCTGTCGTTGCACGTGCTCGACATCAGCCCGCGGGTGCTCGACCCCAAGGCGCTCGACGAACTGCGCGCGCTCGATCCAGCTAGCCTGCCGAAGGTCGAGGACGGCGTGCGCATCGGTACGCCCATCGCCAATATCGGCAAGCTGATCTGCGTTGGGCTGAACTACGCCGACCACGCCAAGGAATCCAACCTGCCGGTGCCCAGTGAACCGGTGCTGTTCATGAAGGCGACCAGCGCCATCTGTGGCCCCAACGACGCCGTGATCATTCCGCGTGGCTCGGAAAAGACCGACTGGGAAGTGGAGCTGGGCATCGTCATCGGGCGCAAGGCGCAGTACGTCGAGCGTGAGCAGGCGCTGGAGCATGTCGCCGGCTACTGCATCGTCAACGACGTGTCCGAGCGTGCCTATCAGCTCGAAAGAGGCGGCACCTGGGACAAGGGCAAGGGCTGCGACACCTTCGCGCCCATCGGTCCCTGGCTGGTGACGCCTGACGAAATCGCCGACCTGCGCAATCTCGATATGCACCTGAGCGTGAATGGCGAGACCCGGCAGAACGGCAACACTCGCACGATGATCTTCTCCATCGACGAGATCGTCAGCTACATCAGCCAGTTCATGACGCTCAACCCGGGCGACGTGATCTGCACCGGCACGCCACCGGGCGTGGGCGCGGGCATGAAACCGCCGCAATTTCTCAAGCCCGGCGACCGCATGCAGCTGAGTATCAGCGGCCTCGGTGAGCAGCGCCAGGACGTGGTGGCCTGGAGTCGCTAGGCACTGCCTGAAAGCAGGGCGGTCAGCGGCCGCCCGTCATTCGCGAGTACAGAGACCAGACTATGAAACGACGCCTTTATCCGGGGCGCGATTTTCGTCGTGCGCAGAACATCGAAGAGCTGCGCCAGATGGCCCGCCGCCGCCTGCCCAACTTCTCCTTCGAGTACGTCGAAGGCGGGGCGGACGATGAATTCACCCTGGGGCGCAATCGCTCGATCTTCGAGAGCGTGACCCTGCAACCGCGCACCTTGCGTGACGTCGGTCAGCGCAGCCTGGAGCGCAGCCTCTTCGGCCGCACCTCGCAATTGCCGTTCATGGTCGGGCCCACCGGCTTCAACGGTCTGCTGACGCGCGACGGCGACCTGCACCTGGCGCGTGCCGCTGCGGATGCCGGCATTCCCTTCGTACTGAGCAATGCTTCGACCACTTCCATCGAGGACATCGCCGCAGTCGACGGCGTGCGTGCCTGGATGCAGATCTATCTGTACCGCACCCGCGATCACGTGGCCAAACTGGTCGAGCGGGTGAAACGGCTGAACCTGGAAGCCATCGTGGTGACCACCGACAGCGCCATCTTCGGCAATCGCGAGTGGGACAAGCGCAACTACGCTAAACCGCTGCAGCTGGACCTGCGCAACCGCCTCGATGTGCTGTGTCACCCCGAGTGGATCTGGGATGTGCTGGTGCCCGATGGCGTACCGCGTTTCAAGAACCTCGGCGGCCTGCTGCCGCCCGGCAAGGACTCGGTGAAGGGCGCCGCCAGCGCACTGGCCGCCGAACTCGACCCGACCCTGAGCTGGGACGATATCGCCTGGTTGCGAGACATCTGGCCCGGCAAGCTGATCGTCAAGGGCATGATCCATCCGGATGACGCGCGCCTGGCGCTGCAGTACGGCGTCGACGGTGTGGTGCTGTCCAACCACGGCGGGCGCCAGCTCGATGGTGCGGTATCGGCGCTGGAGACGCTGCCTGAGGTGGCGCGCATCAACCAGGGACGGATGGAGATTTTTCTCGATGGCGGCTTCCGTCGTGGCAGCGACATCGCCAAGGCCCTGCTGCTGGGCGCCAGCGGCGTACTGATCGGCCGCGCCGGCCTATACGGCCTGGCCGCCGGCAAGGGCCCAGGCGCTGCGCACGCGCTCGCGATTCTGCGTACAGAACTGGATCGCACCCTGGGCCTGCTCGGCTGCAGCAGCCTGGAGGAACTCACCCCCGACCTGATCCATGCGCCGCACTGGCGTGCGCTGGCCGAGCGCATTCGCGACTAGTTTCCCAACTGCCTCGCTCTCCCCAATGACGCAGGTGCGAGGCAGTTTTTTAATTTCCACTCGATTGCAACAAAAAAGCTTCGCGGACAAGTCCGCTCCCACAAGATGAAGCGCGTGTCTGATCCCTGTGAGAGTGAATTTGCCCGCAAGTTTCTGGCTGCGTTAGCAGCGCTAAAGATCTTGCGATCTAGAAAAACGCCGCGATCCTGCAAAGCAGTCGCGGTGTTCTTCTTTATCGGTGCTGTCGTGCTTCAGGCGCCTCAGAAGGGGTACTCCACCCCGGCTTCGCTGGCTGCCCCACGCAGCGCTGCCAGCACATCCTCCGGTAGCTCCAGTCCCTGTTCGAAGGCTCTGGCGCGGCGGTCGATGCCGGCATGACCGGGCATGCGCACCGGGCGCTTTGGTTCGCGCGGCCGGCTGTCCAGGCAGGCGCCGACGAAGTGATCCATCTCTGCCTTGAACTCATCGACGCCGCCGAAGAACGCCGGGTCGAAGGTCAGCACGGTCACTGCGGCGCCCCATTGCTTGACGCCGTCCTTGCGGCCGAAGCCGCCCAAGCCGGCGGTCAGGGCCTCGACCATGGTGCCAAGGGCGAAGCCCTTGTGGCCGAATTCCAGGCTGCCCAGCGGCAGGATCGCGCCCGGCGGCGTGCCGAAGTACGCCGCCGTATCGCGGGTCGGCTGGCCATCCGGGCCGATCAGCGCAGCGTGCTCAAGCTGCCCGCCAGCCTGGTGGGTCTTGTTCACCAGGCCGTTGGTGATGGTCGACATGCTGACGTCGATGAGAATGGGCTTCTCGCCAGTGGGAATGCCGATGCCCAGCGGATTGGGCGTGTACACCGGGTCGAGGCCGCCATGCGGTGCCACCGAGGCCACGGCCGGGTCGGAAGTGAGTACCAGCGGAATCAGGTTCTGCTCGGTGTAGCGCTGCAGGTAGGCCGCCAGGCAGGCGATATGGTGCGAGCGGCGGATGGTCGCCACGCCGATGCCGAAGGTGCGTGCTGCCTGCGTGGTGAAGTCCAGCGCCTGCTCCACGCAGTAGGGACCAAGCAGGTAGTCGGCGTCATAGAGTCGCGCCGCCGGTGTCTGGCTGATGATTCGCAGACTCTCGGCATTGCCTTTGGCGTGGCCGGCGCGCAGGTCCTTGAGATAGCCCTGCGCGAGCTTCACGCCATGGGTGTGATGGCCGAGCAGATCGCCCTCGACCAGTACGCGGCTGACGACACCTGCCACGTCCGCGCTGACCTCAGCGTCGAGAAACAGCTGTTCGATGAATTGTTCAAGTTCTGCAGGGGCGATACGGCTCATTCGAGTGCTTCCTTGGGCTTGGTCAGGGCGCGCGGGTAGCGCATGCGCCAGTACTTGGCGAGCACCGGGAACAGGGCCACCAGCAGTACGAGTGAGGCCAGGCCGATGCTGATCGGGCGCTCGACGAAGGCCAGCAGATTGCCGTTGGCCTTGATCATCGAGGTCATGAAATTGCTTTCCAGGATATTGCCCAGCACCAGGCCCAGGATCGCCGGGGCGATGGGGAAGTCGGCGCTGGCGATCAGGTAGGCGACCACGCCGCAGATCAACATGATCCACACGTCGGTGATGCTGTTGTTGATGGCAAAGGCGCCGACGATGCAGAAGCACAGGATGATCGGCATCAGCACGCGGGTTGGCGTGACGGCAAAGACGTGGGCGCTGCGGATCGCCAGGTAGCCGATGGGGATCAGGATCAGGTTGGCGACGAAGAAGGCGGTGAACAGACCGTAGGCCATGGCGCTGTTGTCCATGAAAATGGTCGGGCCGGGGTTCATGCCCTTCATGTACAGCACGCCGATCACGATGGCGGTGATCGAGTCACCGGGAATGCCGAACACCAGAGCCGGTACCCAGGCACCCGCTACCGCAGCGTTGTTCGCCGAGCCGGCGTCGACCAGCCCCTCGATATGACCTTTGCCATAGGCTTCGGGCGTCTTCGAGCGTTTCTTGCTGACGGCGTAACAGATCCAGGCGGCGATGTCTGCGCCGGCGCCAGGCAGCGCGCCGATGAAGGCGCCCAGGCTGCTGCCGCGGATCACGTTCTTCCAGTAGCGCTTGAGGTGCATCGGTACCAGGCCGAAGGCGCTGCCGCTCTGGGGGGCGATGTCCTGGGGCGAGCCATTGTCATTGCCCTTGTCCCGAGGTTGAGCGTAGAGCTTCATGACCTCGTACATGGCGAAGAAGCCGATCATCACCGGAATGAAGTTGATCCCGGCCATCAGATCCGGCACGTCGAAGGTGAAGCGCGGTGCACCGGTGACCAGGTCCAGGCCGACGGTGGCCAGCAGCAATCCAACCAGCAGTGACAGGAATCCCTTGATCGCCGAACCGGTGGAAATGAACACCGCGCTGCCCAGGCCGAGCACGGCCAGCCAGAAGTATTCGAAGGAGCTGAAGTTCAGCGCGAACTCGGCCAGCGAAGGCGCAATCATCACCAGCACCACGGTGCCGGTCAGACCGCCGATCACCGAGCAGGTGACGTTTACCCCCAATGCTTCGCGAGCACGACCCATGCGCCCGAGCGCGGCCGAATCGGCAACGTAGGCCGCTGATGCCGGTGTGCCGGGGATGTTCAGGTAAGTGCCGGGGATGTCGCCGGCGAAGATCGCCATGGCCGCGGTGGTGATGATCGCGGCGATGGCGGCAGTGGGCTCCATGGCGAAGGTAATGGGCACCAGCAGCGCAACGGCCATGGTGGCCGAAAGGCCTGGAATGGCGCCGACGAAAACGCCGAACAGCGCTGCAATGATGATCACAAACAGCGTCTGGAAATTGAAAACGAGCAAGATGCCGTCGAGTAGTTCGTTCATGCGTGTTTCCTCAGAAACCCAGAGGGCCGACGGGCAAAGGGACCTTGAGCAGGTGGCCGAAGGACAGGCTGATCACCGCCGTGGCCAGCGCAGCGATGACGATGGCGGGTAGTACGCGAACACCGCGTTGCACAAGCAGCACCAGCATGATCAGCAGCATCATCGTGGCCGCGCCCAGCACGTCGCTGAGGTAGATGTAGGCCACCACCAGTACGCCCGGCAGAATCACCGCGAAGCTGGGGAGGGGCGGGCGGGGTGTGCTTTGGTCCGGCCCACTGCCGCGCAGCTGGCGCAGGGCGCTGATGCTCAGCAGCAGGCCGCCTACGGTCATGCCGATGGCAATCAGGGAAGGAAACAGGTCGGCCCCGTACTGCATGCCCGGTACGGCGGGGAACTCACGCGCGAGCAGCCATACGGTGATGCCAAGGGCGATGAAAATGATGCCGAACAGAAGGTCTTTCATGGTGCGTTCTCGAACCGCTGGAACAAAAGCATGCGACGCCCCGGTGGGGCGTCGCATCGGATGAAGTCACTTCTTCATGCCGATCTTTTCGATGATGCCGCCCATGTACGCGTTGTTGTCGACCAGGAATTTTTTGAAGTCCTCGCCCTTGTGCCATTCGACACCGAAACCCTGGCGCTTCATGAAGTCCTGGTAGAACTCGCTGTTGTAGGCCTTCTCCAGGGCGTCCTCGAGCTTGGCCACCACGGCCGGGTCCATGCCTTTGGGGCCGGCGACACCGCGCCACTCACCCAGCGAGTAGTCGCTGCCGATGCTTTCCTTGATCGTCGGGATATCCGGGAAGGCCGGGTTGCGCTCGGGGGAGAGAATCGCCAGGCCCTTGGCCTTGCCGGCTTCGATCATCGAGCGGGCTTCGGGTACCGAGGACGGGACGAGTTCGATGCTGCCAGCGGCCAGTTCGACCATGGCCGGAGCCGCGCCCTGGCTGGGAATCCAGGTGACCTTGTTGGGCTCGATGCCGCGATCCATAAGCAGGCCGGCGAAGGCCACGTGCCATATGCCGCCCAGGCCGGTACCGGAGGCCTTGAAGGTACCCTTCGGCTTGTCGGCGATGTCCTTCAGAAGCTCTTCGACGTTGCTGTACGGCGCATCGGCGCTGACCTGTACGCCCGGGTAGTCGTAGTTGGTCATGGCCAGGGGCGTGAAGTCCTCGTGGGTGATCTTGGTCAGCCCCTGCCAGTGCATCATGTTCAGCTCACCGGTCACGAAGCCCAGGGTGTAGCCGTCGGGTTTGGCGCTGGCCATCACCGTGTGGCCTACCACGCTGCCGCCGCCGGGACGGTTGACCACGTTGATGGTGACGCCCAACTCCTTCTCCAGAGCCGTGGCAATACCGCGTGCGGCAGAGTCGCTGCCGCCACCGGCGGCCCACGGCACGATCAGCTGGATGGGTTTGTTCGGGTATTCGGCCATGGCTGCCACTGGGGCGCCCAGAAAGGAAAAGCCGAGGGCGAGGCTGAGCGGGCGAAGCAGAGTGCTTAGCTTGATCATGAAAGGTCACCTATTGAAGTTATTTTGAGTGAGGTGCAGCTAGGTTCCGCTTGAACGAGTCGGCCAGGCAGATGGCACGGCGTGGAATCAAAGCCAGGCCGAAGCTAGGCAACTCTGGGGGAGGTGTCTAATGAGGCTTTTTCATCGAGTCATAACTTGGGGTTATTCGCTGATCATTCGTCGCGGATAGCTGCCCGTAACGCCTCTATGAAGTCGCGGACTGCGGAGGATATGGGCTCGTCCTTGCGCAGCAGCACGCCGTAGGCCAGTGGCGGCGGCGCCAGGTTTGTTTGCACCTGTTTCAGGCTGCCGTCGAGCAGGTTCTGCCGCACCACGGCTTCCGGCAGCAGGGCCAGGGTGTCGCTGTTGCACAGGAGTTTCAGCGTGGTTTGCACGGAGGTGGTTTCGATGCTGTTCGCCGGCGGGTTGACCCCGGCGTCGCTGAACGACTGCTCCAGCGATTGACGTAGTGGGGTGTTGAGCGGGTAGAGCACCCAGGGCCATTCGGTCAGTTGCACCGGGCTGACGCGTTGCCGCGCGCAGAGCGGGTGTTCGGGGCGGGCGATGAGCAGGAAAGGCTCTTCGGCCAGCGCGGTGAAATCGAAGCGCTGGCGCTGCGGATGATCGGTGAAGCGCCCGACCACCAGGTCCAGCTGCTTATGCTCCAGCAGCTTGAGCAGATGGTCACTGGTGTCCTCCAGCAGTTCGATGGTCAGCAGCGGACGCCTGCCTTTCAGGCGCAACAGGGTTTCAGGCAGGGCGTGGGCAGTGGCGGCGAAGATAGCGCCCACCTTGAGGTAGCCATGGCCGCCCTGGCGCAGGCTTTCCAGGCGATAGCTGAAGGTCTGGCAATCATTCAGGGCGCGCTGTGCATAGGCGATCACTTCCGCGCCCAGCTCGGTTGCCGGCAGTTCGCGGTTGAGACGTTCGAACAGGGTGAAGCCGAACTGGTTCTCGATGTCGCGGAGCATCTTGCTGACCGCAGGCTGGCTCAGCCCCAGTTGCTGGGCGCTGCTGTGCATGTTGCCGGTGCGGGCCAGGCTGTCGATCAAGGCCAGGTGGCGATAGCGCAGCCAGTTGTGAAGCGTCGGGAGATTGCCGGTTTGGCTCATGACAGATGTGCTCAGGAAGACTCGATAACCGGATCATATCGCGTACTGACTAATAGTCATTGGTGGTTATCGCGATTGGGGAGATAAGGTCGGCCGGCCTGACTGCACCACTGGGTGCCCCTGCAGGCATCCCCTTCGCATAACAAGACGGACACTGCCATGTCACATGCTCTCAGCCTTTCGCCCAGCAACACCTTGCCATCCGACGGCCTGCGCGGAACCCTCGTCGGCCGGGCCTGGCTGCCCGGAGAGCACGCGGGGCCTGCGCCCATCCTGCTGCGTGAAGATGGCGTCTACGATCTTTCCACTCTCGCGCCAACCCTCAGTGGCCTGTTCGAGCGCGAGCAATTGTTGACCAGCCTGACGAGCGTCAGTGGCAGCCCGCTGTGCAGCGTCGAGGCATTGCTGTGCAACAGCGGTGCTGATTTCAATCCACAGCTGCCCAGCCTGCTGGCGCCGGCCGATCTGCAAGTGCTCAAGGCTGCCGGCGTCACCTTCGCTTCCAGCATGGTCGAGCGTGTGATCGAGGAGCGCGCCGGTGGCGACGCCAGTCTGGCCGAAGGTGTGCGAGCCAAGGTCAGGCAGGTACTGGGCGACGATTTCGCCAGCATCAAGCCGGGCTCCGAGAAGGCCCAGCAGGTCAAGGCGCTATTGCAGGAGCAGGGCCTGTGGTCGCAGTACCTGGAAGTCGGCATCGGCCCGGATGCCGAAATTTTCACCAAGGCACCGGTACTGGCTGCCGTCGGCAGCGGGGCAGAGATCGGCATTCATCCCGGCTCGGTGTGGAACAACCCGGAGCCGGAGGTCGTGCTGGCCGTCAACAGCCGGGGCGAGGTGCTGGGTGCAACCCTGGGCAACGACGTCAACCTGCGGGATTTCGAAGGCCGCAGTGCCCTGTTGCTGAGCAAGGCCAAGGACAACAATGCCTCATGCGGCATTGGCCCGTTCATCCGCCTGTTCGACGATACCTTCAGCCTCGATGACGTGCGCAACACGGTGGTTCGCCTGCGCGTCGAGGGCGCTGACGGCTATGTGCTCGAAGGTACCAGCTCCATGGACAAGATCAGCCGCGATCCGCTGGATCTGGTCGGCCAGGCGCTCAACCGCAATCACCAGTATCCGGATGGCTTCCTGCTGTTTCTCGGCACCCTGTTCGCGCCGACCGAGGACCGTGATGCACCGGGTGGCGGCTTCACCCACAAGCTCGCCGACCGGGTGATCATCAGCAGTGAGCAGCTGGGCGCCCTGCACAACCGTGTCAACCATAGTGACAAGGCGCCGGTCTGGCAATTCGGTCTCAACGCGCTGATCAACAACCTGGCGGCACGCGGCCTGGTCTGATGCTCAGGCGTTGTCCTGCGCCGGTGTGAGCTGCTCGATGAACAGGTGGCTGATCGAAGACAGGCTGACACCGCGCCGGGTGATCAGCTGATACGGCTCGCTGCGGCTCTTCAGTTGCAGCGGCAGGATGCAGGTCATGCCGAAAGCGGTGCAGAAGCGCGCCACGTCTGTCGACAGCAGGGCGACCAGTTCCGGGTTCTTCTGCAGCAGCGACAGGGTGGTGAAGGCCGAGGTGGTTTCCAGCAAGTGCAACGGGAAGCGTAGCCCTGCCTGCTGGAATTCCCGCTCCAGTGAAAGGCGCATCGGCATGTTGACCGAGTAGACCACCCAGCGGCTGTCAGCCAGGTCGGCCAGTTCCAGTTGCGCGCGGCCGGCCAGCGGATGATCACGGTTGGAGACCACGGCCAGGGTTTCGTCACGCACGTCGATGCAGTCGTATTGCTCCGGCTGGCGGCTGATGCTGGTGCGACAGATCGCCAAATCCAGCCGGCCCTGGTCGAGCAGGCTGAGCAGCCGCGCACTGGTGTCTTCGACGATTTCCACCGACAGATCCGGGTGCTCCTCCAGCAGCCGGGTCAGCGCATCCGTCATGAACGGCACCGCGCCCATGATCACACCGACCGACAGCCGTCCGCCGTGGCCTTGGAGAATACCCAGCATTTCTTCGCGCAGATGGGTCAGGTCGGTCTGGATCAGCTTGGCATAGCGAATTGCGCAATGCCCCAGCTCGTTGGCCTCCAGGCCACGGTTGGTGCGTACGAAAAGCGGCGCGCCCAGCGTGGTCTCTATTTCCTGCAGCGCCTTGGTTGCCCCGGGTTGGCTGATCGAGACCAGTTCCGCGGCCTTGATCAACGAGCCCTGCTCGCCAAGGGCAATCAGCAGACGCAGTTGGCGGAAGCGCAGGCGGGAAAAAATGGAGGACACCGATGGCAGCATATATAGCTTTCCCTTATAGCAGTATCAACGCCTCTCATTAGTCAGGAGCGCCTCTATCTCATAGTTTGCCTGGGCGGCAAGGCTATCCGTGAGAATGTCCGAGTGATCTTACTCGACGTTTTCCGCTGCCTGCTATTACAAAAAACAAAGCAGAGGCTTCCCATGGCACTTATCAACTACCTCACCCAAGTCCAGTTCGGCTATGACGCCCTCGGCCAGTTGGCTGCCGAGTGTCAGCGCATTGGTATCACTCGGCCCTTTATCGTCACCGATACCGGAGTGCGTGCTGCAGGTATCGTCGACAAGGTGCTGGCGCAACTGGCCGAGCCCGCCGTTGCCGAGGTATTCGACCAGACGCCGCCGAACCCGAATGAAGGTGTGGTGCGTGCTGCGGCTGCGCGTTATCGCGATGGCGGTTTCGACGGCATCATCGCGGTCGGTGGCGGTTCTTCCATCGACCTAGCCAAGGGTGTTGCCGTATGCGGCACCCATGAAGGCCCGCTGAAGCAGTTTGCCGTTATCGAAGGCGGGTTGACCCGCATCACCGCCGCCACCGCGCCGGTGATCGCCATCCCCACCACCGCCGGTACTGGCAGCGAAGTCGGTCGTGGCGCCATCCTGATTCTCGATGACGGGCGCAAGGTCGGCGTCATCTCGCCCTATCTGATCCCGCGTTCGGCGATCTGCGATCCCGAACTGACCCTCGGCTTGCCGGCGCAACTGACCGCTGCCACGGGCATGGATGCCATCGCCCACTGCCTGGAAACCTTCATGGCGCCGGCGTTCAACCCACCCGCCGACGGTATCGCCCTGGATGGCCTGTGGCGTGCCTGGCGGCACATCGAGCGTGCAACCCGTACCCCCGGAGATCGCGAGGCGCGGCTGAACATGATGAGCGCCTCGATGCAGGGCGCCCTGGCGTTCCAGAAGGGTCTGGGTTGCGTGCACAGCCTCAGTCACGCGCTTGGCGGTATCAACCCAAGGCTGCATCACGGCACCCTCAACGCGGTATTTCTGCCCGCAGTTATCGCCTTCAACGCGCAGTCCGACTCGGTGCGCGACGAGCAGAAACTGCAACGCATCGCTCAGGCCATGGGCCTGGGGAGTGTCGAGGAAATCATCCCGGCGATTCGTGAGATGAACCGTCGTCTCGGCATGCCTTCGGGCCTGGCGGAAATGGGCGTGGACGAGTCGCTGTTCCCGGCGATCATCGAAGGAGCGCTGGCCGACCATAGCCACAAGACCAACCCGCGGGTGGCGAGTGCTGAGGACTACGCCGAGTTGCTGCGTCAGTCGTTGTAAGTGCGCTGATGGCGTGGCCGAGGCTGTGGCATTGGTGGCGCAATGCTAGAGAGGTGTCGGCCTTCCGCCAGCTGCCATGACCTTCGCGGACAAGTCCGCTCCCACAGTAAACGCAGGCGCTGTGGCTTGCATCGTGGAAGCGGACTTGTCCGCGAATGCTCTCCTGATGCGGCTCTGGACAGTGCCTGTCAGGCATCTTCCAACAGCGTGTCCAGCTCGTTGCGCAGGAGCTCCAGCAATTGCGCTGCCAAAGGCGACAGGTTGGTGCCGCTGCGATGGATGATCGAGCACGGTTCGTTACGCGACTGCAGCGATAGTGGCAACCGGCGCAGCAGACCGAAGCCTTCGCTGGAGCAGGCGATGGAGTGGGGCATCACGGCCACAAGCTGCGGGTCTTCCTGCAGCAGGCTGAGCATGGTGAAGGTCGAGGAAGTTTCCAGCGGGTTGCGTGGGAACTCCAGGCCGGCTTCGCCGAATTCACGCTCCAGAACCGTGCGCATCGGTGTGCCGGTCGGGTAGACCACCCAGCTGTAGGCGCTCAGGTCGGCTAACTGCAGCGCCGGGTTGTTCTGCTGCGGATGCTGCGGGGCTGCGACCAGCGCCAGGCGCTCGGCATGCAGGCTCAGACACTCGTAGGCGTCCGGATGCTGGCTGCCACTGGTGCGGGCGATGGCCAGATCCAGGCGACCCTCATCGAGCAGCTTGAGCAGTCGCGGGCTGATGTCCTCGACGATCTGCACGGAAATATCCGGCTGCGCCTGGCGCAGGCGGGTGAGGGCGCGCAGAACCAGCGGCACCGAGCCGGCGATGGTGCCCACTGCCAGGTGACCACCATGGCCCTGGAGGATGCCCTGCATTTCGTCATGCAGGTGTGCCAAGTCGTTGTGGATCAGGCGCGCGTAGCGGATCACGCAGCGGCCCATGTCATTGGCCTGCAGGCCTTGGGCCGTGCGTATGAACAGTGGCGTGCCGAAGGTGGTTTCGATCTCGTGCAGCGCCTTGGTTGCACCCGGCTGGCTGATGGCGATGCGCTCAGCTGCACGGTGCAGGGTGCCCAGCTCGTCGAGGGCGATCAGCAGGCGCAACTGGCGAATACGCAGGCGCGAAACGATGTAGTTGAGTGGCTGCAACATAGGGGGATGACGAAAAGTTATCACCTAATCAGAAGCTTTCATTAGGCAGCACTGCGGGCAATTTTTAAAGTGCTGGCCAAGCACGCCGCAGCGTCGGCGCAAGAACAACCGGACAAGAACAACAGGAGCACAGCGATGCGGTTGATTCAGTTTGAGAACGAACAGGGCCAGCGCCAGGTCGGCGTCGTCGGTGACGCACGCATCAGCGTGGTCAAGGGCGTCAGCAGCACCCGTGAGCTGGCGCTGCAGGCGATCCGTAACGGTCACGGCCTGATCGCCGAGATCGAGCGTCTGGGCGTCGAACAGGGACCGGTCTACGCCGAGCTGATCGAGCAGAAGCGTCTGCTGGCTCCGCTGGATCACAGCGATCCGGCTCACTGCCTGATCTCCGGTACCGGTCTGACCCATCTGGGTAGCGCCTCCACGCGCGACAAGATGCACCAGCAGGTGGAAGCGCAGCAGGCCGAAGGCAAGCTCACCGACACCATGCAGATGTTCCAGTGGGGCATGGCCGGCGGTCGCCCGGCTGCAGGCAGCGAAGGCGCACAGCCGGAGTGGTTCTACAAGGGTGACGGCAGCATCGTGGTTCGCCCCGGTGAAGACTTCCCGGTACCCGGCTTCGCCGAGGACTTCGGTGAGGAGCCGGAGTTGACCGGCCTCTACGTGATTGGCGACGATGGCCAGCCGTATCGCATCGGCTTCGCGCTGGGCAACGAGTTCTCCGACCACGTGGTCGAGCGCAAGAACTACCTGTACCTGGCCCACTCGAAGCTGCGTTTCTGCTCCTTCGGTCCGGAGATGCTGATCGGTGAGCTGCCGCGCCACCTGTCCGGCATCAGCCGTATCCGGCGTGGCGACCAGGTGTTGTGGGAGAGGGAGTTCCTCTCAGGCGAGGACAACATGTGCCACAGCCTGGAGAACCTTGAGTACCACCACTTCAAGTATCGCCAGTTCCTGCGTCCGGGTGATGTGCACGTGCACTTCTTCGGCACTGCGACCCTGTCGTTCGCCGACGGCATCAAGGCACAACCTGGGGATACCTTCGAAGTCAGCCTGGATGCGCTGGGCGAGCCGCTGCGCAACGGGATCAGCGTGCATGCGCCCGCGGTGAAGGTCGGTGGTGTACGCCAGCTTTAAGCCGCTGTCAGGCTCGGCGGCGTTGCTGTCGGGTCGAAAATCCGCCTGGCGGATTGACGGATTGCGCCCTCACAAGGGGACGAATGCCGAAGTTATCACTTATCATATGTCTGACAACTGAAGTAGAGTTGTCACTCCTCGACTCAGAAGGTCGAGGCCTCATTCATTGTCCGGGGCGGCGCTGCCGTCCCTACTGACAGGAGAACACCATGCTGAGTTTGACTGGCCACAATTACATCGGCGGAGAGCGCCGCGCCGCCGGCACCGTCGAGCACAAGAGCCTCGACGCCAGCAGCGGTGAAGCGCTGCCCTACACCTTCATCCAGGCCACGCCTGAGGAAGTTGACGCTGCCGCCCAGGCTGCCGCTGCCGCTTACCCGACTTACCGCAACCTGTCGGCCGTACGTCGCGCCGAGTTCCTTGAGGCGATCGCCGACGAAATCGACGCCCTCGGCGATGACTTCGTTGCCCTGGTCACCCGTGAAACCGCACTGCCGGCTGCTCGCATCCAGGGCGAACGTGGTCGTACAAGTGGCCAGATGCGTCTGTTCGCCAAGGTGCTGCGTCGTGGTGACTTCTACGGTGCACGCATCGACCGCGCCCTGCCGGATCGCCAGCCGCTGCCGCGCCCGGATATCCGTCAGTACCAGATCGGCGTTGGCCCGGTCGCCGTGTTCGGCGCCAGCAACTTCCCGCTGGCCTTCTCCACCGCGGGTGGCGATACCGCTTCGGCTCTGGCTGCCGGTTGCCCGGTGGTGTTCAAGGCGCACAGCGGCCACATGGCCACTGCCGAGTGCGTAGCTGATGCGGTAGTCCGCGCCGCTGAGAAAACCGGCATGCCCAAGGGCGTGTTCAATATGATCTTCGGCGGCGGCGTCGGCGAAATTCTGGTCAAGCACCCGGCCATCCAGGCCGTTGGCTTCACCGGTTCGCTCAAAGGCGGTCGCGCCCTGTGCGACATGGCTGCTGCCCGCCCGCAGCCGATCCCGGTGTTCGCCGAGATGTCCAGCGTCAACCCGGTGATCGTCCTGCCGGGCGCTCTGAAGGCACGTGGCGCCACTGTGGCCAAGGAGCTGGCTGGCTCCGTGGTACTGGGCTGCGGCCAGTTCTGCACCAACCCGGGCCTGGTCATCGGCATTCGCAGCGCCGAGTTCAGCGACTTCGTCGCCGGCCTGGCCGACGCCATCGGCGCACAACCGGCGCAGACCATGCTCAACGCCGGCACCCTGCGCAGCTACACCAGCGGTGTCGCGCAGCTCAAAGGCCATGCAAAAGTCAGCCACCTGGCGGGCAACGAGCAGACCGGTAACCAGGCGCAGCCGCAGCTGTTCAAGGCCGACGTCAGCATGCTGCTCGAAGGTGATCATGTGCTGCAGGAAGAAGTCTTCGGCCCGACCACCATCGTCGTCGAAGTCGCCGACAGCGCCGAGCTGACCCGTGCCCTGCAAAGCATGCACGGCCAGCTGACCGCGACCCTGATCGCCGAGCGTGAAGACCTGACCGCCTTCCGCGACCTGCTGCCGCTGCTGGAACTCAAAGCCGGCCGCGTGCTGCTCAATGGCTACCCGACTGGCGTGGAAGTCTGCGACTCGATGGTGCATGGCGGCCCGTACCCGGCGACCTCCGACGCCCGCGGTACCTCGGTCGGCACCCTGGCGATCCACCGCTTCCTGCGTCCGGTCTGCTACCAGAACTACCCGGACGATGTACTGCCGGAAGCGCTGCAGAACGCCAACCCGCTGGGCATTCAGCGTCTGGTCGATGGCGTGCACAGCCGTGACGCGCTGAGCTGATCCAAGCGCTGAAATGAAAAATGCCGCACCCTTGGGTGCGGCATTTTTCGTTGAGGCGACGGCGAGGTTTACTTCGCGGCTGCCTGGGTTTTCTCCACCGCCTGGATGATCACCTTGGCCACATCGCTCGGGCGCGACTGCTGCGGTACGTGGCTGGCGGTAACTTCGGTGGTGTGCGCACCGATTTTCTTGGCGAAGTCGCGCTGCATTTGCGGCACGATCATGCGGTCATCATTGGCGACGACGTACCAGGACGGCTTCTGCTTCCAAGCTTCCACGCTGGTGCGTTCATCGAATGCGGCGGCGCGAATCGGACCCTGCGTCGCGGTCATCACCGCGGTCTGCTCGGCAGACAGATCCTGAGCGAAGTCGGTCGCCATGCCCTGCGGCGTCAGGTACAGGAAACCGTTCTTGTCGGCGGCGATCTGGCTCGAACCGGGTGCGGTAGGATAGCCGGCGTAGAGTTCGCCGGTGGACTGGCCTGCATTCGGTGCGAACGCTGCGACATAGACCAGGCTGCGTACCTTGTCGTCGGTACCGGCCTGGCTGATCACCGTGCCGCCCCAGGAATGGCCCACCAGCACGACATCACCGTCCTGGTTGTTCAATACGCGCTGGGTGGCGGCGACGTCGTCGGCCAGCGAGGTCAGCGGGTTCTGCACCACGGTAACCTTGATGCCTTTATCCTGCAGCAGCGGCACGACCTTGGCCCAGTCGGAGCCGTCGGCGAAGGCGCCGTGAACGATAACTACTGAAGGCTTGGCGTCGGCGGCCTGGACATTGACTGCGAAGAAGGGACTGGCGATGGCGAGTGCGAGGATCAACGGCTTGGTATTGAACATGATTGAATCTCCTGTGCTTGGGAGATGCCAGTGTCGGTAATGCGCCGAGGCTGCGGTATCGGTCGTTTATCCGAGGCGTGGAAAAAAGGGAGAGGTATGCAATGCAGGTGAATGAGGCCGTCGCGCTGGAAGACGCCCTGCTGGCACTGGCCATGGTCGGTGACCTGAGCATGGGCCAACCGATCGATCAATCGCGCCGTACCGCGCGCCTGGCGCAGTGGCTGGTGCAGGCCAGCGGCGGCGATCAGGCGCAGATCGCTGCGGTGCAGCAGGTGGCGTTGCTGCGCTGGTCCGGCTGTACTGCCAACGCTGAGGGGTTCATGCGCCTGCTCGGCGACGATGTCGGCGGGCGCCGCGATATGCTCGCGCATACGCTCGATGCTGCCGGCCAGCGCGCCATGCTGCGCACCACGCCATTGGCCGTGGTGCACTGCGAAGTCGCCGGCGAGGTGGCGCGCACCCTGGCGCTGGGAAGTGACGTCGAGCATGGCCTGCGGCACATTTTCGAATGTTACGACGGCAGCGGCCGCCCTCTCGGTCTGCGCCATCCGGGTGTTCCGCAAGTGGTGTATCAGGTGGTGTTGGCGGGCGACCTGGAAATCCTGTCGAGGGCTCATGGGCTGGAGGCAGCGCTGGAGTGGATCGTCGCTCAGGGCGATCGCCGTTACCCTGCTGCGCTGGTTGCCACATTGTCACGCCACGCGACGGATTGGCTGCAAGCCTTGCGTACGCCGGAGGTCGCCCAACCGAGAACAGGGCCGGAAGTACCCCTGACCCTGGTGGGCGACGTAATCGACCTCAAGCTGCCCTGGCTGGCCGGCTATTCGCGTCAGGCTGCCAACCTCGTGCGTGACGCCGGCCGGCTGTGGGGCCTACCCGAGCCGCGCATCGAGCTGCTCGCCAAGGCGGCGCTGATTCATGGCCTGGGCCGTGCGGCCGTGCCCAACCGGGTCTGGAGCACGCCCGGGCCTTTGCTTGACGGCGATCTTGAGTCGGTACGTCTGGTGCCCTACTGGACGCATCGCGCCTGTAGCCAGATCGACGGCCTGAGCGAGGCCGGGCAACTGGCCGCCTATGCCTACGAGCGTCTGGATGGAAGCGGCTATTTTCGCGCCCTCGGTGGCGAAGCCTTGCAGGCCGAGCATCGCCTGCTGAGCGCAGCGTTGGCCTGGCAAGCACTGCGTGCCGAACGACCCTGGCGCGCAGCTTTAGATGATGATCAGGCCGCCCGGCTGCTGCAGGATGAAGCCGAGCAGGGCCGCTTTGATCTGCGCGCCTGCCAGGCGGTGATCAGCGCGGCGCACGGCGAGCAGGCGCCGCTGGCCAGCAAACCTGGCAACGGCCTGCTCAGCGAGCGTGAAACGCAGATACTGCAGCGCATCAGCGGCGGGTCGAGCAACAAGGAGGTGGCGCGCGACCTGGGCATCAGCCCGAGCACCGTGCGCACCCATGTTGAGAGCGTGTTTCGCAAGCTGCAGTGCTCTACCCGCGCCGCGGCGACGCTGAAGGCGCTGACCCTGGGAATGATCTGAGCGCCGCTTCGTTCGATTGACAGGTGAACCGGCTTCGACTGGGCCGATCGGCGTGGTGAGCCATCCATCATGCGCAACAGGGGGTTTAACGGTTTATCCAGGGGCGAAAAATCTGTCCAGCGCCGTGGCGAGCGCGTCGAATGCCAGCGCGACGCGCCTGATTCGCCGCAGATCACGGTGCATGGCGATCCACACGTCCACCTCGAAATTGATCTCGTCAGCGAGCACGCGCTCAAGGCCATAGCGTTCGGCCAGTCGAGTCGGGCACAGGGCCAAACCCAGCCCGGCGCGCAGGGCCGCGAGTTGTGCCAGGTGATTGTCGCTGGCGATGGTGAAGCGCTGACCGAGGCTGTACACGCCCTGTTCGAGCAGCACCTGATGATCGGCCTGGCGCCGATCAGGACCGATCAGCGGCTGGCCCTGCAGGTCGGCCGGCGTCCGTGGCGTACCGTGGCGGGCCAGGCACTCGGCAGTTGCGAACAAGCCGACTTGCAGGGCGCCGACGCGGCGGGTGACGACGTTGGCTTCGCTGGGACGCAGCAGGCGTACCGCAATATCCGACTCCTGACGGGCCAGCGCTTCCACGCGGTCACCGACACTCAACTCTAGCCGCAACTGGGGCAGGCGTTGGCAAAGTTCAACGAGCAACGGCGGCAGCACCTCGACGCCGAGCAGTTCGCTACTGGTTAGGCGGACGGTGCCTTCGCTATCGCCGGCGCCGCTGCTGGCGCGGCGATTGAATGCGCATGCCGCCGCGTCCATCGCTTCCACGTGCTCACCCAGCTCACGGGCCGCTTCGGTCGGCACCAGGCCGGACGGGGTCCGGGTGAACAGGCTGGTGCCGACCCCGGCCTCCAGTTTCTCGATACGCCGCCTTGCGGTGGCCTGGGCAATGCCCAGTAGTCGTGCGGCGCCGGACAGACTGCCGCTGCGTAGCACGGCAAGAAACACGCGCTGGTTTTCCCATTCGAGACCGTAGGGGTTCATACATTCGCTATCAGCTGATGGTTCATTTTGAGGCTTCTTCCGGGAGGGGGCGATCAGGCATCCTGCCGGCCATTATTCATCGAGGCGTCTTGCGGCGCCCTTACACGGAGTTATGCCATGGCACTAACCGGGCAATGCCGATGCGCAGCCGTTCGCTACACCCTCGACCTGCCCGTTCCGCCGGTGGTCTACGCCTGCCACTGCCTGCACTGTCAGCGCTGGAGCGGTAGCGCCTTCGGCCTACACGCGTTGTTGCCCGAAGCGGCGCTGAGTATAACGGGGGCGCTGGTGGAGTATGTGCACGAGCACGAGGGGCAGGTTTCTCGCCAGCACCTGTGCGGCCAGTGCCTTACGCGCATCTACAACAGCACCACGGCCGCTCCGGGGATGGTGGTGCTGCGTGCAGGTACGCTGGATATCAGCCAGACACCGGTGGCGCATATCTGGACGCGGCGCAAGCAGCCCTGGCTGGTCCTGCCGGCCGAGGTGCCGGCCTGGGCGGAAAGCCCTGCGCCTGAGGAATTCGCGAGAGCGGTGATGGGTGGCTGACGCAGAGCAGGCTCTTGGCCCTGTCGGCCGATGAGCCTGGTCTGTCGGTTTGCCGACGCTGAATCAGTCGACCCGAGTCAGCGTGACGTCGATGTTGCCGCAGGCGGCGTTGCAGTCAGGGCAGACGACTCCCTCGATTGACACGTCTGCCGGAATCGCCAGCTTGTCGCGGCCTGCAACGAACTTCATTGCGCCCGTGTTGAGTCAGGAGGCGGAAGAGGCGTGGCGCGTTGAAGACTGCCTGGCCTGGTTACGCTTGTTGACCGTGGCCAGCTTGCCGACCAAACGGATGGCGACGGCGGCACAGGTGATACCGAAGGGCAGCACGTACCAGTCGCTCATGGGGATGCGTTTGAAGTTGGAAAACGCGAACACACCGAGAATTACCCACATGCCGGTGACATGCAGCGCCTTCCAGGCTTTCGGGCCTATCAGCCGAGCTGGGCCTTTGAATGACGTCAGTGCCATCAACAGGATGAAGGTGTAGGCGGTCCCACCGGGGATGTTGTTGGCTACCGTGCGGCTCGGCCAGAACTCGGTGTTGAGCTGCCCGTAGGCGGAGATCAGTAAGGCGTGCACCAGATGGGAAAAGGCAAAGGCGAGCCCGATGAAGCGTCGCTCACGGACCAGGGCTCGGGAAAACGGCGAGGGCACCAGCACAGCGAAAGCCGATGCGGTGAACGCCGCGATGAACAAGACGAACGAGGATCGAGCCGTGGCACGGATGGCGCTGCGCAGACCTTCGATGAGGTCGGGTTGGGCCACGATGGACGCGGCGCTCATCACCGCTACCAGCGCTGCGATAAGGCCGAACAGCTGCCAGCCTCGCACGCTGTAGGATTGATTGGTCATTGCAAGGTCTCCCGTATTGAGCGCTCTGCCATTCGAGGGTTGATGGCGAGTCGATGGGGAAAATTCTTGCAGCGGGCTGTGTACCGGCTATGTCTGGAGCAGGCGGTTATGCATGTTTGTGCGTACGCCAACTGGCTGGATACAGTGGCGTACAAACGTGAGCCGATGAAATCTCGATAGTGGCTGCACTGGCGATGCAGCCACTGTGGTCTAGCGATTGGAAGCGAGGGACAGGGTGACGCAGAGCCCGCCACCTTCGCGGTTGCGCAAGCTCAGCGAGCCGCCAATCGCCGTGGCCAATTGTTGAGCGATGGCCAGGCCCAGGCCGGTGCCGCCGGTGCTGCGGTTGCGAGAGCTTTCCACGCGATAGAACGGCTTGATGACTTCGGCCAGGACCTCCTCGGAGATGCCCGGCCCCCGGTCGAGGACGCTGATCGAAACACCGGCACTGGTTCCGCCGGATACTTCCACCTCGGCAGTGCCCGCGTACTTGAGGGCGTTATCCACCAGGTTCACCAGAATGCGGCGCAGGGCATGCGGCCGTGTCTCGATGATCGCTCCATTCTTGCCGGAAAGACTGACTTCCTGTCCGGTGTCCTGGTAGTCGAATACCAGGCTGTCGAGGAAGGCGTCCAGATTGATGCGGCAACTGGCTTCGGTTGCACCATGCACGCTGCGGGCATAGGCGACGCCTTCGCGCACCAAGTGCTCGATTTCGTTCAGGTCGTTGCCAAGTTTTTCTTTTTCCTCCGAGTCTTCCATGAATTCGGCGCGCAGTTTCATGCGCGTGATGGGCGTCTGCAGGTCGTGGGAGATGGCCGCCAGCAATTGCATACGCTCTTTCAGGTACTCGGCGATACGCGCCTGCATGGTATTGAAGGCCCGGGCGGCGTAGGCCACTTCACGGGGGCCGTTTTCATCCAGCTGCATGGGATGAGCGTTCGGGTCGAGATTCCCGACCGCCTCGGCCAAGCGGCTGAGCGGGCGTATGGCAATCCGTACGGCAAGCCAGGTACAGCCGATCATCAGCAGGAGTTGACCGAACAGCACCAGGGGTAACCAGGGGGAGAGCGGCTTGACCGCGGGCCTCACGTCGATGGTGACGGGGCTGCCATCTGCCAGCCGCAGCTGGGCCTGGAAATGCTGCCGCGGACCGGGTATTTCCACGAAGCTCAAGTCATAGTCGCGGCCCAGGGCGAATTGGAGCGACTGTGCGGCGCTGGCGGCAAGATCACTCGAGGCGAGTGCAATACCAGGGTCGTGCTCGCGCAGCAGATAGTCATAGTTGCGCCGCTGCAGGCGCTTGGTCCATTCCGGGCGCTCGGCGGCGGGCAGGCGGTCGAGGATGGCAATCGAGGTCGCCGTGTCATGCTCGAAATTGCCCAGCATGGTCATCTTGGTACTTTGGTAGCGCTCGTAGTACTGAGCGCCGAACGTGAGCGCTTGGGCGAGAATCAGCCCGACCAGAAACACCAGCCACAGCCGCGAGGCCAGTGTGCGCGGCCGTTGCAGCGCCCATTTCATACCTGCTCCTCGAGTATCTCGACCGGGAAGGTAAAGACGTAGCCTTCACTGCGTACCGTCTTTATATAGGCGGGCTCGCGGGCGTCATCCAGCAGGCGCTGACGCAGTCGGCTGACCAGCAGGTCTATGGAGCGGTCGAAAAGGTCTGCGCCACGACCCTGGGTCAGATTGAGCAGCTGGTCGCGGCTGAGCACGCGCTGCGGGTGATCGAGAAATACCCGCATCAGCCTGTACTCCGCGCCGCTGAGCGACACGAGCGTCCCGTCTTCATCCAGCAGATGGCGGGCGGTGGTGTCGAGACGCCAGCGCCCGAACTTGAGCAGGCGGCTGCTTTCAGTGACGACCAGATTGGGCGGCAGCATGCGCGTGCGGCGCAGCACGGCGTTGATGCGGGCGAGCAGCTCGCGAGCCGCGAAGGGTTTGGCCAGGTAATCGTCTGCGCCCATTTCCAAGCCGATGATGCGGTCGGTCTCGTCGGTGCGCGCCGTCAGCATCAGCACGGGCGTCGCCTTGTGCTTTCCGGCGCGCAGCTCGCGACACAGCACCAGCCCGTCATCGCCCGGCATCATGATGTCGAGCACGATCAGGTCGACCTGATTGGTTTCGAGAAAGGCCCGCATCTGACGACCATCGGCGACCACTGTCGTGCGCAGGCCATTCTTCTTCAGGTAGTTGCCGACCAGCTCTCTGATCTCGCGATCATCATCCACGATCAATACGTGATCGACGTGTTCCATTCCCGCTCTCCGAATGCGCGTCTAGTGCGCAGTGTGGCGATGCCCTGTCGCCTGTCAATCGGGCTGTATAGGTCAGCCATCTAGCCACAAGTAGAGCCGAAGGGATGCAAAAAACAGCGGCGTTTGTATCGCTCTGTATCAGAGCTCACCGCAGACACTTAACGATTCCTAGCATGGGGCTTGTCGACACAGCCGAGATACCTCGCGGGCATTTAATGCGCTCCAACGAGACAGCACGAACCCGTCTCGATGAACCCAACGAAGCCATTGAATACGAGGAACTCACCATGAACATCAAAGCCCTTTCCGCTGCCTGCCTGCTCACCGTTCTGAGCGCCAGCGCGATGTCCGCCATGGCCCAGGACCTCGCCGCAAGCGAACCCTATTCCTACGGCACCCGTCTGGACATCAGCAAGGTGATCTCGCTGACCGAGGACAGTGGCGACAACTGCGGTGTAGTGAATGCCCAGATGATCTACCTCGATTCCATGGGTGAGCAGCACGCGGTGACTTACCTAAAAATCGCCGCCAACTGCAACGAAGGTGGCTGATCCTCCCCGTTACTTTTTCAGCACTCAACTCAAGGAACCACCATGAAAAATCTCAAGATCTACCTGAGCGCCTTCGCGCTCTCGCTGGCAGGTGTAGCTGTCCATGCCAATGCCGCCAGTGAAAACCATCGCGGCGACAGCGGCCTGTGCTTTCAGCTCACTCCGCTGGCGGGTAAAGGCGCGAACCGGGCGCAGGCCGAGAACGGCTTCAGCCGAACTCAACTGGGCATGCAGCTGGAGCGAGTGGCTGAAGATGGCTTCAGCCGTACGCGACTGGGCATGCAAGTCGGGGCGCATGCAGCCAACGGCGTCAGCTCGACGCCTGGGGCATACGCGCAGGCCACGTCTGCTTGATCGGCGAACAACGACGTGGCGGTCCGCCACAGCGAAACTGATCCAGTCACGCGGACCCGACCCGCTACCGGAGGGTAGGTACGGTCCGCCAACTCCATAGGTAGCGTCATGCTTCTAATCGCCTTTCTGGGTGGGGTCCTCACGGTTCTCAGCCCCTGCGTCCTTCCAGTCGTGCCCTTTGTTTTCGCCGGAGCGAACCGCTCCCGGTTTTCCATTTTTCTGGTACTGGGCGGCATGGCGATGACTTTCGCCCTGGTATCGAGCCTGGCAGTGGTCGGCAGCGAGTGGGTAGCGCATGCCAATGTTGCCGGCCGCCAGATCGCGCTGCTGATTCTGGTGCTGTTCGCCTTGTCGTTGTTGTCAGCCAGGCTTGGCACGTTGATGGCCAGGCCCCTCGTCGCGCTGGGCAACCGAATCGACCCCTCCGTGCGAGGCGGCAGCGGCCCGCTGGCCTCGGTTACCGTCGGCGTAGCCACGGGCCTGCTCTGGGCACCCTGCGCCGGCCCTATCCTGGGCGCCATACTTTCCAGCGCAATGCTGCAGGGCGCGAGCGCTGGCACCAGCCTGCTGCTGCTCGCCTATGGCCTGGGCAGTGCCACTGCGCTGGGTGTGCTAATAGCGGCGGGTCGCGGCTTGGTTGCGCGGCTGAAACCCATGCTGCCGGTCACCGTCTGGCTACGTCGCGGCGCGGGGGTTGCGGGCTTGCTGGGCGCCGTGCTGATAGGCACCGGGGCTGATCGCCAACTCTTCGAGCAGGCCTCATCGGAACGGAGCGCCGCGGTCGAGCTCAGCCTTATCGAAAACGTGCCGAAAATCGTCGATTACCTGATCAGTAAGGCGGCGGCCCTCTCGCTCAGCGGCAGCGACAGCAGCGAGCGGATGCCATCGCTGGAGGGGGCGGTGCAATGGTTGAACTCCGAGCCGCTGAGTGCCGAGTCTCTGCGTGGCAAAGTGGTGCTGGTGGACTTCTGGACCTACGACTGCATCAACTGCCAGCGCAGCCTGCCCTACGTCAATCAATGGGCGAAGAAATATGAGAAGAGCGGGCTCGTGGTGATTGGCGTGCACACGCCCGAGTATGCCTACGAAAAACTGATCGGCAATGTACGAAAGCAGGTTAAGGCGCTGGACATTGCCTACCCAGTTGCCATCGACAACAACTATGCGATCTGGCGTGCGTTCAACAACAGGTACTGGCCCGCGCATTACTTTATCGATGCCAAGGGGAAGGTGCGCTTCAGCCATTTCGGTGAAGGACGCTACGAGGAGCAGGAGCAGGTGATTCAACAACTGCTGGAGGAAGCCCGTGCCGACAACGCTGCTGATGCCAGTAGCTAAGCGATCCCCGAGGTCTCTCTCCGGTCTTAGCCGATACTGCGCACCGCCCGGTGCCAGACGTCATGAACGACAAAGCCCGCCCCAGGCGTAACGCTGTTCACTTAAGGTTGCACACGTTTTTTTTGCTCCCCTCTCCCATTTATGGGAGAGGGGCTGGGGGAGAGGGCCGAAAACACCGCGAAACTGCCAGTTCTCCCCCTCTCCGAACGCGGCCCGCCCTAACCCTCTCCCCGGGGGGGCGAGGGGACTAATCGCGCTCGACCGTTTATTAAGTGAACAGCATTCCGCTCCAGGCGGGCTTTTCGGGTTCCCTAGTCGGCTGGCGATACCGTGCGGTACAGGATTTTGGTTGGCAACAAGATATCTCGAATGCCTAGTCCTCGATCACCAAGTAATGCTGGACAAAAATACTACACAGCACTTTCTGCAAGCGCCGGCACGGTGAACTGAAACTCCGAGCCCTTGCCCAGTTCGCTCTCCACGGCGATGCGCCCGCCGTGGGCTTCCACGATGCCTTGGGTAATGTACAAACCAAGGCCCGTCCCGGTGGGATTGCCATCCTTTGCCGTCCAGTAACGGTCGAACACATGAGGCAGGTGCTCCGTGGGGATGCCCTCGCCGGTATCGCGCACGGTGAATACGATGTCATCGCCGACAGATTTCGCGCGGACTCCGACCTGGCCCTGTCGCGGGGTGAACTTGATCGCATTGCCGATCAGGTTCGAGAGCACCTGAAACAGCCGCTCCGGATCAGCATGAATGCGCAGATTAGGATCAGCCTCGAAGGAAATACTGATGTCCTTATCCAGCGCGAGTGGTGCGAGCAGCGATTGCGCTTCTTCGAACATGTGCCCGACATCGAGCTTTTGCGGGGTGATGGTATAGCGCCCGGCGTCGATCTTCGACGTATCGAGCAAATCCTCGAGCAGCGTGTTCATCCGCCCGGCGGCCTGCTGCATGGTGTCGAGCGCGGTAGCGATGCGCCGCGACGTGTGCGGGCCGTCGGAGCTAAAGGTCTTTTGCATCATGCCGCAGAGCATCGAAATCACCGTCATGGGATTTCTCAGGTCATGCGAAACCACGGCAACCAGCTCGTCACGGGCACGTACCGCCTCCTGCTCGCGGCGTACTTGCCGGGCGAGGTCATGCTCCAGCGCCGAGCGGCGCAGGTCGTTGGCCGCAAACAGATCTCCCTGGCTCCATTTGGTTGAGATACCGGCCATCTCGACCTTCCAGATTTCGAACGATGTACGAGGCCGCAAGCGCAGGCCGGCATCGGAATTTTCCAGATCCATGGGTTTGCGCGGATCGCCGCTCCAGTTGATGCTTTCCTTCACCTCCGGACGAAACCACAACACAGCGTTATCCACCGGTTTGGGCAGGCTCATCGCCAGTACACCGCTGGCCACCTGCGGATACTGCGCTGCGGGCGGATAGACAGCAGAAAGGCGATGACTGGAAAACACGGGCTCGCCTCTGTTCTGCAGCCATTGGTGCAGTGCGCGGATTTCCTGAGGCTCCGGGCAGTTGCCGTATCGGCGTAGCTGCTTGTCTTCGATGACTGCGACACCGCCGGCCCCCGTCAGCGCCCTCAGCACCTCGGGTTGCCCTGCCAGTCCATCGAAAACAGTCTGCGGCGAATCGATCATGGCCTGATTGAGCAGCCTCAGCGCATCGATCTTCGCTTCACGTTGACGGTTGATCTCCAGCGATTCCATGGCGCTGATCTGCAGCGACAGTACCTGGCCGATAGTCTGGCAGGCGCTACGCAACTCATGCGGTACGTGCAACGGCTGGCGATTGCCGCAGCTGATCAGGCCCCAGAGTTTGTCGTCCTTGAGCAGGGAGATACTCATCGACGACAGCACCCCCATGTTCTTCATGTACTGGCAGTGAATCGGGGAAACGCTGCGCAGCGTGGCGAAGCTCAGGTCCAGCGGAGTCTGCGTATCGGGTCGCAGCTTCGGCACCAGTGGCACCGGTTGGTAATCGGCGTTGGGGATGATTCGCAGCCAGTTGGTGCGATACAGCTCGCGAGCCTGTTCGGGGATATCCGAGGCGGGGAAGAACAGGCCATTGAAGAGTTCCATCGACGGAGCGGAGGCTTCAGCGATGACCTGACCATGGCCCTCTTCCTCGAAGCGATAGATGAGCACCCGGTCATAACCGGTCATCGCCTGAATTTCCTTAACGCTGATGTCGTACAGCTCCTGCAGCGTGCTCGCTTGTTGCAGGCGCTGGAGCATGCGTCCCAGGTTGGTGTTGAGCCCCGCGACGTTTCGCGGCTGGAAATTTTCCACGTGGATTTCCAGCTCCAGGATCAACACGCCCTGATGCCGATGCAGCAAGCCCTCGAATGTCATGCCATTGATGTGAAAGTGAAGTGGCCCGGCGTCGGCGAACGCTGGCCGCAGCAACGCCTCGCGTACTGCTTCGGCGTGGGCCTGGCCAATCAGCTTGTGTAACGGTTGGCCGATCAGTTCTTGCGGCGTATGCGCCAGCAATGTTTCGACATTGGCGCTGATCTGGATGATCTCAAGATCCGGTTCGCTGAGTGTCAGCAGCAATCCATGAGGCTGGATCGCCCCGGGGAAGCGGATTGGCTCGTCGGCGCAGTTGGCCAGCAGTTCTTCGAAGGCCTCTTTGTTCTGCGGGGTCATATCAGTACCTCTCTGCGTTCGAGCCAGCGCTCGAAACAGGCGAATGTGGTCTGGGCCGCCATGACAACGGCTTCGCGCTCGTCCGTATTCAGGGATCGATTTCCCAGGTACGCAATAAAACTGCGCCAGCGTCGCCCGGTTTCCGCGCCATAGATATCGAGGAACGCCGCTCCGTTGTCGGCGTTCAGGCCTAGTCGTGAAGCCATTTCCCGACGCAGGATTTGTCCACCGAGCGTGGCCCCTTCGAGCACATACAGAACGCCCAGGCAGGCAGGCCTGCAGCTTATTGCAGGCAATCTCTGGCAGATCGGCAAACGCTCGATGGCCTCGGCTGACAGGCCTAGGGCATGCAGGTCCTTGCACAGGGTCGGTGCCTTGAGGCGCGACACCAGATCGAAATCGGCAGGTATCACGTCGCTATCGAGTAAGGCATTTTCAAGCGGCAGGTAGAAGCCGTAGTAGGCCTGCATCAGCCGTTGAAAGGCGTTTTTGTCGAGAAGGTCAGAGAAAAAGGGAAGCTGTTTTTCCAGACCGATGTGCAGTTCTGCAGTACCGGCCCGCAGATCCTGTAGCACCGGCAGCACAGGAACTTCGCGTGCCTTGGCGTGCATTTGGGACGCTCTTGTGAGGGCCGCGTGCGGCGGCCAATTTTAAGGAGAGCAGGGACTAACCCTATCACGCGAGGTGCCATACCCAAGCTAAAAACGGTTTATTCCAGATAAGCGGGGTGCTGGGTGGCCGAAGGCCAGCCCAGGTGTAAGCGACATCGTGAGGCACGCCGACTGGCTGCAGAGTGGGTTCGAAACGCCAGCCCACTGCTATCCGGACCGTTAAGCCGCGTCATGAGCCTGATTTCCGAGAGCCCTATATAAGCACGTCGTCGTCGCACCGTGTGCTCAAGCGCGATTTCGCCGTGTGCGCCGGGCGCTGAGAATGAGTGCTCCAAGCGCCTCTTGGAGAACCTAGTCCTCGCATCAGGCCTTGGTTCGAACCTGGCATTCGCCCCTCTCATATCCATGAGACAGGCACTCATCGAAAAAAGGACCGAGGTTTTCACCTAGGCCCTTGTTTTCTATCTGGCGCATCCGGCGGGATTCGAACCCACGACCCCTGCCTTCGGAGGGCAGTACTCTATCCAGCTGAGCTACGGATGCGTTGCGGGGCGCAATCATACCCATGTCGGCGGTTAGCGTCCATTCTGCATGATCGTGCGTTATTTCGAACGAGTTTTACACTTCTTGACCCTTGGAGGACGAGTCTCGGCAGTTTTTAACGCTTCTTTCGTCAATTTTACCCTTTCGACTATTGCCCTTTAGCGTTGCCGCTCCTAGGATTCGTTTGAGATTTCAAACGGTGCGTTCGGTCATTCTGAACCCCCGCACGTTCAACGGCTCTGAATCCATTACCCAGGCTTCGCAAGGCCCGCCTTTCCAGCCTTGTGGGCTCTGCCCGTGACTTCAACGACTTTACCCCGGCGCCCGGGCGCCGGACTGAAGGAGACTGCCATGCAACTGAAAGACTCCCAGCTGCTGCGCCAACAGGCTTATATCGATGGCCAGTGGCTGGACGCCGACAGCGGTCAGACCATTGCCGTGAACAACCCGGCCACCGGTGAAATCATCGGCCATGTACCGAAGATGGGCCGCGCCGAAACCCGCCGCGCTATCGAAGCCGCCGATAAGGCGCTGCCGGCCTGGCGTGCGCTGACCGCCAAGGAGCGCGCCAACAAGCTGCGCCGCTGGTTCGAGTTGCTGATGGAGAATCAGGATGACCTCGGTCGCCTGATGACTCTGGAACAGGGCAAGCCGCTGGCCGAAGCCAAGGGCGAAATCGCCTATGCCGCCTCCTTCATCGAGTGGTTCGCCGAAGAAGCCAAGCGCGTCTACGGTGACGTGATCCCCGGTCACCAGCCGGACAAGCGCCTGATCGTGATCAAGCAGCCGATCGGCGTCACTGCGGCCATCACCCCGTGGAACTTCCCTGCCGCGATGATCACCCGCAAAGCCGGCCCGGCACTGGCCGCCGGTTGCACCATGGTGATCAAGCCGGCTTCGCAGACCCCGTTCTCCGCCCTGGCCCTGGTCGAGCTTGCCGAGCGTGCCGGCATCCCGAAGGGCGTGCTGAGCGTGGTCACCGGCAGCGCCGGCGAAGTGGGCGGCGAGCTGACCAGCAACCCGATCGTGCGCAAGCTGTCCTTCACCGGCTCGACCGAGATTGGTCGCCAGCTGATGGCCGAGTGCGCCCAGGACATCAAGAAGGTGTCGCTGGAGTTGGGCGGTAACGCGCCGTTCATCGTCTTCGACGACGCCGACCTGGACGCTGCCGTGGACGGCGCACTGATCTCCAAGTACCGCAACAACGGCCAGACCTGCGTCTGCGCCAACCGCATCTACGTCCAGGACGGCGTCTATGATGCCTTCGCCGAAAAGCTCAAGGCGGCAGTGGCCAAGCTGAAAATTGGCAACGGTCTGGAAGACGGCACCACCACCGGCCCGCTGATCGACGAGAAGGCCGTGGCCAAGGTGCAGGAGCACATCGAGGACGCGTTGGCCAAGGGCGCCAAGATCGTTCTGGGCGGCAAGCCCCACGCGCTCGGCGGCACCTTCTTCGAGCCGACCATTCTGGTGGATGTGCCGAAAACCGCGGCCGTGGCCAAGGAAGAAACCTTCGGTCCGCTGGCGCCGCTGTTCCGCTTCAAGGACGAGGCCGAGGTGATTGCCATGGCCAACGATACCGAGTTCGGCCTGGCTTCCTATTTCTATGCCCGCGATCTGGGCCGCGTGTTCCGCGTGGCCGAGGCGCTGGAGTACGGCATGGTGGGTATCAACACCGGCCTGATCTCCAATGAGGTCGCGCCGTTCGGCGGCGTGAAGGCTTCCGGCCTGGGCCGTGAAGGTTCCAAGTACGGGATCGAGGATTACCTCGAGATCAAGTACATGTGCCTGGGCGGCATCTAGTCGCTGCTGCACTCGGCCGGACGTCGTTGGCGCAAACGGGAAAATGCTCATTGGCTACAGCCAACTCCGCTTTTCCCGCTTGCGCCGCCTAGCCCGGCCTTCGCTCGCGACGCGCCTAGCGCTCTGATTTGGAGCGTGGCGAGCCAGAATTTCCCCGCCTCCGGCGGCCCGACGCAGTCGATCATCGTATGCTGCGGCGATCCCCCTCCAGAGGCATTTCCTTGCAACCGAGCCGCCCGATGACGGCCATGAGGACACCATGAGCAAGACCAACGAATCCCTGCTGCAACGCCGTGCCGCCGCCGTACCGCGCGGTGTTGGCCAGATCCACCCGATCGTTGCCGAACGCGCCGAGAACGCCACCGTATGGGACGTCGAAGGCCGTGAGTACATCGACTTCGCCGGCGGCATCGCCGTACTGAACACCGGCCACCTGCATCCGAAGGTGATCGCCGCCGTTCAGGAGCAGCTGACCAAGCTGACCCACACCTGCTTCCAGGTACTGGCCTACGAGCCCTACATCGAGCTGTGCGAAGAGATCGCCAAGCGCGTGCCGGGCGACTTCGCCAAGAAAACCCTGCTGGTCACCTCCGGCTCCGAAGCTGTCGAGAACGCCGTGAAGATCGCCCGCGCCGCCACCGGCCGCGCCGGCGTGATCGCCTTTACCGGCGCCTACCACGGGCGCACCATGATGACCCTGTCGCTGACCGGCAAGGTGGTACCGTACTCTGCCGGCATGGGCCTGATGCCGGCTGGCGTGTACCGCGCCCAGGCGCCATGCCCGCTGCACGGTGTGAGCGAGGACGAGTCCATCGCCAGCATCGAGCGCATCTTCAAGAACGACGCGCAGCCGCAGGACATCGCCGCCATCATCATCGAGCCGGTGCAGGGCGAAGGCGGTTTCTACGTCAACTCCCCTGCCTTCATGCAGCGCCTGCGCGCGCTGTGCGACCAGCACGGCATCCTCCTGATCGCTGACGAAGTGCAGACCGGCGCGGGCCGTACCGGTACCTTCTTCGCCACCGAGCAACTGGGCGTGGTGCCGGACCTGACCACCTTCGCCAAGTCCGTTGGCGGCGGCTTCCCGATCTCCGGCGTGTGCGGCAAGGCCGAGATCATGGACAAGATCGCCCCCGGTGGCCTGGGCGGCACCTACGCCGGCAGTCCGATCGCCTGCGCCGCGGCCCTGGCCGTGCTCAAGGTGTTCGACGAAGAGAACCTGCTGGCGCGCTCCAACGCCGTCGGCGAGAAACTCAAGGCGGGCCTCAAGACCATCGCCGAGAAGCACAAGGTGATCGGTGACGTACGTGGCCTGGGTTCGATGGTCGCCATCGAGCTGTTCGAAGACGGCGACCACAGCAAGCCGGCAGCCGAGCTGGTGGGCAAGATCGTCGCCCGTGCGCGTGACAAGGGTCTGATCCTGCTGTCGTGCGGCACCTACTACAACGTCATCCGCTTCCTGATGCCCGTCACCATCCCGGACGCGCAGCTGGATAAAGGCATCGCCATCGTCGCCGAGTGCTTCGACGAGCTGGCCTGAGCCGGACGCTAAGCACGTCTCGGCGTGCTGATAGAAAGACCCGCCCGGTGCGGTATGCTGTTCAATTAAGGTTACACACGTTTGGCTCCCCTCTCCTATTTATTGGGGGCACGCCTAGTGGAGAGGGGCTGGGGGAGAGGGCAGAAGACACCGCAAACTGCCAGTTTCCCCCTCTCCGAACGCGGCCCGCCCTAACCCTCTACCCGGAGGGGCGAGGGGACTGATCGAGCTCGACCGTTTCTTAAGTGAACAGCATTACGCCCTGTGCGGGTCTTTTTTTGCCTGAGCATTTATAGCTGGTTGACGAGGTAAAATGATCGTTTTACCTTGATCCTGTGAATATTGACGCCAAGCTTATATCCGTGGCCGAAGAGCTGTTCGACCGTCACGGCTTCAACGCAACCGGCATGGATCGTCTGGCGCAGGCCGCCGGGATGTCCAGCCGCACGCTGTACAAGCACGCGGGCAGCAAGAACGAGCTGATCGCTGCCGTGCTGATGACGCGTGGGCAGCGCTTCCTGCAGCGCCTGGAGTTGGACAGCGTCGAGGCGCTGTTCGATGCACTGGCCAGCTGGATGGGCGAGGAGGGCGCGCGTGGCTGCCTGTTCCTGCGTGCCCAGGGCGAACTCGGCACGGCCCTGCCGGAAGTCACCGAGGTCGTGGCGGCGTACAAGGCGCGCTTCAGCGAGACGGTGCGACGGATTCTCGCCCGTCAGTTGGGCACCAGCGCCGATGAGGAATTGGTCGAGCAAGTGGTCATTCTCTTCGAAGGTGCCACGTTCGCGGCTAGCTACCGCGGCCTGGCGGCAGTGGCCACGGCGGGTCGCGCGGCGACGCTGCTGGCCCTGCGGGGGCAGGCATGACCCGTGAATGGCGCCTTGGTGTCACGGGCTTCGGCCTGATCGCGGTGTGCTACGGCTTCGCCCGTTTCGCTTTCGGCCTGTTCCTGCCGCAGATCGATGCTGATCTCGCTCTGCCGGACGCCGTTGGCGGCCTGATCGCCGGTGGCTCCTTTCTTGGCTACTGCCTCGCCATCGTCGTCGCTGCACAACTGACCGAGCGACTCGGCGCGCGTACCGTCGCCTTCGTTGCCGCATCGATCGCCATGCTCGGTATGCTCGGCATCGCCCTCGCACCATCGGCGTTCTGGCTTGCCGCTGCGGTGTTGCTCGCCGGTATGAGCACTGGCTTGGCTTCACCGCCCATGGCCGCCGCGGTGGCGGCGATCGTCGAGCCGCAGCGCCAGGACGGCACCAATACCCTGATCAACGCCGGCACCAGTGCAGGCGTGATTCTGTCCGGCCCGGTCGCGCTGATGTTCGGCGCCGAGTGGCGGCTGGCCTACGGCGTGTTCGCAGCCGCGGCATGCGTGCTGGCGGTGCTGGCGGTTTTGTATGTGCCGCGTACCTCCGCGCCGCCTGTGCAGGCTCACACGGGGGCGGCACTGTTCAGCGCCACCTTGAAACGACTGGTGGTGGCGTCCCTGCTGATGGGCGCGGCCAGCACGGCATTGTGGTCATTTGGCAGCGAGATCGTGGCGCAGCGTCTGGGGTGGCAGAGCGCTGGGGCCGGATTGCTCTGGGGGGTGATCGGCGCCGCCGGGATCGCCGGTGCTGGGGCTGGGGCTCTGGTCGCCAGACTGGGCATCGACTGGGCGCACCGTCTGTGCCTGGCCGCGCTGGCGGCGGCCATAGTCCTGGTCGGTCTGGGGAGCGCGCCGGCCCTGACGCTGCTGGGTGGCGCACTGTTCGGCGCGGCCTACATCACCCTGAGCGGTATCTATCTGGTCTGGGGCGTGGCCGCATTGTCCGAGCGCCCCGCTACCGGGCTGACCATCGCCTTTCTCGGTATCGCCGTTGGCCAGACATTGGGCGCGCCGGTGTTCGGCGCTCTGGCAAGCTGGCTGAGCCTGGCGCATGCCGTGGTGCTCTTCGCGCTGCTGGCATTGGCGGCGGGCGCCATGCGTTCGGCTGTCGTGGGGGCCGTGCCTGCGCGCCGAAGCCCCACCGCGCAGAAAAAGACCCGCACGAGGCGGGTCGAAGGGTGACAAGCAACAACAGGATTCGGTGAGCCCGGAACCCGTCCGTGTGGCTCGCGGTCAGGTGCTTACTTGGGCTCGAAGATCACATAGACCTTGCGGCAGGCTTCCAGCACTTCCCAGGTGCCGGAGAATCCGGCGGGAATCACGAAGCGGTCGCCGGCGCGTACGGTTCTGGCGTTGCCATCGGCGTCACGCAGCACGGACACGCCCTGGAGGATCTCGCAGTACTCGTGCTCGGTGTAGTTCACCGTCCACTGGCCCACTGCACCTTCCCAGATGCCGGTGCTGAACTGGCCGCAGGGGCTGCTGTAGTGGTTGCGTACGCTCTGCTCGGGGTCACCCTTGAGCACTTTCTCCGCTGCGGGGCGATAGTGTTCGGCGGCCGTGCCGGCCTGGGCGAAGTCGACGATCTGCTCGATGTTCATCTGGCTGTTCCGTGGGGCGGTGGCGTTGATCACGCGGCCAGCGGGGCCGCGACGGTAGAGTCGTGGCGGCAGTCTATGTTTAAAAAAACGAACATGACAAGGGCTTTTCCCCGTCTATGTCAAAAATATTGAAAAGCCACAGCCCACTGGTTTAGTGTGGCGAGCAGGATTCGGCCAGCGAGCTGGCCTTGCAGAATTATTGACAGCGCGCGTCCTGGCGGGCGCCGCTTCCACCCATTGAGAGGATGCCGGAATGACTAGCCTGACTCGTAGCGACTGGGAACAGCGTGCCAAGACCCTGACCATCGAAACCCGTGCCTTCATCCACGGCGAATATCGCGCCGCCGAGTCCGGCGCCACCTTCGAGTGCATCAGCCCGGTCGACGGGCGTCTGCTCGGCCTGGTGGCCAGCTGTGATCAGGCCGACGCCGAGCTGGCGGTCAAGGACGCCCGCGCCACCTTCGACTCCGGCGTGTGGTCGCGTATGGCACCGGCCCAGCGCAAGAAGGTCATGATCCGCTTCGCCGAGCTGATCGAGGAGCATGGACAGGAGCTGGCTCTGCTGGAAACCCTGGACATGGGCAAGCCGATCAGCGATTCGCTGAGCATCGACGTGAGCAGCGCGGCCAATGCCATTCGCTGGAGCGGCGAGGCCATCGACAAGGTCTATGACGAGGTCGCCGCCACGCCTCACGACCAGCTCGGTCTGGTCACCCGCGAGCCGGTGGGCGTGGTCGCCGCCATCGTGCCGTGGAACTTCCCGCTGCTGATGTCCTGCTGGAAGCTTGGCCCGGCGTTGGCCACCGGTAACTCAATCATCCTCAAGCCCTCCGAGAAGTCGCCGCTGACCGGCATTCGCATTGCCCAGCTGGCCATCGAGGCCGGCATCCCGGCTGGCGTATTCAACGTGCTGCCGGGCTTCGGTCACACTGTGGGCAAGGCCCTGGCCCTGCACATGGACGTCGACACCCTGGTGTTCACCGGCTCGACCAAGATCGCCAAGCAGCTGATGGTCTATGCCGGCGAGTCGAACATGAAGCGCGTCTGGCTGGAGGCTGGCGGCAAGAGCCCGAACATCGTCTTCGCTGACGCACCGGACCTGCAGGCCGCTGCCGAATCTGCCGCCAGTGCCATCGCTTTCAACCAGGGCGAGGTCTGCACCGCCGGTTCGCGCCTGCTTGTGGAGAATTCCATCAAGGACAAGTTCGTGCCCATGGTGGTCGAGGCGATCAAGGCCTGGAAGCCGGGCAACCCGCTGGACCCGGAGACCAATGTCGGTGCGCTGGTCGACACCACGCAGATGAACAATGTGCTGAATTACATCCAGGCCGGCCATGACGACGGCGCGAAGCTGGTGGCCGGCGGCAAGCGGGTGATGGAAGAGACTGGCGGCACCTACGTCGAGCCGACCATCTTCGACGGCGTGAGCAACGCCATGCGCATTGCCCAGGAAGAAATCTTCGGCCCGGTGCTGTCGGTGATCGGCTTCGATGATCAGGACGAGGCCATCGCCATCGCCAACGACACCGTCTACGGCCTGGCCGCTGCGGTGTGGACCAGCAACCTGTCACGCGCCCACCTGGTGGGCAAGGCGCTGCGCGCCGGCAGCGTGTGGATCAACCAGTACGACGGCGGCGACATGACTGCGCCGTTCGGTGGCTTCAAGCAGTCCGGCAACGGTCGTGACAAGTCGCTGCACGCGTTCGACAAGTACACCGAGCTGAAATCCACCTGGATCAAACTGTAACGGTAGCGGGGCGATCACCTGGTCGTTGGCCAGGTAATCGGCTCCCCTCTCCCATTTATGGGAGAGGGGCTGGGGGAGAGGGCCGAGAACGCAGCGAAACTGCCGGCTATCTCGTTCCCAAAACCTACGGCCGGGTTCCCGAGGAACCGGCCGTTGTCTTTGCAGCGGCTCGTCAGCCAAGGAATTCGCCAATGCGTTGGGGCACCTACTTCGCCGTCTGTGCGGCGGTCATCAGCATCGGCCTGGCGCTGGGCGTGACCATGCCGCTGGTGTCGCTGCGTCTGGAAAGCTGGGGCTACGACTCCTTCGCCATCGGCGTGATGGCCGCGACTCCAGCTGTCGGTGTGCTGCTCGGAGCCTTGTTGGCCGGGCGTCTGGCGGCGCGCTTAGGCACCACGGTGCTGATGCAGCTGTGCCTGCTGCTCGGCGCAGTGTCGGTGGCCGGGCTGGCGCTAGTGCAGAACTATGCGGTCTGGGTCGGCCTACGCCTTTTCATCGGTGTGGCGTTGACCGTGGTGTTCATCCTCGGCGAAAGCTGGATCAACCAGCTCGCCGTGGAGAAATGGCGCGGCCGTTTAGTGGCCCTGTACGGCACCGGCTATGCCCTCAGCCAGCTCAGCGGCCCCCTGCTGTTGACGGCGCTCGGCACGGCGACCGACCGGGGTTTCTGGACGGGCGTGTGCCTGCTGATCGGCGGCTCGCTGATCCTGATCGGGCGCAGCGGCGCGCCGCAGGTGGATGCACACAGCGCCTCCGGGCGCGGGCTGCTGGTGTTCTGCCGCAAGCTGCCGGCGATCGCCTGGGCAGTGATGCTGTTTGCCGCCTTCGAAGCGATGATGCTGACCCTGTTGCCGATCTACGGCCTGCGCCAGGGCTTCACTCAGGAAGTGGCGTTGTTCATGGTCAGCGTGGTGGTGGTCGGCGACGCGGTGCTGCAGCTGCCCATCGGCTGGCTGGCCGACCGCATGTCGCGGCAGTTGTTGTTCCGCGCCTGTGGCGTCGTGCTGCTGGTGTCCAGCCTGGCGATTCCACCGTTGCTGCAGACACCGATGATCTGGCCAGTGCTGGTGGCCTTTGGTGCCAGTGCCGGTGGCCTGTTCACCTTGTCGCTGATCATGATCGGCGAGCGTTATCGTGATGACGAACTGGTGCGCGCCAATGCCCATGTCGCTCAGTTGTGGGGGCTGGGCTGCCTGATCGGGCCACTCACCACAGGTGCCGTCAGCCAGTGGCTCAGCGGCCATGCGCTGCCGCTGATGATGGCTACTGGCGCTTTCGTGTTCATCATCCTGGCGAGCAAGCGCGGTGCCTTCAGCGAGATGGAAGCGGCGCGTTCCTGAACCGGCTCAGCGCCACTGCCCGAGATCCTGCGTGTGCTGCAGGTCAGCCTCTTCGATCAGCTCGGCGATGGTCGCACCGATCTGCTTCACCGCCGCTTCGATGGTCGTGCTCGGCGGTTCGGCGTAGTTCAGGCGGATGCAGTTACGGTACTTGCCGGCCGCCGAAAAGATGCTGCCCGGCGCGATCTGGATCTTGTGCGGCAGCAGCGCGCGATTGAGCTTCTGGCTGTCGAAGCCCTGCGGCATCTCCACCCATAGCATGAAGCTGCCCTGCGGTCGGCTGACCCGGGTGCCGGCCGGGAAATAGCGGCTGACCCAGTCCACCATCAGGTCGCGGCTGCGCAGGTACTGCGCGCGCATGCGTCTTAGGTGCGGTTCGTAATGCCCGTCCTTGAGGTATTCGGCCAGCGCCAGTTGCGGCAGCTGCGCGGTGCTGCCAGTGCCCAGGTACTTCATGTGCACCACCTGCTCCAGGTAGCGTCCCGGGGCGATCCAGCCGACCCGCAGACCCGGCGCCAGAGTCTTGGAGAAAGAGCTGCAGAACAGCACCCGACCATCCTCGTCGAACGACTTGATGCTGCGCGGTCGTGGGTAGCTGTAGGCGAGGTCGGCGTAGACGTCATCCTCGATGATGGCCACATCGAAGCGCTGCGCCAGAGCGACCAGGGCGCGCTTGTTGGCGTCGGGCATGATGTAGCCGAGCGGGTTGTTGCAGTTGGGGGTGAGCTGGATGGCCTTGATCGGCCACTGCTCCAGAGCCATCTCCAGGGCATCGAGGCTGATCCCGCTGAGCGGGTCGGTGGGCAGCTCCAGCGCCTTCATGCCGAAGCCCTTGAGCGCCTGCATGACGCCATGGAAGCTCGGCGAGTCGACCGCGACGATGTCACCTGGCTGGCAGATGGCGCGCACGGCCGCCGACAGGGCTTCGTGGCAACCAGTGGTGACAACCAGGTCTTCAGCGGCCACCCGGCAGCCGGAGTTGAGCATCAGCCGGGCGATCTGTTCGCGCAGGCGAATATCGCCGCGAATGCCGCCATAGGTGAGTACGTCCGGGTCCTGCCGGCGCGCCTGGCGCGACAGGTTGCGCAGCAGTGGCTTGAGTGTCGAGCCGCTGATGTCCGGGCGGCCTCGGCCCAGCTGCAGCATGTCGTGCTGTGGCGAGCTGCTGATCAGTTCCAGTACGTGATCCCACTGCGAGACCTCCACGGGACGCTGTGCGGCTCGACTGATCTGCGGCAGGGCGGGCATTTGCCGCCCCACCGGCACGAAGTATCCGGACTTCGGTCGCGGCGCGGCCAGCCCCATGTCTTCAAGGTGGCGGTAGGCCTGTTGCACGGTGCTCAGGCTGACGCCGTGTTCCTGACTCAGGCTGCGTATCGACGGCAGACGGTCGCCTGGGCGGTACAGGCCCTGCTCGATACGGGTACCAAGCAGTTCGGCCAGGTTCAAATAGAGCGTCATGACGGTCGTCCGCTTTGGTGCAGGGTGGGTTTGAACCAGTACAGTTCGCCTTGAAAAATCCCATTCAGGGGAAAAATCGGCGAATCTGTATGGAGTAAATAAGGATTTTTTGAATCTGTCATGTGTTTTCTAACGACCGCATGCTGATCTCCCATGACAGAAGGGTAAGAGGGAGGCAGCCATGAGCGGATTCAGCAAGACAGATTTCGCGGCGGTGGGCGAGCATGTACAGGTAGCGCCACACAAGGATGAGGCTCGCTACTTCGGCCGCAATTGGCCGGCCTTCTGGCGGCGCCTGAGTACGCGCCGCGCGCTGCTCAAGCTCAGCGACCAGCAGCTGCGCGACATCGGCCTGAGCCGCGCCCAGGCCGAGCGCGAGGCGAGCCTGCCGTTCTGGAAGCTATAAGGTCAGCTTCGCCGCGCGGCGCGCCCGTAGGAGCGGCTTCAGCCGCGATTTGTAGGCCTACAGCAACTCTTTAAGCCGGTGCCAGGCCATCCCCAGTGCCAGCAACGGCGAGCGCAGGTGCTTGCCGCCGGGGAAGGTCATGTGCGGGACCTGGGCGAACAGGTCGAAGCCGCGGCTTTCCTGTCCGGCGATGGCCTCGGCGAGCAGCTTGCCTGCCAGATGCGTGGCGTTGACGCCGTGCCCCGCATAGGCCTGGGCGTGGAACACGTTGGGCTGGTCCTTGAGTCGGCCGATCTGTGGCAGGCGGTTGGCACCGATGCCGATCATCCCGCCCCACTGGAAGTCGATACGCACGTTGGCCAGCTGCGGGAATACCTTAAGCATCTTCGGCTGCATATAGGCGGCGATGTCGGCCGGATCGCGCCCGGAATAGTGGCAGGCACCGCCGAACAGCAGTCGGCGGTCGGCCGAGAGGCGGTAGTAGTCGACGGTCACGCGCTGGTCGCACAGCGCCATGTTCTGCGGAATCAGCTGGCGCGCCTGCTCTTCGGAAAGCTGTTCGGTGGCGATGATATAGCTGCCGGCCGGTAGCACCTTGCCGCTCAGCGTTGGGTTGAGACCGTTGATATAGGCATTGCAGGCCAGCACCAGGTACTTGGCGCGTACCTGGCCGGTGGCGGTGTGCACGCGCACTTCGCTGCCATAGTCGATGTCGGTCACCGGTGAGTCTTCGAACAGCTGCACGCCAAGCGATTGGGCGGCAGCGGCTTCGCCGAGCGCCAGGTTGAGCGGGTGCAGGTGGCCCGAGCCCATGTCGATCATGGCGCCGTGGTAATTGTCGGAGCCGACCACCTCATGGATGCGCTCCTTCGGCACCATGCGCAGTTCGTGGCGATAACCGAGGCTTTCCAGCTCGGCCTTGTCCTCGGCGAAGCCGTCCATGTGCGCCGGCTTGTTGGCCAGGTCGCAATAGCCCCAGGTCAGGTCGCAGTCGATGCGAAACTGCTCGACGCGGCTGCGCACGATCTCCACGGCCTCCAGGCCCATCAGCTTGAACTGGCGTACGCCGTCCTTGCCAACCACCGATTCGAACTGCTCGACATCATGGCCGACGCCGCGAATCAGCTGCCCGCCGTTGCGGCCGCTGGCGCCCCAGCCGATCTTGCGTGCCTCCAGTAACGCCACCAAGAGGCCCTTCTGTGCCAGCTCGATGGCCGTGTTCAGGCCGCTGAACCCGCCACCGACGATGCACACATCCACCTGCCGTTCGCCGTCCAGCGGTGGGTAGGCCAACCCGCGATTGACGCTGGCGGCGTAATAGGAAACGGCATGCTGTGGACTGTGGACGGGCTGGTGAACGCGGGCGTTCATGTGCGAAATCCTGATTTTGTTGTGTGGAAAATTCAACGCAGCATAAGCGTGTGGTCCGGCCGACGCCAAGGGGCGAAGGGAAAAAAGCCGAGTTTATCGGAGCAGCGCGACCACTCAGGCTGTACGCGCCGCCCCGGATTGCACCCGGGCTACGCCCTGTCCGATAGGGCACGGTAAACTGCGGCCTTCGTTTCAAGGCGCCTTGGCAATGAGCTGCACTGACCGCAAGATCGACCACCTGCGCCGACAGATTCCGCGCTTCGACTGTGTGCCCGGCTGCCACGATTGCTGCGGGCCGGTCACCGCCTCGTCCGAAGAGCTGGCGCGACTGCCGGTCAAGAGCGATGCCGAGCACGATGCGGCGCTGGCCGAATACAACTGCGTGCATCTGGGGCCTCACGGCTGTGAGGTGTATGACCAGCGCCCGCTGATCTGCCGCCTGTTCGGTACCACGCCGAACCTGCCCTGCCCGCATGGGCGTGGGCCGGAGCAGCCCATCGAGCCGGCAGTCGAGCGTCAGGTGCACCGGCTGATCGCCACCACGCGGCAGCGCTTGGTGTAGAACGCAGCGGCATCTCCTGTGGGAGCGAATTCATTCGCGATCCTGGATGGTATGGCCCCGTTCAATCGCGAATAAATTCGCTCCTACAACGGCAATAGCTCACTTCGGCCCGGTAGGGCCTGGCTTTTCTTGATGGCCCATGTGTCAGCGCTCGTCAGCTTGCAGGCGGAGCGTGGAGCGACCCTGTAGGAGCGATTTATTCGCGAATGAGGTTGGTACGGTACTGCGGCTGATCGCGAATAAATTCGCTCCTACAAATGGCATTTGCTCATTCGGGCGCCGGTAGGGCCTGGCTCTTCTTGATAGCCCATGTGTCAGCGCTCGTCAGCTTGCAGGCGGAGCGTGGAGCGACCCTGTAGGAGCGAATTTATTCGCGAATGAGGTTGGTACGGTGCTGCGGCTGATCGCGAGTGAATTCGCTCCTACGCGCACGGCATGCGCTTCACTCCGGCACCGGCAGCGCTAGGCTCTCCTTCACCTCCTCCATGACGATATAGCTCTTCGATTCGCGCACGTGCGGCAGCTTGAGCAGGATGTCGCCGAGCAGCTTGCGGTAGCTGGCCATTTCGTTGATGCGCGCCTTAACCAGGTAGTCGAAGTCACCGGAGACCAGGTGGCATTCCAGCACGTGCGGCAGCTTGAGCACAGCGCGGCGGAATTCCTCGAAGGTATCGCCGGACTTGTAGTCCAGGCTGATTTCGACGAACACCAGCAGGCTGGCCTTGAGGTGCTGGGGGTTGAGGCGGGCGTGGTAGCCCATGATGATGCCTTCGCGCTCCAGGCGGCGTACGCGCTCGGTGCACGGCGTGGTCGATAGCCCCACGCGCTCGCCCAGTTCGGTGAAGCTGATGCGCCCATCCTCCTGCAGGATACGGAGGATGTTGCGGTCGATCTTGTCCAGTTCACGACGGCTTTGATGCTGGGTTCTCATGGGGAATCCGCCTCTGCAAAACGGCTTTTTGCCAAGAATTCTCGCCAAATATAGCCGTGTATATGGTGAAAAGCACTGCACGGCTCTTCCTATACTGCGCCCATCGACAACAATGGCCTGTAACGCACGCGCCTTGGGCGCGGCGGGGAGAAAAACATGCGTGTTCTGGTTCTCGGCAGCGGTGTGATTGGTACCGCCAGTGCTTACTACCTCGCCCGTCAGGGCTTCGAGGTGGTGGTGGTCGACCGCCAGGACGGCCCCGCCTTGGAAACCAGCTTCGCCAACGCCGGTCAGGTTTCCCCCGGCTATGCCTCGCCCTGGGCCGCCCCGGGCGTGCCGCTGAAAGCCATCAAGTGGCTTCTGCAGAAGCACGCTCCGCTGGCGATCAAGGCCACCGGTGACGTCGATCAGTACCTGTGGATGGCGCAGATGCTGCGCAACTGCACCGCCAGCCGCTACGCGATCAACAAGGAGCGCATGGTGCGCCTGTCCGAGTACAGCCGCGACTGCCTCGACGAGCTACGCGCGGAAACCGGCATCAGTTATGAAGGCCGTCAGCTCGGCACCACCCAGCTGTTCCGCACCCAGGCCCAGGTCGATGCTGCCGCCAAGGACATCGCCGTGCTGGAAGCCTCCGGCGTGCCGTTCGAGCTGCTCGACCGCGACGGCATTGCCCGCGTCGAGCCGGCCCTGGTCGGGGTCAAACACAAGCTGGCCGGTGCCCTGCGCCTGCCTAACGACCAGACTGGCGACTGCCAGATGTTCACCACCAAGCTGGCTGACATGGCCAAGGCGCTCGGTGTCGAGTTCCGTTTCGGCCAGAAGATCCAGCGTCTGGACGCCGTGGGCGACCGCATCAACGGCGTGTGGATCGACGGCAAGCTGGAAACCGCTGATCGCTACGTGCTCGCCCTCGGTAGCTACAGCCCGCAGCTGCTCAAGCCGCTGGGCGTGCGCGCGCCGGTATACCCGCTCAAGGGCTACTCGCTGACCGTACCGATCACCAACGTCGACATGGCGCCGACTTCGACCATTCTCGACGAGACCTACAAGGTCGCCATCACCCGGTTCGACGGCCGTATCCGCGTCGGCGGTATGGCCGAGATCGCCGGTTTCGATCTGTCGCTCAACCCGCGTCGTCGCGAAACCCTGGAGATGATCACTGCCGATCTTTACCCGCAAGGCGGCGATCTGCAGCGCGCCGATTTCTGGACTGGCTTGCGCCCGGCCACGCCCGACGGCACCCCGATCGTCGGCGCCACCGCTTTCCGCAACCTGTTCCTCAATACCGGCCACGGCACACTGGGCTGGACCATGGCCTGCGGTTCCGGACGTCTGCTCGCCGACCTGATGGCCAACAAGCGTCCGCAGATCAGCGCCGATGGCCTGGATATCTCGCGTTATTCGCGCAAGGCTCGCGAGGTGCACAGCGCACCGCAGCCGCTGCGCACCTGATAGGCTGCGCGGCCCGGAAAATCAAAGGAGATTCGCAGCATGTCGATCCAGCGCCTGCATGTGGCCAAACGCTACAGCGAAGTGGTGATCCACAACGGCACGATTTACCTAGCCGGCCAGTTGGCCGACGACTTCGGCGGTGACATCCGCGAGCAGACCCGCCAGACCCTGGCCAACATCGACAAGATGCTGGCCGAGGGTGGCAGCGACAAGAGCAAGATCCTCTCGCTGACCATCTTCCTCAAGGACATGGCCGACTACGATGGCCTCAACGCCGAGTACGACGCCTGGGTCGCCGACGGCCATGCACCGGCCCGCGCCTGCGTCGAGGCGAAGATGTACAAGCCCGAAGTGCTGGTGGAAATGTGCGTGGTGGCTGCCGTCTGAGGCAGTCACCGCAGTGAACAATTTTTGCGGCCCGCTATCCCTGGCGGCCGCCCTTACGGGCTGTCGCGGGGCGACGTCAAAATTTGTTCCAGACAATTTTTTGTGTTGGCTTCTCGCCCGGCTCCCCCGCCGGGCTTTTTTTACACGTAGCCCGGATGCAATCCGGGGCTTTGGTAACGAGTCATCCCCGAATTCATCCTGGCTACGAAAAAACGATCGCCTCAGCGAAACGATTGAGAGATTACGAACCATGCGTCCTGCCCGTGCCCTTATCGACCTCGACGCCCTGCGTCACAACTACCAACTGGCCCGCGAGCTGAGCGGCGCCCGCGCCCTGGCCGTGGTCAAGGCCGATGCCTACGGGCATGGCGCGGTGCGTTGCGCGCAGGCGCTGGAGAGCGAGGCCGACGGCTTTGCCGTTGCCTGCATCGAAGAGGCGCTGGCGCTGCGCGAGGCCGGCATCCGGGCGCCGATCCTGCTGCTCGAAGGCTTTTTCGACGCCGACGAGCTGCCACTGATCGACCAGCATGATCTGTGGTGCGTGATTCACGCGCAGTGGCAGATCGAGGCCGTCGAGCAGGCTCAGCTCAGCAAGCCGCTTACCCTGTGGCTCAAGCTCGATAGCGGTATGCACCGCGTTGGCCTGCACCCGGGCGAGTACCAGGATGCCTACCGCCGCCTGCTGGCCAGCGGCAAGGTCAGCAAGATCGTGCTGATGAGCCACTTCGCACGTGCCGACGAACCCGAGTGCGCGCGTACCGCCGAGCAGCTGGCCGTGTTCCAGCAGGCGCGCGAAGGCCTGGCCGCCGAGGTCAGCTTGCGCAATTCGCCGGCCGTGCTCGGCTGGCCACAGCTATTTGAAAAGCAGGGGGCAAGCGACTGGGTGCGCCCCGGCATCCTGCTGTATGGCGCTACGCCTTTCGAGCAGGTTCAGGAGCAGGCCGCGCGTCTGCGTCCGGTGATGACCCTGGAGTCGAAGGTGATCAGCGTTCGCGAACTGCCGCCCGGCGAGCCCGTGGGCTACGGCGCGCGCTTCGTCTCCGAGCGGCCGACTCGCGTCGGTGTGGTCGCCATGGGCTATGCCGACGGCTATCCGCGCCACGCGCCGACCGGCACTCCGGTGATGGTCGACGGCCAGCCGACTCGCCTGATCGGCCGTGTGTCGATGGACATGCTCACCGTCGACCTCACCGATCTGCCACAGGCGGGCCTGGGCAGCCGTGTCGAGCTGTGGGGCAAGGAGGTGCTGGCGAGCGACGTGGCCATGGCTGCGGGCAGCATCCCCTATCAGATTTTCTGCAACCTGCGGCGGGTACCGCTGCTCTATCTCGGAGGTTGATTCGACCGGCTGTAGAAGAGCATGAACGCAAGTGTTGTAAATTCCGAACGCTATGCCATGATACGGACACTTTCCGTATCACTCCCAAAGGGGGACTCCAGCATTGGACGTCGGCGTTCGACTGCAATCGATTCGTAAGCTCAAAGGTCTTTCCCAGCGTGAACTCGCCAAGCGGGCGGGCGTTACCAACAGCACCATTTCCATGATCGAGAAGAACAGCGTGAGCCCCTCGATCAGCTCGCTGAAAAAAGTGCTGAGCGGTATTCCCATGTCACTGGTGGAATTCTTCTCCCTCGACATGGAGCAGGAGAACCAGATTCAGGTGGTCTACCGGGCCTCCGAGCTGACCGATATCTGCAGTGGCGCCATCACCATGAAGCTGATCGGCAAGGCTCATCCGAGTCGCGCCATTTCCTTCCTTGACGAGACCTACCCGGCCGGCACCGACACCGGTGACGAGATGTACGCCCATGAGGGCGAGGAGGCCGGCATGTTGGTCGAAGGCAGGCTGGAGCTGACCGTGGGCAACGAGGTGTTCATCCTCGAGCCGGGCGACAGCTACTACTTCGAGAGCAGCAAGCCGCACCGCTTTCGCAACCCGTTCGATGTACCGGCGCGCCTGATCAGCGCCACCACGCCGGCGAACTTCTGATCAATAACCCTGCGACAATATGGGTTGTTTCGGTGGGGCGCGCTTGCCGTTATACTGTCGCCCGCTCGCGAAACCGTGGCCGCGGGCGTGACTAGCCACGAAGAGGGTGTACCGTGAATCTGATGAAGAAAATGCTGGCAGTACCGGCTGCCGTATTGGCCCTGTGGGCAGTGACTGCTCAGGCCACGACCGATGAAGCCATTGCCGAGCGCCTCAAGCCTGTGGGCGAAGTGTGCATCATGGGTGAAGAGTGCAAGGGCGTCGAAGCCGTTGCCGCTACCGCCGGTGGTGGTGCACGTACCGCTGATGACATCATCGCCAAGCACTGCAACGCCTGCCATGGCGCTGGCGTACTGGGTGCACCGAAAATCGGTGACACCGCTGCCTGGAAAGAGCGCGCCGATCACCAGGGCGGTCTCGACGGCATCCTCGCCGCTGCCATCTCCGGTATCAACGCCATGCCGCCGAAAGGCACCTGCGCTGATTGCACCGATGAAGAGCTGCGCGAAGCCATCCAGAAGATGTCCGGTCTGTAAGACCCGCCGCTTCCCTGAAAAACCGCCCTCCGGGCGGTTTTTTCGTTTCTGGCGATGGCATGCAACCATGCCGGTATCCACGCAGTCCAAGCAGCATTCGTCACGGATGCCGCAAGGAGCGCCAGATGCCGCAGACCTGCACCATTGAGCAAGCCGTCGAACTCGTCCTGAGTGAAATCGACGGACCGATTCATCTGGGCCTGCCGCTCGGCCTGGGCAAGCCCAATCGCTGGGTCAATGCGCTGTATGAGCGCGTGCGCAACCTGCCTGAGCGGCAACTGACCATCTACACCGCGCTGTGTCTGGCACGCCCGCGTGCCGATCAGGATCTGCAGCGGCGCTTTCTCGAGCCCTTCGTCGACCGGGTCTACGGCGATTATCCCGAGCTGGAATTTCTCGCCGACCTGCAGGCCGGCAGTCTGCCGGCCAACGTGCGTGTCGAGCAGTTCTTCTTCCAGCCCGGTAGCCTGCTCGAATGCGCGCCGGCGCAGCAGGATTACATCAGCAGCAACTACAGCCATGTCGCCCGCGACCTCAACGCCAAGGGCCTGAATGTGGTCGCCCAGTACGTGGCGGCTGACACGCGGCGGCCGGAGCATTTCAGCCTGAGCTGCAACCCGGACGTGACCCTGGACCTGCTGCCACTGCTGGAGCGACGTCGCGCGGCGGGCGAAACCGTGCTCGGCATCGCCCAGATTCACAGCGACCTTCCGTACATGGTCGGCGATGCCCAGGTGCCGCGCGACACCTTCGATATCCAGCTGCTCGAAGACGAGCGCAGCGCGCTGTTCTCCACGCCGAACATGCCGGTGACGGTGCAGGATCACTGCATCGGCCTGTTCGCCAGTGCGCTGGTGCGCGATGGCGGCACCCTGCAGATCGGTATCGGTGCGATGGGCGATGCCCTGAGTGCTGCGCTGATCGCTCGCCAGGCGGATAACGTCGGCTACCAGGCCCTGCTGCAGTCCCTGCATGGCGACGCCGGCTCGCTGCAGGCCAGCGCCGAGATCGGCGGTGTGCTGCCGCTGCGCGAAGGGCTGTACGGCTGCAGTGAAATGTTCGTCAACGGTCTGCTGGCGCTGGCCGAAGCCGGCCTGGTGCGGCGCGCGGTCTACCCCGACGTCGAGGTGCAGCGCCTGGCCCTGGCCGGTGGTCTGGATGGGCAGGGCCGGCCGCACAGCATCCAGGCCCTGCTCGATGCCGGGCTGGCGCCACGGCTCGATGAGCACGGCCTGCAATGGTTGCAGCAGAGCGGTCTGCTGGCCGAGGAGGTGCGTTTCGAGAACGGACTGCTGCGCCTGCCGGACGGCAGCCTGTTCGATGCCGATCTGGGCAATGCGCAGCTCCAGGCGAGCCTGCATCCCTTTCTCGGCAGGGCCTTGGGCGGCGCGGTGCTGCATGGTGGTTTCTTCCTCGGCCCGGCGGCCTTCTATGCGCGCCTGCGTGAGCTGGACGAGGCAACCAGGCAGCGCTTCGCCATGACCGGTATCCGCTACATCAACGAGCTGCATGGTCAGGAAACGCTCAAGCGCCTGCAGCGTCGCGACGCGCGTTTCGTCAACACGGTGTTCACCATGACCCTGCTCGGCGCCGGGGTGGCCGATCAGTTGGAAGATGGTCGCGTACTGAGCGGCGTCGGTGGGCAGTACAACTTCGTCGCCCAGGCTCATGCGCTGGAGGACGCGCGCTCCATTCTGCTGCTGCGCAGCTGGCGCGAGTCGGGTGGGGAGGTCAGTTCCAATATCGTCTGGGACTATGGCCATACCACCATTCCCCGGCATCTGCGCGACATCGTGGTGACCGAATATGGCGTCGCCGATCTGCGCGGTAAGACCGACGCTCAGGTGATTGAGGCACTACTCAATATCAGCGACTCGCGCTTTCAGAACGAGCTGATAGAGAAGGCGCAGCAGGCGGGCAAACTGCCAGCGGATTTCCGTCTCGATCAGCGCTTTGCCAACAACCTGCCAGAGCGTCTGCAACTATTGCGTGAGCAGCATGCCGGGCTGTTCGCCGAATACCCGTTGGGCAGCGATTTCAGCGCGGTGGAGCAGGACCTGGTGCGTGCGCTGAGCTGGCTCAAGAGCAAGCTGCGCCTGACCGAGGCGCTGGAGCTGGGCAAGGCCACGCTCGATGCGCCGGAGCCGGGTGCGTATCCCGAACACTTGCGGCGCATGAACCTGGAGTCGCCGGATGGCGTACGCGAGATCCTTTACCAGCGCTTGCTGCTGGCGGGCCTGCAGGCCACCGCCGCGCCCTGAAGCGCGCGAGGCCGTGCACAGTCTTTAATCGAGGAAGCGCACCTGGCCGTTCTCCAGAGCGGCGACACGGGCCAGCGATTCGACGCGGTAGCCTTCGCTCTGCAGCAGGTTGCGGCCTTCCTGGAAGGACTTCTCGATGACGATGCCGATACCGGCAATCTGTGCGCCGGCCTGCTGGATCAGGTCGATCAGCGCCTTGGCGGCGTGGCCGTTGGCGAGGAAGTCGTCGATCACCAGTACCTTGTCTGCGGCAGTCAGATGGCGGGCCGAGATGGCGATGGTGCTTTCGGTCTGCTTGGTGAAGGAGAACACCTTGGATATCAGCAGGTCGTCCTTGAGCGTCAGCGACTGGAACTTGCGCGCGAAGATCACCGGGATGCCCAGCTCCAGGCCGGCCATCACCGCCGGGGCGATGCCCGAGGCTTCGATGGTGACGATCTTGGTGATGCCCTGGCCGGCGAAACGCTGGGCGAACTCGTGGCCGATCTCCTGCATCAGGCGCGGATCGATCTGGTGGTTGAGAAAGGCGTCCACCTTGAGTACGTGCTCGGACAGCACGATGCCTTCGCTGCGAATCTTCTGTTTCAACGACTCCACGGTCGATCCTCTGGTTGAGCAGAAAAGCTGCGGATTTTCGCTCAAAACACCCCGGATTGTGTAGTGAAACCGAAGCTTGACCGACAGTCGTAGCCAGTTGACCGCTCAGACAGGTTGTTGGCGCCGTAGCCCGGATGCAATCCGGGGCGCTCAGCATGATTCCGGTGACAGGTATTGGGCGTGCCCGCTCATGCGCTCTTGTTCAGCCGCCGCAGAATGTCCCTGGGGATGCCGCGGGTATCCGGTGGCAGCTTCTCCGGCGCGGGCTCCAGGCCCAGCTCGTAGAGCCAGTTGAGGGCGTACTCGCGTAGCTGCTTGAGTTCGTAGGCCTGCCACTGCTGGCGAATCGGCGCGAAGGCTTCGATCTCGTAATCGAACGCGCGCAGCGGTTTGCGCCCGGTCAGCGCGGCACTGAGCAGCGGGTGTGCATGCAGGTCGTCGAGGGTGAACAGGAACGACTCGCGCATGGCGATGCGCTGCGGTATGTCAAGGTTGGGCACCTGGCTGTAGCGGTCGGGGTCGAGTTCGATCTGCTGGCGCTGTTCGCTGTGCTGATCCTCTGGCGACAGGCTCAGGACGCTGCCGCTTTCCAGGTCCAGCCAGTGTTCCTGCTGTTCGCGGCCGTTGATCAGCTGTATCAGGGCATCGAGGTCGAGGGTGAAGGTGCGCATGGTTTCAGCCCCTGTTTCTGAACGTGGTGTTCTTCTGACTGGCAAATATGGCGAGGGTGCCGGTGCCGAGTGCAAAGGGATAAGGTAACCGCCAAAACCAACCCCTGTGGGAGCGGACTTGTCCGCGAAGCTTTTCGGAGGAGCTGGTTGTTGAGTGTGGTCATGTTTCTATGGGGTGGAAACCTTTTCGCGGACAAGTCCGCTCCCACACAAGTCCGCTCCCACACAAGCTCACTCCACCCCAGCTCGCTCCACACAAGTCCTTACCCACATGAATCCTCTGCACAAGCTCACCCCCACCTGCATGGGAAGTGGGATTGTCTGCAGCGAGCTGAGTCAGCGCTTGAGCATGGCGCGCATATTGGCCAGGGCGTCGTTGCCGCGTGCGGTCTTGACCTCCACGGGCGCCTCTTCCTGACCTTCCCAGACCAGGTCCTCCGGCGGCAGCTCGTCGAGGAAGCGACTCGGCGAGCATTCGATGATCTCGCCGTACTGCTTGCGCTTGGCGGCGAAGGTCAGCGCCAGGTTGCGCTTGGCGCGGGTGATGCCGACGTAGGCCAGGCGCCGCTCCTCCTCGATGGTGTCGGCCTCGATGCTGGAACGGTGCGGGAGTATCTCCTCTTCGAAGCCGATGATGTACACCGAGGGGAATTCCAGGCCCTTGGAGGCGTGCATGGTCATCATCTGCACGCCTTCGGCGCCTTCTTCCTCTTCCTGCTGGCGCTCGAGCATGTCGCGCAGCACTAGCTTGCCGATGGCGTCCTCGATGGTCATGTCGCCGTCTTCGTCGCGCTCCAGGGTGCTTTTCAGCGCTTCGACGAGGAACCACACGTTGCCCATGCGCGCCTCGGCCACCTTGTCGCTGGAGGCGTTCTGGCGCAGCCAGTTCTCGTAGTCGATGTCCATGACCATGCTGCGAATGGCGGCGATCGGGTCGTTCTGCGCGCACTCCTGGCGCACCCGATCCATCCATTTGGTGAAGCGCTGCAGGCGTTCGGTGAAGCGCGCGTCGAGGTGTTCGCCAAGGCCGATTTCGCCGGCTGCCGCGTACATGCTGATCTTGCGCTCGCTGGCGTAGTTGCCGAGCTTTTCCAAAGTGGTGGAGCCGATCTCGCGACGCGGCACGTTGATCACCCGCAGGAAGGCGTTGTCGTCGTCCGGGTTGACCAGCAGGCGGAAGTAGCTCATCAGGTCCTTCACTTCCTGGCGGGCGAAGAAGCTGGTGCCGCCGGAGAGGCGATAGGGAATCTGGTGGTGCTGCAACTTCAGCTCCATCAGCTTGGCCTGGTAGTTGCCCCGATAGAGGATGGCGAAGTCGCTGTACGGGCGCTGGGTGCGCAGGTGTTCGGTGAGGATCTCCAGCGCCACGCGTTCGCACTCGGCGTCTTCGTTGCGGGTGCGGATCACACGAATCTCGTCGCCATGGCCCATCTCCGACCACAGCTGTTTCTCGAAAACGTGCGGGTTGTTGGCGATCAGCACGTTGGCGCATTTGAGGATGCGGCTGGTGGAGCGGTAGTTCTGCTCGAGCATCACCACCTTCAGCGAGGGATAGTCCTCCTTCAGCAGCATCAGGTTTTCCGGGCGCGCGCCGCGCCAGGCGTAGATCGACTGGTCGTCGTCGCCGACCACGGTGAACTGGTTGCGCATGCCCACCAGCATCTTCACCAGCAGATACTGGCTGGCGTTGGTGTCCTGGTATTCGTCGACCAGCAGGTAGCGGATGCGGTTCTGCCACTTTTCGAGGATGTCGGCGTGCTCCTGGAACAGCTTCACCGGCAGCAGGATCAGGTCGTTGAAGTCCACCGCGTTGTACGCCTTGAGCGTGCGCTGGTAGTGCAGGTAGACGATGGCTGCGGTCTGCTCCTTCGGCCCACGGGCATTGGCCAGCGCCTCGTCCGGCAGAATCAGGTCGTTCTTCCAGCTGTCGATCAGGTTCTTGATCTCGTCGGCACCGTCGTCGCCGGCGTACTCCTTCTGCATGATATCGGTGAGCAGCGCTTTGATGTCGCCGTCATCGAAGATCGAGAAGCCGGGCTTGTAGCCCAGGCGCGCGTACTCCTTGCGGATGATGTTCATGCCCAGGTTGTGGAAGGTGGACACGGTCAGGCCGCGCGCTTCGCTGCCCTTGAGCAGCGTGCCGACGCGCTCCTTCATCTCGCGCGCGGCCTTGTTGGTGAAGGTCATGGCGACGATGTGCTGGGCGCGGATGCCGCAGTTCTGCACCAGATGGGCGATCTTGCGCGTGATCACGCTGGTCTTGCCGGAGCCTGCGCCGGCGAGCACCAGAAGTGGGCCGCCGACATAGTTCACGGCCTCTTGTTGCCGGGGGTTCAGTCGGGACATGGGATCGATCACAGAAAAATGGCCGCGCATTTTAACAGGCCTGGCGGCTTCTGCCGCGACCGTCCGGAACTGTGGCCTGGCGCACGGATTTGAAGTACAGCGCGCTGGGTTATCCGAACGGATGCAGTACTCTGGTTCCACTTGCCGGTTTTTTGGCTATACCTCAGGATGTGCGTTCACTTTCACCCGGATGTGATTGATTAGACGTCGGTTAAGACGCGGTCAGGCGACACGATTCGCCATTATTCTTGATCATTTGGGGGAGGTCGCTTGTCCACGCTCGTCGAACCCATGCGCCTGGTTCTGCTGGCGGATTCGCCTGGCTGGGCCGAATCGTTGCGCGAGCACCTGGCTGCCCTTGGCAGTTCCTCTACGTTGATCACCGCACCGTCCTGGGAAGCGGCCAGCAACCTGTTCGATGATCACGCCAGTGGCCTGCTGCTGGCCACACCTGAGCGAATCCCCGAGGCCGGTCAATGTCCGCTGCCGATGGTGCTGCTGCTCGAAGACGAGCCCAATGAAGAGCCGGCCGGTGTCAGCGACTGGCTGGTGCGTAGCCGTCTCAGCCTCGATATGTTGCGCCGCTGCCTGCGCTACGCGCGTGAGCAGGGCAATCTCAAGCACACCCTGCAGCGTCTCGCCGAGCAGGACCCGCTGACCGGTATCGCCAACCGCCAGGGTTTCCAGACTCTGCTCGCCGCGCGCCTGGCCGAATGCGGCGGGCGCGGCCTGGTACTGGGGCACCTCGACCTGGACAACTTCCGCCATGCCAACGACGCGCTGGGCTACCAGGGCGGTGATCGCCTGATCCTGCAGGTGGTGGCGCGCCTCAAGGGGCTGCTGCAGCCGTGCGATCAACTGGCCCGCCTGGGCAGCGATGAATTTGCGCTGTTGCTGGACGTACGCCGCGACCCGCAGCGCGTCGAGCGCCTGGCCGAGCGCGTCACCGAAGTGCTGGGCGAGCCCTACTGGGTCGACGGCGAGAGCCTGCTGATCGGTTGCAGCCTGGGGTTGGCCCATGCCCGCGCCGGAGAGGGCGCCGATCCGCTGCTGTGGCACGCACATATCGCCATGCAGCAGGCCAAGAGTCAGCAGGGCTGCGTATTTCACGTCTATGACGAGCGCCTCAACCGTGGTGCGCGCAGCCAGGCCGATCTGGAGAGCGAGCTGCGCCGCGCGCTGCGTCGGGACGAGCTGGAATTGCATTACCAGCCGCGGCTGTGCCTGGAAAGCGGGCGCATCGTCGGCCTGGAGGCGCTGGTGCGCTGGCAGCACGGCGAGCGCGGGCTGCTCTCGCCCAGTGAGTTCGTGCCGCTGGCCGAGGAAACCGGGCTGATCGTGCCGCTCGGTTACTGGGTCATCTCCCGCGCCTTGCGCGACATGCAGTGGCTGCGCGGGCGTGGCCTGCCGGCGCTGCATATGGCGATCAACCTGTCGTTCCGCCAGTTCCAGGACAGCCAGCTGCTGCCGACGCTCAGCCGCCTGATCGAAGAGCGTGGCATCGATGCGCAGTGGCTGGAATTCGAGCTGACCGAAACCGCAGTGATGCGCCGCAGCGATCAGGTGCAGCAGACCATGCTGGCGCTGGGACGGCTTGGCGTGCGTTTTTCGCTGGACGACTTCGGCACCGGTTTCTCGTCCTTCGTCCACCTCAACAGCCTGCCGATCACCCTGCTGAAAATCGACAAGAGTTTCGTCGGCGGCATGGGCGAACGGCCCGAGAACCGCCAACTGGTGCGGGCGATGATCAACCTGGCGCACAACCTCAACCTGGAAGTGGTGGCCGAGGGGGTTGAGAATATCGAGCAGCTCGACATGCTGCGCCAGTTCGGCTGCGATCAGGCGCAGGGTTATCTGATCAGCAAGGCCGTGCCGCTCACCGAGCTGGCGCGTTTTCTGGTGTTCGGCATGCGCCAGCCGCTGCTCGGCGGATCGTAACCCGTAGCCCGGATGCAATCCGGGCTACGGCAGACAGACCTCGCCCTCTACCCTGTTCGGCCGCTGCAGTCGCGCGGTCTTCCATTGGAAACCCAGCACCAGACCGGTGGCCGTCGCCGCCAGGCCCGCGGCCAGCCCCCACCAGACACCATGCGCGCCCCAGCCCAGCGGGAAGGCCAGTAGGCAGGCCAGCGGCGCGCCGATGCACCAGTAGCCGGTCAGGCCGATCACCAGGGTCGTGCGGCCGTCGTTGAGCCCGCGGATCGCCCCCATGGCGATGCTCTGCAGGCCGTCGAACAGTTCGAACCACGCGGCGATCGCCAGCAGGCTCACGGCCAGGGTGACGATATCGGCGAACGCCGGATCATGCCGGTCGAGGAACAGGCCGATGATCCATTCGGGCAGCAGCCAGAACAGCAGGGCGAACAACAGCATCAGTGCTGCGCCCAGGCCCATGCCGAGGTGCCCGGCCAGGCGCGACAGGTGCAGGCGGTCGGCGCCGTAGTGCAAACCGACGCGAAAGGTCACCGCGTAGGACAGGCCCTGCGGCACGATGAACGCGAGAGCTACCGTCTGCATGGCGATCTGATGGGCTGCCAGTTGCACGCTGCCCAGCGCACCCATGCACAGCGTGGCGAAGGTGAACAGACCCTGCTCGGCGGCGTAGGTGCCGCCAATCGGCAGGCCGAGACGCAGCAGGGCGCGCATCTCGTCCCGCTGTGGGCGACCCAGGCCGCTTCGAAGCTTGTAAGCCTGGTAGGTCGGCGAGATCAGGATGTACAGCGCCAGAGCCAGGGCCATGGCGCTGCTGACCAGCGCGGTGGTCATGCCGATACCGCTCAGGCCGAGGCTGGGCAGGCCGAACCAGCCCTTGATCAGCGCATAGTTGATGACGAAGTTGGCGACCGTGCCGATGATGCTGATGGTCATCACCGGGCCGGGATGGCCGATGGCGCTGGTGAAGCCGCGCAAGGCCATGAAACACAGGTAGCCGGGCAGGGCCAGCGACAGCGGGCGCAGAAATGCCATGGCCTGGCTGGCCGCTGCCGGGTCCTGGCCCAGGTGCGGCAGTAGCGGGCCCAGGCCGTTGAGGCACAGCGCGCTGACAACGCCCAGCAGCATCGCCAGCCAAAGCCCGTTGCGCAGCAGGCGGGTGACGCCGCTCGGGTCACCGGCACCATGGCGAATGGCGACCAGGCTGCCTACCGCAGCGATCACCCCGGTGCAGAAGATCGAGAAGATGAAATAGCAGGTGGCACCCAACGCGCCACCGGCCAACTGCTGCGGGCCGAGCATGGCCATCATCAGCGTGTCGGTGAAAATCATCAGCGCATGGGCCAACTGTGCGGAGATCAGCGGGCCGGCCAGGCGCAGCAGCGCACCCAGCTCGTGACCAGGGGAATTCTTCATGATGAGTAAAACTTCGGCAGGGTGAGCATCCCCGGGCTGTCGGGGACGAGCAATGGCAGCTATTCTCTGGTTTGCAGCGACCATTCACAAAAGGAAAATAGCCATGCTGGGTATGACAAAAACTCATGGAATTGGACTGTGACCCGTCGCTTGCCGCCGCTATACGCCCTGCGGGCCTTCGAGGCCGCTGCGCGCCATTCGTCCTTCACCCGCGCCGCCGAGGAACTGGCCATCACCCAGAGTGCGGTGAGCCGGCATATCCGCACGCTGGAGGATTACTTTGCCTGCCGCCTGTTCGAGCGCCGTGGCCGCAGCCTGCAACTGACCGATCCGGGCCGGGCCTTGCTGCCGGGGCTGAGCGATGGCTTTGATGCATTGGAGCGGGCCAGCGCCGCCCTGCGCGCCGACGATCAGGTGCTGCGCCTGAAGGCGCCGTCGACCCTGACCATGCGCTGGCTGCTGGCGCGCCTGTCGCACTTTCGCCTGAGCAATGCGGACAGCGAAGTGCAACTGACCAGCGCCTGGATGGATGTGGACAAGGTCGACTTCCGCCACGAGCCCTTCGACTGCGCGGTGCTGCTTTCCGACGGCCAGTTTCCGGAAGACTGGGAAAGCGTGCTGCTGTTCGAGGAGTGGCTGATCCCGGTGTGCGCAGCAGCCGATACCGCAGCCGGCCCCTGGCCTCTGGCACGTTTGCGGGCCGCCGAGCAACTGCACCCGACGCCGGACCGGCGCGACTGGCGGCGCTGGTTGCAGGCCACCGGCCTGGGGGAGCAGGTGCCCCTGAAGACCGGCCAGCTGTTCGACATGCTCGAACTGGGCATCGTCGCCGCCGCCCGCGGATACGGCGTGTCCATCGGCGATCTGCTGATGATGGCCGAGGACGTCAACGGCGGCCGGCTCGGCCTGCCCTGGCGCACCGCCGTCAGCAGCGGTGAGGGCTACTATCTGGTGTGGCCGCGCGGGCATCGTGCCGCCAGTCGTATCAACCGATTGTCGGATTACCTGCAGGATGAAGTCGCGCGAGTGTGCCTGCCTGAGGTGTCAAGAGCTTGATTTTTTTCGGGTTTCACCGAGCGCTCGGTCACAGGTTGCAAGCAGTGCCATCATTTTGAAATTGACCTAGAGATTTTGTCGGGTATCCTGCCGCGCCTCCTACTAAAGTCGTAGGACAACCCCCACAATTTCGCCGCCAGTTAAGGGTGGCTCGAGACTCTCCCATGCAATCGCCCCGGTCACGTATTGCCTTGCAACTGGCCACCGCGCTGGCCGTCGTGCTGGTCCTGCTTATCAGCGCCAGCACGCTGTTCGCCCTGCGTTCGCTGAACAACGCCAACCTTGTTACCCGCGAAGAACACCTGGCTAGCGAGGCGCGCTTGCTTGCCGACCAGCTGGACACCTTCCACAGCAGCCTGCGCGACAGTACCCAGCGCCTGGCGGGTCTGTTCGAGCGCCGTTTCTCCAGCGGCCTGAATGTCAGCAGTCAGCGCGTTGCGGTGGCGGGCGTGCAGGCGCCGGTGCTGTCCCAGGGTTCGGCGGCGCTGAACAACGATTTCACCCAGGTGGACGAGTTTCACGACCTGACTGCAGGCGTGGCGACCGTCTTCGTACGTGACGGCGACGATTTCATCCGAATCAGCACCTCGGTGACCAAGCCGGACGGCAGCCGCGCCATCGGTACAGTGCTGGACCGCAACGGCCCGGCCTACCCGAAGGTGGTCAGCGGCGACAGTTACGTGGGGCGCGCGTTTCTCTTCGGCCGTTTCTACATGACTCAGTACACCCCGGTGCGCGATGCCAGTGGACGGGTTTTCGCGGTGCTGTTCGTCGGCTTCGACTACACCGACGCGCAGAACGCTCAGTTCGACAACCTCAAGCGCTTCCGCATCGGTGAAACCGGCTCCCTGGCTCTGCTCGACGATCAGGGATCCTGGCTGGTGCCGCCGGCCGGTGCCCGTCAGCCGGAGCAGGTCGCCGGCAAGCTGGCCAGTGTGCTCGACGAGCCGGGCCGCGGCACCTTCTGGAGCGACGGTGTCGAGGAGTTCTTCAGCGTGGCCATGCCGTTCAGCGGCGGCCCCTGGCAGGTAGTGGCGAGCATGCCGCGCACGGAAATCCAGGCGGTGACCTGGCGCGTCGGCAGCCAACTGGCGGTCGGCAGCGCCATCACCCTGCTGTTGGCGGTGATCGCCGTGGTCTGGCTGCTGCGGCGCAAACTGCGCCCGCTGGGTGATCTGGTGCAGCAGGCGCAGGCGCTCGGCGCCGGGCACCTCGGCGCGCGCATGGCGCAGTCCAGCAACGATGAGATAGGCGAGCTGGCGGGCAGCTTCAACCGCATGGGCGAAGCGCTGGCGAGCATGGTGGCGGGCATTCGCAGCGCTGCCCAGGATGTCAGCGCCCGTTCGCAGGCCATGTCGACGCTGTCGCGTGATGCTTATCAGGGTATCGATCAGCAGTCCGGCGAGATCACCAGCATGGCCGGCGCGGTGGAGGAGTTCAGTGCCACCTCGCAGAACATCGCCGACAACATGCGCAGCACCGAGCGCCTGGCCAGCGACAACGCCCAGCAGACGCGCATCGGGCGCACTTCGATGGATCAGGCCTCCGAAGCGCTGGTGCAGATCGCCGAAGCCCTGGAGCAGACCTCAAGCGCGATCAACGGCCTCGGCCAGCGCTCCCAGGAAATCGGCGGCATCGTCAGCGTGATCACCTCGATTGCCGATCAGACCAACCTGTTGGCGCTCAACGCCGCCATCGAAGCCGCGCGTGCCGGTGAGCAGGGCCGCGGTTTCGCTGTGGTCGCCGACGAGGTACGCAACCTCGCCGGGCGTACTCGCGAGGCGACCAACGAGATTTCGACGATGATCGGCAGCATCCAGAGCGAGACCAGCAGCGCCATCGCCACCATGGAGCAGGGGCGCCAGCTGATGCAGGACGGCCTGGAGCGCAACGCCAAGGTGGCGGCTGCACTGGCGCAGATCAGCGAGCAGAGCGAGGCGGCGGGCGAGCAGTTCGCTGCGATCACCACCGCCACCAGCGAGCAGAGCAGCACTGCGACCGTGCTCAGCGCCAACCTGCAGAGCATCGCTCAGGCCAATGGCGAGCAGCGCGAAGTGGTAGCCAATCTGGCCGACACCGCCCTCGAGCTGGATCGTCTTGCCGCTCAGTTGCGCCAGGAAGTCGAGCGCTTTCGCTGATTCAGCCCGCGGCGGGGCGATACTGTAGCGCCTCGGCCAGATGCTCGCGGCTGATCGCCTGCTGTTCCGCCAGGTCGGCCAGTGTCCGCGCGACCTTGAGCACGCGGTGCGCGGCTCGTAGGGAAAGGCCCAGGCGTTCGCAGGCGTTTTCCAGCCACTGGCGATCGTTATCGCTCAGGGCGCAGTGCTGGCGCAGGCCGGGCAGGTCGAGAAAGGCGTTGGCCACACCCTGGCGGCGCACCTGCCGCTCACGTGCCCGCGCCACCTTGGCCGCCGCCTGCGCAGTGCTCTCGCCATCCTGCGGCGGGGCATTCAAGGCTGTCGTTTCGCGGGCAACCGTCAGGTGCAGGTCGATACGGTCCAGCAGCGGCCCGGACAGCTTGGCGCGGTAGCGCTGGATCTGCTCTGGCGTACAGCGGCAGCGGTTGCTCGGGTCGCCGAGGTAACCGCACGGGCAGGGATTCATTGCCGCAACCAGCTGGAAACGCGCCGGGAAGCGGACCTTGTCACGCGCCCGGGCAATGACGATATGTCCACTCTCCAGCGGCTCGCGCAGCACCTCCAGCACCTTTCTGTCGAACTCTGGCAGCTCGTCCAAAAACAGTACGCCCTGGTGCGCCAGGGTGATTTCGCCGGGCTGCGGGCGACTGCCGCTGTAGGATTACGAAATAGCTGCGAAGCTACTACGCCAGAGGCCTATAAACGCCGTTCTTGATTGCACTAATAGATGCGAAAAATATCCGAATTGGATGCGATAGGATTAAGAATGACTCGAAATAGTTGCGATCAGCTTAAACAGGTTCGTCCAATCAAGCCGACACGTCGTAGCGTCTCAGGGTTCTTGCCCTTTCGTGGCGTAGGAGGTGTGCCGTTCGAGTCGTTGCTTGAGCGTGATTTCCTTAAGCGGATGAGGTTCTCCCATCGGGTCGAGTCAGTGATTGCCCAGCCAGTCCGTGTTGACTTCATTGACTCGCTCGGGCGTGCTCAGACCTACACTCCCGACTTCCTTGTGCACTATCGCCAGCCAGCCGGCATTGACTACATGGATTACATCAAGCCGATGCTTGTTGAGGTGAAGCCCGCCTACGAGTGGCGGAAGAACTGGCGGGCCTGGCTCGGTAAGTGGAAGGCAGCACACCGCTACGCGAGAGGGGAAGGTTGGACTTTCAGCATTTATGACGAGTCGCGCATTCGGGGGCTGCCGCTCGACAACATCACATTCCTGGAGCGTTTCGAGCGGTTGGACTTTGATCGAGAAGACATCGATATGGTCCTGAAAACGCTCCACGAAATGGAATTCGCCCCCGTGCACTACCTGCTGGCACGCCATTTCAAGGGCGTATACCGTGATCGCGGTGTGGCGTTGTTGTGGCACCTGATCGCAACTGGCCGAGTTGAGTGTGATATCACCGAGCCTCTGAACGAATATCTTGAGCTTTGGGTGGCCACGCCATGAACATCTATGAAATCGACACAGATGAGCATTTCGTTCCGTTCGAACCCTCTAGGGAGCGCATCCGGGTCGAGGTGGGCGAAATGGTCCGCTGCGACAAGCAGATATTCCGGATCGTCCAACTGCTCGATTTTCAGAATGTTGTCGGCGTCGAAGTCGAGACAGGCCGGAGCGTGTCGCTTCGGATCGCCGAACTACAGCCTGTCGAGCAAGAGCGAGTCGATGGCCTGTACGTCAACTACGATGTCTCGACGATCAGCTCTGATGAGTGGGCGGTAGCACAGCAGCGCTTTTCGGCAATCAAGCCTCTATTGCGCGACTCGATCTTGCCCAGGGGCAGTGTAGAGGCGCGAGCCAGGGAGGTGGGCGTCGATACCTCCACGCTCTACCGGTGGCTTGAACGGTACCAGAGCTGGCACGAGGTACTGGCTCTAGTCCCGCGCAAACGAGGTTGGCAATCGGGCAATAGCCGATTGACTGTCCAGGCTGACAAGCTAATTGATGATGTAATCGACCAGCACTACCTAACTATTCAGCGCAGAACGGTCCAATCGACCATCGCTGAAATCGAAACGCAGGCCAAAGCGCTTGGTATTAAGCCACCCAGCGCTTCAGCTATCAGGGCACGGATCAAGCGCATTCCCGAGAAGATCAAGCTGCGCAGACGCGGTTACGCTGACAAGGCTCGGAATCAGTACACACCTTCCGTAGGCAAATTCCCCGGCGCCGACTATCCCCTAGCAGTCGTCCAGATCGACCACACGCCAGTTGACCTGATCATTGTGGATGACCGGCATCGTAAGCCAATCGGCCGTCTATGGCTGAGCTTGGCGATTGACGTTCACTCTCGGATGATCACTGGCTATTACTTGGCTTTGGAGGATCCGTCCGAGATTTCCGTTGGTATGTGCCTGGCGCACTCGATACTGCCAAAGGAGGCCTGGTTAAACCTTCACAATGTGAAAGGTGAGTGGCCGGTTTGGGGCTTCCCTCGTGTGGTACACACGGATAATGGGCCTGACTTCCAGGCCGAAAACTTCCGCCGCTCGTGTGCTAACTACAACATCGAGAACCAGTTCCGACCGGTGAAGCGGCCTAAATACGGCGGCCATATTGAACGCCTCCTCGGCACATTCATGAGGGAGTTGCACGAACTGCCGGGCACGACGCATAGCAACGTTCCTGATAGGAGTGGCTACGACTCTGACAAGCATGCCGCGCTCACGATGAGTGACTTTGAAGAGTGGCTGGTTCGCACCATCATTCTGTACCACAACCGTGTTCACTCATCGCTCTACATGAGCCCTGCGCGCAAATGGCATCTTGGTTTCTTCGGTAGTCGTGAAGCAGATGCGTTGGTGAGCATTCCACCGCGGCCAGCAGATCCACTAACTGTGCAGTTGGACTTCATGCCTTCGTACCGCCGGACGGTCCAGCATTATGGCGTTCAGTTGGATGTCTATTACTACTCGGAGGCTTTACGTCATTGGATCGGGGCTACGGATCCTCAAACCGGGCAGGCTCGCAAATTTGTTTTCAGACGAGACCCTCGTGACATCAGCGTCATTTGGTTCTACGACCCCGTGCTCAAGCAGTACTTCCGCGTGCCTGTGGCTAACCAGGCCTTCCCCGCAGCGACTTTGTGGGAATTTCGTGCAGCGAAGAAACAGGCGGTTGATGAAGGTCGACAACACATTGATGAGGTTTTGATCGGCAGACTTATCCTAGAGCGTCGCCAGCTCGTTAACGAGGCCACTGCGAGTACCAAGAAGGCACGTCGTGATGCCCAGAAGCACAAGGTGCATAGTAAAAACAGCACGCCTGCTCATCCCATCAAAGCGCCCGTGGAAGCTGCGTCTTCGCTGCCTAGAGACGAAGGGCTATTGCTCGAAGACGTTGATCTGATTGGTGATATCCAATGACTGAGTACGCACATCTGCACGCCGACTTCAGGCCTGTGCTGCAGCTATCTGCTCGGGAGCGCATTCGCTTTATGGGTGAGCCTCGTTGGATTGGTTACAAGGCGGCCCACCACATCCTGGATAGCCTTGAGTGTCTGCTTGAGGCTCCCAAACGGCCGCGCATGCCAAACATGCTCATCGTCGGTGATCCGAATAATGGCAAGACCACGATTGTCCGGCATTTCGAGAAAACGCATGGCCAAGGCTACGTCGACGAGAACTCTGAGCCAGTAAGGCCGATCATTTTGGCTGAGGCCCCTCCATCTGCAGAGGAGAAAGACCTCTACATTGCCATCCTTGACCGGATGTGGATGCCATACAAAACGACCGATTCCAAGGTCACGCTGCGGTT
>NZ_JADTQG010000013.1 GCF_016008875.1 Ectopseudomonas mendocina
GCAGCATGGATGAAATCCGGGGGCCGCTCGATCGTCAGAAAAGCTATCGCGGCTAAAGCCCCTCCCACAGATTCCGCCGTGCCTGTGGGAGGGGCTTTAGCCGCGACTGGACATGGCCTGGCTCCCCGGATTGCATCCGGGCTACGTTCATTCCGTCAGCGTCATCAGAATATCGGCATACCAGGTGCAGTTCAGGCCCAGGGCTTCGTCCTGTTCCTCGTCGCGGTCGCCGAGCAGGCGGGTGGAGTGGATGCCGAGCAGGTGCCAGGGCAGCTCGCCATCGACGCTGGCGCGCTTGACCACCGGCGCGCCGCTGATGCCGCGGTGGGTGCGGCCGTCGGTGAGGAAGTAGCCGAGCCCCTGGAAGCGCAGGCCGAAGGAGGAGGCCAGGCCGGCATGGCGCGCCACCGGCATGCGGTGCAGGTTGTCCTGAAAGCCCAGCGGGAAGCCCACCACCAATAGGGTAGAGCCGATTTCCACATGCTCGTCGGCCTGCAGCAGGTGTTGCTCACTGAAGGCCTGGTAAACGCTGCCCGGCGGTAACGCGGAACGGTCCAGCTCGATCACCGCCACGTCGATCTCGCCGGCACCATCGATGCCCTGGCGCCACAGGCGCCGCTCGCCGTCGTACAGGGCGATGGTGAAATTCGCCGTGCTGGCCAGGTTACCGGGGTCGGTGTGCAGCTCGATCTGCAGGGCGTCAGGGCGATGACCGCTGGGCTCGTCGAGCGCCACATGGCGACTGGTGACCAGGAACAGCCGGTTGTCGCGCCGGAAGAAGAACCCGCTGGCGTTGGTCAATATCTGCCCGGCCGCCAGGGTGGAGATGCGCGTCGCGCTGAGCATCAGGGAATCGATCATGGCCAAGGCCTCCTGCCGGTCTGTGGCCTAGTGCTGACCACGAAACACGGCAGGGGTTCGGCCACAAGGGGCGCTGCCTGGGCGGCTCTACACGGGCTTCAAGGCGCTGCCGGTTCGTCCTCGTTGCGATCCAGCGCCACCTGGCGGATCGACAGGCGAATCTCCGCCGGCAGCACGCGCTTGGCAGCGCCTTCTGCCAGTTCGCTGAGCAGCGGATGATGGCTGAGCTTGCCGGCTTCGTCCTGACGCAGCACGCCCTGGTCCAACAGGCTCTGGATGAAGTTACGGAACAGGCTCTTGTCGAAGAACTCCGGCGCGTTCAGACCATGCAGGATCGACAGGCGCTGGGCCATCACCGTGCACAGGTTCTCCAGTTCCTCGGCGCTGATCGCGTTCTGCCCGGCGTTAAGCAGCAGGGCGATAGCCATGTAGAACCGTTGCAGGGTCTGCGCCACCGAGCGCGACAGCAGGGTCAGCAGCACGAACTGGCGCGAGCTGGGCGCCGGGCGCACGTACACGTCGCCTTCGACCTTGAGCAGGCCCTGCTCGACGAACGCGGCCAGCCACTGGTCGATCACGCCTTCGAGCTCACTTTGCTCCCAGCGGATGAACAGCTCTGCCTGCAGGTACGGGTACAGCGCGCCGGCGTAGCGCAGGATCTGTTCACGGCTGATCCGCGCGCTGCTCTGGAAGAAGCTCGCCAGCAACGCCGGCAAGGCGAAGATGTGCAGCACGTTGTTGCGGTAGTAGGTCATCAGGACGGCGTTCTGCTCGTCCAGATAGAGAATCTTGCCCAGTGCATCCTTCTGCTCGGCCAGCAGATCCATGCCCTTGACGTGCTCGATCAGCGCCGCGCCGTCACCGTCGGGCAGGGTGGTATGTGGCGAGTAAGGCACTGCACGCAGCAATGCCAGGTAGAGGTCGAGCACACGCGCCAGGGCGCGGTCGTCCAGGGCCAGCTTGCTGGTGGACAGCAGTGCCAGCGCCACCAGATTGACCGGGTTGATCGAGGCCGCCTCGTTGAGGTGGCGTGCCACGCGCTCGCCCAGGCGATTGGTGGTGTCGCTCAGCCAGGCCGGGCGGTACTGCGGGCCCAGCTCCTGCTGACGCCAGCCGGGCTGCTGCTGGTCGAGAAATTCGGCCAGCTTGATCGGTTCGCCGAAGTTCACCGAGACCTGGCCGAAGCGCTGCTTGAGTGCGCCGAGCACCTTGAACAGGTCGAAGATCGACTCCTTCTTCTTGCTCGCGCCACGCAGCTCGCCCAGGTAGGTGCGGCCTTCCAGCACGCGCTCGTAGCCGATGTACACCGGCACGAAGACGATGGGCAGGCGGTTGCTACGCAGGAAGCTGCGCAGGGTGATGGCCAGCATGCCGGTCTTCGGCCGCAGCATGCGCCCAGTGCGCGAACGGCCGCCCTCGACGAAGTACTCGACCGGGAAGCCCTTGCTGAACAGGGTGTGCAGGTATTCGTTGAACACCGCGGTGTACAGCGGATTGCCCTTGAAGGTGCGGCGCATGAAGAAGGCGCCGCCACGGCGCAGCAGGCCGCCGATCACCGGCATGTTGAGGTTGATGCCGGCGGCGATGTGCGGCGGCGTCAGGCCATTGCGGAACAGCAAGTAGGACAGCAGCAGGTAGTCGATATGGCTGCGGTGGCAGGGCACATAGATCACCTCGTGGCCCTGGGCGATATCGCGCACGCCTTCGACGTTGTGCACCTTGATGCCGTCGTAGATCTTGTTCCAGAACCAGGAGAGCACCAGTTCGAGGAAGCGAATCACCGTGTAGGTGTAGTCCGAGGCGATCTCGTTGCCATAGCGCAGCGCCTGGGCTTCGGCTTTTTCTAGGCTGATCTTTTCGCGCTCGGCTTCCTCGGCAATCGCCTGGCGCACCATCGGGTCGTGCACCAGGCCCTTGACCAGATTGCGTCGGTGCGACACGTCCGGGCCGATCACCGCCGCCTTCTGGTTGCGGAAGTGCACACGCAGGATGCGGTGCACCATGCGCAGGGTGCGCTCCTGGCCCTTGTCCTGCTCGACCAGCTCGCGCAGGTGAATCGGCGTGGAGAACTGCACGCGGGTCTTGCGTCCGAGAATCAGGATGCTGACCAGCCGGCGCAGGCGCCCGGTGACGGCCCAACTGTCGGCGAACAGCAGCTTCCAGGCGCTGGTCTCGCGGTCCGGCGACTGCCCCCAGAACACGCTGACCGGCACGATCTGCGCGTCGTCCACGGCATGCTGGCTGAGGGCAGTGACTACGCGATCGAGGGTCGGCGAGATGCCACGCTTGTCCTGGCGGCCGAACCAGTCCGGCTCCGGCGTCAGGTAGAAGAACGCCGCCGGTTCCATGTGCTCGCCGACCGCCACCGGCAGTACCGGGCGTGGCAGACCGGCCTTGGTGCATTCGCGGTCGACCACCGCCAGGTCGCTCACCGACGGCTGCTGCAGCACGTAGAACACCGGCTTGCTGCGGTCGAGCTTGAGAGTGAAGGCAGACTGGTTGATGGTTTCCGAGCGTACCCAGAGGTACAGCAGGCGGCGCAGCGCGCTGAAGGCCATGCGGCGGAAAGGGGAGCGGGTCATACGGACTCTTGAGCAATTAAACGAGCGGGTGCTCGGGAAGGGCGCTAGTGTGCCGCAAGCCCGTCTGGCCGGCAAAAAACTATCGCGTCCGGACGGTCAGTCCAGCCAGCATGCCCGCGGCGTATGACGGAAAAACACTCGACGGCTCAGCCCCCGTTGATCAACAGAACTGCAAACCGTGTCTCGGGTTCCCGAACGGAATGCTTAGTCAGATTGGGCCGATGCATGGATCGCATTCTGGCTATGTGGTTGCGCTTGGAGAGTTGGTAGGAGCGAGCTCTGCTCGCGAAGCTTTTGTGCTTGGATTCGCGAGCAGAGCTCGCTCCTACTGTCCTTATCGGGTGGGCTTCAGGCGGCACCCTTACGCCAGCTTCATCACCACCACGCCAGCGGCGATCACCACGCAGGCCAGCAGGCGAATCGGCCGCAGCGTTTCCTTGAGCAGTACCATGCCCAGCAATACGGCGAACACCACGCTGGTCTCGCGCAAGGCAGAGACCAGTGCGACCGGCGCCTGGGTCATGGCCCAGATGACGATGGTGTAGGCGGCCATCGACATCGCGCCGCCGGCCAGTCCGCCGCGCCAGTGCGGGCCCAGTTGGAGAAAGGCACGTGGCCCGCGGGCGATGGCCAATACCGCAGCCATCACCACGCCGTTGACCGTGAACAGCCACAGCGAATAGCTCAGCGCATCGCCATTGTCGCGCGCGCCCATGGCATCGCTGAGGGTGTAGCCGGCGATGAACAGCGCCGTCATCAACGCACAGAACAGCATCGCCCCCTGTGGCGCTTGCTGATGACCACCGCGCAGGGCCATCAGCCAGATGCCCATTACCAAGACCAGCAGGCCTAGCAGTTGCAGGGAGCTGAGCCCGTCGTGCAAGAGCAGCAGCGAGAGCAGGGCGACCATCAGTGGCGAGCTGCCCCGCGCAATGGGGTAGACCTGGCCCAGGTCACCATATTGGTAGGCGCGAGCGAGGAAGAAGTTGTAGCCGATGTGCAGCAGCGCTGACAGCGCGATCCATGGCCAGGCCGATACCTGCGGCAGTGCTACCAGTGGCAACGCGCACAGCGCCACCAGGCCGGCGCCGATCTGAATCAGGGTAGCGCTGAGGAAGCGGTCGAGGCCGATCTTCAGCAGGGCGTTCCAGCCGGCATGCAGGGCGGCGGCGGCGATGACGGCGAGAAAGACCGTGGTGTCCAAGAAAAGCCTCTGGCGCAGAAATTAAGCGGTGCTGGGTGAAACGTAGCAGCATCGCTGACGACTGTGACAGCAAGAGGACTGCTGGTTTTTACAGGCCGCGTCGACGCAAGCGAATGTGCGTCGGCCGCGTCGCATCAAGCGATAGCCTGTCGCCGTGTACTCAGCAGATAGAGCAGGGTGAACACGATAACCAGCACGTCCAGAACCACCGCCGCAGTAGCCTTGGCCAAATACGCCTGACCATGAACGATTAGCAGCGACACGAAGACGGCCTTGCTCAGCGCTGCAATCACGGCGCACAGCGTCCGGTGTTCTGCGTTCAATGCGCCATGGATCAACAGTACGCCCATCAGCCCGACCAGCGCCGACCAGCTGCGAATAACAAGAGATTGCAATGGCCCGTCGAAGGAGGCGCCGAACATCGATTGCAGCGCCTCTTGTGGCGCAAACAGACCGTAGAACATGGTGGCGGTAAGAACGCCGGACACCAGCATCAGCCATTTGAAGTGGCGTGCGATATAACCCATGGTGGTTCCGTCCTGTGGGGAGCGAGCGGGTGGAGCATAGCCTTGAAACGAAGGCATCACCTGAGATGAAGTTCCCATCGCGACATCGCATTTCAGCCGTTACCTGGCCCGCCCATCACGCTTGAATATCTCGTCGACGCCAGTTGCTCCAGGGGCCTGACCAGCAGGCCCGCTCATGTTTCGCTGAAGTCGAAATAGAGGATGTTTCGGGGCGCGCTCAGCAGGTCAGTGCACGGTGCTCATGCTCTGATGAAGCTTGGCCAGGTCGCTCCAGTCGCGGTCCTCGTAGAAATTGATCTCGATGGGGTAGACCGGGTGATCGCTCAGCGCCTCGTTGACGTTGGCCATGAACGCTTCGCGGTCGGCGATGTAATAGACGAACTCCTTCAGGCCGTTGCCGGTTGCCGTGTAGGCATCCAGATAGAGCGTGCCACTGCCGCCTATGGTCTCCAGCCCGTCTTCGAGCCGAATCATCTCCTTGTTGATCTGCGCCGACGGCAAACCGTTGTTTTCCGATGCCTCGTACTTCCAGGAAATGACCGTCAGCCAGGGCATCTTTTGCTGGATGTCCAAGGGCGGAGCGTCGGCGACGAATTTATAGATGATCGGTTTGCCTTCTACCGTTGCCTTGGCGACTGACCAGATGCGTTCTGTGGATTCCATGGAAGATGCTCCCGCTAGTAAAAACAACAGAAAGACGGCGATTCACATGATGTTCGTTCATACCCTTGAAGTGAAGCCTGTGCACGACCTCCCGAGCCGGTTCGCTATAGATATTTGCGCGTCACATCCAGTTTCTTGTGGCAATCCACTGTTTGCTTATCCTGTTCCCCCAGCTGTCTGGTGAAGATGGCACAGGCGATCTGCAGATGGTCGTTGGCCTGCCGGTACTGTCTGGCCAGGATCAGCGCCCAACCCATGTTGCCATTGGCGATGCCGATATTGAGATGTTCGGCCGGATAGTGCAGCTCGTCCACCTCCAGCGCTGTTCGAAGTGATTCGAGCCCTTTCTGGAACTGGCCGTCGAACATGTAGGCCTGGCCGAGGTACGTCCAGCGGCCGCCGAGGTAGGGATCATCAGGATCAAGGTTCTGGTCGATATCCAGTGCGGTCTGGAAGTAGGCAATCGACGCCGCGTAGTCCTGATTTTCCAGCAGGCGTATGCCGATCTCGTGGCTCAGAAGGGCGAGCGATTGCTTGTGCAGGTAATCGTCGGTTCTTTCCTGGTTGTAGCGCTCGATCATCCTGCCCAGCGCCTCTTCGGCCGAGGCCCAGAGGGGCAGCAGGCAGACCAGAACCAATAGCATTGCACGCATGCATCATCCTTTTGCATCGCCAAACGACCAGGCCGCGGCAGGGGCGACCGTAAAACGAGGTTGCCGGTAGAACCTATTCGATTTCCAAGGGCACTGTCCATGCCGACCCGGCGCAGTGCTGCAGACCTCGCTGTCGCCTCAAGATGTGGATTTCTCCAAACACGAATTCCTTATTCGTGACGGCAAGGGGAAGAAGGAACGCGTCACCATGCTGCAGTGCTTACCGCAACGGCGCCATATAAGACAACGATTGCGTTTGCCGAAATGTCCGGTTTTTCGCAATGCCGAAAGGCAGCGGCATGTTCAGTGGCAGGCGAAGAAAATTACGCGATCTACAGGCTAAAAACCGACAAAAAACGCTCTGAACAGCGCATCTGGCTGCGAAAAGAGTGGGCTCTAAAAAGTCCTTTTCAGTCACAATTCATGCTTTATACTCGGCCTTCGGCTCAAGCAAGAACGCGAATCGCTTGACCTGCTCCATGCTCGATTGCCGGGAGTGGCGAACGCTGAGGGAACGTTTTTACCGAGCCGTCAAAGCGCCTTCGGGGACAATAAAAACATAGCGAGTTTGGAGAAGTTGGTAATGGCAGATCGTGAGACCGGAACCGTCAAATGGTTCAATGATTCCAAGGGTTACGGGTTCATTCAACGCGAAAGCGGCGCGGATGTATTCGTTCACTACCGCGCCATCCGTGGTGATGGTCACCGTACTCTGGTCGAGGGCCAGAAGGTCGAGTTCGGCGTGACCCAGGGCCAGAAAGGCCTGCAGGCGGAAGACGTCTCCGCGCTCTGAGCTCCAGACTCCAACGAGAGGCCCGTCGATGACGGGCCTCTTCGTTTGTGCCTTTCACCCGCGGGCTGGCTTTCAACCCGGCAGCAGTCCGTGCGCATCGGTTATCGGCCGGATCACCCGACACGGATTTCCGGCGGCGAGAACGCCCGGCGGGATCGAGCGATTCACCACGCTGCCGGCACCGATCACGCTGTCGTCACCAATCGTCACGCCCGGCAGAATCGATACGTCAGCCCCTATCCAGACGTTATTGCCGATGTTCACCGGCTTCGCGTACTCCAGCCCGGCATTGCGCCGCTGAGCATCCAGTGGGTGCCCGGCGGTGTAGATGCCGACGTTGGGGGCGATAAACACGTTGTCGCCCACAGCCACGCTGGCGCAATCGAGGATCACCAGGTTGACGTTGGCGTAGAAGTGCCTGCCGATGCGAATGTTGTGGCCATAGTCGCAATGGAAGGGGCCTTCGATGACGAAGCCCTCGCCAATGCTGGCGATGATCGCCCGCAGTTGTGTCTCGCGGCTGTGCACCTCGCTCGGGCAGGTGGCGTTCAGCTTGAACAACTTGGTCTTGGCGCGCAGCCGCTGTGCGAGCAGTTCGGGGTCGTGATTGGCATCGTAGAGCAGGCCGGCTGCGGCTTTCTGGGCTTCGTTCATGGACGTCGCTCCGATCGAGGTTTTTTGCCAGGGCTTCAGCTTCGACCGGCTGACGTCGGGAAAGTGGCAGCTGCCGGGCTAGGGGGCGGCCGCCCTGCTCGGCGGATATACGGACGAACCCGAGACCCCTGGCGGTCGGGTCGGATGAAATTGGCGTTGCAATTGAACCGGTTGCCCTGAGTTGCCTTGCGTTCAGTCCGTGCGCCAGATGATCTCGCTTTCGCCGTCGGCATCGACCTTGATCCAGCGGTCGGCTTCTTCGTCGCTCTCGTCTTCCACCCAGGTGCCAGGGGCGCAGCGCACCTGTACGCCAAGCGCGGCATGGGCGGCGCGGGCGCAGGCCAGGTCGTCGTCCCAGGGCGTGGCGTCGCTTTCCAGGTACAGGCTGTGCCATTTGCCCACGGCTTTTGGCAGCCAGGTCACCGGCACGTCGCCGGCCTTGCACTTGAAGGTCTGGCCCTTTTGCTGCCAGTCGCTGCACGGGCCGAGGGCTTCACCCAGCCATTGCGCCACGGCGTCGCGTTCGGCGTCTTTGAGGTAGATCTCGATGTCCGGTTGGCGCATTGGGTTCATTCCTGAGTTTTGACGATCCAATCGTAGCGGATGGCGACGGTAACTTCGAAGGGCTCGGCGATCACCGCTTCGCGGCGTTCGGCGCTGGCGCGCCAGCCGTGCGGGGTCATGGCCAACAGGTCGGCGCGGGCCTGGGCGTCGGTCAGGTGCAGCGGGAACTGCAGGGTTTCGCTATGCGCCAGGTGCATGCCGGGCGGGATCAGCGCCAGGTGCTTTTCGTCGTCGTAGTCGCGTACTTCGTCGTACAGCTTCTGGCGCAGTTCCATCAGGTGCACGCGGGTTGGGCCCATGCGCAGCAGGCCGCCGCCGGGGACGAGCAGGCGTTTGGCCTCGCTCCAGTCCAGGGGGCTGAACACGCTGGCGAGCAGCTCGCAACTGGCACTGGCCAATGGCACGCGAGCCATGCTCGCCACCAGCCAACTCAGTTGCGGTGCGCGTTTGCAGGCGCGTTTGACCGCCTCGCGGGAGATGTCCAGAGCGTAGCCGTCGGTGTGGGGAAGGGCGCTGGCGATCTGCTCGGTGTAGTAGCCCTCGCCGCAGCCGATATCCAGCCAACGCGCCGGTTTGTACTCGGCCGCCAGTGCGGCCAGGCGCGCGGCCAACGGTGCGTAGTGGCCTCCGTCGAGAAACCGTCGTCGGGCCTCGACCATGGCGGCATTGTCGCCGGGGTCGCGGCTGTTCTTGTGCTGCACCGGCAGCAGGTTGTAGTAACCCTGCCGGGCGCGGTCGAAGCTGTGCCGGTTTTCGCAGGCCAGGCCGTTGCCGCTGTGCTCGAGCGGCGTCTGGCAGAGGGGGCAGATCAGGCTCATGCCAGCAGTTTCACCATCGTCTGGTAGTAGACCTCGGTCAGCAGGTCCAGATCGCTGGCCAGCACGCGTTCGTTGATCTGGTGGATGGTGGCGTTAACCGGGCCGAGTTCGACCACCTGCGTGCCCAGGGTGGCGATGAAGCGACCGTCGGAGGTGCCGCCGCTGGTCGACGGCGTGGTCTCGCGGCCGGTGACGCCTTTAATGCTGGCAGCCACGGCATCGAGCAGTTCGCCCGGTTGGGTGAGGAAGGGCAGGCCGGACAGCGCCCATTCCAGGTGATAATCCAGGCCGTGCTTGTCGAGGATGGCGGTAACGCGCTGCTGCAGGCCCTCGACGGCGGATTCGGTAGAGAAGCGGAAGTTGAACACCGCCTTCAGTTCGCCGGGGATGACGTTGGTAGCGCCTGTGCCGGAATTGAGGTTGGAGACCTGAAAACTGGTCGGCGGGAAGTAATCGTTGCCATGATCCCAGTGCTCGGCGGCCAGTTCGGCGAGTGCCGGGGCAGCCAGGTGAATCGGGTTCTTCGCCAGGTGCGGGTAGGCCACGTGACCTTGCTTGCCATAGACGGTGAGAGTGCAGCCGAGCGAGCCGCGACGGCCGTTCTTCACCACGTCACCGAGCAGGGTGGTGCTCGACGGTTCGCCAACGATGCACCAGTCCAGACGCTCGCCCCGTTCGCGCAGGCGCTCGACCACCGCCTTGGTGCCGTGCTGGGCCGGGCCTTCTTCGTCGCTGGTGATCAGGAAGGTGATGGCGCCCTTGTGGTTCGGATAGTCGGCGACGAAGCGCTCTACGGCGATGATCATGCTTGCCAGGCTGCCCTTCATATCCGCCGCGCCACGGCCGCATAGCATGCCGTCGTCATCGACGCGCACGTCGAACGGCTGATACTGCCAGGCGTCCAGGGGGCCGGTGGGCACCACGTCGGTGTGGCCGGCGAAGCACAGTACCGGGCCGTCGCCACCGCGCCTGGCCCAGAAATTCTCCACCTCTTCGATGCGCATGGGCTCGACTTCGAAGCCGCAAGCGGCCAGGCGACGCATCATTAGTTCCTGGCAGCCTTCGTCGACCGGGGTCACGGATGGGCGACGAATCAGGTCGAAGGCGAGTTCCAGGGTCGGGGAGAGGGTGACGGTCATTACGGCTCCGGTACGGCGGCTGGCGTGAAGGTCGGCCATCTTAAAGCAAAAGTCGTTACCGATCAGGTCATCAGGCGCGCCGCGTGGCGCATTGGCTGTCATGCCGCCGGTTTCGCCAGGCGACGGTTGACCTGCACGACAGGCTTGGGTGGGCAGGGTGCTATCTCTATAATGCGCGCCGTCCAGCAGGGGGATAAATGAATACAGACGATCAGCGATTCGGCGGCATAGCCCGGCTTTACGGCCAGGAGGGCTATCAGCGCCTGGCTGCGGCGCACGTGGCGGTGGTCGGCATCGGCGGCGTGGGCTCGTGGGCGGCCGAGGCGCTGGCGCGTTCGGGGGTTGGCGAAATTTCCCTGTTCGACCTTGACGATGTCTGCATCACCAACACCAATCGCCAGGTGCATGCCGTCGAAGGGGCCGTGGGCAAGGCCAAGGTCGACGAGATGGCCGCGCGCATCCGCGCCATCAACCCGGCTTGCGTGGTACACGCCGTCGCCGATTTCGTCACCCGCGAGACCATGGCCGAGTACATCATCGAGCAGCTCGACGGGGTGATCGACTGTATCGACAGCGTGCCGGCCAAGGCCGCGCTGATCGCCTGGTGCAAGCGCCGCAAGATCCAGATCGTCACCACCGGCGGTGCGGGCGGGCAGGTCGACCCGACGCAGATTCAGGTCACCGACCTGAACAAGACCTTCAACGACCCGCTGGCTGCCAAGGTGCGCTCGATGCTGCGCCGTGACTATGGCTTTTCCCGCACGCCGGGCCGCACTTACAGCGTGCCCTGCGTGTTCTCCACCGAGCAACTGCGCTACCCCAAGCCCGATGGCACGGTGTGCCAGGCCAAGGGCTTCGTCGGTGAAGGGGTGAAACTCGACTGCGCCGGCGGCTTCGGCGCGGTGATGATGGTCACCGCCAGCTTCGGCATGGCCGCGGCGGCCAGGCTGGTGGACAAGCTGGTGGCCGGGGCGCGTCGCCCGGCAGAGCGTCAGTAGCGGTGATCTTGGCGGGCGTATGGCGCCCGTTCTTCGTGTAGCACGGATGCTTCGAGCAATGTGCATGAGGTGAGTTGTGACAGATTGGTTTGGCCGTCAGGTCGTGCGTGCAGCGTGGGCAAGGATGCTCGCTGCGCTGTTGTTGAGCCTGACTGTGAGCGCCGGCACCGCACATGAAGCGCCAAAGACCCTGCGCATCGGCACCAGCGATTGGCAGCCCTATGTCGACCGGTCCCGGCTGGACGGAGGGGCCTTGGGGCGCCTGATCAGCGCCATCTTCAACGAGGCGGGTTATCGCGTCGAATTTCTCTATTACCCCTGGGATCGTAACGTGCTGATGCTGCAGCAAGGTCAGCTGGACGCGATCATGCCCTACAGTTGCACCCCCGGCCGACTCAGCTATGCCATTTGCAGCGACCCTATGGTGCGCGGCGAGATCGTCCTGTTTCACCGCGTCGATCATCCAATGGACTGGCAGAGCATCGATGATCTGAGGCGTTACCGTCTTGGCGTCACGCTCGGCTACTCCTACGGGCCGGTTTTCGATGAGGCGCTGCAGCAGGGGCGCTTGCAGGTGGAGCAGGCGCGCAACGACGACATCGGCTTTCGGCTGTTGCAACTAGGCCGGATCGATTTGCATCCGCAGGACCGGGCGGTGGGGTATGCGATGCTGCGCCGTCTGTTTCCGCTGGAGCGCGGCAGCATCGTTCATCATCCGCGTCAGCTGAATACCGAGCCACTGCGCATGCTGTTTCGCAAGGACGACCCCGAGAGCGCCCGGTTGCTGCGCCTGTTCAACGCGGGGTTGCGTACAATTGCCGAGCGTGGCGATCTGCAGCGTCTGCAGCAGGCGCTCAATTCCGGTAACGCCGATGGCTGGAAACCGGGCGCCCCGGCCGAGGCGCTGCGGCACTGAGCCGCAGCTGCCGACCTTATTCCTTCGAGAATTTTCTGCATGCTCAATAACGATGTGCTGCGCAGCCTGCGCTATCTGCTGGATGTCAGCGATGGCACGCTGGAAGCGTTCTGCCAGTTGGCGGACTATCCCGTCGAGCCGAGGCTGATCCCGGCTTGCCTGCTGCGTGAGGACGAGCCGGGTTACCGCTCCTGCAGCGATGTGCTGCTGGCTCATGTGCTCGAAGGCCTGGTGTTCCACAAGCGTGGCAAGGACGACAGCCGACCGCGTTTACCGGTGGAAAAACGCCTGAGCAACAACCTGATCCTGAAGAAGCTGCGTGTGGCTTTCGAGCTGCGCGACGATGATATTCAGGCGATTCTGCAAACCGCCGATTTGCCGATGACCAAGGCCGAACTGGGTGCCCTGTTCCGCGCGCCGGGCCACAAGCACTACCGCGAGTGTGGTGACCAGATTCTGCGCAATTTCCTGCGCGGCTTGACGCAGCGAGAGCGGGGCAAGGGCGACTCGCTCACCTGATCGTAAGAGCTTCGCCCGCGGCGGTGCTCCTACGCGATGGTGTGTCGGCAGTTTTCCTGTAGCAGTCGCGCCTCGCGACGAATGGGTTTTAGGCTGATCGACCCGCAAGCTCGCGTATACGTTGCAGTACGGCATTGAGGCCGTTGCTGCGCGAGGGCGATAGCTGGCGCTGCAGGCCCAGCTGGTTGAACCAGTCGGCTAGATCGAGCGTTGCCAACTCGGTATCGCTCAAACCCTCGACGCGTATCAGCAGTACCGCGAGCAGACCACGCAGCAGGCGGGCATCGCTGCTGGCGCGAAAGTGCAGCCGCCCGTCGCGTCGCTCGGCAACGAGCCAGACCAGGCTTTCGCAGCCATGCACCCGATTGTGTTCCTGGCGCTCTTCATCGCCGAGTGGTTCAAGGCGCTCGCCCCATTGCATCAGCAGGCGCGCGCGCTGCTCCCAGCCGGGGCAGGAAGCGAAGGCCTCGAGAGCCTGTTGGGCCTGAGCGGTCAGTGGCATGCCCTGACACTCTGCGCCGCAGCACAGCCCGAATTGTGGGAGCGGACTTGTCCGCGAATCTTGCGAATACGACATTCGCGGACAAGTCCGCTCCCACAGGGGGCGTTCGTGGTGTTCATCGAAGCAGCTCCAAAGCACTATCCAGGGCGCTGAAGAATCGCTGCAGATCTTCGCCATCGTTGTACAGGCCGAGCGAGACACGAATCGCACCACTCAGGCCCAGGCTTTTCATCAGTGGCATGGCGCAGTGGTGACCGGCCCGTACGGCGATACCCTGTTCGGTCAGCAGGTGCGCCAGGTCGGCGTTATGGATGCCGTCGACGCAGAAGCTGGCCAGCGCCAACTGCGGCTGGCCAAGCAGACGAATGCCTTCACGGGCGTGCAGACCGGCCAGCAGTTCGCCATGCAAGGCCGCTTCATGCCGGGCCACGGCCGTGTGATCCAAACCGCTCAGCCAATCCAGCGCAGCGCCCAGTGCTATCACGGCGGACACGGCCGGTGTGCCGGCCTCGAAACCGAGCGGCGCCGGGCGAAAGCGCGCGTGCTGATAGTCGGCGTCGAGCACCATCTCGCCGCCGAATTGCCAATGCCGCAGTTGGCCAAGCGCCTCGCTTCGCCCGTAAAGCAGGCCGGCGCCGTCGGGGCCGTAGAGCTTGTGCGACGAGCACACGTAGAAGTCGCAGCCCAGCGCCTGCATGTCATGCCGACCATGCACCGCCCCCTGGGCCCCATCCACTACCGTGAAGGCGCCTTGGGCACGCGCCAGGGCCAGCAGTTCGGCAAGCGGCTGCCAGCGTCCCAGCACGTTGGACAGCTGCGAAACCGCCAGCAGGCGAGTGCGCGGGCCGATCAGCCGGGCGGCCTGAGCAAGATCGATCGCGCCCGTATCATCCAGCGGCAGGATCACCAGCTCCAGATCCCGGCGCTTGGCCAGTTGCTGCCATGGCAGCAGGTTGGCGTGGTGCTCCAGCGCGCTGATGACGATCTGCTCGCCGGGTTGCAGCAGGTGCTCCAGGCCGTAGGCCAGCAGGTTCAGCGATTCGGTACTGCCGCGGGTAAAGATGATCTCCTCGGCGCTGGCCGCATTCAGCCACTGCGCAGCCTTGCTGCGTGTCGCCTCGAACGCGCGGGTGGCGCGCTCGCCTGGCAGGTGCTGGGCGCGATGCACGTTGGCCACGCCACCGGTGTAGTAGCCAAGAAGGGCGTCCAGCACTGCCTGCGGTTTCTGCGCTGTGGCGGCGCTGTCCAGATAGGTCTGGCCTTCGGCTTCGAGGGCGAGGATGCCGGGGAAGTCGGCACGCCAGGGGGAGATCAGTGACATGGATGCTTCCAGAGATCATCTGGCAGTTCAAAAGTTGGGTTTAACGTGTCGCGAGCGACGGCCAGACAAGGCGCAATAAGGCGAGGACGACGAGTTTACTGGTGTAAATGAGCGTCCGAGCCTTATTGCAACGCAGTATGGGCTAGCGCAGCAGCGTTAAACCAACTTTTTCAGTTGTGGGCGTGCAGGGCTTCGTTCAGCTCAATAGCCGACTTGTGGGTCTTGCACTCCACGGCGCCGGTCAGCGAGTTGCGACGGAACAGCAGGTCCGCCTGGCCAGCCAGCTCACGCGCCTTGACCACCTTGACCAGGGCGTTGCCCTCGTCGAGCAGGTTCACCTTGGTGCCGGCGGTGATGTACAGGCCGGCTTCCACGGTGTTGCGGTCGCCCAGCGGGATGCCGATACCGGCGTTGGCGCCGATCAGGCAGCCTTCACCAACGCTGATGATGATGTTGCCGCCGCCGGACAGGGTGCCCATGGTGGAGCAGCCGCCGCCCAGGTCCGAACCCTTGCCGACGAATACGCCAGCGGAAACGCGGCCTTCGATCATGCCCGGGCCTTCGGTGCCGCCGTTGAAGTTGACGAAGCCTTCGTGCATCACGGTGGTGCCTTCGCCAATGTAGGCGCCCAGGCGTACGCGGGCACTGTCGGCGATACGCACGCCGGCCGGTACCACGTAGTCGGTCATTTTCGGGAACTTGTCCACCGAGAACACTTCCAGCAGCTCGCCCTTCAGGCGCGCTTCCAGCTGACGCTCGGCCAGCTCGGCGAGGTCGACAGCGCCCTGGCTGGTCCAGGCGACGTTGGGCAGCAGCGGGAAGATGCCGGCCAGGCTCAGGCCGTGCGGCTTGACCAGACGATGCGACAGCAGGTGCAGCTTGAGGTAGGCCTCCGGGGTGCTGGTCAGTGCAGCATCCTCAGCCAGGAAGGTGGCGACCAGCGGGTTGTGGCTTTCGGCCAGGCGGGTCAGCAGCGCTGCTTGAGCGGCGTCCACGCCTTTCAGGGCTTCAGCCAGATCGGCCGCTTGCGCGGTGGTGAAGGCGATGGCCTGGTTGCCGCCCTGGTAACCGAGCTTGTCGGCGGCCTTGGCCACCAGCTCGCTGGCCGGGTTGAGCAGCGGCAGGGCGTAAAAGACTTCCAGCCAGTTGCCCTGGCGGTTCTGGGTGCCGACGCCAAAGGCGATGCTGAAGAGAGAGGTGCTCATAGAGGGGTTCCTTGCAACGAAATCGGGGTGAGATTGATCAGGCCAGCGCGGCTTGGTAGTTGTCCGGTTTGAAGCCGACCAGGGTCTTGCTGCCCATATCGAGTACCGGGCGCTTGATCATCGACGGCTGGGCCAGCATCAGTTCGATGGCCTTGGCCTGGTCGAGGTCGGCTTTCTGCGCGTCATCGAGCTTGCGGAAAGTCGTGCCGGCGCGGTTCAGGATGGTTTCCCAGCCATGCTCGTTGCACCACTTTTCCAGGCTGGCGCGGTCAATGCCCGCGCTCTTGTAGTCGTGAAAGGCGTAGTCGACCTTGTGCTCGTCGAGCCAGGTACGTGCCTTCTTCATGGTGTCGCAGGCTTTGATGCCGTAGAGGACGTAGCTCATTGCACTTCCTATGTCGCTGGCGCCCCACTGGGCGGGCGCGGTCTGTCTTCGAAATTTTGGCCGAGCATTATGCCACGAGCGCAGGGTAGCGTCTGCGTGGTGGCATCGGCGGCAGGATGGCTCGCGCCAAAGCCAGGCAAGCCCCTAGAATAGGGCCTGCTCAGTCGAGGTTGGCCCATGCAACTGCTCTACACCATCCTGACCATGCTGCTGGTGGTCAGTGGCACCCGTATTACCGCCCAGTTCATTCCCTTGCCACTGCCGCTGTTGCAGATACTGATCGGCGCGCTGCTGGCGATACCCGCGTTGGGGCTGCACGTGCGGCTCGATCCCGAGCTGTTTCTGCTGCTGTTCATCCCGCCGCTGCTGTTCGTCGATGGTTGGCGCATGCCCAAGGGGCAGTTCCGCCAGTTGCGCACGCCGATCCTGTTGCTGGCCTTTGCCCTGGTGTTCTTCACCATTCTCGGGGCTGGCCATTTCATCCACTGGTTGTTGCCGCAGGTGCCGCTCGCCGCCTGCTTCGCACTGGCTGCCGTGCTGTCGCCGACCGATGCCGTGGCGGTGTCGGCGATCACCCACGGGCGCCTGCCGAGTACCTTGAACAATCTGCTGCAGGGCGAGGCGCTGATGAACGATGCCTCCGGCCTGGTAGCGTTCAAGTTCGCCGTTGCTGCGACCCTGACCGGGGTGTTCTCGATTGCCGATGCCGGCGTGCAGTTCGTGCTGGTGGCTTTCGGTGGCCTGGCCATTGGTGTGGCCCTGAGCTATCTGCTGGGGCGTTTGCGCGCCTGGATGATCGCCCGTGGCTGGGAAGACCCCGCGCCGCACGTACTGTTGCTATTGCTGCTGCCATTCGCCGCCTATGTCGCCGCCGAGCACCTGGGGTTGTCCGGCATTCTTTCCGCAGTGGCGGCGGGGATGATGCAGAGCCGCCTCGACCTGCTGCCCAGGCAGACCTCCACGCGCCTGCTCAATCGCAGCGTCTGGGCCTTGCTGGAATTCACCTTCAACGGCCTGATCTTTCTGCTGCTTGGCCTGCAGTTGCCCGACATTCTCAGTGCTGCCCTGGGCGAGCATGAGGCGCCCTGGCTGTTCGCCCTCGAGGCGCTGGCCATGGTGGTGGCGATCTACGCGATTTTGATGCTGCTGCGTTTCGTCTGGGTCTACGGCTACTGGCGGGTTTCCGGGGCTGTGCGCCGCCTGCGTGGCGCGCCGACGCGTTTCGCCGGGCAATCGCGTATCGCATTGAGCGCGGTGCTGACTCTGGGCGGCGTTCGCGGAGCGGTGACCCTGGCCGGGGTGATGTCGCTGCCGCTGCTGCTCAACAGTGGTCAGGCGTTCCCGCGGCGCGATCTGCTGATCCTGATCGCCGCCGGGGTGATCCTGCTGTCGCTACTGGTGGCGAGCATCGTCTTGCCGCGTCTTTTGCCGCGCCTGCCGCAGGACAACGCGGCCCTGCGTGAGCGCGAGCTCAACCGTCATCGTGCGCTGATGCTGGAGTCGGCAATCCGCTATCTGGAGTCCGAGGACGAGCGCGCTATCAATGCCGAGGGTGCGATTACCTCGGCGGAGGTCAAGGCGCGACTGATGAGCGAGTACCGCGATCTGCTGGAGCGTGCCCGCGACGGCGAGGAGTCGCGCGAACAACAGCGCGAAGTGGACCGTCTGGAATACCGCCTGCGCCTGCAGGCGCTGCGCACCCAGCGGCTGGAGCTGTACCGCATGCGCAAGGACAACGAGCTGGATGACGATATGCTGAGCGAGATTTTGCGCGATCTGGATATCGCCGAGGCGCGCCTGCACAAGAGCTGAGGTGCCTGCGTTCATTCGTGGGGCGGATTCAGACGCGAGGTGAACAATCCGCCGGGCCCTACCTCAGAAGCGGGGCAGGTTGGCGGGTTGCACCCGCCCTACGGGCTCAGCCCCCCCGTATGTCAGGTTGCTGTGGGAGGGGCTTTAGCCGCGACTATAGAGCGCTTCAGGCTCTGCGAATGAAACGGGCGATGCGCTCGGCGGCCTCGATGCATTCGGCCAGCGGCGCGACCAGCGCCATGCGCACGCGCCCGGCACCCGGGTTGACGCCATCGACCTCGCGCGACAGGTAGGAGCCCGGCACCACGGTCACGTGTTCGCTGGCGAACAGGTCGCGGGTAAAAACGGTATCGTCACCCGGCGTCCGCGCCCACAGGTAGAAACCGCCGTCCGGGCGCTGCACGTCCATCACCGGCGCGAGGATCTCCAGCACCGCATCGAACTTCTCGCGGTACAGATCGCGGTTGGCGCGCACGTGCGCCTCGTCGTTCCAAGCCGCTACGCTGGCCAGCTGGGTTTGTACCGGCATGGCGCAACCGTGATAGGTGCGGTACAGCAAGAATTGCTTGAGGATCTCGGCGTCGCCGGCGACGAAGCCCGAGCGCAGACCCGGCAGGTTGGAGCGCTTGGACAGGCTGTGGAACACCACGCAGCGTTTGAAGTCGCTGCGGCCCAGTTCGGCGCAGGCACTGAGCAGGCCGGGTGGCGGGGCGTCCTCGTCGAAGTACAGTTCGCTGTAGCATTCGTCGGCGGCGATGACGAAGTCGTGTTCATCGGCCAGGGCGATCAGCTTCTTCAGTGTTGCCACCGGGATCAGCGCACCGGTGGGGTTGCCCGGCGAGCAGAGGAAGAGGATTTGGCAGCGTCGCCAGACCTCTGCCGGCACCGCGTCGAAGTCCGGGTTGAAGCCGTGATCTTCCAGGCACGGCAGATAGTGCGGCTCGGCACCGGCAAGGAACGCGGCGCCTTCATAGATCTGATAGAAGGGATTGGGGCTGACTACCAGGCCCTTGGCATCACGCTCGACCACCGTCTGGGTAAATGCGAACAGCGCCTCGCGCGTGCCATTAACCGGCAGCATGTGGCGCGCGGCATCCAGCCAGCCCGCCGGCACGCCGAAGCGGCGCTCGCACCAATTGGCAATGCTCTGGCGCAACTCGGGCAGGCCCAGGGTGGTCGGGTACACCGCCAGTTTGTCGAGGTTGGCGGTCAGGGCCTGGCCGACGAAGTCCGGCGAGCGGTGCTTGGGTTCGCCGATCGACAGGGCGATGGGCGAGCGGTCGGCGGCAGGCTGCACGTCGCCGAGCAGGGCGCGGAGCTTTTCGAACGGGTAGGGCTGCAGCTGGGCGAGGGCGTGGTTCATGATGATCCGACGGGTCCTTTGTGAGGCGGCGACAAAGCTGGCGACACTAGCACGGCAGGCCCTTCGGGGAAATTCCCTTCGTTCGTCCGTTTTCCATCCGTTTAGGTCGCCAAACCGATGCCGGTGCGGCTCAAGACCGCGGATGACCGACCGATAACCCTGGCGTTATCCGTTTATCCCTCCGGTGAGCTCTCTCCATGCGTACCCTCAAGTTCAGCCACAAGATCATGCTGGCTGCTTCCCTGGTCGTCGTCGCGGCTTTCGCGTCATTTGCCTTGTATAACGATTACCTGCAACGCAATGCGATCCGCGACAATCTGTCGAACTACCTCAACGATGTCGGCCTGGTGTCCACTGGCAATATCCAGCACTGGCTCGATGGCCGTATGCAACTGCTGGACAACCTGGCCGAGTCGGTTCAGGACGACCGCTCGTCCGAGTCGCTGCGCCGCAACCTGCAACATCGCAGCATCGCTTCGGCCTTTCTGTATGCCTACTTCGGCCAGGCTGACGGTACCTATACCCAGTTCCCGGCCAGCGAGCTGCCTGCCGGTTACGATCCGCGTCAGCGTCCCTGGTACAAGAGCGCGGCGGGCAGCAACGGGCCTGGCCTTACCGAGCCTTATCTGGCGGCGGATCCGCGTGACGGTCTGCTGATCACCATCACGCGGCCGGTGAGCGCAGGCGGCGCCCTGCAGGGCGTGGTCGGCGGCGATCTGAAGTTGCAGACGGTCGATGACATCCTCAATTCCTTCGGCCTCGGCGGCATGGGCTACGCCTTCCTGGTCGACGAAAAGGGCACGGTATTGGTGCATTCCGACAAGAGCCTGGTGCTCAAGACCCTGGCGGATCTGTTTCCCGGTGGTGCGCCACGTCTGCAGCCAGGCTTGCAGGAAGCTTCGTCCATCGATGGCAGCGCCCGCCTGGTCACCTTCCTGCCGGTGAAGGGGCTGACGGGCGTGAACTGGTACGTCGGCTTGTCCGTCGACGAGGGCAAGGCGTTCGCCGCGCTCAGCGAGTTTCGCGTCTCGGCGCTGATGGTCACGGTCATCGGTGTGGTCGCCATCCTGATCCTGCTCGGTGCGCTGATCCGCATCCTGCTGCGCCCGCTGCATGTGATGAGCCACGCCATGGGCGGTATCGCCGAAGGCGAGGGGGATCTTACCCAGCGCCTGACGATCGCCTCCGGTGACGAGTTCGGTGAGCTGGCCGGTGCCTTCAACCGCTTCGTCGAACGTATTCACGAATCCATTCGCGAAGTGGCCTCGGCGACCCGCGAAGTGCATGCGCGGGTGAGCACCGTGGTGCAGGCGTCCAATGCCTCCATGGGTAACTCCAGCGAGCAGGCCGCGCGTACCGATAGCGTCGCCGCGGCGATCAACGAACTGGGCGCGGCCGCCCAGGAGATCGCGCGCAATGCCGCCGATGCCTCGGTGCAGGCCAGCGACGCGCGCCGCGATGCCGAGGAAGGCCAGGGCATGGTGGAACGTACCCTGGGGTCGATGGGAGAGCTGTCGGAGAAGATTCAGGCCTCCGGTCGTCATATCGAGCTGCTCAGCGAGAAGAGCAACGACATCGGCCAGATCCTCGACGTGATCAAGGGTATTTCCGAACAGACCAACCTGTTGGCGCTCAATGCCGCCATCGAGGCGGCGCGTGCCGGCGAGGCCGGGCGTGGCTTCGCCGTGGTCGCCGATGAGGTGCGCAACCTGGCGCAGCGTACGCAGAGCTCGGCGCTGGAAATTCAGCAGATGATCGAGCAGTTGCAGGCCGGGGCCCGTGACGCCGTGGCGACCATGACCGAAAGTCGTCGCTTCAGCGATGACAGCGTGCGCATCGGTGGGCAGGCCGGCGAGAACCTGCGCGGGGTGACCCATCGCATCGGTGAAATCGACGGCATGAACCAGTCAGTGGCCACCGCCACCGAGGAGCAGACCTCGGTGATCGAGAGCCTGAACATGGACATCACTGAGATCAACACGCTGAACCAGGACGGTGTGCGCAACCTGCAGTCCAGCCTCAGCGCCTGTACCGAGCTGGATCAGCAGGTCCGCCGCCTCAAGCAACTGGTGGACAGCTTCAGAATCTGAATCCGGTCCTGGGTGCGGCGCCCGCCGCATCCAGGTGCTCAGAAGGTGATCTGCGTCGTGCTCGGGGCACTTGGCTCGGCGAGCTTGGCGATGATCGCTTCTTGCAGGCGCGCGCAGAACTCGGGGTCGGACAGCGGCTGGCCCTTGTCGTCGGTGATGAAGAATACATCTTCGACGCGCTCGCCGAGGGTGGCGATCTTGGCGTTCTGCAGCGACAGATCGTATTCGAGGAAGATGCGTCCGATCCGAGCCAGCAGGCCGGGACGGTCTGGGGCGGTCAGCTCGAGGATGGTTACCGGCCGCTGCGCGTCATTGTGAATGGTCACCTGCGGGGCGAAGGCGAAGTGCTTGAGCTGGCGTGGCACCCGGCGCTGGATGATGGTCGGGTAGTCGTCGGGGTTCTTCAGCGCTTCGATCAGGCCGGCGCGGATCTGCTGGATGCGCGCCGGGTTGTCACCGATCGAGCCGCCCTCGGCATCCAGCACCACATAGGTATCGAGGGTGAACTGGCTGGTGGAAGTGATGATCCGCGCGTCATGAATGTTCAGGTTGAGCTGGCTCATCGCCGCCACGGTCACGGCGAAGAAGTCATGCTGGTCCGGTGCGTAGATGAAGATCTGCGTACCGCCCTCGAACTCGCGCTGGGTGGTTTCCTTCATCAGTACCAGTGGGCCGCCATCGTTAGGATGCTGGAGAATGGCGTCTGTATGCCAGGCCACGTCGCTGGCGGTGTGGCGCAGAAAGTAGTCGTCGCCGAGCTGGCTCCATAGCTGCTCGGCGTCGTCCGGGTCGGTACCGCCGCGCACCAGGATGTCCAGGGCGGCGCTCTGCGTCTGGCGAATCTGTTCTTCGCGATCCAGCGGGTTTTCCAGGCCGCGGCGCAGGGCGCGCTTGGTCTCGGTGTAGAGCTGACGCAGCAGGCTGGCGCGCCAGGAATTCCACAGGCTGGGGTTGGTGGCGTTGATGTCGGCCACGGTCAGCACGTAGAGGTAATCCAGGTGCGTCTGGTCGCCGACGAACTGGGCGAAATCGTGGATCACCTGCGGGTCGGAGAGGTCCTTGCGTTGCGCGGTGGTGGACATCACCAGGTGATGCTGCACCAGCCAGACGATCAGCGCGCCGTCCCAGGCCGGCAGATGATGGCGACGGGCGAAGGCTTCGGCATCCACCGCGCCGAGTTCGGAGTGATCGCCGCCGCGGCCCTTGCCGATATCGTGGTAGAGGCCGGCGAGGTAGATCAGCTCCGGCTTGGGCAGCTTTTCGATCAGCTTGCTGGCCAGCGGAAATTTCTCCGCCAGCTCCGGCCAGCGGAACTTGCGCAGGTGTTTGATCAGATTGAGGGTGTGCGCATCGACCGTATAGATGTGGAACAGGTCGTGCTGCATCTGCCCGACGATATGGCCGAACTCCGGCAGGTAGCGGCCGAGAATGCCGTAGCGGTTCATCCGCCGCAGGTTGCGGTGAATACCTTCCTTGCACTTGAACAGTTCGATGAACAGGCTGGTGTTGCGAATGTCCTTGCGGAACTCGTCATCGATCAGGTGGCGGCTGTCACGTAGCAGGCGGATGCTGTCGGCGCGTACGCCCTTGATCTCCGGGTGCTGCGCCATCAGCACGAAGATTTCGATGATGGCGAACGGCGTCCGTTTGAAGACGTTCGGGTGGGTGACCTCGATGTAGCGGTCGCGCACTTGGAAGCGACTGTTCAAGGGCGTTGCCGGGCCACTTTCGCCGGCACGCAGGATGACTTCCTCGAAGTGCTGGTTGATCAGATCCGACAGTTCGGAGATGGCCATCACCACGCGGTAGTACTTCTGCATGAAGTGTTCGATGCTGCGCTTGCCGTCGCCGTCCTGATAGCCGAACAGAGCGGCGATCTTCGCCTGGTAATCGAACAGCAGGCGGTCTTCGGCGCGCCCGGCCAGCATGTGCAGGGCGTAACGCACCTTCCACAGGAACTCCTGGCTGGAGGAGAGCAGGGCGTATTCGCTCTCCAGCAGAAAGCCCTGGCCGACCAGGGCTTGCAGATTGAGCGTGTCGAACTGGCGGCGGGCGACCCACAACACCGTCTGGATGTCGCGTAGGCCGCCGGGCGAGCCCTTGACGTTGGGCTCGAGGTTGTATTCGGTGTCGTTGTACTTGGCGTGGCGCGCTCTGCGCTCGTCGCGCTTGGCCTGGTAGAAGTGCTTGCTCGGCCACATCTGCTCTGTGCTGGTGACCTGCTGCATGCGCTGGCGCAGGCGCTCCGGGCCGGCGATGGTGCGGCTTTCCATCAGGTTGGTGATCACCGTCAGGTCGGCGCGCGCCTCTCCGGCGCATTCATCCACCGAGCGCACGCTCTGGCCGACTTCCAGGCCAATATCCCAAAGCAGGGTGAGGAAGCCTTCGATGGGCTCGCGGAACACCTCGTGATCGTCGCTGCCGAGCAGGATCAGCAGGTCGATATCCGAGTAGGGGTGCAGTTCGCCGCGGCCGTAACCACCGACGGCAAGCAGGGCGATATCGGCGTCCCCGCTCCAGGCGAAGCGCTTCCACGCCTCCTGCAGGATCTGGTCGACGAACCAGGCGCGATCCTCGACCAGGCGGCGAATGTCGCGACCCTCGCGAAAGCGCGCATCAAGGACTTCACGCGCGCTGCGGATGGCCTTCTTGAATGCGGCGATGGGGCTGGACTTGAGCGCCAGCTCGGCCTGGAACTGACCACGGTCAAACAGTTCGGGGTCCATCTGCGGCATGCAATTGCCTTCCTTTATATAGGGCACAGGATGCGACTTGCGCACCGTTGCGGTTGTGTCTCAGGCGGACGTGCGCGGCAGGGTGTCGTCGCTGCGCAGGGTCAGGATCTCGTAGCCATCGGCGGTGACCAGCACGGTGTGCTCCCATTGGGCGGAAAGCTTGCGGTCCTTGGTGATGGCCGTCCAGCCATCGCCGAGCAGGCGGGTTTCCGCGCGACCCTGGTTGATCATCGGCTCGATGGTGAAGGTCATGCCTTCCTTGAGCTCCATGCCGGTGCCGGCCTTGCCGTAGTGCAGCACCTGCGGCTCTTCATGGAACACGGCGCCGATGCCATGGCCGCAGTATTCGCGGACTACGGAGAAGCCGTTCTTCTCGGCATGCTTCTGGATCACTTCGCCGATATCGCCCAGGCGTGCGCCCGGTTTGACCAGTTCGATGCCTTTATACATGCACTCCTGAGTGACCTTGGCCAGACGCTCGGCCCATTCGGCGACCTTGCCGACCATGAACATCTTGCTGGTATCGCCGTGGTAGCCATCCTTGATCACGGTGATGTCGATGTTCAGTACGTCGCCATCCTTCAACGGCTTGTCGTTGGGAATGCCATGGCACACCACGTGGTTGATCGAGGTGCAGATCGACTTGGGGAAGCCCTTGTAGTTGAGCGGGGCGGGGATGGCCTTCTGTACGTTGACGATATAGTCGTGGCAGAGGCGGTCCAGCTCTTCGGTGGTCACGCCCGGCTTGACGTGCTCGCCGATCATCTCCAGCACTTCGGCGGCCAGGCGGCCGGCCACGCGCATTTTCTCGATTTCTTCGGCGGATTTGATGGTGACGGTCATATGAAGCTCTCGGGCGCGTACGGAAAAGGGGAGTATCTTAGCAGCTACGAGGCGCAAGCCCCAAAAGGCAGCTGCAAGCCTCTAGCTACAAGCCGCAAGCTGAGCGCGGTGATCGCCGGTGCAGGGGGTTCGCCTCTACTTGCAGCTTGAAGTCTGTAGCTTGCGGCTGCTTTGTGTGGTATAAAACGCGCCGCTTTACGGGCACTAAGTCCGAAAGCCTAAACCCACACACGTATCGACACGGTTTCCTGGGTGCCTTTCGACAAGTTCGAGGGTTGGAAACTGGGATGCGTGGAGGCCTAACCCGACTTATCAAGGAACTATCATGTCCCAAGTCAACATGCGCGATATGCTGAAGGCCGGTGTGCACTTCGGCCACCAGACCCGTTACTGGAACCCGAAAATGGGCAAGTACATTTTCGGCGCGCGCAACAAGATTCACATCATCAACCTCGAAAAAACCCTGCCGATGTTCAACGAAGCCCAGGCTTTCGTTGAGAAGCTGGCTGCTGGCAAGAACAAGATCCTGTTCGTCGGCACCAAGCGTTCCGCTGGCAAGATCGTTCGCGAAGAAGCTGCTCGTTGCGGCTCGCCGTTCGTCGATCACCGCTGGCTGGGCGGCATGCTGACCAACTACAAGACCATCCGTGCTTCGATCAAGCGCCTGCGCGAGCTGGAAACCCAGTCCCAGGACGGCACCTTCGCCAAGCTGACCAAGAAAGAAGCCCTGATGCGTTCCCGTGATCTGGAAAAACTGGATCGCAGCCTGGGTGGTATCAAGGACATGGGCGGTCTGCCGGACGCTCTGTTCGTGATCGACGTTGACCACGAGCGCATCGCTATCACCGAAGCCAACAAACTGGGCATCCCGGTCATCGGCATCGTCGATACCAACAGCAGCCCGGAAGGCGTTGACTACATCATCCCGGGTAACGACGACGCCATCCGCGCCATCCAGCTGTACATGGGTGCCATGGCCGACGCCGTGATCCGTGGTCGCAGCAACGCTGGCGGCGCGACTGAAGAGTTCGTCGAAGAAGCCGCAGCCGAGAGCGCCGAAGGCTAAGCGGTAACGCCAAGCATTTAGCGTTATGCGCTGTGCAAGAAGGGGGCTAGGCCCCCTTTTTGCCACTCAAAGATTTGATTTGGTTGAAGACCTACCGAGAGGATTTTCAAGATGGCAGAGATTACTGCAGCCCTGGTTAAAGAACTGCGCGAGCGTACCGGCCAAGGCATGATGGAATGCAAGAAGGCCCTGGTTGCCGCTGGTGGCGACATCGAGAAAGCCATTGATGACATGCGCGCTTCCGGCGCCATCAAGGCTGCCAAGAAGGCCGGCAACATCGCCGCCGAAGGCTCCATCGCCGTTCGCGTCGAAGGTGGTCGTGGCCTGATCATCGAAGTCAACTCGCAGACCGACTTCCTGGCTCTGCAGGACGACTTCAAAGGTTTCGTCAAGGAAAGCCTGGATGAAGCCTTCGAGAAGAACCTGACCGACGCTGCTCCGCTGATCGCCTCGCGCGAATCGGCTCGTGAAGCTCTGGTTGCCAAGTGCGGCGAGAACGTCAACATCCGTCGCCTGACCGCTGTTACCGGCGAAACCGTTGGTGCCTACCTGCACGGCCACCGCATCGGCGTTCTGGTTGTCCTGAAAGGCGGCAACGACGAACTGGCCAAGCACGTTGCCATGCACGTTGCCGCTTCCAACCCGGCCGTAGTTTCCCCGGACCAGGTTTCCGAGGAGCTGGTTGCCAAGGAAAAGGAAATCTTCCTGCAGCTGAACGCCGAGAAGATCGCCGGCAAGCCGGAAAACATTGTCGAGAACATGGTCAAAGGCCGTATCGCCAAGTTCCTGGCCGAAGCCAGCCTGGTCGAGCAAGCCTTCATCATGGACCCGGAAGTCAAGGTCGGTGACCTGGTCAAGAAAGCCGGTGCCGAAGTCGTTTCCTTCGTTCGTTACGAAGTGGGCGAGGGTATCGAGAAGGCCGAGACCGACTTCGCTGCCGAAGTCGCCGCTCAGGTTGCTGCCAGCAAGCAGTAACCGGCGGTTAGGCCAGTTGTCCCAGAGAGGCTGCCCGCTTGCGCGTGCAGCCTCTTTGCCGAATAAGGGGCGACAAATGTACAAGCGGCCGTGCAACCTACGGTCGTCGGCACGTTCGAAGTGCCGGATGATTGCAGCGCCCAGGCGCGTTGCTCAAGAATTTCATATCGCCGCAGGAGAGACTTGCAATGGCTCAGCAGACCACTGGTCGTCAACCTCGCTACAAACGCATTCTGCTCAAACTTAGCGGCGAAGCCCTGATGGGCTCGGAAGATTTCGGCATCGATCCCAAAGTGCTCGATCGCATGGCGCTGGAAGTTGGCCAACTGGTCGGCATCGGTGTGCAGGTCGGCCTGGTGATCGGTGGCGGCAACCTGTTCCGCGGCGCGGCGCTGTCCGCTGCTGGCATGGATCGCGTCACCGGTGACCACATGGGCATGCTGGCGACCGTGATGAATGCGCTGGCCATGCGTGATGCGCTGGAGCGCTCGAACATCCCGGCCATCGTCATGTCGGCGATCTCCATGGTCGGCGTCACCGATCATTACGACCGCCGCAAGGCCATGCGCCACCTGAAGACCGGCGAAGTGGTGATCTTCGCCGCGGGCACCGGCAATCCGTTCTTCACCACCGATTCGGCTGCCTGCCTGCGCGCCATCGAGATCGATGCCGACGTGGTTCTGAAGGCGACCAAGGTCGATGGCGTGTACACTGCCGACCCGTTCAAGGACCCGCATGCCGAGAAGTTCGAGCGTCTGACCTATGACGAGGTGCTCGACCGCAAGCTGGGCGTGATGGATCTGACCGCCATCTGCCTGTGCCGTGATCACACCATGCCGCTGCGGGTCTTCAACATGAACAAGCCCGGCGCCCTGCTGAACGTTGTAGTGGGTGGCGCTGAAGGAACCCTGATCGAGGAGGATGCACAATGATCAACGACATCAAGAAAGACGCTCAGGAACGCATGAGCAAGTCCCTGGAGGCGCTGGGTCGCAACCTGGCTTCCATTCGTACCGGTCGTGCCCATCCGAGCATTCTCGATAGCATCAAGGTCCCGGCCTGGGGCAGCGACATGCCGCTCAATCAGGTCGCTGCGATCACCGTCGAGGATGCGCGTACCCTGAAGATCGTCGCGCACGACAAGAACCTCGGTGCCGCCATCGAGAAGGCCATCCTGACTTCCGATCTGGGCCTGAACCCGAGCAGCGCCGGCACCACCATCCGTGTGCCGATGCCCGCCCTGACCGAGGAAACCCGCAAGGGCTACACCAAGCAGGCGCGTGGCGTTGCCGAGGATGCCAAGGTTGCGGTGCGCAACGTGCGTCGCGATGCCCTGGCCGAGCTGAAGAAGCTGTCCAAGGCCAAGGAAATCAGCGAAGACGAAGAGCGCCGCGCTGCTGACGAGCTGCAGAAGATCACCGACAAGTTCATCGGTGACGTGGACAAGGCGCTCGAGGTCAAGGAAGCGGACCTGATGGCCGTTTGACGGCTGGGCGCCCACACATGGACAAGAACAACCAGGGGGCGGTGCCGCGGCATGTCGCCATCATCATGGATGGCAACAACCGCTGGGCGAAGAAGCGCCTGTTGCCGGGTGTGGCAGGGCACAAGGCCGGGGTCGACGCGGTTCGCGCGGTGATCGAGGTCTGTGCCGAGTCGGGTGTCGAGGTGCTGACCCTGTTCGCTTTTTCCAGCGAGAACTGGCAGCGCCCGGCCGAAGAAGTCGGTGCGCTGATGGAGCTGTTCCTCGGCGCGCTGCGCCGTGAGGCCAAGCGTCTGTTGGATAACGACATCGGCCTGCGCATCATCGGCGACCGCTCGCGCTTCCATCCTGAGTTGCAGGCTGCCATGCGCGAAGCGGAGCTGCTGACTGCCGGCAATCGTCGCTTCACCTTGCAGATCGCTGCCAATTACGGCGGTCAGTGGGATATCGCCCAGGCCGCTCAGCGCCTGGCGCGTGAGGTGCAGGCGGGGCATTTGCAAGCCGAAGACATTACCCCGCAATTGCTCCAGGGCTGTCTGGCAACCGGTGACCTGCCCTTGCCCGACCTGTGCATCCGCACGGGGGGAGAGCACCGCATCAGCAATTTCCTTCTCTGGCAGTTGGCCTACAGTGAACTGTACTTCTCCGACCTTTACTGGCCGGATTTCAAGCACGAGGCCATGCGCAAGGCGCTGGCCGATTTCGCTACCCGCCAGCGTCGCTTCGGCAAGACCAGCGAGCAGGTGGAAGCTGAGGCACGCTCCTAATGCTCAAACAACGAATCATCACGGCGCTGGTACTGCTGCCCATTGCTCTGGGCGGTTTCTTCCTGCTCGAAGGTGGCGCCTTTGCGCTGTTCATTGGGGCAGTGGTCACCCTGGGTGCGTGGGAGTGGGCGCGGCTGGCGGGGTTCGATGCGCAGTCGCTGCGTGTGGCATATGCTGCGGCGGTGGCTGTGTTGCTCGGCTTGCTGTATCTGGTCCCGGCCGTCGCGCCGGTGCTATTGCTGGTGGCGGTGCTGTGGTGGCTGGTGGCGACCATGCTGGTGCTGAGCTATCCCGATAGCAGTCGTTACTGGGGCGGTGTACCGGGTCGTCTGCTGATCGGTCTGTTGATTCTCCTGCCGGCATGGCAGGGGTTGGTTCTGCTCAAGCAGTGGCCGCAGGCCAATGCGCTGATCATCGCGGTGATGGTGCTGGTCTGGGGCGCTGATATCGGTGCCTACTTCTCCGGCAAGACCTTCGGCAAGCGCAAGCTGGCGCCCAAGGTCAGCCCGGGCAAGAGCTGGGAAGGATTGTATGGCGGCCTCGCGGCCAGTCTGCTGATCACCCTGCTGGTCGGGCTGCAGCAGGGCTGGTCCGGCATGGAGCTGTTGCTGGCCATGGCCGGCGCTGCCGTGGTGGTGCTGATTTCCGTGGTTGGCGACCTGACCGAAAGCATGTTCAAGCGCCAATCCGGGATCAAGGACAGCAGTAATCTGCTGCCAGGCCACGGTGGCGTGCTGGATCGTATCGACAGTCTTACCGCAGCGATTCCCGTATTCGCCACATTGCTCTGGCTGGCCGGCTGGGGCTCGTTGTGAGTGCAGTGCAACAGGTCACGGTGCTGGGCGCGACCGGCTCCATCGGTCTCAGCACGCTGGATGTGATCGCTCGTCATCCCGAGCGTTACCAGGTATTCGCCCTTACCGGTTATTCCCGCCTGGCGGAGCTGCAGGCGCTTTGTGTGCGTCATAACCCGCGTTACGCCGTGGTGCCTGATGCCGATTCGGCGCTCGAGCTGCAGAATCGTTTGCGCGTCGCCGGGCTGGCGACCGAAGTGCTGGTCGGCGAAGAGGGGTTGTGCGCGGTATCCGCCGATGCGGCCGTCGATTGCGTGATGGCTGCCATCGTCGGTGCTGCCGGGCTCAAGCCGACGCTTGCGGCCGTGCAGGCCGGCAAGAAGGTACTGCTGGCCAACAAGGAGGCGCTGGTGATGTCCGGCGCCTTGTTCATGCAGGCCGTCAAGCAGAGCGGGGCGGTTCTTCTGCCGATCGACAGCGAGCACAACGCCATTTTCCAGTGCCTGCCGGGTGACTATTCGCGCGGCCTGCAGGCAGTTGGTGTGCGCCGCGTGCTGCTGACGGCCTCCGGCGGACCTTTCCGCGAAACGCCCCTGGTCGAGCTGGAGCACGTCACGCCCGAGCAAGCTTGTGCACATCCGAACTGGTCGATGGGGCGCAAGATCTCGGTCGATTCGGCGAGTATGATGAACAAGGGCCTGGAGATGATCGAGGCCTGCTGGTTGTTCGACGCGCGTCCCGAACAGATCGAGGTGGTTATTCACCGGCAGAGCGTGATTCATTCTCTGGTCGATTACGTTGATGGTTCGGTCCTGGCCCAGCTCGGCAACCCGGACATGCGCACGCCTATCGCCCATGCCCTGGCCTGGCCTGAGCGTATCGATTCGGGAGTGTCTGCTCTGGATCTGTTCGCCGTCGGTCGCCTGGATTTCGAGCGCCCTGACGAGCAGCGTTTTCCCTGCCTGCGTCTGGCGCGCGAGGCGGCGCAGACCGGCGGCAGTGCGCCGGCGACGCTCAATGCGGTCAACGAGGTGGCGGTCGAGGCATTCCTGCAGCGACGCATCCGTTTCGTCGATATCGCGGGTATGATTGAGTCCGTGCTGAACGCGCAACCGGTCAGAGCTGTCGAAGCGCTCGACGCGGTATTCGAGGCTGACGCCCGGGCGCGTGAGCTGGCCGCGCAGTGGCTGGCCGCTCGTTGAGCCGACGATCATCCGGCATGCATCAGAAACTGAGCGGCCCCGTAGGGCTGGAGAAGTGAAATGAGTGGGCTGTATATGCTGGTTGGCACCCTGATCGCGCTGGGTGTCCTGGTGACCTTTCACGAGTATGGGCACTTCTGGGTGGCCCGGCGCTGCGGCGTCAAGGTTCTGCGTTTCTCCGTCGGCTTCGGCACGCCACTTGTGCGCTGGCATGATCGCCATGGCACCGAATTCGTCATTGCCGCCATTCCCCTGGGCGGCTACGTCAAGATGCTCGATGAGCGTGAGGGCGATGTGCCGCCCGAGCTTGTCGAGCAGTCCTTCAATCGCAAGAGCGTACGCCAGCGTATCGCTATCGTCGCTGCCGGCCCGCTGGCCAATTTCCTGCTGGCGATGCTGTTCTTCTGGTTCGTCGCCATGCTCGGCAGTCAGCAGGTGCGCCCCGTCATCGGTGCGGTGCAGCCGGACAGCCTGGCGGAGGCTGCGGGGCTGCGTGCGGGGCAGGAGATCGTCGCGGTCGACGGTGAGACCACCAATGGCTGGGCGGCGGTCAACCTGCAGCTGGTGCGGCGTCTGGGTGAAAGCGGCGTGCTCGACCTGCGTGTGACCGAGTCGGGTTCCACGGTCGAAACGCCCAAGCAGGTGCAACTGGACAACTGGCTGCGTGGTGTCGATGAACCGGACCCGATCGGTTCGCTGGGTATTCGCCCATGGCGTCCGGTGCTGGAGCCTGTGCTGGCTGAGGTCGATTCCAAAGGGCCGGCTTATGCTGCCGGCCTGCAGGCGGGGGATCGCCTGCTGGCGCTCGATGATCAAGCGCTGGCCGATTGGCAGGATCTGGTCGATCGCGTGCGGGCGCTGCCGGGCGAGACGGTCGCGCTGCGTTTCGAGCGCGATGGCCAGGAGAGGGATGTGCAGCTGACTCTGGCGTCGCGAGGCGAGGGCGAGGCCCGCAGTGGCTACCTGGGCGCGGGCGTTCAGGGCGTCGAATGGCCTGCCGAGATGCTCCGCGAGGTACGTTACGGTCCGCTCGAAGGTGTCGCCGAGGGCATGCGTCAGACCTGGGCAATGAGCCTGTTGACCCTCGATTCGCTGAAGAAAATGCTGTTCGGAGAGCTCTCGGTAAAAAACTTGAGTGGGCCGATAACCATTGCTAAAGTGGCGGGCGCTTCAGCTGAGTCAGGGCTGGGGGATTTCCTGAAATTCCTTGCATATCTGAGCATTAGCCTGGGGGTTCTCAATCTGCTGCCCATTCCCGTGCTGGATGGTGGGCATCTGCTGTTTTATCTGGTCGAGTGGGTGCGTGGTCGCCCCTTGTCTGAGCGGGTTCAGGGTTGGGGGATGCAGATCGGCATCAGTCTGGTCATCGGGGTCATGCTGCTCGCCCTGGTCAACGACCTCAGCCGCCTGTGAGCATTGCTGAATACGCTCTTGAGATTTAAAAGAAGTGTCGCTTAAGCGGCAGTTTTTATCGTCAGTTGGAATAAGAAAGGACTTCATGAAACGTCTGCTGCTACCTGCGGTACTGTCCGCATTGATGATCGCCGAAGTTCACGCCGAGTCCTTCACCATCTCCGATATTCGCGTCAATGGCTTGCAGCGGGTGTCCGCCGGCAGCGTGTTCGGCGCACTGCCCCTCAATGTGGGCGAGTCCGTCGATGATCGCCAGTTGGTGGATGCCACTCGCTCGCTGTTCCGTACCGGCTTCTTCCAGGACATCCAGCTTGGTCGCGATGGCGACGTGCTGGTCGTTACCGTGGTCGAACGTCCTTCCATTTCCGGTATCGAGATTGAGGGCAACAAGGCCATCACCACCGAGGATCTGCTCAAGGGGCTGAACCAGTCCGGCCTGGCCGAGGGTGAGATTTTCCAACGCGCCACCCTTGAAGGCGTGCGCAACGAACTGCAGCGTCAGTACGTCGCTCAAGGCCGCTATTCGGCCGAGATCGAGGCCGAAGTGATTCCGCAGCCGCGCAACCGCGTGGCGCTGAAGATCACCATCAACGAAGGCACCGTAGCGGCCATCTCCCACATCAACGTGGTCGGCAACACCGTGTTCTCCGATGAGGATCTGGTCGACCTGTTCGAGCTGAAGACCACCAACTGGCTGTCCTTCTTCAAGAACGACGACAAGTACGCCCGCGAAAAGCTGTCCGGTGACCTGGAGCGTCTGCGCTCCTACTACCTGGACCGCGGCTATATCAACATGGATATCAGCTCGACCCAGGTATCCATCACGCCGGACAAGAAACACGTCTACATCACCGTCAACGTCGAAGAGGGCGAAAAGTACAGCGTCCGCGACGTGAAGCTGTCCGGTGACCTCAAGGTTCCGGAAGAAGATGTGCGCGCATTGCTGCTGGTCAAGGAAGGGCAGGTCTTCTCGCGCAAGATCATGACCACCACCAGCGAGCTGATCACCCGTCGTCTGGGTAACGAGGGTTACACCTTCGCCAACGTCAACGGTGTGCCGGAAGCGCACGACGAGGACAACACCGTCTCGATCACCTTCTTCGTCGATCCAGGCAAGCGTGCCTACGTCAACCGCATCAACTTCCGTGGCAATACCAAGTCCGAAGACGAAGTGCTGCGCCGCGAAATGCGCCAGATGGAAGGTGGCTGGGCTTCGACCTACCTGATTGACCAGTCCAAGGTCCGCCTCGAGCGTCTGGGTTTCTTCAAGGAAGTCAACGTCGAAACCCCGCAGGTACCGGGCACCGACGACCAGATCGACGTCAACTACAGCGTCGAAGAGCAGCCGTCCGGTTCCATTACCGCCAGCGTCGGCTTTGCCCAGAATGCTGGTCTGATCCTGGGTGGTTCGATCAGCCAGAACAACTTCCTCGGTACCGGTAACCGCGTCAGCATCGGCCTGACCCGCAGTGAATACCAGACCCGTTACAGCTTTGGCTTCGTTGACCCCTACTGGACCGTCGACGGCGTCAGCCTGGGTTACAACGCCTTCTACCGTACCACCGACTACGATGAGCTCGATGTCGACGTATCCAGCTACTCGGTGGACAGCCTGGGTGCCGGTATCAACATCGGCTACCCGATCAGTGAGACCTCGCGCCTGACCTACGGCCTGACCGTGCAGCAGGACAGCATCGACACCGGTCGTTATACCGTCGACGAAATCTTCGATTTCATCGACGCTGAGGGTGACAACTACCTGAACTTCAAGGGCTCCATCGGCTGGTCCGAGTCGACCCTGAACCGTGGCGTGCTGGCCAACCGTGGTCATTCGCAGAGCCTGGTATTGGAAACCACCATTCCGGGTAGCGACCTGTCGTTCTACAAGCTCGACTACCGTGGCCAGGTCTTCACCCCGCTTAGCGATAACTACACCCTGCGTTTCCACACCCAGCTGGGTTATGGCGACAGCTACGGTAGCACCGCGGAACTGCCGTTCTACGAGCACTACTATGCCGGCGGTTTCAACTCGGTACGTGGCTTCAAGGACAGCAGCCTTGGCCCGCGTAGTACCCCGAGTAGTGGTAACAAACCAGGGACCCTGCGTGACCCGGATCAGGATCCGCTGCCCTTTGGTGGTAACGTGCTCGTCCAGGGCGGTGTCGAGATGCTCTTCCCGTTGCCGTTCGTCAAGGATCAGCGCTCGCTGCGCACCGCGCTGTTCTGGGATGTGGGTAACGTCTTCGACACCAATTGCTCGTCCAGTCAGAAGAAGCTCAGCGACAGCTGCGATATCGATTTCAGCAATCTGGCCAGCTCCGTGGGTGTCGGTCTGACCTGGATCACTGCACTGGGCCCGCTGAGCTTCAGCCTGGCCATGCCCGTCAAGAAGCCGGATGATGCCGATACCCAGGTATTCCAGTTCTCCCTGGGTCAGACGTTCTAAAAGTCATTCACCGAAAGCCAACAGTTTTGTTGCAGGAGTGCATTGTGCGTAAGTTGACTCAACTGGTTCTGTTCACCGCCGCCCTGATCGCCACTCCGGCGTTCGCCGAGATGAAGGTGGCCGTGCTGAACTATCAGATGGCGCTGCTCGAGTCGGATGCGGCCAAGCGCTACGCGGTCGATGCCGAGAAGAAGTTCGGCCCGCAGCTGAACAAGCTCAAGACCCTGGAAAGCGATGCCAAGCGCATTCAGGATCGCATGGTCAAAGATGGCGAGAAGATGCAGCAGGCCGAGCGCGAGCGTCTCGAGCTCGAATTCAAGCAGAAGGCCCGTGACTTCCAGTTCCAGTCCAAGGAGCTGAACGAAGCCAAGGCCGTCGCTGACCGTGAAATGCTGGCCAAGCTCAAGCCGAACCTGGACAAGGCCGTCGAGGAAGTGATCAAGAACGGTAACTTCGACCTGGTGCTCGAGCGCGGCGCGGTGATCGATGTCAAGCCTCAGTACGACATCACTCGCCAAGTCATCGAGCGCATGAACCAGATGCGTTGAGCATGACTGTGACAGTTACTCTCGGCCAATTGGCCGAGCGCCTGGGCGCCACCTTGCGTGGCGCTGAAGCTAAGGTCATCACGGGCCTGGCCACCTTACAGGAGGCCAGGCCCGAACAGTTGAGCTTCCTGGCCAATGCCCAATACCGCAAGCACCTAGCGCAAACTCAGGCCGGCGCCGTGCTGCTGACCGCAGCCGATGCCGAAGGCTACGCTGGCGATGCCTTGATCGTTGCCAACCCGTATTTGGCTTACGCCCAGCTTTCCCACCTGTTCGATCGCAAGCCCAAGGCGGCCGCGGGCATTCATGCCACTGCGCACGTCGCCGACGACGCCGTTGTCGATTCGAGTGCAAGTATCGGTCCCTATGCGGTGATCGAGAGCGGTGCGCGTATCGGTGCTGAGGTCAGCATTGGTGCCCATTGCGTGGTCGGTGCTCGCAGCGTGATCGGTGATGGCGGCTGGCTGGCGCCGCGCGTGACGCTGTACCACGACGTGCAGATCGGCAAGCGTGTGGTGATCCAGTCCGGCGCGGTGATCGGTGGCGAGGGCTTCGGTTTCGCCAACGAGAAGGGCGTCTGGCAGAAGATCGCGCAGATCGGTGGGGTGACCATCGGCGATGACGTCGAGATCGGTGCCAATACCACGGTCGATCGCGGTGCGCTGTCCGACACCCTGATCGGCAATGGCGTGAAGCTGGATAACCAGATAATGATCGCGCACAACGTGCAGATCGGCGACAACACCGCCATGGCCGGCTGCTGCGGGATTTCCGGCAGCACCAAGATTGGCAGGAACTGCATGATCGCCGGTGGTGTGGGGATGGTCGGTCATATCGAGGTGTGCGACAACGTGTTCGTCACCGGGATGACCATGGTGACCCGCTCGATCACCGAGCCGGGCGCCTATTCTTCCGGTACCGCCATGCAACCAGCGGGCGAGTGGAAGAAGAGCGCAGCCCGTATTCGTCAGTTGGACGAGATGGCCAAGCGTCTGCGCGAGCTGGAAAAACAGCTGGCCGCCGTGACCCAGACGGCAAACGTCTCATCTGATGCCTGAGCACGGCGTGACCGTGCTCTTTTCTTTTCTTACAGGCTTAACCGGACATGATGGACATCAACGAAATTCGTGAATATTTGCCGCACCGCTATCCGTTCCTGCTGGTGGATCGTGTGGTGGACCTGGACGTCGAAGGCAAGCAGATTCGCGCCTATAAGAATGTCAGCATCAATGAGCCGTTCTTCAACGGTCACTTCCCCGAGCATCCGATCATGCCGGGCGTTCTGATCATCGAGGCCATGGCGCAGGCAGCCGGCATCCTCGGCTTCAAGATGATGGGTGTGAAGCCGGCCGACGGCACCCTGTATTATTTTGTCGGCTCCGACAAGCTGCGTTTCCGCTCGCCGGTGCTGCCGGGCGATCAGCTCACGCTGGAAGCCAAGTACCTGAGCGACCGCCGCAGCATCTGGAAATTCGAATGCCGTGCCACGGTCGATGGCAAGGAAGTCTGCTCCGCTGAAATCATCTGCGCGGAACGCAAGCTATGAGTTCGATTGACCCTCGCGCGATCATCGACCCCAGTGCCAGGTTGGCCGACGACGTCGTCGTCGGCCCGTGGAGCATTGTCGGGCCCGATGTGGAAATCGGCGAGGGTACAGTCATCGGCCCGCACGTAGTGCTCAAGGGGCCGACCGTAATCGGCAAGCACAATCGCATCTATCAGTTTTCGTCGGTCGGTGAAGACACGCCAGACCTGAAATACAAGGGCGAGGCGACGCGCCTGGTGATCGGCGATCACAATACCATTCGTGAAGGCGTCACCATTCACCGTGGCACCGTGCAGGATCGTGGCGAAACCACCATCGGCGATCACAACCTGATCATGGCCTACGCCCACATCGGTCACGACAGCGTCATCGGCAATCACTGCATCCTGGTCAACAACACCGCGCTGGCTGGCCACGTTTGGGTCGACGACTGGGCAATCCTGTCCGGTTACACCTTGGTGCACCAGTTCTGCCGCATCGGCGCACACAGCTTCTCCGGCATGGGCACTGCCATCGGCAAGGACGTACCGGCCTTCGTCACGGTGTTCGGTAATCCGGCCGAGGCGCGCAGCATGAATTTCGAAGGCATGCGCCGCCGTGGTTTCTCTGCCGAAGCCATCGCCGCCTTGCGCAAGGCGTACAAGCTGGTCTATCGCCAGGGGCTGACGGTGGAGCTGGCGCTGAGCGAGCTGGCCGAGTCCGCTGTGCAGTTCCCCGAAGTGGCGATCTTCCGCGATTCCATACAGGCCTCTACACGCGGCATCACCCGCTGATTCCTATGACCAGACCACTTCGCGTCGCACTGGTCGCCGGTGAGGCGTCCGGTGACATCCTTGGTTCCGGCCTGATGCAGGCCATCAAGCAGCGCTACCCGGATGCCGAGTTCATCGGCGTCGGCGGTTCGCGTATGGAAGCCGAGGGCCTGAAATCCTACTTCCCCATGGAGCGCCTGGCGGTCATGGGCCTGGTCGAGGTGCTCGGCCGCCTGTTCGAACTGCTCGGCCGTCGCCGCCAGTTGGCGCGTGATCTGATCGCCGCCAAGCCGGATGTGTTCATCGGCATCGATGCGCCTGATTTCAACCTTGGCCTGGAACTCAGGCTGCGCCGTGCCGGGATCAAGACCGTGCATTACGTCAGTCCCTCGGTCTGGGCCTGGCGGCAGAAGCGGGTGTTGAAGATTCGTGAAGCCTGCGATCTGATGCTGACCCTTTTTCCGTTCGAAGCGCAGTTCTACGATGAACATCAGGTGCCGGTGCGTTTCGTCGGTCACCCGCTGGCCGATGCCATTCCGCAGCAGGCAGACCGCGCCGCTGCACGCGAAGCGCTGGATCTGCCGCAGGACGAGCCCGTGGTGGCCTTGATGCCAGGCAGTCGTGGCGGTGAGGTCGCGCGCCTCGGTGAGCTTTTCCTCGACGCCGCGATCCGCCTGCGCTCACTTCGCCCAGGTGTGCGCTTCCTTCTGCCTTGCGCCACGCCCGAGCGTCGCGAGCAGCTGGAGCAGATGCTGGCGGGGCGTGATCTGCCGTTGACCTTGCTCAACGGTCGTTCCCATGAGGCGCTGGCGGCCTGCGATGCGGTGCTGATCGCGTCGGGTACCGCGACCCTGGAGGCGCTGCTGTACAAGCGCCCGATGGTGGTGGCTTACCGTGTGGCGCCCATGACCTATCGCATTCTCAAGCGCCTGGTGAAAAGCCCCTATATCTCGCTGCCCAACCTGCTGGCCGAGCGCCTGCTGGTGCCCGAGCTGATTCAGGACGCGGCGACGCCAGAGGCGCTGGCCCAGGCCGTGGCGCCACTGATCGACGGTGGCCAGGTACAGACCGAAGGCTTCGACGTGATCCATCGCGCACTGCGCCGCGACGCCTCGGTATCGGCGGCTGATGCCGTGCTCAAGCTGGCGGGGCGCGACTGATGCAGCTGGGGTTGGACTTCACCCTGGTCGAGGAGCTGGTCGCCGGCGTCGACGAAGTCGGCCGCGGCCCGCTCTGCGGCGCGGTGGTCACGGCTGCGGTGATTCTCGATCCGGCGCGGCCTATTCTCGGCCTGAACGATTCGAAGAAGCTCACCGAGCTGCGCCGCGAAGTGCTTTTCGACGAGATTCGCGAAAAGGCCCTGGCCTGGTGCATCGCTCGCGCCGAGGTCGAGGAGATCGACCGCCTGAATATTCTGCATGCCACCATGCTGGCCATGCAGCGTGCCGTCGAGGGCTTGAGTGTGACGCCCAGGCTGGCGCTGATCGACGGCAACCGTTGCCCCAAACTGGCCGTGCCGAGTGCGCCGGTGATCAAGGGTGATGGGCGGGTGCCGGCGATCGCCGCGGCGTCGATCCTGGCCAAGGTCAGCCGCGACCGCGAAATGGTCGAGATGGACCGCCTCTATCCTGGCTACGGCATCGCCGGCCACAAGGGCTACCCTACGCCCGTTCACCTCGACGCGCTGCAGCGCCTGGGGCCGACGCCGATTCATCGGCGCTCTTTCGCGCCGGTGCGCGCGCTGCTCGAGCCTGTCGCCGCGGATTGCATCGTAGCCACGATCTGAAGCTCTGGCCCTAAGCCAGACCCTCTTAGGCTACAATCCGCGCTTTGTCGTTTTCATCTGCAAGGCCCTCCATGACCCAAGCTTTCGTCCACCTGCGTCTGCACACCGAATACTCCCTGGTCGATGGTCTGGTGCGGGTCAAACCCCTGATCAAGGCGGTGGCCGGGGCCGGTATGCCGGCGGTGGCCGTCACCGACATGAGCAACATGTGCTCGCTGGTGAAGTTCTACAAGACGGCCATGGGCGCCGGCGTTAAGCCGATATGCGGCGCTGACATCTGGTTGGCTAGTGCCGAGGAGGATGGCCCGCTGACGCGCCTGACCCTGCTGGCGATGAACGCCAAGGGTTACCGCAATCTCACCGAACTGATCTCCCGGGGCTGGGCCGAGGGGCAGAGCAACGACCTGGTGATCATTCAGCGCGACTGGGTCAAGGACGCCGCCGAGGGCCTGATCGCCCTGTCCGGTGCGCGCGAAGGCGAAGTCGGCCTGGCGTTGCTGGCTGGCGATGAAGCATTGGCGGAGACGCGCCTGCGCGAGTGGATGGCGGTGTTCCCTGATCGCTTCTATCTGGAAGTGCAGCGCACCAGCCGTGTCGGCGACGAGGAATACCTGCATGCGGCCGTGGCCCTGGCCGATCGTGTCGAGGCGCCGCTGGTGGCCACCAACGACGTGCGTTTCATCAAGCAGGACGACTTCGAAGCCCACGAAACCCGCGTCTGCATCGGTGAAGGCCGTACCCTCGACGACCCGCGTCGACCGCGCAATTACTCCGATCAGCAGTACCTGAAAAGCGCCGAGGAAATGTGGGAGCTGTTCTCCGATCTGCCAGAGGCACTGGAGAACACCGTCGAGATCGCCAAGCGTTGCAACATCGACGTGCAGCTCGGTAAATACTTCCTGCCGGACTTCCCCACGCCGAACGGCATGGGCATCGACGACTACCTGCGGCATGCCTCGTTCGAGGGCCTGGACGAGCGTCTCGAAGTGCTGCTGCCCAAGGACACGCCGGATTACGAGGCGAAGAAGCAGGTCTATATCGACCGTCTCAACTTCGAACTCGACATCATCATCCAGATGGGTTTCCCCGGTTACTTCCTGATCGTGATGGACTTCATCCAGTGGGCCAAGAACAACGGCGTGCCGGTCGGCCCTGGCCGTGGGTCGGGTGCCGGTTCTCTGGTGGCCTACGTATTGAAGATCACCGACCTCGATCCGCTGGCCTATGACCTGCTGTTCGAACGCTTCCTCAACCCCGAGCGGATTTCCATGCCCGACTTCGACGTCGACTTCTGCATGGACGGCCGCGACCGGGTGATCGACTACGTGGCGGAGAAGTACGGGCGTAACGCGGTCAGCCAGATCATCACCTTCGGCTCGATGGCGGCCAAGGCGGTGGTGCGTGACGTGGCGCGGGCGCAGGGCAAGTCCTACGGTCTGGCCGACCGCCTGTCGAAGATGATCCCCTTCGAAGTGGGCATGACCCTGGAGAAGGCTTTCGAGATGGAGGAGCCGCTGCGCGACTTCCTCAAGAACGACGAAGAAGCCGCCGAAATCTGGGACATGTCGCTCAAGCTCGAAGGCGTGGTGCGCGGTACCGGCAAGCACGCCGGGGGCGTGGTGATCGCGCCGACCAAGCTCACCGACTTCTCGCCGATTGCCTGTGACGAGGAGGGCGGCGGCCTGGTGACCCAGTTCGACAAGGACGACGTCGAGCAGGCCGGCCTGGTCAAGTTCGACTTCCTCGGTCTGCGTACCCTGACCATCATCAAGTGGGCGATGGAGACCATCCACCGCATCCAGAAGCGCGATGGCGCCTCGGACGAGGAACTGGTCAACATCGATTTTATCCCGCTCGATGACAAGCCGACCTACGCCATGCTGCAGAAGGCCGAGACCACTGCGGTCTTCCAGCTCGAATCGCGCGGCATGAAGGAGCTGATCAAGAAGCTCAAGCCCGACTGCCTGGAAGACATGATCGCACTGGTGGCGCTGTTCCGCCCCGGTCCGCTGCAGTCCGGCATGGTGGACGACTTCATCAACCGTAAGCACGGTCGTGCCGAGCTGTCCTATCCGCACCCCGATTACCAGTACGCGGGCCTGGAGCCGGTGCTTAAGCCCACCTACGGCATCATCCTGTATCAGGAGCAGGTGATGCAGATCGCCCAGGTCATGGGCGGTTACACCCTGGGCCAGGCGGACATGCTGCGTCGCGCCATGGGCAAGAAGAAGCCCGAGGAAATGGCCAAGCAGCGTGGCGGCTTCATCGAAGGTTGCGCCAACAACAATATCGACGCCGACCTGGCAGGTAACATCTTCGATCTGGTGGAAAAGTTCGCCGGCTACGGTTTCAACAAGTCCCACTCCGCCGCTTACGGCCTGGTGTCCTACCAGACCGCTTGGCTCAAGGCGCATTACCCGGCGCCGTTCATGGCCGCGGTGCTGTCGGCGGACATGCACAACACCGACAAGGTGGTGATCCTGGTGGAAGAGTGCCGCAACATGAAGTTGCGCATCGATCCGCCGGACGTGAACGTCTCCGAGTTCAAGTTCACCGTCAACGACGACGGCCGTATCGTCTATGGCCTCGGCGCGGTCAAGGGCGTGGGCGAGGGGCCGGTCGAGGCCATCGTCGAATGCCGCGCCGAAGGCGGGCCGTTCAAGGACCTGTTCGACTTCTGCAACCGCGTCGACCTCAAGCGCATCAACAAGCGCACCCTCGAAGCGTTGATCCGCAGCGGCGCGCTGGATCGCCTTGGCCCCTACTACCAGGACGAGCTCAAGGCCTACCAGGCCAGCGTGGACAAGAACCGCGCGGTGTTGCTGGCGTCCATGGAAGAGGCCGTGCAGTCCGCCGAGCAGACCGCGCGCAGTGCCGAGAGCGGCCATATGGACCTGTTCGGCGGCCTGTTCGCCGAGCCCGAGGCGGATGTCTACGCCAACCACCGCAAGGCCCGTGAGCTGCCGATCAAGGAACGCCTGAAAGGCGAGAAGGACACCCTGGGCATCTACCTGTCCGGTCACCCCATCGACGAATACGAAGGCGAGATTCGCCGCTTCGCCCGCCAGCGGATCGTCGAGTTGAAGCCTGCACGCGATACCCAGACCATCGCCGGGATGATCGTCAACCTGCGGGTGATGAAGAACAAGAAGGGCGACAAGATGGGCTTCATCACCCTCGATGACCGCTCCGGGCGTATCGAAGCCTCGCTGTTCGCCGATGCCTTCGCCAGCAACCAGGCGCTGCTGCAGAACGATGCGCTGGTAGTGGTTGAGGGTGAGGTCAGCAACGACGATTTCTCCGGCGGTCTGCGTCTGCGCGCCAAACGCGTGATGAGCCTGGAAGAGGCCCGTACCGGTTTGGCCGACAGCCTGCGGGTTAAGGTCGCCAGTGAAGCGCTCAAGGGGGATCGCCTGCGCTGGCTGGCCGAGCTGTGCAGCAAGCACAAGGGAGCCTGCCCGGTGACCGTCGACTACAGTGGCGAGGAGGCGCGCGCCTTGCTTCAATTCGGTGATGCCTGGCGAATCGACCCGGCCGACACTTTGATTCAGGCATTGCGTGACCAGTTCGGGCGCGACAACGTCTTTTTGCACTACCGCTGATATGCGAGAGGAAAATTCCTCTTCGTGACAGCAAAGGCACCCAAGGGTGTCGACCCGCTGCGCCCCATCCCTTAAGGTAGGGCGCCTAATGGATACAGCTCCCCGGCCACTTGGCCGTCGACGCAAGACGGATGACTATGAACCCGAATTTCCTCGATTTCGAACAGCCGATCGCCGACCTGCAAGCCAAGATCGAAGAGCTACGCCTGGTTGGCAACGACAACGCGCTGAACATCGGCGACGAGATTGCCCGCCTGCAGGACAAGAGCAGCGCCCTGACCGAAAGCATCTTCGGTAACCTGACCAGCTGGCAGATCGCGCAGCTCGCGCGCCACCCGCGCCGCCCCTATACCCTGGACTACATCCAGCACATCTTCACCGAGTTCGACGAACTGCACGGCGACCGTCACTTCTCCGACGATGCTGCCATCGTCGGTGGCGTTGCGCGCCTGGGCGATCAGCCGGTGATGATCATCGGTCACCAGAAGGGCCGCGAAGTACGCGAGAAGGTGCGTCGCAACTTCGGCATGCCGCGCCCTGAGGGCTATCGCAAGGCCTGCCGCCTGATGGAAATGGCCGAGCGCTTCAAGATGCCGATCCTCACCTTCATCGACACCCCTGGTGCCTACCCGGGCATCGATGCCGAGGAGCGTGGCCAGAGCGAGGCCATCGCCTGGAACCTGCGCGTGATGGCCCGTCTGAAAACTCCGATCATCGCCACCGTTATCGGCGAGGGCGGCTCCGGCGGTGCGCTGGCCATTGGCGTCTGCGACCAACTGAACATGCTGCAGTACTCCACCTACTCGGTGATCTCGCCGGAAGGTTGCGCCTCGATTCTCTGGCGTACCGCCGAGAAGGCGCCGGATGCTGCCGAGGCCATGGGCATCACCGCCGAGCGCCTGAAGGATCTGGGTATCGTCGATCAGGTGATCGCTGAGCCGCTGGGCGGCGCGCACCGCGATCCGGCCGCCGCCTCGGAGTCGATCCGTCAGGAGCTGACCAAGCAACTGGCCAGCCTGCAGGAACACGATATCGACGCTCTGCTCAAGCGCCGTTACGACCGCCTGATGAGCTACGGCATCGCCTGAGTTCTCTCAGCGCATATCTCAATGGGCCTTCGGGCCCATTGTTGTTTAAGCTTGGCCAATGACCGCTCTCGATCTTCGCCTGCACAAGGCTCTACAGCCGTGGCGCACGGCTCCTGCCTGGCGTATCGCCTTCTCCGGTGGCCTGGATTCCACTGTACTGCTGCATCTGCTCGCCGATTGGGCGCGGCACGAGCAGTTGCCGCCGCTGACTGCCATTCATGTTCATCATGGCCTGCAGTCGGTAGCCGATGACTGGCCGGGACATTGCGCGCAGGTTTGTGCTCGCCTGGATATTCCTCTGCAGATCATCAAGGTACAGGTGACGCCGGGGGCGAGCCTGGAGCAAGCTGCGCGGCACGCGCGTTATGCGGCATTCGGTGAGCGGCTGGGGCAGGGCGAATTGCTGCTCAGTGCCCAGCATCGCGACGATCAGGCCGAAACCCTGCTGTTTCGTCTGCTGCGCGGGGCAGGGGTGCGCGGGCTGGCTGCCATGCCGGCCAGTCGGCCGCTGGGGCAGGGCAGGCTGGTGCGGCCACTGCTCGACTGTTCGCGCGCCGAGTTGCAGGCTTACGCGCAAAGTCGTGGTCTGGTTTGGGTCGAGGACCCTAGCAATGCTGACGAGCGTTTCAGTCGCAATTTCCTGCGCAGGCAGGTGATGCCGCTGCTGGCCGAGCGCTGGCCGCAGCTGACGGCAAGCCTTGCGCGCAGCGCCGGCCATTTGAGCGAGGCCCAGCAACTGTTGGAAGAACTGGCCGAGATGGACCTGCTTGCTGCGCGTGGCGTTTGCGCTTTGCCCTGGCTGCCTTTGCCTTCTCTGGATCTTGCGGCAGTGACCGCGTTGAGCGATGCGCGGCAACGCAACCTGCTGCGGCATTGGCTGGCGCCGCACACCCGCATGCCGGACAGCGATCACTGGATTGGCTGGTACGACCTTCGCGATGCCGTCGCGGATGCGACGCCGATCTGGAAACTGGCCGATGGCGAATTGCACCGCGCCGATGGCCGCTTGTGGTGGCTCAGTGGCGACTGGCTGAAGCCGCTGCGGCCGCTGGATCTGCCATGCGCTGCGTCTGACGAGCCAGTCGAGCTTCCCGATAATGGTCAGGTGCATTTGTCTGGCGAGCTGGCGCAAGGTCGCTGGCAACTACGCTACCGTCAAGGCGGCGAGTCGCTGCAGGTACCGGGACGTGGTCGGCGTGATCTCAAACGCTTGCTTAACGAAATGCGCGTGCCCCCATTCGTGCGCTCGCGCCTGCCGCTATTGTTCGATGGCGATGAGCTGATGGCGGTGGCGAACCTGACGCAAGCGCCAGGAGTCGAGGCGCGCGGCGTGTGTCTGCACTGGTCACCGCCTATCGGCGAGCAAGGTTTGAGCTGGTAAGGCCTTTCGGGTAGACTACGCTCCCGTCTTACTACAGCTTTTGCCGACTCCCTCAGGGAGCTTGGCGAGCTTGCCATTGTGTTGTTGATGGCGCTCCTTCGCTTTCCCCGGCGGCACTGACCGCTTAAACGCAGACTTCTAGGGTTTTTCATGACGCGCTACATCTTCGTCACGGGTGGTGTTGTTTCTTCATTGGGGAAAGGCATCGCCTCGGCTTCACTGGCGGCCATCCTGGAGGCGCGGGGCCTGAAGGTCACCATGCTCAAGCTGGACCCTTACATCAACGTCGATCCGGGCACCATGAGCCCGTTCCAGCACGGTGAAGTATTCGTCACCCATGACGGCGCCGAGACCGATCTCGACCTGGGGCACTACGAGCGCTTCATCCGCACCACGATGAGCAAGAGCAACAACTTCACCACCGGCCGCGTGTACGAAGACGTGCTGCGCAAGGAGCGCCGTGGTGACTACCTGGGGGCGACCATCCAGGTGATTCCGCACATCACCGACGAGATCAAGCGTCGCATCATCAAGGGCGCCGGCGATGCCGACGTGGCCCTGGTGGAAATCGGCGGCACCGTTGGCGACATCGAGTCGCAGCCGTTCCTCGAAGCCATCCGCCAGCTTCGCGTGGAAGTGGGCGCCAAGCGCGCCATGCTGATGCACCTGACCCTGGTGCCGTACATCGCCACTGCCGGCGAGACCAAGACCAAGCCGACCCAGCATTCGGTCAAGGAGCTGCGCTCCATCGGCCTGCAGCCGGACGTGCTGGTGTGCCGCTCCGACCATCCGATCGATGTGTCCTCGCGCCGCAAGATCGCCCTGTTCACCAACGTCGAAGAGCGTGCGGTGATCAGTCTGGAAGACGTCGACACCATCTACAAAATTCCGGGTGTGCTGCACGCTCAGGGCCTGGATGACTTCGTCGTCGAGCGTTTCGGCCTGGAGTGCGGCGGCGCCGACCTGTCCGAGTGGGATCGCGTGGTCGACGCCAAGCTCAATCCGGAAGAAGAAGTCACCATCGCCATGGTCGGCAAATACATGGAGCTGCTCGATGCGTACAAGTCGCTGATCGAGGCGATGAGCCACGCCGGCATCCAGAACCGCACCAAGGTCAACCTGCGTTATATCGACTCCGAAGATATCGAGAACCAGGGCACCGGCCTGCTCGAAGGCGTCGACGCCATCCTGGTCCCGGGCGGCTTCGGTCTGCGCGGCGTGGAAGGCAAGATCAAGACCGTGCAGTACGCTCGCGAGAACAAGATTCCTTACCTGGGCATCTGCCTCGGCATGCAGGTCGCGGTCATCGAATATGCCCGTAACGTGGTGGGCTGGACCGATGCCAATTCCACCGAATTCGACATGGCCAGCCAGCACCCGGTGGTCGGTCTGATTACCGAATGGCAGGACGCCGCGGGCAGCGTCGAGCAGCGCAGCGAGAACTCCGACCTGGGCGGCACCATGCGCCTGGGGGCGCAGGACTGCCAGCTGCAGGGCGGCTCCAAGGTGCACGACTGCTATGGCAAGGACGTGATCGTCGAGCGTCACCGTCACCGTTACGAAGTGAACAACAACCTGTTGCCGAAGCTGACCGAGGCTGGCCTGAAGGTCACTGGCCGCTCTGGCGATGGCGCGCTGGTGGAAGTGGTCGAGGCGCCGGATCATCCGTGGTTCGTCGCTTGCCAGTTCCACCCGGAATTCACTTCCACGCCGCGTGACGGTCACCCGCTGTTCAGCGGTTTCGTCAACGCCGCGCTGGCGCAGAAAGCGAAGAAGGTCTGACCCATGGCGCAGAAGATCATCAAGGTTCGCGATATCGAGATCGCCAACGACAAGCCGTTCGTGCTGTTCGGTGGCATCAACGTGCTCGAGTCGCGCGACCTGGCCATGCAGGCCTGTGAGGAATACGTGCGGGTGACCGAGAAGCTCGGCATCCCCTATGTGTTCAAGGCCAGCTTCGACAAGGCCAACCGTTCCTCCATCACCTCCTTCCGCGGCCCGGGCCTGGAAGAGGGCATGAAGATCTTCGAAGAAGTGAAGAAGACCTTCGGCGTGCCGGTGATTACCGATGTGCACGAGCCGCATCAGGCCGCGGCCGTGGCCGAAGTGTGCGACATCATCCAGCTGCCGGCCTTCCTCTCGCGGCAGACCGACCTGGTGGTGGCCATGGCCAAGACCGGTGCGGTGATCAACATCAAGAAGGCGCAGTTCCTCGCCCCGCAGGAAATGAAGCACATACTGACCAAGTGCGAAGAGGCCGGTAACGATCAGCTGATCCTCTGCGAGCGCGGTTCCTCCTTCGGTTACAACAACCTGGTGGTGGACATGCTCGGCTTCGGCATCATGAAGCAGTTCGAGTACCCGGTATTCTTCGACGTGACCCACGCCCTGCAGATGCCAGGTGGTCGCGCCGACTCCGCTGGTGGCCGTCGTGCCCAGGTCACCGACCTGGCCAAGGCCGGCATGAGCCAGGGGCTGGCCGGTCTGTTCCTAGAGGCGCATCCGGACCCGGAAAACGCCAAGTGCGACGGGCCGTGCGCCTTGCGCCTGAACAAGCTGGAGCCGTTCCTCAGTCAGCTCAAGCAGCTTGACGATCTGGTGAAGAGTTTTCCGCCAATCGAGACTGCCTGAAGCCGACGCAATCCGGTAAAGTGCCGCCCGAGAAAAATCCCCCTGACCCGTGAGTCAGACTGTGCCGCTAGCCTTCCCCGTTTGGGTGGCGGCGGCCCTGCGCAGCCCGCTGCTGCCGTCTTATCGTCAACCTTTGGAGCGTTAACAACAATGGCAAAGATCGTCGACATCAAGGGTCGTGAGGTTCTCGACTCCCGTGGCAACCCCACCGTGGAGGCCGATGTAATTCTGGAAGGTGGCATTGTCGGCAGCGCGTGCGCTCCGTCCGGCGCCTCCACCGGCTCGCGCGAAGCGCTGGAGCTGCGTGATGGTGACAAGAGCCGTTACCTGGGCAAGGGCGTGCTGAAAGCCGTCGCCAACATCAACGGCCCGATTCGCGACCTGCTGCTGGGCAAGGACGCGACCGATCAGCAGGCGCTGGACCGTGCGATGATCGAACTCGACGGTACCGAGAACAAGGCCAAGCTGGGCGCCAACGCCATCCTCGCCGTGTCCCTGGCCGCTGCCAAGGCCGCCGCTCAGGCCAAGGGCGTGCCGCTGTATGCGCACATCGCCGATCTGAATGGCACCCCGGGCGTCTACTCCATGCCGGTGCCGATGATGAATATCATCAACGGCGGCGAGCATGCCGATAACAACGTCGATATCCAGGAGTTCATGGTACAGCCGGTCGGCGCCAAGAATTTCGCCGATGCCCTGCGCATGGGCGCCGAAATCTTCCACCACCTCAAAGCCGTACTGAAGGCCCGTGGCCTGAACACTGCGGTGGGTGACGAAGGCGGCTTCGCGCCGAACCTGGCCTCCAACGAAGACGCCCTGGCCGCCATCGCCGAAGCTGTTGCCAACGCCGGCTACAAGCTGGGTGATGACGTGACTCTGGCGCTGGACTGCGCTTCCAGCGAATTCTTCAAGGACGGCAAGTACGACTTGGAGGGCGAGGGCAAGGTATTCGACGCCGCCGGTTTCGCCGACTACCTGGCTGGCCTGACCCAGCGCTACCCGATCATCTCCATCGAGGACGGCATGGACGAGTCCGACTGGGCTGGCTGGAAGGTGCTGACCGACAAGATTGGCGCCAAGGTGCAGTTGGTTGGCGATGACCTGTTCGTCACCAACACCAAGATCCTCAAGCGCGGTATCGACGAGAAGATCGGCAATTCGATCCTGATCAAGTTCAACCAGATCGGCTCGCTGACCGAGACACTGGAGGCCATCCAGATGGCCAAGGCAGCCGGCTTCACCGCGGTGATCTCGCACCGCAGCGGCGAAACCGAAGACAGCACCATCGCCGACCTGGCCGTGGGTACCGCCGCGGGTCAGATCAAGACCGGTTCGCTGTGCCGCTCCGACCGCGTTTCCAAGTACAACCAGCTGCTGCGCATCGAAGAGCAGCTGGGCGGCAAGGCTCCCTACAAGGGCCGCGCCGAGTTCCGCGGCTGATCACTGCGTGGTAGAAAAGGGCGACGCAAGTCGCCCTTTTTCGTGGTTATCCCAGTGTTGTGCTGCATGCTGTAGGAGCGGATTTATCCGCGAATTTTTCGCGGCTGAAGCCGCTCCTACAGAGGCTGCGCGATTGCGGGCATGGCGTTTTTCGTGGACGCTTCGTCGATCTTTGGGAACCATTGCAAGGATGCAGGTACAGAAACCCCATGTCACTCATCAGTCGGCTTCTTTTCAAGCATGAACGCAGCCCCTACCATGCCGATGACTCAATCTGCGAGCCGCTCCATGCGTAGTCCGTACTGGCTGTTCATCGTGCTGATCCTGCTGCTTGCCGGTCTGCAGTATCGTCTGTGGGTCGGCGAGGGCAGTCTTGCCCAGGTAAGCCGCCTGCAGCAGCAGATCGCCGAGCAACAAGGCGAGAACGAGCGCCTGTTGGAGCGTAACCGCATCCTCGAGGCCGAGGTGATGGAGCTCAAGCGCGGTATGGAGACCGTTGAAGAGCGTGCACGGCAAGAGCTTGGCATGCTCAAAGAGGGTGAGACCCTCTACCTGCTGACCGAATGACCGTCCCATTCTGGCTGGTGATTCCAGCAGCCGGCGTCGGTGCACGAATGGCCGCCGATCGTCCCAAGCAGTACCTGCAGATTTCCGGTCGCAGCATTCTCGAACACAGCCTGCATTGCTTTCTCGATCATCCTGGCTTGCTGGGCGCTATGGTGTGCGTGGCGGTGGACGATCCGTTCTGGCCGCAGCTCCCGGTTGCCAACGATCCGCGTGTGCGTCGCGCACCCGGTGGGCGCGAGCGGGCCGATTCGGTACTGGCCGGGTTGCAGGCGCTGCTTGCCGAGGGCGCAGGTGCCGAGGACTGGGTGCTGGTGCATGACGCCGCTCGCCCCAATCTTGCCAGGCAGGACCTGGACCGTTTGCTGGCAGAGTTGGCCGATGATCCGGTGGGCGGCCTGCTGGCCGTGCCGGCACGCGATACGCTCAAACGTGCCAGTGCCGACGGGCGAGTGGCGCAGACCGTGGATCGCAGTGTGATCTGGCAGGCCTATACGCCGCAGATGTTCCGCCTGGGGGCATTGCATGGCGCGCTGAGTCAGGCTCTGCAGGCGCAGGTGGCGATTACCGATGAGGCCTCTGCCATGGAGTGGGCGGGGCAGGCGCCGCGTCTGATCGAAGGCCGGGCGGACAACCTCAAAGTCACCCGCCCGGAAGACCTGCACTATCTGCAGTCACTGTGGCCACGCGGCTATTGATTGCATCAGTGCGTCCAGTTTTTCGCGTCCTTGCCCAGGTTGCGATCCAGCGCGTTGGTCAGCTTGTTCATGGCGCCGTCGATGGCCTGATGCATTTCCTCCGCATCGTGGGATACCGTCAGCGGGTCACGTCCTTTCATCCGTGCCTCGACCTTGCAGCGCTTGTCCTGGGGACCGCTCTTGAGCGCGTTCTCGTCGGAAAGGTGGACTTCGATCCGGGTGAGGTGGTCCTCGTAGCGTTGGAGTTTGCTGCGCACTCGACTGCTGATGTCTTCCTTGAAGGCCATCGATGAGGCGACGTGCTTACCGCTGTTGACCAGAACCTGCATAACCATGTCCTCATGCTGCTGAATTCGTGAGGCCCCGTTTGCCGGGGACATTGGTTGTGACGCGGTCGCCTCGTCCAAGTTTCGCCCCAGCTTGTGACATTCCATGACGGTTCAGCTGAGCGACAAGGTTGTTGCAGGGCTCAGGCGGGGTCGGCGTACTCAGCGCGCTGACTCAGCCCTAGGCGCAACGAGTCGATCAGCTGGCGGATCTTCGGTGAGAGGTGGCGTTGCTGCGGATAGAGCGCCCAGACCGCGGTATTCGGTGGACGGTGCTGTTCCAGCAGAGAGATCAGCCGCCCGCTGCGCAGGTGTTCCAGGACGTAGTAGTCCGGTAGCTGGCACAAACCGAACCCGCGCAGCGCGGCGTCGAGCACAGCCTGACCGCTGTTGCAGCGCCAGTTGCCTTGTACCCGCACCTGGGTTTCCCGGCCGCTCTCGGCAAAGCTCCAGTGCTCGCTGCTGCCGATCAGGCAGTTATGCCGGGCCAGTTCTGACAGCGAGTGCGGCCGGCCATAACGCTGCAGGTATTCGGGCGCGGCGCACAGGTACATTTCCCGAGGTGCCAAGCGTGCTGCCATCAGCCGCGAGTCCTGCAGACGCCCCAGGCGGATGGCCAGATCGAGACCTTCGTGCAGCAGGTCCAACTGGCGGTTGGACAGCTCGATCTCCACCCGCAGCTGCGGGTGGCGGGCCATGAAGTCATTCACCAGCGGCACGATGAAGCGCTCGCCATAGGCCACCGCGCAGGTCATGCGCAGCAGCCCCTTGGGCTCCGCCCCAAGGTCGCCGATCGCCCGCAGTGCCTCTTCGCGCGCATCCTGCAGGCGCTGGCAATGCTGCAGGAACAGCTGACCGGCCTCGGTCAGGGCTACGCGGCGCGTGCTGCGGTAGAACAGGCGACTCTGCAGGCGATCCTCCAGGCGCGCCACCTGGCGGCTGACCTGCGAGGTGGACAGCCCCAGTCGTTCCGCGGCGGCACTGAACTGGCCGCATTCTGCGACGGCGACGAACTCGTCGAGTCCTTCCCAGCGACTCATGGTTTGCTCCAGTGTCGTTGACGGATGAGTATATTATCCCTGTGTGGCAATAATGTTTTGATATCTGTTGAATTATCTCTTCTTTCCGTTGTTCTAGACTGCTCGGCACTTTCGCAACGCTCAGGAGAGCTTTCATGATCAAGTCCCGTGCTGCCGTCGCTTTCGCGCCCAACGAGCCGCTGAAGATCGTCGAGATCGATGTCGAGCCGCCAAAGGCCGGTGAAGTGCTGGTGCGCATCGTCGCCACCGGCGTTTGCCACACCGATGCCTACACCCTGTCCGGTCAGGACTCCGAAGGCGTATTCCCCTGCGTGCTGGGCCACGAGGGTGGTGGCATCGTCGAGGCTGTGGGCGAGGGCGTGACCTCGGTGAAGGTCGGCGACCATGTGATCCCGCTGTACACCGCCGAGTGCGGTGAGTGCAAATTCTGCAAATCGCAGAAAACCAACCTGTGCAGCTCGGTGCGTGCCACCCAGGGCAAGGGCCTGATGCCCGACGGCACCACCCGTTTCAGCTACAACGGCGAGCCGATCTACCACTACATGGGCTGCTCGACCTTCTCCGAATACACCGTACTGCCGGAAGTCTCGGTTGCGGTGATCCCGAAGGAAGCGCCGCTGGACAAGGTCTGCCTGCTCGGTTGCGGCGTGACCACCGGTATCGGTGCCGTACTCAACACCGCCAAGGTCACCGAGGGCTCCACCGTGGCCATCTTCGGTCTGGGTGGCATCGGTCTGGCGGCAATCATCGGCGCCAAGATGGCCAAGGCCTCGCGCATCATCGGTATCGACATCAACCCGGCCAAGGAGGCCGTGGCGCGTGAGCTGGGCATCACCGACTTCGTCAACCCGAAGGAGCACGACAAGCCAATCCAGGAAGTCATCGTCGAGATGACCGACGGTGGCGTCGATTACAGCTTCGAGTGCATTGGCAACGTGCAACTGATGCGCGCTGCGCTGGAGTGCTGCCACAAGGGTTGGGGCGAGTCGACCATCATCGGCGTGGCGCCGGCCGGTGCCGAGATCAGCACCCGTCCGTTCCAGCTGGTCACCGGTCGCGTCTGGCGTGGCAGTGCCTTCGGTGGCGTCAAGGGCCGTAGCGAGCTGCCGGGCTATGTCGAGAAGTCGCAGAAGGGCGAGATTCCGCTGGACACCTTCATCACCCACAACATGGGGCTGGACGAGATCAACGAAGCCTTCGAGCTGATGCACGAAGGCAAGAGCATCCGTACCGTCATCCATTTCTGATGAAACACCGTGCGGTCTCTTGGCCGCACGGATTCTCGCGGGGTGCGCTGTGCGCACCGCAACCCCTTGGTGCGCATGGCGCACCCTACGGAGCGGCTCATGACCCTCGAAATCGTTTCCAGCAACAAGAGCTTTGGCGGCTGGCACAAGCGCTATCGCCATCGTTCCAGCAGCCTGAACTGCGACATGGTGTTCGCCGTCTATCTGCCACCGCAGGCTGAGCAGGGTGCCAAGCTGCCAGTGCTGTACTGGCTGAGTGGCCTGACCTGTACCGATGAGAACTTCATGCAGAAGGCCGGCGCCCAGCGCATGGCGGCCGAGCTTGGCTTGATCATCGTCGCGCCGGACACCAGCCCGCGTGGCGAAGGCGTGGCCGACGACGCCAACGGCGCCTACGACTTCGGCCTCGGCGCAGGCTTCTACGTCAACGCGACGCAGGAACCTTTCGCCCGTCACTACCGCATGTACGACTACGTGGTGCAGGAACTGCCGGCATTGATCGAGGCCAACTTCCCCGTCTCGGAAAAGCGTGGCATCGCCGGCCATTCCATGGGCGGTCACGGAGCGCTGATCTGCGCGCTGAAGAACCCTGGGCGCTACCAGTCGGTGTCGGCTTTCTCGCCGATCAGCAATCCGATGAACTGCCCCTGGGGCGAGAAGGCGTTGTCGCTGTACCTGGGCGAGGAGCGTTCGCGTTGGCGTGAGTGGGATGCCAGCGTGCTGATCGCCGAGGCTGAGGAGAAGCTGCCGATCCTGGTCGATCAGGGTGATCGCGATGACTTCCTCGAAGGCCAGCTCAAGCCACAGGTACTGCAGGCCGCGGCCAAGGCCGCCGGGCATCCGCTGACGCTGCGCATGCAGCCTGGCTATGACCATAGCTACTATTTCATCGCCAGCTTCATCGACGAGCATCTGCGTCATCATGCGGCCGCGTTGCGGCAGCTTTAAGCGGCAAGCCACAAGCGGCAAGTAAAGCTTGGCCGCAGGCTTGGCTGCACACAGGCTCTTGCAGCTTTCGGTTAGAATCACGCCCTGACTTTTTCAGGGCGTTGTTCTTTATGCGTATCGGTCATGGTTATGACGTACACCGCTTCGGCGAAGGCGATTTCATCACCCTCGGCGGCGTGCGGATTCCCCATAAGTTCGGACTTGTCGCTCACTCCGACGGCGACGTGCTACTGCACGCGCTGAGCGATGCCCTGCTCGGCGCGGTGGCGCTGGGCGATATTGGCAAACATTTCCCCGATACCGATCCGACCTTCAAGGGCGCCGACAGCCGTGCGCTGCTGCGTCACGTCATGGGCCTGGTGCGGGCCAAGGGCTACGCGGTGGGCAATGTCGACACCACCATCATCGCCCAGGCGCCGAAGATGGCGCCGCACATTCAGAGCATGCGCGAGCGCATTGCCGAAGACCTCGACATCGAGCTGGATCAGGTCAACGTCAAGGCCACCACCACCGAGAAGCTCGGCTTCACCGGGCGCGAGGAAGGTATTGCGGTGCATGCCGTGGCCTTGCTGGTCAAGGCATGAACGAGCTGCAGCTGCTGGGGCCGCGCGCGCATGGCCAGGCCTGCGGGCGCGCCGTGCTCAAGGCTACGGCGGAGGACTTTCAGGTCGATGAAGTACTGGACATCGCGCTCACGGGCCAGGGTGAGCACCTTTGGTTGTGGGTGGAAAAGCGCGGCCTGAATACCGAGGAAGCGGCGCGGCGCATAGCCCGTACCGCCGGCTTGCCGCTCAAGGCGATCAGCTATGCCGGTCTCAAGGATCGCCAGGCGCTGACCCGCCAATGGTTCAGCCTGCACCTGCCGGGCAAGGCCGACCCCGATCTTGCCGCCGCGCAGGGCGATGATCTGGTCATCCTGAGCAGCCAGCGGCATAACCGCAAGCTGCAGCGCGGCGCCCATTCGGCCAATGGCTTCACCTTGCGCCTGACCGCGCTCGAGGCTGACCGTGATGCCCTTGAGCAGCGCCTGCAGCGTATCGCCGAGCAGGGCGTGCCGAATTACTTCGGCCTCCAGCGTTTCGGCTTTGATGGCGGCAATGTCGAGCAGGCGCGTGATTTTGCCTCGCGCCAGGAGCTGCCGGTGCAGCGCAATCTGCGTTCGCGCCTGCTTTCAGCGGCACGTAGTTACCTGTTCAACCAGGTGCTGGCCAGGCGCGTGGCGGCCGGCACCTGGAACCAGGCGCAGGTCGGCGATTTGCTGGCCTTTACCGGCAGTCGCAGTTTCTTCATGGCAGGCGAGGCTGAATGCCATGACCCGCGCCTGGCCATTCTCGATCTGCATCCCACCGGGCCATTGTGGGGTGACGGTGCGCTGCCGACCGGTGGTGCTACCCAGCAATTGGAGCAAAGCGTCGCCGATGACGCTGCGCAACTGGTGCAATGGCTGGTCAAGGCGGACATGGCGCACGAACGGCGCATTCTGCGCCTCCCCATTCAGAGCCTTACGTGGCATTATCCCGAGCCCGATATTCTGCAACTTGCATTCGTCCTGCCGGCCGGGTGTTTCGCCACCGTGGTGGTGAGCGAATTGCTCGATCTGGTGCCAGCAGGGCAGACGGATACTCCATGCGAATTCTGATTTCCAACGACGACGGGGTGAACGCGCCCGGTATCGCCGCGTTGCACCAGGCGCTGGCCGACTACGCCGAATGCGTGGTGATCGCCCCGGCCGAAGACAGGAGCGGTGCCAGCAGTGCGTTGACGCTCGACCGCCCGCTGCATCCGATGGCTCTGACCAACGGTTACATCAGCCTCAACGGCACGCCGACCGATTGCGTGCATCTGGGGCTTCACGGCTTGCTCGAGCAGACACCGGACATGGTCGTTTCGGGCATCAACCTGGGCGCCAACCTGGGCGATGACGTGCTCTATTCCGGCACCGTGGCCGCGGCGCTGGAAGGTCGCTTCCTGAACAAGCCGGCGTTCGCCTTCTCGCTGCTGTCGCGTCTTCCCGATAATCTGCCGACTGCCGCCTATTTCGCCCGCAAGCTGGTCGAAGCGCACGAGCGCCTCGAGTTGCCGCCGCGTACCGTGCTCAACGTCAACGTGCCGAACCTGCCGCTCGAACATATCCGGGGTGTGCAGCTGACCCGTCTCGGTCACCGTGCGCGCGCCGCGGCGCCGGTCAAGGTGGTCAACCCACGGGGCAAGGAAGGCTACTGGATCGCGGCGGCCGGTGACGTCGAGGACGGCAGCCAGGGCACCGATTTCCATGCCGTGATGCAAGGCTATGTATCGATCACGCCGCTACGGCTCGATCGCACGTTCAATGAGGCTCTCGAAACTATGGATGGCTGGTTGGAGGGCATCTTCTGATGCGTGGACAGGACGACATGCAGCGCAGCGGGATCGGCATGACCTCGCAGCGCACCCGCGAACGATTGATCCAGCGCCTCTACGAGGAGGGGCTGTCCAACGCGCGGGTACTGGAAGTGATCCGCCGTACCCCGCGTCATCTGTTCGTCGATGAAGCGCTGGCGCACCGCGCCTATGAAGACACCGCGCTGCCCATCGGTCATAACCAGACCATTTCCCAGCCGTACATGGTCGGTCGCATGACCGAGCTGTTGCTGGCGGCCGGGCCGCTGGACAAGGTCCTGGAAATCGGTACCGGCTCCGGCTACCAGACCGCCGTACTGGCGCAACTGGTGGAGCGGGTGTTCTCGGTGGAGCGCATTCAGGTGCTGCAGGATCGTGCCAAGGAGCGTCTGGCCGAACTCAAGCTGCGCAACGTGGTCTTTCGCTGGGGAGACGGCTGGGAAGGCTGGAATGCGCTCGGCCCGTACAACGGCATCATCGTCACGGCGGCTGCGGCGCAGGTACCGCAGGCCCTGCTCGATCAGCTGGCACCGGGTGGACGCCTGGTCATTCCGGTGGGCAGCGGCGATGTGCAGCAATTGCTGCTGATCGTGCGTGAAGAGGATGGTTTTTCCCGTCATGTGCTGGATGCGGTGCGCTTCGTGCCGCTGCTCAACGGGCCGCTGGCCTGATCGCTTTATCGCTCTGGAAGGATCCATGAAGAAACATTTCCTGCTCTACGCCAAGGGTATGGCCATGGGCGCTGCCGATGTGGTGCCAGGCGTTTCCGGCGGCACCATCGCCTTCATCAGCGGCATTTACGACGAGCTGCTGCGCTCCATCGCCGGTATCCCCGAGGCATTGCTGTTGCTGCTGCGCGGCCGCATCAAGGACGCCTGGCAGATGGCCAACGCGACCTTTCTCCTGGTGCTGTTCAGCGGCATTGTCACCAGTATCCTCACGCTCGCCCGCGTCATCACCTATTTACTGCACCATCATCCGATTCCGGTTTGGTCGTTCTTCTTTGGGCTGATTCTGGTATCCACCTATCTGGTCGGCCGCGAAATCGGGCGCTGGAACTGGAGCAGGGTGGTGAGCTTCGTGCTCGGTCTGGCTTTCGCCTACTGGATCACCGTCGCGGCGCCCATGCAGTGGGGCAGTGACTTGCCGACCCTGTTCCTGGCCGGGGCCATCGCCATCTGCGCGATGATCCTGCCGGGCATTTCCGGCAGCTTCATCCTGCTGCTGCTCGGCCTTTATTCTGTGGTGCTGGGCGCGGTAAAGGACTTCAATCTCATGGTTCTGGCGGTTTTCGCCAGTGGCTGCCTGGTGGGCCTGCTCAGTTTCGCGCGTTTGCTCAGCTGGCTGCTGTCGCGCTGGCGGGACCTCAGCCTGGCGTTTCTCAGCGGGCTGATGCTCGGCTCCCTGAACAAGGTTTGGCCCTGGAAGGAAACGCTGACCTGGCGTGTCGACAGCAAGGGCGAGCAGGTGCCGCTGTTGCAGAACAATCTGCTGCCGACGCATTTCGCCGATATCAGTGGCCAGGATCCGCAGCTGCTATTCGCCGTGGCGCTGGCGCTAGGCGGTATCTTCTTGGTGCTGGGTCTGGAGTGGCTGGCAGGGCGTCGGCCAGTCGATGCTGGCCGCACCGAATAAATACGGCACAATGGGCGCCGTACACGGAATCATTCAGGGAGCGTTTGGGTGAGTTGCACCGTCCTTCACGTGCTAGTGCGCGCAGTCGCAGCCTTGCGCCTGCCGCTCGCCATCCTTGCCGCCTCGGCATTGGCCGGTTGCGTCAGTTCGCCTCCCGGGGGCGTGCAGGTGGTCGACCGCGGGCAGGGCCAGGGGCGTGCTCCGGTGGTCCAGCGCCAGCCCGTGCGCAACGGCCACTATGTCGTGCAGCGTGGCGATACCCTCTATTCCATCGCCTTTCGTTTCGGCTGGGACTGGAAGGCGCTGGCTGCGCACAATGGCCTGCGTGATCCTTACATCATTCGCGTTGGCCAGAAGATCCGTTTTGACAATCGCCCAGTCGCTAGCAGCCAGACAGTCGTTTCGACACCGAGCCCGGCCACCTCGCCGGTGGTCACCCGCCCGGTGCCGAGCCGTCCGCCGGTCGCCGTGACGGCCCCGCCTGCCACTCAGCCCGCTCGGCCACCTGTCGCCAACACACCCGCGACCACGCCTGTAACCCCGGTAAGCCGCTCGGCCAGCGGTTGGTCCTGGCCGACACAGGGCGCGGTGATCAGTCGTTTTTCCTCAAACGGTAGTTTGAATAAAGGCATTGATATCGCCGGGGAATTAGGACAGCCTGTTTTAGCTGCGTCTGATGGATCGGTGGTGTACGCCGGGAGTGGTTTGCGGGGCTACGGCGAGTTGATCATCATCAAACACAGCGACACCTACGTAAGTGCTTACGGTCATAACCGCAGGTTGTTGGTACGGGAGGGGCAGCAGGTCAAAGCGGGGCAAAGCATTGCCGAAATGGGGTCCACAGGGGCCGACCGGGTGAAGCTGCACTTCGAGATTCGCCGCCAAGGTAAACCTGTCGATCCGCTGCAATATCTGCCACGTCGTTGATCCGCCGCTGACCCGTTCCATCACGTAGGAGGGACGGGCTCAGGTATGGCCAGGACGGTTCCGCCAGAGTCTGTTGTCGAACTCAGCTAAGGACAACAACAATGGCTCTCATCAAAAAAGAAGCGCCGGAGTTTGACGTCGACGATGAGCTACTCCTGATGGAGTCTGGCATCGTTTTCGGCGAGGTTCAGGGCGATGAAGTGGAAGCACCGGTCGCGCGGCCCAAGGCCAAGAACGCCGCCCCTTCCAGGCAGCATAAGTACATCGATTACACCCGGGCGCTGGACGCCACACAGCTTTATCTCAACGAAATCGGTTTCTCTCCCTTGCTCACTCCCGAAGAGGAAGTGCACTTCGCGCGCCTGGCGCAGAAGGGCGATCCTGCCGGGCGCAAGCGCATGATCGAGAGCAATCTGCGCCTGGTCGTGAAGATCGCCCGGCGTTACGTCAATCGCGGCCTTTCCCTGCTCGACCTGATCGAGGAGGGTAACCTGGGCCTGATTCGCGCCGTGGAGAAGTTCGATCCGGAGCGGGGGTTCCGTTTTTCGACTTATGCCACCTGGTGGATCCGCCAGACCATCGAACGCGCCATCATGAACCAGACGCGAACCATCCGTTTGCCGATTCATGTGGTCAAGGAACTCAATGTCTATCTGCGTGCGGCCCGCGAGCTGACTCAGAAGCTGGACCATGAGCCTTCCGCGGAAGAAATTGCCAACCTGCTGGAAAAACCGGTGGGTGAGGTCAAGCGAATGCTTGGCCTCAACGAACGCGTGTCCTCGGTGGACGTCTCGCTCGGTCCAGACTCGGACAAGACCCTGCTCGACACCTTGACCGATGACCGGCCGACCGACCCCTGCGAGCTGTTGCAGGACGATGATCTGTCGCAGAGCATCGATCAGTGGTTGTCAGACCTGACCGATAAGCAACGCGAGGTCGTTGTGCGTCGTTTCGGTCTGCGTGGGCATGAGAGCTGTACGCTGGAGGAGGTGGGCCAGGAGATCGGCCTAACTCGCGAGCGCGTGCGGCAGATTCAGGTCGAAGCGCTCAAGCGTCTTCGTGAAATTCTGGAGAAGAACGGCCTGTCCAGCGACGCATTGTTTCAATGAGGTTTGCGCCTCGATGAAACCCGGCTTCGGCCGGGTTTTTTATGTGCTGTCGCGTAAGCCGTTGCTTACAACTGTTGTCAGTCTTTGTGCTGAAGTGGGCTGATTTTAACCGACTAGTTCTTGTAATTATTTGTTTTTAAAGGAAATTAAATTTAATCGAACTGATTGAGCGCATTTCAGTCGGGTTGTGCGTGAGTCTGAAGTGGCTAATATCACACCCGTGCTCAGGGACAAGCACAGGTCGCCAGGATGACGACCAGGAGTATCGCAAGAAGCGATTCATCAGGACGATGAGTTGGGAGACAAAGGGATTAGGGAATAAAAGTGGGCGGCGCGAGCCGCCCCTTTTTTTGTCCGCTATTTCTGGCGGTACGCCGGGGCGGAATGTCGAAGTGGCTCCGCATAAAGCAAAAGACCCGCACATGGCGGGTCTTCGTGTTTCTGGCGAACTCAGCGCTCCAGATGCTGCAGCTTGTCCTTCACGCCATCCCACTCTTCGGCGTCCGGCAGCGCATCCTTCTTCTCGGTGATGTTCGGCCATACTTCGGCCAGGTCGGCGTTCAGCTCGATGAATTCCTGCTGATCCTCGGGTACCTCGTCCTCGGAGAAGATAGCCTGAGCCGGGCATTCCGGCTCGCACAGGGCGCAGTCGATGCACTCGTCCGGGTGAATGACCAGGAAGTTAGGGCCTTCGTAGAAGCAATCCACCGGGCAGACTTCCACGCAGTCGGTGTATTTGCACTTGATGCAGTTGTCGGTGACGACGAAGGTCATTCTGATTCTCTCCTCGGGGCGGCGGCCTGGGCTCTTTCTGCGAAGGGCTGCCAGGCGCTCTGTCTAAGGCCGCGGCTCAGGCTGTAAACCGGGCGGTCGTAAAATTGCGCGCGATTCTAGCAGTTTGTTGTTTGGAGCGTTAGATCTGCGTCTTCCATGTATATAACAGCTCGAGCGCTTTACGCGGAGTCAGATCATCGGGATTGATCTTGTCCAATTGCTCCAGCAGTGGATGTGGCGCGCTGGCGAACAGGTCGCTTTGCATCGGTACCTGCGGCTTACCTGGCTCCTGGCGCGGCAGGTCGTGCTGCAAGCTGGTGGCCTCCAGACGTGCCAGGTGCTCACGGGCTCGGCTGATCACGGTGCCCGGCACGCCCGCCAGTTGTGCCACTGCAAGGCCATAGCTCTGGCTCGCCGGTCCGGGCTGGACGTGATGGAGGAAAACGATGCGCTCGTTGTGCTCGGTGGCCGAAAGGTGCACGTTGGCCACTACCGGCTCGCTTTCCGGCAGCACCGTCAGCTCGAAGTAATGGGTGGCGAACAGGGTGAAGGCACGCAGGCGCGCCAGGTGCTCGGCTGCCGACCAGGCCAGCGACAGGCCGTCGAAGGTGCTGGTGCCGCGGCCAACCTCGTCCATCAGTACCAGGCTGCGTTCGCTGGCGTTGTGCAGGATGTTGGCGGTTTCGCTCATCTCCACCATGAAGGTGGAGCGGCCGCCAGCCAGGTCGTCGCTCGAGCCGATCCGGGTGAAGATGCGGTCGACCAACGACAGCTCGCAGGCCGCCGCCGGCACGAAGCTGCCGATATGAGCCAGTAGCACGATCAGCGCGGTTTGGCGCATGTAGGTGGACTTACCGCCCATGTTCGGTCCGGTGATGACCAGCATGCGGCGATTGTCGTCCAGGTCCAGGTCGTTGGCCACGAAGGGGGTGGTCAGCACCTGCTCGACCACCGGATGACGCCCCTGATCGATGCGCATGCACGGCTCGTCGACGAAGCGCGGGCGGTTCAGGTCGAGGTTCAGCGCGCGCTCGGCCAGGTTGCTCAGCACGTCCAGTTCGGCGAGGGCCGCGGCGCTGTCCTGCAGAGGGGCGAGGTGGCCAATCAGCCTCTCGAGCAGTTCGTCGTAGAGCATCTTCTCGCGCGCCAAGGCGCGGCTCTTGGCCGACAATGCCTTGTCTTCGAACTCCTTGAGCTCCGGGGTGATGAAACGCTCGGCGCCCTTGAGCGTTTGCCTGCGGATGTAATCGGCCGGGGCGGACTCGGCCTGTTTGGTCGGTAGCTCGATGAAGTAACCGTGCACGCGGTTGTAACCGACCTTGAGGTTGGCCAGGCCGGTGCGGGCTTTCTCGCGTGCCTCCAGATCCATGAGGAACTGGCCGGCGTTCTCGCTCATCGCCTGCAGCTCGTCCAGTTCGGCGTCGAAGCCGGTCTTCAACACGCCGCCATCGCGAATGACTGCCGGCGGATTGTCGATGATGGCGCGGGACAGCAGGTCGGCCAGCTCAGGGTAGGTGGCAACGGTAGTGGCGAGTTGTTGCAGGTGCGGTGTGTCCAGCGAGGTCATCGCCTGTTGCAGCTCGGGCAGCGCAGCCAGGGCATCGCGTAGGCGAGCCAGATCGCGCGGGCGAGCGTTGCGCAGGCCGATGCGGGCAAGGATGCGTTCCAGATCGCCGATTTCCTTGAGCTGCGGCTGCAGCGTCTCGAAGCGGTAACCGTCGAGCAGGCAGGTGATGGCGTTCTGACGCGCCTCCAGCACCGCGCGGTCGCGCAGCGGGCGGTTCAGCCAGCGGCCCAGCAAGCGGCTGGCCATGGCGGTCTGGCAGCGATCCATGACCGATTGCAGGGTGTTGTCGCGGCCACCTGAAAGGTTGATGTCCAGCTCTAGGTTGCGGCGGCTGGCGCCGTCGAGGATCACCGTGTCGTCCAGGCGCTCATGGCGCAGGCTGCGCAGGTGCGGCAGGGCGGTGCGCTGGGTTTCCTTGGCATAGGCCAGCAGGCAGCCGGCGGCGCCGATGGCCAGGGTCAGGTTCTCGCAGCCGAAGCCCTTCAAGTCCTGGGTGCCGAACTGCTGGCACAGGCTCTTGAAGGCGCTGTCGCGATCGAAATCCCAGGGCGCGCGGCGTCGCGAGCCCTTGCGCTTCTCGGCGGGCAGGCCCTGTGGCCAGTCGTCCGGGATCAGTAGTTCGGCGGGGCTCAGGCGCTCCAGTTCGGCCAGCAGGTTTTCCCAGCCCTTGATTTCCTGAACGCTGAAGCGGCCGCTGGTGATGTCCAGCACGGCCAGGCCGAACAGGCGCTCGTCACCGAGGACGGCAGCCAGCAGGTTGTCGCGATGTTCGTCGAGCAAGGCTTCGTCGCTGATGGTGCCGGGAGTGATGATGCGTACCACCTGGCGCTCCACCGGCCCCTTGCTGGTGGCCGGGTCGCCGATCTGCTCGCAGATCACCACCGATTCGCCAAGTTTGACCAGCTTGGCCAGATAGCCTTCAACCGAGTGGAAGGGGATGCCGCACATGGGGATCGACTGGCCGGCCGACTGACCGCGAGCGGTCAGGGTGATGTCCAGCAGCTTCGCCGCCTTCTTCGCGTCTTCATAGAAAATTTCGTAGAAGTCACCCATGCGATAGAACATCAACTGGTCCAGGTGCTGGTTCTTCAGCTTCCAGTACTGCTGCATCATCGGGGTGTGTGCGGAGAGATCGGTCATGCCGGGCCTTACGTGCGGTGGGTGTGACGAAACGGGGAATCTTCCCATACTTCGCCTTTGCCGTGGACCCCGAAACGCCGGCGATATCGCTGGCCGCTGTGTTGTGCCGGCTGTCCGTCATGGCCATTTCCACTGCTGGCGCAAGATGTGTAGGGTGGGGCACTCGATAAGGAGGCGAACATGGACAGAATCAGTCAGTTGGCCGAGCAGCTCGGCCAGGCGCTGAAGGTGCAGGCCGCTCAGGTCAGCACTGCAGAATCGTGCACCGGTGGCGGTATTGCCGAGGCGATTACCCGCATACCGGGTAGCTCGGCCTGGTTCGAGGCTGGATACGTGACTTACTCCAACGCACAGAAAACCAGGCAACTGGAAGTCTGCGCCGAGCTTTTCGCCAGCGTCGGCGCGGTCAGTCAGGAGGTAGTGGAAGCCATGGTGCGCGGCGCCCAGGGGCACAGCGGGGCACGCTACGCTGTTGCCGTCAGTGGCGTGGCGGGTCCGGATGGCGGCTCGCCGGAGAAGCCGGTCGGTACCGTCTGGTTGGCCTGGGGAGACGGCGAGCGCCTTTACAGCGTGCGCAAGCAGTTTGCCGGAGGTCGCGACGAGGTACGCCGACAAACGGTCGAGGCCGCGCTGGCCGGGCTTCTGCGCCTGTTGGCAGAGGAAAATCCGGCATTGGGGTAGGCGGGCGACTTGCCCTGTGGAATAATACTGGCTACTTATACAGTTGTTGGCGGCCGCTTAGGCCCTTGTGAATACGTGAGGATGTAATGGACGAGAACAAGAAGCGCGCTTTGGCGGCTGCCCTGGGTCAGATCGAGAAGCAGTTCGGCAAGGGCGCAGTCATGCGCATGGGCGATCATGAGCGTCAGGCGATCCCGGCCATTTCCACCGGCTCGCTGGGTCTGGATATTGCCCTGGGCATTGGCGGTTTGCCGAAAGGCCGTATCGTCGAGATCTACGGTCCTGAATCCTCCGGTAAGACGACCCTGACCCTGTCGGTTATCGCCGAAGCGCAGAAGCTGGGCGCCACCTGTGCTTTCGTCGACGCCGAGCATGCGCTGGATCCGGATTATGCCGGCAAGCTCGGCGTCAATGTCGATGACCTGCTGGTGTCGCAGCCGGACACCGGTGAGCAGGCGCTGGAAATCACCGACATGCTGGTGCGCTCCAATGCCATCGACGTGATCATCGTCGACTCCGTGGCAGCGCTGGTGCCCAAGGCGGAAATCGAAGGCGAAATGGGCGACATGCACGTCGGCCTACAGGCCCGACTGATGAGCCAGGCGCTGCGCAAGATCACCGGCAACATCAAGAACGCCAACTGCCTGGTGATCTTCATCAACCAGATCCGTATGAAGATCGGCGTGATGTTCGGCAGCCCGGAAACCACCACCGGTGGTAACGCGCTGAAGTTCTACTCCTCGGTCCGTCTGGACATCCGCCGTACTGGCGCGGTGAAGGAAGGCGAAGAAGTAGTGGGCAGCGAAACCCGCGTGAAGATCGTCAAAAACAAGGTCGCACCGCCGTTCCGTCAGGCCGAGTTCCAGATCCTGTATGGCAAGGGCATCTACCGTAACGGCGAGATCATCGATCTGGGCGTGCAGCAGGGCCTGGTCGAGAAATCGGGCGCCTGGTACAGCTATCAGGGCAACAAGATCGGTCAGGGCAAGGCCAATGCCGCCAAGTACCTGGAAGAAAATCAGGCCGTGGCCCGCGAGATCGAAGGCCAGATTCGCCAGAAGTTGCTGGTCAGCAGCGCTCCGGCGAAAGCCTCCGCCGACGATCTGGCTGACGCAGAAGTCGACTTCTAAGCCCTCAACGCATGACCGTCGTACTGGATAACCCGCTCGCCGTCAGGCGAGCGGCCATGGATCTGCTGGCGCGACGTGAGCATGGCCGCGTCGAGCTGACGCGCAAATTGCGCAAGCGCGGCGCTCCCGAAGAGATGATCGAGACTGCCCTGCAGCGCTTGTCGGAAGAGGGGCTGCTGTCGGAAGCCCGCTATCTGGAGAGCTTCGTCGCCTACCGGGCGCGTGCCGGTTATGGTCCGCAGCGTATCCGCGAAGAGCTCGGCCAGCGTGGGCTGGCGCGCAGCGATATCGATCAGGCGCTGCGCGAAAGTGGCATCGACTGGTTCGAGCAACTGCGTGAAACCTGGCAGCGCAAGTTCTCCGGTCGGCTTCCCGGCGATGCTCGCGAACGTGCCCAGCAGGGCCGATTTCTGGCTTACCGTGGTTATTCGCTGGATATGATCGGGCGTTTGCTGCGCGGTTGTGATGAGTAGTTCGTCACTCCGCGTTTTCAGGTTGAACGCTCAGCTTGTGTAGATGCTCTGGTACGTCGGGAGCGCCGGCCAGGCGCAAACCTTCGCCCAAAGCAGTGGCGTCCTGGTGCTCCTTGGGCAGCATGAGGAATTCCGGTGTGCCGGCTTTCTTCAGCAATGACAGTCGCGCGTAGGGGATGGCATTGTCCAGCAGCAGCCCCATGAAGCTTGGATCGCTCCAGGCGGCCTCGGGCATGGCCAGTACGTGATAACGACTCTGCAGGTCATTCAGGCCTGTTTCGTTCAATCGATAACGCACCAGATTGGCTGGCAGTTGCACGTCCAGCCCGCGCCGGCGTGCGTAGGCGATCGCTCCGGCGAACGACTCGCCTTGCGCTTCACCTGACCAGAAGGTGCGTGAGCCTCGCCAGTTGGCCTGGCGCAGCTCGATCGGCTCGCCAGCGAGAAAGCGCGGCAACGCCAGGCTGATGGTTCTGACGAAATCCTTGTAGCTGATGATACGCACCTGCTTGCAGTGTTCGCTCGCGGCATAGTCTTCGAAGCATGCATAGTCTGGTGCGGGAGTGGTGCAGGCGAAACCATCGATCATGCGTAGATCGAAGTTTGCCAGGTGCTGAGTTTGCGCCTCCACTACCTGAGTCAGGGCTGCGTGGGCCTGGGCCTTGTCTTCCTGTACCGGGCCGGAGAGCGCACCGCGCGGCAGGTTGAGCAGAAGCTGCAATTGCGGGCCCTGGTGCCAGCAGATGCTTTCGACCATCGCGGGTAGCGGTTTAAACGGTAAGCGCAGGGCACTTGCTCTGGCAAAAATCTGCCGCGAGCTGCGACCAAGCAGGCCCATGCGTTGAGCCAGGGCTGCCAGACGGCTACTGAGATTTGAGGGTTCGGACAGGCTCATGGCCGGCAGATCGCTCCTTAAGCGTCTACTGCAGTGTGGCAGACGCGGACGACTGTTGCCCATAGAGCGTAGCGCGGCGTAAGAGCGCCAGCTGCTGTGCAGGTCTGTGGCAAAATAGCCGCATTCATTTGCGAGGGTGCCTCCATGCCCAGCTTGGTGCTGGATATTGCGTTATCGGCCGAACGATTGCAGGCCATCTACCGTGGCCATGCCAACCGCATTATGGCGCAAAGCCGTGACGGGCGCCGGGTCAGTTTGCCGGCCCACCATCTGCGGCCGTATCTGACTCATACCGGCATTCATGGTTCCTTCGTGCTGGAATTCAACGATACCGGTGAGTTGCTGAGCTTACGCCCTTTGGATTGATCTGGCGCGCTTGCCTCGCGCAGGCGATGCCTGCGCAGCTATAATCGCCGGCCTGCCAACCCTCTACCTGTCGAGCTGAGCCTGCCCATGTACTCCCTGGCCCGCGAGCTGTTGTTCAAACTGTCCCCGGAAACCTCTCACGAGCTGTCCATCGATCTGATCGGTGCCGGTGGCCGGCTGGGGCTCAATGGCCTGCTGACCAAGGTGCCGGCCAGCCTGCCGGTGAACGTGATGGGCTTGCAGTTCGCCAATCCGGTCGGTTTGGCGGCGGGGTTGGACAAGAACGGCGATGCCATTGATGGCTTCGCTCAGCTCGGCTTCGGCTTCGTCGAGATCGGCACCGTGACGCCGCGTCCGCAGCTGGGTAACCCCAAACCGCGGCTGTTCCGTCTGCCGGAGGCCGAGGCGGTGATCAATCGCATGGGGTTCAACAACCACGGCGTCGATCATCTGCTCGCTCGGGTCCGGGCAGCCAAGTTCAAGGGGGTGCTGGGTATCAACATCGGCAAGAACTTCGACACCCCGGTCGAACGCGCGGTGGACGATTACCTGGCCTGTCTGGACAAGGTCTACGCCCACGCCAGCTACGTCACCGTCAACGTCAGCTCGCCGAATACTCCGGGGCTGCGCAGCCTGCAGTTCGGTGACTCGCTCAAGGAGCTGCTCGAGGCGCTGCGTCGTCGCCAGGAGGATCTGGCACAGGAGCACGGCAAGCGCGTACCGCTGGCGATCAAGATTGCCCCGGACATGAGCGACGAAGAAACCGCGCTGGTGGCATCGGCCCTGTTGGGCGCCGACATGGATGCGGTGATCGCCACCAACACCACGCTCAGCCGTGAAGGCGTCGAAGGGCTGGCTCATGGCGACGAGGCCGGCGGCCTGTCGGGCGCGCCGGTGCGTGACAAGAGCACGCACATCGTCAAGGTGCTGGCTGGCGAGTTGTCCGGCCGTTTACCGATCATCGCGGTAGGCGGTATCACCGAGGGCAGGCACGCAGCGGAGAAGATCGCTGCGGGGGCGAGCCTGGTACAGATCTATTCGGGGTTCATCTACAAGGGGCCGGCGCTGATCCGCGAGGCCGTGGATGCGATTGCTGCGCTGCGTAAATAAGCTGCGTAAATAAATAGGGCTCCCGAAGGAGCCCTTGGGCTTGCGCCCGCCGCCCGGAGGGGGTCGGCTTGGTGAAGTCGGGAGTGATCCTGTATTAGCCGACAGCGTGAAGTTCGTTGAGTCGATGAATACCGGCTGTGCCGGTCAGCCCATCCCAGTTGTCGCCACGGCCCTCACGCCAGCCATTGAGCCAGGCCTGACGAACCGAAGGTAGGGTAAAGGGGCAGAGTTCGCGGGATTTACCATTGATGCCGTATTGATAGCCGCGCAAAAAAGCTCTTTCTAACGGATCACGCTTAAGTCTTCTCATAGGGTGTTGCCCTCACTGTTGACTGTTATGTCCCGTTGGCCTTGTGGCAAGGCCAGGCAGAAATTTTTCTGCCTACGAAAGTCCGCTGCCGGCGTGGCGAACTTTCTGCGCCTTCGCCATTGCAGCGAAAGCCTTAGGTAGTGTTCTAACGAATGCACCGGGGGCTGTGAATGATCGATTTGTCATAAGGGCGTAACCTAAATGAGGGTGTGGCCATAAGGACGCTTGAGATAGGTCCGGCGTCGCTCGGCCAGGCGGCGCCATAGCTGGCTGTGCGCACCGATGCCCTCAATTTGCTAGTGCAAATGAGAGTGCTTACTTATTCCGACGAAGGGTCGCACTGTGACCTTTTGTCACTTACTTTGAGTCGAGGTGCGCCGAAGCACCTCCCTGATTGCCATAGGCAGTGGAACATCCATGTCTGATCGTTACGAAATCGTGCTGACCTGCCCCAAGGGGCTTGAAGGCCTGTTGTTGGAAGAAGCCAAAGCGCTCGGGCTGGAGGAGGCTCGCGAGCAGACCGCTGCAGTCCGCGGTCATGCCGAGATCGAAGTCGCCTACCGCTTGTGCCTCTGGTCGCGACTGGCCAACCGTGTGTTGCTGGTGCTGTCGCGCTTTGCCATGAACAACGCCGATGAGCTGTACGAAGGCGTCAAGGCAGTGGACTGGCGCGACCATCTTGAGCCGGCCGGCAGCCTGGCAGTGGAGTTCAGCGGCAATGGCTCGGGCATCGACAACACCCACTTCGGTGCACTCAAGGTCAAGGATGCGATCGTCGACCGGCTGCGCACGGCCGGCGGCGAGCGTCCCAGCGTCGACAAGCTCAACCCTGATTTGCGCGTGCATCTGCGCCTGGACCGTGGAGAGGCAGTGCTTTCTCTGGATCTGTCCGGGCATAGCCTGCACCAGCGCGGTTATCGCCTGCAGCAGGGTGCCGCGCCGCTGAAGGAGAACCTTGCCGCCGCGGTTCTGATCCGCGCCGGCTGGCCGCGTATCGCAGCCGAAGGCGGCGCACTGGCCGACCCGATGTGCGGTGTGGGCACCTTCCTGGTGGAGGCCGCATTGATGGCCGCCGACATCGCGCCCAATCTCAAACGCGAACGCTGGGGCTTCTCCAACTGGCTCGGCCACGTGCCGGCCATCTGGAAGAAATTGCATGCCGAGGCCGAGCAGCGCGCGGCGGCGGGCTTGGCCAAGCCGCCGTTGTGGATTCGCGGTTATGAAGCAGACCCGCGCCTGATCCAGCCTGGGCGTAACAACGTCGAGCGCGCTGGCCTCTCCGACTGGGTGAAGATCTATCAGGGCGAACTGGGCAGTTTCGAGCCGCGTCCGGACCAGAATCAGAAAGGCCTGGTGATCAGCAACCCGCCCTATGGTGAGCGTCTGGGCGATGAAGCCAGCCTGCTGTACCTCTATCAGAACCTCGGCGAGCGCCTGCGTCAGGCCTGCCTGGGCTGGGAGGCGGCGGTATTCACCGGGGCGCCGGAACTGGGCAAGCGCATGGGCCTGCGCAGCCACAAGCAGTATGCCTTCTGGAACGGTGCATTGGCCTGCAAGCTGCTGTTGATCAAGGTGCAGACCGAACAGTTCGTCACCGGTGAGCGGCGCACAGCGGAGCAACGCGAGCGTGAACGTGAGCAGAATGAGTTGCAGGCCGAGGCGCCCAAGCTCAATCGCAACGGCAATCCGATCAAGCCGGCACCTGCGCCGATCGAGCAGGCACGCCTGAGCGAGGGCGGGCAGATGTTCGCCAACCGCCTGCAGAAGAACCTCAAGCAACTGGGCAAGTGGGCGCGTCGCGAAGGCGTCGAATGCTACCGGTTGTACGATGCCGACATGCCGGAATATGCCTTGGCGGTCGACCTCTATGCTGACTGGGTGCATGTGCAGGAATACGCCGCGCCGCGCTCGGTCGACCCGGACAAGGCGCAGGCGCGCCTGCTCGATGCCCTGGCGGCGATCCCGCAGGCGCTGGGTGTGGCACAGAACCGGGTGGCAATCAAACGTCGCGAGCGCCAGGCCGGCACCAAGCAGTATCAGCGCCAGGCCGCCCAGGGGCAGTTCATGGAGGTGAGCGAAGGCGGCGTCAAGCTGCTGGTCAACCTCACCGACTATCTGGATACCGGGCTGTTCCTCGATCACCGTCCGTTGCGCCTGCGCATTCAGCGCGAGGCGGCCGGCAAGCGTTTCCTCAATCTGTTCTGCTACACCGCCACGGCCACCGTACATGCGGCCAAGGGCGGGGCGCGCAGCACGACCAGCGTCGATCTGTCGAAAACCTACCTGGACTGGGCGCGGCGCAATCTGTCGCTCAACGGTTTTTCCGACAAGCACCGCCTGGAGCAGGGCGATGTGATGGCCTGGCTGGGCGAGGATCGCGGCGAGTACGATCTGATCTTCATCGACCCGCCGACTTTCTCCAACTCCAAGCGCATGGAAGGCGTGTTCGATGTGCAGCGCGACCACGTCGAGTTACTCGACCTGGCCATGGCGCGTCTGGCCCGTGGCGGCGTGCTGTACTTCTCCAACAACTTCCGCAAGTTCCAGCTCGACGAGAGTCTGGTGGCGCGTTATCAGGTCGAGGAGATCAGCGCGCAGACCCTGGATCCGGACTTCGCCCGTAACCCGAAGATCCACCGCGCCTGGCGTTTCACCGCACGCTGACTGCGTAGCCCGGATGTAATCCGGGGCTCTGCGAGCCAGGCCCCGGATTGCATCCGGGCTACAAAAAGCGTCAGCGCTTGGGCTGCTTGTAGGTTTCCAGCAGCACCTGATCGAGAATCGAGGTGGCGCCCCAGGGCTTGGGGTCATTGAGGATGGCGACCACGGCCCAGTCCTGGCCATTGCTGTCGCGACTGTAGCCGGCGATGGCGCGCACGTTGTTCAACGTGCCGGTCTTGATGTGCGCCTCGCCCACCAGCGGTGTGCGTTGCAGACGCCTGCGCATGGTGCCGTCCATCGCCACCAGCGGCATCGAGCTGCGGAACTCGGCGGCGTACGGGCTGCGCCAGGCAGCCTGGAGAATCAGCGCCATCTCCCGGGCGCTGATGCGCTCGGCGCGCGACAGGCCGGAGCCATTCTCCATCACCAGATGCGGTGCGGTGATGCCCTTGCGTGCCAGCCAGCTGCGAATCACCCGTTGCGCGGCCATGGAGTCGTCCTGGTCGGCTTCGGTACGGAACTGCGCCCCGATGCTGAGGAACAGCTGCCGGGCCATGGTGTTGTTACTGTACTTGTTGATGTCGCGGACGATCTCCACCACATCGGGCGAGAAGGCGCGAACCAGCATGCGGGCGTCTTCCGGAACGGCGCCCTGGCGGTCCTTGCCGAGAATCTTGCCGCCCAGTTCCTGCCAGATGCCGCGTACCGCTCCCGCTGCGTAGCTGGGGTGATCGAGAAGCGACAGGTAGGTCTGCGCGCTGCAGCCTTCGGCAAGCTGGCCGCTGACGATCAGGGTGGTGCCGTCGAACTCCTCCACTGCGTTGTAGCGAATGTCCGGCCAGGATGGGCACTTGGCGGCTTTGAGCAGGCGCACCTGATTGTCGATACGCACCGAGGCGATGGGCGGGTCCATGGCGATGCTCACCTTGCCGTCTTCGGCACGGGTGATGAAACGTTGCGCCTTGAGGTTGACCAGCAGCGAGTCGGGTTTGACCAGGAAGGGTTTGTTGGCGTCGCCACCGTCGTCGTTGAAGGCGGGCAACTGCGGTGCGACGAAGAAACTGCGATCCAGCACCAGATCGCCCTGGACCTGGCGCACGCCGTTGATGCGCAGGTCACGCAGCAGCAGCCAGAGTTTTTCCATGTTCAGTTTCGGGTCGCCGCCACCTTTGAGGTAGAGGTTGCCATGCAGTACGCCGTCCTTCAGTGGGCCGTCGGCATAGAACTCGGTCTTCCACTGATGGTTTGGGCCCAGCAGTTCGAGTGCCGCATAGGTGGTCACCAGCTTCATGGTCGATGCCGGGTTGACCGAGACATCGGCGTTGAATTGCAGGCCGCCGGTCTGTCCGCCGAGAGGCACGGTTATCACCGACAGCGAGTTGTTGGAAATCTTGTTGGCCTTCAGCGCCTGTTCCACCTTGGCAGGCAGTGCGGCGCTGGCGGCATGGCAGGAGAGGGCGAGGGGGAGAATTACGGCGCTCAGCGCCAGTTGGCGAAACCGCTGAATCATCGACAGGAACCTTCCGCAATCAGGCGGGAGTAACGAGGGAGACAGACAAACGACCGTCCGGCTCGGGGAAAAGTTGCCGGCATTATGCCGCAAGAGCCGATCTGTAGTTGGCCCCAGCCGTTTAAAACCGTCGCGGCAAACAGCTGGTGTTCAACCTGTGCCCGGGTGTGCCAGGCAACACAAGACGGGCGCTCGGCCGGCGAAAATGCTAGAGTGCCGCGCGTTATCACCTTTGAGGATTGTTTCATGGCGACCAACCGTTCCCGCCGTCTGCGCAAGAAGCTCTGTGTCGATGAATTCCAGGAGCTGGGCTTCGAGCTGACCCTGAACTTCAAGGCCGACCTGAGCGACCAGACTCTCGACGACTTCGTCGATCAGTTCCTCGATCAGGCCATCGCCGGCAATGGTCTGGACTACGTCGGTGGCGAAGACTACGGTCTGGTCTGCCTGGCCAAGCGTGGCTCGGTCAACGAGGAGCAGCGCGCTGCCGTCGAGGCCTGGCTCAAGGGCCGCGACGAGCTGGAGAACTACGAAATCAGTCCGCTGTTGGACGTCTGGTATCCGGAAAACCCGATCAACCAGGCTTGATCGGCGTTCGGCCAATCCAGGTCATGGTCTTGTAGGAGCGGACGGGCGGCGTCCCGCTTTATTCGCGAATAAAACCGCTCCTACACAATGCCTGCCTTTTCCAGCATTGCCTGCTCGTCCACCTCATCGATCTGCTCGGGCCGCATGAAGCGTTCGGCGTAGCGTCGATGGATGCCGCTACGGACGAACAGAGCGAACAGCTGCGGGTCGATGTGCGCCCCCTTGCACATGCCGACCATTATGTTCAGCGCTTCCGACAGCGTCTTGCCCTTCTTGTACGGGCGGTCCACCGCCGTCAGCGCTTCGAAGATATCGGCGATCGCCATCATCCTCGCCGGCAGGCTCATCTGCTCGCGCGTCAGGCGCTTGGGATAGCCCGTGCCATCCATCTTCTCGTGATGCCCGCCGGCGATCTCGCTGACGCTCTGCAGGTGCCTGGGGAAGGGCAGGCGGTCGAGCATGAGGATGGTCTGCACGATGTGGTGGTTGATGATGTAGCGTTCCTCGGCCGTCAGCGTGCCGCGGGCGATGCTCAGGTTGTGCAACTCGCCACGGTTGAACTTGTATTGCGGCACTTCCAGTTTGAAGCCCCAGCGGTTGTCCGGCGCGATCAGCTCCTGAGCCGGCCGCTCGATCAGATGATCGAGGCGGTCGGCCAGTAGCGGCTCTGCCACCGGCAGTTCGTCGGTCGCCGTGCGCTCCAGGCGTTTGGCCTCTTCCCAGGAAACGCCCAGGCGGTTGTCCAAAGTGCGCAGCCAGCGTCTTTCGGCGATCTGCCCGAGACGTGCCTGGTCGGCATCGGCCATGGCCTCGCCACCCAGGTTTATGCGCGCGATGAAGGCGAATTCGTCGTCCAGATCGCTCAGCAGTTGGTCGCGCAGGGCCGCCAGCGCGGTGTCGTCTCCGCCTTCGGCGCGGCCACGCCAGTAGGCGACCCAGGCATCGCGCTTGAGCACCTCGAAGCGCATGCGCACCTCGTGAATACGGTCGTACAGGGTTTCCAGCTTGGTTGCCTTGTCGACCACGTATTCGGGGGTGGTGACCTTGCCGCAGTCATGCAGCCAGGCGGCGATATGCAGTGCTTCCCATTCCTCGTCGCTGGGGTTGTAGTCACGAAATTCGGGTGCGTCGCTCGCGGCTGCGGCGCGCGCCAGCATCAGGGTGATTTCCGGCACGCGCTGGCAGTGGCCGCCGGTGTAGGGACTCTTGGCATCGATGGCGCCGGCGATCAGCTGGATGAAGGCATCGAGCAGTTGCTTCTGCCGGGCCAGCAGGCGCTGGCTTTCGATGCACAGGGCGGCGCTACCGGAGACTGCGTCGACGAAGGCCACCCGGTCCCGGCTGAGCATGCTTTCGCTGTTCTCGCCGCTATCGCGTTGCAACAGCACCAGTACGCCGACCGTGTCACCCTGGCGGTTGTGCAGTCCGGCGGCGATCAGATGCAGGCGCGGGCTGTCCATGGCCGAGAGCAGCCCTTGAAACTCGCCTGCCTGATCGAAGCCGATGGAGGTGGCAACGCTTTCGCCGCCGCTGGCCGGGCGTTGCAGCCAGGCGGGTAGCGTCGGATCTGCGTGGGCCAGTGCATGGATGCCCAGTTCGGTGAGGCTGCGGCTCTGACCGTCGATCACCAGTCCCTGGGGCTCCAGTCGATCGTTGTCATTGTCGAGCAGATAGAGCAGCCCGCCCTGCGCGTCGCTGATGGAAACGGTGGCGTCCATCACCCGTTTGATCAGCGTGTCGAAATGGGTTTCCGCGGAAAGGCTGGCGGCGATGTCGAGGAAGCTCGACAGGGTGTCTTTCATGCTGCCCATCGACACAGCCAGTTGGTCGACTTCGAGAATCGGCGAGCGGCCACTGGCCGGGTGGCTGAAGTCGAAGCGGCGGATGGCCTGCGCTTCCTGCACCAGGCTGCGCAGGGGTTTGGCCACCAGACGCGAGGTCAGCCAGCCCAGCGGCAGGCACAGCAGCAGCGTGGTCAAAGTGATCAACGCGCCCTGCCAGCGGATGCGATAGGCCTCGGCCAACAACTCCTGCTCGGGCACCAGCAGCGCCAGATGCAGGCCCTGCGGGCCGCCTTCCTGAATGTGCCGGTGGGCCATTGCCCAGCGTTGTCTGGCCAGTTCGACAATGCCCTCGTCCTGTTCGTTGAGGTGGCCGGACAGCAATTCACCTAGCGCCGGGTCGAGTTCGCTGACCTTGACCAGCGATACCTTGCCCTCGACCTCCTTGAGCAGGCGGTTGCTCTCCGGGTAGGCCACCGCGTTGCCGTCGGCGTCGGCGAGCACCACCTGGCTGTTGGGCGTGACACGGTGAGTGGCCAGCGTGGCGGAGAGATCGTCGAGTGTGAGGTCGGCACCGAGTACGGTGGTTAGCCCGCTGCGCCTGGCCAGGGTGGTGCCGATTTCCTGACTGGAAAAGAACAGGTAGGGCGCGGTGGTGATCTGCCCGCCGTCGCCGCGGGCGCGCTTGAACCACTCGCGCTGTCGCGGATCGTAGGGTTCGCTGAGCTTCTGGCGGCGGCTGAGCGGGTTCAGCGAGCCGTCGTAGAACAGATAGTTGCTCTCGGTTCCGGCGCTGCTGCGGTCGATGGTCCAAACCTGATAGGCGGCGTTTTCCGGTGCGTCGAAGAGTTGCTTGAGCGCCTCGCTGCGCAGTGGCCTGACCATGAAGAAGTCGCCGTCCTCGTAGCCGAGATAGATCGAGGCCAGCTTGGGATTGTCGCGTAGTGCCTGGACGAACAGCGGCAGCATTTCCAGGCGTTCATCGAGTGTTTCCGCCTGGGCGGCCGGGTGCAGAGCCAGCAGGCTGAGCAGGTGGCGGATGGGGCGATAGGTGTTGTCCAGATCGCGCTGCACGTCGTGCTGGATGCGCTCGAAGAGTGTCGAGCTGCTGGAGAAAATCAGCCGGCTGGTCTGCTGGTAATTGAACAACCCCAGCACGACACCGGTGAACAGCAGCAGAAGCGTGAACAGAACACTGATATGAACGTGCAGAGGGAAACGGCGTTCCCGCGCAACGGCGGTATTGAGCATCGCACTTCACTCCTTGCGGGCGCTGCAGGCTTCCACAGCATAGTGAAGAGTGAGCGAATCTGCCTAAACGTTATAAGGGCTGTTGTGAGGCGTCCTCGCTCTTGCTCGTTTTGTTCAGTTGCAGGCGCAGGCCATGCACCAGAAGGGCCACGGTCAGAGTCAGGGCGACACCGATCAGCGCGTTGAGCAAGCGCACCTCGGCCAGGTGCCAATCCTGCGACAGGCTTTCGGCCAGGAGCACGAAGCACAGGCTGGTCTGCAGCACGAACAAACCGTAGTGATTGGCTTGCAACGCGCGGCTGAGGATGACCAGTACCAGCAGCGTCATCACCATCATTGGCGGGCTTTGCAGACTGTGGCCGAAGAGGATCAGCAGGCCAGCGGCGGCGAGACTGGCAAGGCTGGCCTGCAGCGCGCGTACCAGGCTGCCCTGGAACTCCAGCTGCAGCGTGCTGATGACGGTCAGCGTCAGCCAGTAACCACGCGACAGGCCGGCCAGATTGACGATCAGCCCGGAGGCGGCGAAAGCCAGCATGCAGGCCAGCGCATGCAGGCGCCATTGCTGGCGTGGCAGGCGCTGCGCGTGGCGCTTGAGTACCTTGAGAACGGCGAGAAAACGCGGCATGTACGGCCACATGCGCAGGCCATGGAGGCCGCGCAGGCCGAAGGCCAGCAACATCACCCACAACCCGCCGAGGGTGAACAGCATGGCTACCGCGTAGGGGTTGTGCAGGTTGCCGATGCCGAACTGCCCTTGGCCGAGGCAAACACAGATGCACAGGCCGATGCCCAGCTTGCCGGCTTCGCTGCCGAAGCGCTGCAGCCAGGCCAGCAGCAGGCCGAAGGCGGCGAAAATGCCCACGCTGACCAGCGGGTGACTACCGGCCCAGAAACCCAGACCCGCGCTGCAGGCACCAAGCCCGGTGAGCAGCAGCATGCGCAACATGCCGAAGCGGTGCAGCGGATTGGCCTGCGCGGCCTGGAAGGCTCCGGCCGAGGCCCAGAGAAACCCGCTATGAGCGGTGAACAGACCGAGCAGCAGCGGCAGTGCACAGCCCAGTCCGGCCACCACGGCCGGGCCCCAGGCCGGTGGCCCGGCATGCCAGGTGAAGCTGTTGCGAATCAGGTTCTTCATGTGCGCTTTTCGTCAGACCGGGCTCGAACGGCCGGTCATTTCCCTGGCCATTTCCGTAGCGTAGCTGTCTGTCATGCCGGCGATGAAGTCAATCACCCGCATGAACGAGCGATACAGCGGCCAGCCCGGTTCAGGCGCGTAATAGCTGAGCAGGTCGAGGATGCGCCGATGCTTGAATGACAGCACGCGTCCGCTGTGCTGTTCCAGCGCCGCGCCGCAGAAGGCATTAAGGAGGATTTCCAGCGTGGTGTAGGCGCCGATCTCGTGCAGTGTCTTGCGCTTGTCGTGAAAAATCTTCTCCCGGGCCAGTGACTTCGCACTCTGCACGCAGCGCTTGGCCGCGCCGTGCATGTGTTCGACCAGATCGCCCTGCAGGCTGCCGTTGAGCATTGCCTGCTGCTGCTCGACGAAGGCGCTGGCCGCGGCGTTGGTCAGGTGCTCGATGGCCTTGCCGCGCAGGATCGCCAGTTTGCGCCGACGCGAGTCTCGGGGGCCGAGCTGGCGATAGGTTTCCGGCAGATCGTCGCCGACCAGATCGAGCAGCAGCGCCTCGACTTCGGTGTAATCGAGCAGCTCCATCTCCACGCCGTCTTCCAGGTCGATCAGGCCGTAGCAGATGTCGTCCGCCGCCTCCATCAGATAGACCAATGGATGGCGCGCCCAGCGTTGGGCCTCGAGCTGCGGCAATTCGAGCTTGGCGGCGATCTGTTCGAGCAGCGGCAACTCGCTCTGGTAGCAGCCGAACTTGTGTTTCTTGTAGCCCTGGGCGTCGGCATGGCGCGCCGTCCAGGGGTACTTGAGGTAGGTGCCGAGGGTCGCGTAGGTCAGCCGTGTGCCGCCGTCGAACTGGTGGTATTCGAGCTGGGTGAGCACGCGAAAGCCCTGGGCGTTGCCTTCGAAATTGAGAAAGTCGCAGCGCTCGGCATCGCTCATCGCATCCAGCCAGCCACGCCCGGCGGCCTGCTGAAACCAGTGGCGGATGGCGTCTTCGCCGGAATGGCCGAACGGTGGGTTGCCGATGTCGTGAGCCAGACAGGCCGACTGCACGACCATGCCCAGATCGCTGGGCGTGCACCACTGGGGCAGTTCGTCACGCAGCATCTCGCCGACGCGCATGGCCAGAGAGCGGCCGACACAGCTGACTTCCAGCGAGTGGGTCAGGCGGGTATGGATATGGTCGTTGCTGGAAACCGGATGCACCTGCGTCTTGCGCCCCAGGCGGCGGAAGGCACCGGAGAAGATGATGCGGTCATGATCCTTGTGAAAGGGGCTGCGTCCGAGCTCTGCCGAGCCGGGCGCGGGTTTGCCGAGACGTTCGCGGGTGAGCAGGGTGTGCCAATCCAAGGCCGATCCTCGCCAGGTTGATCCGGGCCCCTAGCTTGGTTGTTCGTGCCGCTGCCTGCAACCCCGGGTTGACTACAGGCCGGCGGTGTCGATGTCCACCAGCAGCAGGCGACGACCGTTGTCGATGAACTGGCCAGCCGTCAGGCAGTACTGGTTGGTGGTGGCGTCGCGGTAGGTGGTGGACAGGGTCAGGCGACGCTCTTCCCAGCCTTCGGCCAGCAGTTGATAGAAGTAGGGGCGCCACGACCAGTTGTGGCCGAGGTAGCGGTCATCTGCCTGCCAGGCGTGCTGGCGCCATTCCAGGTTCGGCGTCAGCTGGGTGCCATGGCGGTCGCACTGATAGGTGCGCAGCAGCCAGGGATAGTTATTCGGTGCGCGCAGGCTGCTCGCCGCAGCACCGCTTTCGGCCCAGGCCCGCAGCTCGGCCATCAGTTCGGTCAACTGCTGGCGCAGGTTGAGCAGACGCGCACGCTCGGCGAGTTTCTGCTGCACGTAACTGTCGCGCAAACGTGCGAAATGGCCGACGAAGGCATCGCTGGCGAACAGCTCCCGCTCGGGCTTGGCGAAGAGAAAACCCTGCACATAGCGTGCGCCGCACTCCAGGGCAAAGTTCAGTTCGGCTTCGGTCTCCACCCCTTCGGCGATGATCCAGCAGCCGGTCTTCTCCGCCATCTGCGCCAGGGCCTTGACCACCTCGCCGCTGGGGCCGCCACGCGCCGCTTCCTGAAACAGGCGCATGTCCAGCTTGAGGATGTCCGGCTGCAAGGCCAGCACTCGGTCGAGCTGCGAGTAGCCGGCACCGAAGTCGTCGATGGCGATACGCGCGCCGGCTTCACGGTAGCGCGCGACCACGTCGGGCAGCCGCTGCCGGGCGCCACCCAGTTCGGTTATTTCGAAGACGATGCGCGCGGGGTCGATACGGCTGCGCTGGAGTTGAATCAGACTGGGAAGGGGTTGGGCGGGGCGCAACAGGCTGATCCAGCGCGGCGAAATGTTCAGGCTGAGAAACCAGTCGCTGGGGGCTTCGCCAAAGCGCCGCAGCGCATCTTCACGAACTTGGCGGTCCAGGCGCCGCAGGGCTGCGGTGGGCGTTTTCGGATCAGCGAAGAGGTGGCCAGCTGAACGCTCCTGACCACTGCCATCGCGCAGCCGGGCCAACGCTTCAACGCCAGCTATGCGGCCAGTGGCCGTGTCGATGAAGGGTTGGAAGACGGCGAATGGCTGTCCGTCGAGCACTGAATGTCCTTAGCTGCGAGCAGTTGGCCGCATGAAGCGGCAGACTGCTCGACCAAGCAAGATTACGGCCACTCCTCGCAAGGGTGGCCGTAATTGCTACCTCATGGGACGGTGCCGAAGCAACGGAATGACCAGCAGCGCCAGGCGCAACAAGCTACGCATGCCCCGCTTGCGAACCAGCAACGCGGTCAGCGTCGCTGCTCCACCTGCGAGCCAGAATGGTGCAGTACCCTGGCGCAAGCGTTGTCCGTAGTCACGAGCCTGGCGTAGCGGGCTGGTGAGCTGCAACGCTTCATGGCGAACCTCCTGGCGGCGCATTTCCAGGCGCATACGCAGCACGGCCTTACGCATTTCGCGCGGTGAGGCGCCTGGGGGCATGGTGGGAGTGGTCATGGCAACAGTTGCTCCTTGTCTCGTTGCAATTCTTCCAGCGTCGCGCTGAAAGGCGCTTCAGCGTTCCGCAAGCTCTGCACCAGCCAGGTACCGCAGGCTAGCAGGCCCGCTCCATGGAACATACACAACCCTATGGCCACTGCCAGGCGGTGGCTGTCCCAGAAGATGACCAGCAACAGAACGGACAAACCGAACAACAGAAGCAGAGCAAAACTGAAGCACAGGCCCCCGAGCAGCAGCGCACGCAGTGCCTGGTTGCGCTGGTCCTCCAGTTCATGGGCCATCAGCGCGATGTGGCCTTGCAACAGGCCGAGCAGCGCTGCCCCGAGACGACGGGCTGAAGAGTCCTTGGACATGGGCGCTGTCAACGACGGCTCATCATAAGGCCGAGCACCAGGCCGACAGCGGCTGCTACGCCGACGGCCTGCCACGGATGCTTGTGGACGTACTCTTCGGTGGCATCGACGGCGACCTTGCCCTGCTGACGCAGGCTGGCCTCGGCGTCATGCAGGGTTTCCCGGGCGCGGCCCAGGCTGCTGCGAATATCGTCGCGCAGGGCTTCGGCCTGTTCACCGGCGAGGCTGGCGGAATGTTGCAGGAGCTTCTCGGTGTCGCTGACCAGAGCCTGGAATTCATCCAGCAGGGCGTCCTTAGTGCTTGAAATAGCGGCTTTGTTTGGCATGGCGAGCAGTCCTCTGCATTGGGTATGTATGGTTTACGAGTGCTCGGCGGCGCCAGGGTTCCACAAGAATAGTCGCAGAGTGACCGGTTTGGCGTTTGGTATGGCGATTGCATTTTGCTGGTGCGCGAAAGCCAGCGATGCCCTGCAATGGGGCCTTTCGGGTTTGGCTCAGGATGGTCTGTTTCGCGCATAACCATTTGATTAAAAAGAAATAAGCATCGATCAGTCGATTTCGGTGGCGCCATTTCAGGGCCGCCTGTCGGCACTCTTTCGGGGGCGCGCCCTGCAGCCTGGCTGCATTGTGGTGCGAGTTTTCGAGAGATGCCTTGGTTTGGTGCCTTTTCCTCTGCCTCCGGAGTTTTCGTCTTCGATGGAAAACATCAATAGTGCCGTGGCCACGCTGATTCACGGCTCCAATACTCTGTTCATCCTGCTGGGTGCGATCATGGTCCTGGCCATGCATGCCGGTTTCGCCTTCCTCGAAGTAGGTACGGTACGGCAGAAGAACCAGGTCAATGCGCTGTCGAAGATTCTTTCGGACTTCGCCATTTCCACGCTGGCGTACTTCTTCATCGGTTACTGGGTCGCCTATGGCATCAATTTCCTCGAGCCGGCCGCGGTGCTGACCGAACACCATGGCTATGGCCTGGTGAAGTTCTTCTTTCTGCTGACCTTCGCCGCCGCGATTCCGGCGATCATCTCCGGCGGTATTGCCGAGCGCGCCAAGTTCGGCCCGCAGCTATGCGCCACGGTGTTGATCGTGGCCTTCGTCTATCCATTCTTCGAGGGCATGATCTGGAACGCCAACTACGGTGTGCAGGCCTGGCTCGAAGCGCGCTTCGGTGCAGGCTTTCATGACTTCGCGGGGTCGGTGGTGGTGCATGCCATGGGCGGCTGGCTGGCGTTCGGTGCGGTGCTGCTGCTCGGTCGTCGCAATGGTCGTTACCGCGACGGCAAGCTGGTGGCCATGGCACCGTCGAACATTCCATTTCTGGCGCTGGGATCATGGATCCTGATCATCGGATGGTTCGGCTTCAACGTGATGAGCGCGCAGACGCTCGAAGGCGTCAGCGGCCTGGTGGCCGTCAACTCGCTGATGGCCATGGTCGGCGGTACCGTCGCGGCGCTGGCGGTCGGTCGTAACGATCCTGGCTTCCTGCACAACGGCCCGCTCGCCGGCCTAGTGGCGATCTGCGCCGGTTCGGATCTGATGCACCCGATCGGCGCACTGGCCACGGGCGCCATCGCCGGTGCGCTGTTCGTCTGGGCCTTCACTGCGACTCAGGTGAAGTGGAAGATCGACGACGTGCTCGGCGTGTGGCCATTACATGGCCTATGCGGCGTCTGGGGCGGTATCGCCTGCGGCATTTTCGGGCTCGAAGCCTTTGGCGGCCTGGGTGGCGTGAGCCTGGCCAGCCAGGTGATCGGCACGGCGCTGGGTGTGGTGATCGCGTTGGTCGGTGGCTTTGCGGTGTATGGCCTGCTCAAGACTTCCCTGGGCATTCGCCTGAGTCAGGAAGAGGAGTACAACGGCGCCGACCTGTCGATTCACAGGATTGGTGCGATGAGTCAGGACTGATACTTGTCAGGCGCTGCCCGATCAGCGCCTATGGTGGGCAATAAAAAACCGGGCATTTGCCCGGTTTTTTTGTTCGTGCGCCGATCAGTCGCGGCGGCCTTCCACTGCCTTGCCGGCGACGGTGCCTTCCTTGAGCATGATCTGGTATTCCTTGCCGTCGGTTTCCACCTGGTGCAGGCGCACCAGCAGGTGGCCCCAATCCTTGGCGAACCACAGTACGGTCTTGCGGGTGCTCTGCGTGGGGTCACGCACACGCTCGACCTTGATCGAATCGATCAGGCCGGCCTTGGTGCGTACCACTTCCTCGCCCAGCACACGGAAATCGTAGGTTTCGATTTCGTCACCATCGACCACCTGGTAGCTCACGCTCTTCTTGCCGGCTGCAACGTCCTGCTGCAGGGCGATCTGGTAGGTCGACTTGTCCAGCAAGCCGCGGTTGAGGGGAAAGGTAACGGCATCGCCACGGTCGTTGCCGATAACCTGCTTCTGCTCCCAGTCGAAGTCCTGCTCGACCTTCTTGCCCTTGCCCAGGCCGCTGCGGTTGAGGCGGTAGGTCAGGGGCAGCAGGGCTCCGTTGTCGACGCGGAAGGTGCTTTCTTCGGTCAGGCCGGCGACCAGCATCGAGGCCTCGAAATTGAGTGTCCAGCGACCGTCGTCCTCGTGCTTGAGGCTGCGCTCGGCGCTGCCGCTTACCGGCAGCTGCTTCCAGTCGGCGGTATAGCTGGCGGAGAAAGGCTGCAGGTCCTCGGCGAGGGCTGGCAGGGCGAACAGTGTCATGGCGAACAGCAGGGCACGACGCATAGAGTCTCCTAGGTTCGAATCAGGTGGCCGCTGGCGGGTAGCGGCTGGCCATCCAGCATTGCGCCTTGGGCGCCGAGACGCAAGCGGCCTTCGGCAAACCAGCGTACGGCCAGGGGATAGATCTGGTGTTCCTGCTGATGCACGCGGCTGGCCAGGCTCTCGACCGTGTCGTCTGCCGTCACTGGCAGCACAGCTTGTACGACCAGGGGGCCACCATCGAGTTCCTCGGTGACGAAGTGCACGCTGCAGCCGTGCTCGCTGTCGCCGGCCTCCAGCGCTCGCTGGTGCGTATGCAGACCCTTGTGCCTGGGCAGCAGCGAGGGGTGGATGTTCAGCAGGCGCCCAGCGTAGTGCTGAACGAAGCCCGGCGTAAGAATGCGCATGAAGCCGGCCAGCACCACCAGATCGGGCTGATGGGCATCGATGGCCAGGATCAGGGCCGCATCGAAGGCTTCGCGGCCGTCGAACTGCTTGTGGTCAAGCAGTTCGGTAGCGATGCCGGCCCGTTGCGCCCGTTGCAGACCGTAGGCATCGGCGCGATTGGAGATGACCGCGGCGATGCGAGCCGGATTGCCGTCGTAGCCGAGGCTGTCGATCAGCGCTTGCAGGTTGCTGCCTGACCCTGAGATCAGGACGACGACATTGCAGGGCATCAGTGGGCTTTCAGGTTATTCAGCTGAACCTGAGCCGCGCCTTCGGCCGCTTCGGTGATCTGACCGATGACCCAGGGCTGCTCGCCGCTGGCGCGCAGGCTGGCCAGGGCTGCCTCGACCTGATCCTGGGCGACGCAGATGACCATGCCGACGCCGCAGTTCAGCACGCGGTGCATTTCGTGCTCGTCGACGTTGCCTTGTTCCTGCAGCCAGTCGAACACGGCCGGGCGATTCCAGCTGGCTACGTCGATCACCGCCTGGGCGCCTTGTGGCAGTACGCGCGGGATGTTGTCGAGCAAGCCGCCGCCGGTGATGTGGGCCATGGCCTTGACCGCGCCAGTGTCCTTGATCAGCTTGAGCAGCGGCTTGACGTAGATGCGGGTCGGCGCCATCAGCAGGTCGGCCAGCGCCTTGCCGCCCAGTTGCACCTGCTCGATGTCGGCGCCGGACACTTCGATGATCTTGCGGATCAGCGAGTAGCCATTGGAGTGCGGGCCGGAGGAGGGCAGGGCGATCAGCGCATCGCCGGTGACGACCTTGGAGCCGTCGATGATCTCGCTCTTTTCCACCACGCCGACGCAGAAGCCGGCCAGGTCGTAGTCTTCGCCTTCGTACATGCCCGGCATTTCGGCGGTTTCACCACCGACCAGGGAGCAGCCGGCCAGCTCGCAACCGGCGCCGATGCCGGTGACCACGGTGGCGGCCACGTCGACGTTGAGCTTGCCGGTGGCGTAGTAGTCGAGGAAGAACAGCGGCTCGGCGCCGCAGACCACCAGATCGTTGACGCACATGGCGACCAGGTCCTGGCCGATGCTGTCGTGCTTGTTCAGGTTCAGCGCCAGGCGCAGTTTGGTACCGACGCCATCGGTGCCGGAAACCAGCACCGGCTGCTTATAGCCAGCCGGGATCTCGCACAGGGCGCCGAAGCCGCCCAGGCCACCCATGACTTCCGGACGGGCAGTGCGCTTGGCGACGCCTTTGATGCGCTCGACCAGGGCTTCACCGGCATCGATGTCGACGCCTGCGTCCTTGTAGCTGATGGAGGGTTGCTTGCTCATAGATCCGGGCCTTTGGATGGGGAGTTCGTGTAGGCGCCGACGTGGCGCAGGCTCTCAGGAGCCCGGTGCGCGTACCGGCTGGCGAAGGCGCGCGATTTTATCAGGCTTGCCCGGTAGCGGCCACTCGCGTGGATGCGCTTCGTCGCAGGTAATGGCTCTGGTTGCCGGGGCAGAGGCGGCTGTTTAAGGTATAGGCCTTTGCGCACGCCATTATCCCTTCGCGAGAGCCGCCCCATGCGTTTGTCTGTCCGCCTGATGTTCTTCCTTGTGTCGCTCCTGAGCCTGCCGGCATTGGCCGCGCCGGTTGCCGGCCTGTATCAGGTGCGTGAACCCGTAGCGGACCAGCAACCGGAAAGCCGTGACGCGGCGATGCAGAAGGCCCTGCAGACCCTGGTGCTGCGCCTGACCGGCGATGCCAAGGCGCTGCAGAACTCGGCGCTGGAAGGGCTGCGCAAGGACCCACAGCAAATCGTCAGCCAGTACGGTTACGAAGGCGACGCACTGCTGGTCGAGTTCGATCCAGCCAGCACTGATCGACAATTACGCCAGGCGGGGCTGGCCCTGTGGGGGGCCAACCGTCCGGCCATTCTCGCCTGGTGGCTCAACGAGTCGCCGGAAGGCAGTCAACTGGTCGGCGAGAGCCAGGTTGCATCGGCACTGCTGCGCGATGCCGCGCAACATCGTGGCCTGCCACTGCGTTTGCCGCTGGCGGATCTGAGCGAGCAGGCGCTGGGCAATGCCGATGCCTTGCTGGCCAACGATCCGCAGGCGCTGCGCGAAGCGTCCGAGCGCTATGGCGCCGACGCTTTGCTGGCGGTACAGGCGGCCGAAAGCGGCGGCAACTGGCAGGCGACCTGGCGGCTGTGGCTGGGAGACGAACGTGAGCAGGGCAAGGTCGAGGCCGCCGATCAGGCCGCGCTGGCCGATGCGGTGATGCTGGCGGTGGCCGAGCGTCTGGCCCCGCGTTTTGTCGTCAAGCCTGGCGCGGCGCAAAGCCTGACGCTGGTGATCGAAGGCGCTGATCTGGGCCGTTTTGCTGCGCTGGAGCGCCTCCTCGAGCCGTTCGCCGCGCGTCTACAGGAAATCGATGGGCAGCGCCTGGTTTATCAGGTCAGCGCCAGCCCGGAGCAGTTGCGCGCGCAGCTGGCACTGGGGCAACTGCAGGAAGTCAGCGAACCGCTCGATGCCGCTGAGCCGGTGGAAAATCCGCAGGCGGGCTCCGCAAACGAGGCGCCTCAGGTGAAACCGCGCACCGATCAGTTGCGTTTTCGCTGGTAGAATTTTCCACCGCTAGACACAGCCCTGTTTCACGGCGCCTTTCGGGCGCCGTTTCGCATCGAGGACGCGAGCATGACCGATTCCACCCGCTGGCTATGGATGGCTGGGCTGTTTCTGCTCGGCTGGCTCCTGTATCTGCTGCACCCGATTCTTTCCCCGTTTCTGGTGGGCATCCTGCTGGCCTACCTGGGTGATCCGCTGGTCGACCGTCTCGAACGGCATCGCCTGTCGCGCACCGGCGGCGTGATTGTGGTGTTCACCCTGTTCGCGCTGCTGTTGCTGATTCTTCTGCTGGTGCTAGTGCCCATGCTCGGGCGGCAGTTGGTGCGCCTGTATCAGCTGGCGCCGGAGATGCTCGACTGGCTGCAGGGCACCGCCTTGCCCTGGTCGCAATCGCACCTCGGGTTGCAGGCTGACCTGTTGCAGCTCGAGCAACTCAAGCAGGTATTCGCTGACAACATTGGCAAGACCACCGATGTGCTCAAGGTGGTGCTGGCCCAGGCCACGTCTTCGGGGCTGGCGCTGCTGGCCTGGCTGGGCAATCTGCTGTTGATCCCGGTGGTGAGCTTCTACCTGATGCGTGACTGGGATGTGCTGGTCGAACGCGTGCGAGGTTTACTGCCGCGTCAACGCGAGGGATTGGTAGTCAAGCTGGCCGGCGAATGCCATGAGGTGCTCGGCGCCTTCCTGCGCGGCCAGTTGCTGGTGATGCTGGCGCTGAGCGTGATTTATTCCGTTGGCCTGATGCTGGTGGGGTTGGAGCTTGGGCTGTTGATCGGCGTGCTCGCCGGCCTGGCCAGTATCGTGCCCTATATGGGGTTCATCGTCGGTATCGGTGCGGCATTGAGCGCGGCGCTGTTCCAGTTCGGCCTCGATCCCTATCCGCTGCTCGGCATCGGCGTGGTGTTCATGATCGGTCAATTGCTCGAAGGCATGGTGCTGACACCCATGCTGGTGGGTGACCGCATCGGTCTGCACCCGGTCGCGGTTATCTTCGCCATTCTCGCTGGCGGCCAGCTGTTTGGCTTTACCGGCGTGCTGCTGGCTTTGCCGGTGGCCGCGGTGATCATGGTGTTGCTGCGCCATGCGCATGATCTGTACCGGCTCTCGGGGTTGTACGGTGGTTCGCCACCCGTCAATTGAGTGATTGACGGCACTGGGTGTAAGCGCTTCGCGGAATTACCGCTGTACCAGCTTTGAATCGATGTGACCCAAGCTGAGTATGTAAATAAACGGATTGCCAGGGAGGAAAAATGGAGTTTTCGACTGTCCAGCTGGGAGTGGATGTGGCCACGAGCCTGGCGATTTTGGCTTCGGCGATCACCTTTATGGTGAACCAGCGCCTGAAAGCCCGCGAGACCAAGCGCCGTCAACTGGACGAATCCGTTCGTGCGGTGACTGTCGATGAGTTTCAATCTGCGCTGGGCGAGTTGTCGGGCATTTACGTGAAGGAGATCGTCGAGCGCGCTGCCCCTTTGCAGCATTCGGTCGGCGCGGGACTGGAGCGACTGGAGAAGAGCCTCAGGATCAACCCTGAACATTCCGCCGAACTGCTCGAGTCCATGTCGAGCACCAAGCGCGCCATGGGCGATTTCATCAACTCTATCTGTGCCTACAACTATCAGATCTACCCCTTGCTGGACAGCATCGAGGGCGGCAGCGCGCAGATTGCCGAGTTTCGCAGCAGCCTGAATGAGCTGATGGAGGGCTACAACCGCATCGGTGGCGGCTCCGAGTCATTGTTGCGGGAGGTTCGCGCACTCGCCACTTTCTGCAAGTCCAACCCGCTCGAGAGTGTGGATCAGGACCAGCTGCACTCGATGGTGAGGTCGATCATCATCGATGCGGATTATCGCCTCTGGGTGGACACCTTCATCCCCGATGGCTCAGAGGACCTGTATTGGGCCTGTATCGAGCAGGGTGGTTTCGCCGGCCATGAAGAACTGCTCAAGAGTGTTCATGTCAATGTGATCGGCAGCTTCTACCGCAGCCCCGAGCGCATGGAGGCACAGGTTCTGTGGTTCTCCTACGACGCTATCGCCGAGGCACGAAAGCGTTGCAAGGAGTTCCTCACCGACATGGCGGCGATCAACTATTGGCTGATCCGCAAGACCGGCGACGGGGAGACCCTGCCTGAGGTGATACGCCGTTACCGTTCGCCAGAGGTTTTTGCGGTCGACTCGGCCATCCGCTGAACGCTGACAGGCCACGGATTGGTGGGAGCAGGCAACGTAGGCCCGCTCCGTTGTCCGGCAAGACGAGCTAACGCATTGAATTAACGAGAATAGTGCGTCAGTGACACCCTGCGGTGAAGGATATAAACTGCCCCGCCTTTACGGAGAGTCCCACTGCGGTTCCGCTGAGCCGCCGAGCCCTGCATGAAACCTATCCAGCTGCCTCTGGGGGTGCGTCTGCGCGATGACGCCACCTTCGCCAACTACTACCCCGGCGCCAACGCCGCGGCCCTGGGCTATGTCGAGCGTCTGTGCGAGGCTGATGCCGGCTGGACGGAGAGCCTGATCTACCTGTGGGGCGCCGAAGGTGTCGGACGTAGCCATCTGCTGCAGGCGGCCTGCCTGCGTTTCGAGCAGCGTGGCGAGGCGGTGGTCTATCTGCCGCTCGGTGAGGTGGTGCAGCACGGCCCGGAGCTGCTCGACAATCTGGAGTTGTGCGAGCTGGTCTGTCTCGACGACCTCGATGCAGTGGCGGGTCGCAGCGACTGGGAGGAGGGACTGTTCCACCTGTTCAATCGTCTGCGCGACAGCGGCCGGCGTCTGCTGCTGGCTGGCACCATGTCGCCGCGCGAGTTGCCGATCCAGTTGCCTGACCTTAAATCGCGCCTGACCCTGGCGCTGATCTTCCAGCTGCACGAGCTGTCCGACGAGGACAAACTGCGCGCTCTGCAACTGCGGGCCTCGCGTCGGGGCTTGCAGATGAGCGATGAGGTCGGCCGTTTCATTCTCACCCGCGGCGAGCGCAGCATGAGTGCGCTGTTCGAACTACTGGAACGTCTCGACCAGGCCTCGCTGCAGGCTCAGCGCAAGCTGACCATTCCCTTCCTTAAGGAAACGCTGGGCTGGTAGGCAAGAGCGGCAGGCCTCAAGCTGCCGTAGTCCGGATACGATCCGGGAATCCCGTTCTTCCCGGATTTTATCCAGGCTACGGGTCAACTCGCGCACAGTCCCTGCATGAATTCGGCGATTGCCCTCGCGCAGACCTTCGGCTGTGTCTGCAGGATGAAGTGCGGACCATCCAGGCGAATCTGGCGGATGTCGCTACAAGCATGCGCCAGCTGCCTGGCCACCTTGTGTGCAACCAGGCGATCCTGCTGCGGCCATAGATGCAGGGCGGGCAGGTCGAGCTGCTGTTGCGGTGCTTGCAGCGTCGCCAGCGTGTGAAGGCGAGCGCGTATCAGCGTCTTGTCCAAGCCAAGGATTTCTTTCTGTATCAGGTGCCGGGTCTGATCGCTCGCGTCCTGGCCAAGGCACATCGCGCGCAGCAGCCAAGGCTGCGTCGCGAGTCGCAAGGGCATGGGCAGGTGCCGGAGCAGCGCCAGGGCTGCGTTGGGGCGGGTCGGAAAAGAGGCGGCAAAGATGACGCCGCGCAGTCCAGACGGCTTGCGCAAGGCGAGCCTGAACGCGAGTGGGCCGGAAAAGGATTCGCCCAGCAGCACGAAGGGCGCGCTGCCCAGTCGCTCGGTTATAGGCTGCGCCAGGCTGTCATAGTCCTGCGATCCATCAGCGGGCAGTTCGAGGGTGTGGCAGTCGAAATCCCCAAGCTCGGCGAGCAGAGGCGAGAAAAGGGCGCTGCTGCCATTGAGGCCAGGCAGCAGCACCAGGCGCATCAGGCTTCCCCGGCCTTCTTGCGGTCGTACTGAAAGCGCCAGCGGGTGTAGAGCAGGGCGCAGCAGAACAGGCCGAAGCTGATTACCGCCTCCAGAGCGCCGAACAGCGCGCGCGCCGGGTCGATGGCGGCGAGTACACCCTGAATGAAGTAGATGTTGACCACGAAGCAGGCCCAGGCGTGAGCGCGCGCATTACCCATGGCGATGCCGGGCGCCAGCAGGGCCAATGGCAGCAGCTGGATGGCCAGTACCACGCCGACGCGGGCACCATGCAGGTCGGCGAAGGCCAGGTTCCATACCAGCAGCAGGGTCAGCAGCGCGATGAAGCTGAACAGGCTCAGCGCTCGGCTGAGTTTGACCCGTGGCTCCAGCCATTCGAGACTGGGCAAAGGCTTTTTGGCTCGGGCCACGATCAGTGCTCCAGTTTGCCGGCGATCTGCGCCAGGCGTTGGCCCAGCGCGCGGCACAGGGCGACTTCATGTTCGTCGAGCGCGCGTTTGCCGTCGCCACCGGCATGGTGGCTGGGGCCGTAGGGCGTGCCGCCACCGCGGGTTTCGAGTAGAGCCGATTCGCTGTAAGGCAGGCCGCAGAGCAACATGCCGTGGTGCAGCAGTGGCAGCATCATCGACAGCAGGGTGGTTTCCTGGCCGCCATGCAGGCTGGCGGTAGATGTGAACACGCCAGCCGGCTTGCCGACCAGCTCGCCGGTGAGCCACAGGTTGCTGGTGCCGTCGAGGAAGTACTTGAGCGGCGCGGCCATGTTGCCGAAACGGGTAGGGCTGCCCAAGGCCAGGCCCGAGCAGTTCTTCAGGTCGTCCAGGGTGGCGTACATGGCGCCGTCTTCAGGCACGCTCGGGGCGACGGCCTCGCATTCGCTGGAAACCGCTGGCACCGTGCGCAGACGTGCTTCCAGGCCGGCCATCTCAACGCCGCGGGCAACCTGCTTGGCCATCTGCGCAGTGGCGCCATGGCGGCTGTAGTAGAGCACCAGAATGTAAGGCGTACTCATGCTAGCAGCTCCAGCACCTTCTCCGGTGGGCGACCGATCACGGCCTTGTCGCCGGCGATCAGGATCGGGCGTTCGATCAGTTTGGGATGCGCGACCATGGCTTCGATCAGTTGCGCTTCGCTCAGGCTGGTATCGCTCAGGCCCAGCGCCTTGTACTCGTCCTCGCCGCTGCGTAGCAGGTCACGGGCGGTGATGCCCAGCTTGCCCAGCAGGCTCTTGAGCTCGCTGGCGCTGGGTGGGGTTTCCAAGTAGCGCACCACGTCAGGTTGCAGGCCGCGGGCTTCGAGCAGTTCCAGCGCTCCGCGGGATTTGGAGCAGCGCGGGTTGTGATAAAGGGTCAGGTCGGTCATGGTGGCTCGCATCCGGCTTGAAGTGGCGGCTATTCTAACCGCCTGGTGTGTGGATGCACGAAAACCAGCGAGCCGCTTTGCTGCGACCTTTTTACGCGGCGCACTGTCTGTTTAGGTTTGAGGGCTAAGGAGAGGTCATGCAGGTTCGTCTCAAGGACTGGCTGGGATTCTGGCTGTGTCTTTACAAGCGCTTCGTGGAGAACCGCGGCGCGGGCAACGCGGCGGCGTTGACCTATACCACGCTGTTCGCCGTGGTGCCGATGATGACCGTGACCTTTGCCATGCTCTCGGCGATTCCAGCGTTCCAGGGCGTCGGCGAGGATATCCAGGGCTTCATCTTCCACAATTTCGTACCGTCTACCGGCGAGACGGTGCAGGAATATCTGCGCGAGTTCACCACGCAGGCGCGGCAACTGACCTGGTTCGGCGTGGGCTTGCTGGCGGTTACCGCGTTTCTCATGCTGGTGACCATCGAGAAAACCTTCAACGTAATCTGGCGGGTGCGTCAGCCGCGCCGCGGCATGTCCAGCTTCCTGCTTTACTGGGCAATTCTCAGCCTCGGACCTTTGCTGCTCGGCGCTGGGTTCGCGGTCAGCACCTATATCGCCTCTCTATCGCTGATTTCCGGGCCGGACGCCGTGGTTGGCGCCAAGACGCTGTTGGCGTTCACTCCGCTGTTTTCGAGTATCGCCGCCTTTACCTTGCTCTATGCGGCAGTCCCCAATACCCGCGTGCCGCTGCGTCATGCGCTGCTTGGCGGTCTGTTCACGGCCATTCTGTTCGAAGTCGCCAAGGCACTGTTCGGCCTCTACGTACGATTGTTTCCCGGTTACCACCTGATCTATGGGGCGTTCGCCACGGTGCCGCTGTTTCTGGTGTGGATCTATCTGTCCTGGCTGATCGTGCTGCTGGGCGCCGAGTTGGTGTACGGCCTGTCGCAGCCCAGGGACTGGCGTCGAGAGCCGATTCCAAGAGGTTTGACTCTGCTGGTGGTGCTGCGTCTTTTGCTGAAACGCCAACAGAAGGGCGAGGCTTTGCATTACGGCGACATGCAACGTGCCGGCTGGCGCCTGCCGGAGGACGAGTGGAGCCAGGTGATGGATTTCCTCGAACGCGAGCACCTGGCGTGCAGAGCCAGTGGCGGTGGCTGGGTCTTGTGCCGGGACTTGCACACATTCCCCGTCTACAAGCTGCTCGAGTGCAGCCCCTGGCCGTTGCCGAGCCTGTCGCAACTCCCGGCGCAGCTCGATGAGCCCTGGTATCCGGCATTGCGTAAAGGATTGGAGCGCGTGCAGGCGCAGCGCGAGCAGCAGTTTGGCACTAGTCTCGCTGAGTGGCTGCCGGGAAAGGGCTGACGGAGTCTCTTAAGAAATGTCGAACGGGGCGACGAGGTCGCGATACCACGTGACAAAAAACGTCAGTAAACGGCCTTGCCCCGCTGTGCTGTGGCCCTGGCACCAGACTGGACGTCAATGAATGCAGTGCCGGGGGCTGGCACGCTTCTGGCAATCGCAACAGCAATGGCCATCGAACTGCCAGCAGGGCAGGGGCGCTAAGGACGCATGCAGTAATGACAGGCAAAGACAGGGTGATTCACCTTCATCGACGCGATCCGCAAGAGGCGCTGACGCGGCTCAACCGCATTACCGGGCTGCGTTTCGCCCGCTGGCCGGAATCGCTGCTCGAACACGCGGTCAGTGAAGACCCGCAGCCTGAGGCCGCCGATTCGAAAGCATTGCCCTCGCGCAGCCCGGAGGCTTCCTCCGCCTGAAAGCAAAACCCCGCGACGATGCGCGGGGTTTTGCTTTTTCGTGCTGTCTCAGGCCATGGCCTGGCGACTCGCGCTGCTGGCCAGCTCGACCGCCTGAACGAAAAATTCCTCGACGACCAGGCTTTGCGCCGGTACTGCCGAACGCAAGCGTACCTGCATCTCTTCGATCTTCTGCCGCACCGGCATGCGGGCGATGCCTGAGAGCAGGATCTTGCCGTGGGCGTTGACCTTGCCGTGGTCGACATTGACTTCGCGGCGTTTGTCGCCGTCGCGATAGCTCACCAGCAGCGTTACCGGCAGGTTGGCCAGCCCGGGCAATTGCAGCCAGGTGGCAATGTTGTATTCGGCCACGCGACCCTCATAGGGCGTGACCAGCAGGTGAGCGACGTCAACGATGCGCGAGGGCACGGAGCCAATCAGCTTGTCTTGCACGTGGGACATGGCGACATTCCAGACTGGGTGAGACTTGGGTGCCCGGGATTATAAGCAGCCACCTGTTGGCGAAACTGTGCACTCGGCAGGCGCGCCGCGTGACTGGGGTCGCAGTTTCGCGTATCAGGCCAGACGCAGCGGGTGGCGGGTGACAGCCGATGTCTGCAGGTTGCTCTCGGGAAGCTGCACGATCGCCTGGTTGTGAACGTTGGCCAGTTGCAACCACAGATGTTCGTCGACGCTGAACTGGCCATTGGGCAGCCACAGGCCGTGGTACCAGCCGTTACCCGGCGCCGGGGTGCTCTGCAGGACGCCGGGATGGGTTTGGGCATTGGGCGCGCGCCGCAGCCACACCGGCCGCGGCAACCCCTTCAGATAGCGCAGGCCGAGGTGCAGACCCTCGCTGCCCTGATGGCGCCAGCGCACCAATGCCAGGGTCGGCGTACCGCCGGTAAGTAGCAGAAGCAACTGGCCGACCTGCAGCGGTGTACCTTCATTGGCGTTGCACAGCAGGCGCGCGCCACCGGGGCTGGCATCGAGCAAATTTGCCTCGGTGCGCTGCGGCAGCTTGTCCAGCAGTTGCGCGTGAATAGCCGCCAGGCCGACCACCAGGCTGCATTGGCCTTCGAGCTCGGCGCGCTGGTGACGCCGTTGTTGGCGACCCAGCCAGTGCTGGCGTACCCGTTCGAGAAGCTGGCGCTCCTGAGCGCTTTGCAGAGGCGCCGGTTCGTGCAGCGCGATCAGCAGTGCGCCCAGTTCGAAACGGCGCAGGTTGGCCGCCTCGCCCTCCACCGGCTGTTCGAAGCCCAGGCAAGCCTTGGACTGGCTGAGGTCGACGAGCGGACCCTCGGCATCATCTTCCTCGTCCCAGCTTTGCAGCCTGGCCACCGACGCCAACGGTGCGAGTGCGTTGAACAGGGTCAGGCATTCGCCTTCGTCGAGGTGAAAGGGGTTGCTCAGGGCCAGTAGCAGCATCTGTTGGTACAGCCCGCGCAGGTCGCTGGCCGGCTTCGGCTCGAAGGCGGCGGCTACCGGCTCGTCCAGGCACTGCTGGTGCTCGCCGATCCAGTACAGCAGGTGGCTGTCGCGCCAGAGTGCCGCCGGTGGCTCCTGATAGAGCTGGTAGTGGCGCAGCAACTGCTGGGCGAGGAAATGCTGGGCCATGTACAGGCACCAGGCCAGGTGCGGCAGCGACGGCTGACGACCTTGCAGAATCTGTAGCAGCAGGCGCTTGAAACCGATCGCCAACTCGCCACACAGGCGTACGAACAGCGTGCTGGGTGGCTGCTGGCGATTGGCGAGGCCAACGTAATGGCGATATTCGTCACTGAAATTTTGCAGCGTACGCTGCCTTTCCAGTAAGGTCAGAGCGCTGCGATTGAGCGTGAACAGTAGCCCCAGCACCTGTTGCAGGCCATGTTCCGGCTCCAGGTGACGGGCCGCCGCGAGTCGCTGGACTACCTCCGCTGGCGATACGTCGTTGTCCTCGCGGATATCCGGTACTTCCAGGCGCAGTGCATTGAGCGTCATATCAACCCCGAGTGGACGAGGATCGAGTACATGGGCTTACGGCTCCGGATGGTCGGCAAGGCTGTTTTGGGAATCTGCGCCGGTCTGCTGCTGGCGGCTTGCGCCGAGGATTTCGGCCCTGATCAGCATGGACGAAAGGTAACGGCTGACAGCCTTGATGGCCAGTGGCTGGTTATCAATTATTGGGCCGAATGGTGCGCGCCATGCCGCACGGAAATCCCTGAGCTCAATGCGCTGGAAGATGAGCTGAAAAACCGGTCGGCACGGGTGATCGGCGTCAATTTCGATGCGTTGCAGGGCGATGACCTCAAGCGTGCGGCGGACAGCTTCGACATCCGTTTCACCGTGCTGGCGCAGGACCCGGCCGCACGTTTCGAACTGCCACGCAATGATGTACTGCCGGTGACCTACATCGTCGATGCCGATGGCAAGCTGCGTGAGCGCCTGGTGGGCGAGCAGACGGCAGCCGGCCTGCTGGCGCATTTGCAACAACTGCGCGGTGATTGAAAACGCCTGGGATGCGCCGTGCCCATGTCGGACATTGCGCTGCCTGCAGTGTGCACAGCGCACCCGACAGGCACCCACGGCGCTGACCAAACTCGCCATCAAATATCGGGCAGGTGGTGGGCACTGCCTTGGCAGCCTTTTAGCCGGATGCAAGCCGGAATGAGCGCCGCGCTTCCCCGGATTGCATCCGGGCTAGGATTCAGGCCCGTCTCGAGCGAATGCGGTAGTCAGTGACGCGCGGCGCATAACGCGCACTGCATTAACCTGGGCTCAGGGCGCACCATCCGTGTTGCCCGCGAACCTGACAGCACAGCGCTTACCAGCCAGGCACCCCGCTCATGTCCGGCAATTGGTGGGCGATGCCCTTGTGGCAGTCGATACAGGTGGCTTCACCGTTGGCCAATGCGCTGGAGTGCATCTGCCGGGCGCGCGGGCTCTGCTTGGTGAAGTCCATGTAATCGAAGTTGTGGCAGTTGCGGCATTCCAGTGAGTCGTTGGCCTTGAGCCGCGCCCATTCGTGCTCGGCCAGCTCGCGGCGGTGGGCAAGGAATTTGTCGCGGGTGTTGATGGTGCCGAAGATTTTGCCCCAGACCTCCTTGGAGGCTTGCATCTTGCGTGCGATCTTGTCCGTCCACTGGTGTGGCACGTGGCAGTCGGGGCAGGTGGCGCGCACGCCGGAGCGGTTGCTGTAGTGAATGGTGTCCTGCAACTCGACGTACACGTTGTCGCGCATCTCGTGACAGGAAATGCAGAATTGCTCGGTGTTGGTCGCCTCCAGCGCGGTGTTGAAGCCGCCCCAGAAGATGATCCCGGCGATGAACCCGCCGAGGCTGAGAAAGCCCAGGCTGTAGTGCACGCTCGGGCGACGCAGGATGCCCCAGTACTCCTTGAGCAGGGCCAGTAATGACTTCATAGGGCCTCCTCAGGGTTTCGCCGTGCCGGCTGCTTCGTCTTCGAGCAGGTGGTCGATGTTGCGGAAGCTATTGCCGACCAGGGGTTTGACCTCCTGCTGGGTGACATGGCACTGGGTGCAGAAGTAGCGTCGCGGCGACACGGCGGCGAGCGGCTGGCCGTCGCGGTCCATGTAATGGGTGATGCTGATCATCGGTGCCTGGCTGCGGGCGCTGCCGGCCCGGCTGTGGCAGGTCACGCACTTGTTGCCGTTGGCGTCCACCTGATAGCCGCGAATGCTGTGCGGGATGGTCGGTGGCTGTTCCGGGTAGTTGCGCTCGCGGCGCACGTCCTTGTTCTCCTCGTTGCCCAGCACTGGCGCTGGCAGGCTCTGAGTGAGGGTGCCGCCAGGGCGGCGGCCGTCCGGCGCCGGGGCGTCGAGGGGGTAATCGAGCTCGCCGGCAATGGCCAGGCCAAAAGCGGCAAGCAGTAACAGAGGCAGAAAACGCAGGCTCATGACGGCTCTCCTCAGGCCAGGCTGACCAGTTCGATCTTCACCGCACACTTCTTGTAGTCGGTCTGCTTGGAGATCGGATCGGTGGCGTCCAGGGTGACCTTGTTGATCAGTTTGTTGGCATCGAAGAAGGGCACGAAGACCAGGCCGCGCGGTGGCTTGTTGCGCCCGCGGGTTTCGATGCGGGCGCGGATCTCGCCGCGCCGGCTGATCACCTTGACCTCGCTGCCGCGCCGCGCCTTGAGCGCCTTGGCATCGTCCGGGTGCATGTAGACCAGGGCATCGGGCACGGCGCCGTGCAACTCCTCGACGCGCTGGGTCATGCTGCCGGTGTGCCAGTGTTCCAGCACGCGGCCGGTGCTGAGCCAGAACGGGAACTCGTCGTCCGGTGCCTCGGCTGGCGGCTCGTAGGGCAGGGCGAAGATCAGCGCGCGTTTGTCCGGGTAACCGTAGAACTGCACGCCGCTGCCTTCCTCCACGTAGGGGTCGAGGCCCTCGCGGTAGCGCCAGCGAGTCTCTTGGCCATCGACCACCGGCCAGCGCAGGCCGCGTGCGGTGTGATAGCTGTCGAACGGCGCCAGGTCATGGGCATGGCCGCGGCCGAACTGGGCGTATTCCTCGAACAGACCCTTCTGTAGATAAAAGCCAAAGGCCTCGGCCTCGTCATTGGCGTAGCCGGCCTCGATCTGCTCGCTGGGGAACTGGTCGACCTGGCCATTGGCGAACAGCACCTGATAGAGCGTCTTGCCCTTGTACTCCGGGGCCTTGGCCAGCAGCTCGGCGGGCCAGACCTCATCGGTGGTGAAACGCTTGGAAAACTCCACCAGTTGCCAGAGGTCGGACTTCGCCTCGCCCGGCGCCTTCACCAACTGGTGCCAGAACTGCGTGCGACGCTCGGCATTGCCGTAGGCACCTTCCTTCTCCACCCACATGGCGCTGGGCAGGATCAGGTCGGCGGCCTGAGCCGAGACGGTGGGGTAGACGTCGGAGACGATGACGAAGGCCTGCGGGTTGCGCCAGCCGGGTAGGATCTCCTGCATCACGTTGGGGCCGGCCTGCATGTTATTGCTGACCTGGGTCCAGTAGACCTTGAGCACGCCATCCTTGAGCTTGCGGCTCTGCTCCACGGCATGGAAGCCGGGCTTTTCCTGGATGGTGCCGGCCGGCAGCTTCCAGATCTTTTCGGCGGTTTTGCGGTGCTTGGGATTGGCCACCAGCATGTCGGCGGGCAGGCGGTGGGAGAAGGTCCCCACTTCGCGCGCCGTGCCGCAGGCCGAGGGCTGGCCGGTCAGCGAGAAGGGGCTGTTGCCCGGTTCGCTGATCTTGCCGGTGAGCAGATGGATATTGTAGATCAGGTTGTTGGCCCAGACGCCACGAGTGTGCTGGTTGAAACCCATGGTCCAGAACGACATGACCTTGCGCTTGGGATCGGCGTACAGCTCGGCCAGGGCCTTGAGGCGTTCGGCCGCCACGCCGCTTTCCTTGGCGGTGCGCTCCAGCGTGTAGGGTTTGACGAAGGCGGCGAACTGCTCGAAGGACATGTCCTCCCAGGTGTTGGCCTTGGCTGCGTTCTTCGCCTGCATCTCCAGCGGATTGTCGGCGCGCAGGCCGTAGCCGATATCGTCGGCGCCACGGACGAACTTGGTGTGCTTGCCGATGAAGTCCTCGTTCACCGCGCCGCTTTCGATGATGTGGTTGGCGATGTAGTTGAGGATCAACAGATCGGTCTGCGGTTTGAACACCAGCGGGATGTCGGCCAGATCGAAGCTGCGGTGCTCGAAGGTGGAAAGCACGGCGACTTTGGTATTCGGGTGGCTGAGGCGGCGGTCGGTGACCCGGCTCCAGAGGATCGGGTGCATCTCGGCCATGTTCGAGCCCCACAGCACGAAGGCGTCGGCGGCCTCGATGTCGTCGTAGCAGCCCATTGGCTCGTCCATGCCGAAGGTGCGCATGAAGCCCATCACCGCCGAGGCCATGCAATGGCGCGCGTTGGGGTCGATGTTGTTGCTGCGAAAGCCGGCTTTCATCAGCTTGTTGGCGGCGTAGCCTTCCCACACCGTCCATTGGCCGGAGCCGAACATGCCGACGGCCTCCGGGCCATGCTCGTGCAGCGCTTGCTTGGTCTTCTCTTCCATGATGTCGAAGGCCTGCTCCCAGCTCACCGGCTGGAACTCGCCCTGCTTGTCGTACACGCCATTCTTCATGCGTAGCAGCGGCTGATTCAGACGGTCGACGCCGTACATGATCTTCGACAGGAAGTAGCCCTTGACGCAGTTCAGGCCGCGGTTGACCTCGGCCTTGACGTCGCCGTGGGTGGCCACCACGCGGTTGTCGCGGGTGGCGACCATCACGCTGCAGCCGGTGCCGCAGAAGCGGCAGGGCGCCTTGTTCCAGTCCAGGCGGGTCATGTCCGCCTCGGTGATCAGGTTGCTGGCGGTACTGACGATGGGCAGGCCGGCCGCCGCTGCGGCGATGGCAGCGGCGTTGGCTTTGGCGAATTCACGGCGGGAAAGCTTCATTTTGAGTCTCCTTCTGGCTCGAGGAGTTCGTGGTAGACCAGAGCTGCATTGAGCACGCCCGGCAATGCGTTGATCTGTTCGATACGCGCGAGAATGTGGCGCTCATGCTCGGTCTCCAGTACCACCACCAGCTTGCCCTCGGGGCTTTCCTGGTGCAGTTCGAGACCATCGAGCTGGCGCAGATTGGCTTTCACCGCGGCGAGCAGCTCGGGCCTAACGTGGACCAGCAGGCTGGATATGTGCAGGGGGGCGGCCATGTTCCGTGGCTCCGTCGGGTAAAAGGGGATCAGGTCGGTGGGCCAGGTGGCCCGAATAGCATCTGCGTGAACCAGATGATGAATCCGTAGCCGCCGACCAGCGCCACGGACAGGAGGGGGAATAGGCAGACGACAAGAAAGACGAACAGGCGGGTTTCCTTGCCTTTCGTGGCGCTGCGTTCGGGCGTGGTGTCCATTCGCTCGGCTCCATTGCGTTCCGTATCTCAGGCTAGACCCTAGCATTGGTAAGGGCAAAGTCAGTTGAGCTGGATCAAGGTAGAGGCAGAACGATCGAGGTAGGGGGACGCGTTCGAAATTATCGATAGCGTGCTAATATTTGCTCTTCGTTCGTTCGCAGGCGCGCGATCGCCCCGATCGAATTCGCTTGTCGAAGCATCGCTTGTCCGCAACACGCTCCGTGAGTTATCCAGTCTATGTCCGCTTCTCATCTCAGCCGTGGCAGTGCCGGTTATCGGCGTGCCACGCTGGCGCTGTTCTGTGCCGGCTTCGCCACCTTCGCCATGCTCTATTGCGTGCAGCCGTTGCTGCCTCTGCTGGCCGCACACTTTCGTGTCTCGGCCGCCAGCAGCAGCCTGGCGCTGTCGCTGACGACCTTGAGCCTGGCGCTGTGCCTGCTGGTATCCGGTGCGCTGGCGGAAAGCTGGGGCCGCAAGCCGGTGATGGCGTCAGCGCTGGGCCTGGCGGCGATGCTGGGAATTGCCAGTGCGCTGGTGGAGGAGTGGGGTAGCCTGTTGATTCTGCGTGCACTGCTGGGGCTGGCGCTGAGCGGTTTGCCGGCGCTGGCCATGGCCTATGTCGGCGAGGAGTTCGATCCCGAGGCGCTACCCGCCGCCATGGGCCTGTACATCGGTGGCACGGCACTGGGCGGCTTGCTCGGTCGCTTGTTGGCCGGCCTGCTCAGCGATATCGGTGGCTGGCCCTGGGCGCTGGGTGGGATAGCCGGGCTGGGCCTGCTGGCGATGGGGCTGTTTCTCTGGCTGCTGCCACCTTCACGTCATTTCACGGCCCAGCCGTTGTCTTTGCGCGGGTTGCTGCGCAACTTCGCCCTGCACCTGAGCAATCCGCGCCTGCGCGTTCTGTTCGCCCTGGCCTTCCTGTTGATGGGCGGCTTCGTCGCGTTGTTCAACTACGTGGGTTTCCGCCTGGCCGGCGAGCCGTTCAATCTGTCCGCCACGGTGATTGGCCTGCTGTTCACCGTCTACCTGCTGGGTATCTTCAGCGCCGGTTGGGCCGGGCGACTGGTGCCGCGTTTCGGCGCACGCCAGGTGCTGCACGGCGGCATCGGCCTCATGCTGGTTGGGGTGGCCCTCTGCGCGACGCCCTGGCTGAGCGCTGCGGTAGTTGGGCTGGCATTGTTCACCCTGGGCTTCTTCGCCGCTCATGCGGTGGCCAGCGGGCAGGTCGGTGCGCATGCGCAGGGCGCCAAGGCGCAGGCATCGGCACTGTACTTGTGTGCCTATTATCTGGGTTCCAGCCTGGTGGGCTATGTCGGCGGCTACGTCTGGGAGCATGCCGGATGGCTGGCATTGCTTGGCGTTCTGGCTTCGTTGTTCATCACTGCAGCTGCTCTGGTGCGGCGTATCTAGCCTGTTCGTCGCTCGTTCAGTGCAGGTTCAAGGAGAGTTCAGCGGTGATTCAGTAGTCTTCCCGCAGACTTGTTGTCGAGTTGATCAAAACCGCAACGAGAGGAACGATTCGATGAAAATCACCCTGAACCGTATCGCATTGGCTACCTGCCTGGCCCTGGGCACAACTGCTGCCCAGGCCAACGACAATTTCGTCGGCCTGACCTGGGGCCAGACCGACAACAATATTCAGAAGTCCAATGCGCTGAATGCCAACCTGGGCAATCCCAAGCTGGACAAGGTGATCAATGGCGAGGGCACCTGGGGCATCCGCGCCGGTCAGAAGACTGCCGATAGCCGCTACTACGCGACCTACGAAAACGTCTCCGACAGTCACAATGGCTACAAACTGCGCCAGCAGAATCTGCTCGGCAGCTATGACATGTTCGTTCCGCTGGGTGACAACAACACCAAGCTGTTCGGCGGTGTGACCGGTGGCCTGGTCAAGCTCGAGCAGGAGAGCCGTGGCTTCTCCCGCGACAGCGATATTGGATTTGCTGCAGGCCTGCAGGCCGGTATCCTTCAGGAACTGAACAGCAATACCTCGATCGAAGCCGGCTATCGTTATCTGCGTACCAATGCCAGCACTGAAATGGCCCCGCATGGGGCAGGCAAGGCCGGTTCGCTGGACCTGCATAGCAGTTCGCTGCTGTACCTCGGCGCCAACTTCGCCTTCTGACGATGGCTTAGCGTTACCAGGCCGGGCATCTGCCCGGCCTTCGTATAACTGAAAAAGGGGGACGTCCCATGAAATTGCTGGTGGTGGAGGATGAGGCGCTGCTGCGCCACCATCTGTTCACTCGCCTCAGTGAAAACGGGCATGTGGTGGATGCCGTGCGCACTGCCGAAGAGGCGCTTTATCGAGCTGAGTCCTTCAATCATGACCTGGCCCTGGTCGACCTCGGTTTGCCGGGCATGAGCGGCATCGATCTGATCCGCCAGTTGCGCAGCCAGGACAAGAGCTTTCCGATCCTGATACTAACCGCGCGTGGCAACTGGCAGGACAAGGTCGAAGGGCTTTCCTGCGGCGCTGACGATTACCTGGTCAAACCTTTCCAGTTCGAAGAACTGGAGGCGCGCCTCAATGCCCTGCTGCGGCGCTCTTCCGGGTTCACCAAATCGACCATCGAGGCCGGCTCCCTGGTGCTGGACCTCAATCGCAAACAGGCTTCGGTGGATGAGCAGTCCCTGCAGCTGACGGCCTACGAGTACCGCATTCTCGAGTACCTCATGCTGCACCACCAGCAGGTGGTGGCCAAGGAGCGCCTGATGGAGCAGCTCTACCCGGGCGATGACGATCGCGACCCGAATGTCATAGAAGTTCTGGTCGGCCGTCTGCGGCGCAAGCTTGAGGCCGTGCTGGGCGGCAAATTGATAGAAACCGTGCGCGGCCAGGGCTACATGTTCAACGAGCGCTGCAAGTGAGGCGAGCGCGCCGCTTCGTACGCAAGCTGCGCATTCGCTTCGGCTCGTTGCGACTGCGCCTGATGCTGGCCAGCGCGGCGCTGGCGATGTTGTTCATGCTGCTGCTAATGCCTGTGCTGCAAGGCGTGTTTCTCATGGCCCTTGAGCAGACCGTGGAGAAACGTCTGGCCTCCGATGCTGCAGCGCTGATCTCCGCCGCACGCATTCATAACGGCCAACTGCATATGCCGGAGAAGATGCCGGACGAGGAGTTCGACAACCTCGACTCACACCTGCTGGGCTTCATCTTCGACCGCGACGGCCAGTTGATCTGGCGCTCACGCTCCTCCATCGACGAACTGGTGCGTTACCTGCCGCGCTACGACGGTCTCGGCCACGAGTTCGTGCGGATTCGCGACGACAGCGGCCAGGAATACTTCGTATATGACATCGAAGTGGATCTGCTCGGTGGCGACCAGACCGCCCTGAGTATCGTCACCATGCAGCCGACGCGCGAATACCAGGGGCTGTTCAACGGCTTTGCCTGGCAGTTGCGGCTGTGGCTGGGCATCGCGCTGCTGGTGTTGCTGGGCCTGCTCTGGTTCGGCCTGACCTGGGGTTTTCGCAGCCTGCGCGGCTTGAGCGATGAACTCGATGGCGTGGAGGGCGGCACCCGTCAGCGCCTGAGTGACGAACATCCACGTGAACTGCTGCGCCTGACCAACTCCCTCAACCGCCTGCTCGACAGCGAGCGGCGCCAGCGCGAGCGTTACCGCGATTCGCTGGAAGACCTGGCGCATAGCCTGAAAACACCGCTCAGCGTGCTCCAGGGCATCGGTGAGACCCTTGCCGTTCAGCCTGAAAATCGTGAGCAGGCGCAGCTGATGCAGGCGCAGATCGAGCGTATGAGCCAGCAGGTCGGCTACCAGTTGCAGCGAGCCAGTCTGCGTCGCAGCGGCCTGGTGCGCCATCGTGAGCAGGTCTGGCCACTGCTCGATAGTTTGTGCCGTTCGCTGGATAAGGTCTACCGCGACAAACGCGTGGAGGCGACGCTGGAAGTGCCTGAGCACAGCCAGATCACCATGGAGCGTGGCGCGCTGATGGAGCTGCTCGGTAACCTGCTGGAGAACGCCTACCGGCTGTGCCTGCATCGCGTGCGCGTCAGGTTGCAGCCACTGGCCGGTGGCTGCCTGCTCACCATCGAAGATGACGGCCCCGGTGTGCCGCAGCATCAGCGTGAGCGGGTGCTACAGCGCGGCGAGCGGCTGGACGCGCAGAACCCCGGGCAGGGCATCGGCCTGGCAGTGGTGGAAGACATCATCGAGAGCTACGACGGCGAGTTGAGCCTGGAAGACTCCGAGCTGGGCGGTGCCTGCTTCCGGGTGCGTTTGTACGACTGAGTCGTTACCGACTCAGGCGGCCCATTGCGGGTTCCACACCACTTCCCAGACGTGGCCGTCCGGGTCCTGAAAGTAGCCGGCGTAACCACCCCAAAACGTTGCGTGGGCCTGCTTGATGATCGCCGCGCCCGCGGCCCTGGCCTGTGTCATGAGCGTATCGACTTCTTCCGCGCTGGCCACGTTGTGACCAAGCGTCATTTCGGTAGGGCTGCTGGGATGCACGGCCAGGCCAGTGTCATGCGCAATGCTGGCGCGCGGCCACAGCGCTAGACGCAGGCCCGCCTGCATGTCGATGAATACCACTGCGCCATGTTCGAATTGCTGGCCGACGATGCCCTCTGTCGCGAAGCCCAAACCATCACGATAGAAACGCAGTGACGCCTCAAGATCCTCTACCCCCAGGGTGATAACGCTTACACGAGCTTTCATTCGATCTCTCCTGCTACTGATTCGGTCTGGGTTCGCGTGGCTTAACCTTCCTGCGCCCGATAGGCCCCGGGCGTCAGCCCGGTCCATTTCTTGAACGCCCTGTGAAAGGCCGAGGGCTCGGAGAAACCGAGCTGTTCGGCGATGTCCTGAATCGCTAGTTCGTCGCGGCCCAGGTGATAAATGGCGAGATCGCGGCGTAGGTGGTCCTTGAGTTCCTGGAAGCTGGTGCCTTCTTCGCGCAGGTGGCGACGCAGGGTTTGCGGGCTGCTATGCAGCTGCTGGGCGACCTGTTCAAGGTCCGGCCAGGTACGGCAGTCGCGGCCCAGCAGGCGACGAATCTGGCTGATCAGGCTGTCGCCGCCGTCGGGGCGGGCCAGCAGGTCGGCCGGGGAATGCTGGAGAAACTGTTTGAGAGTGCGTTCGTCCTGCAGCAAGGGCATCGCCAGGTAGCGGGCATGGAACAACAGGCTGGTTTGCCCGGCAGCGAAGCGCCGGTTGCAGGGGAACAGCAGTTCGTACTCGGCGGCGTGCCTGGGTTCGGGGTAGGCGAAGGTGGCCTCTTCCAGACGAATACGTTGGCCGATCAGCCAGCTGCCGAGGCGATGCCAGATCACCAGCAGGCTTTCCACCAGGAAATGATCCGGGTCCCACAACGTACTGTCGTCGACACTCAGCCGAGCCCAGTCGCCCTCGCGTTGCAGGTGGATGCTCGGCGCGTCGGGAAACAGCCCGTAGAACATCGCGCCCCGGCTCAGGGCCTTTTCCAGGCTGCGGCAGTGGATGATGGCGTGGCCCATCATGGCGAACGTGCCGCGCTTGCTCGGCTGGCGACCGAAGCCCAGGTATTCGTCGTCCAGCGCCTCCCACAGCAGTTGCATCAGCCGGGCAAACTGCTCGGGGGCGATGCGTGCGCGGGGCTCGACCAGCACGGCAGGCTGGATGCCGGCCTGGCGCAGAATCGCCTCGCAGGCCAGGCTGCGGCGGTCGGCACCGCGCAGGGCGGCGCGGACGAAATGGCTGGCGATGGTGCGTTCGCGCATGCTCGAGTCTCGATAGCGAGGGTGGTCGATGGTAGGCAGCTGCGTTCGGCTTGGGCAAGCCAGCCGAGCGATTGGGTCAACCGAGGCTGAGCGCATGGGTCATTGAGGGTGTGCGAGGCGGCCCTTAACCTCAAGGGCATAACAACAGCGGAGGACCCGCCCATGCAGCGCAGCCATTTCGACACCGAGCACAACCTGTTCCGCGATGCCTTCGGGGCCTTTCTCGACAAGGAAGTGGTGCCCCATCAGGAGGCCTGGGAAGAGGCCGGCGTGGTGGATCGCAGCGTGTGGCGCAAGGCCGGCGAGATGGGTTTTCTGCTGCCTTGGGCGGATGAGGAATACGGTGGCACGGGGCTCAAGGATTTTCGTTACGAGCAGATCATGTGCGAGGAACTGGCGCGCATCAACGAGCCCGGCTTCATGCTGCCGCTGCACTCGGCGCTGTGCGGTCCTTACATCGCCGAATATGGCAATGCCGAGCAGAAGGCGCGTTTGCTGCCGGGCATCATCAGCGGCGAGACGATTCTCGCAGTGGCGATGACCGAACCCGCGGCCGGCTCCGATCTGGCCGGCATGCGCACCACGGCGGTGGACAAGGGCGACCACTGGCTGCTCAACGGCTCCAAGGTGTTCATCTCCAACGGCTACCTGGCCGATGTGGTGATCGTTGCGGCCAAGACCGATCCGGCCAACAAGCACGCCATGGGCCTGTTCCTGGTGGAGCGCGGCATGCCGGGTTTCGAGCGTGGCAAGAAGTTGAAGAAACTCGGCATGCACAGCCAGGACACCGCCGAACTGTTCTTCAACGACGTCAAGGTGCCGAAGGAGAACCTGCTCGGCGATGCCAAGGGCGGCTTCTTCTACCTGATGAATATGCTCGCGCAGGAACGACTGACCAACGCCTGCGGTGCAGTCGCCGGCGCTGAAGCAGCGCTGCAGACCACCATCGAGTACGTCAGGGAGCGCCAGGCCTTCGGCCGCCCTGTGGCGCACTTTCAGAATACCCGCTTCAAGCTGGCGGAAATGCGCACGCAGATCGACGTGGCGCAGGTCTTCACCGACCGCTGCGTGATGGATCACAACCAGAAGAAGCTCAGCCCCGAGGTGGCCGCCGAGGCCAAGCTGTTCACCACCGAACTGCTCGGCAAAGTGGTCGACGAGGGCGTGCAGCTGCATGGCGGCTGGGGCTACATGTGGGAATACCCGATCTGCAAGATGTACGCGAACGCGCGTATTCAGCGCATCTTTGCTGGTACTTCGGAAATCATGAAGGAAATCATCAGCCGTGGGATGAAGCTGTAGTTCCGCGCCATGACGGCCCATGGAGGTCTATCGTCATAGCGCGCTCACCGTGATGAGCCATAACAATAAGAAGGCGATCACTCATGACCCTGCAACTGCCTCTCGAACGCTTCAACCACTGGCTGGACCGCCAGCCTGACGCCATCTGGCTGCGTCAACCGGTCAACGGCGTGTGGCACGACTACAGCTGGCGCCAGGTCGACACACAGGCGCGGCGCCTGGCCAGTGCGTTGCTGGCGCTGGGCTGCGTGCCGGGCGAGCGCGTCGCCCTGTTGGCGAAGAATTGCGCCGAATGGTTCATCAGCGACCTGGCCATCCAGCATGCCGGGTTGATCAGTGTGCCCTTGTATCCGCTGCAGGCTCCGGAGCAGATCGCCTACGTGCTGGAGCATGCCGGCTGCAAGGTGATCCTGGTCGGCAAACTGGATGAGCCAGACAAGCTGGCCAGCGGTATCGCACCGCATATCACCCGCATCGCCATGCCCTATCCGACCATGCCCGCCGAGCATCGATGGGAGGCCTTGCTGGCCGCGCATGAGCCGCTGCTGGGCACACGTGTTCAACGGGGTGATGATCTGCTGTCGATCCTCTATACCTCGGGGACGACGGGGCAGCCCAAGGGCGTGATGCTCACTGCCCACGCCATGGCGTTCTCGTCGGCCAACGCCACGGCGGAGATGAACATGACGCCGCAGGATCAGTTTTTCTCCTACCTGCCGCTGTCGCATGCCGCCGAGCGTTTTCTGGTGGAGTTCAACAGCCTTTATTGCGGTGCACCGGTGGCCTTCGTCGAATCCCTGGAAACTTTCGCCAGCGACCTGCGCCAGGTACGGCCCACGGTGTTCTTCTCGGTGCCGCGATTGTGGACGCGCTTTCAGCAGGGTGTGCTGGAGAAACTGCCGGCGCACAAGCTCGAGCGCCTGCTGCGCATTCCGCTGCTCGGGCGGCTGGTGGCGCACAAGGTGCGCGCTGGCTTGGGGCTGGATCGCGCGCGGATTCTGGTATCGGGCGCGGCAGCGATTTCCACCGGTTTGCTGGAATGGTATCGGCGGTTGGGCATGACCATTTGCGAGGGCTACGGCATGACCGAGCACTTCGCCTACGGCTGTTTCAATCGCCCCGGTCAGGTGCGCTTCGGCACCGTTGGCAGGCCAATGCCGCATCTCGAGGTGCGCATTGACGACAGCGGCGAGATCCTGCTGCGCAGCGAGACGCTGATGCAGGGTTATTACCGCGAGCCGGAGAAAACCCGCGAGACGCTCAAGGACGGCTGGCTGCACACGGGTGATCGCGGCCAGTTGGATGAGGCTGGCTACCTGCGCATTACCGGGCGGGTAAAGGATATCTTCAAGACCAGCAAGGGCAAGTACGTGGCGCCGGCACCCATCGAAGGCGAGATCGCCAAGAGTCATTGGGTCGAGCAGGTGTGCCTGATGGGCAGCAATCTCGATCAACCCCTGGCGCTGATCGAACTGTCGCCCGCCGCTCGCCAACAATCACGCGAGGCGCTCGAGCAGTCACTGACCGAACATTTGCATGCAGTGAATCGGGGGCTGGAGCCGCACGAGCGCATCAGTCATTTCTATCTGGTCGGCGAGCCCTGGACAGTGGATAACGGCAGCATGACGCCCACCATGAAAATTCGCCGCAATGTACTGGAGGTGCGCTATGCCGAGGTCATCGCCGCCATGCCCGCTGATGCTGTGATCGTCTGGGAATCTTGACCCTTCACCGGCATGCAAGCCGTTAAGCGCATCCCGGATTGCATCCGGGCTACTTCGAACAAGCCAATCTGGAGTCACCATGTCCGGCCCCTTGTCATCGCTGAAGATTCTCGACTTTTCCACGCTGCTGCCGGGGCCGTTCGCGTCGCTGCTGTTGGCCGACATGGGCGCCGAGGTGCTGCGGGTGGAGTCGCCTACGCGCATGGACCTAGTGCGCGTGCTGCCGCCGCACGATGGTGGAACGTCCACCAGCCACGCCTATCTCAACCGCAACAAGCGCAGCATCGCCCTGGACCTCAAGCGGCCGGAGGCCGTGGAGGTGGTCAAGCAACTGGTGAGCGAGTACGACATCGTCCTCGAGCAGTTCCGCCCCGGCGTGATGGACAAGCTGGGCGTTGGCTACGAGGTGCTCAAGGCGATCAACCCGCGGCTGATCTACGTGTCGATCACCGGTTATGGCCAGAACGGCCCTTATCGCGACCGCGCCGGGCATGACATCAACTATCTGGCTCTGGCCGGTATCGCCAGCTACACCGGGCGCCAGGACAGCGGCCCGTTGCCGCTTGGCGTGCAACTGGCGGATCTGGCAGGCGGCTCGCTGCATGGGGTGATCGGCCTGCTCGCAGCCGTGGTGCAGCGCCAGGTCAGCGGTGTGGGGCAGCAGGTCGACGTGAGCATGACCGACTGCGCCTTCAGCCTGCATGGCATGGCCGGCGCCGGTTATCTTGGTGCGGGGGTCGAGCCCAGCATGGAAAACCAGGCGCTCAATGGTGGCAGCTTCTACGACTATTACCGCACGCGCGACGGCCGCTGGTTCTCCGTCGGCAGCCTGGAGCCGCAGTTCATGCAGCAGTTCTGCGCCGCCATCGGCCGGCCCGAGCTGGCGGCGCGTGGCTTGTCGCAGAAAGCCGAGGATCAGCGCGCGCTCAAGCGCGAGATCGAGATCGAGTTCGAGAAGCGCGATTTCGCCGAATGGGGCCGCGTGTTTGCCGAGCTGGACGCCTGCGTCGAACCCATGCTGCCGCTGTCCGAGGCGGTGCAGCACCCGCAGATCAGGGCGCGCGAACTGGTCGTCGAGGTGCCGCGCGAAGGCCTGCCGGCGCAGGCGCAACTGGCCTGTCCGCTGAAGTTTTCCGACGGCTTGCGGCCGCCGCAGCATGTAGGGGCAGCGCTCGGCGCGCATACCGAAGATGTACTGGCGGAACTGGGGTATGACGCCGAGCGGATTGCCGCACTGCGCGAGTCGCGCGTGTTCGGTTGAAGCGGGCCATGGCGCCCGCTTAGGATGGGCGCCTTTACCGCACCGGGGCGTCAGGCATGAAAGGAATCACAGGAGTGGCGTCGAGCGCCGTGAGCTGGATTTTTGCGTTGGGCGTGGCAATCGCGCCAGCACAGGCCGCTGAGGACCCAGACGATCCCTGCCAGCAAGGTAGTGCCATGGCCGCGTTCATGTGCCAGGGGCCGGTGTGGAAGGCGGCCGAGCAGGAGCTGCAGGGCACTTACGATCGCGTGATGGCCTCGCTCAAACAGTATGAGCCGGCCCTCGCCACGGAGCTGCGCGATGCCCAGCGCCTGTGGATCAAGCTCCGCGAACAGGATTGCAGCCTGTACGCCCGTAACCGGGTGCAAGGCTCGCCCTGGACCGGCTTCTGGGAGTCGGAATGCCACGCTGAGCAGGCTCGGGCGCGCACCGAGTGGCTGAAAACCTTCGAAGGCTAGTGTCGCTATCGCTGCGCTGGCGCCCGATCATTCCTGGCGCTGTTCGCCGGTGAAACTTAGCGTCGCCTTGCAGCGCCTGCAGTAATAGCGCCGCCCCTTGGCCACCAGCGCGTGACGCTGAGCGGAGAAGGGAAATTCGCCATCGACGCAGCTGCAGCGGTAGATGAAGCGGGCCACCTTGCGCCGTTCGACTTCGTAGCTGTGGCAGCGATGCGGCGGCAGTTCGTAAACGCCGCGCATGATCAATTGCCATTCCTCGCCGTGGGGTTGAATGCGCGGGCCGAACAGTTGGTGGGCGATCATGTGGGCGACTTCGTGGGGCACCGTCTGGCGCAGGAAGTCTTCGTGGTTGTCGCGGTACAGCTGCAGGTTGAAGCGCAGCTTGTTTTCCGTCAAATGAGCGACACCGGCCTTCTGCCCGCGCAATTTGAAGCTGATTTCAGGGCGGGCGAAGGGCTGCTTGAAGAAGGCTTCGGCCTGCTGGTAGCAGGCTTCGACGCGAGCGTGAATCTGTTCGGGCATGACGGGCGCAGGTACGGGCTGAGGGCGGATTATGCCGCAAGCAGCCCGCCTGCGCAGGTATCACTCGTCTCCTGGCGGCTGCATGCGCTCCTGCTGCGTGCCGCGGCTCTGATCTTCATCCACCGTCCGCTGGTACTCCGGCTCGAGGGTGTAGGACCAGAACAGAATCATGCTTACGAGGATGGTGACCACCACCAGCAGGCCGACGCCAATCATCGAACTGGCATAGAGAAAACCCTGATGGTTATCGATACGCATGAAGCGCGGCAGGCCGACATAGATCAGGTAGGAGGTATGCGCGCAGGCCGCCAGCAGAGCCAGTATCGCCAGCCAGCGGGTGGGGTAGAGCGCGGCGATACCGGCGAGGAAGAACGGGGTGCAGGCGTAGGCGATGAAACCAATGCACTGGTTGAAAGTGGGCCGGGCTTCGAAGGTACGCGACATGTAACGCAGGAAGTAGCCCATGATGAAGATGCCGATGAGCGTCGTGACATAGAGCAGCACGCTCAACTGCACTGCGCTTATCGCCTCCAGGCGGATGCGCTCATCTTCGACCAGGCTCCAGCCTACCCAATGGGTGCCGATGAATAGACAAACCGCCGGCAACAGGGCGAACAGCAACAGGTAGGGCAGGTAGTTGGCACTGTTGCGTTCTTCGTCCTGACGAATCGCCGTCCAAGCGCGGTCCGGGCGGGTGAGAAGGGTATAGAGATTTGCGTACATGGTATGTCCATCCGCTGGCTGCCTTTATATCTGGGGCAGCTATTGCGGCGCAGGGTTCAATTCAAATTCCCCCAATAACCTTGTGGACAAAAAAGGCCGCCCGAAGGCGGCCTGTCGATTTTGCGTGAATGCCATCAGCTGATGTAGATCGGGCCAACGCCCATGCCCCAGAGAATGACCGAGCTAGCGATCATCGCTACCAACACCACCAGACCCACCGCCAATACGGAGCTGGAGAACATGAAACCCTCGTCATCGGGAATGTTCATGAAGGTCGGTATACCGACGTAGAGCAGATACACCGTGTAGCAGATTGCGACCGTGCCCACGACCATGCCCAGCCATAGATGCGGATAGAGCGCTGCAAGGCCTGCGATGAACAGCGGGGTTGCGGTATAGGCGGCGAAGACCACGCACTGGGTCAGGCTCGGATTGGCATCGTAGGTGCGTGCCATCCAGTGGATGAAGGCGCCCATCACGGCCACGCCTGCAAGCATCGCCAGGTAGGACATGATGGTCATCACCATCGCACTGCCTTCGGTCAGCATCACCGGTGTTCGGTCACCGATGGCCCAGCCAACCTGGGTGGTGCCGATATAAGCTGAAATGGCGGGAATCGCCGCGAGAATCAGCACGTGAGTCAGGTACATGTGGCTGATGGATTCCTCCTCGCCACGGATTTCTTGCCATTCTTGATCGGGATGGGTGAAGAGCCCCCAAACGTGGTGGATCATGCCAGACACCTCCTTTTCTTATGACGGTCGCCCCCCAGCGAACGCCCGGGGCGCGTGTACAGCGCCGCCGGGTGTCAGGCCGAAATTATGCGACCTTATGTCGCAGTATAGACAGGGCCTGGAGCCGGCGTGGTGTCTGGCTTTAGAGCAAATTGCTCTCTAGCGATCAATGGTAATAGCGCTCAAGTATTTCCATGGCCAGGTTTATCGACTGCAACCGCTCTGTGCTGCCGCCTCGGTCCGGATGATGGATGCTGACCATTTGTCGGTAGCGCTGCTTGATTTGTGGCAGATCGAGCGTGCGTTCGTTGCTGAGCTCGAACAATTCGAGGGCTGCCTGTTTCTCGTCGCCGCCCTGCATGCGCGTCCAGAAACTGGTCAGCAGGCGTTCGACGTCGCGTTCGTCGGTATCGCGCAGATGGATCATGTCCAGGTAGTAGTCGCGCAGTTCATCGCGTTCGCTGAGCGCCGCAGTGCCGGGCTGATAGGGCAGCAGGCGGATGCACAGCGGGCTGATCTCGAGCAGGTGCGTCTGTTCCTGCCAAAGCTGATCACGCAGGCGGTAGAGGGCGTTGAACAGCAGAAAATGGGTGCGGAAGAGCACCAGCTTGTCCGTCAGCGGCAGGTTGGGCAAATGGCCGCTGTGGCGGGCCTTGAGTTGCTGGATAAGGGCATATTCGGCCAGCCCGTCGGGGGCGGCCTGGAGCAATTGCAGCACCTGCTCGGCGAGGTCCTGGTTGGGGTCGAGGTCGTCTTTCATCGGCCGAGCCTAGCATTTAACCGTCAACGGGGTAGGGGCGCGGCGCCTTTGTGCGTAAAATGTCGCGCTTTCGTTCCCACCCTCGGATTTCGACGCACCATGGGCACCCTCTCGGTCAACCAGAACAAACTGCAGAAGCGCATTCGCCGCCTGGCCGGCGAAGCCATCACCGACTTCAACATGATCGAGGATGGCGACAAGGTGATGGTCTGCCTGTCCGGCGGCAAGGACAGCTACACCATGCTCGACGTGCTGCTTTACCTGCAGAAGGTGGCACCGATCAAGTTCGAGATCGTCGCGGTGAACATGGATCAGAAGCAGCCCGGCTTCCCCGAGCACGTCCTGCCGGCCTATCTGGAGTCCGTCGGCGTCGCGTACCACATCATCGAGAAGGACACCTACTCGGTGGTCAAGGAGAAAATTCCCGAGGGCAAGACCACCTGCTCGCTGTGCTCGCGCCTGCGCCGTGGCACCCTGTACACCTATGCCGACGAGATCGGTGCGACCAAGATGGCGCTGGGGCACCATCGCGACGACATCCTGGAAACCTTCTTCCTCAACATGTTCTACGGCGGCACGCTCAAGGCCATGCCGCCCAAACTGCTGTCCGACGACGGTCGCAACGTGGTGATTCGCCCGCTGGCCTACTGCGCCGAGGCCGATATCGAGGCCTACAGCCAGCTCAAGGAATTCCCCATCATCCCTTGCAACCTCTGCGGCTCGCAGGAAAACCTGCAGCGCCAGGTGGTCAAGGAGATGCTGCAGGAGTGGGAGCGCAAGAGCCCGGGTCGCGTCGAGATCATGTTCCGCGCCCTGCAGAACGTGCATCCCTCGCAGCTGGCCGACCGCGACCTGTTCGACTTCAAGAGCCTGAAGATCGACGACAGCGCCACGCCGCGCTTCCTTGACGTGATGAGCTTGTAAGCCATCGCGGCTGAAGCCGCTCCTACAAGTGACTCGAACCTGTGGGAGGGGCTTTAGCCGCGACGCTTGCCAGGCTGCAAAGGCCTGGAGTATGGTTCGGCCATCGCTTTGGAGAATTTCATGTCTGCCAGCCTCAACTCCCTGTCCATGCTGCAAGCCGGTGCCTCGTGCGCCGCGTTGGCGCGTGTGCAGTCGGTCGCGGCTGCGGCGTATTACTTCTTTGGGTATTGGTTTAGCCACAGGCGCGCCTGATACCCCACAGGCGGCCTGAGACACCAGGGTCGCCACCAGAGACGTTTTCCAGAAAACCCCCGGTCGGCAACCCGACCGGGGGTTTTGTTTTTTTCGGCCGAAAACGGCCACAGATCGAGGATTCACAGATGAACCGTTATTACCGCAACTACCGCTACGACTGGCGATTTAGCAGCGTCACCACCGCCCTGACACCTTTACCACGAACACTCAGTTAGCGCCGCGCGGCGCATGCCGCGCCGGCCAAGGAACCGCCAGATCATGAACGCATCCGTCTCCGCTCAACTCGCTTGCCCTGTCACCACCATCGCCCGCCGCAGTGCCCAGCCGCTGCCCAGCCCCGCCGTAATGCGCCAGCGCCTGCCGCTATCCGCCGCACTTGCCGAACGTATCGCCAGTGACCGCGATGCCATCCGCGCGGTGCTCGATGGCACCGATGCACGCCTGCTGGTAGTCGTCGGCCCCTGTTCTCTGCATGACCGCGCCTCGGCGCTCGAATACGCCGAACGCCTGGCCGCACTGGTGCCGGAGGTCGATGACCAACTGCTGCTGGTGATGCGCGCCTACGTGGAAAAACCGCGCACCACCGTAGGTTGGAAAGGGCTGCTGTACGACCCGCACCTGGATGGCAGCGGGGACATGGCTGAAGGCCTGCGCCAGTCGCGGCAATTGATGCTGGATATCCTCGAGCGCGGCCTGCCGCTGGCCAGCGAGCTGCTGCAGCCGATGGCTGCCGGTTACTTCGACGATCTGCTCGGCTGGGCGGCCATCGGTGCACGTACCAGCGAGTCGCAGGTGCACCGCGAGATGGTCAGTGGCCTGGATCTGCCGGTTGGCTTCAAGAATGGCACCGATGGCAGCGTCGGCATCGCCTGCGACGCCATGCGCTCGGCGGCGCACCCGCACCAGCACTTCGGCATCGATGACCTCGGCCATCCGGCGCTGCTGCATACCGCCGGCAATCCGGATACCCATCTGGTGCTGCGCGGTGGCCACGGCGCGCCGAATCATGATGCTGCCAGCGTCGCCGCTGCGCGCGATGCCCTGCAGCGCCAGGGCATCGCGCCGCGGATCATGGTCGACTGCAGCCATGCCAACAGCGGCAAGGACCCCTTGCGTCAGCCGGCGGTGCTGGACAGCGTGATCGACCAACGCCTGGCCGGCGACGCCAGCCTGCGCGGGGTAATGCTGGAGAGTCATCTGTTCGATGGTTGCCAGGCGCTGTCCGGCGAGCTGCGCTACGGCGTATCGATCACCGATGGCTGCCTCGGCTGGAGCGGCACCGAAGCCGCATTGCGCCAGGCAGCCGCGCGTTTGCGCGGGTAGGGCGGTTGCAACCTGCCAGTCCGGGATTGGCGGGTTTCACTCGGCCTGGGTTTTTTACAGGACTTGCGGTGCTCGGTGTTGTGCATGCAGGCTTCGTCATCCGTTTCATGAAGGATTCGATTCATGCGTGATTACAAGTGGTTGCACGAGTTCTGCCTCAACCGTTTCGGCTCCGCGCGTGCGCTGGAGGCCATGCTGCCGCAGCCGCGCAGCGATGCCGAGCTGCGTGCGCTCGCCGACGACCGCTACCTGTCGCTGATCAGCCTGCGCATCTTCCGCGCCGGGCTCAAGCACAGCCTGGTGGATGCGAAGTGGCCGGCGTTCGAGGAAGTGTTCTTCGGCTTCGACCCGGAAAAGGTAGTGCTGATGGGCGCCGAGCGCCTGGAGAAGCTGATGCAGGATGCGCGGCTGATCCGCCACCTGGGCAAGCTCAAGAGCGTGCCGCGCAACGCCCAGTTCATCCTCGATGTACGCCGCGAAAAAGGCAGCTTTGGCGCTTTGATTGCCGACTGGCCGGTGAGTGATATCGTCGGTCTGTGGAAGTACCTCGCCAAGCAGGGCAACCAGCTCGGTGGCCTGTCGGCGCCGCGTTTGCTGCGCATGGCAGGCAAGGACACCTTCGTGCCCACCGATGACATGGTGGCCGCGCTCAAGGCTCAGGGCGTGATCGACAAGGCGCCGACCAGCCAGAAGGACTTGGCTGCGGTACAGGCCGCCTTCAATCAGTGGCAGGCCCAGAGTGGTCGACCGCTGTGCCAGCTATCGGTGATGCTGGCGCACACCGTCAATCACTGATGTCCAGGCCAGGCAGAGCTCGGAGCAGTCTGCAGGCGCGAATGGGCGGTGCTCCGCGTTATCCCGATCGATAGAGATTGCTGACCGCGAATAAATTCGTTCCTACGCAGTGGTTCAGGGCTCGGCATCCAGCCATTCCCTGGGCACGTCCCGCTTCATCGCCAACTGGCACTGCTGGCTGTCCGGGTCGAACACGATCACCGCCTCGCCCTTGTCCAGGGCGCGGCGCACGCGCTGTACGCGGGTCTCCAGCGGTGTTTCGTCGCCGTTGTCGGTGCCGTCGCGGGTGACGAAATCTTCGATCAGGGCGGTAAGGGTATCGGCTTGCAGCAGGTGAGCGGGGATCAGCACAGCGAATCGACTCCAGTTGTTGGCGCCCATGATAGAGCCAGAGGGCGCCGCGCTGCGAGTAGGTTCAGGCGCGGTTGCCGGGGCGTTGCAGAAAGCGCTCCAGCGTGCTGTAGAGCAGCCCGCTATCCAGCGGCTTACCGAGGAAGTCGTCCATGCCGGCATCCAGGCCGTGCTGACGGTGTTCTTCGAGGATGTGTGCAGTCAGGGCGATGACCGGCACCGCAGCGAGCTGCCGGCTGCGCTCCAGGCGACGGATCTGCCGGGTGGCTTCGAAGCCGTCCATGACCGGCATCTCGCAGTCCATCAGGATCAAGTGCACGGCAGCCGGGTCACGCTCGTATTCATCGACTGCAGCCTGACCGTTGGTGACCAGGCGCACGCTGTAGCCGCGTTTCTTCAGGAAGCCCTGAACCACCAGCTGGTTCACCGGGTTGTCTTCTGCCACCAGGATGCAGGGGGCGTTACTGCTGTCGCTGCGTATGTCTCTGACCAACTGATGTACCTGTGCTTTGGGTTCTTCATACAACCCGGTGAGGGCTTGACGCAGTGCGTTGATCGCCACCGGCTGGGCCAGGTGTTGCAGACGCAGACCCTGGCTCGCCGGCAGCTGCGGACAGGCCTCCGGTGGGCAGATCAGCATCACGCGCTGCTGCGCCTGCAGTTTTGGCCTGATCGAATCGAGCCAGTGATTGATGCCGCCCGGCCAGGGCGCCATCAGCACCAACAGCGGCGGCGCGGTGAAATCCTCCAGGTAGTCCTGCAGCCGTTCCGGCGTCTGACAACGCTCGGTGCGCATACCCCAGCGGCCGAGCAGGCGGCTCATGGCATCCAGGCCCAGGCCATCGAGCGAGGCGAGCAGGGCGGTACGGCCCGCCAGCAGGCGGTTGAGCTCGTCGGGGGCGTCCTGCTCACTCAGCAAGGGGATGTCGAAAGCAAAGCGGGTGCCCTGGCCGAGCGTGCTCTGCACCTCGATGCGCCCGCCCATCATCTCCACCAGTTCCTTGCTGATGGCCAGCCCCAGGCCGCTGCCGCCATAGCGGCGCGTGGTGCTGGAGTCGCCCTGGGCGAAGGACTCGAACAACTGCGCCAGGGCCTGCTCGCTGATGCCGATGCCACTGTCGCTGACGGCGAATACCAGATGCGGGTTGCCATGGCTGTCGCTGCGGCGGCTGACGCTGACTGCCACATGTCCTTCTGCGGTGAACTTCAGGGCGTTGCTGAGCAGATTCATCAGCACCTGCTTGAGTCGCGTCGGGTCACCCTGGATGCGCCGCGGTACGCCATTCTCCAGGCTGACATAGAGGCGCAGGCGCTTGTCCAACGCCTGGCCTGTGAACAGGCTGAGCGTCTCGGAAATCATATCTTCCAGGTCGAACTCGATCTGCTCCAGGCTGAGCTTGCCCGATTCGATGCGGGCGTAGTCGAGAATGTCGTTGATCACCGCCATCAGCGAACTGCCGGAGCTGGAAATGGTGTCGACATAAAAACGCTGGCTGCGATCCATCGGTGTTTCGCGCAGCAGCTGCAGCATGCCCAGCACGCCATTGAGCGGAGTGCGGATCTCGTGGCTCATCTTGGCCAGGAAGCGGCTCTTGGCCTGGCTTTCGAAGGCTGCCTGCTCGGCCGCACGGCGAGATTGGAAGCCTTCTTCCTTGAGCAGGTTGATGCGGTCGGCCAGGCCGATCGACAGGGTAATCAGCTCGATGGTTACGCCGATCTTCACCACCGTGGCGCCGAACACGCCGAGTACTTCCAGCCCCAGCGAGCCGGTGGTGGCCTGGATGAAGGCGAACAGCAGGATGGCCCAGGCCAGTGTGTAGTATGAGCCGTAGCGCACGCCGCGGCGCCAGACGTAGATGCCGGTCAGCAGGAGGATCAGCGAGACCAGGGAAACGGTGACGCTGGCCAGGATGTTCCACGCCGCGAAGCCAATCAGCGGCACCGACAGCAGGCAGCCGGCGCAGATCAGCATCAGCAGGCGCAGGCAGGTGTCCAGGCGGGGGAAGTACTGCCGGGCGTGAAGGAAATGGCGGCTGAACTGCACGGCCGTGAGGCAGTGCACGTACATCAGGATATAGATGCTCACCGACTGCAAGGCCACGTGCTCGGGCAGCAGCTTGAACAGCATGCCGTCGAAGCAGGCGGCGAGCAGGCCGACGTTGAGGTTGTACGCCAGATACCAGAGATAGGCCGATTCGCGCAGCGAAAGATAGAGGAACAGGTTGTAGCAGAACATGGCGAACAGCACGCCGTAGAACGCGCCGTTGAAACCCATCAGATTTTCCTGCGCCGCGGCGCTGGCACCGTAGGTGGCGAAGAACAGTGGCACGAACACCGTGCTGGTGGTTTCCACGCGAACCAGCAGCGTGTTGACGCCAGGTTCGAGCTGCAGGGGGAACCAGAAGTTACGGACCTGCACCGGCCGCTGGGAGAAGGCGAAGGTGTCGCCGCTTTCCTGTTGTTGCTGTTTGCCGTCCGGGGTGACCAGGTGAACCTGCAGATGATCAAGCAGCGGATAATTGACTTCCAGATAGCCGCCCACGTCATGTTGCAAGGCATTGACCAGGCGAATCTTGAACCACCAGACCGAGGCATTCTTGCCAAGATTGGCATGTTCGCCGCTGACTTTACGAAAGTCGTCGTCATCCAGGGCCAGCACCTGCTCGACGTCGAGTGTGCCGTCCACGTCTTCGTAATAACCGCTGTAAGGACCCAGAGACAGGCGCAGGTCGTCGCTATCCAGCGGCGCAGGCGTGAGGGCCCAGGCTGGGCAGGCAAGCCACAACAGCAGCAAAGCCAGGTAAAGGCGAGGCATCCGTGAACCTCTGAAGGTGTTTGCAAATCGCGCTGCTTGCCAAACACCTTCTCAATAGGCCATGCAGCATGGCCGGGAGTCATTTTTAAACGTCACGTGACGACGTTTGTAAGGGTAGCTGACCGATAGGCTGGCGATAAAAAGGGGAGCTGATGCTCCCCTGTCGTCCTTTTATGTCACTTTGCCTTTATGCGCGTAAGGCTTCAAGCGTCGCGATCATGTTGTCCAACCAGGGTGTCCACGGGAGGAACGCGGGTATCGCTTTCCATTTGCGCATCGTGCTCCAGCTGATGGCTGAAACGTTCCAGCGAACCTTGCGCCGGCTGCGCGTCGCTGGCAAATACCGGCGGGCTCATCATATAGGCGGTGAGCAGGCGGCTGAGGGCCTTGAGGCTGTCGATATGGGTGCGCTCGTAGCCGTGGGTGGCGTCGCAGCCGAAGGCCAGCAGAGCGGTGCGAATGTCATGGCCGGCGGCGACGGCCGACTGCGCGTCACTGTGGTAGTAACGGAACAGGTCGCGGCGCACCGGCACATCCTGTTCGGCGGCCAGGCGCAGCAGTTGGCGCGACAGGTGATAGTCGTAGGGGCCGCCGGAATCCTGCATGGCCACGCTGACCGCGTGCTCGCTGGATTGCTGGCCCGGCGCGACCGGGGCGATATCGATGCCGACGAACTCGCTGACGTCCCAGGGTAGCGCGGCTGCGGCGCCGGAGCCGACTTCCTCGGTGATGGTGAACAGCGGATGGCAATCGATCATCGGTTGCAGGCCGTGGTCGCGAATCGCCTTGAGCGAAGTCAGCAGCGCGGCGACGCCGGCCTTGTCGTCCAGGTGGCGGGCGCTGATATGGCCGCTTTCGGAAAACTCCGGTAGCGGGTCGAAGGCGACGAAATCGCCCACCGAGATGCCCAGTGAGTCGCAATCGGCGCGGGTGGCGCAGTAGGCATCCAGACGCAGCTCGATGTGATCCCAGCTTATCGGCATGGTGTCGACGGCGGTGTTGAAGGCGTGCCCGGAGGCCATCAGCGGTAGTACGCTGCCGCGGATCACGCCGTTGTCGGTGAACAGGCTGACGCGACTGCCCTCGGCGAAGCGGCTCGACCAGCAGCCCACCGGGGCCAGGCCGAGGCGGCCGTTGTCCTTGATCTCGCGGACGATGGCGCCAATGGTGTCGAGGTGCGCGGAGACCGCGCGGTCGAAGCGTTCGTACTCGCTCTGGCGCCCGCGCAGGGTGGCACGGATGGTGCCGCGGCGGGTCAGCTCGAAGGGGATCTCCAGCTCTTCGAGGTGTTCAGCGACGTAGCGCACGATGGTGTCGGTGAAACCGGTGGGGCTGGGAATGGCGAGCATCTCCAGCAGCACCTTCTGCAGGTAGTCCAGGTCGGGTTCGGGTAGTTGTTGCATGCAAGCTCCTCGCGTTCGGATTGCCCCTCTCCGTGTGCGGGGGAGGGCCGGGGGGAGAGTGTTCAGCTCGTTGCCTGGCTGAGCGGGAACAGCAGGTCGACGAAGCGCTCGGCCGTCGGCTGCGGTTCGTGGTTGGCCAGGCCGGCCCGTTCGTTGGCCTCGATGAACACGTAGTCGGGCTGATCGGCCGCAGGCACCAGCAGGTCGAGGCCGACCACCGGGATTTCCAGGGCGCGGGCAGCCTTGATCGCCGCGTCGCGCAGTGCCGGATGAAGAATCGCGGTGACGTCTTCCAGGGTGCCGCCGGTATGCAGGTTGGCAGTCTTGCGCACCGCCAGGCGCTGGCCGGCCGGCAGCACGCTGTCGTAGTCGAGGCCGGCGCCGTGCAGGGTTCGCAGGGTTTCGGCGTCCTTGGGAATGCGGCTTTCGCCGCCGGTAGCGGCCTGGCGGCGGCGGCTCTGGGCATCGATCAGCTCGCCGATGCTGTGGCGGCTATCGCCGATGATCTCGGCCGGACGGCGAATCGCTGCTGCCACCACTTCGTAGCCGATCACCAGGATGCGCAGATCGTGGCCCGGGTGATAGCTCTCCAGCAGCACGCGCTGGTCGAACACGCGGGCGCGCTCGATGGCTTCCTGCACTTCAGCCGGCGTGCGCAGGTCGACCGCCACGCCCTGGCCCTGTTCGCCGTCCACCGGTTTGACCACCACCGAGCCATGTTCGGCGAGGAAGGTGGCGTTGTCCTCGGCGTTTGCGGCCAGGCGTTGCGCCGGAACGCTGAGGCCGGCACGCGACAGGGCGCGGTGGGTCAGGCGCTTGTCCTGGCACAGCGTCATGCTCACGGCGCTGGTGAGGTCGCACAGCGACTCCCGGCAACGGATGCGTCGGCCACCATGGCTGAGGGTGAACAGCCCGGCTTCGGCGTCGTCCACCTGCACCTCGATACCGCGACGCAGCGCTTCGTCGACGATGATGCGCGCGTAGGGGTTGAGTTCGGCTTGCGGGCCGGGGCCGAGAAACAGCGGCTGGTTGATGCCGTTCTTGCGCTTGAGGCTGAAGGTCTGCAGCTCGCGAAAGCCCAGCTTGGCGTAGAGCTTCTTGGCCTGCTTGTTATCGTGCAGCACCGACAGGTCAAGGTAGCTCAGGCCACGACTCATGCCGTGTTCGATCAGGTGGCGCACCAGCACTTCGCCAACGCCCGGGCGGCTGCACTGCGGATCGACCGCCAGGCACCAAAGGCTGCTGCCGTTTTCCGGGTCATGAAAGGCGCGCTGATGGTTGAGGCCCATGACGCTGCCGATCACCGCGCCGCTGTCTTCGTCCTCGGCCAGCCAGTAGGTCGGGCCACCGTCGTTGTAGGGCGTGAGTTTGGCCGGGTCGATCGGCAGCATGCCGCGGGTCTGGTACAGGCAGTTGATCGCCTGCCAGTCCGCTTCGTTCTGTGCACGGCGAATGCGAAAGCCGCGGAAGCTGCGGCGCGCCGGACGGTAGTCGGTGAACCACAGGCGCAGAGTGTCGGAAGGGTCGAGAAACAGTTGCTGCGGCGCATGGGCCAGCACCTGGTGCGGTGCGGCGACATACAGGGCGATATCGCGCTCGCCGGGTTGCTCGGCAAGCAGCGCCTCGGCCAGCACGTTGGGGTCCGGGTAAGTATGGCCGATCAGCAGGCGGCCCCAGCCACAATGGATGGCCTGCGGCTGGCTTGGCTGGCTGGCGTGATCTTCGGCCAGGCGCGCTTGCAGACGTTCGTAGGAGGGCGTCTGGCCGCGCAGCAGGCGTTGGTTGAAGGCAGTGGAGCGCATGGAATAGTCCCTGTCCGTGTTCACTACGTCCGGTCTGAGCCGGATCGTCATTGAGTCGCGACAAATCCCGGCTTTACCGGGCTACGACCATTGATCCTGCAAGAGCGGCCTGAAGGCCGCTCCGTCTCAGTTACAGACCCTGCTCGCTCAGCCACAGGTTGAGCGCCGCCAACTGCCACAGCTTGGAGCCGCGCAGGGGGGTGAGCTGGCTCTCTGGGTTAGTCAACAACTGGTCGAGCATGTTCGGGTTGAACAGGCCGCGATCCTGGCTGGGGTCGAGCAGCAGGTCGCGCACCCAGCCGAGGGTGGCGCCTTCCAGGTGCTTGAGACCCGGTACCGGGAAGTAACCCTTGGGCCGGTCGATCACCTCGCTGGGGATGACCTTGCGCGCCGCTTCCTTGAGCACGTACTTGCCGCCTTCAGGCAGCTTGAACTGCGCCGGAATGCGCGCCGACAGCTCGGCCACGCGGTAATCGAGGAACGGCGTGCGCGCCTCCAGGCCCCAGGCCATGGTCATGTTGTCCACGCGCTTGACCGGGTCATCGACCAGCATCACCGTGCTGTCCAGGCGCAGCGCCTTGTCCACTGCGGCGTCGGCGCCCGGCATGGCGAAGTGCTCGCGCACGAACTCGCCGGCCATGTCGCCGGTCAGCCAGGCGGGTTGCACGCAGGCCGCGTACTCGTCGTGCTCGCGGTCAAAGAAGGCTGCGCGGTAGGCGGCGAAGGCATCCTTGGCGCCATCGACCTGCGGGTACCAGTGGTAGCCGGCGAACAGTTCGTCGGCGCCCTGGCCGCTTTGCACCACCTTGCAGTGCTTGGCCACTTCACGCGAGAGCAGGTAAAAGGCGATGCAGTCGTGGCTGACCATCGGCTCGCTCATGGCGCGGAAGGCCTGCGGCAGTTGATCGAGAATCTCGTGCTCGCCGATGCGCAACTGATGGTGACGAGTGGCGAAGCGCTGGGCGATCAGGTCCGAATACTGGAACTCGTCGCCACGCTCGCCACCGGCATCCTGAAAACCGATGGAGAAGGTCAGCAGATTTTCCACGCCGGCTTCGCGCAGCAGGCCGACCAGCATGCTCGAGTCGACGCCACCGGAGAGCAGCACGCCGACGTCCACGGCGGCACGCTGACGAATGGCCACGGCTTCGCGCATGGTTTCCAGCGTCAGGTCGCGCCATTCTTCCAGGCCGTACGCCGCTTCGTCGCCTTGCGGGCCGAACTGCAGTGTCCACCAGGTCTTCTGCTCGATCTTGTTATCGGCATCGATACGCATCCAGGTGGCCGGCGGCAGTTTCTCCACGCCCGCGAGGATAGTGCGCGGTGCGGGCACCACGGCATGGAAATTCAGATAGTGGTTGAGCGCGATCGGATCGAGCGTTCTGGCGATGTCGCCACCCTGCAGCAGGGCCGGCAGCGACGAGGCGAAACGCAGGCGCTCACCAGTGCGCGACAGGTACAGCGGTTTGACGCCGAGACGGTCGCGGGCAATGAACAGGCTCTGCTTGTCGCGCTCCCAGACGGCGAAGGCGAACATGCCGTTGAGCTTGGGTAGCAAGGCTTCGCCCCAGGCGTGATAGCCCTTGAGCAGTACCTCGGTGTCACCGCCGGAGAAGAAACGATAACCCTGCGCTTCCAGTTCGCTGCGCAGCTCGGGGTAGTTGTAGATGGCGCCGTTGAACACCATCGACAGGCCGAGATCGCTGTCGATCATCGGCTGGCCCGAGGCTTCGGCCAGATCCATGATCTTCAGGCGGCGGTGACCGAGGGCGATGGGGCCCTGACTATGAAAGCCGTGGGCGTCAGGGCCGCGAGGGGCGAGGTGGTGGGTGATGCGCTCGACTGCCGCCAGGTCCGCGGGGCGTCGATCAAAACGTAGTTCTCCAGCTATTCCGCACATAATTCCTTACCGGTGTTGCCGTTGGGGAGTGGCTCGTGGCCGAGCCTTTTACACCAAAACAAGAAAATGCTTTCATGTCAAAGTGTTGGTGGTTAAGGATTGGTGTTTATGAGTGTTAAAAAAGTTCCTGCTGAAATAGATCTGTCATCTGTCATGGCCTTTGAAATGCCACTGTTCCAAGCGCTGCGGCGCCTGCAGCAGGCAGGGGAAGTGCATGCCAAGCGTCTGGCCCGTTTTGGTGGGCTGACGCCCATGCAGTTGATGATCCTGCAGGTACTGGCCAGCGAGACGCGCATGACCGCCAGCGTGCTCAGCAGTCGCGTCAGCCTGACGGCCGCGACCCTTTCCGGTTTGCTCGATCGCCTCGAAGAGCACGGTTTGTTGCAGCGCCAGCGCGACGATCAGGATCGTCGACGGCAATGGCTGCTGATCAGTGATGCTGGCCGCGAGCTGATTCAGCAGGCGCCGACGCTGATGCCGCCGGAGTTCAATCAGCGTTTCGCCGTGCTCACCGACTGGGAGCGCCACAGTCTGACGGCGGCGTTGTTGAGGGCCGCCGAGCTGTGCGGCGAAATGGACTGAGTCCGACGCGCTTTTTTCAGAAAAAATTCAAGCAGGGTGTTGACTTAGCTTCGCCACCTGCATAAAGTGCGCGCCTCGCTAAGGCACATGGGTGGTTAGCTCAGCCGGGAGAGCATCTGCCTTACAAGCAGAGGGTCGGCGGTTCGATCCCGTCACCACCCACCATAGCGAATTCGGACGTAAGTCCGGCCGACGCGCAGCGGTAGTTCAGTCGGTTAGAATACCGGCCTGTCACGCCGGGGGTCGCGGGTTCGAGTCCCGTCCGCTGCGCCATTATTTGCCAGATCGACATTTGTCGGTTTGAGATGGAAAGCCCGCCAAGGGCGCCATCGGATGCTACAGAGTTTCAAGAGTTCTTTGGACGCAAGTCCAACCGACACGCAGCGGTAGTTCAGTCGGTTAGAATACCGGCCTGTCACGCCGGGGGTCGCGGGTTCGAGTCCCGTCCGCTGCGCCATATACGAAACCCGTCGATCGCAAGATCGACGGGTTTTTTATTGCCTGTCATTCGGGGCGATGGCCCTGCGGCTTTTCGTCATCTTGTCTTCATGCGGGCAAAGTAGCTTGCTATCGATCAAGCGAAATGACTCAGGAGAGCGGCAGATGGACGATTATCAGGAAGAGTTGCTCGAGCGCGATGCCTTCGATCAGGACGTGACGGACGTAGACGACGCCACCGAACTCTAGGCGTCGCCACTGGCGCGGCGTTGTGCGCGGCGATAGTCGCCCGGTGTTTGCCCGAGCCAGCGTTTGAAGGCGCGCTGGAACGCCTCGGCCGAGGCGAAGCCGAGCAGGTAGGCGATCTCGCCGAAAGCCAGCTCGGTGTCACGGATATAGGCCGTGGCCAGGTCACGTCGGGTGTCGTTGAGGATGGTGCGAAATTGTGTGCCTTCCTCCGCCAGCTTGCGCCGCAGCGTCCAGCTCGGCAGATGCAGACTGCGCGCGACTTCATTCAGGTCCGGTTCGTGGCCGTGCAGCAATGGCCCCAGTAGCTGGATCACCCGTTCTCGCAGGCTGCGTGTGCGGGTCAGCTGATCCAGTTCGCGTTCACATAACTCCACGAGATGCCGCCAGGTGCCCGGGCAGTGCTGCGGATTGCGCTGTGCCAGGATTTCGTTGCCCAGGCGCAGGCGGTTGGCGCCTGCGCTGAACTCCACCGGGCAGCCGAACAGCGCCTCGTAGCGCTCACCATAGTCCGGCGCTGGAAATTCGATCTCGACTTTTTCCGGGATGACTGGGCGACCGACCACCTGGCCCAGGTTGGTTTGCCAACCGGCCAGCACCGAATCCACCACGAAGCGGTTGTAGGCGTTGTACGGACTGATGGAGTAGAACTGCAGCCAGGCGCCGCGGGCGTCCTCGCGAAAGCCCGAGCGGCCGCGGTAGTTGGCGGCATACAGCGGCTCGAAGCGCGTCAGTGTGCGCGCCGCTTCACGCAGATCAGGTGCCTGTGCGGCGCAGACGCCGGCCAGGCCGACCTGGCTCATGCGGCTGTGGCGGCCCATGTCCAGGCCCAGTGCCGGGTCGCCACACAGGGCGATGGCGCTGTGGCCGAGACGCATGAAGCGCGGGATAGACAGGCGCGCGCGAGGCTCGCTCAGGCGTGCGGCATCCAGGCCGAACTGTGCCAGCAACGGCTCGGGGTCCTGGCCCTGGGCGCGCAGCGCGTCGGCCAGCGCCAGGGTGAAGCCGACGGAGAGGTCGCCGAGACGAACGCGTGAGGCCTTCATAACCACAGGTTGATCAGTTGGGCGCCGCGTTCTCGGCTACTCCGCTCGCTGCTGCCGTCATGCAAAGCCAGCGCCCGGGACTGGCCGCTGCGCTCCCAGAATCTGCCGCGCAGATGGACTTGCATCCCTGCGCGAATACCGTGGGCCTGCAGTCGCTCGCCGAGCTTGGGTTCGTCCGTCTGGCCGTTCAGGTCGCTGGGCATGGCCAGCAACTCGATGGCTTCGCCGTCCGCGGTCATCGCCTGCGGAAGCTCGCCGATATCGCCACCGAGTAGCACGCCCAGACGTCCGGCGGGCGTATCCAGCACTTGCAGGGAATCTGCCTTGCCGGTGCGGAGCGGGCCGGCATCGAAGGTGTGCCGTTGTGGCTGGCCCAGCGGGTTGCCGGCCCGGTCGAATACCAGGCTGACGTTGTAGAGCGGCCCGCGCCCGACTTCGAGGCGACCCAGTTCCACTCGGGGTTCGGGCAGGACGATGGAGCCGGCCACCAGGGTGATCTGGTAGTCGCGGGCCAGGTCGCCGAACAGTTGCTGGTAGTCGTGCGCCATCGATTTCGCCTTGGTCCGCAGCAGGGCGTCTTCGACGCGCGCGTCGCTTCCGGCATCCAGTAGCGCACCGAGGTAATCCAGCGGATTGGTCGCTGCCAGCCAGTGCATGGCCTCACGGCGTTCGGCTGCACTATGGAGCTCTTGCTTCTCGCCGACGGCGAGCAGCCAGGTGCCGATATGTTCGGGCAGCACGACGACGGTGCGCTGGTTGAGCAGGGCCTGGTCACGGGCGTGGTCCAGGTAGGCAGCCAGTTTCAGACGCAGGCGAGCTAGGCTCTGGTAGTCGGCGGCGAACAGTTCCGGCTGGATGCCCAGCAGGTTGCCGCGCGGGCCGGGCTGACCGATATCGAGTACGACCTGGCTGCGCAGGTCGGACAGGTAGTGGCCGCTGGGGCGTTGCTCGATCCAGTGGGCATAGCTGCCGAGACCGGCCAGTAGGGCGAGCGAGAACAATAGGGAGATCAGTAGGCGCATTTCGAGGTGTTCGGCTTCGTTGCGGTGCAGGTTAGGTCGGTCGAGCCACGCTGCCAAGCAGGATTGCTATTTTTGATCATTATCTTGTCAGTTTCGATCATTGAGCATGGCGGGCAGCCTCTTTATCGTCTGGCTGCATAACCGACCGCGTGCCCATGAGACCGCGGCAATCCGTGAACTGCATCGCGATGTGGAGATATCCATGACTGCTCGTTACCCGCACCTGCTGGCCCCGCTCGACCTCGGTTTCACCACGCTGAAGAACCGCACGCTGATGGGCTCCATGCACACTGGCCTGGAAGAGAAGCCGGGCGGCTTCGAGCGCATGGCGGCCTACTTCGCCGAGCGTGCCCGTGGCGGCGTCGGCCTGATGGTCACCGGCGGCATCGGCCCGAACGAAGAGGGCGGCGTGTACGCCGGCGCGGCCAAGCTGAGCACGGTCGAGGAGGCGGAGAAGCACAAGATCGTCACCCAGGCCGTGCACGAGGCCGGCGGCAAGATCTGCATGCAGATCCTGCATGCCGGGCGTTATGCCTACAGCCCGAAATCCGTGGCGCCGAGCGCCATCCAGGCGCCGATCAACCCGTTCAAGCCGCATGAGCTGGACGAGGAGGGCATCGAGAAGCAGATCGCCGACTTCGTCAATTGCGCTGCGCTGGCCCAGCAGGCCGGCTACGACGGTGTCGAGGTGATGGGCTCGGAAGGCTACTTCATCAACCAGTTCCTGGTGGCTCATACCAACCATCGCAGCGACCGCTGGGGCGGCAGCTATGAGAACCGCATGCGCCTGCCGGTGGAGATCGTCCGCCGCGTGCGAGAGGCGGTCGGGCCGAACTTCATCATCATCTATCGCCTGTCGATGCTCGACCTGGTCGAGGGCGGCAGCACTTGGGATGAGATCGTGCTGCTGGCCAAGGCCATCGAGCAGGCTGGCGCCACCCTCATCAACACCGGTATCGGCTGGCACGAGGCGCGTATCCCGACCATCGCCACCAAGGTGCCGCGCGCGGCCTTCACCAAGGTCACTGCCAAGCTCAGGGGCGAAGTCGGCATCCCGCTGATCACCACCAACCGCATCAACACCCCGGAAGTGGCCGAGCAGGTGCTGGCCGAGGGCGATGCCGACATGGTGTCGATGGCCCGGCCGTTCCTCGCCGACCCGGACTTCGTCAACAAGGCTGCCGAAGGCCGCAGTGATGAGATCAATACCTGCATCGGTTGCAACCAGGCCTGCCTGGATCACACCTTCGGCGGCAAACTGACCAGCTGCCTGGTCAACCCGCGCGCCTGCCATGAGACCGAGTTGAACTACATTCCCACTGCCGCGGTGAAGAAAATTGCCGTGGTCGGCGCCGGCCCGGCCGGCCTCGCTGCTTCCACCGTCGCGGCCGAGCGTGGCCACAGCGTGACTCTGTTCGATTCGGCCAGCGAAATCGGCGGCCAGTTCAACGTGGCCAAGCGTGTACCGGGCAAGGAAGAGTTCTTTGAAACCCTGCGCTACTTCAAGCGCAAGCTGGAGACCACTGGTGTCGATGTGCGCCTGAACACCCGCGTGTCGGTGGAGGACCTGGTCAAGGGCGGCTTCGACGAGATCATCCTGGCCACCGGTATCGCCCCGCGCACCCCGGAGATTCCGGGGATCGAGCATGCCAAGGTGATCGGCTACCTGGACGCGATTCTCGAGCGCAAGCCGGTCGGCCAGAAGGTCGCGGTGATCGGTGCTGGCGGTATCGGCTTCGACGTCTCCGAGTTCATCACTCACCAGGGCAAGGCCACCAGCCTCGACCGTAACGAGTTCTGGAAGGAATGGGGTATCGATACCGCGCTCGAAGCACGTGGTGGCGTGGCAGGCATTCAGGCGCATCCGCATCCGGCGGCGCGTGAGGTGTTCCTGTTGCAGCGCAAGAAGACCAAGGTTGGCGATGGTCTGGGCAAGACCACCGGCTGGATTCACCGCACCGGCCTGAAGAACAAGAACGTACAGATGCTCAACAGTGTCGATTATCTGAAGATCGACGATGCCGGCCTGCATATCCGTATCGCCGGTGGCGATGAGCAGGTGCTGCCGGTCGACACCGTGATCGTCTGTGCCGGCCAGGACCCGCTGCGCGAGCTGCAGGAAGGGTTGCAGAGCGCCGGTCAGAGCGTGCATCTGGTTGGCGGTGCGGATGTCGCCGCCGAGCTCGATGCCAAGCGGGCGATCAACCAGGGCTCGCGCCTGGCGGCCGAACTCTGATTGACGCAGCGCCCCGCTTAGTGCGGGTAATACTGTTCACTTAATAAACGGTCGAGCGCGATAAGTCCCCTCGCCCCTTTGGGGAGAGGGTTAGGGCGGGCCGCGTTCGGCGAGGGGAAAACTGGCAGTTTTGCGGTGTTTTCAGCCCTCTTCCCCGGCCCCTCTCCACTAGGCGTGCCCCCAATAAATGAGAGGGGAGCCAAACGCGTGCAGCCCTAAGTGAAAGCATTACACCCAGTGCGGGGCGCTGGCTATCTGGCCGACAACAACAAGGAGAAGCCGATGTCTCTCAATGCCCAGCTACAACCTGCCGTCGCAGCCAGCCTCGCACGCTGGCACCAGCTCATCGCTGCCAAGGACTTGAGCGCCTTGCCCGAACTGCTGCACCCACAGGCGGTGTTCCGCTCGCCCATGGCGCATACCCCTTATCCAGGTGCGCAGGCGGTGAATCTGATCCTCAATACGGTGCTCACGGTGTTCGAGGACTTCGCCTATCACCGCGAGCTGGCGACGGCCGACGGCCTCAATGTGGTGCTGGAATTCTCCGCTCGGGTGGGCGAGCGCGAGTTGAAGGGTATCGACATGATCCGTTTCGACGAGTCGGGACGCATCGTCGAATTCGAAGTCATGGTGCGTCCGATGAGCGGGCTGCAGGCGCTCGGCGCGGAAATGGCGCAGCGTCTGGCGCCGTTTCTCGCCGCAGCCAAGGGCTGAGATCACGCAGCCCGCCGCAGGGGCGGGCGCGTTCTCGCTATTTGAGTACGCCGACTTCACGATAGTAGCGCTCGGCGCCGGGATGCAGTGGAATCGGCAGGCCATTGATCGCCCGCTCCAGCCTGATGGCCTTGGCGGCCGGGTGCGCGTCGGCCAGGCGGTCGAGGTTTTCGAACAGTAGCCGGGTCATCTGATAGGCCATGTCATCGGAAACGCTGGTCTGGCTCACCAGAACGTTGGTGATGGTCGCCGTCGTCACGTCGTTGGCCTGGCCCTGATAGGTGCCGGCGGGGATGATGCCTGACTGATAGGCGCCGCTACCGATGCGCGACACTACCTGTTCCGGAATGGCGACGAAGGTGATCGGCACGCGATCGGCCAATTCGCGAATCGCCGCCATGCCCAGGCCGGCCGACTGCAGGGTGGCATCCAACTGGCCTTTTTCGATCAGCTCGACCGACTCGGCGTAGGGCTTGAACTGCACCTGCCCCATGTCCGTGTAGCTCAGGCCGGCGGCCTTGAAGATCGCCCGGGCGTTGAGCTCTGTGCCCGAACGTGGCGCCCCGACGGAAATACGCTTGCCGCGCAGATCTTCCAGGCTGGTAATGCCCGATGCCTGGCTGGCGACGATCTGGATGTAGTTCGGGTAGACCCCGGCGATGGCGCGTAGGCGGTCACGCGGCGCCCTGAAGCCGGCTTCCTCGTCGCCTTTCCACGCATCGGCTACCGAGTCGCCGAGGGCGAAGGCCAACTGGCCACGGGTGATCTGCAACAGGTTGAGGTTCTCCACCGAGGCTTTGGTGGCGCGCACACTGGTGGTCGAGCCTTCTATGTTCTCGCTGTACAGCTCGGACAGGCTCATGCCCAGCGGGTAATACACGCCGCTGGTGCCGCCGGTGAGGATGTTGATCGAGGCTGGATTGGCGTGAGCGTTGGGGCTGTTGGCCAGGATCGCGGCAGCGACGAACAGGCCAACACGCTTGGTTAAGCGCATGGGGAATCTCCGTTAGTTATTGTTGTTTTCTGAGCGAGGGGCGCGTCAGTGCCGTGGGGCGTGTGCCACGGCGGGAAGGGCAATCACCCAGCGGGGCGAGGAGCAAGGAGTGGCAGGGAAAGAATGGCGGAACATGGCTGACCTCTTGTTTTTTTATCAGTCCGGCCGCGCGTCAGGGGCGCGGGCTCGGAGGGTGCCGAGCAGATCACGTGCCAGGTTGTCGCAACGCGGTTGCAGAGCGGATGAGGCCACTGATGCACGTCTCGATAGGCGGATATTTGCTCGTTGGATAGGCTTGATTGGCAATAATCCGCTGGTCGGCCAGTGTGGTCTGGCCGCTTTCGGCTGTGCGCTCCTGTCACATTTTGGTGTCAGTGGCGGCTATCCCGCCTGGCTCGCAGAATGAGTGCCAACCCAGTCACATTGCTCCGGGTGGGTTTTCCCCTAGACTTGCCTGACCGATCAGGACGGTATATTCCCCGTGGGTTCAGAGGGTCTTCGATGAGCATGCAGAACAAGCCGCAGATGGTGGAAGCCGTGATGTTCTTCAGTGAACGCGGTATCTGCAAACAGATGATGTTCCCTGAATTCGAAGCCTTGCTCGACGGCGTGGTGAACATGCCCGAGTTCGCCGACGAAGAGATGCGCGCGGTGTTCGTGGCGATCAACCCACGTCTGCTGGTCCGGTCGGCGGTATTCTTCCTGCTGGATTTCGACGAGGACGGCCGCCCCGACAAGGGCTGGAACATTCCTCTGCAGCATCTGGCCGAGCGCGCCGGCCGTGGCCCGGATCTCGGTGCCGGGCCGATTCGCCTGGCTTGTCGCAGCCAGTGCCCGGTGTCCTGGCATCAGATGCACCTATGGGACCCCAGCCTGGCGCCGGGGCAGAACGATCTGGTGCTGCTGCGTGATGCGGTCAAGCGCAATCAGCTCGGGCTTCTGGTCGAGGACGACAGTACCCAGGCGGTGGTTGCCGAACGTCTGCAGGTGGCCTCCGAAGACAAGTGGTATGCCCCGGACCCGGCCAAGGAGGTGGCCGACCAATTGGCGCAGAAGATGGATCAGGAACACCGCGCCAAGACTGCGCAACTGATTCAGCAGCAGCGTCTGCGCATCACCAGCCTGACCCAGCAGCATGAGGAAGAGCTGGCCAAACTCAAGTTGGCCAGCGAGGAGCAGAGCAAGCAACTGCAGGCACAGCTGCATGGCCTGCACCAGGCGCTGCGCCAGCAGGAGGCGCTCAACGCCAATCTCAAGGCGCAACTGGCGGCTCAGGCCGAAAGCTACCAGAGCAGCCGCGAGGAAATGACGCAGCAGCTGCGTGCCCTGGAGCGCCACGGGCGTACCGAGGGCGATATTCTGCGCGCGCAGTTCGACGGCGAGGTGCGCGCCAAGGTCGCCGCGGCCGTGGCCGAATACAAGGAGCAGATCGCCGTGCGTGACGTCGAGCTGGCCTATCGCAACGAGCTGGATGCTCAGCAGCAGGCGGAGATCGAGCGTCTCAAGCGTGAGCGCGATGCCTTTGCCAGTCAGGGCGGTGATCAGGTGCTGGAGCGCTTGGCCAAGCTCGGCGTGGTGTTCGTGGTGTACCATCCCGGTGCCGGGCACCTGACCATTGCGCTGCAGGATGTTGCCCGTTATCAGGACAACCCCATGGCCTACGCCGCAGCCAAATGCTTCGTTTCCGAAGAACAGTACCGCCAATGGCTGGCGCATTATCAACAGCCCAGCTGCGATGCGACCTTGCCCAGTGGTGAGCGCTGCGCCATCCCCATCGACCGCATCGACACGCCCAGTCGTTTCACCTTGGGTGATTCGAACTGCTGTACGCGGCACAAGGCGAGCAGTCGTCTGCGTACCGTCAGCTGAATTTGCCGATACACATTCCCCACTGGCGCCCACAGGCGCCGTTGCACCCCGTGAAGCTGCCCTGGCTCGAGGCGGCCGGCGTCGAGCTGGCCTGCCTGCGCCTCGATCTGGTCGACCCGCTGGTGTCAGGCAACAAATGGTTCAAGCTCGCGCCTTATCTCGAACAGGCGGCGGGCGCAGGCGCGCAGGGGGTGATCAGCCTCGGTGGTGCACACTCCAATCACCTGCATGCGCTGGCCGCTGCGGGGCAGCGTTTTGGCTTCGCCACCGTCGGTTTGCTGCGTGGTGAAGCTCAGCGGACGCCGACCGTCGATGACCTGCAACGCATGGGTATGGAGCTGCACTGGCTGGGTTATGGCGGCTATCGCGCGCGCCATCAGCCGGATTTCTGGGCGCCCTGGCTGGAACGCTACAGCGGTTTTCAGACGATAGGCGAAGGTGGCCTGGGTTTGCCCGGTGCCCGAGGTTGCAGCACGCTGGTGGAGATGGCCGAAATGCAGCTGAGCACAATCGGCTGGGACGATTTCGATGCCTGGTGGCTGGCCGCCGGGACCGGCACCACGCTAGCCGGAGTGGTGCTGGGAGAGAGGCGACGCACCGTGTTCGGTGCACTGGCCGTGCCGGGGGACCATGGCGTCGCTGCCCAGGTCGCCACGCTGCTGGAGGAGGCCGGTGAGGCGCAGCGGCGCTACCAGTTGGTCGATGCCTCGCGCGGCGGTTTTGCCCGGCTCGACGAGCCGCTGCGCCAGTTCATCCTGCACACCGAAGGTGCCAGTGATCTGCCGCTGGAGCCGGTGTATACCGGCAAGGCGCTGATGGCGCTGCGCGATTTTTGCGAGCGTGGTCAACTTGCGCGCGGCAGTCGGCTGATCTTCATTCATACTGGCGGCTTGCAGGGGCGTCGAGCGCTGATGGGCGCAGACGCCGACTACACTCAGATCTGACCAGCGGAGCCTGGAAGTTTTCATGAGCGAACCCCTTACCCTCGAACAGCTGCGCAGCTTCACGCCGCTCAATGTGCTCTCCGAGCAGCAGTGGCGCGAATTGCGCAGCCAGTTGATGCCGCAGCCCCTTTTGCCGGGGCAGCTGCTGTTTCGCCAGGGGGATCAGGCGCGTCTGACTTGCTACTTGCTTGCCGGTGAATTGCAGTTGCAAGACGTCGAGGGCCGCGCGCAGAAGATTCAGGCTGGCAGCGAGGTCAGCTGCCACCCCCTGTCGCCCGGTTTGCCACGCTTGCATGATGCCCGTGCCCTGACTGATGTCAGCGTGCTGATGATCGACAGCACAATGCTGGACCGACTGGTGACCTGGCGTCTGGCGCATCAGGACCTGCTGTTGGCGCTGCAGCACGATGGCGCCGACATCGAATGGCTGGAGCGGCTGTTGGAAAACCCGCTGTTTGCCAAGGTGCCGCCGACCAATGTGCAGAACATGCTGGCTCGCCTGCAAAGAATCGAGCTTGCGGCCGGCAGCCAGGTTCTTGAAGAGGGCGCCAGCGGTGATTGCTGTTTTTTCCTGGAAAGCGGTCGCGCCGAGGTGATTCGCAGTGCCGGCAGCGATCATCAGGTGCTGGCTGAACTGGAAGTGGGCGCCTGTTTCGGTGAGGAGGCGCTGCTGGCCGACCGGCCACGCAATGCCACGGTGACCATGGTCGAGGCCGGCAGTGTGCTGCGCCTGGATCGCCAGGATTTCTTCGCCCTGCTCAAGGCGCCCGTGGTGGCCGAGGTATCGCTGGGCGAAGCGGCCAGGTTGCTGGCGCAGGGCGCGCAGTGGCTGGACGTGCGGCTGCAGGAAGAGTACGAGAAGGCGCATGCGCCTCAGGCCCTGCATATGCCGTTGCAGCTGTTGCGCCTGAAGGCGCGTCTGCTGGATAGATCACGTACCTATCTGTGCTACTGCGACAGCGGCAAACGCAGCAGCAGTGCGGTGTTTCTCCTTTCGCAACTGGGTTACAGCGTTTACGCCTTGCGTGAAGGGCTGGATGGTCTGCCGGCGGTGCAACGCGATGCACTGCTCTGCGAAAGCGGTGCCGGGTATCTGGCGCGTTCCGGTGGGCGTACCGAGCGCAGTCGTTGAGCAGCGCTGGCTCTGGGGCAAGCGTAGCCCGGATGAAATCCGCGGATTGCAGGCGCATGCGTCCCGGATTGCATCCGGGCTACGAGGGCGTCGGCCACTGATCGCTGACCAGAAAGATCCGCTCCACTTCTCGCCAGTCTCCCGCCCGATCCTCTTCCAGGCGCACCAATAATTGCGCCTGGGCCTCGGGCCGTAACAGGCTCAGCCATTGCTGGAACATTGCTGCGGACCATGCCTCGTCAGTCTGCACCAGTGCCGGGGGCAGCCAGGTCAGCCTTGGCAGCGGTTGCCAGCGGGCATCCGGCCTCGTCGCGGCGAAGGCGGCCCAGTCGCGCCGATGCAACCAGCCGCCCCGACAATGTCCAGGCTGGGCGCCACGAGGCGCTGGGCAACCGTCGGGCCAGGGATAGAACAGATAGCCGCCAAGCCAGAAGGCCGGGCGGGCCTCGCTCACTTGCAACTCGTTCAGCGGTCTCCTGGCTTCGCGCCGTGACGACAGGGGCAATTGGTGATGCGCCAGATGGCTCAGTTTCAGGTCGAGTCGATCATGGCTGCCGGGCCCGAGCCAATCGGCGGCATCACTGCTGGCGGTACCCAGGTAGAACTTCACCGCCAGCTCCAGATGATGTTCGCCTTCCTCGTCGCGCAACAGCAGATCCAGCTCGCCGAGGGTGCGACCGCCGTGGCGGATCGGCAGATTGGCGGCAATCACTTCGACGTCCGTTGCGGCGTGCAGGGCGAACTGCCACAGGCGCTCGTAATAAAGGCCCAAACGCCGTAGCGGTTTTACCGCCAGCCAGGCGTGCAGGGCGCCGGCATCGCGGTCCTGTTGCACAAGCCAGTCTGCCAGGCGCTGCGGCTGCCGACTCCAGACACTGGCTTGCAGGGGATGACGCTGGACTTTCGTGGTCTCACCCAGCAGAGGCGGTGAGAGCAGTGCCCAGGCCAGGTCGCGTACCGCCGGGGTGCGCAGGCCGGGCAGCAGGTCATGCAGTGTGACGGAAACATTCATGACCCGAGCATAGCGTAGTCGCAGGGCTGGTTTGCTGCGGTGCGGGCCTTTGGCCGATAATCACCCATCGTTTATCTGTCTGGCGGGAGTCCCATGGAGCAATTTCGCAATGTCGGCATCATCGGGCGCCTGGGGAGCACGCGGGTTCTGGAAACCGTGCGCCGCCTCAAGCGCTTTCTGATCGACCGCCACCTGCATGTGATTCTCGAGGACACCATCGCCGATTTGCTGCCGGGGCATGGCCTGCAGACGTCTTCGCGCAAGATGCTCGGCGAAGTCTGTGACCTGGTGATCGTCGTCGGTGGCGACGGCAGCATGCTCGGTGCGGCGCGTGCCTTGGCGCGGCACAAGGTCCCGGTGCTGGGGATTAACCGCGGCAGCCTGGGCTTTCTCACCGACATCCGCCCCGACGAGCTGGAATTGAAGGTAGCCCAGGTGCTCGAAGGCCAGTACCTGACCGAGAACCGCTTTCTGCTCGAAGCCGAGGTGCGCCGCCAGGGCGAAGCCATCGGCCAGGGCGATGCGCTCAACGATGTCGTGCTGCATCCCGGCAAATCGACGCGGATGATCGAGTTCGAGCTGTATATCGATGGCCAGTTCGTCTGCAGCCAGAAGGCCGACGGCCTGATCGTCGCCACGCCCACTGGCTCGACCGCCTATGCCCTGTCGGCTGGCGGACCGATCATGCATCCCAAGCTCGATGCCATCGTGGTGGTGCCGATGTACCCGCACACCCTGTCCAGCCGGCCCATCGTGGTCGACGGCAACAGCGAGCTGAAGGTGGTGGTGTCGCCGGACATGACCATCTATCCGCAGGTGTCCTGCGACGGCCAGAACCATTTCACCTGCGCGCCGGGCGACACCCTGCATGTGGCCAAGAAGGCGCAGAAGCTGCGCCTGATCCATCCGCTGGATCACAACTACTACGAGGTCTGCCGCACCAAGCTCGGTTGGGGCAGCCGCCTGGGAGGACAGGACTGAATGTCCCTCGACCCCCATCGTGGTTATGACCTGATCGGTGATATCCACGGTTGTGCGCGCACACTCGAACGCCTGCTCGAACGCCTGGGTTATAGCCGGCAGAGCGGCGTATGGCGCCACCCAACGCGTATGGCGATCTTCCTCGGTGATCTGGTCGACCGCGGCCCTGGTATTCGCCAAGCCCTGCACCTAGTGCACGACATGGTGCGTGCCCACCAGGCGCTGTGCATCATGGGCAATCACGAGTTCAACGCGCTGGGCTGGAGCACGCCGGCGCCACCGGGCAGCGGCCGCCAGTACGTGCGTGAACACAGCCCGCGCCACCAGCGCCTGATGCGCGAGACATTGGCTCAGTTCGAGGATCATCCGCAGGAATGGCGCGAATTTCTCCAGTGGTTCTACGAGATGCCGCTGTTCCTCGATGCCGGGCATTTTCGCGTCGTGCATGCCTGCTGGGACGCCGAGCTGATCGCGCCGCTCCAGGCACAGTTCCCCGATGGCTGTATAGACGAGCACTTCCTGCAGGCCTCGGCCGTGCCCGGCAGTTTCGCCAACATGGCGCTCGATCGTCTGCTGCGCGGCACCGACATGCGCCTGCCGCATGGCCTGACGCTGACCAGCGGTGATGGTTTCACCCGTTCCTATTTCCGCACCAAGTTCTGGGAAGAGGACCCACAGACCTACGGCGATATCGTCTTCCAGCCCGATGCCTTGCCGGAACTGGCGGCGCAAACACCCCTGACCGAACTGCAGAAGGATGCGCTGCTCAGGTATGGCGCGCACGAGCCGCTGCTGTTCGTCGGCCACTACTGGCGGCGTGGCAAGCCGGCACCGATTCGAGCGAACCTGGCCTGCCTGGACTACAGCGCGGTGGTCGGAGGTCGTCTGGTGGCTTACCGTCTGGATCAGGAAACGCGTCTGGATGCGGGTAAATTCGTCTGGGTCGATGTCGACCCGCAGGAGGCGCCGCGATGACGGCCGTAGTCGTACTGCGTTTGCCGCTGGACGCTGATTTGAGCGGTTTCGTCGCGTTGCTGCAGCGCCTGCGCGTGCCGCACCGGGTGGCGGAAGAGGGCGGACAGCAGGTGCTCTGGGTGCCGGGGCAGGAGCTCGCCGAACAGGTGCGCGAACTTTACGCACGTCACCCGCAGGGCGATGCGGCGGCGCAAATGCCGCCCAGCCCGCTACCGGCGCGCGAGGGTTTCCTTGCCCAGTTGCGGCGTAGCCCGGTGACGGCCCTGGTGCTGCTGAGCACCTTTATCGTGTTCGCCGTGACGCTGGCGGGCGAGAATTTTTCCACCATTCGCTGGCTGAGCTTCGTCGACTTTCGTATCGACGGCGAGCACATCTATCTCACCTATCTGGACGCCACGCTCGACAGCGGCCAGTGGTGGCGATTGATCTCACCGATGCTGATCCACTTCGGCTGGCTGCACCTGGCGATGAACAGCCTGTGGTACTGGGAGCTTGGGCGGCGCATCGAGTTTCGCCAGGGCGCGATCGGCTTGCTTGGCCTGACCCTGTTGTTCGGCCTGGCCTCGAATTTCGCCCAATACTGGTGGGCCGGGCCGTCCTTGTTCGGTGGCTTGTCCGGCGTGCTCTACGGCCTGCTCGGGCATTGCTGGATCTACCAGCGCCTGGCGCCGAATCCGGCCTATCGCCTGCCGCCCGGCGTGCTGGTGATGATGCTGGCCTGGCTGGCGATCTGCATGACCGGCATCTTCGAGCTGCTGCAATTCGGCGCCATTGCCAACGCCGCGCATGTCGGCGGCCTGCTCGCCGGCTGCCTGACCGGGCTGCTTGGCGGTATGCTGGCCAGACGCTGATATGAACGCCTGTTTCGCTGTAGGCGGGGTAGCCCGCCGCAGCAGCGTTTTTGCGGGTTTCACCCGCCCTACGATTGACCTGGAGACCCTTATGTCGTCCTTTCTCAATGCGATTGAAAACATCACCCCGGAAATCTACGAGAGCCTCAAGCTGGCCGTGGAAATCGGCAAGTGGCCCGATGGCCGCAAGCTGACCCAGGAGCAGAAGGAGCTGAGCCTGCAGGCGATGATCGCCTGGGAAATGCAGAACCTGCCTGAAGATCAGCGCACCGGCTACATGGGCCCGCAGGAGTGTCAATCCAAGTCCGAGCCAGCACCCAATCTGCTGTTCAAGTCGTCGGATACCCTGCACTGATGAGCGAGTTGGGACGTGGCTCGCTGAGCAAGATGAAGGCGCGCCTGGACGCGCCGGTGCAGTATGCGTTTCGCCTCGGCGAAGAAGAGGTGCCGGTCAACCCGTTGGTGGGCAAGAGCCTGCGTCTGGAGTATCTCGGCGCCATTCACTGCTCGCACTGCGGGCGCAAGACCAAAACCAGCTTCAGCCAGGGCTATTGCTACCCCTGCATGCAGAAACTGGCGCAATGCGACATCTGCATCATGAGCCCGGAGAGGTGTCACTTCGACCAGGGCACTTGCCGCGAGCCTAGCTGGGGCGAGCAGTTCTGCATGACCGATCACATCGTCTACCTGGCCAACTCCAGTGGCGTGAAGGTCGGCATCACTCGCGCCAGTCAAATTCCGACGCGATGGATCGATCAGGGCGCGACCCAGGCGCTGCCCATCCTGCGCGTGGCCACCCGGCAGCAATCCGGCTTCATCGAGGATCTGCTGCGTAGCCAGGTGGCGGACAAGACCAACTGGCGTGCCTTGCTCAAGGGCGATGCGGCGCCGGTCGACCTGATCGCGATCCGCGAGCAGCTTTTCGACAGCTGTGGCGCGGGTATCGCCGAATTGCAGCAGCGTTTCGGCCTGCAGGCCATCCAGCCGCTGAGCGCGGCCGAAGTGCAGGCGATTCGTTACCCCATCGAGGCCTATCCGGCCAAGATCAGCAGTTTCAATCTGGACAAGCTGCCCCTGGCCGAGGGTACTCTGCTCGGTATCAAAGGCCAGTACCTGATGTTCGACACCGGCGTGATCAATATCCGCAAGTACACCGCCTATCAGCTGGCCGTCCACGAGATCGCCGCCTGACCCTAACTTGCAGCTTGAAGCTAGCCGCTTGAAGCTGCCTCGAAGAGGCCTTCGCCATGCGCACCGAACAATCCAAGACCATCTATCTGAAGGACTATCAGGTTCCCGATTACCTGATCGACGAGACCCACCTGACCTTCGAACTGTTCGAGGATCACAGCCTGGTGCATGCGCAGCTGGTCATGCGTCGCAACCCGGAGGCCGGCGCCGGCCTGCCCAAGCTGGTGCTCGATGGCCAGCAACTGGAACTGCTGGAACTCAAGCTCGACGACCGCGAGCTGGGCGCGGCCGATTACACGCTGACCGACAGCCACCTGACTCTGCAACCGACTCAGGAACGCTTCGTGGTCGACAGCAGCGTGCGCATCCATCCGGAGAGCAACACCGCGCTGGAAGGCCTGTACAAGTCCGGCAAGATGTTCTGCACCCAATGCGAGGCCGAGGGCTTTCGCAAGATCACCTTCTACCTCGACCGCCCGGACGTGATGGGCAAGTTCACCACTACGCTCAGCGCCGAGCAGCATGCCTACCCGGTGCTGCTGTCCAACGGCAATCCGATTGCCAGCGGCAGCGAAGAGGGCGGTCGGCACTGGGCGACCTGGGAAGACCCGTTCAAGAAACCGGCCTATCTGTTCGCTCTGGTCGCCGGTGATCTCTGGTGCGTGGAGGACAGCTTCACCACCATGAGCAACCGGGAAGTGGCGCTGCGCATCTACGTCGAGCCGGAGAACATCGACAAGGTGCAGCACGCCATGGACAGCCTCAAGCGCTCGATGAAGTGGGACGAGGAGGTCTACGGCCGCGAGTACGACCTGGACATCTTCATGATCGTCGCGGTCAACGACTTCAACATGGGCGCCATGGAGAACAAGGGCCTCAACATCTTCAACTCCAGCTGCGTGCTGGCCAAGGCCGAGACCGCAACCGATGCTGCGCACCAGCGCGTCGAAGCGGTGGTGGCGCACGAGTACTTCCACAACTGGTCGGGCAACCGCGTGACCTGCCGCGACTGGTTCCAGTTGTCGCTTAAGGAAGGTTTCACCGTGTTCCGCGACAGCGAGTTCTCCGCCGATACCCACTCGCGCACGGTCAAGCGCATCGAGGACGTGGCCTACCTGCGCACCCACCAGTTCGCCGAGGACGCCGGCCCCATGGCCCACCCGGTGCGTCCGGACGCGTACATGGAAATCTCCAACTTCTACACCCTGACCATCTACGAGAAGGGTTCGGAAGTGCTGCGCATGATCCACACCCTGCTCGGGCCGGAGCTGTTCCGCAAAGGCTCGGATCTGTACTTCGAACGCCATGACGGCCAAGCCGTGACCTGTGACGATTTCGTCAAGGACATGGAAGATGCCAGCGGTATCGATCTGACCCAGTTCAAGCGCTGGTACACCCAGGCCGGCACGCCGCGCCTCGACGTCAGCGAAGCTTATGATGCCGCCGCGCAGACCTACAGCCTGACCTTCCGTCAGAGCTGCCCGGCCACACCGGGGCAGAGCGAGAAGCTGCCGTTCGTGATTCCGGTTGCGCTCGGCCTGCTCGATGCGCAGGGCAATGAACTGCCGCTACGCCTGCAGGGTGAGAGCGGCGCGCACGGAACCAGTCGCGTGCTGTCGGTGACCGAGGCCGAGCAGACCTTCACCTTCGAAGGCATTGCCGAAAAACCACTGCCGTCTCTGCTGCGCGGCTTCAGCGCGCCGATCAAGCTCAGCTTCCCCTATGACCGCGACCAGCTGATGTTCCTCATGCAGCACGATTCCGACGGTTTCAACCGCTGGGAAGCCGGCCAGCAGCTGTCGGTGCAGGTGCTGCAAGAATTGATCGGCCAGCACCAGCGCGGCGAGGCTCTGGTGCTGGATCAGCGCCTGGTCGCCGCGCTGCGCACTCTGCTCGAGGACGATTCGCTGGATCAGGCCATGGTCGCGGAAATGCTATCGCTGCCGGGTGAGGCGTATCTCACCGAGATCAGTGAAGTGGCGGATGTCGAGGCCATCCACGCCGCGCGCGAGTTCGTCCGCAAGGCGTTGGCCGACGCACTGTTCGCACCGCTGTGGGCGCGTTACCAGACCAATCGTGAAGCATCCAAAACCACGCCGTACGTGGCCGAGGCGGCGCACTTTGCGCGGCGCAGCCTGCAGAACATCGCGTTGTCCTACCTGATGCTCAGCGAGAAAACGGAGGTGCTGGCGGCCTGCGTCGACCAGTTCGAGAACGCCGACAACATGACCGAGCGCCTTGCCGCGCTGGCCGTGCTGGTCAATTCGCCGTTCCAGGAGGAGCAGAGCAAGGCCCTGGCCATGTTCGCCGACTTCTTCAAGGACAATCCGTTGGTGATGGATCAGTGGTTCAGCGTGCAGGCCGGCTGCCCGCTGCCGGGCGGCCTGGAGCGCGTGCAGGCGCTGATGCGGCACGAAGCCTTCACCCTCAAGAACCCGAACAAGGTGCGGGCCCTGATCGGCGCCTTCGCCAACCAGAACCTGGTCAACTTCCATCGCGCGGACGGGGCGGGCTACCGCTTTCTCGCCGACCAAGTGATCACCCTCAATGCCCTCAACCCGCAGATCGCCTCGCGTCTGCTGGCTCCGCTTACGCGCTGGCGCAAGTACGGCAGCGCCCGTCAAGCGCTGATGAAGGCCGAACTGGAGCGCATCCTCGCCTCGGGCGAGCTGTCCAGCGATGTCTATGAGGTAGTGAGCAAAAGCCTGGCCTAAGACGGGTTTGGCTCTACAAAAAAGTGTTACCAGCCTCTGGTTGGTAACACTTTTTTGTTACCCAATGAAATATGCATGTGACTGGTTATACATTCAGACACTAAGCTCCGGCTTCGTTACTTGACGGCAGGACCAACTTCGTTGCTCTCCAGTACGGCGAGAGTGGCATAAAGCGTCGGATCGTAGGACAAGATGCGCCAGTTTTTCTGACGCATTGGTCAGTGGCTGATCAGTCACGAAAAGAAATCGGCCAACGGCTCTCCCAAGCCGGTTTGCGCTGATACACCTGTTTGAATTGGCACCATGGTTGCAACGGCAAGCGACGTTTGACCGCGCGTTCCAGCGCTCGGTCCTGAATGCGCACTGCAAATAAAAAGCCGTCGTCAGTACGGTAAATCGCGGCCGGTTACCGGATCGCCCAAAAGAATGATCTGTCCACGGAGTGAGTCTCGATGGAAATTAAGTCCCGCAAGCCTGTTCTACGTTTTGCTCCGGCCAAGGCCGGCTTTGCGTTCGCTGGCGTTCTGCCGTTGCTGGTCGCCGCTCAGGCTCAAGCGGTGGAGTTCAGCTTCGCCGACAACGAAATCACCGGTTCCATCGACACCACCATCTCCTACGGCCAGTTGTGGCGCGTTCAGGGGCAGGACAAGAACAATAACGACATCAACACCAACGACGGTAATCGCAACTTCGATACCGGCCTGGTTTCCGAAGTGTTCAAGATCACCAGTGACCTTGAAGCGTCTTACCAAAACTACGGCGTCTTCGTTCGTGGTACCGCTTTCTATGACACCCAGATCATGGACAAGCGCAATGATTACAACGATACGCTGTCGGGAATTCAGCCCAGCCAGACCTATCCGAGAAACAACTCCTTCACGCGTGAGACCCGCCATAAGGCCGGTCGTGATGCGCAGATTCTAGATGCCTATGTCTATGGCAACTGGGACGTCGGTGATATGCCAGTGTCCGGCCGCCTGGGCAAACAGGTTTTCAACTGGGGGGAAGGCCTGTTCTATCGTGGCGGCGTGAATACCACCAACCCGGTCGATGCCGCCAAGTTCCGTCTGCCTGGCTCGGAAGTGAAGGAAGTGCTGGTGCCTGTCGAAGCGCTGAGCTTCAACCTTGGCCTGACCGACAACCTGTCGATGGAAGCTTTCTATCAGTGGAACTGGAAAGAAACCGCTATCGACCCGGTCGGCACTTATTTCTCCGAAACCGACCTGTTCGCTGATGGTGGCAATACTGCTTATACCACTCAGGCTGCCATGGCGAACCCGCTTTTCCAAACGGTGTACAACGGAGCGGTCAATGGTGGTTTCCTGGGGCTTCCGGCGAACTTTGGCGGTCTTCAGGGCACTCAGTATTTCGATAGCAACGGCACCATCAAGGTCGCCAATGTCGGGTCCGATATCAACGCCAAGAATGATGGCCAGTTCGGTGTGGCATTCCGTTATATCGCCGAGGAGCTGAATTCGACGGAGTTCGGTTTCTACTTCGTGAATTACCATGCCAAAGAACCGACCATCTACGCTGATCTGAATTCCTCCTACGCCGGCCTCAACATCGATCAGCTTGCTGGTCTGGGCAGCTTGTTGGGCGTATCGGCCAGCAGTTATGACGATCTGGTGTCTCAGGCAGCAACTAATCCTGCTGCAGCTACCGTCCTTGGACTGGTCAATGGTGCTGCCGCAGTCGACGTCGCCAACCAGGTCAATGCCCGCCGCGAGTATGCTGAAGACATCCGTATGTACGGCATGAGCTTCAATACCACGGTCGGCCTTGCATCCGTCTTCGGTGAACTTTCCTATCGTCCGAACCTGCCTATCGGCATTGCCACCACCAACGATTTGCTAGGTGACCTGCTTGGTCAGGCGGCCCCGCTGGCAGACGGCCGTGACGTCAATATCGGCGGCAAGATGGTCGATATCACCGGGCAGATTCACAACAGCGAGCGTGTCGAGGCCTTCAACACCTCGCTGGGCACCATCTACAACTTCGGCCCGTCGTTTGGCTTCGACTCGCTGTTCGGCGTGGCCGAGCTGGCGTCCGAGCATATCCGTGGCAGCAGCCTGCAATACACCGCTTGGGACGGCACCAACCGCTACTACTCCGGCCGTGGCAACACCTCGTATGTCGGTAACAGTGATCGTGACAATCGCGCCGACCAGATCAACAAGAACTCCTACGGCTACACGCTGGTGCTCTCCGGCACCTGGAACGACGTTTACGCAGGTGTGAACCTGTCGCCGTTCGCAGTGTTCAAGCACGATTTCGAAGGCAACTCGCACCAGACCGGCAACTTCATCGAAGGCCGCAAGGCGTACACCGTTGGTATGCGTGCCAGCTACCTGAACAGCCTGGAGGCCGAGATCCAGTACACCGAGTTCTATGGCGCTGGCGAGAACAACGGTGCGCGTGATCGCGACAACATCGGGCTGAACGTCAAGTACTCCTTCTAAGAGGCGTCTGCCGATTGCTGCGTTTCGCTGCTTCGTAGACATGCTCTGTACCTATAACCAGAAACACGCCGGGCGCTGCTAAGGGCCCGGCAAATACTCTTCACGGAGAATTACCCATGCTGAACAAGCACAGGCTGATGGCCGTAGCCGTTGCACTGGCGTTTTCCGCCGGTTCCGCGCTGGCTGCCGTTTCCCCGCAGGAAGCCGCCAAGCTCGGCGACACCCTGACGCCCTTCGGCGCCGAGAAGGCTGGCAACGCTGCCGGCACCATCCCGGCCTGGACCGGTGGCATCACCCAACCGCCGGCGGGTTACACCCGCTCGGGCCAGCACCACGTCAATCCGTTCCCGGACGACAAGCCGCTGTTCACCATCACCGCGGCCAACCTGAGTCAGTACGAGGCCAACCTGACTCCCGGTCAGATCGCCATGTTCAAGGCTTATCCGGAAACCTACCAGATGCCGGTTTACCAGACCCGCCGCTCCGGCTCCGCGCCGCAGTGGGTCTACGACAACACCTTGAAAAACGCCACAAGCGCCCAGCTGGCCGATGGCGGCAACGGTTTCACCAATGCCTATGGCGGCATTCCGTTCCCGATCCCGCAGAACGGCGTGGAAGCGCTGTGGAACCACATCGCTCGCTACCGCGGTACCTACATCGTACGCCGCGCCTCGGAAGTGGCGGTGCAGCGCAACGGTTCCTACTCGCTGGTCACCTCGCAGCAGGAAGCGCTGTTCAAGTACTACCTGCAGAACGGCTCTTTCGCCGACCTGAACAACATCATGTTCTACTACCTGTCGTTCACCACCAGCCCGGCGCGTCTGGCCGGTGGCGCGACCCTGGTTCACGAGACCCTGGATCAGGTCAAGGAACCGCGTCAGGCCTGGGGCTACAACGCTGGTCAGCGTCGCGTGCGCCGTGCGCCGAACCTGGCTTACGACACGCCGATCGCTGCTGCTGACGGCCTGCGTACCGCCGATGACACCGACATGTTCAACGGTGCTCCGGATCGCTACGACTGGAAGCTGGTGGGCAAGAAGGAAATCTACATCCCGTACAACAACTACCAGGTCACCAGCCCTGACGTTAAGTACAAGGATCTGCTGCAGGTCGGTCACCTCAACCCGGCACTGACCCGCAACGAGCTGCACCGCGTATGGGTGGTCGAAGGCACGCTGAAGTCCGGCGCCCGCCACATCTACTCCAAGCGCACTCTGTTCCTCGACGAGGACAGCTGGCAGGCCGCGGTAGTGGATCAGTACGACGGCCGTGGTGAGCTGTGGCGCGTTTCCATCGCCTATCTGAAGAACTACTACGACCTGCCGACCACCTGGTCCGCACTCGATGTGTTCCACGACCTGCAGGCGCGTCGTTACCACGTGCAGAATCTGGACAACGAAGAGAACAACACCATCGACTTCACCCAGGCGGTCCCGGACGACGGTTATTTCAAACCGGCTGCCCTGCGTCGCCGCGGCACTCGATAATAGTTGTGTAGCTTCAAGCGAAGGCCGCTACAGTAGTAGCGGCCTTTTCGTATCAGTATGGCGAATAGGCTTCTATCACGCGGGTTCGGCCTTAACAAAACATAACGTCGCGCCAATTGTCAGGGCTTTCCGAAGCTCGCTAGGATGGGCGGGATCAGTAGTACCGCCTATAACAAGAAAGGGGGAAGGTATATGAGTGAGCCCGTCATGCGGCGCACCCAGTCCGGTCTGGCGCCCAATCCGGTGCGCAAGTCGGCGCTCCGTGTCCATTCGCCGCTGGCTAAAGCGCTCTCGCTGTGCAGTGTGCTTTCCGTTCTGGCTTTCGGCGCCGCGCCCTTGCAGGCCGAGACCACGGCTGCAGCTGAGGCCGGCTTCGCCATCGAGTCGCCCAAGGCCGTGCACAGTCTGCTGCTCGATGTCGCCAACACCGGCGAACGCCTGGTTGCCGTTGGTGACCGTGGCCACATTCTTTACTCCAACGACCAGGGGCAAAGCTGGCAGCAGGCCAAGGTGCCGACCCGGCAGATGCTGACCTCCCTGTTCTTCGTCGATGCCAAGCATGGCTGGGTGGTCGGCCACGATTCGCAGATTCTCGCCACGACCGATGGCGGGCTGACCTGGACCAGCCAGTTCGAAGACCTTGAGCGCGAAGCGCCGCTGCTGGATATCTGGTTCAAGGACCTGCAGACCGGTTACGCCGTAGGAGCCTACGGCGCGCTGCTGGAAACCACCGACGGTGGCCAGAACTGGGAAGACGTCAGCGACCGTCTCGACAACGAGGACGCCTATCACCTCAACGCCATCACCGCGGTAAAGGGCGCCGGGCTGTTCGTTGTCGGCGAGCTGGGTGGCATGTTCCGTTCGCGCGACTGGGGCGAAACCTGGGAGACCGTCGAAGACAAACCCTACGAGGGCTCGCTGTTCGGCGCGCTGGGCACCGATGAAGCCGGCACGCTGCTGGTTTACGGCCTGCGCGGCCACCTGTTCCGCTCCACCGATTTCGGTGACAGCTGGCAGCAGATCTCCCTCAACACACCGAACAATGGTCCGCTGGAATTCGGTCTCGCCGATGGCACGCTGCTCGGCGATGGTAGCGTCGCGGTGGTGGGGCATGGCGGTACCGTGCTGCGCAGCACGGATCACGGCCAGACGTTCAGCCTGATCAATCGCCCCGACCGCCTTTCGCTGGCCGGGGTAACTGCACTGGATAACGGCAACCTGATCCTGGTGGGGCAGGGCGGCGTTCACCTCGCCGCTTCGACCGGCGCCGATCTGGGCCAACAATAACAAGCCGGGAGCCTTTGCATGACCAAGCATCAACAACAGCCCGCGTCCTTCCTCGAGCGGCTGATTTTCAACAATCGCCCGGCGGTTATCCTGATCTGCCTGCTGATCAGCATCTTCCTGTTCTATCAGGCTGCGCAGGTACGCCCGCAGACCAGCTTCGAGAAGATGATCCCGCTGGGCCATCCGTACATCCAGAAGATGCTCGAACACCGTAACGACCTGGCCAACCTGGGCAACACGGTGCGTATCTCGGTGGAAGCCACCGATGGCGACATTTTCAGCAAGGAGTACATGGAAACGCTGCGGCAGATCCATGACGAGGCCTTCTACATCCCCGGCGTCGACCGCTCCGGTTTGAAGTCGTTGTGGAGCCCCAGCGTGCGCTGGACCGAAGTGACCGAGGAAGGCTTCGCCGGTGGCGAGGTGATCCCGCAGACCTACGACGGTTCCACCGACAGCCTCGAGGATCTGCGTAGCAACATCCTCAAGTCCGGGCAGATCGGTCGCCTGGTGGCGAACAACTTCAAGTCCACCATCGTCGATATCCCGCTGCTGGAGTCCTATCCGGACCCGAACGACCAGAGCAAGCTGATCAAACTGGACTACCAGAAGTTCTCCCACGAGCTGGAAGAGAAGATTCGCGACAAGTACGAAGCGCAGAATCCCAATGTCCAGGTGCACATCATCGGCTTCGCTAAGAAGGTCGGTGACCTGATCGACGGCCTGGTGGGCGTGGCACTGTTCTTCGCCGTGGCCATCGGCATCACCTTCGTGCTGCTGCTGTGGTTCACCCACTGCTTCAAGAGCACCCTGGCGGTGGTCATCACCACGCTGATCGCGGTGATCTGGCAGCTGGGCCTGCTGCACACCCTGGGCTTCGGCCTCGACCCCTACTCGATGCTGGTGCCGTTCCTGGTATTTGCCATCGGTATTTCCCACGGTGTGCAGAAGATCAACGGCATCGCCATGGCGTCCGGCGAGGCGACTGACGCCTTGTCTGCTGCGCGCATGGCGTTCCGTCAGCTGTTCATTCCCGGGCTGGTGGCGCTGCTGTCCGATGCGGTCGGCTTCGTGACCCTGCTGCTGATCGATATCGGCGTGATTCGCGAACTGGCCATCGGCGCGTCGATGGGCGTGGCGGTGATCATCCTGACCAACCTGATCCTGCTGCCGGTGATGATTTCCTACATCGGTATCAGCCAGAAGGCGGTTAAGATCAGCCGCGAAGAGGCTGCCAAGGATCATCCGTTCTGGCGCGCGATTTCCAATTGCGCCCATCCGATGGTCGCGCCCATTTCCGTCGTGGTTGCCGTGGTGGCGCTGGCTGGCGGTGTCTGGTACGGGCAGAACCTGAAGATCGGCGACCTCGACCAGGGTGCGCCGGAACTGCACCCGGACTCGCGCTACAACCTGGATAACGACTTCGTCATCCGCAACTACTCGACCAGCTCCGACGTGCTGGTGGTGATGATCAAGACGCCCACCGAAGGCTGCTCCACCTACGAAGCACTGTCCGCCATGGATGAGCTGATGTGGAAGATGGAGAACACCGCCGGCGTGCAGTCGGCCATCTCCATGGTCACCGTGTCCAAGCAGGTGATCAAGGGTATGAACGAGGGCAACCTGAAATGGGAAACCCTGTCGCGCAATCAGGACGTGCTGAACAACTCCATCGCCCGTGCTGAAGGCCTGTACAACGCAGATTGCTCGGTCGCGCCGGTGCTGATCTTCCTCGAGGACCACAAGGCCGAAACCCTGTCTCGCGCCGTGGCCGCTGCCGAAGAGTTCGCCGCGCAGCACAGCACCGACGAGCTGCAGGTGGTGCTGGCAGCGGGTAACGCCGGTATCGAGGCTGCCACCAACGAGGTGATCGCGGCGTCCGAGACCACCATGCTGATCGCGGTCTACGCGGCGGTGAGCATCATGTGCCTGCTGACCTTCCGTTCGCTGGCGGCGACCCTCTGCGTGATCCTGCCGCTGGTGCTGACTTCGGTGCTGGGCAACGCGCTGATGGCCTTCATGGGCATCGGCGTGAAGGTCGCCACCCTGCCGGTGATCGCCCTGGGTGTGGGGATCGGTGTCGACTACGGCATCTACATCTACAGCCGTCTGGAGACCTACCTGCGTCAGGGCATGCCGCTGCAGGAAGCCTACTACGAGACCCTGAAGTCCACCGGTAAGGCGGTGCTGTTCACCGGCGTCTGCCTGGCCATCGGCGTGGCGACCTGGATCTTCTCGGCGATCAAGTTCCAGGCCGACATGGGCCTGATGCTGACCTTCATGTTCCTGTGGAACATGATTGGCGCAATCTGGCTGCTGCCGGCACTGGCCCGCTTCCTGATCAACCCAGAGAAGCTGCGCGCCAAGGCGTGATGCCTGTGGCGTAGAACGAAAACCGCGGCCCTCGGGCCGCGGTTTTTGTTTGAAGGCTTTGCAGTGACGAGACGGTCTCGCTCAAAGGCTGCATGGCCTGCCCGAGCCAGCTGGTAGCCCGGATGAAATCCGGGGCTTCGCCGGCAATTATGCCGACAAGGCCAGGATCAGGCTGCGTGAATGAGTTCACGGCTATCGACCAGGCGAATGCTCGATCGCCGGCCAGGGCGACGCCCTCATGAGCACAGCGCCGTGATCGATCGTTCCCACGCTCTGCGGGGAAGTGCAGCCCAGGACGCTTCGCGTCCGCTACGGTCTGTATGACATCCCGTGCTGCCAAGCACGACGCGCAGCGTGCCAAAAACAGGTGCCCACGCAGAGCGTGGTAACTATCTCCATAGATCCATGCGGCCTACTACGTACCTGTAGGAGCGGATTTATCCGCGATCCTTGCTAGCCCATACGAGTCACCGGCAAGCGCTTGAAACAATCGACAAGACTGCGCGCTTACCTGCTAGCGCGGGTACAGCGGCGGCAGTGCACTGTTGTCCTGCGGCGCAGCGCTTGGTTCCTGCGTGGCAGGCAGGTTGCGAATCGCTTTCCACAGCTCCTCGCCTTGCCACTGCTGGCCCGTTTCGCTGTACAGCGCGCCATTGAGGCCGTCCAGTGCGTCCGACAGCGGCACGTAGCGCGCCGCCATGTCGGCGAGCGTCTCCGGCTGCTGCCGCGCCCAGGCATCGAGGGCATGGCGGGTCGCCTGGGCATCGCCAGCCTGACAGGCGCGCTTGAGGTCGTCGAGCAGCGTGCGCGGGCTCGGGCCGGCCTGCGCTGCGCGCTGGATCGCCGGTTGCCGGCGCGCGTGCCACCACAGGCCAAAGCCGAGCAGGGTCGTCAGGCCCAGCAGGGCGCAGGCCAGTTGCCAGGGCCAGAGTTCCGGCCCCTCGATCACCTGCGTTGTCACCATCGGCGTGTTGGGTTGCTCGTCGTTCTGCAACTGCGGGTTCTCCGCAACCTGCAGGGTACGGGCAGAAAGTGTGGTGCGTTCCAGCGTGTCGGTCTGGGTGTTCCACCACAACACTTCCAGCGGTGGCAGGTCGAAACTGCCGGCACGGCTGGGCACCAGCGCTTCGCGTTCTTCGCGGGTGCCGATGATGCCGTTCTCGCTTTTCTGATCATCCATCTGCGGCTGATCCGGATAACGCCGCAGGCCGTCGACCTGCGTCGCTGGCAGCGGCGGCAGCTGGGCGCTGGACAGGCCGTCGACCTTGAGGATCAGGCGGCGGGTCAGCGAGTCGCCGACCTGGCTCTGCTCTGGCTGCGGGTTCCAGGTTTCCGCCAGGCCCAGGGCCCGCGCCGGTAGCCAGGGCGCGTCGGCGGGATAGTCGGCGGGCTTGGGTTTGACCTGCAGGGGGATGTCCGGCGATTTGACTCGCGTGACCTTGCCGGAGCGCGGCCCGAAGGGCAGGAAGTCATTATTGCGCGAGCGGTCGACCAGCGTCGCGCTGAAGGTCTGCCCGGGGATCAGCAGTTGGCCACTGCGTTGCGGATAGATGGCGTACTGCAGTTCGATCACGCCGTGCAGCACGCCACCGATGCTCTTCTCGTAGGTGCGCGGCTCGCCCAGTTGTTCGGCGCGTGCGTCCTCGATGCGCAGAGGCGTCAGGTTGCTGTCGTCATACATCGAAACCGAGTGATAGATGCGCAGGGTCAGCACCGCCTGAGCCTGTACGTAGACGCTTGGCTGATCGAGGCTGGCATCGATGAACACCGGCGCCAGCTTGTCGCCATCGCCAGCGCTGACGGCCTCCTCGACATTCAGCGTGATGGGCAGGGTTTCGGCATCCTCCAGGCGAATCGCCGGGATGATCACCTCGCCGCTGTGGCGCGGTTGCAGGGTGAGGATCCAGCGGGTGCTGGCACGTGGCGTATCGCCAATGCTGCTCAGGCGGTTGACCTGGCGGCTGCCGAGCACCTCGAAATCCTTGTCCAGCGGGCTCAGGTCGGGGCGACCGAAGCGGGTCGGGTCGGTGGACTCCAGCGTCAGCACCACGGTCTCGCCTTCGCTCAGGCGGGCGCGATCGACGCTGGCGAAAAAGCCTTCGGCACAAGCCTGCCCGGCGAGCAGTAGAAGAAGCAGGGAGAGCAGATGCTTCATCGGTTGGAGTCCTGACGCTGTTGCTGTTCATACCAGAATTTGCGCCGCAGCAGCTCGGCCGGGTCGTCCGGGATTTGCCGCAGCCATTGTTCCAGCGCTTGTCGACGTTCGGCCGCGGTGCCCAGGTCGATTTCCGCCCGGGGTTGCGCAACGGGCTCGGCGGCGTCCAGGGTTTCATTGTCGTTGTCTGGCTGGGCGTCGTCTTCGCCGGCACCGTTAGCGCTGCGCGGCGTTTCGCTGCTTTCACTGTTCTCGCCGATGCTGCCCGCTTGGGCCGGCTGCGCGGTAGCGCCCTCGGCGGGCTGGCCGGCCGAAGATTCATTCGCCTGCAGCTGCTCGTCGGCAGGCTCCTGTTGCTCGTCCGCATCGCCATTGCCGCTCTGCTGCTGATTGTCGCGTTGGCGCAGGGCTTCTTCCACCAGTGCCTTATTGTACTGCGCGGCGGCCAGCTCCGGCTGGCGCTCCAGCGCCTGCTCGTAGGCATCCAGCGCTGCCTCCAGCTCGCCGGCCTTGGCCAGGGCGTTTCCGCGGTTGTAATGGTCGGCAGCGCTGTCGCCCTTGGCGAAACGCTCTGCAGCGGCTGAGTAATCTGCAGCCTCGTAGAGCGCCTTGCCTTGCCACTGTGGATCGACGAAGCGTTGCGCGGCCTCGGCCGGACGTTGAGCCTGCAGCAGGCGCTGGCCCTGTTGATCGGGACGCAGCCAGAGGTCGTCGGACTCGAAAGCCTGGCTGCTTTGCGGTGGCAGCATCAGCAACAGCGGCAGGCAGAACAGCCAGCCGCGGCGCCCGGCGCAGGCGGCCAGCAACAGCAGCGGCAGCAATAGCCAGTAGCCCTGGTCGATACGGCTGTCGAGCCGTGTCGGCTCCCCGGCGGCGCGCATGGCCTGCGGGCCGTCGAGTAGGCCCAGGCGGCGTAGGTCTTCGTCGTCCAGGCGGATCGGCGCATAGCGGCCACCATGAGCCTCGGCGGCTTCCCGCAGGCCACGTGCATCGAGGCGCGGGATCAGGATGGCGCCGCGCGAGTCCTTGAGAAAGCTGCCGTCCTCCTGCATCACCGGAGCGCCTTCACGGCTGCCCACGCCGAGCACCAGCAGCGGTACCGAGCGCTTTGCCAGCGCTTGCTGGATGCCGCTGCGCTCCTCGTCATCCAGGGCGCTGGTGATCAGCAGCAGGCGACCCTGACCCAGTTGCGCCTGGTCGAGCAGTTGCAGTGCGCGCGCCACGGCCAGGTCGGCGCGACGGCCCGGCTCGGGCATCAGCGAGGGTTTCAGCGCCTCGAGCAGGTTGCGGCTGGTGGCCAGGTCATCGGACAGCGGCACCAGGCTGTGCGCACTGCCGGCATAGAGGATGATCGCCGTCTGCGCATCGCGGCGCGCCTCGAGCAGATCGAGCAGCTTGCGCCGGGTCTGTTCCAGGCGATTGGGGCGGCCGTCGGTGGCGAGCATTTGCGGGGTCAGTTCGAGCAGAATCACCAACGGATCGGCGGGCTTCTGGTTGCTTTGCTCGACGCGCTGCCAGCTGGGGCCGAGCAGCGCCAGCACCGCCAGCAGCCAGGCCAGGCCGAGTGCCAGCCACGGCAACTTGCTGGAGCGACCGCTGCCGCCCTTGAGCAGCGCCTGATGGAACGCCGCCGGCAACAACAGTTGCCAGCGCCCGCTCTGGCGCTCGCGATGCCACAGGCGCCAGAGCAACCAGGCCAGCACGGGTACGGCCAGCAGCCACAATGGGCGCAGCCATTCCGGCCAGAGCATGCTCATGCCCGTCTCCTTAGCCGCAGCAGCAAGTCAGGCCAGAGCACCTGGCCGACCAGCAGCAGCGAGCCCAGCAGCGCCAGCGTCAGTGGCCAGGAGTAGAGCGCCTGGGCAGGGCGGGCGAGGGTGGGTTGCTGGGCGACCGGCTCGAGGCGGTCGAGGGTCAGCTCGATCTGCTGCAGCTCGGCCTGATTGCGTGCGCGGAAATACTCGCCGCCGGTGGTGTCGCTGATCGCACGCAGGCTGGTCTCGTCCAGGTCCAGCGCGCTGAAGCCGAAGCTGCCGTACGCGCCGCTTTGTTGTGGATCGGCGCCGATGCCGATGGTGTAGATGCGTACACCTTCATCGGCGGCGAGTTGCGCGGCGACCAGCGGATCGATTTCGCCGCCGTTGTTCGCGCCGTCGGTGATCAGCACCAGCACCCGGCTTTGCGCCGGACGTTGGCGCAGGCGCTTGACTGCCAGGCCGATGGCGTCGCCGATGGCGGTGTTCTTGCCGGCAATGCCGATCAACGCCTCGTCCAGCCAAGTGCGCACAGTGTGGCGGTCGAAGGTCAGCGGTGCCTGCAGATAGGCCTGGCTGCCGAACAGGATCAGGCCGACGCGATCACCACGGCGACCTTCGATAAAGTCACCGAGCAAGCGTTTGACCAGATCCAGGCGGCTGATCGGCTCCTCGTCCCACTGCATGTCGGCGTAATCCATGGAGCCAGAGACATCGACCGCGAGCAGCAAATCACGGCCGCTGGCTGGCAGCGGCAGCGGCTCGCCGACCCATTGCGGCCGCGCCGCAGCGCACAACAGCAGGCACCAGAGCAGCACCAGCGGCGCTTGCTGGCGCCAACTGGGCAGGGCGGCGCGGGCGCGGCGACCGCTGAGGGCTTGCAATTCGTCGAGAAACCCGACGCGCAGCGCGGCATCGCCACTGTCGGCCGGTGGCAGCAACAGGCGCAGCAGCCAGGGCAGCGGCGCGAGCAGAAACACCCAGGGCCAGGCGAACTCAAACATGCTTGCGAATCCAGGTGGCGACGGCCTGATCGAGTTCTACGATGGCCTTGTCGCTCAGCGTGCATTGCGGCCTGTAGCTGCCGTCGACGAGGATCATCCAGCGGGTCAGGCCGGCAGCCGGGCAGCGGTTGTCGAGAAAGGCCAGCCAGGCGCGGCTGCTCAGGGTGTGGCTGGCGCTGTCCGGGTAGCGTTCGCGGCACAGGCGCTTGAGCAGGGCATTGAGCTGCTGCAGCCAAGGGCCGGCAGGTGCTCCGTCGTAGGGTTTGCGCAAGCTGGCCAGCTCGTCGAGTGCCGCCTGGCGCAGTGGCTCTAGCGCCTGCTGCGTGGTCATCTTGGGCGGACGACGCCGCCAGTCGCGCAGCGCGCGCCAGAGTCCCCATACCAGCAGCGGCAGCAGCACGGCAAGCAACCACCAGCCCGGTGCCGGAGGCCACCAGGGCACGGGCGCTGGGTCGATCAGCGATTGTAACTGGTCGATGGGGTTCATAGGGATCTTCTCGCGTGCAGGGGGCTGAGCTGTTCCTGCAATTGCTCGACCAGTTCGAACTGCGTGCTCAACGGTAGCAGCGGCACGCCGAGCTTCTGCGCCAGGCGCTGCCAGCGTGCCTCGCGCGCCTGCGCCTGGGCGCGATAAGCCTGACGCAAATCGCCGTTATGGCTGTCGAGCTCAAGCTGCGCGCCATTTTGGGTGAAGCGCAGCAGGCCAGCTGCCGGCAGGGCGTGATCAAGTGGATCGGACAGCGGCAGCAGCAACAGATCGGTGTGGCGCGCGAGCAGCGTCAACTGCTGTTCGGTGTTGTCGCTCAAGGCACGCTCATCGCACAGTACGATCACCAGGCTGCCCGGGCGCAGCACTTCGCGGGCGCGACGCAGGGCCAGACCGAAGTTGTCGCGGCTGGTACTTGCCTGGCTCTCTGGCCCCAGCGCCTGGTTGGCGCGGGCCAGCAGGTTGAGCAGTTGCAGCAGGCTCTGCTTGCTGCGCCGTGGTTTGACCTCATGATGCTCGTTGTCGGCGAATACCAGGCCGCCGATACGGTCGTTGTGGCCCAGCGCGGCCCAGCCGATCAGCGCCGCGGCGCGTGCCGCCAGCGCCGACTTGAAGCACAGGCCGGAGCCGAAGAACAGGCGTTGGCTCTGCTCGCTGATGATGAAGATGGGACGCTCGCGCTCCTCATGGAACAGCTTGGTGTGCGGCTCCTGGGTGCGCGCGGTGACGCGCCAGTCGATGGTGCGTACGTCGTCGCCCGGTTGGTAGACGCGCACCTGGTCGAAGTCCACACCACGGCCGCGCAGCTTGGAGTGATGCAGGCCGGTCAGCGGGCTGCGCCGCGCCGGGGTGGAGAACAGCGGCACTTCATGCACCTTATGGCGCATGTCGATGAGCTCGCCGAGGGTGATATGGATGCCGGGTGTCGGGGCTGGGCTGGACATGCTTCAGTCCGTAGCCCGGATGCAATCCGGGGAAGACACGCGAGCGGTCCCGGATTGCATCCGGGCTACGCAAGACAAGCGCGGAGCGCGCGGCTGCATCAGGCCACCGCCACCACGTCGAGGATGCGCTGGATCACGCGATCCTGATCGACGCCCGAGGCTTCGGCCTCGAAGGACAGGATGATGCGATGGCGCAGCACGTCGAACAGCACCGCCTGGATGTCCTCGGGGCTGACGAAGTCGCGCCCGGCCAGCCAGGCATGGGCGCGTGCGCAGCGGTCGAGGGCAATGGAGCCGCGCGGGCTGGCGCCATAGGCGATCCAGTCGGCCAGCTCGGCATCGAATTTGGCCGGGGTGCGGCTGGCCATCACCAGTTGCACCAGGTACTCCTCCACCGCATCGGCCATGTACAGGCCGAGAATTTCCTTGCGTGCGGCGAACACCGCCTGCTGGCTGACCCGGTGCTCGGGTTTGGCTTCGCCATTGAGCGCATCGCCACGGGCCTGGGCGAGAATCTTGCGCTCCACCGCCGCATCGGGAAAACCGATTTTCACGTGCATCAGGAAGCGGTCGAGCTGGGCCTCGGGCAGCGGGTAGGTGCCTTCCTGCTCGATGGGGTTCTGCGTGGCCATGACCAGAAACAGCGGCGACAGGTCGTAGGTGCTGCGACCTACCGAAACCTGGCGTTCGGCCATGGCCTCAAGCAGCGCCGACTGCACCTTGGCCGGGGCGCGGTTGATCTCGTCGGCCAGCACCAGGTTGTGGAAGATCGGCCCCTGCTGGAATACGAAGCTGCCGGTTTCCGGGCGATAGATCTCGGTGCCGGTGATGTCTGCGGGCAGCAGGTCCGGGGTGAACTGGATGCGATGGAACTCGCCTTCGATGCCTTCGGCAAGCTCCTTGATCGCCTTGGTCTTGGCCAGACCGGGGGCGCCTTCGACCAGCAGGTGGCCGTCGGCGAGCAGGGCGATCAGCAGGCGCTCGATGAGCTTGTCCTGGCCGAGAATCTGGGTGGAGAGAAATTGGCGTAACGCGACCAGCGCTTCACGGTGTTCCATCGTCGGGCTCTTCTGGCGGATGAGCGGGCTTGCGAAGCCGCGCGTGCAGACCGCCGACTTTAATGCATTTGCCGCTTCAGCCGCTATCTGCCGCGCGGGTCATGAACGCTCTGGCAATAGAAATGCGAGGCAGGTCGCCAGCGCTGAAATGCCCCGCCATCGACCATGGCGGGGCAAGCCCGACCTTATTGCCACTGCGCCAGTAATCGGCGCTGGGCAAGCTGTGCACTGTCCTGCGTGGTGGGCGTCAGATGCAGCGTCTGGCCCGGCAGGCATTGCGCCAGCCGAGCCACGGCCTGTGGCGTCAGTGCGCCCAGGCGCGGGTAGCCGCCAATGGTCTGGCGGTCGTTGAGCAGGATGATCGGCTGGCCATCCGGCGGCACCTGCACGGCGCCCAAAGGGATGCCCTCGGAAATCATCGAGCCACGCTGGCACTGCAGCTGCGGACCGTTGAGACGGATACCCATGCGGTCGGCACGCTGGTCGATCAGCCACTCGCTGTTGAAGGCATCGAACAGGCTCTGTCCGCGAAAATCGCCAATCTGTGCGCCCAGCACCAACTGCAGACGGGGCGTGGTCTGGTACTCGGGAATGTACTCGGCGGGCATCTGCCGCGTTGCGTTGGCGCTGCCGCTCCAGCCCAGGGCATCGCCGACAGCGATGGCGCGGCCATCGCCGTGCAGACCCCCGAGGCCTTCGCGCAGCATGCTCGCGCAGCTGCCAAGCACCAGCGGCGCCTGCAATCCACCTGGTGCGGCCAGGTAGGCCCGCGCGCCCTGGCGCGGCTGGGCGAAGCTCAGGCGCTGGCCCTTGCGCACCTCGAAGCTGCGCCAGGGAGATAGCGGTTGATCGTCCAGCCGTGCGCCAAGGTCGGCGCCGGTCAGCGCCAGGGTCGCGTCACGGCTGCATTCGAACTCGGCGTTGCCCAGGGTGATCTCCACCACAGTGGCGGTGAGCGGGTTACCCAGCAGCCAGTTGGCCCAGCGATGGGCGATCCAGTCCAGGGCGCCACACTGGGTCACACCAAGATGACGCACACCGAAGCGGCCACCATCTTGCAGTTGAATGAAAGGGCTGCTGCGCAATACGCGCAGGCCGGCATCGATAGCACTCATTGGCTGGCCTCCAGCGGGCTATCGTCGCCGCCGAGGCGGATGAATTCGGCGCGCTCGACGGGCACGAAGCGCACCCGGTCACCCGGTTGCAGCAGGCTGTAGCCTTCGATATCGCTGCCGAACAGGCGGCAGGGCGTGCGGCCGATCAGGTTCCAGCCGCCGGGCGATACCACCGGGTACGCGGCCGTCTGCCGTTCGGCGATGCCGACGCTGCCGGCGGCGATGCGCTTGCGCGGCGTGCTCAGGCGCGGCGCGGCGAGGATTTCCTCGACCAGGCCCATGAAGGCAAACCCGGGCGCGAAACCCAGGGCGAATACCTGATAGGCATGGCCGCTGTGTCGGGCGATCACTTCGGCTTCGCTCAGCCCGCTGCGGCGCGCCAGCAGTTGCAGCTCCGGGCCGACGCTGCGGTCGTACCAGGTGGGCAACTGGTGCTCGCGACCGCCGTGCAGATCGGCAGGCTGCAGGTCATATAGCGCCCCGGCGATCTTCGCTCGCGCTTGCTCGCTGTCTAGCTGGCACAGGTCGTACTGCAGCAGCAGCGTGGTGTAGGAGGGCACCAGGTCGATCAGCGCGTTGCCGAACGCCTCCTGCAGGCGTGCACGCGCGGCCAGCATCCACGGCATGTTGGCTTCATCGATATGGTCGAACAGGCGTAGGATCAGGCTGTCGATACCGGCGACTTCCAACCGGGCGTTGGGCGCCTTCATGTCTGTGCCAGGCCGTCGAAAGCCTGCCGGATACGTTGCACGGCAGCCACCGAGCTGGCGTTGTCGCCATGCACGCATAGCGTCTGCGCGTTCAGGTGCAGTGCGCTGCCGTCGCTGGCCTGCAGAGCCTCGCCACGTGCCAGGGTGACCGCCTGGCTGACGATCACTTCGCTGTCGTGATGCACCGCGCCCGGCAGGCTGCGGCTGACCAGAAAACCTGCGGCATCGTAAGCGCGGTCGGCGAAGGCTTCGAACCACAGGGTCAGGCCGAATTCGTCGCCCAGCGCCTGCGCCGCGCTGTTATCGCGGGTGCACATCAGCATCAGCGGCAGCTGGCGGTTGTATTTCGCGACTGCACTCATCACCGCGCGCAGGGTGGCGGGCTTGCGCATCATGTCCTGGTACAGCGCGCCGTGTGGCTTGACGTAGCTGACAACGGTGCCCTGGCTGCGGCAGAGGCCTTCCAGCGCGCCGATCTGGTAGAGCATCAGGTCTTCGACTTCCTGCGGTGTGCAGTCCATCGAGCGGCGGCCGAAACCGACCAGGTCCTGATAGGCCGTGTGCGCACCGATGCGTACGTCGTGGGCCACGGCCAGGGCCACGGTCTTGCGCATCACGCTGGGGTCGGAGGCGTGGAAGCCGCAGGCGATGTTGGCGCAGTCGATATAGGGCATGACCTCGGCGTCCAGGCCCATGGTCCAGGCGCCGAAGCTTTCACCGATGTCGCAATTCAAAAGCAGGCTGTTCAAGTGAGCATCCTAATCATGAGGTGCATGGATAGGGTCCGACAGCTTTGAGCTGTTCTGGCAGTGGCTTCATTTTTCCGACGCCGCCTGGGGGCGTCCAACTAATAAAAACATCCGCCGGAGATAGGAAAAGCTGATGGTGTCGGGCATCGGATTTTCCGATCGCCAGGCGCCGGTTTTTCCCGTTGGACAGTGGCGGCCGTCGCGCTCGACAGTGAATCGGGTGAACGCTCCCTGGCGCCATTCTGGCGCACCCCCGGTGTGTCCCGCACCCGGGGGCTTTTGCGTTCCTTTCGAGTCGACTCAGTACCTGGCCACCAGTCTACGGGGGAATCCCAGTGAAGACCGCACCCTGTCTGTCCGCGTTCTGCGCGTTGCTTGTCGCTCTACCCATGGCTTTACCCGTTTACGGCAGCGAACGCTGGTCGATGTCGGTGGAGCAGCCAGCCGGCAATTTCATCAGTCGCGTGGCGGTGGAGTTTGCCAGGAATGTTCGTCAGGCCACCAACGGCCAGCTGAACATTCGCGTTCACCCCAACTCCACGCTGTACCGCCGCCCTGAGGTGAAGGCAGCAGTGACCCGTGGTGATATTCAGCTTGGCGACGTGTTCATGTCCGCGCTGGGCAATGAGGATCCGATTTTCGAGCTGGACAGCCTGCCGTTTCTCGCCAGCGACTACGAGCAGGCCCGCAAGCTCTGGGCGGTAAGCCGTGAGGCGGTGGAGCGGCGCCTGCTGGCCGATGGCGTGCGCCTGGTTTACGCCGTGCCGTGGCCGGCACAGAGCCTGTTCAGCAATCGCCCGCTGCAGGCCGTCGAGGATGTTCGCGATCTGCGCTTTCGCAGCTACAACCCGACCATCTCGCGTCTGGCCCATTTGCTCCATGCCCAGCCGACGACCATCAACACCGAGGATGTACCGCAGGCGTTTCGCGATGGACTGGTGGATATCATGCTGACCTCCAGCGCCACAGGCATGGACCTGCGCGCCTGGGACTTCGTCTCGCACTTCTACGACGTGCGCGCCTTCATCCCGAAGAACATCGTCATCGTCAACGAGCACGCCTTCCAGCGTCTACCCGAGGCTCAGCGCCAGGCGCTGCTGCATGCCGGTGAACGGGCCGAGCGGGCGGGGTGGGAGTTGTCCTGGGCATTGACCGGCTATCAGACGCGGATGCTCGCCAGGCGTGGCATGATCGTGGTGCAGGCGATCGACCCGCAGCTGCGCCAGGAACTGATCGAGGTCGGCCAGCAGATTACCGAGGAATGGCTGGCGCGTGCCGGCGAAGAGCACGCGCAGGTCATCGAGGCGTATCTCGACGGGCAGCCGCGTTAGCCGGCCCGTGCGAATGCCCGGTCGCCATTGCGGCCGGGCTCTCGCTGTACTCAGGCGAGGCGGAACTGGCTGGCGCTGCGCCCCAGAGCGTCGACCTGGGACGACAGGCCCTCGGTATGGCCGCCCAGGGTGTGGCGCATTTCCTTGCTCTGTCCGGTATGCACGTGGATGGTTTCGATCTTGTCGGCGATGTCCTCGGTGGTGGTGGAGACCTCTTCGATGGCCACCACCACCTGGTTCATTTCGCCGGTCAATCGCTCCATCGCCGAGGTGATGGAGGTGATCGCATCGGCCACCTGAGCGGCATGTCGTTCGCTGTCGGCGGCCAGGTTCAGGCCGTTGCTCATCAACTGGTGCATGTGCCGGGTCTGCTGCTGGAACTCACCGACGATGGCGCTGATATCGGTGGTCGCCGCCACGGTCTTCTGTGCCAGGGAGCGCACCTCATCGGCCACCACCGAGAAGCCTCGACCGGCCTCGCCGGCACGGGCAGCCTCGATGGCCGCATTGAGCGCGAGCAGGTTGGTCTGATCGGCGAGGCTGTTGATCACGTCGACGATACCGTTGACCCGTGCACTGCTCTGGCCGAGGGCGTCGACCTGGCTGTGGGTGTCCTGGATCAGCTGCGCCAGGCGACTCATGCTGTCGACGCTGGCGGCTATCACCTCGCCGCCGTTGCGTGCGGCGTCATAGGCGCTGGTGGTGGCGCTGCCGACTTCGGCCGTACGCTGCGCCATGTCGTTGAGAGTGGCGCTGATCTGGTGCGAGGCCGAGGCAGCCTGCTCGGTCTGCATTTCCACCTGGGTGCTGTTGTCGCCCAACTGGCGCATGGCGTCGCCCAGGTGGTTGTGCAGGCGGCTCAGTTCGCCATTGGCTCGCACCACTTCGGCAACGATGCCGCCGATTCCCTGAATCATGCGATTGGCAGCGTCGGCCAACTGGTTGAATTCGTCGCGCGGGTTGCTGCCCACCGGCAACTTGCCGGTGAGATCGCCGGAGGCGACCTGGCTGAGCAACTGAATGACGTTACGCAGCCGAGAGACCAGGGTGCGTGAGGCCTGAAGCAGGGTGAAGCAGAGCAGGGCGGCGACGGCGAGGAAGCTCAGCCCCATCACCCACAGTGCCGACAGGCGCGCCTGTTCGGCCTCCTGCGTACGGCGCAGCAACAGGCCGCTTTGCAGCGCCTGCGCCTGCTCATCGATACGCGCCTGCAGTTGCTCGCCGAGCTGGCGCAGGTGCTGATTGGTCGCATTGATGCGCTCGATGCTGCCGTTGGCATCGGCGAAGGCCTGCGCGTAGCCCTGCACGTTCTTGCCGATCGGCGTGTCCTGCCATTCCAGGTCAGCGATCTGCTCCTGCAGCTTGCCGATGGCCGTCAGGGCGATCTGCGCGAACGCCGGGTCGAAGGTCGACAGATAGTCGCGCTGGCCGCTCAGGGCGCCGGTAATGAAGGGTTTGATCAGGTCGAAACTGATTGCCTCCAGAGCCTTGCCTTTCTCGCTCAGCACTTTGCGCTGGCCTTCAAAAGGCGTCAGCCCCAGCGCCTGGTTGAGGCTCAGCCATTGGCGCTGCTGGGCCAGCTCCTCCAGCAGCACGGCCTGAATCTGCTGGGCATGCTGCAAGGTGGCGTCGTCTTCCAACGCTTGCGCTTGTGTCAACAGTTGTCCGACGAGTTCCTGCAGTTCACCGAGGCCCTCATCGAAGGCTTGCTGCCGCTCTGGGGTGATCTGCTGGCGCAACGCGTTCTGCCGCCACCAGTGGTTCATCAGCTCGGTACTGGCGCTGGCGTAGGCGGCTGCCTGTTCCCTTGCCTGTAATGCACTGCTGACGCTATGGCTGGCCCACAGGGAGGCAATGGCCATGAGCATCAGGCTGATCAGGGTGAGCGCGATAAGGGCGCGGAATTTTTGTTGCCAGGACAGTAAAAAGCTCACGATAACGCCTCGCCATCTTCTTCAGGATGATTCTCAGGAATCGGCAAGTTGTCATACAACTTTATTAAAAGTCTATGGCCTTCTTGCTTTCCGAGAAATGCGAACGGGGCCGCGAGGGCCCCGTCATCGGTTGAGTGCTTACCAAAGCGGCAGGGTATAGCTGAGAATCAGGCGATTCTCGTCGAGATCGTTGGCGAAATTGGAGCGAACGGTGGCGTTACGCCATTTCAGCCCCAGATTCTTCAGCGGGCCGTTCTGCACCACATAGGCGATATCGGTATTGCGTTCCCATTCCTTGCCTTCACTGCTGCGGCCGGCGACTTCGACGTTGTCACCGTAGATATAGCGGGTCATGAAGGTCAGACCGGGTATGCCGATGCTGGCGAAGTTGTAGTCGTAGCGGACCTGCCAGGAGCGTTCCTCGACGTTGGCGAAGTCGTTGATCTGCACGAAGTTGACCAGGAACGGGTCGCTGCTGGCGATGTACGGGAACGGATCGTCACCGCTCATGCGCTGGTAGCCTGCGCCGAAGGCGTGACCGCCCAGGCTGTAGGTGAACATGGCGCCGAAGGCCTTGTTGTCGAGGTCGCGGAAGTTGCCGTCCTCGCGGCTTTGCGAGTAGCGCAGGTCGCTCTTGAACGACTGGCCATCTCCCAGCGGCAGCACGTGCACCAGAGTGCCGTAGTACTGCTGGTAGATGTCCTCCAGGGTGCCGTAATGCAGGCCGGCGGTAAGCTGCGGAGTGATCTTGTACTCGCCGCCGCCGAACACGAAGGAGTCGCTGCTGCCGCCGATGCGGTTGCCGGTCATCTCGGTGTAGTCGGTGGAGCTGTTGGCCTTGATGCGGTTGATCTTGCCGCCCTGCAGGGTCAGGTTGTCGATCTCCTGAACGTTGAGCAGCGCGCCCTGGAAAGTCTGCGGCAGCAGGCGCGAGTCGTTGGCCGAGACGATCGGGCTGCGAAAGTGCAGGGCGCCAGCTTTCAGCGTGCTGTTGGAGACCTTCACTTTGGCGGTCAGGCCGAGCTTGGAGTACTCATCCTGCGAACCGCCGGAACGGTCGGCCGGGAGCAGGCCGCTGCCAGCGGTGCCGTCGCCGGAATCGAGTTTCAGGCCGAGCATCCCCAATGCGTCGATACCGAAACCGACGGTGCCCTCGGTGTAGCCCGACTCCATGCGCAGCAGAAAGCCCTGCGCCCATTCCTCGGCCTTGTCACGGGCGCCGCTCTGGCGGAAATCACGGTTGAAATAGAAGTTGCGCATCTCGACGCTGGCTTTGCTGTCAGCGATGAAATCGGCATGCGCGAGGATTGGCAGGCCGCCGCCGAGCAGCAGTGCGGATGCCAATGGGTAATGGGGTTTCATGGTGCGGTGTCTCCTGTTGGGAGCGCGCAGCCGACGTGAGCGGCTGCTTGGCAGAGCGCGTTTTGAATGATGTTGTTGTGGTCTGCGCAGAGCGCGGCGCCATTCTTCAAAGCGTTGTTCGGCGGCGTCCAACGAGAAAAAACAGGGGGCCAGCGATAGGAAAATTCATCGGCTGGGCGAAAAACCTCTGGCATACAACCTGCTACGCCTGAGGCAGCGTGGGCGCTGCCAATCAGCCCCTGAGAAGAACATTGCGAAGAGGCGTTGCGGCATGAACCTGAGATTTCTCGAAACCTTCGTTTGGGTGGCACGGCTCAAGAGTTTCCGCCTGACAGCCGAGAAGCTGTTCAGCACCCAGGCGTCCATTTCCAGCCGTATCGCTGCGCTCGAGGATGAACTCGGTACCCGCCTTTTCCTGCGCGACTCAAAGGGCGTATCGCTGACTCCGGAAGGGCAGAAGGTGCTCGAATATGCCGAGCGCATGATCGACACCATGCAGGCTCTGAAGCAGTCGATCAGCGACACCGGCAACATCCAGGGGCGCATACGTGTCGGCGCGATGGATACCGTCATTCACACCTGGTTGAGTCCGTTCGTAACACGGGTGATGGAGCGCTACCCCGCGGTGGAGATCGAACTGACGGCCGACACCGCGCGCAACCTCAACGAGCAATTGCTCAAGGGCTATCTGGATATCGTGTTCCAGACCGACATGGTCAACGGCGACAGCGTGCGCAATCTGGAGCTGGCTGCCTTTCCGGTGCGCTGGATCGTGCCGACCGGCTCGCTGTACCACCGCAGCTATGCCTCGATGGAGGAACTGGCCCGCGAGCGCATCATCACCTTCTCGAAGAATTCGCGACCGCATCAGGACATTCTCAACCTGCTGCATGCCGGCAGCGTCAGTGCGCCACGCATCAACTGCGTCAATTCCATCGCCGCGATGACCCGTCTGATCCGGGACGGTTTCGGCATCGGCGCGCTGCCGCCGGCGCTGGTGCATGACGAACTCAAGCAGGGGCTGCTGACCATTCTCGACGAGGTACCCGAGCCGCCGCCCTTGCCGGTGGTCGCCACCTGGCGCACGGGCGTGGGCCTGGAACTCAGTGAAGACATCATCGCCCTGGCCTGCGAAGCACTCGATGTTTACGCCGAGGAAATGGGTGAGGCCTGCATGGCGCGAGTCGCGCCAGCGCCTGAGCAGCAGAGCGCCTGAACACCTTCATCGAACGGCTGCGGGCCCGGAAACGGTTGCCCGCTGCTGGTGCATTCGCAGCAGAAATGCCCCCTTTCATCCCATAACGATTTCCGATCATGCGCCTCCGGTTTTTCTAGTTGGACAGGGTAGGGCGATGCGCTGAGACTCGAAATCGTCTTCCAGCCGCGCCATGCGGCGCACAAAAAACAATGAACAGGAGAGCACCATGAAAAGCATCGCATCGCGTTTCGCCATGACCGCCCTGGCTTGCGCACTGAGCTTCGGCGCCCAGGCCGCCGAACGCTGGAACATGACCGCCGAGAACCCCGACGGCAATTTCATCACCACCGTGGCCAAGGAGTTCGCCCAGGATGTGGAGAAGGCCAGCAATGGCGAGCTGCAGATTCGTGTGCACGGCAACTCGGTGCTGTTCAAGCGTCCGGAGGTCAAGCGCGCCGTGCAGACCGGCCAGGTGCAGGTGGGTGACGTACTGATGTCGGTGCTGGGCAACGAAGATCCGATCTTCGAGATCGACAGCGTGCCGTTCCTGGTGCGCAACTACGAGCAGGCCCAGGCCCTGTGGGCGGCGAGCCGCCCGGCGGTGGAAGAGCGCTTGAACAAGCAGGGCATCAAGCTGTTGTACGCCATGCCCTGGTCGCCGCAGAGCATCTTCACCAAAACGCCGGTGACCAGCATGGATGACTTCAAGGGCATGAAATTCCGTGCCTACAACCCGGCCACCTCGCGCATGACCGAGCTGATGGGAGCCGTGCCGACGGTCATCCAGACCGGCGAAATCCCGCAGGCCTTCAGCACCGGCATGATCAACGGCATGCTCACGTCGCCGACCACTGGCGTGGACTCCCAGGCCTGGGATTTCTCCTCCTACTACTATGACGTCAAAGCCTTCATTCCGAAGAACTTCGTCATCGTCAACGCCCGTGCCTTCGCCCGCCTGCCGGAAGCGACCCAGACAGCGGTGCTGGAGGCGGCCAAGCGTGCCGAGGAACGTGGCTGGGCGATTGCCCAGGAGAAGACCGGTGAGCTGGTCAAGACCCTGGCTGACAATGGCATGCAGGTGGCCGAGCAGGCGCCCGCGGCGGTGGAGAGCGGCTTCGAGCAGATCGGTCAGACCATGACCGAAGAGTGGCTCAAGCGCGCCGGAGCCGATGGCAAGGCGATCCTCGATAGCTACCAGCGTTGATCCTGCCGCCCGCCGCGCTGATTGCGGCGGGCTTTTCTTGTGGCTTGCCCAGGGAGCCCGTAGTTCATGACCCCACTGCACAAGCTCTACACCCTGTCCGGATGGTTGTCCGGCGTGTTTCTCGTCCTGATCTGCCTGCTCGTCGTGGCGCAGATCGTCGCCCGCCAGTTGGGCACCATGGTGCCTGCAGCCGATGAGTTCGCCGCCTACGCGATGGCTGCGTCGGGCTTTCTCGCTTTGCCCTACGCGCTACAACGCGGCGCGCACATCCGCGTGGAACTGATGTTGCGGCTGCTGCCTGCTGGCGGCCGGCGGGTGATCGATGTGCTGGCCACGTTGGTTGGTCTGGGTATCGCCGGCTATATGGCCTGGTACTGCGCGTTGTTCGTTCTGGAGTCCTACGAGTTCAAGGAGGTGTCTTCCGGTCTGCTGCCGATTCCGATGTGGTTGCCGCAGCTGCCGATGTTGCTTGGCACGCTGATTCTGGTGGTGGCGATGGCCGAGCGCCTGGTGCTGACCTGCCAGGGCAAGCGCTTCGAAGCTGCCGAAGCCGGCACGGCGATGAGCGAGTGAGCCTGCGCGCTCGACCTTTAATTGCGGCCATCGCCGCACTGCATTCGTGAGTGAACCCGTGGACTACACAATCATTACAATCATCCTGCTGCTGGCGCTGTTCGTGCTGCTTGGCGGTGGCGTCTGGGTTGCCCTGTCGTTGCTTGGCGTCGGCATCATCGGTATGGAGCTGTTCGGTGGTGCGCCGGCCGGCTCGATTCTCGCTTCCACCAGTTGGGCTTCCAGCGCCAGCTGGACATTGACGGCACTGCCGCTGTTCATCTGGATGGGCGAGATTCTCTATCGCACCCGACTTTCCGAAGACATGTTCAACGGTCTGGCGCCCTGGATGCGTGGGCTACCGGGGCGGTTGCTGCACGTCAACGTGTTCGGCTGCGGCATGTTCGCGGCGGTCAGCGGCTCTTCCGCAGCGACGGCGGCCACCATCGGCCGTATCTCCCTGCCGGAGCTGAAGTCGCGCGGCTACCCCGAGTCCATCGCCATGGGCTCGCTGGCCGGTGCCGGCACGCTCGGCCTGCTGATCCCGCCTTCGATCATGATGATCGTCTACGGTGTGGCGGCGCAGGTCTCGATCTCGCGCCTGTTCGTCGCGGGCATTCTGCCGGGGCTGTTGCTGCTGGCCATCTTCAGCGGCTACCTGATGCTCTGGGCCGCCTGCAATCGCAGCAAGCTGCCGGAAGAGGGCGAACGCCTGTCGTTCTTGGACAAACTGCGTCGGGCCAAACTGCTGATTCCGGTATTGGGCCTGATCGTCGCGGTGATCGGATCGATCTATGGTGGCATCGCCACGGCCACCGAGGCGGCTGCAGTCGGCGTGGTTGGTGCGCTGCTGATCGCGCTTTGCTCAGGTGCGCTGACTCGTGAAACCTTCATGGCCAGCCTGATGGGGGCGGTGTCCACGTCGTGCATGATCTTCTTCATCCTGCTCGGTGCGGCGTACCTGACCTCGGCCATGAGCTTCACGGGTTTGCCGGCGGCGCTGGCTGACTGGATCATCGCCAAGCAGCTTTCGCCTTACCTGTTGCTGCTGGCGCTGACGCTGTTCTTCATCGCCCTGGGCTGCTTCCTTGACGGCATCTCCATCATCCTGCTCACCACTGCAGTGATTCTGCCGGCGGTGCAGGCCGCGGGAATCGACCTGCTGTGGTTCGGCATCTTCGTCATCCTAGTGGTGGAAATGGCGCAGATCACCCCGCCAGTGGGGTTTAACCTGTTCGTCATCCAGAACCTGACCGGGCGCAACCTGGGCGCCGTTGCGCGCGCCAGTTTTCCGTTCTTCCTGCTGCTGGTGCTGGCGGCAATCCTCATCACCCTGTTCCCGCAGATCGTGCTGGCGCTGCCCGAAGCCATGCGCGGCGCCTGACCTCTCGCCATGGCTCGTTCGCTCTCCGGTGGCGGGCCATGGCTTTTCTTTTTGCACCGTATCGGTGCAGCCTTGAAAGAAAATGTCGCAGCGCCGCAAGCGGCCTTCCGGTGTCCCTCGTTAAGCTCGTCGGCTATATGTGACCAGCCGGTCGCTCCCTTCGCCGGTCCGCATGCGACTTGCAAGTGTCATTGTCGCTTCATGGACTAACGTTGAACTAACACCCAGCGACAGCGATCCAGACCTCCTGTCGAACCACCAGCCCAATGGAGCAAAACCATGGCGTTCTTTACGGCGGCCAGCAAAGCCGACTTCCAGCACCAACTGCAAGCGGCCCTGGCACAGCACGTGAGTGAGCAGGCATTACCTCAAGTCGTCCTTTTCGCCGAACAGTTCTTCGGCATCGTCGCCCTCGAGGAGCTGACCCAGCGGCGCCTGTCCGATCTGGTCGGTTCCACCTTGTCGGCCTGGCGCATGCTGGAACAGTTCGATCACGCCAAGCCGCAGGTGCGCGCCTTCAACCCCGATTACGAGAAGCACGGTTGGCAGTCCACCCACACCGCGGTGGAAATTCTGCATGGCGACATCCCGTTCCTGGTCGACTCGGTGCGCATGGAGCTCAACCGCCACGGCTACAGCATCCACACCCTGCAGAACAGCGTATTCAGCGTGCGCCGTGACCAGAACGGTCAGTTGCTGGAAATTCTGCCGCGAGGCACCCAGGGCGAGGGCGTGCTGCAGGAAGCGCTGATGTTCCTGGAGATCGACCGCTGCTCCAGCGCTGCCGAGCTGAAAACCTTGGAGAAAGCCATCCATGAGGTCTTCGGCGACGTGCGCATGAGCGTCGCCGACTTCCAGCCGATGAAGGCCAAGGCACGCGAGCTGCTGGCCTGGCTGGATCGCGCCAAGCTCAATGTGGACAAGACCGAGCTGGACGAAATCAAGGTCTACCTCAACTGGCTGCTGGACAACCACTTCACCTTCCTCGGTTACGAAGAGTTCACCGTCGCGCCGACCGCCGATGGCGGCACCATGGTCTATGACGAGAAATCCCTGCTCGGCCTGTCCAAGCGCCTGCGCACCGGATTGTCCGCCGAGGAACTGCATATCGAACCGGAAGCGGTGGCCTACCTGCGTGAACCGCAGCTGCTGTCGTTCGCCAAGGCTGCGGTGCCCAGCCGCGTGCATCGCCCGGCCTACCCGGATTTCGTCTCCATTCGCGAACTCGATGCCAAGGGCAACGTGGTCAGGGAATGCCGCTTCATGGGCTTGTACACCTCGGCGGTCTACGCCGAGAGCGTGTGGAACATCCCCTATATCCGCCGTAAGGTGGACGTGATCAAGCAGCGCTCGGGCTTCGACAGCAGTGCCCATCTCGGCAAGGAACTGGCCCAGGTGCTGGAAGTGCTGCCGCGCGACGATCTGTTCCAGACGCCGGTGGACGACCTGTTCAACACCGCCCTGGCCATCGTGCAGATCCAGGAGCGCAACAAGATCCGCGTGTTCCTGCGCCGCGACCCGTACGGCCGTTTCTGCTACTGCCTGGCCTACGTGCCGCGCGACGTCTACTCCACCGAAACGCGGATGAAGATCCAGCAGGTGCTGATGGAGCGCCTACAGGCCACCGATTGCGAGTTCTGGACCTTCTTCTCCGAGTCGGTGCTGGCGCGCGTGCAGTTCATCCTGCGCGTCGACCCGAAGAACAAGACCCAGATCGACCCGGTGCGTCTGGAGAAGGAAGTCATCCAGGCCTGCCGTTCGTGGAAGGATGATTACGCCGGCCTGATGGTGGAAAGCCTCGGCGAAGCCCAGGGCACCAGTGTATTGGCCGATTTTCCCGGCGGCTTCCCGGCCGGCTATCGCGAGCGTTTCGCCCCGCATTCGGCCGTGGTGGACATGCAGCACCTGCTCAGCCTGAGCAACGACAAGCCGCTGGTGATGAGCTTCTACCAGCCGCTGGCGCAGGGCGACCAGCAACTGCACTGCAAGCTGTATCACGCCGACACGCCGCTGCCGCTGTCCGACGTGCTGCCGATTCTGGAAAACCTCGGCCTGCGTGTGCTCGGCGAATTCCCCTACAAGCTGCGCCGCGCCGATGGACGCGAGTTCTGGATTCATGACTTCGCCTTCACCTACGCCGAAGGCCTCGACGTCGACATCCAGCAGCTCAACGACACCCTGCAGGACGCCTTCATCCATATCGTCGGCGGCGATGCCGAGAACGATGCGTTCAACCGCCTGGTGCTCACCGCCGCCATGCCCTGGCGCGAGGTGGCGCTGCTGCGCGCCTATGCCCGCTATCTCAAGCAGATTCGCCTGGGCTTCGATCTGAGCTACATCGCCTCGACCCTGATCAACCACGCCGATATCGCCAAGGAGCTGGTGCGTCTGTTCCGCACCCGTTTCTACCTCGCGCGCAAGCTCACCGCCGACGACCTGGAAGACAAACAGCAGAAGCTCGAGCAGGCCATCCTGGCTGCGCTGGACAACGTCGCCGTGCTCAACGAAGACCGCATCCTGCGTCGCTACCTGGACCTGATCAAGGCGACCCTGCGCACCAACTTCTTCCAGGCCGATGCCAGTGGCGCGGCCAAGTCTTACTTCAGCTTCAAGCTCAGCCCGCGACTGATCCCGGACATTCCACGGCCGGTGCCGAAGTTCGAGATATTCGTCTACAGCCCGCGTGTCGAGGGTGTGCACCTGCGCTTCGGCGACGTTGCTCGCGGCGGCCTGCGCTGGTCGGACCGCGAAGAGGACTTCCGTACCGAAGTACTCGGCCTGGTCAAGGCGCAGCAGGTGAAGAACGCGGTGATCGTACCCATGGGCGCCAAGGGCGGCTTCGTGCCGCGCCGCATGCCGGTCGGCGGCACGCGTGACGAGGTGATGGCCGAGGGCATCGCCTGCTACCGCATCTTCATCAGCGGCCTGCTGGATATCACCGATAACCTCAAGGAAGGCGAAGTGGTGCCGCCGCAGAATGTGGTGCGCCACGACGCCGACGACCCCTACCTAGTGGTGGCAGCGGACAAGGGCACCGCGACCTTCTCCGATATCGCCAACGGCATCGCTGCCGAGTACGGCTTCTGGCTGGGCGACGCGTTTGCCTCAGGCGGCTCGGCCGGTTACGACCACAAGGGCATGGGCATCACCGCCAAGGGCGGCTGGGTCTCGGTGCAGCGCCACTTCCGCGAGCGCGGCATCGACGTGCAGAAGGACAATGTTACCGTGATCGGCATCGGCGACATGGCCGGCGACGTGTTCGGTAACGGCCTGCTGCTGTCGCAAAGCCTGCAACTGGTGGCGGCGTTCAACCACCTGCACATCTTCATCGACCCGAACCCGGACGCAGCCAAAAGCTTCGTCGAGCGCAAGCGCCTGTTCGAGCTGCCGCGTTCGAGCTGGGCCGACTACGACAGCAAGCTGATCTCCGAAGGCGGCGGCATCTTCCTGCGCAGCGCCAAGAGCATCGCCATCACCCCGCAGATGAAGGCGCGCTTCGACATCACGGCCGACAAGCTGGCGCCCACCGAGCTGCTCAACGCGCTGCTCAAGGCACCGGTCGACCTGCTGTGGAACGGCGGTATCGGCACCTACGTCAAGTCCAGCAAGGAAAGCCACGCCGACGTCGGCGACAAGGCCAACGATGCGCTGCGCGTCGATGGTCGCGAACTGCGTGCCAAGGTGGTGGGCGAGGGTGGCAACCTGGGTATGACCCAGCTCGGCCGCGTCGAGTTCGGTCTGCATGGCGGCGCCAGCAACACCGACTTCATCGACAACGCTGGTGGCGTGGACTGCTCCGACCACGAAGTGAACATCAAGATTCTGCTGGGCGAGATCGTCTCCGGTGGCGACATGACCGAGAAGCAGCGCAACAAGCTGCTGGCCGAGATGACCGATGACGTGTCCGAGCTGGTGCTGGGCAACAACTACAAGCAGACCCAGGCGCTGTCACTGGCCGAGCGTCGCGCCCGCGAGCGCGTCGGCGAGTACAAGCGCCTGATGAATGCACTGGAAAGCGCCGGCAAGCTGGACCGCGCCCTGGAGTTCCTGCCCTCGGACGAGGAGCTGAACGAGCGCGCCACCAACGGCCAGGGCCTGACCCGCCCGGAACTGTCGGTGCTGATCTCCTACAGCAAGATCGACCTCAAGGAATCCTTGCTCAAGTCCCTGGTGCCGGACGATGACTACCTGGCGCGCGAGATGGAGACCGCCTTCCCGGAAATCCTCACCGAGAAATTCGGCGACGCCATGCGCCGTCATCGCCTCAAGCGCGAGATCGTCAGCACGCAGATCGCCAACGACTTGGTCAACCACATGGGCATCACCTTCGTGCAGCGCCTGAAGGAGTCCACCGGCATGAGCGCGGCCAACGTCGCTGGCGCCTACGTCATCGTGCGTGATCTGTTCCGCCTGCCGCACTGGTGGGCGCAGATCGAGGCGCTGGACTACAAGGTGCCGGCCGAGCTGCAGCTGCAACTGATGGACGAGCTGATGCGTCTGGGCCGCCGTGCCACCCGCTGGTTCCTGCGCAGCCGTCGCAACGAGCTGGACGCAGCACGCGACGTGGCGCATTTCGCACCGCGTATCGAAGCGCTGGTCGGTCGTCTGGACGAACTGCTCGAAGGCCCGGCCCGCGAGCAGTGGCTGGCGCGTTACCAGAGCTTCGTCGAAGCCGGTACGCCAGAAGAGCTGGCGCGCTTGGTCGCCGGCACCAGCCACCTGTATACGTTGTTGCCGATCATCGAAGCCGCGGACGTCACCGGTAAGGACACCAGTGAGGTGGCGACGGCGTACTTCGCCGTTGGCGGTGCGCTGGAGCTGTCCTGGTACCTGCAGCAGATCACCAATCTGCCGGTGGAGAACAACTGGCAGGCGCTGGCCCGCGAGGCCTTCCGTGACGATCTGGACTGGCAGCAGCGTGCGATCACCGTGTCGGTGCTGCAGATGGCCGAGGGGCCGCAGGAGATCGAGGCGCGCGTGGCCCTGTGGCTCGATCAGCATCAACGCCTGGTCGACCGCTGGAAGGCAATGCTGGCCGAGCTGCGTTCTGCGACTGGCACCGACTACGCCATGTATGCGGTGGCCAACCGTGAGTTGATGGACCTGGCGCAAAGCGCCTGACCCGTCCGCTGAAATGAAAGAGCCCCGCCAAGTGCGGGGCTTCTTTTTGTTGGGGAGCGAAGGAAGTTGGGCGCGCTGACAGTAATGGCGGATTTGTAGCCGCAGCCTTGTGGGAACAGGTTGCGAGGGCGGACTCTGTGGGAGCGGACTTGTTCGCGAACAGGGTGCAGAAGAAACATCGCGGCCGAGGCCGCTCCCACAGTTTCATTTAGCCGGATTAATCCGGGGATTTCCGACCGTTGCCCCGGATTTCATCCGGGCTACGCACCCAAGCTCAACGCAGCATCTGCTCGACCAGGCGTTTCTCCTCGGCAAGTTCGCGTTGGCGGGCATCGATGCGCGAGGCCAGCTGGAAGTTGTTGCTGGCGCGGCGCTTGGCGAAGTCGAGTTGCTCGATGGCCTGGTTGTAATCGCCGACCAGGGCGAAGAACTCCGCGCGTGCCTGGTGCAGGCCGATGGTGTTGCCGCTCAGGCCGCGTACCTCGGCGACCTGATACCAGATGTCCGGGTCCTTGGTGCGACTCTTGAGCAGATCGTCCAGGGCGCGTTCGGCGTCGGCGATGCGCCGTTGCTTGAGCAGCAGGTCGATTTGCGTCTGCTGCAGCGGGTAGTTGCTCGGGTAGAGGGCGAGCAGGCGTTTCTGCCGGCGCTCGGCGGCATCCAGGCGATTGGCCGCCATGTCCAGCTCGATCTGCGCCAGGTTGTAGGTGATGTCGTCCGGGGCCTTGCTCAGCAGCGGTGCCAGGGTTTCGCCGGCCTCGGCGAGCTGGCCGGTTTTCATTTGCGCCAGTACCAGGCCGTAGCGAGCGGCATCGAGGCCGGGGTTCTCGTCGAGCATGGCGCGAAAGCGCTTGGCGGCGACGCCCGGGGTTTCTTCGTAGGTCAGTTGTACGCGGGCACGCATCAGCTGGTAGCGCAGGCTGTCTTCACGCCCCTGGGCCGGGTATTGCTCGGCGCGGTTGCGGGTATCGGCGATGCGCGATTCCGACACCGGGTGAGTCAGCAGAAATTCCGGCGGCTTGGCGTCGTAGCGGTATTGACGCATCAGCCGTTCGAACATCATCGGCATGGCACGCGGGTCATAACCGGCTTTTTCCAGGTTGACCAGGCCGATGCGGTCGGCCTCTTGCTCGTTCTGTCGGGAGAAGCGCCGTTGCTCCTGGATGGCCGCGGCCTGGGTCGACATGATTGTGGCGATACCGGCGTCACCCGCACCTGCCGCCGCGGCGACGATGCCTGCGAGCATCGCTGCCATCAGCGGTAACTGCATGCGTTGCTGGGCCTCGACGCCACGGGCGAAGTGGCGTTGCGACAAGTGCGCCAGTTCGTGTGCCATGACCGAGGCGTACTCGGCTTCGGTCTGCGCATAAAGAAACAGGCCGCCGTTGACCCCGACGATCCCGCCGGGGGCGGCAAAGGCGTTCAACTGCGGGCTGTTGAGCAGCACGAACTCCAGGCGGCGGTCCTGCAACTGGCTGGTTTCCGACAGGCGATAGACGCTGGACTCGACGAAGTCCTTGAGTTGTGGGTCGTCCAGTTGCGAAACCTGACCACGCAGCAGGCCGAGCCAGGCGCGGCCGAGCTGGTGTTCTTGCTGCGGCGAGACGATCGAGGAGCTGGCGTCGCCAAGCGACGGCAGATCACTGGCGCCCGTATGGGCGGCGAACAGGCAGGCCAGCGTCAGCAGGGTGGGGCGCAGAAAAGTCATGCACTCAGGGCTCTCGAGACAAAGTCGTTACTGTAGCCGGCCAGCTACCGCGCTGGCCAGGGTTGCGGCGCCTTGGTTATCCTAGCCGGCCGATCAGGAGTAGATGATGACAGACGTACCGGCCTTCGATGCCGAACTCGATGCCTGCGGGCTGAACTGCCCGCTGCCTTTGCTCAAAGCCAAGCTCGAGCTCAATCGCCTGGCCAGCGGCGCCGTACTCAAGGTCAGCGCCACCGATGCCGGCTCGCAGCGTGATTTTCGCGCCTTCGCCAGTCTCGCAGGGCATGCGCTGCTGCATGAAGAGGTCGACGCGGGTATTTATCGTTACTGGTTGCGTAAGGCCTGACCCGCGCTCGGTGCAGCAGGCTAAAAGATAGCGAGCGCTCTTTTGCAGATTTAAGGATTGTTGATGGTCAAGGTTATTCGCGACTGGTTGTACCGCTACTTCTCCGATGAGCAGGCCGTGGTGCTGGCGGTGCTACTGGTGTTGGGCTTTGCGGTGGTGCTGACGCTGGGCGGCATGCTCGCGCCAGTGCTGACCGGCCTGGTGCTGGCCTTCCTCATGCAGGGTCTGGTCAACGGTCTGGAACGTCTCAAGGTGCCGCAGGTGCTGGCGGTCTGGCTGGTGTTCACCCTGTTCATGGGCGGCCTGGCGGTGTTCTTGCTGGTGCTGATGCCGCTGCTGTGGCAGCAATTGAGCACGCTGTTCAATGAACTGCCGCGCATGGCCGCCGAATGGCAGGCGGTATTCCTGCTGCTGCCGGAGCGTTACCCGAACCTGATCACTGATGCGCAAGTTGTGCAACTGATCGACAGCACGCGGGGTGAAGCCGGCAAATTTGGCCAGTGGGCGCTGTCGTTCTCCCTGTCCAGCCTGCCGGTGCTGGTCAGCGTGATGATCTATCTGGTGCTGGTGCCGATTCTGGTGTTCTTCTTCCTCAAGGACCGCGAGCAGATCGGCCAGTGGTTCCGCGGCTACCTGCCACGCGAGCGTGCGCTGATCACCCAGGTGGCGCAGGAGATGAACCAGCAGATCGCCAACTACATCCGCGGCAAGTTCATCGAGATCATCATTTGCGGCGTGGTCACCTATATCGCCTTCGCCTACCTGGGGCTCAACTATGCGGCGCTGTTGGCCTTGCTGGTCGGGCTGTCGGTGGTGGTGCCTTATATCGGCGCTGTGGTGGTGACGGTGCCGGTGGCGCTGATCGGCCTGTTCCAATGGGGCTGGAGCGACCAGTTTCTCTACCTGATGGTGGTCTACGGCATCATCCAGGCGCTCGACGGCAACGTACTGGTGCCGCTGCTGTTCTCCGAGGCCGTCAACCTGCATCCGGTGGCGATCATCTGCGCGGTGCTGCTGTTCGGCGGGCTGTGGGGCTTCTGGGGCGTATTCTTCGCCATTCCGCTGGCGACCCTGTTCAAGGCCGTGATCAACGCCTGGCCGCGTACCGAGCTGGTGGCTGTCGAGTAAAGGTGGAATACGCAGATAGAAAGAAGGCCGCAATAGCGGCCTTTTTTCGATAGCGGCGAGGGTCAGGCCTTGTTCAGGGCCTCGGCCGCTGCCAGCACCTTGTCGACATGGCCAGCGACCTTGAGGTTGCGCCACTCCTGACGCAGCACGCCATCCTTGTCGATGAGGAAGGTGCTGCGCACGATGCCCATGTATTCCTTGCCATAGTTCTTCTTCAGCTGATACACGCCGAACAGATCGCACAGCTGGTGCTCTTCATCGCTGATCAGCTCGAAGGGGAAGGCCTGCTTGCACTTGAAGCTCTCGTGCTTCTTCAGGCTGTCCATCGACACGCCGAAGATCAGCGTGTTGGCTGCCTTGAACTGCTCGAAGCGAGCGCTGAAGTCCATCCCTTCGGTGGTGCAGCCCGGTGTGGCGTCCTTCGGGTAGAAATACAGCACGACCTGTTGGCCCTTGAGGTCGGACAGCTTGACCTGCTGGCCGCTGGTGGCCTCGGCCTGGAAGTCGGCAACGGGTTTGTCGAGTTCAACGGACATGGAAGCTCCTTCATTCATACGTCAACGGCGATCTCGCGAGCCAGAGCCATGCAATATCGACGGCGGCCCCGAAGCCGATGAGGGGCGCTCGGCGTCACGCTCGACTCTGCGAGTTGTAATCAGCACGCCGAGCCTATTCTAACGCAGCAGGGCCGGCGCGCAGCAGGGCGTCAGGGATTCTGCGGGCGCCAGGGTTCGATCAATGCATCCAGATTCAGCGCATCGGCGAAGTCGAGGAACTGATCGCGCAGCCAACTGATCTGCGTGCCGGCCGGCAGCGTCACGGTCAGGGTGGCGTTGAGCATGGTGCCGCCGGTCTGTGGCGCCTGGTAAGTGTCGCAGGTCAGGCTTTCCAGCTCGACGCGGTGATCGATGAAGAACTGGCACAACTCGTTGAGAATATCCGGGCGGTACACGGCGCTGACGTAGGCCACATAAGGCAGCGCCTGCGGGCGCACTTCAGCGGCGGCGCTGCGAACCAGGTCCACGGTGAAGTCATGCTTCTTGGCCAGCAGCGGCAGGCTCGACTCCAGGCGCGCCAGCGCATCCCAACTGCCAGACACCTGCAGCACCAAAGCGCTGAACTCTCCATGACGGCTCAAACGGGTGCTGATCACCGCGCAACGGTTCTCGTGGCTGGTGCGGCTGAGCAGGTTGGTCAGGGCCATGGCGTCACGGCCAAGCGCGCTGATAACGAGGAATTGTTCGCGAACGGGGGGGGTGGACATGCAGCCTTCCTAAAGCGATGAACGGTCCGCGCACGAGTAGCCGCAGACCAAAGGCAGCAGGTTAGCGAAAAGCACCGCCGAGGGGAATGGCGGCGCCTCGTGCATCGGACGACGGCCAGCAGGTATAACGGGCCGTTGCTTGTGCCGGACTGGTGGCCCCAGTACCATTACGGCTCAATTTTTCCGGCAGGAGCGGTTGCATGATTGCGGGCAGTATGGTGGCACTGGTCACGCCCATGGATGCGCAGGGTGGTCTGGATTGGGAGGCCCTGAGCAAATTGGTGGATTTCCACCTTCAGGAGGGCACCAATGCCATTGTCGCGGTCGGCACCACTGGTGAGTCCGCCACGCTGGAAGTGGCTGAGCACATCGAAGTGATCAAGCGCGTGGTCAAGCAGGTCGCCGGCCGTATTCCGGTCATCGCCGGCACCGGTGGCAATTCCACCCGCGAGTCGGTCGAGCTGACCCGTGCCGCCCAGGAAGTCGGCGCCGACGCCGCCCTGCTGGTCACCCCGTACTACAACAAGCCGACTCAGGAAGGCCTGTACCTGCACTTCCGCCATATCGCCGAAGCCGTGTCCATCCCGCAGATTCTCTACAACGTGCCGGGCCGCACCGTGTGCGACATGCTGCCGGAGACCGTCGAGCGCCTGTCGAAGATCGACAACATCATCGGCATCAAGGAAGCCACCGGCGATCTGCAACGCGCCCAGGATGTACTGGATCGCGTCAGCAAGGACTTCCTTGTCTACTCCGGTGACGACGCCACCGCTGTCGAACTGATGCTGCTGGGCGGCAAGGGCAACATCTCGGTTACCGCCAACGTTGCGCCGCGCGCCATGAGCGACCTGTGCGCGGCTGCCATGCGTGGCGAGGCGGCCATCGCCCGCGCCATCAATGACCGTCTGATGCCGCTGCACAAGGCGCTGTTCCTCGAATCCAACCCGATTCCGGTGAAATGGGCGCTGCACGAAATGGGCTTGATGGGCGACGGTATTCGCTTGCCGCTGACCTGGCTCAGCCCGCGCTGTCACGAACCGCTGCGCCAGGCCATGCGCCAGTGCGGTGTATTGGCTTAACTCAAGGATTCTACGCATGAAGCGACTGGCCGGATTCTCCGCCCTTGCTCTGATCGTCTCCAGCACCAGCGGTTGCGGCTGGTTCTGGGGTGAAAATGGCTACTTCCGTGATCGCGGCAGCGACTACCTGGAAGCGCGCCAGACTGCACCGATGCAATTGCCGGCCGACGTCCAGGCCAAGCGCCTCGATCCGCTGCTGCCAGTGCCTGCGCAGGTTGCCAGCAGCACCGAAACCTCCGGCAAGTTCGACGTACCGCGTCCGCAAGGCCTGCAGGTACGTGCCGATGAGCGCGAGTTCAGCCTGCAGCGCAGCGGCGACTCGCGTTGGGTGGTGGCTCAGCGTGTGCCGGCCGAAGTCTGGCCGCTGGCGCGTCAGTTCTTCGAAGACAACGGCTTCCGCATCGCCAACGAGCGCCCGCAGGTCGGTGAGTTCACCACCTCCTGGCAGCGTTTCGACGAACTCTCCACTGGCATGGCCAGCCGCCTGAGCAGCCGCGTTTCCGGCGTTGCGCCGGATGCGGAAACCCGCGTGCGCGTACGCATCGAGCCGGGCGTGCAACGCAATACCAGCGAAGTCTTCGTCACCAGCGCCGAGCGTCCTGCCGGCAGCACGGCCGATGTCGACTTCGCATCGCGTAGCGGCAATGCCAGCCTCGAAGCGGCACTGCTCGACGAAATGCTGGTGAGCATGGCCCGTGGCGTGGAGCAGGGCGGTTCCGTATCGCTGCTCGCCGCGCGCGACTTCGACGCGCCCAGCCGCGTCAGTCTGAGCGAAGACGGCAACGGCAATCCGGTGCTCAACCTGGGCGCCGATTTCGACCGCGCCTGGTCCGGTGTCGGTCGCTCGCTGGAGCTTGGCGACGTACGCGTCGACGACCTCAACCGCAGCCTCGGCCTGTACTACATCAACATGGCCGAAGGCGCCCAGGTCAACGAGGAGAAGCCCGGCTTCTTCGGTCGCCTGTTCGGCAGCGCGCCGAGCAAGGAAGAGATCGAAGCCCGCGCCGAACGCTATCAGGTGCGCTTGACTCCGGTTGGCGATGGCGTTCAGGTCACCGTGGAAAAAGACCTCAACACCATTGCCCCGGCCGATGTATCGCGCCGCGTGCTGAGCCTGATTCAGGATAACCTTGGCTGATCGGGTGCAACGCGCCTCCAGCCGTTAATCGATGGGCGAAACCCTACAAGGTTTCGCCTGTTTTGTTTGCCAGAAACGGAAATGCCGACATGAGCACACCCACCACCCTGAGCCTGAAGAAGATCTACTCGGGCAAGGTCCGCGACCTCTACGAAATCGACGACAAGCGCATGCTGATGGTGGCCACCGATCGTCTGTCGGCATTCGACGTCATCCTCGAACAGCCGATCCCGGAGAAGGGCAAGATCCTCACCGCGATTTCCAACTTCTGGTTCGACAAGCTGGCTGACGTGGTGCCCAACCACTTCACTGGCGATAAGGTCGAGGACGTCGTGTCGGCCGCCGAGCTGCCGCTGGTCGAAGGCCGCGCGGTCGTCGCCAAGCGCCTCAAACCCGTCGCCGTGGAGGCCATCGTGCGTGGCTACATCGTCGGTTCCGGTTGGAAGGAGTACCAGAAGAGCGGCACCGTCTGCGGCATCGCGCTGCCGGCCGGCCTGAAGGAAGCGGCCAAGCTGCCGCAACCGATCTTCACCCCCTCGACCAAGGCCGCCGTGGGCGACCATGACGAGAACATCAGCTTCGAACAGTGCGAAGCCATCATCGGCGCCGAACTGGCCGCCAAGGTGCGTGACACAGCGATCAAGCTGTACACCACGGCAGTCGAGTACGCCGTAACCCGCGGCATCATCATTGCCGATACCAAGTTCGAGTTCGGCCTAGACGAAGACGGCACCCTGACCCTGATGGACGAAGTGCTGACCCCTGATTCCAGCCGCTTCTGGCCGGCTGACAGCTATGCCGAAGGCAGCAACCCGCCGAGTTTCGACAAACAGTTCGTGCGCGACTGGCTGGAATCCACCGGCTGGAACAAGCAGGCCCCGGCCCCGGCTGTGCCGGCAGACGTGGCGCAGAAGACCGCTGACAAGTACCGCGAAGCGCTGACTCGCCTGACGGCCTGAGGCTGAAGCCCTCTACTGAAAAGGCCGAGCACTGCTCGGTCTTTTCACAAGCGCCTGATAGAGCAAGAAAAATTTTAAAAATAAGCTTCGCCAAAGCGTAATCAGCTGTTATCATGCGCGCCGCTTGGGAAGATGCCGGAGTGGTCGAACGGGACGGATTCGAAATCCGTTGTGTCAGCAATGGCACCTAGGGTTCAAATCCCTATCTTCCCGCCACATCAAAGCCCCGAACCGTAATACGGTTCGGGGCTTTTTCGTGTCTGGGAATCAGCAGCCTTTGTTCCGATGCTTTCCCGTATCAGTTGTTAATCCAAATCAGCAGGCTGATGCCGTTCGGGCACTTGCTCTGATTGGTCGCCCCATGTGCGATTGACGCGGCGGCCGCGTTGTACGGCTTCGCGTTTGGCGATCTCTTCGGTCCAGCGCAGTACGTGCGGGTATTCGTGAACGGCGAGGAACTCAGCGGCCGAGTAGACGTTGTTCCTGACCACTTCGCCGTACCAGGGCCATACGGCGATATCGGCGATGGTGTAGGTGTCGCCTGCCAGGTAGCGGTTATTGGCGAGGCGCTGGTTAAGCACGTCGAGCTGACGCTTGGCTTCCATGGTGAAGCGGTTGATGGCGTATTCGATTTTTTCCGGTGCGTAGGCGTAAAAATGCCCGAAGCCGCCGCCCAGGTAGGGCGCCGAGCCCATTTGCCAGAACAGCCAGTTGAGGGCTTCGGTGCGGCCTGCCGGATCCTTTGGCAGAAAGGCGCCGAATTTCTCCGCCAGGTAGAGCAGGATCGAGCCGGATTCGAACACGCGGATCGGTGTAGCCGTGCTGCGGTCGAGCAGGGCGGGGATCTTCGAGTTTGGATTGACTCCGACGAAGCCGCTGGAGAACTGGTCGCCCTCGCCAATGCGGATGAGCCAGGCATCGTATTCGGCGCCGCTGTGTCCCAGCGCGAGCAGCTCTTCCAGCAGGATGGTCACCTTCACGCCGTTGGGGGTGGCCAGGGAGTAGAGCTGCAGCGGGTGCTTGCCGACCGGCAATTCCTTCTCGTGGGTGGCGCCTGCGACAGGGCGGTTGATCTTGGAGAACTGGCCGCCGGACGCTTCCAGATGTTGCCAGACCTTCGGCGGTACGTAGGTGGATTGGGTCATCGCTGCCTCGCTTTGTCGACATGTGAAGGGTGCAGTCGCAGCCAAGACTATCTGGATTGCGCCCGACATTTGAATGCCGTCGGTGCATTTGAATTATCGGTCCGGGTGATAGCGCTGGTCGGTGATCGCATTCGACAGGTGTCACAGCGAGTGAGCTTGGGGCGTGAAGGCCTTCATTCGTTGAGCAGTGTCATGCCAGTCGAGGGCTGGGTCATGAGCGTTTCGCGCAAGTGCTCGATCAAGGCGCGGGTGGCAGAGGTGATACTGCGGTGGGGGTTGGTCAGGGTATGCAGCACTGCGTCAGCCGGTCGCTCATCCAGGCATGCTCGCTGTAGGTGGCCGGCTCGCAGATCCTGCAGGCAGCCATGTAGCGGAACGCAGGCCAGGCCCAGGCCAGCACGAGCGGCATTGAGCGCCGAGTGCTGGTCGCGTGCGCTCAATGCCGCTTTGCTGAGTACCTTCTTTCCGCTCGTCAACAGCCAGGGGCGCGCATCCGTCGCTGACCGGGTCGTCAGCAGGTGACGGTCATCCAGGCCGGACAGGCGCCTGGGCCTACCGAGTCTTTCCACCATTTCCGGAGTACCGACTATCACCATCTCCAGCCCGGCGAGTGGCCGTGAAACGAGGTCGGTGCTGTCGCACGGTGCGTCGTGAAGGATGAGTGAGAGGTCCAGGTGGTTGCCCGTCAGGTCGGTCGCGTCGTCTGCTTCGCTCAGGCGTAGTTCGACGTCCGGGTAGCGATCCCGGAATGTACGCAGGCAGCCGTACAGCCACTGCGAGAGTATCGCCGGCGCGCAAAGATGAAGCGGGCCACGCGGCAGACCATTGGCTTGCATGGCGATGTCTTCGACGGCTTCGGCGGCGTGAAGCATGTCCAGAGCATGGCGATAGATGCGCGAGCCGGTTGGGGTCAGGTGCAAGGCGCGCGGTTTGCGAATCAGCAATTGCACGTCCATTCGCCGTTCCAGCTGGATGATGCGCCGACTCAGATTGGACTTGGCGATTCCGGTGCGCTGCGCCGCTGCGGCAAAACTGCCTGCTTCGACGACATGCACCAGCCAGTAGAGGTCGGTCAGGTTGGCAGCTAGCAAGGCGGTGCGGTGCGCTGGTTTTTGAGACGACCTGTGGTCGTATATGGGACGCTGCATCATGTTTATCTAGATGGCTTTGCGTTATCTTAGCGCGCTCTTGATGTTGGGCCTTTTGCCGCGGCGGACAACGCTTTTGCCGAGAAGGATATGCATCGACCTGGTTGCGGGTCGTCTGCCGAGCCCAGGTCGCTGATGGGACGTAGTCATGCAGAACAATTTCAATAATGCACCGCACATCCTTGTCATAGATGATTCCCCCGAAGAGCTGCGCAGCGTGGTGGGATTACTGCGCCAACAGCCCTGGCGCCTGTCCATGGCCAGCGATGCCCGCCAGGGTTTCCAACGCGCCTTGGCGCTAAAGCCCGACCTGATCCTGCTCGACGTGCGTATGCCGGGCATGGATGGCTTCACCCTATGTCGCCTGCTGCGTGAGGCGCCTGCCACCTGCCGCACGCCGGTCATCTTTCTCACCTCCGCCGGCGCGGTGGAGGAGCGCCTTGAAGGCCTGACGCTGGGCAGCGTCGATTACGTGCTCAAAGACTGCGATCCTCAGGAGATCCTCGCGCGTATCCGTATCCACCTGCAGTTGGCATGGCGCGAGCCTGCCGCCGCGCAACGCGGCGAGGCTGACGAGCCGACCAGCCCGGACGAAATTTCCCTGCGCGCTGCCATGCGTCTGATCGCTCAACACCTCGACGAGATGCCGTCGCTGGCGGAGATCGCGCGCAAGGCCGGTACGCACGAGAAGCGCTTGTCGAGCATCTTCCGTGAGCACTTGGGCTGCACGGTCTTCGCCTACATCCGCGAGGCGCGGCTCAAGCGTGGGCAGGAACTGCTCAGCGAAAGCGTCATGGACATCCAGGACATCGCCGATCAGGTGGGATTTCGCAGTGCGTGCAATTTCACCACCGCATTCCGGGAGCGCGTGGGCATGACGCCCAGCCAGTATCGTCAGCAAACGCAGGGAAGCGGTGGCGCACCGCGAGCCGAGCAGGGCCGGGAATAACGTACGGATGATGCTTGGATTCGTCCGCTGGCTTCAGCGGCTCGGTTTGTCGTGGTCTTTCGTTTCCCCACACGATGGATGCTGGCGGCTTTGGCTCGTCTGTATGCTGCTGTGCTGCAGCCCGGCCGCGTGGGCTCTGGATGTCTGCCTGGCCTCACGGGTGGATCTGGCGCCCCAGGCGCAGATTTTCGAAGATGTCAGCGGCCGTCTCGATGCCAAGCAGGTGCTGGCTTTGCCGGCTTCGCGCTTTCAGGCCGCCACACCTGCACTGCTAAGCCAAGAGTACAGTCACTCGGCCTACTGGCTGAGGTTCGAGCTGCATAACGGCCATGCCGAGGCCTGTCGCCGCTGGCTGACGGTGGGCGAGCCCCGCCTGCATGACATTCAGGTGCATACCTTGCGCGGCGATATTTGGAGCCGGCAGGTTGCCGGGGCCGGCTATCCGCTGGAGCAGTGGCCGGTGCTCGAGCGGCAACCGGTGTTCGAACTGTTGCTCGAACCCGAGGAAAGTCTGCAGGTGCTGGTACGGGTGAGCACGCCGACGCTGCTGTTGCTGCAGCCGGTGCTGTGGGGAGAAACCGCGTTGCTGCAGGATCGGCAGCGAGTCTCGCTCGGCGACGGCATCACCCTGGGTATCGTGCTGCTGATCGTGCCTTTCAGCCTGATCGTCGGCTGGATTGTGCGCTCACGCCTGCTCGCGGTGCACGCCGCGACCGTGTTCGCCTACGTGCTGGTCACCATCGTCGCCAGTGGCTACCTGATCTTCCTGCCGAGTCTGATGGGCTGGAACCTGCCGATCTGGTCGGTGTTGAGCATCCTCTCGTACCTATGCTTTCTGGCCTATGCGCGGGAGTTGCTGCAGGTGCGTCGACTACCGCGTCTGTGGGGCTGGCTCTATCACCTGGTATTGCTGGCCTTCGCCTCTGCCTGCCTGTGGGGGCTGTTGGTCGATTCGGTGCAGGGGCGGCCGCTTGCGGAGTTGTGCACGCGAATAGGGGCCTATGTGCTACTGCCGGCGACGCTGATCGCCGCCTGGCGGCGCGGCTTGGAACTCAGCTGGATGGCCTGGGCCGTGCCGCTGTTCATGCTGGTGCAGTTTCTCGTGCGTTACGTGCTGCAGCTCGACACGCTGCCCTGGCAGGAGCGTGCCAGCATGCTCAGCCTGTCCTCGACCTTGCCGGGGGTGGCCATTCTGGTGTGCACCCTGATCACCGAGGTGGTGCGCAGCCGGCGTCGCGAACGCCATGCTCTGACCGCTCTCGATCATCAGCAGAAGGCCGAACAGGAGCGCCTGGAAAGCACTGTCGCAATCCGTACCGGGCAGTTGCGCGAATCGTTGCAGGCGCGTAGTTCGCTGATGGCGCGCATCAGTCATGACCTGCGTTCGCCTTTGGTCAGCATCATCGACCATGCGCGCCTGGCCCAGGCGGGCGCCGTCGAGGATTTCCCGCGCAAGGTGGAGCGCAATGCACGCCAGCAACTGGAGCTGATCGATGAGCTGCTGGAGTTCTCTCGCAGCGAGTTGCAGCAACTGGAGTTGACCCTGGCACCGGGCTACCTGTACGGATTTCTGCGCGAGCTGGAGGAGGAGGTGGGCTTTCTGGCGTCGCGGCAGAACAATCGTTTCGAGTGCCGCTTCGCCGATGACCTACCGCCATTGGTGCGCGCCGACTTCCGCCGCCTGCGTCAGGTGTTGCTGAACCTGCTGGGCAACGCCGCCAAGTTCACCCATGACGGCAGGGTCCTGTTCGAGGTGAGCGGCCAGGAGGCGCCGGGCGGTCAGGTGTCGCTGCACTTCAGTGTCAGCGACAGCGGAATTGGCATCGATGCTCAAGCGCGCGACCGTCTGCTCAAGCCTTTTCAACGCGGCCAGGGCGTCGAGGGCTACGACGGCAGCGGCCTGGGCCTGTCGATCGTCACCCAACTGCTGCAGATCATGGGCAGCGAGCTCGAGCTGCAGCGGCTGGAGCCGACAGGCAGCCGCTTCAGCTTCCAGCTCGCGCTCGATTGCGCCAGTGAAGACGAGCTCGACAGCAGCTTCGTCGAGAACCATGGCGTGCAGGTCGAAGGCGGCGGTCGGCGCATTCTGGTGGTCGACGACTTGCCGCAAAACCGCGACTGGCTGAGCGATCTGCTGGCAGGCTACGACTTCGAGGTGCAGACCGCGTCCAATGGCCAGCAGGTCCTCGAGCATCTGCTGGCCGAACCGTACGATCTGTTGGTTTCCGACATGCGCATGCCGGGCATGGACGGCTGGGAGTTACTCGGCGCTGTGCGCCCCCGTTGGCCCGAGTTGCCGGTGTTGCTGTACTCGGCGGTGCCGGCACTGCGGCCAGTGGACATGCCGACACACCTGCGTTTCGATGCCACGCTGCTCAAGCCTGCGTCGAGCAATGACCTGCTGGCCTGCGTCGACCGGTTGAGCCGGGCAGAGCGTACGACCCTGGAGGCGCCATGAAGCGCATAGCGCTGGCGCTGTGTGGCGCGGCCTCCTGGCCAGCTGTGAGCCTGGGCGATGCGGATGTGTTGCAGCTCGAGGAAATCAGCATCATCGGGGCGAGCCACCGTAGCGAGCCGGCACGGCAGGTGCCGGGCAGCGTCCTGTCAATCGATGGTCAACGGCTGCGCGAGGCCGGCCTGGATGACGTCGGTACATTGGCCCAGCATGTGCCGGGCTTGATGCTGAGCGCACCCAATCCGCGCTACACGGCCATCGGCATCCGCGGGCTGGGTTCGAGTTCGGCCAATGATGGCCTCGACGGCAGCGTTGCGGTTTATCTCGACGGTGTTTATCTGGGCCGCCAGGGCATGATCCCACTGGATTTTGCGGACTTCGAACGGGTCGAGATCCTGCGTGGCCCGCAGGCAACGCTATACGGCAAGAACGCCACGGCGGGCGCGATCAACCTGAGCAGCCGGATGCCGAGCTTCGTCAATGAAGGGCAGGGCGAAATCAGCCTTGGCCAGGATGGCTTGCGTCACTACCGCGCCAGCCTGTCCGGGCCGTTGGTCGAGGAGGTGCTGGCGGCACGCCTGAGTGTCTTCGATGTGAGCCGCGACGGTGATATCGACAACCGCTTCAATGGCCGGCAGCTCAACGAGCAGGATCGCCAGGGCCTGCGCGGCCAGTTGCTATGGACGCCGAATGAGCATTTCAGCGCCCGGTTGATCGGCGAGTATACGGCGCGGGATGAAAGTGCGGTGCTGACCGCCAGCCACCTGAGCGCGACGACGCGCCAGCGTGCGGCCTTCGTGGGGTATCAGCCGCTGCCGGTGGCGCCCTTTGCCCGGCGTGTCGAGCAGAACGACGGCAATAGCCTGCATACCGTGCAGCGAGGGCTGACCCTACAGCTCGATCAGCATCTGGGCAACGAGCTGACCCTGACCAGCATTTCCGGTTACCGCGACTGGTCGTACGACAGTCGCCACGATGCCGACAGCATGGCGATTTCGGTGGCGCGCTCGGAGGTGGGGCTGGATCACCACCAGTTCAGCCAGGAGTTTCGCCTGGCCCAGTCACTTGGGCCGCGGTTCGACTATCTGCTGGGCGCCTACTACCTGCAACAGCGGCTGGAGCGTGACGTCGATGTGGCCTTCGGGCGGGACGCTGCGGCGTTTTTCCTCGGTGATCGGCCTGAGGTCGCGGTCCTGGGCATCACCCCGACGATGGTGCCGGCTTACCTGCTGCAGGGTGCCGAACAGTACTTTCGCGGCGGGCAGGACAGCGACACCCAGGCCGTGTTCGGCCAGTTCACTTGGCGCCCTACGGAGCGTCTGGCCATTACGCCTGGGCTGCGTTACAGCCTTGAGCGCAAGCGCGGCGAGATCACCCGGCAAGTTGGCGGCCTGGCGCCGCTGGGCCTTGACCCTGTGTCGCAGCTGGGTGGGCAGCTCCTGCGCGATATTGCCCTGGGTGGTGCCTACGGACGACGCAACCGCATCGAGGAAGACCACCTGTCCGGACAGCTGGCGCTAAGCTACGAATTCAATGACGCGGTGGTGGGTTATGCGCGCTGGTCACGGGGCTACAAGGCGGGCGGCATCAACCTGGAGGTCACTGGCGATGCCATCGCCCCGGTGTTCGACGCCGAACGCGCAACCGCACTGGAGCTGGGCATCAAAAGCCGCTGGTGGGACCAGCGCGTGTCGCTCGACGTGGCGCTCTACCAGACCGATGTGGACGACTACCAGGCGCTCAGTAACAGCGAGCCGGTCGACGAACTGTCACCGCCGCTGCGCGATAGTCTGATCAACGTCGGCAAGGTGCGCTTGCGTGGCATCGAAGTCGATGGCCGTGTGCAACTGGCGCCCGAAATTGGTTGGCGCCTGGGGTTGGCACTGAGCGATGCACGCTACCGCTCCTTCGAAAACGCCCCTTGCCCACCGGAAAGTGGCGCGGTGTCGTGCGATCTATCGGGCAAGCAACTGTTCAATGCGCCGCGCTGGAGCCTGTCCACCGGTGTCGATTACCGCAGGCCGCTGGATGACGGGCTGGAGCTGTTCGGCGCACTCGATTACAGCTGGCGCAGCGGTTATTACGGCGTGCTGGAGCGGGGCACCGGCAGCTACCAGTCGGCTTATGGCCTGACCGATCTACGCCTCGGTATCGGTCAGCTTGACCAGCGCTGGGCCGTTGAATTATGGGCGCGCAATCTCTTTGACCAGGAGTATGCCAATGCCTTCTATGCAACCCTGGGTTCCGGCGACTACGGGCTTTTGCCTGGTGCACCGCGCAGTCTTGGCGTGACGTTGCGCGCACGTTACTGAGCGGCATCGCCTGGGGCGGACGGCCCGGTTTCTTCGTGTTGGCGCTCGGTAAATGTCCTACTTCAGCGCCAGCGCTGGACAGGCGCCATTACCCCGTTGGCGTGCATTTCGTCGCCCTTTTGTCGCCCATCCGCTACGGCAAAGCTTCTATCCGGCCGTGCAAAGTTGGCCCACTCACCGCGTAAGTAGACTCCGCGGGCTGCTCATCCCCAGCCAAGGCCTGGTGGGTGATTTCCCAATTTTCATGGAGTTGTACGATGCCAGTTCCTCACAAGGATTCCGCTCGCGCGGGTAAGCATCTGCTGCATTGCGCCATCGTGCTGGCCGGTACCGCTACCGCCCAGCTGGCGCTGGCGCAGGTGCTGCCGGATGCCGGCCAGTTGCTTAACGAGCATCAGCAGACGCGGCCTTCCGAGCCGGGTTCCACACAGCCGCCCGCTGCCTTCGAATTGCCCTCCGGCACCACCGGTCGCCCGGCGGATTCGGGGCTGCGCGTGCAGCTCAAGGCCATCCGTTTCAGCGGTGATACCGAGCTGGCCGAGGCCGAGAACCTGCAGGAACTGATCAAGCCGGTGTTGGGCAAGACCCTGGATCATGCCGGGTTGCAGCAACTGGTCGAGGGTCTGACGCGTTACTTGCGCGGGCGTGGTTACGTGTTGGCACGCGCCTACCTGCCGCGCCAGGATCTGACCGAAGGGGAACTGGAGATCGCACTGGTCAAGGGTCGCCTACAGTCCGGGACCTCGCGTATCGAAGTGGACGGCCCTACGCGCAGCTCGCCCGAGCGCCTGCGGCGGATCGCCGATGCTGCTTTGCCGGAAGGTCAGGTGCTGCGTGCCGAAGACCTGGAGCGAGCCCTGCTGCTGATCAACGATCAGCCGGGTATCAGCGCCCAGTCCGCGCTGGACATGGGCTCTGAGCCCGGCACCAGCCGCCTGCTGATCAATGCCAAGCAGGGGCCACTGGTGTCGGGCGGGCTGTCGACGGACAACTATGGTAACCGCAGCACCGGTACCGCGCGCGCCAATGCACAGCTCAGCCTCAGCGATCCGCTGGGCATTGGCGACCAGTTCAATATCGGCCTGAGCAAGAGCACCGGCACCGATATCGTTGGCGCCTCCTACAGCCTGCCGTTGAACGCTTCTGGCCTGCGCTTGAACGCCGCCGGTTCGTACCTTCGTTACGAGGTCGACCAGGAGCAGTTCCGCGTCCTGGACTTGCGCGGTAACGCCCGTAGTGGCTCGCTGGGCCTGAGCTATCCGTTGATTCGCTCACGCCTGCAGAACCTCAACCTGTCCGCCACCTACGAGTACAAGGCTCTCGAGGACGAGGCGCTGGGCATCAACCTGCGTGACCGCGAGCTGAACAACGTAATCCTGGCCATGAGCGGCAACCGCTTCGACTCACTGGCTGGCGGCGGTGTGACCGACGCCACGCTGGCGCTGACCATGGGCGAACTCGACCTATCCGGCAACCGTATGGATCAGTTCGCCGACCGCGTTGGTGCCGGCAGCGATGGCAGCTTCCACAAGCTCAACCTGCGTCTCTCTCGCCTGCAGAGCCTGGGGGCCGGTAGCCCCTGGACGCTGTTTGGCGGCATTTCCGCGCAGTGGTCGGGCGACAACCTCGATTCGTCGGAGAAATTCCTGCTCGGTGGTCCGGCCGGTGTGCGTGCCTATCCGGTGGGCGAGGCCTCGGGTGACCAGGGCTGGCTGGCGACCCTGGAGCTGCGCCGCAACATCGAACTGAACCGGCCGGGCGTGTTGCTGCAGGGGCTGGGTTTCGTAGACACCGGGCGCATCTGGCTGCACCAGGATCCCTGGCCGGGCTCGATCAATAACGCCGGTGACACCAACCGTTATGACCTGCATGCCGTTGGCGTGGGCGCCAATCTGTGGGCCGGCAACTTCAGCCTGCGTACCGCCGTCGCGCGCACCCTGGACAACAACCCGGGGCGCAGCCTTTCCGGTCTGGATGCTGACAGCCGCGCCAGCGACTGGCGCGCCTGGGTCCAGGCTTCGTACGCATTCTGATACGGCCCGTAGCGGCCTCTACGAATTTTAGGAGCACACCATGAAGCGCGCTTCGTTGAATCATCTTTACCGCCTTGTCTGGAGCGACGCCGACCAGGCGTTCGTTGCCGTTGCAGAACACTCGACCGCGCGCGGCAAGCGCGGCGGCGTGGTCGGTTTCCTGACTGCCGTGAGCCTGCTCGGCAGCGGTGCGGTGCTGGCAGCCGACCTGCCTACGGGCGGAACCATTGTTAGTGGTAGCGGCAATATTTCGCAGAACGGCAGCCATATGGTCGTCGATCAGCACACCGGCAAACTGGTCACCAACTGGAACAGTTTCGACGTTGGCGCCGATGCCAGCGTGACTTTCAATCAGCCTGGCGCCAACAGCATCGCGCTTAATCGGGTAATCGGCGGCGGCAACGCCAGCCAGATCCTCGGCAAGCTCGACGCCAACGGCCAGGTATGGCTGCTCAATCCGAACGGTGTGGTGATCGGCAAGGGTGCCGAGGTGAACGTGGGCGGCCTGGTAGCGTCGTCACTGCAGATCAGCGATCAGGATTTCCTCGCCGGCAAGACCACCCTCAGCGGTGGCGCCGGAGCCGGTGCGGTCATCAATCAGGGCACCGTGAACACTGCACAGGGCGGGGTGGTGGCGTTGGTCGGCCCGCAGGTCGGCAACAGCGGCAGCATCAGTACGCCGGGTGGCAGCACCGTGCTGGCGGCGGGCGACAAGGTCAGCCTGGATTTCCAGGGCGACGGTCTGGTGGGCGTCAACGTCGAGCGCGGGGCGTTCGAGGCAGCGGTGCGCAATGACGGCCATATCAGCGCCGATGGCGGCCTGGTGTCGCTGAGCGCACGCTCGGCCGATGCGCTGCTCAACAGCGTCATCAATAACACCGGGATCATCGAGGCCAAGGGGCTGGTAGAGCGCGGTGGCCGCATTCTGCTCGACGGCGATGCCGAGGGCGGCCTGACCCAGGTTGCCGGCACCCTCGACGTGTCCTCCGAACAGGGAAAGGGCGGCAGCATAGTGGTAACCGGCGAGCGCATCGCTGTGGTCGATGCCGCGCTCGATGCCAGCGGCGCGACCGGTGGTGGCATGATCAAGGTCGGCGGCGGCTGGCAGGGCGAGGATGCCGCAGTGGCCAATGCCACACAGGTGACGGTCGAGCGCAACGTGAAGGTCAAGGCCGATGCCACCCAGGCAGGTGACGGCGGCACGGTGGTGTTCTGGTCCGACGGCGACAACCGTTTTGCCGGCGATATTTCGGTGCGCGGTGGCGAGCAGGGCGGTAACGGTGGCAAGGCCGAAGTATCCGGCAAGCAAACCTTGCACTATGCCGGCAAGACCGATGCCCGTGCGGCCAAGGGGCGCACCGGCGATCTGCTGCTCGATCCGACCAATATCATCATTTCCGGCGGCAACGGCACGGACGGTGATCTGAGTGCCAGTACCGGCAACGTGACGGTGTACGAAAAGAATCTGGAGGCGCAAGCGGCCAACGTGCTGCTGCAAGCTACCAACAGCATTCATTTCGCCGACCTGAATCTCAACGGCGGCGATGGCACCATCAGCATGCAGGACAACGTCAGTTTCCGGGCCGAGGTGATCAACAGCGGCAATACCGCCACCTCCATCAGCTTCGCCAACAGCAGCAACACACTGGAAGTGTCCGGAAACGGCAGCATTTACATGCAGGCTGGTGGCACCCGTACCGGGTCTATAGACGGTGTGTTCAACCTCGTTGCCAAGGGCGCTGGCGTGAACCCCGCTTTTGCTGATTTGCCAGATCACAATGTCAGCGTGATCGGCAGCGGCACGCCCGGTGCCGGCAGCATCACCCTGCTGGGTGCCGATGGCCTGACCATCGCCGGCTCAATGTCCACCGAAGGCGGCTATATACGACTGTCCAGCGATTCTGACACCGGCGGCCGAGGCGATTTGAGTATTACCACTCCAATCACCACGCGTGGCGGCAACCTGTATCTGTCGTTCGGGGACACTACGCGCGGTTCTAATACCTACAACAGTGTAGCTACTCTGAGTGGAGACATAACCCTTGGCACCGGCCGCCTATATTTTGGTGATGCCATGGGTACAAAGGGGCTGGGTACCTCGACGGGTGAAAAGCAGCTAGCGGGTCTCCTGAGCTTGAGTGGCGACGTGAACTTCAGCACCCCCTTGACCATGAAGGGAGGCGCTTCCGTCTTCACGGATGGCGCGATCAACTTCACCAGCACCGTCAATCTGGACACCGGAAACGACCTGCTGACGCTGCGCGCCAACAACGTCGACTTCACCCAGGCCACGCTGCAGAACCTGTCCACTGCCAGCATTCGCCTGGAGCCTTATGACGTCACTACCGACATCCTGCTCAACAGCAGCAGTGGCAGTGCCGGTGGCGGTATCTTCCTGGATAGCAACGCCCCGGCCACCGATATCAGCAAGCTGGTCGGCATCAAGAATCTCACCATCGGGCGTGCTGACGGCACTGGCACCACGACCGTCAATTCTTCGGGTTTCAGTTTCAACGCCAACAATAACCTGTCGCTGCTCAACGGCGATATCCAGGTCGATGGTGCATTGAGCAACAGCCACGCCAACGGGCACGTCCACGCCCAGGCGGGTGTCGGTGACGTGGTGATCGGCAGCGGCGGTACAGTTACAGCTCAGGGCAGTGGTGATGCTGTGGTGCTGGTGGCCGAGCGCAATTTCGTCAACCAGGCGGGGGGCAATGCGCTTTCCGCCAGCAATGGCCGCTGGCTGACCTATTCCAGCAGCCCGCTGGGTGACGTGCGTGGTGGTCTGGATGTGGCCTTCAAACAGTATGCCTCGCAGTACGGTGATACCGTGCTGGGCAGTGGTAATGGCCATCTTTATACCTATGCACCCAAGGTGAAGGTCGAGCTTCAGGGAGAGGTTCGCAAGACTTATGACGGCAATGATGCCGCCAGTGTCGGCGACTCCAATTTCGCCATGAGCGGCGCAATCGATGGCGACACCATCGACGTGCTCTCCTTTGGTGATTCTCGCTATGCCGACAAGAATGCCGGCGCTGGCAAGCAGGTCACCGTGGACAATGTCGAGGTGTCCGAAGCCACCAACGGCAACGTCAAGGTCTATGGCTATCAGGTCGACGCCTCCAGTGTGAGCGGCGACGTCGGGCAGATCGACCGCAAGGTGCTGACCGCAACCGCCGATGTCTCCAACAAGACCTATGATGGCAACACCAGCGCACAGTTGAGTAATGTTTCGCTGGTAGGCGTCGTCGCCGGTGACCAGGGCAAAGTGGGTACTTCGGGCAGCACTGGCGTGTTCAACGACAAGAACGCCGGTCAGGACAAGTCGGTGACCGGGTCGGGTATCGCGCTGACTGGCGAAGAGGCCAACAACTACGCCTTCGACACCGACGCCGAGATCGGCAAGGCCGATATTGACCGCAAGGTGCTGACCGCCAACGCCGATGTGGCCAACAAGACCTACGACGGCACCACCACCGCCAATCTGAGCAACGTCTCGCTGGTCGGTATCGTCGATGGTGATGAAGGCAAGGTCGGCACTTCGGGCAACACTGGCGCGTTCAGCGACAAGAACGCCGGCCAGGACAAGTCGGTGACCGGCTCGGGCATCGCGCTGACTGGCGAAGAGGCCAATAACTACGCCTTCGACACCGATGCCGAGATTGGCAAGGCGGATATCGACCGCAAGGTCCTGACCGCCAACGCCGATGTGGCCAACAAGACCTACGATGGCACCACCACCGCCAACCTGAGCAACGTCTCGCTGGTGGGTATCGTCG
>NZ_JADTQG010000014.1 GCF_016008875.1 Ectopseudomonas mendocina
GCGCTAAGAGTCCCGGACCTGTAGGAGCGAATTCATTCGCGAATGAATTCGCTCCTACAGGTTCAAGCAAGCGACTTATCCAAGACCTGCTCGATCTCGCGCTGGATCATGCCGCCCATGGGCGACAGCAACAGCCCGAGCTTGAGTTCCACACGCACGGTATCTTCACCGACCGTGATGCTGCCGTCGGCGCCGCTGCGCTTGAACTCCAGGGTGTCGCCGTTCCAGCGATAGCGCACGTCGTACTCGCTGGCCAGGCGTTCGGCCAGACGCTCGGCCTTTTCACGGGCGCCCTCGCGACCGAGGGAATGAGATCGTTCGACACGAATGCGGGACATGGCAACTCCTTGAACTGGCAGCGTGCCGCAAGGCTGCGGCATGAGGTCACATCACTCTACCAGCCCACCGCGCGGCCGGGCACCCGAGCAAGACAAAGACTGCCCGCAGCTTTAGAATGATGCGGTTTTCTATCCGGTGAGAGCGACATGAGCGATCCACGCAAGGCCCAGGAGCAGGAACCCACCACCCACTTCGGTTTCCAGGACGTGCCGGAAAGCCAGAAGGCAGAGAAGGTAGCCGAAGTTTTTCACTCGGTGGCGGCCAAGTACGACCTGATGAACGACGTGCTGTCCGGCGGTCTGCACCGCCTGTGGAAGCGCTTCACCATCGAGCTGTCAGGCGTACGCACGGGCAATCGCGTGCTGGATATCGCCGGCGGTACCGGTGACCTGACCCGCAAGTTCGCCAGCATCGTCGGTCCCACCGGCGAGGTGGTGCTGGCCGATATCAACGACTCGATGCTCAAGGTCGGCCGTGATCGCCTGCTGGACAAGGGCGTGGCCGGCAACGTGCAGTTCGTCCAGGCCGATGCCGAGAAGCTGCCCTTCCCGGACAACCACTTCGACGTGGTCACCATCGCCTTCGGCCTGCGCAACGTAACGCACAAGGAAGACGCCCTGCGCTCCATGCTGCGTGTGCTCAAGCCGGGCGGGCGGCTGCTGGTGCTGGAATTTTCCAAGCCCGGCAACCCGCTGCTGGCCAAGGCCTACGACACCTACTCGTTCAGCTTCATGCCGCTGGCCGGCAAGCTGATCACCAATGATTCGGACAGCTACCGCTACCTCGCCGAGTCGATCCGCATGCACCCGGATCAGGAAACCCTCAAGGCGATGATGGTCGACGCCGGTTTCGAGCGCGTCACCTACCACAACATGACCGGCGGCATCGTCGCCCTGCACAGAGGCATCAAGCCTTAATGCTCATCACGGGTTTGCTGGCCGGCGTCGAGACGGGCCTCAATCGCGTCCTGCGCCTCGATGGCACTGCCTTGCCACGCCTGCAGGCGCTCAGCGGCAAGGTCATCGCCGTGCATTGCCAAAGCCCGGCGCTGGAGCTATTCATCCTGCCCAGCGGCGACGGTCTGCAGTTGGCCTCACAATGGCACGCGCCCGCCGACTGCACCCTCACCGCACCGGCTGCCAGCCTGGCGCGCCTGGCCCTGAGCCGCGAGAAGACTGCCGTGCTGCATCGCCCGGAAGTCTCGCTCGATGGCGACAGCGCCGTGCTGCTGCAACTGGCAGGCGTCCTGCAGGACCTGGAGCTGGACTGGGAATACAAAATCTCGCGCTGGCTCGGCCCGGTGGCCACTACCCTGCTCGCCGGCCATTTGCGCAGCCGAGTGAACCTGGCCAGCAACGGCGCCGCCAGCCTCAAGCAGGACCTGGCCGACTACCTGGCCGAAGAATCCCGAACCCTGGTGGGCCAGCGCGAAGCCGATGTGCGCTTCGCCGAGCTGGACCAACTCAAACTCGCCCTCGACCGCCTGGAAGCACGCATCGAGCGCCTCACTTCTGCCAATAAGCCCGACGCATGAAGCTGCTTGCCGTTCGCCGTCTGTTGCGCATCCAGCGCGTAGTGATCCGCTATCAACTGGACGAGATGCTCTTCGAGCTGCCGCTGCCGTTCTGGCTGCGCACCTTGTCCTGCCTGCTGCCCTGGCGCTGGCTGCCTCGCAAGCCGTTGGCGCTGTCGCGCGGCGCGCGCCTGCGCCTGGCGCTGGAGGACCTGGGGCCGATCTTCATCAAGTTCGGCCAGTTGCTGTCCACCCGTCGCGACCTGCTGCCGCCGGACATCGCCGACGAGCTGACGCATCTGCAGGACCGAGTGCCGCCGTTCCCCGAGGATCAGGCCATCGCCCTGATCGAGCGCCAGCTCGGCGCGCCGGTGAGCGAGCTGTTCGCCCGTTTCGATAGCCAGCCGCTGGCCTCGGCCTCGGTAGCCCAGGTACATGCCGCGCAGCTCAAGACCGGCGAGGAAGTGGTAGTCAAGGTAGTACGCCCGGGCCTCAAGCCAGTGATCCGCCAGGACCTGGCCTGGCTGTTTCTGATCGCCCGCATCGCCGAGAAGGCCTCGGCCGATGCTCGCCGCCTGCACCCGGTGGAGGTGGTCAGCGACTACGAGAAGACCATCTACGACGAACTCGACCTGCTGCGCGAGGCGGCCAACGCCAGCCAGCTGCGGCGCAACTTCGAAGGTTCGCCACTGCTCTACGTGCCGCAGGTCTACTGGGACCTGTGCCGCCACCAGGTGCTGGTGATGGAGCGCATCTACGGCATTCCGGTGACCGACCTGGCCACCCTGGCCGACCAGCGCACCGACATGAAGCTGCTGGCCGAGCGCGGCGTGGAGATCTTCTTCACCCAGGTGTTCCGCGACAGCTTCTTCCACGCCGACATGCACCCCGGCAATATCTTCGTCAGCACCCGCACGCCCTGGAGCCCGCAGTACATCGCCATCGACTGCGGCATCGTCGGCAGCCTCACCGACGAGGATCAGGACTACCTAGCTCGCAACCTGCTGGCCTTCTTCAAGCGCGACTACCGCAAGGTGGCGCAGCTGCACATCGACTCAGGCTGGGTACCGGCAGAAACCAAGGTCAACGAGTTCGAGGCCGCCATCCGCACCGTGTGCGAGCCGATCTTCGAAAAGCCGCTGAAGGACATCTCCTTCGGCCAGTTGCTGCTGCGCCTGTTCCAGACCGCACGCCGCTTCAACATGGAAGTGCAGCCCCAGCTCGTGCTGCTGCAGAAGACCCTGCTCAATATCGAAGGTCTGGGCCGCCAGCTGTATCCGGATCTGGACTTGTGGAGCACTGCCCAGCCTTACCTCGAACGCTGGATGCGCGAGCGCATCAGCCCGCTGCACCTGCTGCGCAACCTGCAGCAACAGGCCGAGCAGGTGCCGCACCTGTCGCAGATTGCCCGCGACACCCTGGAGCGCCTACAGCGTTCGCAGCAACGGGAAGAACAACGTCCGGACAATGATCGCTGGCCACTGCGTCTGCTCGGCGCCGCACTGATCGGCGCCGGCACCATTCAAGGCCTGGCACCGCTGCTGGCCGCCTGGCCCGCCTGGCTGATGGTCGGCGGCGGACTCTATCTGGTGCTGCGCCGATAGCCAGCTAGCCACGGCGCTGGCACACTTGGCGAATTGACAGTCCGGCAGCCCCGGCAGACTTGGAACACCGATGAACGATTGGCTCGACGAAATCCACTGGAACGAAGACGGCCTGGTGCCGGCCATCGCCCAGGACCACCAGACCGGCCGTATCCTGATGATGGCCTGGATGAACCGCGAATCCCTCGCCCTCACCGTCAGCGAACAGCGCGCCATCTACTGGTCGCGCTCGCGCGGCAAGCTGTGGCGCAAGGGCGAGGAATCCGGCCATGTACAGAAGCTGCACGAGCTGCGCCTGGACTGCGACGCCGACGTCATCGTGCTGATGGTCGAGCAACTGGGCGGCATCGCCTGCCACACCGGGCGTGAGAGCTGCTTCTATCGCGTTTACGAGAATGGCGGCTGGAAAACCGTCGACGCCGTGCTGAAAGATCCGCACGCCATCTATGCAGGACACAGCCATGAGTGACACCCTGAGCCGCCTGGCCGAAGTACTGGAAGCGCGCAAAGGCGCAGCGCCGGACAGCTCCTATGTCGCCAGCCTGTATCACAAGGGCCTGAACAAGATTCTGGAAAAGGTCGGTGAGGAATCGGTGGAAACCATCCTCGCCGCCAAGGACGCCGCCGCCAGCGGTGACTGCAAGGACCTGATCTACGAAACCGCCGATCTGTGGTTCCACAGCCTGGTCATGCTTGCCGCTCTCGGCCAGCATCCACAGGCCGTGCTGGATGAACTGGATCGCCGTTTCGGCCTCTCCGGCCACGCGGAAAAAGCCGCGCGACCGCAATCCGAATAACTTTTACAACGGAGTACTCATCATGGGATTCGGCGGTATCAGCATCTGGCAACTCCTGATCGTCCTGCTCATCGTGGTCATGCTGTTCGGCACCAAGCGCCTGAAGAACCTGGGCTCGGACCTGGGTGACGCGATCAAGGGCTTTCGCAAGTCGATGGACAACGGTGAGGCCGACAAGCCAGCCGTGGAAGAGCCCAAGGGCCAGACCATCGACGCCCAGGCACGCAAGGTCGAAGAGCCGGCGAAGAAAGACTAAGCCATGTTCGACATCGGTTTTACCGAACTGCTGCTGGTCGGTCTGGTCGCCCTGGTGGTGCTCGGCCCCGAGCGCCTGCCCGGCGCCGTGCGCACGGCCGGCCTGTGGATCGGCCGGATCAAGCGCAGCTTCAATTCGATCAAGGCCGAGGTGGAGCGGGAGATCGGCGCTGACGAAATCCGCCGCCAGTTGCACAACGAGCGGATTCTCGAGCTGGAGCGGGAAATGAAGGCGATGAAGCAGGACATCCTCGACACCACCAGCCTCAACCCGGGTAGCGAGGCCAGCAAGAGTGCCGAGACGCCCCCGCCCGTCGCCCAGGACAAGAATCCCCAGCCATGAGCAAACTGCCGGACGCCGACCAGGAAATGCCCCTGGTCTCGCACCTGACCGAACTGCGCACACGCCTGTTGCGCTGCGTGGTGATCATCCTGCTGATCTTCGGCGGGCTGTTTTACTTCGCGCAGGACATCTACGCCCTGGTTGCGGCGCCGCTGCGCGCCTACCTGCCGGAAGGCGCGACGATGATCGCCACCGGTGTCGCCTCGCCCTTCCTCACGCCCTTCAAGCTGACGCTGATGTGCGCGCTGTTCCTCGGCATGCCGGTGATCCTGCACCAGGCCTGGGGCTTCATCGCCCCGGGGTTGTACACCCACGAGCGACGCATCGCGGTGCCGCTGCTGATCTCCAGCATCTTCCTGTTCTACGCCGGCATGGCCTTCGCCTACTTCGTGGTGTTCCCGATCATGTTCGGCTTCTTCGCCAGCGTGACCCCGCAAGGGGTGGCGATGATGACCGACATTGGCCAGTACCTGGACTTCGTCCTGACGCTGTTCTTCGCTTTCGGTGTGGCCTTCGAGATTCCCATCGCCACCTTCCTGGTGATCTGGGTCGGACTGGTCGATGTCGCAACCTTGCGCAAGAGCCGCCCGTACGTGATTGTCGGCTGCTTCGTGGTCGGCATGGTGCTGACGCCGCCGGACGTGTTCTCGCAAACCTTGCTGGCCCTGCCGATGTGGCTGTTGTTCGAAAGCGGCCTGCTGGCCGGCGCGCTGGTCAAGCGCAAGCGCGACGAGGAACAGGGCGAAGAACAGGCCGAGCCCGAAGACCAGCCCCCCGCGCCGCTGTCGTGAACCTGCTGCTGCTGGAAGACGCCGATTTCGTCGGCGTCGATCGAGTTCGCCTCACTGGCAGGCGCCTGAAGCATCTGCATGAGGTGCATCGCGCCGAAGCGGGTGATCGTCTGCGCGTCGGCCGCCTTGGCGGGATGATGGGCGAGGGGCATCTACTCGCCCTGGATACCGAACATGCAGAGCTGCAGGTCAGCTTCGACCAGCCGCCACCGGCCAAGCTGCCGCTGACCCTGGTCCTCGCCCTGCCCCGCCCGAAGATGCTCAAGCGTGTGCTGCAGACGGTCAGCGCGATGGGCGTACCGCGTCTGGTGCTGGTCAACAGCTACCGGGTGGAAAAGAGCTTCTGGCAGACGCCATTCCTGGAGGCCGAGGCGATTCGCGAACAGCTGATTCTCGGCCTGGAACAAGCGCGGGATACGGTGCTGCCCGAGGTGAGCATCGAGAAGCGCTTCAAGCCCTTCGTCGAGGATCGCCTGCCGGCGTTGACAACCGGCACGCTGGGTCTGATCGGCCACCCGGGCGACTACCCGGCCTGCCCGCGCGCGGTGCAGCAGCCGGTGACCCTGGCCATCGGCCCGGAAGGTGGCTGGATTCCCTACGAAGTCGAGCTACTGCGCGAAGCCGCAGGCCTGCAACCGGTGCAGTTGGGCGAGCGCATTCTGCGGGTAGAGACGGCAGTGCCGGCATTGCTGGCTAGGTTGTTCTGATCGCGTTCTTTGAACCGCTGGAGCGCGCGACGCACCCTACGGGCGGTGGACAAGCTTCGCGTTGTCCACCCGATGCACAGCGCTGATTGGTAGTCGCGGCTAAAGCCCCTCCCACAGGGAGGTGACATGCCTGCTTTTGCCAGCGCATCCACACTCTTGTGGGAGGGGCTTTAGCCGCGAAAGCTGTGAAGGTCCCTCAACGCCAGGCTCACACCTCGAGCAGGAAGGTTACCGGCCCATCGTTGACCAGATGCACCTGCATATCAGCGCCGAAGCGTCCGGTGCTGACCTGCGGGTGCTGAGCCTTGGCCATTTCGACCAGAGCATCGAACAGCGCAGCGCCCTGCGCCGGCGGCGCTGCGCTGGAAAAGCTGGGGCGCATGCCGCTCTTGGTATCGGCGGCCAGGGTGAATTGCGAGACCAGCAGCAGACCGCCCTGCACGTCTGTCAGCGAGCGATTCATCTTGCCGGCGTCGTCGCTGAATACGCGGTAGTTCAAAAGTTTGTGCAGGGCGCGGGCAAGGCTGGCCTGATCGTCCTGCGGCTCGATGCCGACCAGTGCCAGCAGGCCCTGATCGATGCTGCCTACCACCTCGCCGTCGACCTCGACCTTCGCTGCGCTGACGCGCTGGATCAGCAGCTTCATGCGTCCTCCGGCGGCAGGTCGAGCAGGCGGCGGGCCATCTGCTCGGTGGCGCGGATCAGCGCATCGGTGATACCGGGCTCCGCCGCCGAGTGGCCAGCGTCACGGATGATCTGCAACTCGCTGTTGGGCCAGGCCTGGTGCAGTGCCCAGGCGTTGTCCAGCGGGCAGATGGCGTCATAGCGGCCGTGCACGATGATGCCCGGCAGGTGGGCGATCTTCGGCATGTCGCGCAGAAGCTGGTTCGGCTCGAGAAAGGCGTTATTGACGAAGTAGTGGCACTCGATACGGGCAATGGACAGCGCTCGATGCGCCTCGCTGAAGCGTTCGACCACCTGAGTGTTCGGACGCAACGTGGCGGTACGCCCTTCCCAGGTCGACCAGGCCTTGGCCGCGTGCATCTGGGCGATCTGGTCGGCACCGGTCAGGCGCTTGTAGAAGGCCTGCATCAGGTCGCCGCGCTCTTCAGGCGGAATCGGCGCGACATAGTCTTCCCAATAATCGGGGAACAGGCGGCTGGCGCCCTCCTGATAAAACCAGCCGAACTCCTGCGGCCGGCACAGGAAGATGCCGCGCAGAATCAGCCCGAGCACCCGCTGCGGATGCGCTTGCGCGTAGGCCAGCGCCAGGGTGGAACCCCAGGAGCCGCCGAACAGCACGAACCTGTCGATCCCCAGGTGCTCGCGAATACGCTCGATATCACCGATCAGCGCCTGGGTGGTGTTGTTCTCCAGGCTCGCGTGCGGCATGGAGCGACCACAGCCGCGCTGGTCGAAGGTGACAATGCGATAAAGTGCAGGGTCGAAATAGCGGCGGCTGGCAGAATCACAGCCGGCGCCCGGGCCGCCATGAATGAACAACACCGGCAACCCGTCCTCCGAGCCGCTCTCGTCGACGTACAGCACGTGCGGCGCCTCGACCGCCAGCTCATGGCGTGCGTAGGGTTTGATCTCCGGATACAAAGTCTGCATGGTTGGCTCCTGTTCGCTGGGCTACAACTGCCGTGTCCGCTCTGCCCGGCATCATAACCATGAAAAGGAAGTTCAGCATGTCGATGCGTCATCTATCCTGGTCGCTGTTTATCTCGCTCACCCTCCTGCTCGCCGGCTGCGGCGGCCGGGACGACCCGCAGGCTGCATTGGAAGCTGCCGTACAGCAGTTGCAGGACAATATCGAAGCCAAGAGCACCGGTGCTGTAATGGACCAGTTGCATGGCGATTTCCTGGCCCGCCAGGAGCTCGATCGCGAATGGGCCAAGCGCACCATGACCCTGTTGTTTCTGCGCCACAAGAACATCAAGGTGCTCGCCCTGGGCAAGAACAGCTGGATCGACAAGGCAATCAGCAGCAAGGGTTACACCGAGGCGCAGGTGGGCCTGAGCGGCGCCGAAGGGTTGATTCCCGACAGCGCACGGCACTATGCGGTGAAACTGGAGTGGTGGCTCGACGACGGCGAATGGAAGCTCGCGCGCCTGGATTGGGAGTGATCCGTAGCCCGGATGCAATCCGGGAAATACCCTGTAGGCATCCCCGGATTACATCCGGGCTACAGGCTAGTCGGCCTTGCGCCAGATCAGCTCCGAGGTCACGTAACCCTGCTCGCGCGCCACGCTGAGCAGCTTGTCGCGGGTTTGCTGATCCACCTCGGGTGTGCGCGACAGCAGCCACAGGTACTTGTGCTCCGGGTGGCCGACCAGCGCCACGCGGTAGTCCTCGTCGTGGTAGATCACCCAGTAGTCGCCCTTGATCGGCAGCAGCTTGCTGGCCCAGTTGTCGAAGGTGACCCAGAGCTTGTCGGTCTTTCCTTCGACCTGCGGCTCGGCGACGCCCTTGGCCTCGATCCACTCGCCATCCTTGTCGCGACAGCGGTTGGTCACGTCGATGCGGCCATCGTCACGCAGACCGTAATGCGCCTCGGACTGCACGCAGTTGCGCTGGAAGAACATCGGCAGGCGCGCCAGCTCGTACCAGGTGCCCTGGTAGCGCTGCAGGTCGACCTGCATGGTCTGCGGTGGCGGCTTCTGAATGCTGCCGGTACCGGAGTTGGCACAGCCGGCGAGGGCGAGAATGGCGCTGGCGATTAGGATCGAACGCATGGAAGCTCCTGTTTACTTGAGTCCCTTGCCGGAGAACAGCATGACTTTGTTCCCGGCGTACTGGACGCTGATATAAGCCTTGTCGTCGCCCCAGGTGCAACTGGTCATCCCCAGCGCACCGGCACACTCGGCTGGCGCACCGAGCAGGCTTTCCACTTCCTGCTTGCTCATGCCGGCTTCGAGCTTGGAGTAGTTTTCCTGATTGATCTTGCTGCAGGCAGCAAGCAGGCAGCAGGCGAGCAACGCGACGATACGCATCGACATGGATAAAGCTCCAAATGGGAAGGTGCCGGCAAGCTTGGCATAGCCGGCGACGACTTGCCCGATTGGAGTTCAGAAACGCGAGCCGGGTTCCCGCAGGAAGGCCTGTTCTTCCTCAGTGCAGGCGCGCCCCAGAATCGCGTTGCGATGAGGGAAGCGCCCGAAACGGGCAATAATCCGCTGGTGGCGCTCGGCGAAATCGAGGAAGTCGGCAAATAACGTCTGCTCGCCGGCGGCGGCTTCGTTCACCAGGCTGGCGAACAGCTCGACAGCGCGGTTCTGCAATGGCAGGTCTTCGGCATGCTCGAACACCAGATAGGCAAACACCCGCTGGATGGGTGCCAGCCTGCGATCCCAATCGCGATCCAACCCTGCTTGCAACAGCGGGCGAGCTAGGCGGTCACCGGCGAAGGCCCGGGGCGTATCGCGAAAGATCATACGCGGCAACTGATCGAGAAGAATCAGTTGCGCCAGCCAGCCCTGTGGGTCATCCGCCCAGCCTTGCAGCTCGCCGGCAAGGGCTTGCTCGACCAATGCGCCGAAACGCACCTCGGCCTCGCGATCCTGGCTGTCACGCTTGCCGAACCACAAACCGTGGCGCGCCGCCGCCACTTCGGTGGCGGTGCCGTGATCGGCACCGAACCACCAGTCGAGCAACGGCTGCCAGGCGTGCATCAGCTACGGTGATAGGCGGTAACGCGCAACACTTCTTCCTTGGAGCCGAGGAAGACCGGCACACGCTGGTGCAGCGAGGTGGGCTGGATATCGAGAATGCGCTGGCTACCGTCGGTGGCAGCGCCGCCAGCCTGTTCGATGATCATCGACATCGGGTTGGCTTCGTACATCAGGCGCAGCTTGCCCGGCTTCTCGGGCTCGCGAGCGTCACGCGGATACATGAACACGCCGCCACGGGTAAGGATGCGATGCACGTCGGCCACCATAGAGGCAATCCAGCGCATGTTGTAGTTACGCCCCAGCGGCCCGGTCTCGCCGGCCAGCAGCTCGGACACGTAACGCTGCACCGGCGCTTCCCAGTGACGCTGGTTGGACATGTTGATGGCGAATTCCTTGGTCGACTCCGGCACCTTGATGTTGTCGTGGGTGAGCACGAAGCTGCCCAGTTCGCGATCCAGGGTGAAGCCCTTGACGCCATCGCCGAGGGTCAGCATCAGCATGGTCTGCGGACCGTAGATGGCGTAGCCGGCCGCAACCTGCTGCGTGCCCGGCTGGAGGAAAGCCTCCTCGCCCAGGTCACCGGTCTCGCCGTTGCGCTCGGGGCAACGCAGCACCGAGAAGATGGTGCCGACCGAAACGTTGACGTCGATGTTGCTGGAGCCGTCCAGCGGGTCGAATACCAGCAGGTAGGCGCCTTTCGGATACTTGCCGGGGATCTGGTAGGCATTGTCCATTTCCTCGGACGCCATACCGGCCAGGTGGCCGCCCCATTCGTTGGCTTCGAGGAGGATCTCGTTGGAGATCACGTCGAGCTTCTTCTGTACCTCGCCCTGCACGTTCTCGCTGTCCAGGCTGCCCAGTACGCCGCCGAGGGCGCCCTTGGAAACCTGGTGGCTGATCGCCTTGCAGGCCCGTGCTACGACTTCGATAAGGAAACGCAGGTCGGCCGGGGTGTTATGGCTGCGAGTCTGCTCGATCAGGTAGCGGCTCAGGGTGACGCGGGACATGGACGGCTCCGGAAAGGGAAAAAAACGCGCGCAGTTTAACCCGTTCCCGCCATGGCCGCCTCCCTGAGGCCACGACGAGCAGGAGAAAATGACGAAGCGCGCTTCGGACCGGCTGCCAGGGCTCTTCAGAGGAAGTACGCTGGCGTCGGAACGACTCTTAGAGCTCCAGTGACAAGGAAAGATTCAAACCATGCTGGGCTTCATCGTCGGCATGCCGGTAGCTATAGCTGCCGCGTAGCGACAAACCGTTCCCCAGGCTGTGGCTGACACCGACATGGCCGCGCCACATACGGTCGTCTGGTTGATAGCCAGGCAGTTCGAAACCGATCCCCGGCAGGCTGTTCAGAGCCATGCGCACTTCGCTTGGATCGTCTTCATATTCCCGCTCCATCGCCAGCTCAGCGAAGAGACGGGTCTGTGGCGTGAGGTCGTAAAGCCCCTGCAGGCCGGCACCGAGACGCTTGGATTTGCGCACCTGATCCCCGTAGCTCAGGGCCGTGGAGCGTTGACCATCCTCGGCATAGCCGTCCACTTCGATCCGCGCATAGTCGGCGCTGAGGAAAGGGCTCAGGTGCCACTGGCTGCCAGGCTGAGCGATGTCGTAGCCGAAGCGGCCGCTGAAGGACCACAGATCACCGTCTGTATCGCCCTTTTCCGAGTTGGTGGCAGGACCGATAGCGAACTTGCGCTTGAGGTCGTCGTAGTCGAGACGACCGATACTGGCGGACAAATCGCCCCACCAGCGATTGTGCTGATACTGCGCGAACGCAGTGCCCAGGTAGCTGCGCAGATCGTAATCGGAATCTGCAGCACCTGCTTCAAGGCTCTGCTGGTAAAGCCCGGCAGCCAGGCCCAGGCGCCAGGCATCACTGACTCGATAACTGGTCCCGAAGTTGAGGCTGTAGCCATTGCCATCGGCATCGCCACCGTGCAGATCGTAATCCAGGCGTTGGCCGCCGGTGTTGATGAAGGCACGCCACTGCCCTACCCCTTGCCAGGCTTCCCAGTCGGCAAGCCACTGAGCGCGCAACTGGTCCTGGTGGCCACGCAGCGTACCCAATGCCATTTCCGGCAGAAGCGTGATTTCCCAGGGCGCCGCGAGAAGCGAGTAGGCATAGTCGGCAATGATACGCTGCCCGGCGATTGTCGGATGAACGCTGTCGTTGAACAGTAGCTTGGTCGGGTCAGGATTGGTGCCATTGACCCCGTAAACCGGGTGTTGGTTGGTGCAGTCATCGAAACAGCTGCCGATTACCGCGTCGCGGTCATCGACCAGGCCGTAACGGCCGGGATCAGCCAGTGTTTCCGAAAGATTGAGCGGGATATTCAGCGGGATCACATTGGCATTGATGGTTGCCAACTGACTTACCACCTCCTGGTTGAAGTCGCTTCCCAGCCCGGAAAGGAAGTCCTGCAGTCCGCCACCGTAGAAATTCGGTGTGAGACCGATATCCGGCAGCAGCCACACCATGATGTAGCGCGCGCCTGCCTGCTGCAGAACCTCGACGCTGTCGACCAGCCTACCGCCAGCCGCTTGAGCGCTGGCGGTATCGATTACACGAAACTGAAGAAAATCATTCCCACCACCGGTGAGGTAATACAACGCGTTGGGATCGGCACGCCCGCCGCTGGAGGCCAGGTATCCGCCTGGACCGCTGATGGTGTTGAGGATCTCGTCGGTACGATAGCCACCAACCGCCCAGTTGTTGCCACCATCAACCGAATTCGCGGGCCCCAGGCCTGCTCCACCCAAACCAAGGGCATCGCCAAGCAGCATGGGCGCCACCGGGCCGAAAGCTTCGCCACTGCCGTCCTGATAGGTAGGGCCAACTCGATTGGTGAAACGGGTAGTAGCACCGGCTGGGCCGTCAGCATCAGTAAACCAGCCTGCATCACTGAGGCTGTCACCAAATACGTGCAATGCGCTGTAGGGGGCGGCGTAAAGAGGATGGGCGCTAGCCAGCAAACAGGCAGCCGCCAGCGGTTTAAGCAGACGTTTCATGGCAAGTCCTTATTGTTGTTGGAATGAACTTCTCAACAAATGTAGCGGCTCCTGCGCTGAAAAACACCCAGTTGGCTGCGATATTCACTCTATGAAGCCAAAGCTATACGATTTCTCCCGCCGCGTTTGGCCGCATACAGCGCTATGTCTGCCGCATGCAGCAGCGCATCGAGTTGTCCACCATTGGCCGGCCATACTGCGATGCCAGCGGACAAAGTCACAGGCATCGTACCCATGCGCGTCGGGTGATCCACGCTCGCCAGCTGCATGCGCAGCGATTCGAGTCGAGCGTGCGCAGCCTGCGCATTCAACCCCGGCAGAATCAGCAGAAATTCCTCGCCACCGATACGGAATACCGCGTCGGTGCTGCGCAGGTTGTCCAAGAGGTGCTGTGCCACGGACTTGAGTACGTCGTCGCCTACCAGGTGGCCGTACTCGTCGTTGAGCTGCTTGAAATGGTCGAGATCGATAAGCGCCAGTGCCAATGGCAGATTTTCGCGCTGCGCCCTGGCCAGTTCACGGTCGAAGAACTCATCCAGATAGCGACGGTTGTAGAGTCCGGTCAGCGGGTCGCACAACGCCTGCTCACGCAGTTGCTCGTGCAAAACGGAAATGGTGCGCAAGCGCTCCTCGCTGACGGCCAGGGCCTCGGCCAGCTTGAGCTCGGCGAGATGGCGCTGCGTGACATCACGCACGTAAAGCATGCGCCCAAGCAGAACCGGGCCGTTGCGCGTCGTGCGCTCGATCCCGCGCACACGCACTTCGTAGTAGCGCGCGGCGCTGGTCAGGCTGAGCATCTGCTCGCTCGCCTCGCCCTCGTGCTGTTCGAGCAAGCGCTGCAGGTCGGCGCCGAATACCGGCCAGTCGGCCAGCGCTCGCCCCTGCCAGCCCTGCTGCAGGCCGGCCAGCTTGAGCGCGGCCGGGTTGGCCTCGATCACCCGCCCGCGCGGGTCGACCACCAGCACCGGATCGATCAGCGCTTCGAGCAGCAGGTGCCGCGCCACCGGCAGCAGGTCGAACAGGCGCACACCGAGAATCAGCCAGGCGAAGGCGACCAGGGTGAAGGCGAAGCAGAACGGCGTGGGGTCGACGCCAAACACCGTCCAGCCGAACACCACGTAAGCGATGTTGGCCGTCCAAGGCGCTGCCGTGACCAGAACGAAACCCAGATAATGTCGCCGATGCAACCCATGGCTGAGCACCGCTGCACGCACCACCACGCCCATGCAGAACGCCATCAGCAGGTAGACATAAGCCGCGGTGGCATAGAACAGCGGGCCATGCCGATAAAGCACCGGAGCCCCGGGGCTGTCGTCGATCGGGCCAGTGCTGGCAAGGTAAAAAAGGCCGTGCCAGGGGTTGCTCAGCGCAATGATCCAGACCAGCACGGGCATCAGGCTCAGCGCCAGCACCCCGGCACGCGGCACCGGTGTGCGCACACTGTTGACGTACTGCCAGAGAAATACCGCCCAGAACGTGGGCGTGAACAGGATGCCGAGCCAGGCGAGGCCGGAGAGGAACATCTTGCACTCTGCCGACATCACGCTCAGTTCGAGTGATGCGCAGGCCATCCACCAGAGGCTGGAAAGGTGCAGCAGTATGAAGCTGTCGCGTCCTGGAAAATCGCGCTGGCGGGTCATCCAGTGCGCCAGCAGGATGACGCCAAAGCACACTAGCAGAGTGACGAGAACCGGGGGCGACGGTGACCAGCCCGGCGCCAGGCAGGCCTGCATCAACCGGGCCTCCGTTGGCAAAAGCCTTTTACGGAGGGAACGATGAAGCGAGTCGAGATACGCAAGCGGGCCTTCCTGACCAGAGTAGAGGGCGCTGGCGCCCGAAACTGCTCACGACTCACAACGCGGCGATACTTCCCAACCGAAGAAACCGTGAACGCTGCTTACGATACTGCAAAAGCATGGCTTGAACAGTAATGACATGCATTCCCGACCATAGCACTCAGCCTTTGTCGGGGCGCCGCAGAAGGCTCGCCGCCATCGCAGCCAACAATGCCACGCCGAGCAACAGTACAGCCCAAAGTCCCCAACGCTTCCAGTCCATCGCCGCAGTCGTCGGTACATCCACCTCAGTCGACTGCACGGCAGCGACATCGACCTGTGCCACAGCCAGCGAAGCCAGACGCTCATCCGAATATCCGGGGATCAGGGTGCTGACGGGAAGCGCGGCCGATGTGACATCGCCCCTTCCTACCGCGAGTCGGTAGGGCGGCTCGCCGCGCGCCAGGAACACCAGCTGGGTGGCGCGGACAGCGAAGGCCGCGGTCGGTGCCTGATCGCCCAGGCCGCCGCCACGCGCGTCGATCTTCATGCGCAGATGGCGCACCGGCCAGGCCGGTAAGGCCAATTCATCCTGGCGCACCTCGCGCCCCTCTTGCGGCAACCGATAGAGCACAGCGCTGGCAAGCGGCCGCCAGGGATCCTTCTCCAGCACGCGCGCCTCGAACGAGGCTGGGGCCAGGGTGTTGGGCTCGTCCAGGTTGATGCGCAGGCGCTGGAGGGGCAGCGCTTGCGGCAATTGCCATTGGTAATGCCCATCGTTCGTGGCCTGCGCCTGCATCGGCTCGGACCAGACCAGCGGCGCCGGGCTGCTCGCCTGGCGGCGACTGCGCAGCGTCACCGCGTCCAGCTCCGGCGCCTGCCGCGGGCTGTCCCAGAGCAGCCGGATGTAGCGTGCCGAGCGAGCGGGCAGTTCCACCTGGCTTTGATCGATCCTGTCGCCTGCGAAGCTCAGGCGCGCCAACTGCCCCTCGCCCCAGCTGCGCCATTGCTGCAGGTCGTCGCTGGCCTCGATGGCGAAATGCTGAAAGCCCTCTTCGCCGCCACTCCAGCTCAGGTCGAGGCGCACCAGCGGCGCATCGATGGCGCTGGCATCGAGCAACCAACCGCGCAACTGGCGCTGCGCGGGCGCCGGCTCGTCGCCAGTCAATTCGATCAGGGTACCGTCGGTGCTGCGTTGCACGCGCAGGCGCGGCACATCGCTCTGCTGTGCATCGGCGTACAACGGGAACCAGCGCACGCCGTGCTCCTGTTCCTCGTCGCGCGACTCGCTCCGGCCTGGCAGCAACGCATAGGCCTGAGCCTGACCGGCACCGTTGAAGATGCGCAGGTCACGCAGATCGGCATGCCGAGCGGCGTAGTGCACGGCCATCGGCAACTCGACCCGATACCAGGGGCCTGCCCCATCCAGCGTAAGCGGCAGCAACTGGTGATAGTCCTGCGGACGCTCCTCGGCCTGTACGCAGGCGATCAGCGACAGGCCAAGGGCCAGACAGGCAGCGATGATTCTCACGACAACGACTCCTTGTTCGCAGGGGTTTCATCGCTCTGGCGCGGCGGTAGCGGGGCAAAATAGCCCACCACCAGGAGCAACACGCCGACACCGATGAACGACACGATGCGCTCCAGCCCGCCCCGATTACCCAGTTCGATGAAGAACAGCTTGGCCACCACCAGTGCGATCAGCGCGGCGCCGACCAGCCACAGTTCGCGACGCACGCGCAGGTGGCCGAAGAGCATCAGCGCCAGGGCGATCAGGGTCCAGACGATGGACAAACCGGCCTGCACCAGCATCGAATCGAACAGCGCCGGGCTGTCCCAAGCGACACCGCCCCAGTGATGAGCCGTACGCATCACCATCACCGTCAGCAGGGCAAACAGCGACAGTCCCGCCACACCCTGCGTGATCTGCAGTGCGCGCGAAGATTCCAGGCCGAAACGCGGCAGGGCGAATTGCCCCCATACGACCAGCGCGCCCAGACACAACAGCAGCCCCAGTTCCAGCGGGTTGAACAGCGGCAGATAGGGCAGCGGGTCGCTGTCGCCGGCACTGTTGGCGTTGGCCAGCCAGAACCAGACGAGCATCAACGCCGCTAGCGGCGCAGCGGCCCAGAGCCGGTATTCGCGCTCGAAAGCGACCACCGGCCAGGGCAGACGACGCGCCTGCGCCATGACCCAGAGATAGGCGGTCGGCAACAAGGCCCAGCCCAACCAGCGCCAAGCGTTGTAGTGGTCGGCCAGGCTCAGCAGCAGATAGCGCAACTCCAGCGCCAACACGCCGATCAGCAACCAGCAGCCGAGCACATGGGCGACGCTGGCCGCCTGGCTCGGCAGCAGATCGGTCAGGCGCCGCAGTGCCAGCAGATGCACCGCGATCACGGCAGTCCACCCCAGCCAGCCAAAGTTCGCGGCAGGATGGTAGAGCGGATGCCAGGCATACATCAGGATCAGCCCGGCTACCGGGGCCAGCAGGCTGCACAGCACCGCCAATTCACGCCAGCGGGTGCGCAGGGCCAGCAGCATCCAGATCAGCGCCGACAGTGCCCCCAGCACCAGCAACGCGCTGGCTTGCAGATCCGGCGCCACGAAGCGCAGCACTTCGCTGCTCACCGCCAGCGCCCACCAGCCGGCGCCCCAGGCCAGCAGCAGCTGCCCCAGGCGCTGCAGGCTGACGCCATCGATGCCCGTCTCACGACCGCCGCGCGCCAGGCTATGCAGGCGCCAGGCACCGATTTGCGCCGCCAGTCCCAGCACGGCGGGCGTCCAGAAGCCGGTGTGCGCGAGCGGCGACAGTTCTTCGCCGCTGATCCCCGCCAACAACAGCGGCCCCGCAGCAAGAAAGGCCAGGCCGGCGAATACCTGCAGCACCAGACTGAACAGGAAGGCCGCACGCTGTTGCAGATACAATCCCAACCAGAGAATCAGCAGCCCCGTACCGCCCCACACCGCCGCGGCTGCGACCCAGGGCAGGACGAACAGCACGGCCAGATTGATGAACACCAGGCCCACCAGCATGATCGCGGATAGTGCGCCGAGCAGCCGGCGGTTCTCACGGATGTGCGGATCACGCGCCGCCAGCAGCATGCCGGCAATCAGACCGAAACCGACCATGGACGCAGCCAGCAGGCCGAACCATCCGGCGCTGAAACCTCCGCCGCCAAACAGAGAATCCAGCGCCATCTGACTGAGGAACAGCAGGCCACCGAGCAACTGGATGGCGAAGGCGCTGTAGACGAAGCTCGGCGCGGCAATACGCAGCCCGATGAACAAGGTCGCCAGCCCGGCCAGCGCCCAGGCAATCGCCGTACCGGGCGCCTCGAACAGCAGCGGCGCAATCAGATAGAGGAACGCCAGACCGACCAGGCCGAGCCAGGGCAGCAGTCGGTTCTCCCAGGCATTGGCGAGTTGCGGCGCCTGGCGCAGTTGCCAGTAGCTGAATAGCAAGGCCATACCGAGCATTAGTGCACCCAGCGGTGAACCATCGAGCAGGCTGACATAGCCAAGATCCAGACCACTGAGGAAAGCCAACGCCGCGCCCACCTGCAACAACAGAGCGAAGGCACGCGCCAGCGGCCTGCCCTGACGCAGACCGAGCCAGTAGATACCGGCGCCCTCCACCGCCCAGGCAGCGCTCGTCCAGCGCGCATCCAGACCCAGCGGGATGGCCAGGCTGGCGAATACCACGCCGAGCGCCAGGCAGGTTTCCACCAGCAGCAACGCTCGTTCGCCGGCACGCGCCTTGAGTACGCGCGCCAGCAGCAGATAGAACAGGCCAAGACCAAGGGCGCTGAAGGCAGCGGCGAACTCGATATGGCGGACCAACGCCACCTGCAGGCCGAAGCCGACCAGCGGCGGGCCGAACAGGGTGGTGGCGTCGACATAGTCGCCACGGCGCAGCGACCAGCGCAGCAGCTCGTCACGCGCCTCGGGCGCATCCGCTGCGTCACGCAGGGTACGGCGAGCGAACAGCAGGCCGATGGCCACGTACATCAGGAAGAACAGGACCAGGAAAGGTTCGGTACTCCACAGCAGCTCTGGCGTGTAGGAACGCAGGCCCCAGGCGAAACCGATACCGAAGGTACCAACGAAACCGATCAGGTTGAGCAGGCGCCAGGCCTTGAACCAGGCAATGGCGAAGATGCCGGCATTGAGCAGAGCGAAATAGGAGAACAGCGCGACATGGTTGCCGCTACCGGTCGATGTGAGGATCGGCGCGGCAAAGCCACCCAGAGCCGCCGCAGCTGCCAGGCCAAGGGCATTCTGCTGCACCGAAAGAATGGCCGAGAACAGTGTGACCGCGACCAGCAGCCCCAGCGCCATGCCAGGGTCGAGCAGCGGATGCAGGCGCATGGCGGCGAAGACCGTCAGGTACAGCACAGCGATGCCGGTGCCCTGCAGTACCAGAGCGTAGTTGCGGTTACGCCGGCGCAGCCACCAGCCCAGGCTCAGCAGCGCCAGAGCACTGGCCGCAACGCCCATGTAACGCAACTCTAACGGCACCTCGACGCCCTCGGTGGCGTAGCGCAGCAGGAAGGCCAGGCCAAGGAACAGCAGCACCACGCCAATGCGCAGCACGGTGTTGCCACCAAACAACCAGGCCTTGGCGGCGGCGATGCCACGCTCGATCAGATTCGGTTCACGCGGCGCCTGTTCGCGCCAGGGACTTAGCTGGGGAACCGGCTGCGGTTTGGGGATGACCTGTGCGGCAAGCGGTGCAGGCTGTTCGGCTGGGAGCGCCTCCAACTCCGGTAGCGTCCAGTCCAGCTCCGGCACGGGCTCTTCGGCAATCGCCGGCTCAGGCTGCACCTCCGGCTCGGACGGGGCTTCGGCTTCGGCAGGTGCTGCGGCCGGGAAAGGTTCCGGCTCGCTGCGCTCGCCCTGCTCCACCTTGACCAGGCGTTCGTGGATCGCGCGGGTACCGCGGTCGAAGCGCTCGGCGAAGTCCTTGAGCTGCGCGGCCAGTTGCGCGTTGCGCGACTCCAGCCCTTGCAGGCGCAGCGCCTGGCCCAGACTGAGGCCCATCAAGCCCCCAAGAATTGCGCCCGTGGCCGATTCGCTGGCGCCCATGCCGAGCACCAAACCGACCAGCATGAAGATCCATTGCATGCGTTATGTCCCGATCCAGAGAAAAGGTCGCCTCGCGTTCCTGCCGCCCGAGACGGGCACACAGTATAGGAGCCGCATCGACCAACACCCAGAGAGACGACTGCCAAGCCGTTCACAGGCACAACGCATCGCAATCAGCCGCCAGCCGGTGCTTCACAAACGCCACGCGCCCGCTATTATCGCCGCCCCGTGACAGCAGCGGCGCAGACCGCACGATAGCCAACCATGATGAAGCCCCGCCTGATAGCCGCCGCCGAGATCGACCGCCTGGAAACCTGGGCCAAATATACGGCCGACATGTGCCACAGCTGCATCTCCAGCTGCTGCACCCTGCCGGTAGAAGTGCGCCTGAACGATCTGATCCGCCTGGGACTAGTGGACGAGTTCGAACGCAGCGAGCCACCGAAGAACATCGCCAAGCGCCTGCAGAAGGATGGAGTGGTCGAACGCTTCAACCAGAAGTCGGGCATCTTCACCCTGACGCGCATGTCCAACAACGACTGCCTGTTCCTCGATCGCAAGACGCGCCTGTGCACCGTCTACGACAAGCGCCCGGACACCTGCCGTCATCATCCCAAGGTCGGCCCGCGGCCGGGGTATTGCGCATACAAACCGAAGTAGGCGAAAGGTGTCGGGCAAAGCAGGCGCCCAGCTCGCCTGACCTTCGAATTCGCCGCGAGGCGTAGCTCCTGCAAAAGCCAAGGCGAGCATCCCATCTGTAGGAGCCCCGCCCCGGGGCGAAGCTTTTTAGCGGCGCAAGCCGATAACCCGGCCAACGCAGGCCGGCTGTGGCAGTCCCTGATGCTCACTGGCCAGTTGCGCGACCTTGTCGGCCACTTGAGCATCGAACGGCGCCGCGCGGCCGGCGGCGCTGTCGATGTTCATCAGCATCTGCTCGCTCTCCGCGAGGCTGGCGTTCTCGCCAGGTCGATACAGTGCGTGGTGGATATGCAGGCGTTTGGCGTCATGCGCCAACAGCTGTGTGCGCACTTCCACCCGCTCGCTCTCTTTCACTTCTGCCAGAAAGTTGAGGTGACACTCCAGGGTGTAGAGCGTGTGTCCGGTGCGCGTGCGGCCGGTTTCGTCCAGTCCCAGCTCGTCCATCAGCGCATCGGTGGCATGGCTGAAGATCAGCAGATAGAAGGCGTCGCGCAGGTGGCCGTTGTAGTCGACCCAGTCGTTCTGGATGCTGGTCTGGTAAGTGACAAGGGACATGTTCTGTCTCCCGTGGTCCGGCCCGCTGGGCAGTTGATCTGTATCGGAGGAACTTGGTTTCGAATGTGGGAGCGGACCTGTGGGAGCGGACTTGTCCGCGAAAAAGACCAGGCCCAGTGCCAAACCATTCGCGGACAAGTCCGCTCCCACCGAAAGCTCACCAGCCTAACAACTTCCAGCGCTCAGTCGGCGAACGCGAAGCCGTGCTTGGCCTTAGTCTGGCGGATCGCCTCCAGCACCGCCAGCAGGCAGTCGTCGCGGTAGCGCTCCAAGGTATCCAGACTGCGTTCGCCCTGCTGCTCCGCCGTGCCTTCGACCACCGCGTCGATCAGCTCCTCGGTAAGCTCCGGCGCCTCCAGGTAGGTCCAGGGCAGTTTCAGCGCCGGCCCGAACTGGGCCATGAAATGGCGCATGCCGGCCGGGCCGCCGGCCAGGGTGTAGGTCAGGAAGCTGCCCATGAACGACCAGCGCAAGCCGGCACCGAAACGGATCGCATCGTCGATCTCGCCGGTGGACGCCACGCCGTCGTTGACCAGATGCAGCGCCTCGCGCCATAGCGCTTCGAGCAGGCGGTCGGCGATAAAACCCGGCACCTCCTTGCGCACGTGCAAGGGGCGCATGCCCAGAGATTCGTAGACCTGCATGGCGGCCTGCACCGCCTCGGGCGCGGTCTTCACCCCGCCCACCACCTCCACCAGCGGCAGCAGGTACACGGGATTGAACGGATGGCCGACCACGCAACGCTCAGGGTGCGTGGCACCCTCGTAGAATTCGCTGGGCAGCAGACCCGAGGTGCTGGAGCCAATCAGCACCTCGGGGCGCGCCGCGGCGCTGATCTTCGCGTGCAACTCGCACTTGAGCTCGAGCCTCTCGGGCGCGCTTTCCTGGATGAAGTCGGCCTCGCGTACGCAGTCTTCGATAGTGCTCACGAAGCGCAGGCGCTCCAGCGAGGCACCTGCCGCCAGACCCTTTTTCTCCAGCGCTGGCCAGGCGTTGGCCAGGCGCGTGCGCAGCGCAGCCTCGGCACCGGGCGCCGGGTCCCAGGCGATCACATCGAGGCCATGGGCCAGGGCGCGGGCAATCCAGCCGGCGCCGATCACGCCGGTGCCAAGGGCGGCGAAGGTTTTGATATCGGTAACGAAGGTCATGGTGAACTCCGGTGGCCCGGATGCAATCCGGGGCATGGCAGGTGAAGTTTTCCCGGATTTCATCCGGGCTACGGGGCTGTGTAGGAGCGAATTTATTCGCGAAAATCGCGGCACAATCGCGAATAAATTCGCTCCTACAGCCTGGCCTTGAGCTTCATCCTTTCCCGCCCCTCGGCCGGGGTCAGGGCGCGGCCGCCGAGGCGTTCGATGATCTCGATGGCACGTTCGACCAGCTGGCCGTTGCTGGCGTGCACACCGCGATCCAGCCAGATGTTGTCCTCCAGGCCGACCCGCACGTGACCGCCAAGCAGCATGGCCTGGGCGACCATGGGCATCTGCATGCGGCCGATGCCGAAGCCGGCCCAGGTGACGCCCGGCGGCAGGTTGTCGGCCATGGCCTTCATGGTCGTGGTGTCGGCCGGCGCGCCCCAGGGAATGCCCAGACACAGCTGGATCAGCGGATCGTCCAGCAAGCCTTCCTTGATCATCTGCTTGGCGAACCACAGATGGCCGGTATCGAAGATTTCCAGTTCGGCCTTCACCCCCAGCTCGGTAATGCGCTTGGCGCCGGCCCGCAGTTGCGCCGGGGTGGAGACGTAGATGAAGTCGCCGTCACCGAAATTCAGCGTGCCGCAGTCCAGCGTGCAGATTTCCGGCAGCAGTTCCTCGACATGCGCCAGGCGGGTGAGCGGCCCGACCAGGTCAGTGCCGGCGCCGAACTCCAGCGGCTGCTCGCCGCGACCGATTTCCAGATCACCGCCCATGCCAGCGGTGAGGTTGATGATCACGTCGGTGTCGCTTTCGCGGATGCGCTCGACCACCTCGCGGTACAGCGCCACATCGCGACTCGGCTTGCCGGTCTGCGGATCACGCACATGACAGTGGGCGACGGTGGCGCCGGCCTTGGCCGCCTCGATGGCAGCCGCCGCGATTTCCTTGGGCGTGACCGGGATCGCCGGGTGCTTGCCGACGGTGTCGCCAGCGCCGGTCACCGCGCAGGTGACGATAACCTCGTAGTTCATTTTCGACTGTCCTTTCCGGGGGCGAACGGAAGCCGACGGCATTGCCGCAGGCATTGAGCAAATAGGGGAATCAGCGCCGGTCGAACCGGCGCTCGCGTATCAGTTGCCAGCGACCAGCGAAACGCTGGCGGGCTTGCCGTCCAGGGTGGTGACGCCATCGAGCCAGGCCTCGACCACCTGCGGATTGGCCTTGATCCAGTCGCGCGCCACCTGCGCAGGCTGCTTGCGATCCATGATCGGCTGCATCAGCTCGGCTTCCTGCGCGCTGGTGAAGCGCAGGCTGGTCAGCAGGCGGTTGGCGTTGGGACAGCGCTCGGCGTAGTCCGGCGCGGTCACGGTGGAAACCGTGGCGGCACCATCGTTGGGGCCGAACACGTCCTCGGTGCCGGTCAGATAGGTGATCTGCATCGACAGGTTCATCGGGTGTGGTTTCCAGCCAAAGAACACCACGGGTTTCTCATTGCGCACGGCACGGCCAACGGCGGCGAGCATGCCGGCTTCGCTGGACTCCACCAGTTTGAAGCCGCCAAGGCCGAACTGGTTGGAATCGATCATCTTCTGGATCGCCGTATTGGCGCCTGAGCCGGCCTCGATGCCGTAGATCTTGCCGTCCAGTTCATCCTTGAACTTGGCGATATCGGCAAGAGTTTTCAGGCCCTTGTCGGCGGTGTAGCTGGGCACGGCGAGCACGGCCACGGCGTCATCCAGCGACGGCTCGGCCGCGACCTTGACCGCGCCGGCATCGAGGAAGGGTTTGATGTTGTCGTCCATGATCGGCTTCCAGTACCCGAGGAAGGCATCGATTTGCCCCTTCTGGATACCGGCGAAGATGATCTGTTGCGAGGCCTGGGTCTGCTTGGTTTCGTAGCCGAGCCCCTGCAGCAACTCGCTGGCGACGGCGGTGGTGGCGACCACGTCGGTCCAGCCGACGGCGCCGATGCGAACGTTCTTGCAACTGGCATCGTCGGCCAGCAGGGAAGTACTGAACAGGCTCAGGGTGCAGCACGCGGCCAGTGCGGTAAGACCTTTCATCTGGGTGCTCCTTATCGTGTCACAGCGGTTTTATTTCGTTTTTCTAGAGGCCATGACGGCCCCCACCGTGCTCGGGTTCATAGTCGCCCGATGAAGACACCTTACGCCGGGACACGATGCAGAACTCGCACTCTGCCGACCGTTAATTGACCCATACCGACTATTTTTTTCACAGCACGCTATTCGGTTGCTAGGCTGTGATTTCGTCGGAGTCCGCATGCCCTGCGAAATCCATCCCGGATTGCATCCGGGCTACCAGCAACCCTGTTCGCCACCTACATGTCCCAGACCTTCTGCTTCCTGCTGCTGCCCGGCTTTTCCATGATGGGCCTGATGTCGGCCATCGAGCCGCTGCGCGTGGCCAATCGCTTTCGCGGCGAGCTGTATCGCTGGCGTTTGCTCAGCCAGGACGGTAACGCCGTGCAGGCGAGCAATGGCATGTCGCTGAACGTCGACGGTGCGCTGGAACTGCCGGAGGCAACCCGGGCGCTGTTCGTGGTGGCCGGTTTCGAGCCATTGGCGCACTACGACCACCACCTGGCGCACTGGCTGCAACGGCGCGAGCCGGAGCTGGCTGTGCTTGGCGGCATCGACACGGGCAGCTTCGTGCTGGCCGAGGCAGGGCTGTTCCAGCACCAGCGCCTGACCCTGCATTGGGAAGCCATCGATGCCTTTCGCGAGCGTTACCCAGCGCTACTGGTGACCCAGGAGCTGTTCGAGATCGACGGTAAGCGCATCACCAGCGCGGGCGGTACCAGCAGCTTGGACTTGATGCTGGGGCTGATCGGCCAGGAACACGGCGAGACGCTTGCGGTGCAGGTCTCGGAACAGTTCGTGGTCAGCCGTATCCGCACGCGCCTGGATCACCAGCGCATGCAGGTGGCCAGCCGCTACGACCTGCACAACAAGAAGCTGGTGCGAGTGATCGGCGAGATGGAGCGCCAGTGCGAACAACCACTGTCCAGTGAGGCGCTGGCCGAGCAGGTAGGCATCAGCGTGCGTCAGCTGGAGCGCCTGTTTCGCCATCACCTGGGCACCACGCCATCGGCCTTCTATCTCGACCTGCGCCTGGACAAGGCGCGCCAGTTGCTGCGCCAGAGCGACCTCAGCGTGCTGGAAGTGGGCCTGGCGTGCGGCTTCGACTCGGCTTCCTACTTCTCGCGCTGCTATCGCAGGCGCTTCGCCGCCAGCCCCAGCCAGGATCGCCGCGAGCGGCTGGACTGAATGCACAGCCGCCCGTAGGAGCGGCTTCAGCGCCGTCATGCCGTCAACAATCGTTGCTAAAGCCGCTCTCCTACAGGTGACGAGGTGCGCAGGGCGAACATATCCGTTCGCGACCTCGGCTTGACGCTTTCGGCAAACCCCCAGTCGTTTTTGTACCGGGTCGGCCAGCCCCCCAGGGATAAGCTCTCCCCAAAGCGCCGACAGCCGTCTCGGCGCATCAGTATTAGGGGACAAGCCTGATGAGCCCAGCCGAATTGCACGCCGACAGCATCGTCATCGACGGTCTGATCATCGCCAAATGGAACCGCGAACTGTTCGAAGACATGCGCAAAGGCGGCCTGACCGCCGCCAACTGCACCGTGTCGGTATGGGAAGGTTTCCAGGCCACCGTCAACAGCATCGCTGCCAGCAGCAAGCTGATCCGCGAGAACAGCGACCTGGTGATGCCGGTGCGCACCACCGCCGACATCCGCAAGGCCAAGGAGCTGGGCAAGACCGGCATCATCTATGGCTTCCAGAACGCCCACGCGTTCGAGGACCAGATCGGCTACGTCGAGGTGTTCAAGCAGCTCGGCGTGGGCATCGTGCAGATGTGCTACAACACCCAGAACCTGATCGGCACCGGCTGCTACGAGCGTGACGGCGGCCTATCCGGCTTCGGCCGCGAGATCGTCGCCGAGATGAACCGCGTGGGCATCATGTGCGACCTGTCGCACGTCGGCTCGAAGACTTCCGAGGAAGTCATCCTCGAATCGAAGAAGCCGGTGACCTACTCGCACTGCCTGCCTTCCGGCCTGAAAGAGCACCCGCGCAACAAGTCCGACGAGGAACTGAAGTTCATCGCCGACCATGGCGGTTTCGTCGGCGTGACCATGTTCGCGCCGTTCCTGGCCAAGGGCATCGACTCGACCATCGACGACTACGCCGAAGCCATCGAGTACGTGATGAACATCGTCGGTGAAGACGCCATCGGTATCGGTACCGACTTCACCCAGGGCCACGGCAAGGAATTCTTCGAATACCTGACCCACGACAAGGGCTACGCCCGTCGCCTGACCAACTTCGGCAAGATCATCAACCCGCTGGGCATCCGCACCGTGGGCGAGTTCCCCAACCTCACCGAAACCCTGCTCAAACGCGGCCACTCCGAGCGCGTGGTGCGCAAGATCATGGGCGAGAACTGGGTGCGCGTACTGGCCGACGTCTGGGGCGAGTAAGCCTTTTTAACAGCCCCTCTCCCTAACCCTCTCCCGCAAGCGGGAGAGGGGACTGGCCCACAGAGCACCGCAGTGGCTCTGCTCCCCTCTCCCATTTATGGGAGAGGGGCCGGGGGAGAGGGCAAACAACCAACGAATTCTGGAGCTAAAAACACATGGCCACCCACGCCCCCGAAATGCCCATCCTGGTCGACGACGAAACCGGCGTCTGGACCACCGATGCCCTGCCGATGCTCTACGTGCCGCGGCATTTCTTCGTCAACAACCATATCGGCATCGAGGAAGTGCTCGGCGCCGAGAAGTACGCCGAGATTCTCTACAAGGCCGGCTACAAGTCCGCCTGGCACTGGTGCGAGAAGGAAGCCGAGTGCCATGGCCTGTCCGGCGTAGCGGTATTCGAGCACTACATGAAGCGCCTGTCGCAGCGTGGCTGGGGCCTGTTCAAGATTGAGTCGATCGATCTCGACGCCGGCACCTGCGAAGTGCGCCTGGATCACTCGGCCTTCGTCTACGTCTACGGCAAGTGCGGGCGCCCGGTCGACTACATGTTCACCGGCTGGTTCGCTGGCGCCATGGACCAGATCCTTCAGGCTCAGGGCAGCAGCATCCGCACCGTCGCCGAGCAGGTCTACGGCGCCTCGCAGGAAGGCCATGACCACGGCCTGTTCCGCGTCAAACCGCTCTAAACAATAAAGACAGGAGGGAGGGCTTCACGCCACTGAAGCACCTCCAACCAGAGACCCCAGGCCGCTTTCCGTGAGGGTGCCGCAATGGCTTTTGAAGCAATGTTCCAGCCGATCCAGATCGGCAAACTGACCATCCGCAACCGTGTGCTTTCCACCGCACACGCCGAGGTCTACGCCACCGACGGCGGCATGACCACCGAGCGCTACGTCAAATACTACGAAGAGAAAGCCAAGGGCGGCATCGGCCTGGCCATCTGCGGCGGCTCGTCCGTGGTCGCCATCGACAGCCCGCAGGAGTGGTGGAGCTCGGTCAACCTGTCCACCGATCGCATCATTCCGCACTTCCAGAATCTTGCTGACGCCATGCACAAGCATGGCGCCAAGATCATGATCCAGATTACCCACATGGGTCGTCGCTCGCGCTGGGACGGTTTCAACTGGCCGACCCTGATGTCGCCGTCCGGCATCCGCGAACCCGTACACCGCGCCACCTGCAAGACCATCGAGATCGAGGAAATCTGGCGCATCATCGACAACTACGCGCAAGCCGCACGTCGCGCCAAAGAGGGCGGCCTGGACGGCGTCGAGCTGTCCGCCGTGCACCAGCACCTGATCGACCAGTTCTGGTCGCCGCGCGTGAACAAGCGTACCGACGAATGGGGCGGCACCTTCGAAGGCCGCATGAAGTTCGGCCTGGAAGTGCTCAAGGCCGTGCGCAAGGAGGTCGGCGACGATTTCTGCGTCGGCATGCGCATCACCGGTGACGAATTCCACCCGGACGGTCTGTCGCATGAGGACATGAAGCAGATCGCGGCGTATTACGACGCCACCGGCATGCTCGACTTCATCGGCGTGGTCGGCTCGGGCTGTGACACCCACAACACCCTGGCCAACGTCATCCCCAACATGAGCTTCCCGCCGGAGCCGTTCCTGCATCTGGCCGCCGGCATCAAGGAAGTGGTCAAGGTGCCGGTGCTGCACGCGCAGAACATCAAGGATCCGAACCAGGCCACGCGCATTCTCGAAGGCGGCTACGTCGACATGGTCGGCATGACCCGTGCGCACATGGCCGACCCGCACCTGATCGCTAAGATCAAGATGGGCCAGATCGACCAGATCAAGCAGTGCGTCGGCGCCAACTACTGCATCGACCGCCAGTACCAGGGCCTGGACGTGCTGTGCATCCAGAACGCCGCGACCAGCCGTGAATACATGGGCGTGCCGCACATCATCGAGAAAACCACTGGCGCCAAGCGCAAGGTGGTGATCGTCGGCGGTGGCCCGGCCGGTATGGAGGCCGCGCGCGTGGCCGCCGAACGTGGCCATGACGTGACCCTGTTCGAGAAGCAGGAACAATTGGGCGGGCAGATCACCCTGGCCTCCAAGGCTCCGCAGCGCGATCAGATCGCCGGGATTACCCGCTGGTACCAGCTGGAGCTGGCGCGTCTGGGCATCGATCTGCGCCTGGGCACCGGCGCTGACGCGGCGAGCATCCTCGACCTGCGTCCGGACATCGTGGTGCTGGCCAACGGCGGCCATCCATTCCTCGAGCAGAACGAACACTGGGGCGCTGACGAAGGCTTGGTGGTGAGCAGCTGGGACGTGCTCTCGGGCAAGGTTGCACCGGGCAAGAACGTGCTGGTGTACGACACCATCTGCGAATTCACCGGCATGTCCGTGGCCGACTACCTGGCCGACAAGGGCGCGCAGGTGGAGATCGTCACCGACGATATCAAGCCGGGCGTAGCCATCGGTGGTACCAGCTTCCCGACCTACTACCGCAGCCTGTACCCGAAAGAAGTGATCATGACCGGCGACCTGATGCTGGAGAAGGTCTACCGCGAGGGCGACAAGCTGGTCGCCGTGCTGGAGAACGAATACACCGGCGCCAAGGAAGAGCGCGTGGTCGACCAGGTGGTGGTGGAGAACGGCGTCCGTCCGGACGAAAGCATCTACTACGCACTCAAGCAGGGTTCGCGCAACAAGGGTCAGATTGACGTGGAGGCGCTGTTCGCGATCAAGCCGCAGCCTTGCCTGTCCGAGCCGGGCGATGGCTATCTGCTGTTCCGCATCGGCGACTGCGTGGCCCAGCGCAACACCCACGCGGCGATCTACGACGCCCTGCGCCTGTGCAAGGACTTTTAAGCGGCCCCCTCTCCCGCTTGCGGGAGAGGGCGGGGGGAGAGGGTGATCTGCCAACTCGGTAGCGGGCCACTCCCCTCTCCCTAACCCTCTCCCCCAAGGGAGAGGGAACTGGTTCGGCGTAACTCTCTCGGTCCCGCCAAGGAGACCAACCGATGTTGAACACCATTCTTCCCATCCTGCTCTTCGCGGCCCTGGCACTTGCCGTGCTGGGCGCGCTGAAGCGATTTTTCATGTGGCGCCGCGGTCGTCCTGCCAAGGTCGACTGGATCGGCGGCCTGCTGAAGATGCCGCGCCGCTACCTGGTGGATCTGCACCACGTGGTCGAGCGCGACAAGTACATGTCCAAGACCCACGTGGCCACCGCCGGTGGCTTCGTTCTCGCTGCCGTGCTGGCCATCGTCGTGCACGGTTTCGGCCTGCATAACCGTATTCTCGGCTTCGCCTTGCTGGGCGCCACGGTGCTGATGTTCGTCGGCGCCCTGTTCGTCGCCAAGCGTCGTCTGGATCCGCCCTCGCGCCTGTCGAAAGGCCCGTGGATGCGTCTGCCCAAGAGCTTGCTGATGTTCGCGGCCAGCTTCTTCATCGCCACGCTGCCGGTTGCCGGGATTCTGCCCGCGGACTTTGGCGGCTGGGTGCTGGCGGCGATCCTCGCCGTTGGCGTGGCCTGGGGCGTGTCCGAGCTGTTCTTCGGCACGACCTGGGGCGGGCCGATGAAGCACGCCTTCGCCGGTGCCCTGCACCTGGCCTGGCACCGCCGCGCCGAGCGCTTCGGCGGCGGTCGTTCGACTGGCCTGAAAGCCCTCGACCTGGACAATCCGAAAGCCCCGCTGGGCGTGGAAAAGCCCACCGACTTCACCTGGAACCAGCTACTCGGCTTCGACGCCTGCGTGCAGTGCGGCAAGTGCGAGGCCATGTGCCCGGCCTTCGCCGCCGGCCAGCCGCTGAACCCGAAGAAACTGATCCAGGACATGGTCATCGGCCTGGCCGGTGGCAATGACGCCAAGTTCGCCGGCTCGCCCTACCCCGGCAAACCGCTCGGCGAACACAGCGGCGGTCCGCATCAGCCGATCGTGTCGCTGCAGGGCAAGGCGCTGGTGGATGCCGAGACCCTCTGGTCGTGCACCACCTGCCGCGCCTGCGTCGAGGAGTGTCCGATGATGATCGAGCACGTCGATGCCATCGTCGACATGCGCCGTCATCTCACGCTTGAGAAGGGTGCGACCCCGAACAAGGGTGCCGAGGTGCTGGACAACCTGATCGCCACTGACAACCCGGGCGGCTTCAATCCCGGCGGTCGCCTGAACTGGGCTGCCGACCTGAACCTGCCGCTGCTCGCCGATAAGCAAGAAACCGACGTGCTGTTCTGGGTCGGTGACGGCGCCTTCGACATGCGCAACCAGCGCACCCTGCGCGCCTTCGTCAAAATCCTCAAGGCTGCCGACGTCGACTTCGCCGTGCTCGGCCTGGAAGAGCGCGACAGCGGCGACGTGGCGCGCCGCCTGGGTGACGAAGCGACCTTCCAGAACCTGGCCAAGCGCAACATCGCCACCCTGGCCAAGTATCGCTTCAAGCGCATCGTCAGCTGCGACCCGCACAGCTTCCACGTGCTGAAAAACGAATACGGCGCACTCGGCGGCAACTACCAGGTTCTGCACCACAGCACCTTCATCGAAGAGCTGGTGCGCAAGGGCTCGCTGAATCTCGGCCAGAGCAAGGCCGCCAGCGTCACCTACCACGACCCCTGCTACCTCGGCCGTTACAACGGCGAGTACGAAGCGCCGCGCGCGGTACTCAAGGCCATCGGCATCGAGGTCAAGGAGATGGAACGTTCGGGCTTCCGTTCACGCTGCTGCGGCGGCGGTGGCGGCGCGCCGATCACCGATATCCCCGGCAAGCAACGTATTCCCGACATGCGCATGGTCGACATCAAGGAAACCGGCGCCGAACTGGTGGCCGTGGGCTGCCCACAGTGCACCGCGATGCTCGAAGGCGTGGTCGCCCCGCGTCCGGCAATCAAGGACATCGCCGAGCTGGTTGCCGAAGTGTTGATCGAAGCCACCGAAGTACCGGCCAAGCGCCCGACCACCAAGCGCGAAGCGGCGGAGGTGCAGTGATGAACGCGACTGACGTAGGGCGGGTGCAACCCGCCAGCATCTGTCCGGCGGGTTACACCCGCCCCACACAAAGCCTGGAGGCCCTGCAATGAGCGACATCATCCGCCGCGACCCACGCGCCGAGTGGATCGCCCGCAACCGCCTGCACCCGTTGCATGCGTCGATGCAGAAAGCCGAAACCAGCTGGATGGGCCCCAACGGCATCATCCGCAAGAACCCGCACGCCATCGCCGCCGGTTTCATCGGCCCGGCCGGGCTCAAGCGTATCGACCGCAGCGGTGCCCAGCAGGGCACTGCCGGCAAACGCAGCAGCGTCAGCGTCGAGGTGCAATTGCCGCTGCACGTCGTCGAGCAACCGGCATTCCACATCTGCGTGGTGCCGGACATGGTCGGCGGCCGTCTGTCCAGCCATGACAAGGACCTGCTCGGCCTGGCCCGCAAACTGGCTGGCGATAGCGGCGCGGTGGTGGCGATCGTGTTCGGCGAGGACAAGGAAAGCGCGTTCGACACGGCCGGCGTCGACCGTTTGCTGCGTATCGTCGGCGACACCTTCGACGGCTACGCGCCGGAAGCCCGCGTACTGGCGCTGAGCGCTGTGGAAAGCCAACTGGCGCCGCGTCACTGGCTGCTGCCAGACAGCCGCACCGGCGGCGGAGAACTGGGCCGGCGCCTGGCTGCCAAGCTCGGTGAGCGCCCTGCAACGCGCGTCTGGCAGGTTGCCGGCGAACAGGCCATCGGCCGTGCCGGCAGTGGTCAGCAGGATCTCCAGCGCGCGCTGCCACGCCTGATTCTGGCCGCGGCCGAATGCGCCGAGCCGGTCAGCGAAACCCGCCATGAAGTCCGTCCGCTGGAGCTGGCCGAAAAGGTCGCCCACAGCCTGCCGCGCATCGAGGACCTGGGCCCCGTTGCCGTGGATCCGGCACAGATCCCCATGGCCGAGTCCGAATTCATTCTCTCCGGCGGCAACGGCGTGAAGGACTGGGACCTGTTCCACCAGGCCGCCGTCGCCCTTGGCGCCACCGAAGGCGCTTCGCGCGTGGCGGTCGACGATGGCTTCATGCCGCGTGATCGTCAGGTTGGCGCCACGGGGACGTGGGTCACCGCTCGCGTCTACCTGGCCGTCGGTATTTCCGGCGCCATCCAGCACCTGCAAGGCATCGGCGCCTGCGACAAGGTGGTGGCGGTGAACATGGATCCTGGCTGCGACATGATCAAACGTGCCGACCTCTCGGTGATCGGTGACTCGGCGGCGATCCTTCGCGCGCTGATGGAGCGCGTCGCCGCCTGGCGCCAGGAGGGCAAGCGTGAAGCGGCCTGAGAACTGCGTAGCCCGGATGCCATCCGGGCCCCTCAACACCCATCCCCGGAATGCATCCGGGCTACGGGGGAGCCATGACTGATCTGAATATCGTCGCCCTGGTCTCGGTCGGCGCCCACCCGACCTCAGCCCGCGCACGTCGCGCCGAGCAGGATGCCCGCGCGGTGGAACTCGGCCTGCGTCTGGCCGGGCAGAATCTGCAATTGCTGCATGCCGGCGACCCGCAGGCCGAAGCGCTGCGCGGCTACCTGGGCATGGGCCTGGAACAGCTCGACGTGCTTGAACAGCCTGAAGGCGGCGACGCCCTGCCGCTGCTGGTCGACTACCTGCAAGGCAGTCGCACGCAGTTGGTACTCACCGGCAGCCAGGCTGAAACCGGCGAAGGCTCGGGCATGCTGCCGTTCCTGCTGGCCGAACGTCTGGGCTGGCCGATGGTGGTCGGCCTGGCAGAAGTGGAGAAGGTCGAGAACGGCGTGGCCCAGGTGCTGCAAGCCCTGCCACGTGGCCAGCGCCGTCGCCTCAAGGTACGCCTGCCGTGTGTTGCCAGCGTCGATAATGCGGCCCCGGTCGCACGCCAAAGCGCCTTCGGCCCGGCTCGCCGTGGCCAGGTCGAAGCCCACGAAGTCACCGTGATCGACGATCCGCTGCTGGCTGACGCCAGCCTGCAGCCGGCCAAGCCGCGGCCAAAACGCCTGAAGGTGATCAAGGCCAAGACTGGTGCGGAACGGATGAAGGCGGCGACAGCCAAAGCCAGTGGCGGCGGCGGTCAGGTGCTCAAGGATGTCTCGCCACAGGACGGCGCGGAGGCTATCTTCAAGCTGTTGATCGAAGAAGGCGTCCTGCGCTAACGGGCGGTTGGAAAACCGCCTGCATTGCCGCTTCGCCTACGCTGTTAAAACCAGCTTTGCCACAAGGAGTCATGATCATGATGCACGCCGACCTGATCGACCAGGAAGATTTCCGCGAACGCCTGGTTGCACTGGGGCTGAGCATTCCCTCGGGCGCCACGCCGGAGCAATCCTGCGAGCTGGCCGTCAGCGGCCTCAGCCCGGAGCGTGCCGTGGCCCTGCGCCGCCTGGTGGAAGATTTGCTCGGCGGCAACGCCACGCTGCTGCCCAATGTGCGCGAAGCCATCAGCCGGCACCTGCTGCCGGCACTGGTACCGAAGCAGGCCTGACTTAGATCGGTGGGCTGAAGCCCACCCTACAACGACTACAATGCACCGCGCCGGGTGGGCCGGGCGGCGATCCGCTTCAGCCCACCACAAACAGCCAACACAGACCACCACTCAAAACGAAACGGGGCGCCAGTGGCGCCCCGTTTTTCATTGCGTCTCGTATCAGATCCGCACACTGGCGAAGGTCGATTCGCCCTGGGCGCGACTCAGCGCCAATACCGCACTGGAGTTGATCTGCTGCTGTTCGGGAATCGGCAGCAGCACCACCAGGTTGTGCCCCTGCTGGCCGGCACGCTCGTCGCGCGGCGGAATGCCGAAGTACTCGCGGTAGCACTTGGAGAAGTGCGGAGTGGAAACGAAGCCGCATACCGAGGCCACTTCGATGATCGACATGCTGGTCTGCTTGAGCAACTGACGCGCACGAATCAGGCGCAACTTGAGGTAGTAGCGCGACGGCGAGCAGTGCAGGTACTTCTGGAACAGACGCTCGAGCTGGCGACGGGAAATGTCGACGAAACAGGCCAGCTCGTCGAGGTCGATCGGCTCCTCCAGGTTGGCCTCCATCAGGGCGACGATCTCCTGCAGCTTCGGCTGATTGCTGCCGAGCATGTGCTTGAGCGGTACGCGCTGATGATCCTGCTCGTTGCGGATACGTTCGTAGATGAACATCTCGGAAATGCCCGCAGCCAGTTCACGCCCGTGCTGCTGGCCGATCAGGTGCAGCATCATGTCCATCGGCGCGGTACCGCCGGACGAGGTGTTGCGATTGCGGTCGATGGAGAACAGGCGGGTGGTGATGGCCGCGCGCGGGAAGGCTTCCTGCATCGAAGCGAGACACTCCCAGTGCACGCTGCAATCGTAACCATCGAGCAGCCCGGCCTTGGCCAGCGCCCAACTGCCGGTGCATACGGCGCCAACCTGACGGCCCTGGCGTGCCTGCAATTGCAGCCAGCTGACATGCTCACGCTTGACGCTGTGCTGGATGTCCACACCGCCGCAGACGATCACCGCATCCAGTGCCGGCGCGTTCTGCATGGCGGCATCCGGGGTGATCTGCAGGCCGTCACTGGCGCTGACGGGCAGGCCGTCGAGCGTGAGCGTGTGCCAGCGATACAGCTCCTTGCCGGAGAGCTGGTTGGCCATGCGCAGGGGCTCCACCGCCGAGGCAAGGGAAATCAGAGTGAAATTATCCAGGAGCAGGAAGCCGATGGACTGGACGGCACGGTTCTGGGGTTGCGCCCCTTGGCTGGACTGCGACATCGATGAAACCCTCACGCTAAGCACGGTATCGGTCCGACAGTGGCGGACCGTAGTTTTGTTATGTGCTGATTCGAGACCAGCTGGTCATATAAATCAGGCAAAGCCCATGCCGAAATTGATCAAGCCTTCAATAAAAAATCATGCCCTCGCCAACTGGGCTTTCCAAGGCTCGACACTGCACCTGCAAATGAGCCAGGAGGGCCGTTCTCAAGGGCCTCTGTGCATTTCGGTAGCACTACGAGGATAACCCCCACTCAGAGGTTCATAGGGAGTAACGGATGGGCGGTAACAGCACCCTGAGACGGTCGTTCCAGACTGGATTGGAACGCACCAAAAGCTGGCGAAAAACACTGCGTTCGCCCCAGCCCGGCTCAAATGCGGTTTGCCTTGAAATGGGCAATTCGCAACCCCGGCATCCGTACATTCACGGATGGAAAGTGGCGCCGTAAACGATCGCCAATTTCTTTCGATGCCCGCTGCGTTCCCACCCCATCCGCAGAGGTAACAGGTAAGGAATGGCAAGCGGCCATCCTGGGTATGCGGAGGTCGTTTTTCACCATGCAGGCGGCCCGCCATTTGCTTTCTAGTCAGCAACTCAATTTCTCTTTCGAACAGGCAGGTGTGATCCATGAACAAACTCGCTCATTGGCTAATCGCATTCAGCCTGTTCTACGGCTCCGGCCTGCAGGCCGCCGAGGCCGAACGCTGTGAGCTGATCACCCTCGCCGATGTCGGCTGGACCGATATCACCATGACCACAGCCGTCGCCCGCCTGGTACTGACCGATCTCGGCTATCGCACCCAGGTAAAGCGGCTGTCACTGCCCGAGACCTATCAGGCGCTCGCCGACGGCAACGTCGATGTCTTTCTCGGCAGCTGGATGCCGGCACAAGGCCAATTGGCAGAGCCCCATCTGCAAAGCGGACGCATAGAAAAGCTGCAAACCAACCTGCCCAGCGTGCGCTACACCCTCGCCGTACTGGAACCCGCGCATAAGGCCGGCCTGCAGGACTTCGCCGATATCCATCGCTTCAAGGACGAGCTGCGTGGCCAGATCTACGGCATCGAACCTGGCAACGAAGGCAACGAAATGGTCAAGACCATGATTCGTGAGAACGTCTTCGGTCTGCGTGATTTCACCTTGGTGGAAAGCAGCGAGAAGGGCATGCTCAACCATGTCGAGCGCGCCCAGCAGATGGGCCGTTCCGCGGTGTTTCTCGGTTGGGAGCCGCACCCGATGAACGACCGGCTACGTATGTTCTACCTCTCCGGTGGCGATCAGTATTTCGGCCCCAACTATGGCGCGGCGCAGGTCAATACCGTCACACGCGGCGGCTTCGCCAACGAATGCCCGAACGTGGCCCAGCTGTTTCGCAACATGGTTTTCACCATCGCAGCGGAAAACCAGTTGATGAGTGGCGTACTCGAAGGCAATACCAACCGACGGCGCGTGGCCAAACAGTGGCTGGACAAGAATCCCGAATTGGTCAACGGCTGGCTCGTCGGCGTAAGCAGACGCCCCTGAGAAATGCATAAAAAAATCCGGAAAAATCCGGTTCAAGACGATAAAAAATCGGCATCTTGCTCGTTCATACAAAACTCGAGGCGATCGTTTCCCTCCTGTTTTGATGATTGCATCGGCTGCCAGTAACCATCGGGCCGCGCACGAACCTTTTCGACGCAAAATGATCTTTTTCAACTCGCCGCTGTCAATTTTTTTCAACACAAGCGCAGCCCCCGTCCTATGGCGCCTGCAGCCCGATCAGCGAGCGGGAAACCGCGCCGCACGCGGGTTTCAGGGTTGGCCTGAGGGTAAAAAAGTCTGTTAAGGTTTTTAACGCGTGTGCCGCACCACTCATTCGAAACCTCACCAAGGGAGGGATTAAAAATCGTGGACTCATCCCACACCGCCAGCTCGATAGCATGTGGAAAATCGCTAAACACGCAGCGGACAGCGCCATGTCGTCGCCCAACATGTCAGAGTCGCAAACCGATAATTGCGCAGCCTCCAAGGCTATATCGTTGAGTCAGCCGATGACGTCGCTGCCGACTCCTCAGAGGAGCGGCAGACTGGGGCCCCACAACCCCGGACCGAAGAACAGATAAGCGCTGGCCCACCACCACGGGCGCCGGCCCAACAAGAAATTTCGGATGTACGCATGTTCCAGGACGGAGCATGAACCCCCAAGGGACTGGATTTCGAAACACTGCCAGAGGGTTTGGAAAGCGGTTTGCAGCACGGCAAGGCAACGATCACTCATCTACACGATTCAACGGCGCGACGGTCTATGACAACTGTCTGCGTTTCGTCTGAACGTGCCCGAGTTCAGGCTCCCGCCAGCGCAGCGAAACGTTCGCCAACCTCGACTTTCAGAAAACACCCACAGATATCAGAGGTCTGTCACCGCGGTTCTACGCTTCGATGATGCGTACCCAGCCGTGCCAGCGCCCACTGGATGCCGATTGAAGGGGAAATGTCCCATGCAGTCTGGAAAGATCGTGGTCGAACACCTGTACAAGGTTTTCGGCTCAAACCCACAAGAAGCCATTGGCTTACTCAAGGAAGGCTGGAGCAAGGAAAGGATCCTCGCCGAGAAAGGCGCGGTAATCGGAGTCAGCGACGTGTCGTTCAGCGTCGAGGAGGGCGAGATCTTCGTCCTCATGGGCCTTTCCGGCTCCGGCAAATCCACCCTGATTCGTCTGATCAACCGCCTGGTCGAGCCCAGCGCCGGTGATGTCTACATCGACGGCCAGAACGTGGCCAAGCTGCCGCAATCGCAGCTGATCGAACTTCGCCGTCGCGACATGAGCATGGTCTTCCAGTCCTTCGCCCTGATGCCCTCGCGCAGCGTGCTGGACAATGCCGCCTTCGGCCTGGAAGTCGCTGGCGTCGGGCGCAAGGAGCGCGAGCAGCGTGCAATGGAAGTGCTCGAACAGGTCGGCCTCGCGCCCTTCGCCAGCAAGTATCCGCACGAGCTCTCCGGCGGCATGCAGCAACGCGTCGGCCTGGCCCGCGCCCTGGCGGTGAACCCGTCGATGATCATCATGGACGAGGCCTTCTCCGCCCTCGACCCGCTCAAGCGCCGCGAGATGCAGGACGTGCTGCTGGAGCTGCAGAAAACCCACCGCCGCACCATCATCTTCGTCTCCCACGACATCGAAGAGGCCATGCGCATCGGTACACGCATCGGCATCATGGAAGGCGGCAAGCTGGTCCAGGTCGGCACCCCGCAGGAACTGATCGAGAAGCCGGCCAACGACTACGTGCGCAACTTCTTCGACACCGTCGACACCAGCCGCTATCTCACCGCCGGCCAGCTCAAGGCCGACAGCGTGCCGACCTACGTGCACAACGGCAAGGCGCCGGACGCGGCGAAGATCTGCAAGGAGCTGCAGGCGCTGGACAAGCACTACGCCTTCATTGTCGACGAGCAGAACAACTTCCAGGGCTCCATCAGCCTCGAGAAGATCGCCCTGATGGTCGACGGCGACGAGCCTCGGCCGCTGGATTCCGATGCGCTCAAGCAGGTGGTTCCGGTTCCTGAAAACATGCCACTGGAAGACGTCATCACCCGTCTGGTGGACAACGAAGGGCCGATCCCGGTGGTGGATGCCGAAGGTCATTATTGCGGCGCCATCAGCAAGGGGCGTCTGCTGACCCGCCTGCAGGGGGAATCCAATGAGTGACAAGAAACTCGACCTGGGCAGCTGGGTCAACGACGTGGTCCAGCACCTGCTGGACAACTACAGCGGTGTGTTCGACAGCATCGGCCAACTGGTCAGCGGTTTCTCCGAGGGCATCGAGAACCTGCTGATGCTGCCGCCGGCCTGGCTGCTCATCGCCATCTTCGTCGGCCTCGGCCTGTGGCGCATCGGCGTGCGCTTCGCGATCTTCACGGCGGTGGCGTTCATCCTCATCGTCCTGACCGGCTTCTGGGAGCAGACCGTGGTCACCCTCGGCCTGACCTTCTCCTCGACATTGATCAGCCTGCTGCTGGGCATCCCGCTGGGTATCTGGGCCGCACGCAGCGAGCGCGTGGCGACCATCATCCGGCCGATTCTCGACTTCATGCAGACCATGCCGGCGTTCGTCTACCTGATCCCGGCGGCGATGCTCTTCGGCCTGGGTCGCGTGCCCGGCATCATCGCCACGGTGATCTTCGCCATGCCACCGGCAGTGCGCCTGACCAGCCTGGGTATTCGCCAGGTGAACAAGGAAATCGTCGAGGCCGGTCAGTCGTTCGGCTGCACCAGCCGCCAGCTGCTGTTCAAGGTGCAACTGCCCAACGCCATGCCGTCGATCATGGCCGGGGTCAACCAGACCATCATGATGGCCCTGTCGATGGTGATCATCGCCTCGATGGTCGGTGCGGGCGGCCTGGGTAACGACGTGCTGGCGAGTATCCAGCGCCTGGATATCGGTCTAGGCTTCGAGAGCGGCATGGCCGTGGTGTTGCTTGCGATCATCCTCGATCGCATCACCGAAAGCTTCGGCACCAAACAGACTGCCAAGCGCGGCGTGTTCGCCTGGTTCAGCGGCAAACTGCAGCGCCAATAACTACTTTTTCACTTCACAGGGAACCGCAGATGAAATCGTTCAAGACCACCGCCGCCATTGGCCTGCTGTCCTGCGCATTGATGCAGGGCGCCATGGCCGCGGAGCCGGCGAGCTGCAAACAGGTGCGTTTCGCCGAGATCGGCTGGGCCGACATCGCCGCCACCACCGGCGTGGCCATGACCCTGGTCGAAGGCCTGGGCTACCAGCCGCGCAAGGTCATGGCGTCGGTACCGATCGCATTCACTGGCGTGAAGAGCGGGCAGGTCGATGTATTCCTCGGCTACTGGGCACCCTCGATGGATTCGGTGATCGAGCCGTTCCTCAAGGGCGACGGCGTCAAGGTGTTGCCCAAGGCCAACCTTGAAGGCGCCAAGTACACCCTGGCCGTACCGACCTACGCGGCCGAAGCCGGCCTGAAGAGTTTCCAGGACATCGCCAAGTTCAAGGATCAGCTGGGCGGCAAGATCTACGGCATCGAACCGGGTAACGACGGCAACCTGCTGATCGACGGCATGATCAAGAACAACCAGTTCGATCTGGGCGACTTCCGTATGGTCGAGTCCAGCGAAGCCGGCATGCTGGTACAGGTGTCGCGCGCCATCAAGAAGAAGGAGCCGGTGGTCTTCCTCGGCTGGGCGCCGCACCCGATGAATACTCAGCACGACATCACCTACCTGTCCGGTGGTGACGACGTGTTCGGCCCCGACTATGGCGCAGCCAAGGTCTACACCGTGGTACCGCCGGATTACGAGGCGCGCTGCGAGAACGTCGGCAAACTGCTGAACAACCTGCAGTTCACCGTCGATATCGAAAGCCAGCTGATGGAAAAGGTACTGGACAAGGAAAACCCGCAGAACGTCGCCAAGGAGTGGATCAAGGCCAACCCGGCGATCCTCGACCAGTGGCTCAGCGGCGTGACCACCTTCGACGGCCAGGACGGCGTCGCTGCCGTGAAGAAACACGTCGGGCTGTAACCGCACCCGACCCGATTCGGGCTCGAACCTCGCGGTTCGGGCCTGGAAACCTCCTCGCTGAACGATAGCGGCCAATTTGGCCGTGACGGCGAGGCTTTGCCCGCGAACCGGCAATCCGCAACGCAACACGGCTCGCAAGGCCCGCAATGAGAACGAGCCAGTCAACACTTTGCAACTGCCACTCTAGAGGAGGGTTACAAACCCAGCGAGCGACAGCCAGGCAAGGCGAAATGGGCCGAGAAAGCGCAGTGTACGAGCCGTACATGAGCATTTTGAGGCTGATTTCAACGCAGCATGGCCGAGCGCAGAAGTTTGTAGCCTTGCTCTCAACTGACGGAGCACTAATAACATGCGCGTACTCAAACACCTCTGCCTCGGCGCCGCCGCCCTGGCCATCGGCATGGGCAGCGCCCTGGCCGCCGACAAACCCACCCTGAAGATCGGCTACGTCAACGGCTGGGACGACAGCGTTGCCGTTACCCATGTCGCAGGTGAAATCCTGCAAAGCCGCCTCGGCTACACGGTCGAGCTGAAACCGGTCGAACCCGCCATCATGTGGCAGGGCGTCGCCCGCGGCGACCTCGACGCCACCCTTTCCGCCTGGCTGCCAGCCACCCACGGCGAGTACTACGAGAAGCTCAAGGACAAGGTCGAGATCCTCGGCACCAATTATTCCGGCGCCAAGATCGGCCTGATCGTGCCGGACTACGTTCAGGCCAAGACCATCGAAGACCTGGAGAAATACGCCAAGGACTTCGACGGCAAGATCACCGGTATCGACGCCGGTGCCGGCGTGATGCGCCGCACCGAAGACGCCATCAAGGAATACAACCTGGCCAGCATCAAGTTGATGCCAAGCTCCGGCCCGGCCATGGCCACCGCCCTGACCCGTGCCGAGAAGGCGCAGAAGCCGATCGTGGTCACCGGCTGGATTCCGCACTGGATGTTCGCCAAATGGAAACTGCGCTTCCTCGAAGATCCGAAGAAGGTGTTCGGCGACGACGAGCGCGTCGACACCGTGGCCAACCCGCAGCTCAAGGGCAAGGCTGGCGACGCTGCCGCCTTCCTCAGCAAGATTTCCTGGAGCGGCGAAGAAGTCGGTTCGGTGATGCTGGCCATTCGTGAAGGCGCCAAGCCGGATGAGGCCGCCAAGGACTGGATCGCCAAGAACCCGGATCGCGTCGACAGCTGGCTGAAGTAAGACGCTGGTCCTGCACCAGCACAAAGCGGGCTTCGGCCCGCTTTGTCGTTTCTGCCGAGTCCGAGTTCAAGTTTTCGGACATCTCGACTGGGACATCGACGGCATGCCCTCTAGACTCTCGCCCCCCGAAAACGAACAGACCGAGAACGCAATGAAAAGTACCGCCGTCGTCTTCGCCACTATTGGCTGTCTTACCCTGCTGACGTTCCTGTTCGTCTACACCAGCTCGATCAACATTTTCCTGATCTGGGACGCAAAGACCTACCGCTATCTGGCCATCTGCGCCGGGCTGATGATCGCAGCCATCTTCGGGGCGGCTCTGCTAGCGGCCGGCAAGCCCGGTACCTCGAAGCTGGCTATCGCCGTCCTGCTGCTTACGGCACTGATCACCCAGTTTCTGTTCGGTTTCGATCTGTATACCGTCATGGCGGTCGGACTGTTGTACGTCGCCGCGCTGATCGAGTGCGCCGCACTGACTTCGGATACCGTCGAAGAGTCGCAGCAGCAGTGACCGACGCCCCATGAGCACGCCTCGCCATCTCTCCAGGCGGCCGTCCCGCAATGGTCTGGAGAGCTGGATACAGACCATTGCCGCCCTTCCCGAGGGCTATAAGTTAATGCTTCTGCCCTATCTTCCTGCATGGCTTGCGCCCGCATCCTGGGGCCTGTGGGGGGCCGGCGCCGGCACGTTTGGCATGTTCATTTGCGTGACGGTCGCTCTGTATTCCATTCGCTGCAACGAGCGCACGCTGGCTGGCGTGCTGTACGTCGGGGACGCTCGTAGTGTTACCACGCTCTTCTTCAGCCACCTGTCGCAGGGCCTGGGCCTGAGCATCGCCCTGTTTCTGCCACATCTTCTGCTTACAGGCCGCTGACTGCAGACACGGCAGCACGCATTGATTGATCGCTCGGTCAAAAACTGCCTAGACTTCGGCTCCCCCGCCCCTCACGGAGTGCCCCATGCCCAAGGTCGGCATGCAGCCCATTCGCCGTTCGCAACTGATCGCCGCCACCCTGGAAGCCGTCGACCAGGTCGGCATGGCCGACGCCAGCATCGCCTATATCGCCCGCCTGGCCGGTGTTTCCAACGGCATCATCAGTCACTACTTCAACGACAAGAACGGCCTGCTCGAAGCCACCATGCGCCACCTGATGCAGGCGTTGCGTGATGCTGTGGCCGAGAGGCGCCAGGCGTTGGACGACGACAGCCCGCGCGCGCACCTGAAGGCGATGATCGATGGCAACTTCGATGACAGTCAGGTCAGCGGCCCGGCGATGAAAACCTGGCTGGCGTTCTGGGCCAGCAGCATGCACCAGCCGGCCCTGCGGCGCTTGCAGCGGGTCAATGACCACCGCCTGTATTCCAACCTCTGCGGCCAGTTCCATCGCGCCCTGGAGCAAGACCAGGCGCGCCTTGCCGCTCGCGGCCTGGCTTCGTTGATCGATGGCCTGTGGCTGCGCGGTGCGCTCTCCGGCGAAGCCTTCGACACCGACCAGGCGCGCCGCATCGCCTACGACTACCTCGACCTGCAGCTGGCCAAGGCCCGTTAGGGTTTGCCGGCGGCGAGACCTTAGAAGCTCGATCCTTCCTGACCCTGGTGGGCTAAAGCCCACCCTACGGCTGCGTGGGTTGCTCACTTGGTATGTCGCGTTTGGCTGCGCCTTGTCGTTTTTATTGATTGATCGTTCAATTTAAATAAAATAGGCTGTCCTCTAAGCAGATTGACCGAGTTCAGAGGACAGCCCATGCCCCGTTTCGCCGAACAGCAGCTCTACATCGGCGGCCAGTACGTCGCCGCCAGCAGTGGAGAAACCTTCGACAGCATCAACCCGGCTACCGGTGAGGTGCTGGCCAAGGTGCAGCGCGCCAGCCAGGCGGACGTGGATCGTGCCGTGGCCAGCGCCGCCGAAGGGCAGAAGGTATGGGCGGCGATGACGGCCATGCAGCGCTCGCGCATTCTGCGCAAGGCGGTGGATATTCTCCGTGAGCGCAACGACGAGCTTGCCGAGCTGGAAACCCTCGACACCGGCAAGCCGCTTTCCGAAACCCGCTACGTCGATATCGTTACCGGTGCCGACGTGCTGGAGTACTACGCAGGCCTGATCCCGGCCATCGAAGGCGAGCAGATCCCGCTGCGCGAGACCTCTTTCGTCTACACCCGTCGCGAGCCACTGGGCGTGGTCGCCGGCATCGGCGCGTGGAACTACCCGATCCAGATCGCCCTGTGGAAATCCGCCCCGGCCCTGGCTGCAGGCAACGCGATGATCTTCAAGCCCAGCGAGGTCACCTCGCTGACCGCGCTGAAGCTGGCCGAGATTTACACCGAGGCCGGCCTGCCCGCCGGCGTGTTCAACGTGCTTACCGGCAGCGGCCGCGAAGTCGGCCAGTGGCTGACCGAGCATCCGGGCATCGAGAAAATCTCCTTCACCGGCGGCACTGTCACCGGCAAGAAGGTGATGGCCAGTGCCTCCAGTTCCAGCCTCAAGGAAGTGACCATGGAGCTGGGCGGCAAGTCGCCCTTGATCGTGTTCGAGGACGCCGATCTGGATCGCGCCGCCGACATCGCGGTGATGGCCAACTTCTACAGCTCCGGCCAGGTCTGCACCAACGGCACCCGCGTGTTCGTGCCGCGCATGCTGCAAGCACGCTTCGAGGCCAAGGTGCTGGACCGGGTCAAGCGCATACGCCTTGGCGATCCGCTGGATGACGCCACCAACTTCGGCCCGCTGGTCAGCTACGCGCACATGGAGAACGTGCTCGGCTACATCGACAAGGGCCGCAGCGAAGGCGCACGCCTGCTGATCGGCGGTGCGCGCGTGACCGACGGCGAGTACGCCAACGGCGCCTACGTTGCGCCGACCGTGTTCACCGATTGCCGGGACGACATGACCATCGTGCGCGAGGAAATCTTCGGCCCGGTGATGAGCATCCTTATCTACGACGATGAAGAGGAAGTGATCCGCCGCGCCAACGACACCGACTACGGCCTGGCCGCTGGCGTGGTGACCCGCGATCTCAACCGCGCACACCGGGTGATCCACAAGCTGGAAGCCGGCATCTGCTGGATCAACACCTGGGGCGAATCGCCAGCCGAGATGCCGGTGGGCGGCTACAAGCAGTCCGGCGTCGGCCGCGAAAACGGTCTAGTCACCCTCGGCCACTACACCCGCATCAAGTCGGTGCAGCTGGAAATGGGCGACTACGCCTCGGTGTTCTGATCGTCAACGCCACACCATGTAGGAGCGGCCGGGCGGCGCACCGTTTGATCCGCGAAAGCATCGCGGCTGAAGCCGCTCCTACAAAAAGATCGTCGCCGCGTAGCCCGGATGCAATCCGGGAATAGTCACCGCGTTTTCCCGGATCGCAACCGGGCAGCAGGAGGAGCCATGACTCAGGAATTCGACTACATCATCATCGGCGCCGGCTCGGCCGGTAATGTTCTGGCCACCCGCCTGACCGAGGATGCAGACGCCAGCGTGCTGCTGCTCGAAGCCGGCGGCCCCGACTACCGCCTCGATTTCCGCACCCAAATGCCCGCCGCCCTGGCCTTCCCCCTGCAGGGCCGGCGCTACAACTGGGCCTACGAGACCGACCCCGAGCCGCACATGAACAACCGCCGCATGGAGTGCGGACGCGGCAAGGGCCTGGGCGGCTCGTCGCTGATCAACGGCATGTGCTACATCCGCGGCAACGCGCTGGACTTCGACAACTGGGCCAAGGCCAAGGGCCTGGAAGACTGGACCTACCACGACTGCCTGCCCTACTTCCGCAAGGCGGAAACCCGCGACATCGGCCCCAACGACTACCACGGCGGCGACGGCCCGGTCAGCGTGACCACGCCCAAAGTCGGCAACAACCCGCTGTTCCACGCCATGGTCGAGGCCGGCGTGCAGGCCGGTTATCCGCGTACCGACGACCTCAACGGCTACCAGCAGGAAGGCTTTGGCCCGATGGATCGCACCGTGACCCCCGAAGGTCGTCGCGCCAGCACCGCCCGTGGCTATCTGGATCAGGCGCGGGGGCGGCCCAACCTGACCATCGTCACCCATGCCACCACCGACCGCATTCTGTTCGACGGCAAGCGCGCCTGCGGCGTCAGCTACCTGATCAGCAACGCCAATGACGCCTCCGTGGCCCGTGCCCGTCGCGAAGTGCTGCTGTGTGCCGGGGCTATCGCCTCGCCGCAGATCCTGCAGCGTTCCGGCGTCGGCCCGGGCGAGCTGCTGCGCAGCCTGGACATTGATGTCGTGCACGAACTGCCGGGCGTCGGCGAGAACCTGCAGGACCACCTGGAAATGTACCTGCAGTACGCCTGCACCCAGCCGGTGTCGCTGTACCCTGCGCTCAAGCTGCTCAACCAGCCGGGCATCGGCGCACAGTGGCTATTCACCGGCCACGGCATCGGCGCCAGCAACCAGTTCGAGGCTGGTGGTTTCATCCGCACCCGCCCGGAGTTCGCCTGGCCCAACATCCAGTTTCACTTCCTGCCGGTGGCGATCAACTACAACGGCAGCAACGCGGTGAATGAGCACGGCTTCCAGGCCCACGTCGGCTCCATGCGCTCGCCCAGCCGCGGGCGTATCCAGCTCAAGTCGAAGGACCCGCGCCAACACCCAAGCATCCTGTTCAATTACATGAGCGCCGATCAGGACTGGCAGGAGTTACGCGACGCCATTCGCATCACCCGCGAGATCATGAGCCAGCCGGCACTCGATCCGTACCGCGGCCGTGAGATCAGCCCCGGCGCCCACGTGCAGACCGACGCAGAGCTCGATGCCTTTATTCGCGAACATGCGGAAACCGCCTTCCACCCGTCCTGCTCGTGCAAGATGGGCGAGGACGACATGGCGGTGGTCGACGGCCAGGGTCGCGTGCACGGTTTGCAGGGACTGCGCGTGGTGGATGCCTCGATCATGCCGGAGATCATCACCGGCAACCTCAACGCCACCACCATCATGATGGCCGAGAAGATCGCCGATCGGATTCGCGGGCGCCAGGCGCTGCCGCGCAGCACAGCGCCCTACTTCGTCGCCGGCGAGCGCCCCGTGCGCGGGCAACCGCAGCGGGCGGCCTCGGCGGCCTGACATCCGGCATCGGAGGGGCCTGCGGCCCTATCGCGAATGAATTCGCTCCTACATATTCAATCGCGGTCAGTGCCTACAGCCAGATTGCATCCCAATGCGAATAGTCAGCCACGCTCCGCGCCAATCCGGCCCTGAGCGGATTGGTCACCATGTAACGTGCCAGAGCGCGCAGGTCGTCCTCCTGGCGAACCGCCCGGTCGTGATAGCCCGGCTGCCATACCCGGCCCTGCACGGCATGCTCGCGGTTGATCGCCTGAGCACTGCGCGCCTTCAGGTGCTTGACCAGGCGGGCCAATCCGCCGTGATCCAGGGTCACCAGCTAATGCAGATGATCCGGCATGACCACCCAGGCCAACGAGCGGGCCAGCCCCTCTGCCTCGCAATGGCGCATCTGCTGAATCAACAGGCGGGACGTGACGAAATCCAGGAAGAGCGGGCGGCGCCCGGCCGTCACGGTGGTAATCATGTAGCTGCGCCCGGCCTCGGAAAAGCGGCCGACGCGCAAGCTGCGCGCATGAGGGTAGATATCGTCCGGCATTCCTTTGCCTCCTGATCCTTCGTTCATAACACCCTAGACCAGCCCCGGCGATATGGCGACCAGAACGGTCGCCCCCCGCAAGCCCCACCCTGTAGGAGCGAATTCATTCGCGATCCTCGTAGCATCGGTGCCACACCCTATCGCGGATAAATCCGCTCCTACCGATCGCCATCCAACCCTACGCACTGTCAGCCGCCGCCCCACCTGTAGGGGCGAATTCATTCGCGATCCTCGTAGCGTCGGTGACACACCCCTATCGCGGATAAATCCGCTCCTACCGATCGATGCCCGACCATACCGGCCTCGGCCGCGATGCGCTTGCATGTCGGATCGAATTTATTCGTGCCAGCGCCGTCGAACGGGAGCACTTCCCGCGATAAAGGCGGAGCGGCCACTGCCGCCCTTCACTGCCGGACGCCTCATGCAACCCATGCTCAGCCAACTCGACCCTCGTACCGCCCGCCTGCTGCCATGGATAGTCGCCATCGCCTTCTTCATGCAGACGCTGGACGGCACCATCCTCAACACCGCGCTACCGGCCATGGCCGCCGATCTCAACGAAGACCCGCTGCGCATGCAGTCGGTGGTGATCGCCTACATGCTCACCGTCGCCCTGCTGATCCCCGCCTCGGGCTGGGTCGCCGACCGCTTCGGCACGCGGCGCATCTTCTTCGGCGCCATCGCCCTGTTCAGTCTCGGCTCGCTGCTCTGTGCACTGTCGGAATCGCTAAGCATGCTGATCGGTGCGCGGGTCATCCAGGGACTCGGCGGTGCGCTGATGATGCCGGTCGGACGGCTGGTGGTACTGCGCGCCTATCCGCGCTCGGAACTGGTGCGGATCATGAGTTTCATCACCCTGCCCGGCCTGCTCGGCCCGCTGATCGGCCCGACCCTTGGCGGTTGGCTGGTAGAAGTGGCCAGCTGGCACTGGATCTTCCTGATCAATCTGCCGGTGGGGCTGCTCGGCTGCTGGGCGGCTCTGCGGCATATGCCTGACCTGCGAGGCCCTGAGCGCAGTCGCTTCGATACCGCAGGTTTTCTGCTGTTCGGCGCCGCCATGCTGCTGATCACCGTGGCCCTGGAAGGGCTCGGCGAGCTGCACCTGCCGACCATGCGCGTGGTATTGCTGTTGCTCGGCGGCATGGCCTGCCTGGCTGCCTACTGGCTGCGCGCCGGGCGCATCCAGCACCCCCTGTTCGCCCCCAGACTGTTTCACACCCGCAGCTTCGCCGTGGGCATCATCGGCAACCTGTTCGCCCGCCTCGGCAGCGGCGCGCTGCCCTTTCTCACGCCGCTGCTGCTGCAACTGGCGATGGGCTATTCGCCCGCCCAAGCCGGCATGAGCCTGATCCCGCTGGCGCTGGCAGCGATGGCGGCCAAACCGCTGGCCAGGCCGCTGATCGAACGCCTCGGCTACCGCAACATCCTCACCAGCAACACGCTGCTGCTCGGTGCACTGATCGCCAGCCTGGCGCTGGTGGACGGCGACACCTCGACGCTGCAGTTGATCATCCAGCTGAGCCTGATCGGTGCCTGCAACTCACTGCAGTTCACCGCAATGAACACCGTGACCCTGATCGACCTGGACAACCGTGACGCCAGCAGCGGCAACAGCCTGCTGTCGGTAGTGGTGCAACTGGCGATGGGCCTTGGCGTCGCCTCGGCGGCGGCGCTGCTCAGTGGTTTCAGCCGTGAGCTGGGCGGCAGCGAGCACGTGCTGCAGGCGTTCCAGGCCACTTACCTGTGCGTCGGCCTGCTGTCGATGCTGGCCGCGGCGATCTTTCTGCAACTGGATGCGAAAGAGGGTCGTGGCGGGCGCAGCATCGAGGTTTCAGCGGACGAATGAGCGAGCCTGCTACACTGCCGGCCTGTTTCTCCATGCCCGAGCTCCTGCCGTGACCGCTACTGCCTTCGCCAGCCTGCCCATTTCTGCCGCCATGCAGGCCAACCTCGCCGCCATCGGCTATGCCGAGATGACGCCCATCCAGGCCGCCAGCCTGCCGCTGATTCTCAAGGGCCGCGACCTGATCGCCCAGGCCAAGACCGGCAGCGGCAAGACCGCCGCCTTCGGCATCGGCCTGCTGCACCCGCTCAACCCGCGCTACTTCGGTTGCCAGGCGCTGGTGCTGTGCCCGACACGTGAGCTGGCCGACCAGGTCGCCAAGGAAATCCGCCGCCTGGCGCGCGCCGCCGACAACATCAAGGTACTGACCCTATGTGGCGGTGTGCCCTTCGGCCCGCAGATCGGCTCGCTGGAGCATGGTGCCCACGTCATCGTCGGCACACCGGGCCGGGTGCAGGAGCACCTGCGCAAGGGCACGCTGAATGTCGACGGCCTCAACACCCTGGTGCTCGACGAGGCCGACCGCATGCTCGACATGGGCTTCGTCGACAGCATCAGCGAGATCATCGAGCAGACCCCGGCGCGCCGGCAGACCCTGCTGTTCTCCGCCACCTATCCTGCCGGTATCGAGCAACTCGCCGCGCGCTTCCTGCGCGCGCCCGAGCGGGTCGAAGTCGAGGCGCTGCACGACGATGATCAGATCGAGCAACGCTTCTACGAAATCGCCCCCGGCCAGCGCATGCAGGCGGTCAGCACCCTGCTGCGGCATTTTCGCAAGCAGCCGGTGGTGGCCTTCTGCGCCACCCGCCAGCAGTGCGACGAGCTGGCCGCGCAGCTGGAGGCCGAGAAGATTTCCGCCGCTGCCCTGCACGGCGATTTGGAACAGCGCGAGCGCGACCAGATTCTCGCCCTGTTCGCCAACCGCAGTCTGAGCGTGCTGGTGGCCACCGACGTCGCCGCCCGCGGCCTGGATATCGCCGGGCTGGAGATGGTGATCAACGTCGAGCTGTCGCGCGATGCCGAAGTGCATATTCACCGCATCGGCCGCAGCGGACGCGCCGGTGACAAAGGCCTGGCGCTCAGCCTGGTAGCGCCAGCCGAAGCCGGTCGTGCCCAGGCCATCGAAACCCTGCAGGGCAAGGAACTGGCCTGGTATCCGCTGCCTGCCGCCAAGTCTGCTGGCGAACCGTTGCTGCCGCCGATGCATACGCTGTGCATCGGTGCCGGGCGCAAAGAGAAACTGCGCCCCGGCGACATTCTCGGAGCCTTGACCGGCGATGCCGGCATCCCGGGCGATCAGGTCGGCAAGATCGCCCTGTTCGATTACCAGGCCCTGGTTGCCGTGCAGCGTGACGTGGCGCGCCAGGCTCTGAAACGCCTGAGCGAAGGCAAGATCAAGGGCAGAACGCTGCGCGTACGTCTGTTATAAGAAGTTGCTCGTGATCGAGCGCACTCGCTCTGCCTCGCAAGATCGCGCACGACTTCCGGGGCTGATATAAAGGATCAAACGGCCTGGGCCGGAGTTACCCATGCGCAATATTCTGGTCATCGAAGACAGCCCGCTGGTCCTGAAGATCCTCGAGCATCTGTTCCGCCAGGAAACCGATTTGGAGCCGATCTTCTGCGCCTCGCTGGCTGAGGCCGAGGTGATGCTGGAGACCTCCGCTTCGCTGTTCTTCGCTGCCATCGTCGACCTGCACCTGCCGGACGCACCGGACGGCGAAAGCGTCGATCTGGTGATGCGCTATCAACTGCCGTGCATCGTGCTCAGTGGCAGCTACAACGAGCAGCGGCGCGACGATCTGCTGATGAAAGGCGTGGTCGACTACGTGCTCAAGGAAAGCCAGCACTCCTACGAGTACGCCTTTCGCCTGCTGCACCGGCTCGATCAGAACAGCCACATCAAGATTCTCATCGCTGACGACTCCGCGGCGCAGCGTCATTACATCCGCCACATTCTCGAACCGCATCACTATCAGCTCATCGAAGCCAGCGATGGCAAGGAAACCCTGCGCCAGTTGAACGAGCACGCCGACCTCGACCTGCTGGTGCTCGACCATGCCATGCCCGGCGTCAGCGGCTTCGAGCTGGTCAAGCTGCTAAGACAGAAGCTGCGCCTCAATGACCTGATCATCATCGGCGTTTCCGCCGACCCCAAAGGCTCGCTCAGCGCGCAGTTCATCAAGCACGGTGCCGACGATTTCCTGCGCAAGCCGTTCTGCCCGGAAGAGTTGAACTGCCGGGTGATGTCCACCCTGGAGCGCCGCGACCTGTTGCGCGCGCTGAAGAAGGCGGCGCAGTTCGACGCCCTGACCGGCCTGAACAACCGCCGCGCCTTCTACGAACAAGGCCTGCAGATGCTGCAGCAGGCGCAACGGGAAAGCCGCGAAGTCAGCGTGGCGATGCTCGACCTCGATCACTTCAAGCAGATCAACGATGGCTTCGGCCATGCCAGCGGCGACAGCGCCCTGGTGGTGTTCGCCCGGGCAATGAGCAATGCCTTCCCCGACATGCTGCTCGGCCGCCTGGGGGGCGAGGAATTCGCCCTGCTCACCCTGCATGGCGCAGAGCACGTCGCTCAGGCATTGGAGAGATTGCGTCGCCAGTGCGCCGGGCTGCACTACACGGTAGGAGCCCCGCCGCTGTCGTTCAGCGCCGGGCTCTATCAGGGCGAACCGGAAGACCTGGAAAGCCTGCTGCATGAAGCCGATATCCGCCTGTATCGGGCCAAGCAGCAGGGCCGCGCACGTACGGTCGTGGTCTGATCAGGGACTGTGCCGCTGCAGCGTGGCGGCGTAGCTGCCATCGTCCTTCATGGCCTGGATCGCCTGGTCGAAGCGGCTGGCGATCTCGCCGTGGTCGCTACGGCTGCGGCTGATCAGGACATAAAGCCCGTTTTCACTCAGCGGCAGCGGCAGGAACTCCAGTTCGTCGCGCATCGAATTCAATTCTCGGCCCAGGTGGTAGCGCGCCACCAGTTCGTCCTCCAGCGCCAGGGGCACCCGCCCGGCATGCAGCATGCGCGCAGCGATCTCGAAGCTGCCGACGCCGACCTTGCGCAAACGCGGGTCGTTGTCGAACTCCCTGGAATAGGCATACCCCCTGACCACGGCAATGCTATGCGGGTAAAGATCGGCCAGGCGCTCGAAATGGATGTTGTCGCCCTTGCGCTGCAATAGACGGATGCGATTGAACAGATAAGGCCGGGAGTAGTACCCGTATTCGGCGCGATCGGGACTGTACCAGGCGTTGATCAGCACATCGTAGTCGCCCCGCTTGAGCCCCCGCACCGCACGCTCCCAGGGCACTTCCACGTAGCTGGTGCGGTAGCCGGCGCGCTTGAACGCCTGCTCCACCAGGTCGCTGGCCAGGCCTTTGCCCGGTAGCCGCTGATCGGTGAACGGCGGCCATGGGTCGGCCACTAGACGTAACGACTCGGCTGAAGCCAGGGCCGAGGACAGCAGCAGGAGAAAAAGCCAGACGCGTACAGCGGGCATTGGCGAGGACCCATTGGAATTATTCGGTGTAGTGATAGCAGGCTCAGCCTTACCCGTCACTGTCTCCAGTTTGAGACAACCGACCAGGCGTTGATGGTTCACGTAAAGAGTGCAGGCAGACCGGCGGACGAAAGTCGCTTCGGGTAAACTTCGCCGGTTTTCGCGCAGCCCGTCCATGCCTGCGATCCACCCGAGGGCCTCTCGTGTTGCAAACCGACGTACTGATCATCGGCGCAGGCGCCGCCGGCCTCATGTGTGCTGCCTCGGCCGCCGCCCGTGGCCGCCGGGTGCTGGTGCTCGACCACGCCAACAAGGCCGGCAAGAAGATTCTCATGTCCGGTGGTGGTCGCTGCAACTTCACCAATATGTACTGCGAGCCGGGCAACTTCCTCTCCGGCAACCCGCACTTCTGCAAGTCCGCCCTGGCGCGCTTCACCCAGTGGGATTTCATCGGCCTGGTGGCCAAGCATGGCGTGCCCTACCACGAGAAGAAGCTCGGCCAACTGTTCTGCGATAACAAGTCCAGCGACATTCTCGAGTTGCTGCTGGCCGAATGCGCCGAGGCTGGCGCACAGATTCGCCTGGACACGGCGGTGCAGACTATCGACAAGACCGAGAGTGGCTTCCTGCTGCACAGCGATCTCGGCCAGATAACCTGCCAGTCTCTGGTCGTCGCCACCGGCGGGCTGTCGATCCCCACCCTCGGCGCTACCAGCTTCGGTTATCAGGTGGCCAGCCAGTTCGGTCACGAACTGCTGCCGACCCGTGCAGGCCTGGTGCCTTTCACCATCACCGACCCACAGCTGAAGGCGCTGTGCACGGAGCTGTCCGGCACTTCGGTGGAAGACTGCCGGGTGAGCTGCAACGGCCAGAGCTTCGTCGAGAATATCCTGTTCACCCACCGTGGCCTGTCCGGCCCGGCGATCCTGCAGATTTCATCCTACTGGCAGCCGGGCGACGCCGTGCATATCGACCTGCTGCCGCATATCGACCTGCCCGAGTGGCTGGCCACCCAGCAGCGCGAGCGCGGCAACAGCGAGCTGAAAACCCTGCTGGCCGAGCTGTTCACCAAGAAGATGGCGACGTTGCTGGTGGACAGCTGGTTCACCAACAAACCACTGAAGCAGTACACGCCAAGCGAACTCAAGGCGATTGCCGAGCGCCTGTCCGACTGGCAGCTGGTGCCGGCCGGCACCGAGGGCTATCGCACCGCCGAGGTGACCCTGGGCGGGGTGAAGACCGACGAGGTGTCGTCGAAAACCCTGGAGTCGCTCAAGGTGCCGGGGCTGTATTTCATTGGCGAAGTGCTGGACGTCACCGGCCACCTCGGCGGCTTCAATTTCCAGTGGGCCTGGGCTTCGGGGTACGCCGCCGCGCAATACGTCTGAGGCGCGAAATATTGCGCTCCATCCGCTGGCGCGACGGGAACTGCCAGCGCGGCGCAGACTCTGCTATGAACAGCAGACGCGAAGTTGCGTACCACAGGGACAGTCCCACGCATGAACCTCGAACAAAGTCAGATTTTCATCATCCTCCTGGCCAGCATGGGCCTGTTCATCTGGGGCCGCTGGCGCCATGACGTGGTGGCGCTCGGCGCCCTGCTGGCCTGCGTGATCGTCGGTCTGGTGCCCGAACGCGAAGCCTTCACCGGCTTCGGTCACCCGGCGGTGATCACCGTCGCCTGTGTACTGGTGCTCAGCCACGGCCTGCAACGCACCGGCGCGGTCAGCCGGCTGGCGCAGCGCTTGCTGCCCAGCGGCGCCGGCGTGCTGCTGTCCATCGCCGCCCTGACCGGCCTTGGCGCACTGCTCTCGGCGTTCATGAACAACGTCGGTGCCCTCGCCCTGCTGATGCCCATCGCCCTGCAGATCGCCGCACGCCTGGAACTACCGCCGGGGCGCGTGCTGATGCCGCTGGCCTTCGGCACCATTCTTGGCGGCATGACTACCCTGATCGGCACACCGCCGAACCTGATCGTTTCCAGCTTCCGCGCCCAGCATGGCGGTGGCCCCTTCGCCATGTTCGACTTCAGCCCGGTCGGCGTGGCCGTGGCCCTGGCCGGCGTGCTGTTCATCACCCTGCTCGGCTGGCGACTGGTGCCGAAACGCGAGGTGGGCAACGCCGCCAGCTTTGACACCGGCCACTACCTGACCGAGGCGCGGGTCAAGGAAGGCGGCAAGGCGCAGGGCAAGACCCTGCGCGAGATCGAGCAACTGCTCGATGAGGCCGACGCCCAGGTGGTGGCCATGGTGCGCAACAAGCTGCGCCTGACCGCGCCCAACCCGCGGCGCGTACTGCAGGCCGACGACGTGCTGGTGATCGAGGCCGACCCAAAGGAGCTGGGCGAGGTGCTCGGCCAGCTCGATCTGCTGCTGGAGGCCGAGCGCGAGGCCGAGGAAGCCGAACAGAAGGAAGACAAGGATGGCGAAACGGAGAAGAAGGTCAGCAACAGCGAGGAGCGCGCCATGCTCGAGCTGCTGGTCAAGCCCGACTCCTCGCTGATCGGCCGCTCCGCCAGCAGCACGCGCCTGCGCAGCCGCTACTCGATCAACCTGCTGGCCATCTCCCGGCAGAGCCATCGATCCATCAAGCGCCTGCGTTCGACCCAGTTCCAGGGCGGCGACGTGTTGCTGATGCAGGGCAGCGCCGAGGATATCGGCGAGTTCGCCAACGATTATGACTGCGTGCCGCTGGCCGCGCGGGCGATCAACATTCCCGACCCTAGCCAGGCCAACCTAGCGCTCGGCATCATGCTACTCGCCATCGCTGCGGCCGCCTTCGGCCTGCTCTCGGCAGCGATCGCCTTCGCCAGCGGCGTGCTGGCTTACATGCTGCTGCGTCTGGTGCCGCTGCGCGCCGTCTACGAGTCCATCGACTGGCCGGTGATCGTACTGCTCGGCGCCCTGATCCCGGTGGCCGGAGCGATGTCTTCGACCGGTGCTGCCGACCTGCTGGCAAGGGTGCTGATGGAACACCTGGCCCAGGGCAACGCCATCATCACCCTGACCCTGCTGCTGATCGTCACAATGACCCTGTCGGACTTCATGAACAACGCGGCGACCGCCGCGGTGATGTGCCCCATCGCCCTGAGCGCCGCCAGCCAGCTGGGCGTCAGCCCGGACGCGTTGCTGATGGCGGTGGCCATCGGCGCCTCCTGCTCGTTCCTCACGCCCATCGGCCACCAGAACAACACGCTGATCCTCAGCCCCGGCGGCTTTCGCTTCGGCGACTACTGGCGCCTGGGCCTGCCGCTGGAAATACTCGTGGTACTGATCAGCGTGCCCCTGCTGCTTTGGGTGTGGCCGCTGTAAAGGTGGGAAAAGAGGCCACAACCATTCGCTGCCTAGAGTTGCTCGAGCACGCCGTCCGGCGCCTGGAAACGCAGCCCGTGAGCCTCGGCAACGCTGGCACAGGTGATGACGCCACGCGCGACGTTGAGGCCGGCGAGCAGATGCGGATCCTCTTCCAGCGCTCGCCGCGTGCCCTTCTGCGCCAGCGCGACGACGAATGGCAGGGTGGCGTTGTTAAGCGCCAACGTCGAGGTACGGGCCACCGCACCGGGCATATTGGCCACGCAGTAGTGCACCACGTCGTCGACTACGTAGGTAGGTTCGGCATGCGTGGTGGCATGCGAGGTTTCGGCGCAGCCGCCCTGATCGATGGCAACATCCACCAGCACCGCGCCGGCCTTCATCTGCCGCACCATGTCGGCAGTGATGAGCTTGGGCGCAGCCGCCCCGGGAATCAGCACACCGCCGACGACCAGATCGGCCGCCAGCACCTGCTCGCGTACCGCCGCACGCGTGGAGTACAGCGTGGTGATGCGGTTGCCGTACTGGGCATCGAGCCGGCGCAAGGCATCGACGCTCTTGTCCAGCACGGTGACATCGGCGCCCAGGCCAACGGCCATGGCCAGGGCATGGCTGCCGACCACACCGCCGCCGAGAATCACCACCTTGCCCGGCGCCACCCCGGGCACGCCGCCAAGCAGCACGCCGCGGCCGCCGCGGGCCTTTTCCAGGCAGCCGGCACCGGCCTGGATCGACATACGCCCGGCCACCTCCGACATCGGCGCCAGCAACGGCAGGCGGCCCTGCGCATCGGTCACCGTCTCGTAGGCGATGCAGGTGGCACCGCCAGCCATCAGCTCCTCGGTCTGCGGCCGGTCCGGCGCCAGGTGCAGGTAGGTGAACAACGTGTGCTGAGCACCCAGCTTGGCCCGCTCCACCGCCAGCGGTTCCTTGACCTTGACGATCAGCTGGCCTTGCCTGAATACCTCGGCGGCGCTGGCGGCGATCTGCGCCCCGGCCTCACGATAATCCTCGTCGGCAAAACCGATGGCGCTGCCAGCCTGGGTCTCGATCCACACCTCGTGCCCCAGCGCGGTCAGTTCGGCCACGGACTGCGGCGTCAGGCCGACACGGTACTCGTGATTCTTGATTTCCTTGGGTACGCCGATTCGCATGACTCTCTCCCAGCGTTCAGGATCAACACCCTGAAGTCTAGAAAAGCGTCACGCGCCTGACCGGGAAAAACGTCAGAAAAGCTGTCCGTCCGTCACTGCCCGAACAATAGCCGCCGCGCTTCGTCGCTGAGCAGCGCCTGCGGGTCGGCATTGACCTGCTCCACCAGCGCATAGGCGCGCTGCACGGCCGGCCGCGCCTCGATGCGTTCGAGCCAGGCGGCCATGTTGGGAAAATCCTCCAGCTTCTGCTGCTGCATCTGCCAGCCCCGGGCCCAGGGATAGATGGCCATGTCGGCGATGGAATAGTCGCCCGCCACGTACTCGCGCCCGGCCAACTGCCGATCCAGCACGCCGTAGAGACGCGCGGTTTCCTTCACGTAGCGGTCGATGGCATAGAGGATTGGCTCCGGCGCGTAGCGCAGGAAGTGATGGTTCTGCCCGGCCATCGGGCCGAGCCCGCCCATCTGCCAGTACAGCCATTGCAGCACGCCGAAACACGCGCGTGTCTCGCGCGGCAGAAACTGCCCGCTCTTGTCGGCCAGATACTCGAGTATCGCCCCGGATTCGAACAGGGCGATGGCCTCGCCGCCATCGGCCGGCGCATGATCGACGATAGCGGGAATCCGGTTGTTCGGTGCGATCCTGAGAAACTCGGGCGCGAACTGCTCGCCCTTGCCGATATGCACCGGGACGATGCGGTACTCCAGCCCGGCCTCTTCGAGGAAGATGCTGACCTTGTGGCCGTTCGGCGTGGTCCAGTAATAGAGGTCGATCATCTGCCCGCCTCCATCCGAATCTCGGCCCGTTTGACCGGGCCGTGGGTGGCCTCGTAAGCCTGCAGGATGCGCGCGAACCAGGCGCCCAGAGCCGAGTCGTCGGCCCAGGGCTGCGCACCCAGGCACCAGGCCCAGAGCAGCATGCCGGCCAGCAGGTAGTCGCAGCCGCCAGGTGCCTGGCCTTCGAGGAAGGGTTGTTCGCGCAGCCACATCTCCAGCGGCGCCACGCCTTCGCGGAACAGGCGCTCGCCACCTTCTGGATCGGCGAAGGCTTCCAGGCTCATACCCAGCACCTTCTCACGGCTGCTGCGGAAGTACTCGCGGTCGGCCGGGTCGATCACCTGCCAGACACGCGGGATGAGTATTTTCAACAGCGGCACACGCACCATGTGAAAGCTCAGGCGCTCGACCAGGCGGGCGCGCTCAGCAGATAGCCCGTCACCGAGCAGCGGGCGTTGCGGGTAGCGCTGGTCCAGATAGGCGAAGATCGCCAGGCTGTCGTGCAGCGTTTCGCCGTCGTCGGTCAGCACCGGCACCAGCTTCTGCCCGGAGAAGGCGATCAGCTCCTTGTCGGTGAAACGTATCGGCCGGCTCTGCCAGTCCAGCCCCTTGTGCGCCAGCGCCAGACGCACGCGCCAGCAGTAGGGCGAGAACAGCAACTCGCGATCAGCGCCGCACAGTTCGAACAACTCCCGCATATCACCTCCTTTAAAGACCATTCGGTCCAGAATAAAGCGAAGAAAACCAGCGCAGGATTGCTCACTGGCAATCCAGGCTGGCCATCACCACGGCCACGGTGGCGCGGATCGAGTCCGCCGGCACCGCGGATTTCACCTGAGTGCGCAGCCCGCTCATCACGCACTGCAGGTAGCCGGCTCGGGCGACGAGGTCCTGGCCGTTGCGCAGTTCTCCGCAGGCCACGGCGCGCGCCAACGCCTCTTCGAACACCCGGCAGACACCCGCCGTGGCCTGCTGCAGCACCGGCACCAGTGCGGGCTCCGACAAGGAGAATTCATTGGCGACGTTGACCAGCATGCAGCCCCGCGGCACGCCGTCTGGACCGTCATCTTCGAGCACGCTGAGCAGGCGCTCGCGGATGAAGGCAAGCGGCGAGGCGCTGGCCTGTAACTGCTCCAGCAGCAAAGCGCGGCGCTGCGCTACGTAGCGGCTGAACGCAGCGACGAACCAGGCCTGCTTGCTCGGGTAGGTCTGATACAGGCTGCTCTTGGACAGCCCGGTGGCCGCCTGCAGGTCCTGCAGCGATGCGGCCTCATAGCCACGCTGCCAGAACAGCTGCATGGCGTTCTCCAGGGCCCGGTCCGGGCAGAAGCTCTTGGGGCGTCCACGTGTCGTCGTCATGCGCGCAATTTAGAACCGAACGGTTCAAAACTCAAGCTTTGGGCTCCTTCAAGTCGACAATACCGCGCAGCAGCTCCACCGGCAGCGGGAAGACGATGGTCGAGTTCTTGTCGCTGGCGATGTTGCTCAGCGTCTGCATGTAGCGCAGTTGCATGGCGCCACTCTGCCGGCCGAGTATCTCGGCGGCCTGCATCAGTTTCTCCGAGGCCTGCAGCTCGCCTTCGGCGTGAATCACCTTGGCTCGCCGCTCGCGTTCGGCTTCGGCCTGGCGGGCGATGGCGCGCACCATCGATTCGTTGATGTCGACGTGCTTGATCTCGACATTGGCGACCTTGATGCCCCAGGCGTCGGTCTGCGCGTCCAGCACCTGCTGGATATCGGAGTTGAGCTGTTCGCGCTCGGCGAGCATCTGGTCCAGGTCGTGCTTGCCGAGCACCGCGCGCAGCGTGGTCTGCGCCAGCTGGCTGGTGGCGACCATGTAATCCTCGACCTGGATGATCGCGTTCTGGGGGTCGAGCACGCGGAAGTAGATCACCGCGTTGACCTTGACCGAGACGTTGTCGCGGGAGATCACATCCTGCGGCGGTACGTCGAGAACGATGGTGCGCAGGTCGACCCGCACCATCTGTTGTAGGCCGGGGATGATCAGGATCAGCCCCGGGCCCTTGACCCGCCAGAAACGGCCGAGCTGGAACACCACGCCGCGCTCGTATTCGCGCAGGATGCGAAAGGAAGAGACGAGCAACCCCAGAACGATGATCGCCAGTGCAATGAAGCTCAATTCGAAACCCATCAGTGACCTCCTTGAGGCGGTGGCTCATCCACCGCGCTGACCTGCAGATGCACGCCGTCGCGCGCAGTGACTCGTACCCGTTGCCCGGGGCGCAACGGCGCGGTGCCTTGCACCTGCCAGCGTTCGCCCTGCAGCGCTACCCAACCGGCGTGCGGATCGTCGTCGCGCACCGCAGCGACCGCCACCAGGCTGCCCACCACACCGCTGGCACCGGCCACCTGCTGACGTCGCCTGGCCCTGAGCGCCATGCCGACGATGGCCAGGACCAGCGCAGCGCTGATCAGCGCCAGGGTGACGATTAGCGCCAGCGGAATACCGAAGCCCGGCACATCGGTATCGATCAAGATCAGCCCGCCGAATACGAACGCCACCACCCCGCCGATGCCGAGCACGCCGAAGCTGGGCAGGAAGGCCTCGGCGGTGATGAAGGCGATGCCGAGCAGAATCAGCGCCACGCCGGCGTAGTTCACCGGCAGCAATTGCAGGGCGTAGAGCGCGAGCACCAGACTGATGCCGCCGAGCACGCCGCCAACGCCACTGCCGGGGTTGGCGAATTCGAAGAACAGCCCGTAGATGCCGATCATCATCAGGATCAGCGCCACGCTGGGGTTGGTGATCACCGCCAGCAGGCGAGTGCGCCAGTCCGGTGCGTGGCTGATCAGCGGCGCGCCGGCCGTGGCCAGGGTCTGCTCGACGCCTGCCGCCTGCAGGGTCTTGCCATCTAGCTGGCGCAGCAGATCGCTGGTATCGCCGGACAGATAGTCGATCACCTTGCGTCCCAGCGCCTCCTCGGCAGACAGGCTGACGGCTTCGCGCACCGCCTGCTCGGCCCATTCGGCGTTGCGTCCGCGCATATTGGCCAGCCCGCGAATGTAGGCCGCGGCGTCGTTGACCTGCTTGGCGGTCATGGCGTCGTCCGAGCCTTTTTGGTCTTGTGTCGGTTTGTTCGACTCGCTCTTGCCGTCTCCCTCGGGCGAGCCCGGCATGCCGATGGCCACTGGCGTGGCGGCGCCGAGATTGGTCCCCGGCGCCATGGCGGCCACATGGCTGGCGTAGAGGATGTAGGTACCGGCGCTGGCCGCCCGCGCGCCACCGGGTGCGACATGCGTTGCGACCGGAACGGGGCTGGCGAGAATCGCCTTGATGATGGCGCGCATGGAGCTGTCCAGGCCGCCGGGGGTGTCGATTTCGATCACCACCAACTGCGCGCCTTCGTCCACCGCCCTGGCCAAGCCGCGCACCAGATAATCGGCGCTCGCCGGACCGATCACCCCGTCCACCTGCAAGCGCACCACTGCGCCTGGCGCCGCACTCACCCCTACCGATCCGCAGAGGATCAGAGCGCACAGACACAGACGCAACCAGCCAGGTGACACGTTCGACTCCCAGGCCCGCGGTGGTACCGAAGATGTGGCAGCGGGACCTTACTGAGCATAGTCCAGGCCCTTCTGCGACTTCCTCGACCGGGCGAGCGGATGTGCTACAGGGCATGTACGAGCGGGTGAAGCGAGGCGCCAGGCATGGCTATTGGGTGGAGACGGATACCCAGCGGTCATGCAGTTCCGGTAGGCTGCTCGCGTCTACTTCCACCAGGTCACCTATGCCCCGCTCTCGCCTTCGCCACTCGCTGCGCCGTCTCTGGGCGCTGGACAAGTTCAGTGCCAGCCTGCGGGTATTCATCGCCCTGGCCGGAGCCCTGGCGTTGTGCTGGTGGCAGGGCTGGACGCACGGGCTGATCCCGCTGTTTCTCGGCATCATCGCCAGTGCGCTGACCGAGACCGACGACAGCTGGCAGGGCCGCCTCGGCGCGGTACTGGTCACCTTGGGCTGCTTCAGTGCAGCGGCCTACGCAGTGGAGTTTCTCTTTCCCTATCCCTGGTTGTTCGTCATCGCCCTGGCGCTATCGGCGTTCTGCCTGACGCTGCTCGGCGCCCTGGGCGAGCGTTTCGCCACGCTCGGCTCCGGCACGCTGATCCTTGCCGTGTACAGCATGATCGGCGTCGAACAGCGCGGCGGCGTCGCCGGTCTATGGCTGGAGCCGCTGTTGCTGGTCGCTGGCGCGGCCTGGTACGGCCTGTTGTCGGTGATCTGGCATGGCCTGTTCGCTCATCAGCCGGTACAGCAGAGCCTGGCCAGGCTGTTTCGCGAACTGGGCAAGTACCTCAAGCTCAAGGCGGCACTGTTCGAGCCCGTTCGCCAGCTGGACGTCGAGCAGCGACGCCTGGAACTGGCGCAGCAGAACGGGCGCGTCGTGTCAGCGCTCAATGCGGCCAAGGAGATCATCCTGCACCGGGTCGGCAATGGCCGTCCCGGGCCCAAGGTCAATCGCTACCTGAAGCTGTACTTCCTCGCCCAGGACATTCATGAACGCGCCAGCTCCTCGCACTACCCCTACAACGAGCTGGCCGAGGCCTTCTTCCACAGCGACGTGCTGTTCCGCTGCCAGCGCCTGCTGCGTCTGCACGGTGAAGCCTGCCAGCGCCTGGGCAGCGCCATCGAGCTGCGCCAGCCGTTCGAGTATCGCGAACTGTGCAGCCAGGCGCTGGAAGACCTGCATGCCTCGCTCGACCACCTGCATCTGCAGAGCAACCCGGCCTGGCGCCGCCTGCTGCGCTCACTCGGCGCACTGGCCGGCAACCTCGCCAGCCTCGACCTGCTGCTGGGCAACGCCAGCAATCCCGATGCCCTGGCCGATGAGCAGGACAGCAGCCTGCTCGATCGCGAACCGCATTCGCTGCGCGAAGTAGCCGAGCGCATCGGCCAGCAGCTGACGCCCACCTCGCTGCTGTTTCGCCACGCGCTGCGCCTGTCCATCGCCCTGGCCGCCGGTTACGGCCTGCTGCACCTGATTCACCCGACACAGGGCTACTGGATTCTGCTGACCACCCTGTTCGTCTGCCAGCCGAACTACGGCGCCACGCGCCTGAAGCTGGTGCAGCGCATCGTCGGCACCCTGCTCGGCCTGGGGATCGGCTGGGCGCTGTTCGACCTGTTTCCCGACCCACGCATCCAGGCGCTGTTCGCCGTGGTCGCCGGCGTCGCCTTCTTCGCCACACGCGCCACCCGCTACACCCTGGCCACTGCGGCGATCACCCTGCTGGTCCTGTTCTGCTTCAACCAGGTCGGCGATGGTTACGGCCTGTTCCTGCCGCGCCTGGTGGACACCCTGCTCGGCGGCATGATCGCCGGGTTGGCGGTGTTCCTGATCCTGCCGGACTGGCAGGGCCGGCGCCTGGGCCGCATGCTCGCCGGTACGCTGAGCTGCAACAGCGCCTACCTGCGGCAGATCATCGCCCAGTACGCCCGCGGCAAGCGTGACGACCTCGGCTACCGCCTGGCCCGACGCAACGCGCACAACGCCGACGCGGCGCTGTCCACCACCCTCGGCAACATGCTGATGGAGCCGGGCCACTTCCGTAAGGATGCCGACCTCGGCTTTCGCTTCCTGGTGCTGTCGCACACCCTGCTCAGCTACCTCTCCGCACTCGGCGCACATCGCGGCGAGCAGTTGCCGCAGGCGGCCCAGGCACAGCTGCTGGAGCAGGCCGAAGCGCTGGCGAGCAGTCTCGATGAAATCGCCACCGGTCTGCGCGGGGAGCAGCCGCTGGCCATTCACAGCGACGAGGAACAGGCCCTGGCGCAAAGCCTGGAGCAGATCGCCGATGACATCGACGAACGCCAGCGTCTGGTGCAAACGCAGTTGGCACTGATCTGCCGCCAGCTCGCGCCGCTGCGCACCCTGGCGGCGCACCTGCAGAAGGATCGCCACTAGCAGGCTCATGGGGCTTTCTGCCACTATCTGAGGCTGCCTATTTCCCAGGCCTTGCCCATGCCAGTCAACCGACACACCGCCCCTGCCTTTCCGGTCTCGTTGCCGGGTCTGCTGCTGGTGTGCTGCCTGCTGCTGGCCAGCCAGCTCTCCTTCGCTGCCACGCGTCTGGGCGACGCCAGCGCGGCGCAGGATCTTCATGGCCTGGTGGATTTTCTCGCCGATACTCAGGGCACCCTGAGCCTGGACGACGTTCGCGCGGCCGATGCGCCATTTGAGCCCTCACTGAAGCGCCGCGATCTGAGTTTCGGCTACGTGCCGGGGGTGATCTGGCTGCGCCTGCCCCTCCAGTCGGACGCCCAGCAGACACGCGCCTGGCGCCTGGAGCTGAACTACGCCTCGCTGGATGAAGTGCGCCTGTACGACGTCGGCGCCGATGGCGTGCGCGAGTCACGCAGCGGCGATACCGTGCCCTACGCTGAGCGCGCCGTCGGCCATCGCTATCCGGTATTCGAGATCACCCTGCAACCCGGTGAGCAGCGCACGCTATACCTGCGCGTCGACTCGCGCGGCAGCATGACCCTCAGCGGTGCGCTGATGCCCGCGCGCGATTTCGAGCAGCACAGCCAGAACGGTTACCTGGTGCATGCCATCTACTTCGGCGTCCTGATCGCGCTGGGCCTGTACAACCTGCTGCTGTTTCTCGCCCTGCAAGAACGCCCCTTCCTCAACTACGTGCTGTTCATGTGCGCCTTCGCCCTCAGCGTGCTCTCGCTCAACGGCCTTGGCGCGCAGTATCTATGGTCTGACGCCGCGCCCTGGAGCAACCGCATGCTGCCGGTCAGCCTGACGTCGGCGGCCCTGCTGTCGGTGATCTTCGCCCGCAGCTTCCTCGATACCCGTCAGTGGCTGCCGCGCTGGGACAGGGGTCTGCTGATACTGTGCATCGCTATCGGCGCCGCCGTGGTGGCGACGCTGCTGCTGCCGGTACAGCGCGCGTTGCAGCTGATGTCGCTGACCGGCCTAGTCGCCACTCTGACGTTGCTGGTCACCAGCTTCGTCTGCGTTGGCTACCGGGTGCCCGGTGCGCGCCTGTTCGCCCTGGCCTGGCTGATGCTACTGACCGGCGCTGTGCTGCTGGCGCTGCGCAACTTCGCCTTGATCCCGTCGAACTTCCTAACCCTGTACGCCATGCAGATCGGTTCGGGGCTGGAGATGATCCTGCTGTCCTTCGCCCTGGCCGCGCGCTTCAACGAACTCAAGCGCCAGCGCGAGGCGGCGTTGCAACTCAATGAGCAGGTCCTGGCCAAGCGCGTCACCGAACGCACCCTGGCGCTGCAGCAGGCCAACCAGCGCCTCAGCGAACTGGCGCTGCAGGACCCGCTGACCGGCCTGGCCAATCGCACCGCACTGCAGCAGCACCTGGACCAGGCCCTGGCACGCAGCCTGCGCCGCGACGAATTGCTCGCCGTGATGCTGATCGACCTCGACGGCTTCAAGCCGATCAACGATCAGCACGGCCACGGCTTTGGCGACCAGGTGCTGGCCGAGATCGCCAGACGCCTGCGCCAGTACATCCGCGACGCCGACCTGCCGGCGCGCCTGGGCGGCGACGAGTTCGTGGTGATCTGCGAGAACGTGCAGTCGCCCGAGGATGCCCAGGACCTGGCCAAGCGCTTGCTGGAAGGGCTCGACACGCCGATGTATCTGGAAGATCGTGCCGTGCGCGTCGGTGCCAGCATCGGCATCGCCCTGACCCGCGGCGGCGACGATGCCACCACGCTGATTCGCCTGGCCGACGCGGCCATGTACCGGGCCAAGGCCGAAGGGCGCAACCGTATACAGCTGGCTACCCAGCATTCTTGAAGATGGGAATGCCCCATCTCCTCATCCGAACCGATAGCGCTCCATGGACAAGAATCTGCTGCTGCAAGACGTGCTTACCCATCTGCTGGCCGACCTCGAACAGGCCAGCCTCGCCGCCCTCACCGCTCACGAAGCGGCCACCCATGAGGAGAACGTCGCCGAGAACAAATACGACACCCTGGGCCTGGAGGCCGCCTACCTGGCCAGCGGGCAGGCGCGACGAGTCGAAGAGCTGCGCCAGACCCTGATCACCTGGCGTCAGTTGCGCCCGCGGCCATTCGACGAGGCGCAAGGCATCGAACTGGGTGCGCTGATCCTGCTGGCCAGCGAAGACGATCACCAGCAGTGGCTGTTCCTCGGCCCGCAGGGCGCCAGCATGAAGCTGCAGCATGCCGGGCAGAGCATCCAGGTACTGGGCAATGCTGCGCCGCTGGGGCGCCTGCTACTCGGCAAGCACCCCGGCGACGAAATCACCCTGCCGATGGGCCAGCGACTGCGGACCTTCGAGGTCGTGATGGTCGAGTGAGCGGAACTATCCGGGCCAAAACAGGGTAATTATCGATGACCCTTACGTTTGGAGAGTTCGTCATGGAAAACCCCGTGCACAGCCTGCCCGCGCTGTTCAAGCAGCTCGGCCTGCCCGACGATGCCGCCAGCATCAACGCCTTCATCAGCACCCATTCGCCGCTGCCGGACGCCTGCAAGCTGTCCGAAGCCCCGTTCTGGACGCCTGCGCAGGCCGCGCTGCTGCGCGACGAGATTCTCGAGGACGCCGACTGGGCGCCGGTGGTCGACCAACTCAACGTGCGCCTGCACGGCTGAGCTCGCGGGGCAGCGCACCGGCGGCTCAGTTAGCCGCCGTCATCTCGCGCCAGGTCAGGAACATGCGCAGGTCGAATTCGATCTGCGCATAGCCCGGCAGCATATGGTCGCAAAGCTTGTAGAAGGCCTTGTTGTGCTCGGCCTCCTTCAGGTGCGCCAGCTCGTGCACCACGATCATTTGCAGAAAGGCCGGCGCGGCGTCGCGAAACAGCGAGGCGACGCGAATCTCCTTCTTGGCCTTGAGCTTGCCGCCCTGCACACGCGAGATCGCCGTGTGCAGCCCCAAGGCGCGATGGGTGAGGTCGAGGCGATTGTCGTAGAGCACCTTGTCGATGGCCGGTGCGTTCTTCAGGTGTTCCTGCTTGAGCGCCATCACGTAGCCGTACAGCGCCTTGTCGCTCTGCACTTCGTGTCGCCCCGGATAACGCTGCGCCAGGTAACCGCCCAGCCGATCATCGGCGATCAGCTGGCGAACCTGCTGCTGCACGGCAACCGGATAACCCTGTAGATACTTCAACGATACGATCCCGCTTTCATCTGGACCGTCAGTGTACCGGATGGCGCATCACTCGCTGGGAACCACACGCAACAGACGCCCCTGCGGGTTGTCGGTGAGCAGGTAGAGGGCGCCGTCCGGCCCACTGCGCACGTCGCGAATGCGCTCGTCCAGCTCTTCGAACAGCGCCTCCTCACCCGCCAGCATGCCGTCACGCACACGAATGCGGCGCACGCTGCGCTCGGCCAGGGTGGCGGCGAACAGATCGCCCTGCCACTCGGGGAACAGCTCGCCGCGATACAGCGTCAGGCTCGACGGCGCCACCGAAGGTGTCCAGTGCAGCAGGGGTGCGGTCAGCCCCGGCAACTCGGTGTAGGGGCTGACCCGCGCGCCGGTGTAATCAACGCCGAAGGTCGCCAGCGGCCAGCCGTAGTTGTTGCCAGCTTCGATCAGGTTGAGCTCGTCTCCCCCGCGCGGGCCGTGCTCGTGGCTGTACAGGCGGTCGTGCTCGGCGTCGAAGAAGATACCCTGGACGTTGCGGTGGCCGAGGCTGTAGATCTCCGGCGCGGCCCCTTCTTGCCCCACCAGCGGGTTGTCCTGCGGCACGCTGCCGTCGCGGTTCAGCCGCACGATCTTGCCCAGGTGATTGGCCGGGTTCTGCGCCTCCTCACGCCAGTCGAAGCCGTCGCCCAGGGTCAGCACCAGGGTCTTGTCAGCGAGAAAGGCGATACGCCCGCCATAGTGCGAAGCTCCAGCCTTGAGCGGCTGGGCGGTGAATAGCACCTCGAAGTCATGCAGCTCGTCGTCCACCAGGCGGGCACGGGCCAGGCGCGTGTTGTTGGCCTCCAGCGAGCCGTGCGCGTAGGTCAGGTACAGCCAGCGGTTGTCGCTGTAGTCCGGGTCCAGCGCCACTTCCATCAGCCCGGCCTGGGCCGCAATGAACGCCTCGGGCAGGCCCGCGACAGGTTCCGGGTCGACACTGCCGTCGGCCTCGATGATGCGCAGGCGCCCGACGCGCTCGGTGACCAGCATGCGCCCATCCGGCAGGAAGGCCATCGCCCATGGATTCTCCAGGCCTTCGCTGAAGATCTCGATGCGGTAATCCAGCGCCAGCACGGGCGCACTGACGAACAGGGCGCCGAGCAATAGCGCGCGGGTACTTCTCAACATGGGCAACGCCTTGTCACAGGGAGTCGGAAGAGGTCGGGCGCGTCCGGTAGCGCACACGCCGGCCAAGCAGGCCGAACAGCAATGCGCCGACGCTGCCGCAGGCCATTAGCCCGAGCGTGCCGACCGGGCTGCGATCAGCGGCGATCAGCGTCGGCATCGGGGCCACGACGTTGGCCAGCGCCAATGCCGACCAGATGGCCAGCGCGCCCGCCAGAACGAAGATCAGCCAGCGCAGCGTCGGCATGCGCCGGGCGAACCAGGTGGCCAGCGGCAGGGCGACGAGAAAGCCCAGCGCACTGAGCAGGATGAAGGTGGGGGCGAAACCGAGCAGGTCGAGGCACGTGGTGCCAACGCGCACATCCATTGGCACCGGCGCACCCAGAGCCTGCAGGGCGGCAAGGTTGGTCTGAGTCTGGAAGATCGAGGCAAGCAGCGAAGCCAGCAACACGGCGAGGAGGAAAGCGAGCAACAGGCGCGGCTTGCTGGACATGGATGACGGTTCCCGGAACGACAGTGCACGAATTATGGCGCACCCCACCGGCCGTTATGCCTTGGGTGTTTTACAGGGTTTTACCTACACCGGGCGCGCCATCCCACACTTCTGGCGGAGCTGCACAGTGGATTAAAAGCGCCAATGATAATGACTTTATATTGGCGCCAATAAGACGACGTACGGCTATCACGCTTTCGCCCCAGTTGCCGTTATAAAGCGCGCCACGAGCGCACTCGCCGCCCGTGAAGGCAGCCCTGCCACCCTTCTAGCTCGCGCGTCACCGGCTGGAACGCCAAGTAAGCCGTTACTGACTCCTGGATGAGATGTGCCCCCGACTGAAGTTTCCTTTTTCAGGAGCTTTTGAACATGATCGAACTCGCCATGTGGAATCTCAGCGTTCCAGTCGGCGTCCCCGCGACCACCATCGAGACCCGCGTTCTGGCCGGTGGTTACCAGGATCACTATTTCCAGTCCAAGGAAGGCGCCATCTTCTTCTGGGCACCGGTCAATGGCACCACGACCGAGAGCGCGAAATACCCCCGCACCGAACTGCGCGAAACCTTCGCCGACGGCCGTCTGCGCAACTGGACCTACCCGGAGGCGGACAATTTCCTGCGTGCGTCGCTTAGCGTCAGCCAGGTGCCGTCCACCGGCAAGATCGTCATCGGCCAGATCCACGCGCTGAAGAGTTCCGAGCCGCTACTCAAGCTGGAGTACCAGTACAAGACCAAAACCGCCGACGGCAATATCGTCGCCAAGGTCCGCGTGACGCCAACGTCGGAGATTCAGGTGGTGAACATCGCCAGCGGCATCCGTCTGAACCAGCCGTTTCGCTACGTGATCAACCTGAAACCCGACGGCACCCTGGCCATCAGCCTCAACAGCATCAACTGGAACACCCGAGTGGAGCCGACCTGGGCGATCAAACCGCTGTACTTCAAGGCTGGCGTCTACACCCAGGACAACACCGGGTATGAAACCGAAGCCGGCGCCGCGCGCTTCGATCTGCTCAAGATCGAACACCGCTCGCTGGTGGGTGCCGCGAACTGACGCAACCTGAACGCACGCCATAAAAAAACGCCGCGACTCCGTGAGGAACCGCGGCGTTTGCGTGCAACGCGCCTGGCTTAGTTGACCTTGGCGTTCAGCTCGCCGCTGGCGTAGCGCTGGAACATGCCTTCCAGGGAGATCGGCTTGATCTTGGAGGCATTGCCAGCGGTGCCGAAGGCTTCGTAGCGGGCGATGCAGATGTCACGCATGGCGACGATGGTCTTGGCGAAGAACTTGCGCGGGTCGAACTCGCTCGGGTGCTCGGCCATCATGCGGCGGATGGCGCCGGTGGAAGCCAGACGCAGGTCGGTGTCGATGTTGACCTTGCGCACGCCGTGCTTGATGCCTTCGACGATTTCCTCGACCGGCACACCGTAGGTTTCCTTGATGTCGCCGCCGAATTCGTTGATCACCTTCAGCCATTCCTGCGGAACGGAGGAGGAACCGTGCATCACCAGGTGGGTGTTGGGGATGCGCTTGTGGATTTCCTTGATGCGCTCGATGGAGAGCACGTCGCCGGTTGGCGGCTTGGTGAATTTGTAGGCGCCGTGGCTGGTGCCGATGGCGATGGCCAGGGCATCGACCTGAGTGGCCTTGACGAAGGCCGCGGCTTCTTCCGGATCGGTCAGCAGTTGGCTGTGATCCAGCACGCCTTCGGCGCCGACGCCGTCTTCCTCACCGGCCATGCCGGTTTCCAGGCTACCCAGGCAGCCCAGCTCGCCTTCCACCGACACGCCACAGGCGTGGGCGAACGCCACGGTCTGCTGGGTCACGCGGACGTTGTAGTCGTAGTCGGCCGGGGTCTTGCCGTCTTCCTTCAGCGAGCCGTCCATCATGACCGAGGAAAAACCCAGCTGGATCGAGCGCTGGCACACGTCAGGGCTGGTGCCGTGGTCCTGGTGCATGCACACCGGAATGTGCGGAAATTCTTCGATAGCAGCCAGGATCAGGTGGCGCAGGAACGGCGCACCGGCGTACTTGCGGGCACCAGCGGAGGCCTGGACGATGACCGGCGAATCGGTCTTGTCGGCGGCTTCCATGATGGCGCGCATCTGCTCGAGGTTGTTGACGTTGAAGGCCGGCACGCCGTAGCCGAATTCGGCGGCGTGGTCGAGCATCTGGCGCATGCTGATAAGTGCCATGGTGTTTCTGTCTCCCGGTTTGGAGGTCGTTAATCGTGCAAGCCTGCCGCAGGGGCAGGCGTTGTTCAAGTTTCGTGAAGCTGGGACATGCCCGCCGCTCTCACCTCGGCATCACCGAGGATGTTACGGAGCCTTGCAGCCGCGGCCTATCAGGTCATCGGTGGCCGTCCAGTAGACCAGACCTTCCTCACCCTTGGTGTGGAAGGATAGACGCCCGTCGCTGTACAGCGCGCCGGAGGCGGCCGGTTCCTGAGTCAGGCGATAGACGATGTCGTCACCGCCCAGGCGCACGTCCACCTGATCGAAGCTGCCATTGGCGAAGCGCCACTGGACTTCGGCCTGGCTGTCGCACACCCAGCGATTCCACTGATCCGGCGCGGCCGGCTGGTTGCTGCAGGCTGCCAGCAGCAGGGCGATGGCAGCGAGCCCCGCCAGTTTGATCCCGCTCAATTACCTCTCCTCGTCAGCAACGCTGTTCCGGCGCCGGGCCAGTAGGCTGGCCGGTGCTTTCCTCGACACGCTGATCATCCTGAGTGGTCGGGGTCTCGATCTGCGCAGGGCTGAAGACCTCGCAGGCCGCCTCCCGACCACCGCCGGCACAACCGGCCAGCAACATACCAATCACGCTCAATGCGGCTAACTTGTCCATGACACGACTCCTTGTACGATGATCCGGTTTTCTACAGACCACCCGTTCGCGTCAGGGTTTAATCAGCCGGGGCGCTGGGTGACACCCATCATCCTGGCTCGCCTTTATTGTGCGCGCTGCTCCAGCACTTCCACGGCCGGCAGTACCTTGCCCTCGACGAACTCGAGGAACGCACCGCCACCAGTGGAAATGTAGGAAATCTTCTCGGCCACGCCGTACTTGTCGATGGCCGCCAGGGTGTCGCCACCGCCAGCGATGGAGAACGCCGGGCTCTCGGCGATGGCCAGGGCCAGGGCCTTGGTGCCGTTGCCGAACTGGTCGAACTCGAACACGCCGACCGGGCCGTTCCACAGAATGGTCTGCGAGGCCTTGAGCATCTCGGCGAACTGCTTGGCGGTCTGCGGGCCGATATCGAGGATCATGTCGTCTTCAGCGACGTCCTGAACCGACTTTACGGTGGCTTCGGCGTCTTCGGCGAAGGCCTTGGCCACCACCACATCGACCGGCAGCGGTACGCTGACCTTGGCCGCGATGGCCTTGGCGGTGTCGACCAGATCGGCCTCGTACAGCGACTTGCCCACCGGCAGGCCGGCAGCGGCGAGGAAGGTGTTGGCGATGCCGCCACCGACGATCAGCGAATCGCAGATGTCCGCCAGCGAGTTGAGCACGTCGAGCTTGGTCGACACCTTGGAGCCGGCGACGATGGCCAGCATCGGCCGGGCCGGCTTGTCCAGGGCCTTGCCCAGGGCGTCCAGCTCGGCAGCCAGCAGCGGGCCGGCGCAGGCGACCTTGGCGAACTTGGCCACGCCGTGGGTCGAGCCCTGGGCGCGGTGGGCAGTACCGAAGGCGTCCATCACGAACACGTCGCACAGAGCGGCGTACTGCTGGGCCAGCTCGTCGGTGTTCTTCTTCTCGCCCTTGTTGAAACGCACGTTCTCCAGCAGCACCAGCTCACCGGCCTTGACCTCGACACCGCCGAGGTAGTCCTTGACCAGCGGTACTTCGCGGCCGAGGGCCTTGCTCAGGTAGGTGGCGACCGGTGCCAGGCTGTTTTCCTCGCTGTAGACGCCCTCTTCCGGACGGCCCAGGTGCGAGCAGACCAGTACGGCCGCGCCTTTTTCCAGCGCCAGCTTGATGGTCGGCAGCGAGGCGAGGATACGCGCGTCGCTCTTGACCACACCGTCCTTCACCGGGACGTTGAGGTCTTCGCGGATCAACACGCGCTTACCATTGAGGTCGAGGTCGGTCATTTTCAGAACGGTCATGGATCAGTCCTTTACGGAGCAGGATTGGCTGTTAATAGGAAATGTTCGGCGACATCGAGCATGCGGTTGGCGAACCCCCACTCGTTGTCGAACCAGGCCAGCAGGTTGACCAGGCGCGGGCCGGACACGCGGGTCTGGCTGCCGTCGACGATGGCCGAGTGCGGGTCATGGTTGAAGTCGCAGCTGGCATGCGGCAATTCGGTGTAGGCCAGCAGTCCCTTGAGCGGGCCGCTTTCCGCTGCCAGGCGCAGCACACGGTTGATCTCTTCTGCCGAGGTGTCGCGCGCGGTCTGCAGGGTAATGTCCAGGCAGGAGACGTTGACCGTCGGCACGCGGATGGCCTTGGCCTGGATGCGCCCGGCCAGCTCTGGCAGCAGGCGCTCGATACCACGGGCCAGCCCGGTGGATACCGGGATCACCGACTGGAAGGCCGAGCGCGTGCGGCGCAGGTCTTCGTGGTGATAGGCATCGATTACGGGCTGGTCGTTCATCGCCGAGTGGATGGTGGTAATGGAGACGTACTCCAGACCCACCACCTCGTCGAGAAGTTTCAACAGCGGCACACCGCAGTTGGTGGTACAGGACGCATTCGACACAAGGCGCTCGCCGCCGCTCAGGCACTGCTGATTGACGCCAAAGACGACAGTGGCGTCGATATCCGCCTCGCTCGCCATCGGCTGCGACAGCAACACCCGCGGCGCGCCGGCATCGAGGAAACGCTCGGCGTCGGCACGCGTGGTGTACTGCCCCGAGCATTCGAGCAGCAGGTCGAGATCCAGCGCCGCCCAGTCGACGGCCTCTGGCTCGCTCTGACGCAGCACCTTCACACAGTCGCCATTGATGTGCAGGCAATCGCCATCGACCTTCACCTCACCGGGAAAACGCCCGTGGGTGGAGTCGAAGCGGGTCAGGTATTCGATGCTGGCCTGGTCGGCCAGGTCGTTGAGCGCGACGATTTCCAGGCTCGCGGCATTACCACGCTCGTGCAGCGCGCGCAGCACGCAACGGCCGATACGGCCATAGCCGTTGAGGGCAACGCGATAGGGGCGATGGCGTGGCATAGGCGCTCACAAGGAAAGAGAAACCTGGCCGGCGAGCACTGTGCGAGACCAGAGGTTCCGCGCAGTGCTCGCTTCCAAGAACGGTGCTTAGGCTTCGAGCAGCTCTTCGGCAGTGCCGATGATGTTCTCGACGGTGAAGCCGAAATGCTCGAACAGCTGACCGGCAGGCGCCGACTCGCCGTAGGTGTCCATGCCGATGATGCGACCTTCGAGGCCGACGTACTTGTACCAGAAGTCCGCGTGGGCGGCTTCGATGGCGATCCGCGCAGTAACCTGCAGCGGCAGTACAGACTGCTTGTAGGCGGCGTCCTGCTGGTCGAAGACGTTGGTCGACGGCATCGACACCACGCGCACCTTGCGGCCCTGCTCGCTCAGCTTGTCGGCGGCCTGAATGGCCAGGCCGACTTCCGAGCCGGTGGCGATCAGGATCAGCTCCGGCTCGCCGGCGCAGTCCTTGAGCACGTAGCCGCCACGGCTGATGGCCGCTTCGGTTTCGTGGTCGCGCAGGTTATGCGGCAGGTTCTGGCGCGAGAAGATCAGCGCGCTCGGGCCGTCTTTGCGCTCGACGGCGTGTTTCCAGGCTACCGCGGCTTCGACGGTATCCGCCGGGCGCCAGGTGTCCAGGTTCGGCGTGGTGCGCAGGCTGGTCAGCTGCTCGACCGGCTGGTGGGTCGGGCCGTCTTCACCGAGACCGATGGAGTCGTGGGTGAACACGTAGAGCACGCGCTGCTTCATCAGCGCCGACATGCGCACCGCGTTGCGCGCGTATTCCATGAACATCAGGAAGGTCGCGCCGTAGGGAATCAGGCCGCCGTGCAGAGCCACGCCGTTCATGATCGCGCTCATGCCGAACTCGCGCACGCCGTAGTACATGTAGTTGCCCGAGGCATCCTCGGCGACCACCGGCTTGCAGCCCTTCCACAGGGTCAGGTTGGAACCGGCGAGGTCCGCCGAGCCGCCGAGCAGCTCCGGCAGCAGCGGGCCAAAGGCGTTCAGGCAGTTCTGGCTGGCCTTGCGGCTGGCGATGGTTTCGCCCTTCTCGGCGACGGCGCGGATGAACTCGCTGGCCTTTTCGGAGAAATCGGCTGGCAGCTCGCCTGCCATGCGGCGGATGAATTCGTTGGCCAGTTCCGGATGCGCAGCGGAATAAGCAGCGAAGCGCTGGTCCCACTCGGCTTCGGCCGCCAGGCCGGCTTCCTTGGCATCCCACTCGGCGTAGATGTCTGCCGGGATTTCGAACGGCGCGTGGTTCCAGTTCAGGGCAGCGCGGGTCAGGGCGATTTCATCGTGGCCCAGAGCGGCGCCGTGGGATTCTTCCTTGCCCTGCTTGTTCGGCGAACCGAAGCCGATGATGGTCTTGCAGCAGATCAGCGTCGGACGGTCGCTGGACTTGCGCGCGGTGTCGATGGCCATCTTGATTTCGTCGGCATCGTGGCCGTCGACATTGCGGATCACCTGCCAGCCGTAGGCTTCGAAGCGTGCCGGGGTGTCGTCGGTGAACCAGCCGTGCACTTCGCCGTCGATGGAAATGCCATTGTCGTCGTAGAAGGCGATCAGCTTGCCCAGGCCCAGGGTGCCGGCCAGCGAGCAGACTTCATGGCTGATGCCTTCCATCATGCAGCCGTCGCCGAGGAACACGTAGGTGTGGTGATCGACGATGTTGTGGCCGTCGCGGTTGAACTGCGCCGCCATGATCTTTTCCGCCAGGGCGAAGCCCACGGCGTTGGCGATGCCCTGGCCGAGCGGACCGGTGGTGGTCTCGACGCCTGGCGCATAGCCGAACTCCGGGTGGCCCGGGGTCTTGCTGTGCAGCTGGCGGAAGTTCTTCAGGTCGTCGATCGACAGGTCGTAGCCGGTCAGGTGCAGCAGCGAATAGATCAGCATCGAGCCGTGGCCGTTGGACAGCACAAAGCGGTCACGATCGGCGAAGTTCGGGTTGGCCGGGTTGTGCTTCAGATAGTCGCGCCACAGCACTTCGGCGATGTCCGCCATGCCCATGGGGGCACCGGGGTGGCCGCTGTTGGCTTTCTGCACAGCATCCATGCTGAGGGCACGAATGGCATTGGCTCGCTCACGACGGCTGGGCATCGCTGAATCTCCTACGGGGGCTGCTTCTGAATGAAGGGGGGCGAAAAAAGGCGTGTATTTTTGCCCAGCCGGGCCCCGCGGAGCAATGACAGATGGTCGTAGAGCCAAAATCAGCCCGCCTGTCTCGCTTGAAACACTCTGCGCAAGGCTGTTTGCCAGGCCTATCACCGCCCCGTGCCGGCATGACCTCCTGCACTGTGACGCATGGCCTCCAGGCCACCCCCGAAACCAATATCAAAACTTTTTGATATTGGTGTTGCTGTATGAAAAATGACCGACTAGACTGCGCCACCATGACCCTGCGCGCACCTCAGCTGCAATTCGACCCCTGCGACGAGCTCGCCGCCCTGTGCAAGGCCGGCGGCGATGCATTGCGCCTGAACGTGCTGCGCGCGCTGAGCAACGACTCGTTCGGCGTGCTGGAGCTGGCGCAGATCTTCGCCATCGGCCAGTCGGGTATGAGCCACCACCTCAAGGTGCTGGCCCAGGCCGGGCTGGTGGCCACGCGCCGCGAAGGCAACGCCATCTTCTACCGCCGCGCCCTGCCCAACGGCCGCCTGCATGCCGCACTCCTGGAAGACATCGACGCGCTGCCGCTGCCCGGCGACGTGCAGGCGCGTATCGCCACTGTGCATCAGCAGCGCGCCACCGTCAGCCGCGACTTCTTCGCCCGCATGGCCACCAGCTTCCAGGCGCAGCAGGATCTGATCGCCGGCCTGCCGCACTACCGCGACAGCCTGCTGGCCCTGCTCGATGCCCTGCATTTCGCCCCGAGCGCCACGGCGCTGGAAATCGGCCCGGGCGACGGCGCCTTCCTACCCGAGCTGGCGCGGCGTTTCGCCCAGGTCACGGCGCTGGACAACAGCCCGGCTATGCTCGAACTGGCCAGCCAGCGTTGCGCTGCCGAGGGCCTGCATAACGTCGAGCTGAAGCTGGCCGATGCGCTGCAGGACAAACAGCAGCCCGCAGACTGCGTGGTGCTGAACATGGTGCTGCACCACTTCGCCACGCCGGCCGAGGCCTTTCGCAAGCTGGCCGGGCTGGTCGCCCCAGGTGGCAGCCTGCTGCTCAGCGAGCTGTGCAGCCATGACCAGAGCTGGGCCCGCGAAGCCTGTGGCGATCTGTGGCTCGGCTTCGAACAGGAAGACCTGGCGCGCTGGGCGACGGCCGCCGGCCTGACGCCCGGCGAAAGCCTGTACATAGGCCTGAAAAACGGCTTTCAGATTCAATTACGGCACTTTGCCAAACCCGACGCGCACAGCGCCATCAGCCTCCGGCAAGAAAGGAACCGATAGATGAGCGAATATTCCCTGTTTACCTCCGAGTCCGTGTCCGAGGGGCATCCGGACAAGATCGCCGACCAGATCTCCGATGCGGTGCTCGACGCCATCATCGCCCAGGACAAGCACGCCCGCGTGGCCGTGGAAACCCTGGTCAAGACCGGCGTGGCCATCGTCGCCGGTGAAGTGACCACCAGCGCCTGGGTCGACCTGGAGCAGATCGTCCGCGACGTGATCTGCGATATCGGCTACACCAGCAGCGATGTCGGCTTCGACGGCGCCACCTGCGGCGTACTCAACATCATTGGCAAGCAGTCCCCGGACATCAACCAGGGCGTCGACCGCGCCAAGCCGGAAGACCAGGGCGCTGGCGACCAGGGCCTGATGTTCGGTTACGCCAGCAACGAAACCAACGTACTGATGCCGGCGCCGATCTGCTTCTCGCACCGCCTGGTCGAGCGTCAGGCCGAGGCGCGCAAGTCCGGCCTGCTGCCGTGGCTGCGCCCGGATGCCAAGAGCCAGGTCACCTGCCGCTACGAGAATGGCAAGGTAGCGGCCATCGACGCGGTCGTGCTGTCCACCCAGCACAACCCGGAAGTGAAATACGACGACCTGCGCGACGGCGTGATGGAGCTGATCGTCAAGCACGTGCTGCCGGCCGAGCTGCTGCACAAGGACACCCAGTTCCACATCAACCCGACCGGCCAGTTCATCATCGGCGGCCCGGTGGGCGACTGCGGCCTGACCGGGCGCAAGATCATCGTCGACAGCTACGGCGGCATGGCCCGTCACGGCGGCGGCGCCTTCTCCGGCAAGGACCCGTCCAAGGTCGACCGCAGCGCCGCCTACGCCGGCCGCTACGTGGCCAAGAACATCGTTGCCGCCGGCCTGGCCGAGCGCTGCGAGATCCAGGTGTCCTACGCCATCGGCGTGGCCCAGCCGACCTCCATCTCGATCAACACCTTCGGCACCCACAAGATTGCCGAAGAGAAGATCATTCAGTTGGTGCGTGAAGTGTTCGACCTGCGTCCTTACGCCATCACCCGCATGCTCGACCTGCTGCACCCGATGTATCAGGACACCGCCGCCTACGGCCACTTCGGCCGCACGCCCGAGTCCAGGACCGTCGGCAACGACAGCTTCACCACCTTCACCTGGGAACGCACCGACAAGGCCGCCGACCTGCGCGCCGCTGCCGGCCTGTAAGACCCTCAGGCGTCACTCGAAGCCCCGCCCAGCGCGGTAACGCTGCTCACTCAAGGCAGCACGCGCTTGGCGCCTCCTCTCCCACTATGGGAGAGGGCCGGGGAAGAGGCTACCGCTCTTGTGGGAGCGGACTTGTCCGCGAAAGGGGTGGAGATGCAACATGCTGCCAAGGCCGCTCCCACAGTTTCGCGGTCAGGTGAAATCCGGGGACTGACGCCAAACCGTCCCGGATTACATCCGGCTACGCTGCCCTCTCGCATTGATCGGAGGGGGCAGCTCCTGTAGGAGCGGACTTTTCCGCGAATGCGGTGAAGAAGAAACATCGCAGCCAAGCCTCCCCCACCGTTTCGCAGCCCGGATTGCATCCGGGCTACGCGACTGGTTTCCCCTAACCACTGATGGCAAAGGCAGCAGTTCCTGTGGGAGGGGACTTGTCCGCGAACGGGATGGAAAAACAACGCGGCCAAGGCCGCTACCACAGTTGCTCAGCTCCGCCCAATCAGAGCGCTTCACCCGCGCCTGAGTGTGCGGGGCTTTTTCATTGCCGAAGCGGAACCAACACAGGCGACGAATTGGTCTAGTCTGAAGTTCACCTCCCCAAGCACGGATGCTTGCCATGAAACGCTGGATCGCGCTGCTGCTGTTCCCATTCACCGCCCAGGCGTCCCTCTGCCCCGACTGGCCGGCCAGCCGCGCCAAGACCGAACTCTCTGCCCTTGGCCAGCAGATCGCCGAATGGGACGACGCCTACCACAACCAGGGCCGCTCGCTGGTCGCCGATGAGATCTACGATCAGGCTCGCAAGCGTCTGCAATCCTGGCACCAGTGTTTTCCAGGCGCTCTCGACACCCTGCCGGAACCGCTGGCGGGCAGCACGGGCAAGCTCGCTCACCCGGTGGCACAAACCGGTCTGCGCAAGCTGAACGACGCGGCGGTAGTCGAATGGATCGCCAGCCGCGATGACCTGTGGATTCAGCCCAAGGTCGATGGCGTCGCAGTCACGCTGGTCTACCGCAACGGCCTGCTTCAGCAAGCCATCAGCCGCGGTGACGGACGCCAGGGACAGGACTGGACGGCCCGCGCCCGGCAATTGCCAGGTGTACCGAGACAATTGCCGGAGCCACTCGACGCCGTGCTGCAGGGCGAGCTTTACTGGCGCCTGAACGATCACGTGCAAAGCCGTGACGGTGGCGCTGGTGCGCGGGGCAAGGTTGCCGGCCTGATGGCGCGACAGACCCTGGACGAGCACGAGACTGACGCCATCGGCCTGTTCGTCTGGGACTGGCCGGACGGCCCCGAGCAGATGCCCGAGCGCCTGCAAGCCCTGCACAGGCTCGGCTTCAGCGACAGCCCACACTACACGCAGGCGTTGCAGAGCCCGGACCAGGCCAGCCACTGGCGCCAACGCTGGTTCGATCAGCCGCAGCCATTCGCCAGCGACGGCGTGGTGCTGCGCCAGGGCGCGCGCCCCTCTGGCGAACGCTGGCAGGCCGAGGCGCCGCATTGGGCAATCGCCTGGAAATACCCGGCCAGCCAGGCACTGGCCGTGGTCCAGGCGGTGGACTTCAGCATCGGCCGCACGGGGCGCATCACGCCGATTCTGCGCCTGCAGCCGGTCGATCTCGACGAACGGCGTATCAGCCGCGTGGCCCTGGGTTCGCTGCAAGCATGGGAGAACTTGGACATACGCCCGGGCGATCAGGTGTCGATACGCCTGGCGGGCCTGACCATTCCACGCCTCGACCAGGTGATCTGGCGCAGCCCTGAGCGCGCAGCGGTTCACGCACCCGATCCTGGCCGCTACCACGCCCTGAGCTGCTGGCGACTGAGCGCCAAATGTCAGCAGCAGTTTCATGCCCGGCTGAACTGGCTCGCCGGTAAACGGGGTCTTAACCTGCCAGGCGTCGGGCCGGGCACCTGGAATACGTTGCTGGCCGGCGAGCAACTGCATGGCCTGCTCGACTGGCTGGAGCTCGACAGTCAGCAACTGCAGCGACTGCCGGGTATCGGCCCACGGCGCGCCGCGCAGTTGCAGCAGGCCTTTGCCAAAGCCCAGCAACGCTCGCTGCAGCAGTGGCTGCTGGCACTTGGCGTGCCGCCGGGCCTGCAGTTACGCGAGGAAGATGACTGGCCAGCGCTGCTGTCTCGCAGCCAGGAGGACTGGCTGCAACATCCGGGCGTCGGCCTGAAGAGCGCCGAGCGCCTGCAAGCCTTTTTCAGCCATCCGGAGGTGCAGCGCCTTGGCGAGCGATTGCAGCGGGCCGGCGTTGCCGGCTTCGAGCCAGCGCCACATCCACCGCGCATTTGATCCAGGTCAGGCAATGGCTCAATCGGGTCGAACCTCGCGCGACCGTCAAGGTCACTTCGAAAGAGACCCAAGGAGAAAGATCATGATCCGTCATACCGCTTTGTTCGGCCTGCTGCTGGCCGCCAATCTGAATGCCATGCCGTTGCTCGCCGCCGACGGCGAAGGTGGCTGCGCCGTCAAACGCCAAGTGCTTCAGGAGAAGATCGACGCCGCGCAGCAGAGCGGCAATACCAGAGAACTGGATGGGCTGCGGCGAGCACTGGGCAACGTCGATGCCCATTGCGAAGACGCTTCGCTGCATGAAGAGCGCCTGGCTAGCGTCAAGGAAGCGCGTGAGGAAGTGCAGGAGCGCGAAAAGGATCTGCGCGAAGCCATGGGCACGGGCGATCAGGAGAAGATCGCCAAGCGTCAGGCCAAGCTGGCCGAAGCGCGCGCCGAACTGCAGCAGGCCGAAGCCGAAGCGAGCGTCGATCAGTAAGCGCGGAACGCCTTGTGGCAGGCCTCGCAGCTATCCTCGACGGCCTGTACCGCAGGCTCCAACTCGGAGCGGCGTAGCGGCGGCGTGGTCGTCGCCTGCACCAGTGCAGCGGTGGCCTGCTCCAGATCGCGCGCCATTTTCTGAAACTGCTCCTGGCGCTGCCAGACTTCCGGGCTGGCCTTGCTGCGCTCGTCGTCGGCCACCGAGGGGAAATGCTGCCAGGGCTCGCGCGACAGCCTATCGAGTTCGGCGGCGCCACTGATGAAGGCAGCTTCGTCGTAGGGAATGCGATTGCGCAGCATGCCACCGAGGTCTTCGCTGACCTTGAGCATCTCCTTGAACAACGCCTGGCGTTTACCCAACGGCGACTCGGGATCGACCCCGCCACACGCGGCCAATGTCACGCAGACGCAGGTGAGGAGGAGTTTCTTCAGGACCATCGAACGACTTCCCAGGGTGACAAGGGGCCGCCAGTATCGCGGCTCGCTCCGGTCGGGCCAAGCGACCTCTTGTCACAACGGCTGTCTTTCGCGTCCTTCGGTCAGCCAGGGTTCAGGTACGGAAACGCCCCAGCTGACTGTTGAGCTGCCGGACTCCAACCTGGATCTGCGCACTGTCCTGCACCACGCTTTCGGTCGCACCCTGGCTGCGCTCGGCCAGGCTGGAAATGCGCGTCACCCGCTGGTCGATCTCCTGCGCCACCTGGCTTTGCTGCTCGGCGTCCGTGGCGATCTGCGCGTTCAGGGCATTGATCCCGTCAACCGCGCCGACGCTGGTCTCCAGTGCCTCGCTGCAGGTCGAAGTACCCGCCAGCTTAATCGCCAACGCTCGTGGCTCGTGAATTGGCACGCATCCCTTAGCCAGGACCGAGGAAACTGGCAGTCGCCGCTCCGGATAGGAACCAGGACGCACCCGCAGGCGCGGACCATGGAGGCTCCGCAGCCGGTAAAGGGGTGCGCAGCCTCTCCCTAACGAGGGCGGCAGCCGCTGCTGATTCGCCAGTCAGGCCGCCAGCCTTCCCTCCGCCAATGCCATGGAGGCCGCGAGCATGGCGCGTAGTAGCACTGCGCAGCCTGCGGCGAGGTCAGCCGGAGCGGCGTTCTCGATTTCGTTGTGGCTGATGCCTCCTTCGCACGGCACGAAGATCATCCCGGCCGGGCCCAGCTCGGCGACGAAGATCGCGTCGTGTCCGGCGCCACTGACGATGTCCATATGCGACAAGCCCAGTCCCGCCGCCGCGCTGCGCACTGCCTCGACGCAACCCTGATCGAAATACAGCGGTGGAAAGTCTGCAGTCGGCGTCAGTTCGAAGCTGAGCCCATGCTTGGCGCAGGTCGCCTCGATCACGCCGCGCACCTGCGCGATCATCGAATCCAGGCGCGCCGGCTCGAGATGGCGGAAGTCCAGCGTCATGCGTACCTCGCCGGGAATCACATTGCGCGAGCCAGGGTACGCCTGCAGGCAACCGACGGTGCCGCAAGCATGCGGTTGATGCTCGAGCGCCACCCGATTGACCGCCGCGACCACGGCCGCAGCGCCGACCAGGGCATCCTTGCGCAGGTGCATCGGGGTCGGCCCGGCGTGGGCTTCGACACCCTTCAGGCTGAGGTCGAACCACTTCTGCCCGAGCGCGCCAAGCACCACGCCGATGGTCTTTTCTTGATCTTCGAGAATCGGCCCCTGCTCGATGTGCGCTTCGAAGTAGGCGCCCACGGGATGACCGCTCACCGCCCGCGGGCCGGCGTAGCCAATGGCATTGAGTGCCTCGCCGACGCTGACGCCTTCCGCGTCACGTTTGGCCAGGGTTTCTTCCAAGGTGAATTTTTCAGCGAAGACCCCCGAGCCCATCATGCAGGGGGCGAAGCGCGAGCCTTCCTCATTGGTCCACACCACGACTTCCAGCGGCGCTTCGGTCTGCACGCCCAGGTCATTCAGGGTACGCAGCACCTCGACGCCGGCCAGCACGCCAAAGCAACCGTCGAACTTGCCACCGGTGGGCTGGGTATCGATATGGCTGCCGGTCATCACCGGTGGCAGGGCGGAGTTGCGCCCGGGGCGACGAGCGAAGATGTTGCCGACGCCGTCCACCGTTACGCTGCAGCCTGCGTCCTCACACCAGCGTACGAACAGGTCGCGCGCCTGGCGATCGAGGTCGGTCAGCGCCAGGCGACATACCCCGCCCTTGACGGTGGCCCCAAGCTGCGCAAGCTCCATCAGTGATTGCCACAGCCGCTCGCCGTTAATGTGCGACTGGCTGGATTGCAGAACCTCGGTGGCAGTGTTCATGGTCATTTCCTCGGCCTCTCTGGTTGTCTGAGACGCGCAATCAGGGCGCGTCCTCCGGGTCACGCTGCTGTTGCCTTAAACCGGCGCCTTGGCTACCACCGGCCTTGTGCTACGCAGGCTGCACAAGCCGAAATAGATCAAGCCGCCCAGGAAGGAGCCGGTAAACCAGCCGTAGTCGTAGAACCAGCTGAACGAGCTGCTGCCGAGCGACAGCAGGGTCAGCGCGACCGGCACGGCGAAAGCGGCGAAGCCCGTCCAGTTCCACGCCGGATAAACGTCATCGTGGTAAAGGCCAGCCAGGTCCAGCTGTTGCTTCTTGATCAGGAAGTAATCGACCACCATGATCCCGGCAATCGGCCCCAGTAGGCTGGAGTAACCCAGCAGCCAGTTGGAATACACGCTCTCCAGGCTCAGCTCGGAAACCAGCAGGCCAAGTTTCTTCAGCAGTTCATGGGCCATCAGGCCGAGACCGATCAGGCCGGTGAGGATCACCGCCTTGGTGCGATCAATCAGCTTGGGCGCGATGTTCTGGAAGTCGTTGGTCGGTGAAACGATGTTCGCCGCAGTATTGGTCGACAAGGTCGCGACGATGATCAGCGCCATCGCCAGGGCGACCCAGCCAGGGCTCTGGATATGCCCGATCAAACTGACCGGATCGGCTACCGTCTGCCCCACCAGCGATTCCGAAGCGGCGGTCATCACCACGCCGAGCGCAGCGAAAAGGAACATGGTCAGCGGCAGGCCAAAGATCTGCCCGAGAATCTGGTCTTTCTGGCTCTTCGCGTAGCGGCTGAAATCCGGAATGTTCAGCGACAGGGTGGCCCAGAAACCGACCATGGCGGTCAGCCCGGCGAGGAAGTAGCCGATGACGCTGGCGCCTTCCGGGCGATTGGCCGGCCGCGCCAGCAGCTCGCTCATCGACACATTGGGCAGTGCCCATACCAACAGCCCCGCCCCAACCAGCACCAGCAACGGCGCCGACAGGGTTTCCAGCCATTTGATCGACTCGGCGCCACGCAGCACGATCCATAGGTTGAGTACCCAGAAGATCATGAAGCCGATCACTTCGCCGGTACCGCCGAGCGCTTTCCAACCGTCGAAGATCGAGCCCAGCAACAGGTGAATGGCCAGGCCTCCGAACATGGTCTGGATACCGAACCAGCCGCAGGCCACTACGGCGCGGATCAGGCAAGGCACGTTGGAGCCGAGTATGCCGAACGAGGAGCGCAGCAATACCGGGAACGGGATGCCGTACTTGGTGCCGGCGAAGGCATTGAGGGTCAGCGGGATCAGCACCACCACGTTGGCCAGCAGAATCGCCAGCAGCGCCTCGCCCACCGACAGGCCGAAATACGCGGTGAGCACGCCACCCAGGGTGTAGGTGGGCACGCAGATCGACATGCCGACCCACAACGCGGTGATATGCCACTTGTTCCAGGTTCGCTGATGCACCTTGGTCGGGGCGATGTCGTGGTTGTAGCGCGGGCTGTCCAGTACGTCGCTGCCAGCGTTCAGCTCATACAAGCCCTCCCGCTCGGTCACTTCCGATCTGTTCTGCTGCATGGGCCTCTCCAGTATTTTTCTGATTGTTAGCGCATCGGGCTAATTCGATGGCCGGAGTTCAGGAACCGGCCAGCACGGAGGCAGCACCACTCAATAAGCGTGCCGCATTTCCCCGCCGGGCCTGCATCCTCTCTGCTTGAAGACACTAAACAACTGATCTGAAAACGCTTTATCTGAAGCCACCGACTTCGCCTGCACACTCCCCTTGCGATCCTCGGAGCAGCCTGTCCTGTCAGTCAGGTTTCAAACTGGTGCAGGCGAATTTTTTTCGCCGCCCCAAGGCCACTCGACGCCTTGGCACAAGCGGCTGATTTTCCATGAGAAATCTTGACGATATTGTCATTCTGTCAAGTGCGTCAAAATGGTGAGAGGCCTCACCATTTTGGTGATTTTTAATTATTTCCTTTATTTTTCAAAAAGTTACCAAGATTATAATTGTTCAAAAAATAATCTTGCCCAATCCATTCACTGCAACTAGATTCAATTCCTGTCACTGCTGACAGGAATAAAAACTATCCTCGTCAGCATCAGAAAGCCAAGAGCCGACACCCATCGGCCAGCCTGCGAGGAATCCATCATGTCGCTGTTGATCCGTGGCGCCACCCTGGTCACCCATGAGCGAAGCTACCGCGCCGATCTGCTCTGTGCAGATGGCCTGATCCAGGCCATTGGCGACAACCTCGATGCCCCGGCCGGCTGCGAGGTGCTCGACGGCAGCGGCCAGTACCTGATGCCCGGCGGCATCGACCCGCATACCCACATGCAACTGCCCTTCATGGGTACGGTGGCCAGCGAGGACTTCTTCAGCGGTACCGCTGCCGGCCTCGCCGGCGGTACTACCTCGATCATCGACTTCGTCATTCCCAATCCGCAGCAATCACTGCTCGAAGCCTTCCACACCTGGCGTGGCTGGGCAGAGAAGTCCGCGTCCGACTATGGTTTCCATGTCGCTATCACCTGGTGGAGCGAGCAGGTAGCCACCGAGATGGGCGAGCTGGTAACGAAGCATGGGGTCAACAGTTTCAAGCACTTCATGGCCTACAAGAATGCCATCATGGCCGCTGACGACACCCTGGTGGCCAGCTTCGAGCGCTGCCTTGAGCTAGGTGCAGTGCCCACTGTGCACGCGGAAAATGGCGAGCTGGTCTACCACCTGCAACAGAAGCTCCTCGCTCAGGGCCTGACCGGACCAGAGGTGCACCCGCTGTCGCGGCCCTCGCAGGTCGAGGGCGAGGCTGCCAGCCGCGCCATCCGTATCGCTGAAACACTGGGTACGCCGCTGTACCTCGTGCACGTCTCGACTCAGGAAGCCTTGGACGAAATCACCTACGCTCGAGCCAAGGGCCAACCGGTTTACGGCGAGGTGCTCGCCGGCCACCTGTTGCTGGACGACAGCGTCTATCGCCACCCCGACTGGCAAACCGCTGCCGGCTATGTGATGAGCCCACCGTTCCGCCCGCGCGGGCATCAGCAGGCGCTGTGGCGCGGCCTGCAATCGGGCAACCTGCACACCACCGCCACCGATCACTGCTGCTTCTGCGCCGAACAGAAGGCCGCCGGCCGCAACGACTTCAGCAAGATTCCCAACGGAACGGCAGGAATCGAGGACCGCATGGCGGTGCTCTGGGATGAAGGGGTGAACAGCGGCAAGCTGTCGATGAATGACTTCATTGCGCTGACCAGCACCAACACCGCGAAAATCTTCAATCTGTTCCCGCGCAAAGGCGCGCTGCAAGTCGGTGCCGATGCCGACCTGGTGCTCTGGGACCCGCAAGGCACCCGGACCATCTCGGCCAAGACCCATCACCAGCAGGTCGACTTCAACATCTTCGAAGGCAAGACCGTCCGCGGCGTGCCCAGCCACACCATCAGCGCCGGCAAGCTGGTCTGGATCGATGGCGAGCTGCGTGCCGAACGCGGCGCCGGCCGCTATGTCGAGCGACCGGCCTACCCGGCGGTGTTCGACCTATTGAGCAAGCGCGCCGAGCACAGCCGACCAACTGCCGTCGAGCGCTAGGCCGCGCGTAACGCCCACCATAGATGACTTAGCCACACCGGCCCTGAGAGGCCGGACGGCCGCTTATCCGCTGTTAACTGCCGAATAAAAGCCACAAAACCGTGAGGCAATAACCGTGATAGACACCCTAAGCCATTTGCCGCGCCCGGATGCCGGGGCGGCCGAACTGGCCGATCGCTTCAGCGATCTGGCCCCGCCGCTCAATGCACGCCAGGCCGCCCTGGAAAGTGCCCGCTGCCTGTATTGCTACGATGCGCCCTGCATCAACGCCTGCCCCAGCGAGATCGACATCCCCTCGTTCATCCGCAATATCAGCCATGAGAACATCCAGGGCGCGGCCGAGAAGATTCTCTCGGCCAATATCCTCGGCGGCAGTTGCGCCCGCGTCTGCCCGACGGAAATTCTTTGCCAGCAGGCCTGCGTGCGCAACAACGCCCAGGAATGCGCACCGGTGCTGATCGGCCTGCTGCAACGGTACGCCATCGATAACGCGCAGTTCAGCGGACATCCGTTCCAGCGCGCCCCCGCCAGTGGCAAACGCATCGCTGTGGTCGGCGCCGGCCCGGCTGGCCTGTCCTGCGCCCACCGCCTGGCCATGCATGGCCATGAGGTGGTGATCTTCGAGTCGCGCGAGAAAGCCGGCGGCCTCAACGAATACGGCATCGCTGCCTACAAGCTGGTCGACGACTTCGCCCAGCGCGAGGTGGCGTTCCTTCTGCAGATCGGCGGTATCGAGATCCGCCACGGTCACCGGCTGGGCGATGACCTCAGCCTGAGCGCCTTGCATCAGCAGTTCGACGCGGTGTTCCTCGGCATCGGTCTGGCCGCCAGCAAACGCCTTGGACTGACGGACGAAGAGGCGCCAGGCGTGCTCGCGGCCACCGAATACATCCGTGAACTGCGCCAAAGCGATGACCTGACCCAGCTGCCCGTGGCAGAGCGCTGCATCATTCTTGGCGCCGGCAACACCGCCATCGACATGGCGGTGCAGATGAGCAAGCTCGGCGCCCGCGACGTCAATCTGGTCTATCGCCGCGGCTTCGAGGAGATGGGCGCCACCGAGCACGAACAGGACATCGCCAAGGCCAACCAGGTACGGCTGCTGACCTGGGCACAGCCGGACGCGGTGCTGCTGAACGACCAGGGGCAGGTGCGCGGCATGCGCTTTGCCCGCACTCGCGTGGAGAACGGTCGCCTGCACAGCACCGGGCAGACCTTCGAGCTGCCCGCCGATGCCATCTTCACCGCCATCGGCCAGGCCTTCGCCGGCCAGGCGCTGAGCGACCCACTGGCCCGCGAGCTGAAACGCGAGGGCGAGCGTATCTGGGTCGATGCCCAGCTACGCACCAGCGTGCCCGGCGTGTATGCCGGAGGCGACTGCATCGCCCTAGGCCAGGACCTCACCGTTCAGGCCGTGCAACACGGCAAGCTGGCCGCCGAGGCCATCCACTCTTATCTGATGCTCAATGTGGAGGCCGCGTAAATGGCCGATCTATCCATCGATTTCGCCGGAATCAAGGCACCCAACCCCTTCTGGCTGGCCAGCGCGCCGCCCACCGACAAGGCCTACAACGTCGTCCGTGCTTTCGAGGCCGGCTGGGGCGGTGTGGTCTGGAAAACCCTTGGCGAAGACCCTGCGGCAGTCAACGTGTCATCGCGCTACTCCGCGCACTTCGGCCCCAACCGCCAGGTGCAGGGCATCAACAATATCGAGCTGATCACCGACCGTTCGCTGGAAATCAACCTGCGCGAAATCACCCAGGTGAAAAAGGACTGGCCGGATCGCGCGCTGATCGTTTCGCTGATGGTGCCCTGCGTCGAAGAATCCTGGAAAGCCATCCTGCCGTTGGTGGAAGCCACCGGCTGCGACGGCATCGAGCTGAACTTCGGCTGCCCGCACGGCATGCCCGAGCGCGGCATGGGCGCGGCCGTCGGCCAGGTGCCGGAATACGTGGAGATGGTCACGCGCTGGTGCAAGACCTATTGCTCACTGCCGGTGATCGTCAAACTGACGCCGAACATCACCGACATCCGCACCTCCGCACGCGCGGCCCATCGCGGTGGCGCCGACGCTGTGTCGCTGATCAACACCATCAACTCCATCACCAGCGTCGATCTCGAGCGCATGGTCGCCCATCCCATAGTCGGCACGCAGAGCACCCACGGCGGCTACTGCGGCTCGGCAGTCAAACCCATTGCGCTGAACATGGTTGCCGAGATCGCCCGCGACCCCGAGACCCGCGGCCTGCCGATTTGCGGTATCGGCGGCATCGGCAGCTGGCGCGACGCGGCGGAATTCGTGGCGCTGGGCTGCGGCGCCGTGCAGGTATGCACGGCGGCCATGCTGCATGGTTTTCGCATCGTCGAGGAAATGAAAGACGGCCTCTCGCGCTGGATGGACAGCCAGGGCCATGCAAGCCTTGCGGACTTCTCCGGGCGCGCGGTAGGCAACACCACCGACTGGAAGTACCTGGACATCAACTATCAGGTCATCGCCCGAATCGACCAGGACGCCTGCATTGGCTGCGGCCGCTGTCACATCGCCTGCGAAGACACCTCGCACCAGGCCATCGCCAGCCTGGCCCAGGCCGACGGCACGCATAAGTACGAAGTGATCGACGCAGAATGTGTGGGCTGCAATCTGTGCCAGATCACCTGCCCGGTGACGGATTGTATCGAGATGGTGCCGCAGGATAGCGGCAAGCCCTTCCTTGACTGGAACCACGACCCGCGCAATCCCTATCGCGCGGCCTCGTGACCGGCAAGTGCGCCGTGCCCAGGAAGCCTTTGCGCGGCTTCGCTGGGCACGACGCACCCCGCCAAGCGGTTACGGCTCCAGGCCTATACCGCGCAAGATCACGCTGGTCACGGTCTGCACCGCTCGTTCGAATTGCGTATCGGATAGCAACCGGTGCTCGTTGAGTACCGTCACCTGATGGCTGAAGTCGGCGTAATGCTGGGTCGAGGCCCAGATCATATAGAGTAGCGCCGAGGGCTCGACAGCCACGATGCGCCCCGTCTCGACCCACTGACGGATCTTCGCCTCCTTCATCTTCGCCCAGTCGTAAAGGCCCTCGTCGAGGGTGACGCCGAGCACCGGCGCGCCGTGGATAATCTCGTTGGCCCAGACCTTTGAGCCATACGGCCGGCTGCGCGAGTGGTTCATCTTGGCGCGAATGTAGCTGCTCAGAACCACGCGCGGATCATCGAACACCTCGAAACACTGGGCGTCCTGTTTCCAGACTTCGAGCAGGTCGAGCAGCACGGCACGGTACAGCTCGTCCTTGGTGCTGAAATAGTAGTGCAGGTTCGAGCGCGGCAATTCAGCCAGCTCGGCGATATCGGCCATGGCGGTACCGCCATAACCTTTCTCGGCGAAGACCTTTTCGGCGGCCAGGAGGATCTTCTTGACGTTGCGGCGGCGAATTTCGATTTTGTGGTTGGCCATGGCCGATCCGTTGCGACTAGACCTGCCAAGGCTACCACCTGCGATGGCAACGGAGCGACGGAAAGCCTTGGGCTGCACGCCGCACGCAGCTATAATCCGCCAGTTTCAAACGACCGGCACAGCTCCGGTCGCTCCCGCCACCCGGTCGAGGGGCGCTGCAGCAGCCTGAAAGGCTGTCAGGCTCGCCCGGGGCGTTATCCAAACGCATCAACGGCGCCCATTCGCAGACAACGAATGGAGAGCTTTAATGAGCGCTTTCAACGACTACAAGGTCGCCGACATTTCCCTGGCCGACTGGGGCCGCCGCGAGCTGATCATCGCCGAATCCGAGATGCCGGCACTGATGGGCCTGCGCCGCAAGTACGCCGCCAGCCAGCCGCTCAAGGGCGCGAAGATCCTCGGCTGCATCCACATGACCATCCAGACCGGCGTGCTGATCGAGACGCTGACCGCCCTGGGCGCCGAAGTGCGCTGGTCCTCCTGCAACATCTTCTCCACCCAGGATCAGGCCGCCGCCGCCATCGCCGCCGCCGGCATCCCGGTATTCGCCTGGAAGGGCGAGACCGAAGAAGAATACGAGTGGTGCATCGAGCAGACCATCCTCAAGGACGGCCAGCCGTGGGACGCCAACATGGTGCTCGACGACGGCGGTGACCTGACCGAGATCCTGCACAAGAAATACCCGCAGATGCTCGAGCGCATCCACGGCGTCACCGAAGAGACCACCACCGGTGTGCACCGCCTGCTCGACATGCTCAAGGCCGGCACCCTGAAAGTCCCGGCGATCAACGTCAACGACGCGGTCACCAAGAGCAAGAACGACAACAAGTACGGCTGCCGTCACAGCCTCAACGACGCCATCAAACGCGGCACCGACCACCTGCTGTCGGGCAAGCAGGCGCTGGTCATCGGCTACGGCGACGTGGGCAAGGGCTCCGCTGCTTCGCTGCGTCAGGAAGGCATGATCGTCAAGGTCTCCGAGATCGACCCAATCTGCGCCATGCAGGCCTGCATGGATGGCTACGAGCTGGTTTCGCCGTACATCGATGGCCGTAACGACGGCACCGACGCCTGCATCGACAAGGCGCTGCTGGGCAAGATCGACCTGATCGTCACCACCACCGGCAACGCCAACGTCTGTGACGCCGGCATGCTCAAGGCCCTGAAGAAGCGCGCCGTGGTCTGCAACATCGGTCACTTCGACAACGAGATCGACACCGCCTTCATGCGCAAGAACTGGGCGTGGGAAGAGGTCAAGCCGCAGGTGCACAAGATCCACCGCACCGGCGCTGGTCAATTCGACCCGGCCAACGACGACTACCTGATCCTGCTGGCCGAAGGCCGCCTGGTGAACCTGGGCAACGCCACCGGCCACCCGAGCCGCATCATGGACGGTTCCTTCGCCAACCAGGTGCTGGCGCAGATCTTCCTGTTCGAGCAGAAGTTCGCCGACATGCTGCCCGAGCACAAGGCCCAGCGCCTGACCGTGGAAGTGCTGCCGAAGAAGCTCGACGAGGAAGTCGCACTGGAAATGGTCAAGGGCTTCGGCGGGGTCGTCACCCAGCTGACCCAGCAGCAGGCCGACTATATCGGCGTGACCGTCGACGGCCCGTTCAAGCCCGATACCTACCGCTACTAACAGCAGCCACAAGCTGCAAAGCTGCAAGCTGCAAGCAGGCGCCGAACCGCTCTGTTTGCAGCTTGTGGCTTGTAGCTTGCCGCTGAGAAGAGAACCTTCTCCATGACTCAAGAACGCCGCTACAGCTTCGAGTTCTTCCCCACCAAGACCGAAGCCGGGCATGAAAAACTGATGGACGTGGCGCGTCAGCTGGCGACCTACAAGCCCGACTTTTTCTCCTGCACCTATGGCGCAGGCGGTTCGACCCGCGACCGTACACTCAACACCGTGCTGCAACTCGATGGCGAAGTGAAGGTGCCCACCGCACCGCACCTGTCCTGCGTCGGCGACAGCAAGGCCGAGCTGCGTGAGCTGCTCAACCTGTACAAGAATGCCGGCATCAGGCGCATCGTCGCGCTGCGCGGCGACCTGCCGTCCGGTATGGGCATGGCCAGCGGCGAGCTGCGCTACGCCAACGAGCTGGTCGAGTTCATCCGCAACGAAACCGGCGATCACTTCCACATCGAAGTGGCCGCCTACCCGGAGATGCACCCGCAGGCGCGCAACTTCGAGAGCGACATCGCCAACTTCGTGCGCAAGGCCAAGGCCGGAGCCGACAGCGCCATCACCCAGTACTTCTTCAACGCCGACAGCTACTTCTACTTCGTCGAGCGCGTGCGCAAGCTGGGCGTGGATATCCCGGTGGTGCCGGGCATCATGCCGATCACCAACTACAGCAAGCTGGCACGTTTCTCCGACGCCTGCGGCGCGGAAATCCCGCGCTGGGTGCGCAAGCAGCTGGAAGCCTATGGCGACGACAGCGACAGCATTCGCGCCTTCGGCGAGCAGGTGATCACCGAGATGTGCGAACGCCTGCTGCAGGGTGGTGCACCAGGCCTGCACTTCTACAGCATGAACCTGGCCGGCCCCAGCCTGGCCATCTGGAACAACCTCGACCTCAAACGTTGACGGGCAGGGAGCCGCACAGCGGCTCCCGCGCTCAAGGATGAGCCCTATGACAATCAAGCACCTCTTCTCCCTCGCCTTGCTCGCTGGCCTGCACGCGCCCGCTGCACTGGCCAGTTCCGACATGACCTGCACACCGAGCTGGAAGCTGATTTCCGACGAGCTCTCGGCGTGCAACAACCTGGTCTTTCTCAGCCCCGGCAACGACAGCCGCGTCAACCTGCAACTGCTGCTCGACGACGCCGGCCACCTGAAGCTGACGCGCGAACCGCTGGCACTTGAAGGTTACGAATACGGCTACGGCCTGGTGCCCTTCAGCCTCGGCATGCTCGACCCGAGCCGCGCTCGCAGCGAAGCGGCCGAGGCAGACGAGCAAAGCGTCGCCCCGGACGTGGCATACCTGACCCAGGCCCTGCAACGCCTGGGTATCGACAGCGACGCGGATGCATTCGCCGTGCACCGTTTCGCCGAAGGCGAGGGCAGTCGCTGCCGCAGCAATGACCTGCTGGCCATGCGCGGCTTCGTCGATGCTCTCAGTGCCACGCCAGCGCTGGCCGCGAGCGAAGCGCAGGCGCTGGCCCGTTCGCGGCGCAGCCTGCTGAGCCTGTGCGGCGAAGGCGATCCGCAAACGCAGGACGTCTTGCCGCAGGCGGCGCAACTGCAGTCGCCCGCTGCCCAGGCCTTCGGCGACTACCTGCGCGGCGCCGACTCTTTCTATCGCGGCGACTTCGGCCAGGCGCGCGAGCGCTTCACCGAACTCGCCGGCAGCGAGCAGCCCTGGCTGCGCGAAACCGCCCAGTACCTGCTCGGCCGCGTGGCGCTGAACCAGGCGCAGTTGAACGCCTTCGACGAGTACGGTTTCTTCAGCCCGGAGCAGGTCGATAAGAGCAGCCTCGACGCCAGCGCGAAGGCCTTCGAGCAGTACCTGGAGAACTACCCGCAGGGGCTCTACAGCGACTCGGCGCGCGGCCTGCAACGTCGCGTGTACTGGCTTGCCGGTGATACCCGGCGTTTTGCCGAGGCCTTTGCCCGGCAATTCGAGCGAGGCGCGCAGCAGGTCGACATGCCTGCATTGATCGAGGAACTGGACGGCAAGCTGCTGCCCAGCCTCGCCCCGGATGCCATCGACGACCCGCTGCTGCTGGCCATGGTCGACCTGATCCAGCTGCGCGATCCCGGCAGCAACAGCGAGCCGCGCCTCAGCCTGGAGCAACTGCAGGCGCAGCAACCGCGCTTCGCCAGCCAGCCCGGCCTGCACGCCTATCTGATCGCCGCCTGGCATTTCTACCGCGGCGGCGATGCAGAACGGACCCTCGCCGCGCTGCCGGATACCGGTGCCGGGCCGCTGAATGCCCTCGCCTTCAGCCAGGAAACCCTGCGCGGCCTGGCGCTGGAGGCCAGGGGTGAGACGAGCGCGGCACAGCGGCACTGGCAGGCGCTGCTGGCACGCAGCGAAGACCCGCTGCAGCAGGCCCAGCTGCAACTGGCCCTGGCCTTGAGCTACGAGCGTATTGGCGAGCTGGACAAGGTGTTCGCCGCCGACTCGCGGATCACCACCGCGCCGATCCGCGAGCGCCTGCTGGCCCATAGCGCCGGCCCCGAGCTGCTGCGCCAGCAGGCCGGTGACAAGCAGATACCTGCGGGCGAGCGGGCAACCGCCTTGTACACCCTGCTCTATCGCGACCTGGATTACGGCCGCTACGCCGACTTTCTCGGCGATTACGCGCAGTTTCCCTACACTTCGACGCAGCCCCCGCAGCGCCTCGATTCGAGTCTGTTCGCCTGGAACGGCGGCAACGACGCCGGCTATGCCTGCCCGAGCCTGGTCAAGATCGCCGAGCGCCTTGCAGCCGATGCGCAGGATGCCCAAGGCATGCTGTGCCTGGGCGACTTCATCCGCGTCCATGGCCTCGACGATCACTGGCTGAACCGGCCGCCGGCCGCCGGCGAGCTGGGTAGCGTACCGAGCCAGTTCCAGGGCGCGTCCTTTTCGCGCCTGGCCGGCTACCAGATGCTGCTGGCTGCGCCGCAGGTCAGTCGCGAGGACAAGGCCTACGCCCTGTTCCGCGCGATCAACTGCTATGCCCCCAGCGGCTACAACAACTGCGACCGCCAGGACATCGCCAAGGACCAGCGCAAGCAGTGGTTCCAGACCCTCAAACGCAGCTACGCGGACACCCAGTGGGCGCAGCGACTCAAGTACTACTGGTAGGCCTGCTCCTGCTGGCGGTGGGCCTGCCGGCGCAGGCCGCGCGCGTCGACGCCGCCGATTATCAGGCGTTCTGGCTGTGGGCCGGCGTCACGCCACAACCGGTACTGGCCCAGGCCGACACCCTGTACGTGCTGCAGGGGCAGATCGACGGCCCGCGCCGCGCCGGCGATCCACCCGCGCGCATGCAGGCACAGAACCCGGCCACGCCCAGGCTGTCGAAGAACGTCGAGCTCTGGGTGGTGTATCGCGCGCATACCCTGGACTGGGACGAGGAGGTGTTCGCCCTGCTGCTGAGTCAGTTGCAGCGCTGGCAACGCGCCGGCAACCGGGTCACCGGGGTACAGATCGACTTCGACGCGCAGACCCTGCGCCTGGATCGCTATGCCGCCTTCCTCGAAGACCTGCGCCAGCGCCTGCCGCAGCAGTACCGCCTGAGCATCACCGGCCTGCTCGACTGGGCCGGCAACGCCGACCCGGCGGCGCTCAACCGTCTCGCCGGGGTGGTCGATGAAGTGGTGATGCAGACCTACCAGGGCCGCCACAGCATCCCCGGTTACTCGCGTTACCTGCCGAGCATCGCGCGACTGCAACTGCCGTTTCGCATCGGCCTGATACAAAACGGCGAATGGCAGGCGCCGGATTACTTGCAAAGCAGTCCCTGGTTCCGCGGCTATGTGGTATTTCTGCTGAACCCGAGCGAAGCCGCAATCACTACGCCAGCCAACACACCCTGAGCGCCAGCCACCGACGACCGCAACATTCGCTGCGACAACCTATTCGAACGCCTCCGCGCCGACCTCGGTGCGAGCCTGCCACCAGGATCACATTTCATGCTCAAACGCTCCACGATCAACGCCTCCGTCAGCCCCAAGGGCAGCCTGGAAACCCTCTCCCAGCGCGAAGTGCAGCAACTGCGCGAAACCGGCTCGGGCAGCGTCTACCGCCTGTTCCGCCAATGCGCCCTGGCAATCCTCAATACCGGCTCGCACAGCGACAACGCCAAGACCATTCTCGAGGCCTACCCGGACTTCGAAGTGAAGATCCACCAGCAGGACCGCGGCATCCGCCTGGAACTGATCAACGCGCCGGCCGATGCCTTCGTCGATGGCGAGATGATTGCCAGCACCCGCGAGATGCTGTTCAGCGCCCTGCGCGACATCGTCTACACGCAGAGCGAGCTGGAAAATAAGCGCATCGACCTGGACAGCTCCGAAGGCATCACCGACTACGTCTTCCATCTGCTGCGCAACGCCCAGACCCTGCGCAGCGGCGTCGAGCCAAAAATAGTGGTGTGCTGGGGCGGCCACTCGATCAGCACCGAGGAGTACAAGTACACCAAGAAGGTCGGCCACGAGCTGGGCCTGCGCGGCCTGGACATCTGCACCGGCTGCGGGCCGGGCGTGATGAAGGGGCCGATGAAGGGCGCCACCATCAGCCACGCCAAGCAGCGCAACCTCACCGGCCGCTACCTGGGTCTGACCGAACCGGGCATTATCGCCGCCGAAGCGCCGAACCCGATCGTCAACGAACTGGTGATCCTGCCGGACATCGAGAAGCGCCTGGAAGCCTTCGTTCGCGTCGGCCACGGCATCATCATCTTCCCGGGCGGCGCCGGCACGGCCGAAGAATTCCTCTACCTGCTCGGCATCCTCACCCACCCGGACAACCAGGACCTGCCCTTCCCGGTCATTCTCACCGGGCCGAAGAGCGCCGGCCCCTATCTGCAGCAACTGCATGACTTCATTGGCGCCACCCTGGGCGAGGCGGCGCAGCAGCGCTACAGCATGATCGTCAACGACCCGGGCGAAGTGGCCCGCGAAATGGCCGTCGGCATCAAGGCCGTGCGCCAGTTCCGCCGCGAGCGCAACGACGCCTTCCACTTCAACTGGCTGCTGAAGATCGACGAAAGCTTCCAGCACCCGTTCGAACCGACCCATGAGGCCATGGCCAGCCTCAACCTGACCCGCGAGCAGCCACTGCATCACCTGGCCGCCAACCTGCGCCGCGCCTTCTCCGGCATCGTCGCCGGCAACGTCAAGGAGAACGGCATCCGCCTGATCGAGGAACACGGCCCCTACGTCATCCGTGGCGAAACCACCATCATGCGCCCGCTGGATCGCCTGCTACAGGCCTTCGTCGAACAGCACCGCATGAAGCTGCCGGGCGGCAGTGCCTACGAGCCCTGCTACCGGGTGGTGGACTAAAGTATGGATGGGCTTCCGGGGCGCGGCCAAAGCCGCTAACCTGGCTAAATGCCATCAATTCAGCGCCAACTCATCGCTTTTCTGCTGCTAGGTTGCATCGCGTTCGCCGCTCGCGGCGAAACGCTGCGCCTGGTTACGGAGGCGTGGGCGCCGTATGTCTATGAAGAAAATGGCCAGGCGGCCGGCCTCGACTACGAGATCACCCGTGAAGTGCTGCACCGCCTGGGCATGGAGCTGGACTTGCAGTTCCTGCCCTGGAAGCGCTGCTTGCTGGCCCTTGAACAGGGTATGGCAGACGGCATTCTGGACATTTTCCATCTGCCCGAACGTGAAGCGAGCATGCGCTTCGTCGAAGAGCCGCTGAGCGACGTCGAATTCGTGCTGTTTCACGCGCGCAATCGCCCCTATCCCTATGAACGCCTGGAAGACCTGCGTGATCTGGTGATCGGCATCTCGCCCGGGTATTGGTACGCCAATGAAAGCTTCCGTACGTCGCCCCTGTTCAGCCGCGAGGAGGCGCCGACCCACGAAGCCAATCTGGGCAAACTGATTCGCCACCGGGTCGATCTGGTGGTCAGCGATCGCCGCGCCGGTCTCTACCTGGGCGCACAACTGGACCTGCTCGAGCAGATCGATTACAACCGCAAGGCCGTCGGCCATGATCGTCTGTACCTGGCCTTGCGCAAGGATCCGGCCTTCGAACGTCTGGCCGTCGACTTCGCCCGTGAGCTGCGCCGCTTCAAGCGCGAGCCTGCCTACGCCGAGTTACAGCGGCGCTACGCCACACCCCGAACGCATCAGGTCGTGAACCAACCGACAGGCTGGTAGCTGCACAGCCCTCCGGCTCTGTTATACTCGGGACTTCCCGCCAGGCTTGCGCCCGGATGCTAGCTCCCAGAAGCCAGCAGTACCGGACGGGATCACGCGCCCCACGCATGATTCAAGCCAGGCAATATCACCCCATAGGGCCACGCCCTCACTACGTACAGGATTGCCCATGTCCTTTGCTTCCCTCGGTCTCTCCGAGGCTCTAGTCCGTGCGATCGAATCCGCCGGCTACACCCAGCCCACTCCGGTGCAACAGCGGGCCATTCCCGCCGTGTTGCAAGGTCGCGACCTCATGGTGGCGGCGCAAACGGGCACGGGCAAGACCGCAGGTTTCGCCCTGCCGATTCTCGAGCGTCTGTTCCCCGCCGGCCACCCGGACCGCGAACAGCGCCACGGCCCGAAACAACCGCGCGTGCTGGTGCTGACGCCCACCCGCGAGCTGGCCGCCCAGGTCCACGACAGCTTCAAGATCTACGCACGTGACCTTAAATTCGTCAGCGCCTGCATCTTCGGCGGTGTCGGCATGAACCCGCAGGTGCAGGCACTGGCCAAGGGTGTCGACGTACTCGTCGCCTGCCCGGGCCGTCTGCTCGACCTGGCCGGGCAAGGCAGCGTCGACCTGTCCCACGTGGAAATCCTCGTGCTGGACGAAGCCGACCGCATGCTCGACATGGGCTTCATCCATGACGTGAAGAAGGTCCTCGCCCGCCTCCCGGCCAAGCGCCAGAACCTGCTGTTCTCGGCGACCTTTTCCAAGGACATCACCGACCTGGCCGGCAAGCTGCTGCATAACCCCGAGCGCATTGAGGTCACCCCGCCGAACACCACGGTCGAGCGCATCGAACAGCGCGTGTTCCGCCTGGCTGCCAGCCACAAGCGCGCCCTGCTCGCCCACCTGATCACTCAGGGTGCCTGGGAACAGGTGCTGGTGTTCACCCGCACCAAGCACGGCGCCAACCGCCTCGCCGAGTACCTCGACAAGCACGGCCTGCCGGCTGCCGCGATCCACGGCAACAAGAGCCAGAACGCGCGCACCAAGGCCCTGGCCGACTTCAAGGCGAACCAGGTGCGCATCCTCGTTGCCACCGATATCGCCGCCCGCGGCCTGGATATCGACCAGCTGCCGCATGTGGTCAACTTCGAGCTGCCCAACGTCGAGGAAGACTACGTCCACCGTATCGGCCGTACCGGCCGCGCAGGCCGTAGCGGCGAGGCCATCTCGCTGGTCGCCCCGGACGAAGAGAAGCTGCTGAAGAGCATCGAGCGAATGACCAAGCAGAAGATCCCCGATGGCGATCTGATGGGCTTCGATGCCAGCGCCGTTGAAGCGGAGCGCCCGGAAGTGCGCGAGCCGCGCCAACCGCGCAATGCCGGCCAGAAGAAGCAGAAGGCCGAAGGCGGCGACAAGCCCAAGGGTGAGCGCCACAGCGGCGGCCGCAAGGACAAGGGTAAGGACGGCGGCAAGGAGCAGAAGGCCAAGCCGCAAGGCCAGGGCCGTCGTGGCCAGGGCCAGCGCAACGGCGGCCAGGGCCAGGCCGCGGCAGCCATCCCGGCGCTGCCGCCGGATCGTGATCCGGAAGAATTCCTCGACGACGATATCGACAACTTCGGTAACCGCGTCGACTACGTCAGCCCGAACCAGAACAAGCAGCAGGGTCGTGGCCGTCGCTCCGGTGGCGCACCGGCCAATGGCGCGCCGCAGGGTCAGCCGCGCCAGAACGGCAAGGGGCAGCGCAACAACAACGGCGGCGGCGGCGGCAACGGTGCAGGCAAGAACCGTCGCCAGGGTGGCGGCCAGGCCGGCCAGGGTGGTCAGGGGCGTAACGGCGCCAATCGCGGCCGTGGTCGCCCAGCCAATGACGGCCGGATCACCTCGCTCGACCGCGACGAGCTGCCACGCTCCGATGCAGCCGTGCGCAACCCGCGCGAGAAGCAGCCGGTCATCATGCACAAGGGCTCGCGCCTGGATCGCTTCCCCACCGCCGAGCAACTCGACGAGCTGAGCAACAACAGCCGTCCGCGTGGCGAGAAGCCGGCGCTGCTCACGCGTAATCGCGACGAGTAAGCTGACGCGCAAACGAAAACGCCGCCCAATGGGCGGCGTTTTTGTTTAGGGGGAGAGGCCAGTGGAGAACCAGCCCTCTCCCGCCCTTCGGGCAAATCAGCCGGCCGCAAGCGGCCGCTTTCTTTACTGACGAATACCTTCGACCGAGATGATCAGCTCGACGGTTTCCGAAGCCGGGCCGAGGTCCATGGCGATATCGAAGTCCTTCAGCTTCAGCGTGGTGGTGCCTTCGAAGCCGGCGCGGTAGCCGCCCCACGGGTCCTTGCCTTCGCCGATGAACTTGGCGGCGATGACGACCGGTTTGGTCACGCCGTTCAGGGTCAGGTTACCGGTAATGTCAGCGGTGCCTTCGCCAGTGGACTTGACCGAAGTGGACTCGAAGGTCGCGGTGTCGTGCTTGCTGGCGTTGAGGAAGTCGGCGCTGCGGATGTGCTTGTCGCGCTCGGCGTGGTTGGTGTCGACGCTGGCGGTCTTCAGGTTCACGCTGACCTTGCTCTCTTCGGGCTTGGCGGCGTCGAAGCTGAACTTGCCGTCGAAGTCCTTGAAGGTGCCATACAGCCAGCTGTAACCCAGGTGGCTGATCTTAAAGTTGACGAAAGCGTGCTGGCCTTGCTTGTCGATGACGTAATCGGCCGCCATGGCCTGGCCGCCGATCAGAGCGGAGCCCAGAACCAGTGCAGCGAGGGCGTTCTTCAACATGGGGTGTTCTCCTTGCGAGGTTGTCGATCTATGTGGGCAATGGCCCGGTTATGAAATGCTTCAGCGCCCGAACATCCGCAGCAGGGTGCTGTCGCGGTCGATGAAATGGTGTTTGAGTGCCGCCAGGCCATGCAGGCCGGCGAAGATCACCAGGCCCCAGGCCAGGTATTCGTGGATGGCGCCGGCGATGTCTTCCTGTTGCGGGATACCGGTCACGGTGGCCGGCACGCTGAACAATCCGAATACCTCGATGCCACGGCCATCGGCGGTGGAGATCAGGTAACCGGAGATCATCACACCGAACAGGCCGAGATAGAGCACACCATGCCCCAGCTTGGAGGCCAGGCGAGTGAGCTGGCCGTGGCTGGCCAGAGCAGCCGGCGCCGGATTGAGCAGGCGCCACAGCACACGCAGCAGCATGACGGCGAACAACAGGATGCCGATGCTCTTGTGCAGGTCGGGCGCGCTCTGCCGCCACGGGTCGTAATAGCTAAGCCCCACCATCCAGAAGCCAAGGCCGAACAGACCGAATACGGCCAACGCGACCAGCCAGTGCAGCAGCACGCTGACCAGACCATAACGAGCAGAGGTGTTGCGCCATTGCATGGGGGGCTTTCCTGATTCAGATTCCGAGCAAGACTAACGGCAAATATATCGATTTAAAGCGGAATTTTTCGCTATGAAACATCGAGAAATGCGATATCTAGCTTCGAACGCCTGAGTACCGACCCGCTTGGTGCCCAGTGCTCGGCGCAAAGTTCATCGCCAGCAGCGCCGACGGTACGTAACGCCGGACCGACGGCAGCGGCCACGCCCCTGCGGCGGCTTCTGGTAGGCTGTGCCGCCGAACATTGGGAGATAGCTCATGAGCCTGAACGATCACTGGATGCAACGCGATCTCGACGTGTTGTGGCACCCCTGCACCCAGATGAAGGATCACGAGCGCCTGCCGCTGGTGGCGATTCGCAAGGCCTCCGGTGTCTGGCTGGAAGACTTCGATGGCAAGCGCTATCTGGATGCGGTCAGCTCCTGGTGGGTGAACGTCTTCGGCCATGCCAACCCACGCATCAATGCGCGCATCCGCGAGCAGCTGGAAAGCCTCGAACACGTGATGCTCGCCGGCTTCACCCATCAGCCGGTGATCGAGTTGTCCGAACGTCTGGTGCAGATCACTCCGGCCGGTCTGAACAAGGTGTTCTATGCCGACAACGGCTCCTCGGGCATCGAGGTGGCGTTGAAAATGAGCTTTCACTACTGGCTCAACAAGGGCCAGGCCGACAAGAAGCGCTTCGTCACCCTAAGCAACAGTTATCACGGCGAAACCGTGGCGGCGATGTCGGTGGGCGATGTGTCGCTGTTCACCGATACCTACAAGGCGCTGCTGCTCGACACGATCAAGGTGCCCAGCCCGGACTGCTACCTGCGCCCAGAAGGCGTGAGCTGGGAGGAACACTCGCGTGTCATGTTCGCGCACATGGAGCAGACGCTGGCCGAGCATCACCACGAAGTCGCCGCAGTGATCGTCGAACCGCTGATCCAGGGCGCCGGCGGCATGCGCATGTACCACCCGATCTACCTCAAGCTGTTGCGCGAGGCCTGCGACCGCTACGGCGTGCACCTGATCCATGACGAGATCGCCGTCGGCTTCGGCCGCACCGGCACGATGTTCGCGTGCGAGCAGGCCGGCATCACCCCGGACTTCCTGGTGCTGTCCAAGGCTTTGACCGGCGGCTACCTGCCGATGGCCGCGGTGCTGACCACAGATGACGTCTATGGCGCCTTCTACGATGACTACGCCACGCTGCGCGCCTTCCTTCACTCGCACACCTACACCGGCAATCCGCTGGCCTGTGCCGCCGCGCTGGCGACCCTGGACATCTTCCGCGATAACGATGTGATCGAACGCAACAAGGCCCTGGCAGCGCGCATGGCCAGCGCCACGGCGCACCTGGCCGATCACCCGCATGTCGCCGAAGTGCGCCAGACCGGCATGGCCTTGGCTATCGAGATGGTCCAGGACAAGGCCGCCAAGACCGCCTATCCGTGGCAGGAGCGCCGCGGCCTGCGCGTGTATCAGCATGCACTGGAGCGTGGCGCCCTGCTGCGCCCGCTGGGCAGCGTGGTGTATTTCCTGCCGCCGTACGTGATCAGCCCGGAGGAGATCGATTTCCTCGCCGAGGTGGCCAGCGAAGGCATCGATATCGCCACTCGCGAATCGGTCAGCGTGGCGGTGGACAACAGCCACTATCCGGATCATCGCGATCCGGGCTAGAAGCAACCGCAAGCCCCAAGCTGCAAGTAAAAGCCAGCGTCGTTGCTTTACACTTGCGACTTTCCACTTGCCGCCTGCAGCTGTCCTTATGCGCCTATCCCGTTTCTTCATCGACGCCCCGCTCTCCCTTGGCCAGCACGAACTGCCCGAGGCACAGGCCCACTACATCGGTCGTGTGCTGCGCCATGCCGTGGGCGATGCCGTGCAGCTGTTCGACGGCAGCGGCCAGGAATACCTCGGCGAGCTGATCGAGGTGGGCAAGAAAAGCGTGCGCGTCGAGCTGCGCGAGTCTGTCGCCGGGCTCAGCGAATCACCGCTGCGTATTCATCTGGGCCAGGGCCTGTCACGCGGCGAGCGCATGGACTGGGCGATCCAGAAAGCCACCGAGCTCGGCGCCAGCGAAATCACCCCGATCGTCTCCGCGCGCTGCGAGGTACGCCTGAAGGACGAGCGTGCCGACAAGCGTATGGCGCACTGGCGCCAGGTGGCGATCAGCGCCTGCGAGCAATGCGGCCGTTCGGTACTTCCGCTGATCCATCCGCCGCTGGAGCTGGACGCCTGGCTGCGGCAGACCGAGGCCGATCTGAAGCTGGTATTGCACCCGGTCGCAGAGCCCTGGGTCGGCCATACCCCGCCGCGCTCGCTGGCATTTCTGATCGGCCCGGAAGGCGGTTTGAGCGATGCCGAAGTCGAACAGGCCAAAGGCTCCGGCTTCCATGCCGCCCGCCTCGGACCACGGGTTTTGCGCACGGAAACGGCCCCCGTGGTGGCCTTGAGTGTCGCTCAACAGCTCTGGGGCGACCTCTAGGCGCAAAATGTCGCCTTGCCGTAACAAAATGTGACCTCAAGAGATTGCAAGTCCGGCAGTCTTTGTCATGCTCTGCGCGCCGCACGCGCGACCCGCTCACCAGCGACCCGCGCGCGGCCGAGGCCGGCGCCCCGCAGCGTCGTTCTCTTCCAATAACAAACAACGGGCCTCGGCACCGCCCAAAAGGCGGCCGCATGCCCAGGAGCATTGCATGAACGAACTGGTCTCGACCCTAAACGGTCTGGTCTGGAGCCCGGCGCTGATCTATCTGTGTCTCGGCGTTGGTCTCTACTTCTCCCTGCGCGGCCGCTTTCTCCAGGTTCGCCACTTCAAAGAAATGATTCGCCTGATGTTCACCGGCAAGACCGATGAACATGGCATCACCTCCTTCCAAGCCCTGACCATGACCCTCGCCGGTCGCGTCGGTACCGGCAACATCGCCGGTGTGGCCACCGCGATCACCTTCGGTGGTCCGGGTGCCGTGTTCTGGATGTGGATGGTGGCCTTCCTCGGCGCCAGCTCGGCGTTCGTCGAGTCCACCCTCGGCCAGGTGTACAAGGAAAAGCTCAACGGTGAATACCGTGGTGGCCCGGCCTTCTACATCGAGCGTGGCCTGGGCCTGAAGTGGTACGCCTGGCTGTTCGCCATCGTTACCGTGTTCGCCTGCGGCCTGCTGCTGCCGGGCGTACAGGCCAACTCCATCGCCTCCAGCGTTAACACCGCCTTCGGTATCGACCCGAACGTCACCGCCGCCGTACTGGCCGTGCTGATCGGTCTGATCATCTTCGGTGGCGTCAAGCGCATCGCCCACTTCACTCAGGTGGTCGTGCCATTCATGGCGCTGGGCTACATCCTGGTCGCGATGGTGATCATCCTGCTGAACATCTCTCAGCTGCCGGAAGTCGTGATGCTGATCGTCAAGAGCGCCTTCGGCCTCGAGGCCGGCTTCGGCGCCATCGTCGGCCTGGCCATCCAGTGGGGCGTCAAGCGCGGCGTGTACTCCAACGAAGCCGGTCAGGGTACTGGCCCGCATGCTTCGTCGGCTGCTGCCGTCAGCCACCCGGCCAAGCAGGGCCTGGTTCAGGGCTTCTCGGTCTACATCGACACCCTGTTCGTCTGCTCCGCTACCGCCTTCATGCTGCTGATCACCGGTCAGTACAACGTGCAGGCGCCCGATGGCAGCGCGATGTTCACCGGTATCGCCGGTGTCGCCGCAGGTCCGGGCTACGTGCAGACCGCGATGGAGAACATGATGCCGGGCTTCGGTAACGCCTTCGTTGCCATCGCCCTGTTCTTCTTCGCCTTCACCACCATCCTGGCGTACTACTACATCGCCGAGACCAACATCGCCTACATCAACCGCAAGGTGAAGCGCCCCATCCTCACCCTGCTGCTGAAGTTCGGCATCATCGCGGCCACCGTTTACGGCACCGTGCACACCGCCACCTTCGCCTGGGACCTGGGTGACCTCGGTGTGGGCCTGATGGCCTGGCTGAACATCATCGCCATCCTGCTCATGCACAAGGTCGCCTACAAGTGCCTGAAGGACTACGAGCAGCAGCTGGACGAGGGCAAGGACCCGGTATTCAACCCGGAGAAACTCGGCATCACCAATGCCGACTACTGGACCTCGGAAGACAACCGGACTGCGGATAAGACCGAAGCGCAGCAACCGCAGCGCTGATAGCCTGAAAGCAGTATCAAAAAAGCCCCGGCAATGCCGGGGCTTTTTCATGGGCGCTCGCCTGAGCGCGGGCTAACTTCAGATCAGGCCGGCATCGGCGAGCAGTTGCTCCAGCGCGGCCAGATCCGGAATGCGCACCACGTCGTCACCGACGCGCGCGGCGCCCAGCTCCAGCGGCGCCAGCTCGACATCGGCTGCCGGCAGGTCGCTACCGACCTTCAGCGAGCGCGGAATGCCCTGCACCAGCAGAGCGATGAACTTGACCTTGGGCCGCCCGCCCAGGGCATTGATCACCGCCACGCGGGCACCGCTGGCGACCGGCGCCTGGGCACCGCTGGCGGCCTCGAAGGACAGCAACGGCAGGCGCAGGTCACGCCAGGCGACCTGCCCGAGAAACCAGTCGGGGGTGCCCTCACTGACCTGCGGCGCGCGATAGGGAATCAGCTCGGCCACCGCCACGTTGGGCAGCAGCAGGGTGCGGTCGGCCAGGGGCACCAGCAGGCCGGTAAGACCGGCGGCGCTGTTCTGGGTGGCGACGGCTTGGCTCATTGAAACGTCCTCAACTGCAATGTTCGGCGAGGTGATTGACCAGCGCCACGGCCAGCTCGCGCGGGTCGGCGCTGAAGCTGCTGTAGCCGCCCTCACGCAGGCTGTCTGGCATGCTCGGGCTGGCGCAGCTGTCGGCGCGCTGGGTCCAGATCACCCCGCCCTGGCGTTTGACGTAGGCAGCGGCGGCACTGCCGTCGCTGCCCATGCCGCTGAACGCGATCACGCCGCACTGGGCACCGAATTGCTGCGCCAGGTTGAGCATCATCTGATCGATAGAGGGGCTGTAGGGCTCGGGCCAGCCGCGCTCGGCAATCTGCATCGCGCCGTCCTCGGCAAAGCCCAGCTCGCGAGTGATCGGCGCCACCACAACCTCGCCACAGCGCACCGGGTCGCCATGCCGCGCCGCGTTGACGTGCCACTGGCTGTGGCGCCCGACTGCCTGCGGCAATGTCGCCTCGAAACTGGCGTCGATGTGCTGGGCATAGATGAACCCGATGGGCAGACCACCCGGCAATGCATCGAGGAAGGCCTTGACCGCCGCCGGGCCGCCCAGCGAAGCCGCCAGCAACCAGACCTGGCGTGCCGGCTCACCGGCTTTCAGCGGCGTGTTGGCCAGCGCCTGCGGCAGCTCCAGGCGCGCCGGACGCTGCGCCTCGTCGAGCAATGCCTGCAGGCTGGGGCCGACCGCCTGGGTCGAGTCACCGACCAGACGCTTGAGCTTGCTGAACAGGCTGCGCTCCCAGCGCGGGTAGTTTTCCGAATGGCGCTCGGGCGCGTGGCCCTCGCCGAACAGCACCGGGGCGCTGGCGCGCTCCAGCAGGCTGTCGACCAGCGGAGAATCTTCCGACTGTGCCAGGTCCACCAACCACAGGTCGGTCTCGCAGGCCGCCAGCGCTTGCTCGTCGAGGCGTGCCGGGTCGCTGTTGAGTACCACCTGGTAGCCGCCACCGGCCAATGCCTGCTGCAGCACATGGCGCTGCAGCGAGGTGTCGGCGATTACTGCGATACGCGCGGAGGATTTGTCTGTCATGTCCGTTTGACCCGGTGGCTATCCACCAACTGTGCAATGGTGTCGAGCAGCAAGGACTCCTGATAAGGCTTGCCGAGGTACTGATTGACGCCGATGGCCATGGCCCGCTCGCGGTGCTTCTCGCCGGTACGCGAGGTGATCATGATGATCGGCAGGTCCTTCAGGCGCTCGTCGTGACGCACCAGGGTGGCCACCTCGAAGCCGTCCATGCGCGGCATCTCGATGTCCAGCAGCATGATGTCGGGCTTGTGCTCCTGCAGCTGGGCGATGGCGTCCACACCGTCCTTGGCGGTGACCACGTTCATGCCGTTACGCTCGAGCAGGCGGCTGGTAACCTTGCGCACGGTGACCGAGTCGTCCACCACCATGACCAGCGTCGGACGGTCGACTTCCACGTCCTCGTTGGCTGCGGCCTGACGCGAGGCCAGGCGCGGCGTCAGCTGGCTCTGCAGATGTGCGTGCAGCACACGGATGGTCGCCAGCAGATCGAGAATCACCACCACGCGGCCGTCACCGAGGATGGTCGCACCGGAAATCCCATGCACCCCGGCGAACTGCGGGCCGAGGCTCTTCACCACGATCTCGCGCGAGCCGGCCAGGCTGTCCACCTGCACCGCCACGGCGTGCTCGCTGGAGCGCACCAGGATCACCGGCAGCGGCAGGCTCTGGCCCACCAGCTTGGGTTGCTGGCCGTTGTTCAGCAGGTCGCCCAGGTACTTCAGCTCGTACGCCTGGCCGGCGTATTCGAAGCGCGGCGCATCGGGGGCGTAGTAGGCCTCCAGCTCGTAGGGCGAGACGCGCACGATACCTTCGATGGTGTTGAGCGGGATGGCATACAGGTCTTCGCCGGAGTACACCATCAGCGCGCGGTTGACCGACACGGTGAACGGCAGGCGAATGGTGAAGCGCGTGCCCTGGCCCAGGCTCGAGTCGATGCTCATCGAGCCACCGAGCTGCTTGACCTCCGAATGCACCACGTCCATGCCGACGCCACGCCCGGAAATCTGCGTGACCTTCTCCGCCGTGGAGAAACCGGCCTCGAGGATGAATTGCAGGACCTCGTGGTCGCTGAGGTCGCTGTCGGCATCCATAAGGCCACGCTCGATGGCCTTGCGGCGCACGGCCTCCAGACGGATGCCGCCACCGTCATCGTCCAGGGTCAGAACGATGTCGCCGCCCTCGCGGCCAAGATTGAGGCGGATGGTGCCGGTGTCCGGCTTGCCGGCGGCGCGACGCACCTCGGCCAACTCGATGCCATGATCGACGGCATTACGCAGCATGTGCTCCAGCGGCGCGACGATGCGCTCGAGCACGGTACGGTCCATTTCCCCTTCGGCGTTGCCGACGACGAACTCGACCTGCTTGCCCAGCTCGCCGGCCACCTGGCGGACGATACGGCGCAGGCGCGGCACCAGGCGATCGAACGGCACCATGCGCGTGCGCATCAGGCCTTCCTGCAGCTCGGTGTTGACCCGCGCCTGTTGCAGCAACAGGGTTTCGGCGTCGCGGTTCTTCGCCGCCAGGGTTTCCTTGAGATCGAGCAAGTCGGAGGCGGACTCGAACAACGCACGCGAGAGCTGCTGCAGTTGCGAGTGGCGGTCCATTTCCAGCGGGTCGAAGTCTTCGTAACCGGCGCGCTCGGCCTCGGCCTGGTAACGGCTGAGAATCTGCGCCTGGGTCTCGGTATCGAGACGGCGCAACTGATCGCGCACCCGGTCGATGGTCGCTTCCATCTCGCTCAGGGTGAAGCTGACATCGCTGACCTGTTGCTCGACACGACCACGGAAGATCGAGGTCTCACCCGCCAGGTTGACCAGGCCCTCGAGCAGCTCGGCCGGCACCTTGACCAGTTCCTGCGGGGCGCGACGGGCTGCGGCTTCCTGAGCGGCCGCCTGGGCGCACTGTACGAACGGCAGCACTTTCGGCGCCTGCACCTGAGCCGGCACTTCGCTGGCGGCGACAATCGGGTTGCGCAGCGTGGTGACCGTTGGCTCAGGCTCCGCCTCGATGACAGGCGCAGCCATCGGTTCATCGGCAAGGCTGGCGCTGAGGCGCTGGCGCAGCAGGTCGAGTTCCTGCTGCAGCCCTTCGAAACCGGACTGTACGTCCAGCAACAGGCTGTCAGGCCAGGGCGCGCCCTGTTGCAGCGCTTCGCTCAGATGCTGTTCCAGGTCGTGACTCAGGTCGCCAAGACGCTTCTGCCCAGCCAGGCGTGCACCACCCTTGAGGGTGTGCAGGATGCGCAGCATCTCGTCGATGGCACTGCTGTCGTCGCGCTGTTCTTCCCAGCGGCCGACGGCGGTTTCCATCGCCTCGAGCAGGTCGTCGCCTTCTTCGAGGAAGATATCGAGGATGTCGCTATCCGCTTCTTCGGCTTCGTCGCGCTCGACCACCGCCTTGAGCTGCACCGCCGACGGCATGCTGAGCTGCTCGTCAGGGTTGGCCCGGAAGCGTTTGATGGTCTCGATCAGGGCATCGCCCTGCGGCACGGCACGCTGACCGCGCACGGCTTCGAGCATCTCGGCCAGACGGTCGTGGCAAGCCTGCAGCAGGCTGAACAGTTCCGGGCTGGCGCGCAGGCGACCGGCGCCGAGGCCTTCGTAGAGGAATTCCAATTCGTGAGCCAGATCGCCGATCTCGCGAATCTCGGCCATGCGCGCCCCGCCCTTGAGGGTGTGCAGGTCGCGCTGCAGGGCTTCCAGCTCCAGGCTGTTGTCGACATCGGCCATCCAGCGCTGCAGCGCGGCACCGGCGCTATCGATGATGTCGAAACCTTCTTCGAGGAAGATCTCCACCAGCTCGGGATCACGCTCGTCGTGCCAGTTGGCCAGCGCTGCATCCTGCGCCTCGGGCTCGGGCTCGGGCTCGGGCTCGGGCTCGGGCTCGGCAACAGCTTCGCTCGGCGGCAGCTCGTCTTCGGGCAGAACGAGCTCGACCTCGTCGATCAGCGGCAACTCGGCCTCAGGCTCGGCCTGTGGCTCTTCATCGAACACGATCTCGTCTTCGACCAGCGCCAGGGGCGGCAGCTCGAAGCTTTCCGCCTGCGCCGGCGCCTCGGCTGGCTCCTCATCCGCCTCAGGCTCGATCTGAGCAACGGCGGCCGACAGGCTTTGCGGCGTGCCGCCCTGACGGAACTGCCTGATTGCCTGGATCAGGTCGTCACCCGAGACCAGCGGCCGGCGCGCCTGCAACTGGTCGAGCATCTGCGCCAGGCGGTCATGGCTTTGCTGCAGCAGGCTGCCCAGCTCCGGCGAGTGGTTGTAACGGCGGTCGACCAGGCCTTCGTAGAGCGACTCCAGCTCGTGACCCAGGTCACCGATCGGGCGAATCGCGGCCATGCGCGCGCCGCCCTTGAGGGTGTGCAGGTCGCGCTGCAGCGAGGACAACGGCAGGGTATTGTCCGGCTCGCCGAGCCAGCGCTCCAGCGCCTGACCGGCACTCTCCAGAATATCCACCGCCTCTTCGAGGAAGATCTCCACCATTTCCTCGTCGAGTTCGGCGTCGGCCGCGCTCGGGTCGTCTTCGACCTGCGTTTCGGCCTGCGGCGCTTCGACCGCCTCTTCGATGAACTCCGCCTCGGCAACCTGCTCATCCAGGCTCTGCGGCTCGCTATCGGCCTGCTCCAGCTCAACCATGACCTGATCGAGCTCGGTGATTTCCAGTCCCTCGGCGCCAGGCGTCAGCAAGGCCAGGGTATTCGGGTCGATGGCTTCGCTGAGCAGGTCGCGCAGCGCCTGTACCCGCTCGGGTTGCGGGCTGACCTGCAAGGCGGCGGCGACCTGATCCATCATGCCGATCAGCGCTTCGTGAGCCTTTTCTGCCTCATCGAAGAAGCGCTCACTGACGGCCAGGCTGCCTTCTTCGACGGCGCCGTAAAGGTCCAGCAGGGCTTCGCACAGTTCGTCGATCTGCGGCAGCTCGGCCATCTCGGCACCACGGCCGAGGGTGGTCAGCTCTTCCAGCAGTGCAGACAACTCCTGGCGCTCGGACGGGTGCTCACGCCATTTGCGCAGCAGATCCTCGGCATCGAGCAGGATGTCCATACCTTCGGCGAGGAAGATGCTGATCAGCTGCGGATCGCGGCTCTCGCCGCTTTGCGCCATACGCTCGTTTTCGGCATTGGCCAGACGTTCCTGATGCAGCGCCTGCACCCGGGCCAGAAACGCCTCGGCACCGGGAATCGGCGCCAACGGCTGGCTTTCCAGATTATCGAGGCCGGTGCGGAACAGGCCCTCGGCGCTGCTGAGCAATTCGGCGGCCGCCAGATCGACCTGAATCAGGTTGGTCTTGAACTCCTTGACCAGCTTCTCCAGCGGCGCGGCAATTTCCGCCACCGGCAGGATACCGGCCATGTAGGCACTGCCCTTGAGCGTATGCAGCGCGCGCTGCAGGTCATCGGTCACCGGTTGCGGCAGTTCCTGCGCGCAGTCGGCGAGAAAGCCCACCAGGGTGTCCAGATGGGTTTCCGCCTCGTTACGGAAGATCTCCAGCAACTGCGGGTCAAGGGGCTCGCCATCGTCAGGCTCGCCTTCGAGCGCTTCGTTGTCGCTTGAGGCGACCGGCTCGGCGACCTCGGTAGCTTGGTCAACGCCCGCGGGCTCGGCTACCTGCTGGGCGGCCGGGGCGTCAGATTTTGGGGGCGTCTGCCCCTTGGCCAGCGCATGCGCGGTGGCGGCCAACAGGTCGACGTCATCACGCTGGCGCTGCGCCTTGGCGGCGAACTCTTCGACCAGTGCCGGCATCAGCGCCACGACGTCGAGCACCACCTGCTGCACCGACTCGCCCGGCTCGATGCTGCGATCCAGCACGCGGTTGAGCAGGTTCTCGATGGACCAGGCCAGTTCGCCGATGATCAGCGCACGCACCATGCGCCCACTGCCCTTGAGGGTGTGGAAGGCGCGGCGGACTTCGATCAGCGCATCCTTGTTGGCTGTATCGGCCTGCCACTGCGGCAGATACTCGGCGATGGTTTCCAGCACCTCACCGGCTTCTTCGATGAAGACTTCCAGCAGCTCCTCGTCCACCGGCTCTTCATCGGCAGGCGGCGGCAGCAGGCTCGGCGGCACATCGGCGGCAGGCGGGTTGATCGCCTGCACCGGGGCGGCCATCACATCGGCCATCGACAGCGGTTTCTCCGCTGCCGGCGCGTCAACCTCGGGCGTGACCTCGGGTGCGCTGGGCAGCTCGACTTCCGGCAGTTCCAGGTCCGCCAGTTCCAGTTCGTCCCACTGCGGCATCTCGGCCAGTTGCTCCTGGCTCAGCTCTTCGAGTTCCAGCGCAGACTCGGGCTCGGCATCGAGCAACGGCGCGGCGACGGTCTCCTCGCTCTGTAGCGCGGGCAGCTCTTCGAGTTCATCCAGTTCGAAAGTGAAGGTATCGGCCGTCTCGCTGGCGCTCGGCAGCTCGGGCTCGTCGTCCAGCGCTGGCAGTTCTGCAACGATATCCTCAGCAGGCTCTTCCAGCTCGAATGCCAGCGGTTCGATCTCGCCCAGCGGCTCTTCGAGTTGCTCGTCCTCGGCACCCAGCAGCTCGATTTCCTGCAGCGGGTCGGCCAGCGGCGCCAGGCTCTCTTCCTGCGGTTCGACGCGGTCGAGGATCGATGGCTTTTCCTTGAGCGGGTAGCCCAGGGTCTCCAGGCTCTCCTCGGCGACATCGAGAATCAGGTCGCCCTGAGAGCCATGGTCCTCGGCCAGGCGTTCGAGGTAGTACTCGACGCTGGTGATGGCATCGGCCAGGGTGTCCAGGCTCTGCCAGTTGGGCACGGCCTTGCGCGCCAGCAACTGTTCCTGGATGTAGCGGTTGCAGGCATTGAGCAGGTCGGCGGCGCGCTGCAGCGGGATCATCGCCAGACCGCCACGGACCTGGGTCAGCAGCTCGGGCACGCGGGCCAGGTGCTCGTGATTCCACTGCGAGGCGATGAACTCGATGATCGCGTCCTTGGCCTGCTCCAGGCCGTTGCGCGCCTCTTTAATGACAAGCTGGTGGATCTGCGCCACATCGGTGGTCGGCAGGTGACTCTGCTCGTTCGGGCTGTCGTCGCTCGGGCCGACCATGCCGGCCAGGGTCGCCTCGACGTAGAGCAGCGCACCGGCGACGTCCATCAATACGGCGTCGTTGGGCTCGCGCTGGCCGAGGGACAGGCTGTGGACCACGTCGATCTGGTCGAGAATCACCTTGCGCGGCTGACCGAAGCCCAGCACCGCGAGGGTATCGGCGATCTGCTTGAGCGGCGCCAGCAGGGCGTCGAGCTCGCCGGGATGGCTGCGATCGCTGCGCACGAACAGGTCGAGACTGTCCTTGACCCGCACCAGCTCCTCACACAGCGCGGCAACCACCGAGCGCATGGCATCACGGTCTGGACCCGCCAGGCGGGCGCGCTCTTCGTCCACCACCTCGTTGTCGGGCAGTGCGTCGTCGAGACGGTATTGTTCCTTGAGGCTACGGATACGCGGCGACTGCGCCGGCGCCTTGGCCACGTAGAACAGCAGGTTCTTGGTCAGTTCGTCTGGGGCGGGCTGGTTGATGCCGTCGGCGCCCTGCTCGACCAGGCGCTTGAGCTCCTTGTCGACCTGACGCAGCAGCGTGCGCACCGAGGTGCCATTGACCACGCTGCCATTGGCCAGGCCTTCGATCAGGCCGGAGGCGATCTGCCACAGGCCGCCCAGCGGGGCGTCCTTGCACAGGCTTTCCAGACGAGCGAAAACGCGGGCCATGTAGCCGAGGTTGGTGGCCAGGTCCTGGCCACGGATCACACCGACCAATGCCATTTGCAGCATCTGCCTCAGCTTGCGCAACAGAACCGGCAGCTCGGCAGTACGCAGGCGCGCCAGGCTGTCCGATGGCAGCGCCGGCAGACGTGCGGACATGTCCGGGGAGAACAGGCTGGTTTCCGACAGCAGCTTTTCGCCGCGGGCGGCGCGCAGGTCGTTGAGCAGCGGCAGCACGACCATCGGCAGGTCGCGGCGAGCGGTCTGAATACGGTCGAGGTACACCGGCAATTGCAGGATGGCCTGCATCAGCACTTCCAGGGCTTCGCCCTGGTTGGCCACGCGACCTTCCATCAGCGCCTTGGCCAGCTGTTCCATTTCTTCGGCGAGCAATGCTGCGCCGTAGAACTCGACCATCTGCAAGGTGCCGTGAACCTGGTGCACGTAGGTCAGGCAGAAGCGCATGCGCGTGGGGTCCTGCGGGTTCTCGACGAACGCCTCCAGGGCCTGCCGCGCCTGCTTCAGGGTTTCCCCGATCTCGCCTTTGACCCACTCCAGGGCGACATAATCATGCCGATCACCCATAGCCACTCCACTCATAAACTTGGCCTTATCCCTTGCGGGTAAACGCCAGAACTCGCTCGTCGGCCACCGGCACCAGTTGCGGGTGCTGCCAACCGGCTACTTCGCCCACGCCCACGACCAGCAGGCCACCCGGCGCCAGGCTCTCGGCCAGGCGGTTGAGGATGTCGCGGCGACGCCAGCGGCGGAAATAGATCAGCAAGTTCTGACAGAAAATCACGTCCATGCCGGACATCGGCGCCTTGGCCAGTTCCAGCACATTGAGCCGGGCGCTGCATACGCGCGCCGCCAGACTCGGTACCACCTTGAAACGTCCATCGGCCTGCGCGAGAAAGTAGCGCTCGCGCAGCTCGTCACTCACCTGCTCCAGGCGCCGCGCCGAATAGCACGCCTCACGCGCCTTGCTCAGTGCACCCTGACTGATATCCGTACCGGTCACCGCAAAGTGTTCGGGCAGCTCGCTGCCCTGCAGGGCTTCGGCGGCCATGATCGCCAGCGAATAAGGCTCCTCACCACTGGAGCAACCCACGCTCCACAGTTCCCAGGGCTTGCCCAGCCCTGCCGCCAGACGCTCCTGCAGGTACTGCGAGAGCACCTCGAAGGAAGGCGGATGACGGAAGAAACGGGTTTCCTGCACGGTCAGCCGATCCAGCAGGGTCGACCACTCCACCGCGCCACGCGGACCATCGGTAACCTGACGGTAGTAGCTGGCGTAATCCTCGACGCCCAGTTCGCGCATGCGCGCACTCAGGTTGGTCTGCAGGAATGCGCGCCGCTGCTCGCTGATCACCACACCGGTACGCGCCTCAAGCAGCGTCTGCCAGTCGTGGAAATCGGCTTGCGACATATCGGTCACCGGGCGCAATGCCCAAACGCCCGCTGACTGCATACCTTCGCCCTGGGTCATGGCTGTGATGCGGAGGCTGCAGCCAGCCTCCGCGCTCCTTTATCAGGCGTCTGGCAGGGTGAAGCCGGACACCGACTTGCGCATCTCGCTGGCCATCTTGGCCAGGTTACCAATGCTCTTGGCGGTGGCGGTGGTACCCGAGGACGTCTGCGAGGTGATCTCCTGGATCACGTTCATGGTGTTGGAAATGTGGCCGGCCGAAGAGGCCTGCTGGCGAGCGGCGTTGGAAATGTTCTGGATGAGGGCCGCGAGGGTCTTCGATACCTTCTCGATCTCTTCCAGTGCCACACCGGCGTCCTGCGCCAGGCGGGCACCGCGCACCACTTCGGAAGTCGTCTGTTCCATGGAGATAACGGCTTCGTTGGTGTCGGTCTGAATGGTTTTTACCAGCGCCTCGATCTGCTTGGTCGCCGCCGAGGAACGTTCTGCGAGGCGTTGTACCTCGTCCGCTACCACGGCGAAGCCGCGGCCCGCATCACCGGCCATGGACGCCTGGATCGCGGCGTTCAGTGCGAGGATGTTGGTCTGGTCGGCAATGTCGTTAATCAGGCTAACGATGTCACCGATCTCCTGGGACGATTCACCGAGGCGCTTGATCCGCTTCGAGGTGTCCTGGATCTGCTCACGGATGTTATCCATGCCGGTGATGGTGTTGTGTACGACTTCGTTGCCCTTGTTGGCGATGGCTACGGAACGTTCCGCTACCGCGGAGGATTCCGAGGCGTTCGCCGATACCTGGTCAATCGACACGGCCATTTCGTTGATCGCCGCGGAGGCGCCGGCAATTTCCTGCGCCTGGTGCTCGGAGGCCTCGGCCAGGTGCATCGCCGTGGCCTGGGTTTCCTGGGCCGCACCGGCTACCTGAACGGCGGTCAGGTTGATGGTGGCTACCAGGTCGCGCAGCTGGTCGATGGAGTAGTTGATGGAGTCGGCGATGGCACCGGTGAAGTCTTCGGTTACCGTCGCGGCCACGGTCAGGTCACCGTCGGCGAGGTCGGCGATTTCGTCGAGCAGACGCAGAATCGCCGCCTGGTTACGTTCGTTCTTCTCGGCGGTTTCAGCCAGACGACGGTTGGTTTCACGCACCATCACCAGGCCGATGAGAATGATCGAGCCCAGCGCCAGACCACCCAGCACGTAGCCGAACAGGGTGTTGATGGCACGGCCGTCGGCGAGGTCTTCGAAGCCGGCGGCCAACTCGGACGCCTTGTCCAGCAGGGTCTGCGACACGGTGAAGATCGAGTTCGCCGACTCACGCACTTGGAACAGTTCCGGCGAGGTCTCGAGAATCTCGTCCACCGAACCGGATACGAATTCGAACAGCTCGGAAATCTCGGCCAGACGCTCGAGGGCTTCCTCGTCGGTCACCTGGCTGATTTCCATCGCGGCGTTGCCTTCGAGCATTGCCGCCAGTACACGACCGAACAGGCTGGCGTCACGGCCGAACATGTCGGCGGCCTGCACCGAGTCTTCGTCACCGGCCAGTACCTTGTTCACCGAACCGAGGATACGTTCAGCCAGCAGCGACTGACGCTGGGCCACGGAAACCTGGGCGGCCGGCGCGCCACTTTCCAGCAGGATGTCGACCACTTCCTCGTACTCGACCTGCAGCTGCGGGATGGTTTCCGCCAGGGTGGCGGCTACCTGGTGCAGCGACAGTACGGTCTGCTCGCTGGCGAGAATGGCGTCGGTGTTCTGCCGCAGGCTATCCCAGTCCTGCTGTACCGCAGCCATCTGCGCCTGCACCGACTCGGGTGCCGGCGGCAAACCGCTGCTGGCATCGCCATCGGTCAGGTAGCCCCAGCGCTGCTGGAAGTCGTTACGCGCGTCGCGCAACAGACCGAAGGCTTCGGCAGTACCCGCCGCCGCTTCCGTGGCGTTCTTGGCGATACGCTGGGACAGTACGCGCAGCTCACCGGAGTGACTGATGTACTCGGTATCGTAGTTGGACTGGGTGTTGATGTAGGCGAAGTTCGCGAACAACAGCACGATGGAAACGATAAGCACGACGAACAGCGCTGCGATCAGCGTACTGCTGCGTGCCCCCGCCAACAAATTGCCTGCATTTAGTTTTTTCATTATCTGGCCCCCGCCTGGACCGACCGCACTAGGGTTCCCATGTAACGCCAAAGAGCCGGCAGAGCCGGCCCAACCGAAATCTACTGATAGGACACGTCGAGAAAGCCCGGATCGGCCGTCAGCGCATGAGGGCTGAACACCAACCAGGGCTGTTCCCGTTGGAAAACACCGTGGATGAACGGCGCAATGCTCGCCTCGAGAGGCGGCAGTTGTTCTGAGAAGGCATCCACGGGGAAATGCTGCATACCGAAGACTTCGTCGACCGTCAGGCCGGCGAAGATTTCCTGATGGTCGACCACCAGGATTCGCCGCAGCTTGCGCAGCGGCGACAATTCACTGCCGAAGAACCCGCACAGGTCCATGATCGGCAACAGGCGGCCACGCACGTTGGCCACCCCTTTGACCCAGCCCTTCACACCCGGCAGCAGGGTGTAGCGCGGCTCGTGCAGGACCTCGCCCACTTCCCCCATCGGCGCGACGAAGAATCGCTCGCCCATGCGAAAACCGATACCGCTCCAGGTCTGCACCGCCGCCTGTTGCGACGGCAGGCCGGCCGCCAGGGCCCGGCAACGCTGGTCGATCTCGAGGAGAATCTGGAAAGGAGTCTGCGCGTCCGACATGCCAGCCGTGGCCTTCTTCTTATTCAGTCAACGGACGGCACGGCATCAGCCGGCCAGTACCGCATTGAGAGTTTTCAGCAAGGTGTCTTCGTCGACCGGCTTGGTCAGGTAGTCCTTCGCGCCCTGGCGCTTGCCCCAGACCTTGTCGGTTTCCTGATCCTTGGTGGTGACGATGATCACCGGGATGTGGCTGGTTTCGGCGTCCTTGGTCAGTTGACGAGTCGCCTGGAAGCCATTGAGGCCGGGCATGACGATGTCCATCAGGACCGCGTCCGGCTTCTCCTGGCGAGCCAGGGCCACGCCGTCGGCGCCGTTTTCCGCCTTCAGTACCTGATGGCCGTGCTTTTCCAGCATGGCGGTCAGCTTGTACATCTCGGTCGGGGAGTCATCAACAATCAGAATTCGAGCCATGGTGTTTCCCAATGCAGAAGAGACGCAGGGGCCGCGAGGCCGGTGCGTCAGGAGGCTTGTTCCACCGGGGTGAAGTCCGGCACATGGGCTTTGATCGCACCGAGCAGCTCTTCCTTGCTGAAGGGCTTGGTCAGGTATTGATCGGAGCCGACGATGCGGCCCTTGGCCTTGTCGAACAGGCCATCCTTGGAGGACAGCATGATCACCGGGGTGGATTTGAAGGCACTGTTGTTCTTGATCAGGGCACAGGTCTGATACCCATCGAGACGCGGCATCATGATGTCGACAAAGATGATACTGGGGTGAGTGTCGGCAATCTTGGCCAGGGCATCGAAGCCATCGACCGCGGTGATGACGTCACAACCCACTTTTTTCAGCAGAGTTTCGGCGGTGCGACGAATCGTCTTCGAGTCGTCGATCACCATCACTTTCAAACCCTCGGAATGCTGTTCCATGTTCGCCCTACCATCGCCTCGGTGAGTCGTTATATTCGCGTTATCAGTATGCCTGAGGCCCAGTCGCCGATGGGGCTTGACCCAATCGTCGGGCCTTTTTAGCACACTCTCCAGATGCAATCTATAAGCCTGCCGGGGCAGCACCAGCCCTTGACCAAGGCCCCGGCCAACGCCACCCTGACAGCCTTTCACGGCATGGCCAACCCGGCCTCTACCCTCTACCTCGCGGAGAGTTACCCCCATGAGCCTTCGTCTCGGGATCGTCATGGATCCGATTGCCAGCATTTCCTTCAAGAAGGACAGCTCGCTGGCCATGTTGCTGGCCGCTCAAGCACGCGGCTGGTCGCTGTTCTACATGGAGCAGCAGGATCTCTACCAGGTTCGCGGTCAGGCTCGTGCCCGTCTGCGTCCGCTGGAAGTGTTCAATGACCCGCAGCGCTGGTTCACCCTTGGCATGGAACAGGACACGCCGCTCGCCGAGCTGGACGTGATCCTGATGCGCAAGGACCCGCCCTTCGATAACGAATTCGTCTACTCCACCTACCTGCTCGAGCAGGCGGAGCGCGACGGCGTACTGGTGGTCAATCGGCCGCAGAGCCTGCGCGACTGCAATGAAAAGTTCTTCGCCACCCAGTTTCCCCAATACACGCCACCGACCCTGGTCAGTCGACGCGCCGATATTGTGCGCCAGTTTGCCGATGAGCACCGTGACATCATTCTCAAACCCCTTGATGGCATGGGCGGTTCGCAGATCTTTCGCCACCGTGCAGGCGACCCCAACCTCTCGGTGATTCTGGAAACCCTGACCCTGCACGGCCAGCAGCAGATCATGGTGCAGGCCTACCTGCCGGCCATCAAGGACGGTGACAAGCGCATCCTGATGATAGACGGCGAACCGGTGCCCTACTGCCTGGCGCGCATTCCGGCTGCCGGAGAAACCCGTGGCAACCTGGCTGCAGGCGGACGTGGCGAAGCCAGGCCGCTGACCGAACGCGACCGCGAGATCGCCGCGGCGGTCGGCCCGACCCTGCGTGAAAAAGGGCTGATTTTCGTCGGACTCGATGTAATCGGCGACCACCTGACGGAAATCAACGTTACCAGCCCGACCTGCATCCGCGAGATCGACGCTGCCTTCGATACCCGTATCGGCGAGCGCCTGATGGACTGCATCGCGGCAAAGCGCGGATCGTAAGGCGGGTGCAACCCGCCACTGCCTGGCCGGCGGGTTGCACCCGCCCTACGCCAGCATCATATAAACGCCACAAGCTTGAACCAGCTAACAGCCTGGCGCTTCAGGCTTGCAGCCTGAAGCGTCGCGCCGCAGACTGCGCGACATTCGAAAGCAGACCCGATACGCGATGAACGCAGCCGCCACCCCAACCACCGCTTCCTCCGCCACCGTCCGTCCGGCGGATCGCCTGGGGTTCACCCTGTTTCTCGCCGCAGCCCTGCATGTGGCGCTGATTCTTGGCGTCGGCTTCACCCTGGAGTCGCCCCCAGAGATCAGCAAGACGCTGGAAATTACCCTGTCCACATTCAAGAGCGAAGAGAAGCCCAAGGAGGCTGACTTCCTCGCCCAGGACAACCAGCAAGGCAGCGGTACGCTGGAACATGCCGCGGCACCGAAGACCACCGAGCAGGCTCCCTTCCAGGACAGCGAGGTGCGCAAGGTCACACCACCCGCCGCCCCGCAGCAGCCTGCCAGCAAGCCGGAAGCGCCCAAGGCCGCCGTCGCCACGCGCGCACCGCAGCAGCAGAAAACACCGGTCAAACGCGAAGAAGCCAAACCGGTCCCGGAAACGCGCCCGGCACCGGTATTCGACTCTGCCCAGCTGTCGGCGGAAATCGCCAGCCTGGAAGCCGAACTGGCGCAGGAAGTTCAAGCCTACGCCAAGCGGCCGAAGATCCACCGCCTCAACGCCGCCTCGACCATGCGCGACAAGGGCGCCTGGTACAAGGACGAATGGCGCAAAAAGGTCGAGCGCATCGGCAACCTCAATTATCCGGACGACGCCCGCCGCCAACGCATCTACGGCAGCCTGCGCCTGCTGGTGTCGATCAACCGCGATGGCTCGCTGTATGAAGTGCAGGTGCTGGAGTCCTCGGGCCAGGCCGTACTCGACCAGGCCGCGCAACGCATCGTGCGCCTGGCCGCGCCCTATGCGCCCTTCACCGGCGACCTGGCCGATATCGACCGCCTGGAAATCATCCGCACCTGGCGCTTCGACCGCGGCGACCGGCTGTCGAGCAACTGATAGGGCAGCTGCAAGCTTCAAGCTGCAAGCCTCAAGAAAGCCACTCACGCCCTCCTGTCTCACCCAGGCTTTTCGCCTTTACTTGCAGCTTGTCCCTTGCAGCTTGCAGCTTCAAACTAGGCGCCATGAAGAATTCAGCCCCCACCTCGCTCAAGCACCATTTCCTGATCGCCATGCCGCACATGGCCGATCCGAACTTCGCGCAAACCGTCACCTACCTGGTCGAACACAACGAGCAGGGGGCGATGGGCCTGGTGATCAACAAACCCAACGGCCTCAACCTGGCCGAAGTGCTGGAGCAATTACGCCCTGACGAGGAGCCCGCGGCGCTGTGCCACAGCCTGCCGATCTTCGCCGGCGGCCCGGTACAGACCGACCGCGGCTTCGTCCTGCATCCGGCTGGCCCGCAGTTCCAGGCGACCCTGGAGCTGGGTGAGCTGGGCCTTTCGACCTCGCAGGACGTGCTGTTCGCCATCGCCGACGGCAGCGGCCCGGATCGCTACCTGATCACGCTCGGCTACGCCGGCTGGGAAGCCGGGCAACTGGAAGCGGAGCTGGCCGACAACGCCTGGCTGACCTGCCCCGCCGACAGCAGCATTCTCTTCGACATGCCCTACGACCAGCGCCTCGATGCCGCTGCAGCACGCCTGGGAGTCAACCTCAGCCTGCTGACCTCGCAGGTCGGGCACGCCTGATGAGTGACAAGCCACTGCGCCTGCTGCTGGGCTTCGACTATGGCACCAAGCAGATCGGCGTCGCCGTCGGCCAGGTGATCACCGGCCAGGCCCGTGAACTGTGCGTGCTCAAGGCGCAGAACGGCGTGCCGGACTGGAGCCGCGTCGAAGCGCTGATCAAGGAGTGGCAGCCGGACGCTGTGGTAGTCGGCCTGCCGCTGAACATGGACGGCACGCCCAGCGAGATGAGCGCCCGCGCCGAGAAATTCGCCCGCCGCCTCAATGGCCGCTTCAACCTGCCCGCCTACACCCACGACGAGCGCCTGACCACCTTCGAGGCCAAGGGCCAGCGCCTGCGCGAAGGCCAGAGCGGTGGCTACCGCGAGCGCCCGGTCGATGCCATTGCCGCAGCCTTGTTGCTACAGGGCTGGCTAGAGGAAAACTGCACGGGCTGAGCGAGTCGGCCCGCACCAAGGAGTTTCGCCATGCTACCGAACCCCAACGACCTGCTGCCGGCCATGGCCAGTGCGCTGACCCAGCACCTCAACCAGCGCCAGATCAGCGAACCGCGCTTTATCGGCATCCGCACCGGCGGCGTCTGGGTCGCCCAGGCCCTGTTGCAGTCGCTGGGACGTGATGACGCCCTTGGCATCCTCGACGTGTCCTTCTACCGCGACGACTTCACCCAGAACGGTCTGCACCCACAGGTTCAACCGTCCGAGTTGCCGTTCGAGATCGAGGGCCAGCATCTGGTGCTGATCGACGACGTGCTGATGAGCGGGCGCACCATCCGCGCCGCGCTGAACGAACTGTTCGACTATGGCCGCCCGGCCAGCGTGACCCTGGTCAGCCTGCTCGACCTCAACGCCCGCGATTTGCCGATTCGCCCGGACGTGGTCGGCGCCACCCTGTCGCTGGCGACCAACGAGCGGGTAAAATTGTCCGGCCCCACGCCGCTGACCCTCGAACTCCAGACGCTCGCCAACTGAGACTCCCCGCGATGACGCCACTCGCCGCCAAGCGCCCGCTGCAGCTGAACGACCAAGGTCAGCTGCGCCACTTCCTCTCACTAGACGGCCTGCCCCGTGAGCTGTTGACCGAAATCCTCGACACCGCCGACTCCTTCCTCGAAGTCGGCGCGCGCGCGGTGAAGAAGGTCCCGCTGCTGCGCGGCAAGACCGTGTGCAACGTGTTCTTCGAGAACTCCACGCGCACCCGCACCACCTTCGAGCTGGCCGCCCAGCGCCTGTCGGCCGACGTCATCAGCCTCAACGTGTCGACCAGCTCCACCAGCAAGGGCGAGACGCTGTTCGACACCCTGCGCAACCTCGAGGCCATGGCCGCCGACATCTTCGTCGTGCGCCATGCCGACTCCGGCGCCGCGCACTTCATCGCCGAGCACGTGTGCCCGAACCTGGCGATCATCAACGGCGGTGACGGCCGCCACGCGCACCCGACTCAGGGCATGCTCGACATGCTCACCATCCGCCGCCACAAGGGCGACTTCGAGAACCTGTCGGTGGCCATCGTCGGCGATATCCTGCACTCGCGGGTGGCGCGCTCGAACATGCTCGCGCTGAAGACCCTGGGCTGCCCGGATATCCGCGTGATCGCGCCGAAGACCCTGTTGCCCATCGGCCTGGAGGAAAGCTACGGCGTGCGCGTGTTCAGCGACGCCAACGAAGGCCTCAAGGATGTCGACGTGGTGATCATGCTGCGCCTGCAGCGCGAGCGCATGCAGGGCGGCCTGCTGCCCAGCGAGGGCGAGTTCTACCGCCTGTTCGGCCTTACCGAGCAGCGCCTGAAACTGGCCAAGCCCGATGCCCTGGTGATGCACCCGGGCCCGATCAACCGCGGCGTGGAGATCGAGTCGGCGGTGGCCGACGGCCCTCAGTCGGTAATCCTCAACCAGGTCACCTATGGCATCGCCATTCGCATGGCCGTGCTGTCGATGGCCATGAGCGGGCAGAACGCCCAACGTCAACTCAACGCCGAGGAGGCCAACTGATGCGTACCGCAATCCTCGGCGCCCGCCTGATAGACCCTGCCAGTGGTCTGGATCAGGTCAGCGACCTCTTTATCGACGGCGGCAAGCTGGCCGCCATCGGCCAGGCCCCGGCCGGTTTCACTGCCGACAAGACGCTCGAGGCCCAAGGCCTGATCGCCGCGCCCGGCCTGGTCGACCTGTCCGTGGCCCTGCGCGAGCCGGGCTACAGCCGCAAGGGCAGCATCGCCACGGAAACCCTGGCCGCTGCGGCCGGGGGCGTCACCAGCCTGTGCTGCCCACCGTTCACCAAGCCGGTGCTGGATACCTCGGCCGTGGCCGAGCTGATCCTCGACCGTGCCCGCGAAGCCGGGCACACCAAGGTCTTCCCCATCGGCGCGCTGAGCAAAGGGCTGGCCGGCGAACAACTTGCCGAGCTGGTCGCCCTGCGCGATGCCGGTTGCGTGGCCTTCGGCAACGGCCTGGACAACTTCCGCAGCAGCCGTACCCTGCGCCGCGCGCTGGAATATGCAGCCACTTTCGATCTGCAGGTGATCTTCCACTCGCAGGACGCCGACCTGGCCGAAGGCGGCCTCGCGCACGAAGGCCCGACCGCCAGCTTCCTCGGCCTGGCCGGCATCCCGGAAACCGCCGAGACCGTGGCCCTGGCGCGCGACCTGCTGCTGGTGGAACAGAGCGGCGTGCGCGCGCACTTCAGCCAGATCACCAGCGCCCGCGGCGCCGAACTGATCGCCAATGCCCAGGCCCGCGGCCTGCCGGTGACCGCCGATGCGGCGCTGTACCAGCTGATTCTCACCGATGAGGCGCTGATCGATTTCTCCAGCCTCTACCACGTGCAGCCGCCGCTGCGCTCGCGGGCCGACCGCGACGGCCTGCGCGATGCAGTGAAGGCCGGGGTGATCTCCGCCATCGCCAGCCACCACCAGCCGCACGAGCGCGACGCCAAGCTGGCGCCCTTCGCCGCCACCGAACCGGGCATCAGCAGCGTGCAACTCCTGCTACCGCTGGCCATGAGCCTGGTACAGGACGGCCTGCTGGATCTGCCGACGCTGCTGGCGCGCCTGTCCAGCGGGCCGGCCGCCGCATTGCGCCTGCCGGCCGGCAAGCTGGGCGTCGGCGGCGCTGCCGATATCGTGCTGTTCGATGCGCAGGCATCCACCGTCGCCGGTGAACAGTGGTACTCCAAGGGCAGCAACTGCCCGTTCATCGGCCATTGCCTGCCCGGTGCGGTGCGCTACACACTGGTCGACGGGCATATCAGCTACCAGAGCTGAGCCATCCAAGCCCGCCGTCTGGCGGGCTCGTTTTTCGTGGGTGCGCCAAGCGCACCCTGCGCCCTGAAGACGCCCCATCCCATCCGCGACACGCGCCGCACTCGCCACGACATTGGACGAATGAGTGACTCGACGGTCATGATCCACGTCAGGTTAGCAGCCGAAATTTTCCAAATGCCACCGCCCTATGACCCGCTCGCGCCCACTGGCGCCGGCCTGGCGTCGCGCTGGCCTTGTTCAGGAGCTTTTGAGTTATGTCGCGCTTACCTGTGATCGTGGGTTTTGGGGGTTACAACGCAGCCGGGCGCAGCTCCTTCCACCATGGTTTTCGCCGTACCGTACAGGAGTCGCTGGAGCCTCAGGCGCGCCAGGAAACCCTGGCCGGGCTGGCGCAGATGATGAAGCTGGTACGCGTGGTCGATGGCCAGTATCAGGATCAGGACGGCCAGGCGCTGAGCCTGGCCGAGATCGAAAGCCGCTACGCCAAACAAATCCTCACCGGCACCCTGGTGCGCCGCATCGAGAAGCAGCACCTGGACCCGGACGCCGCCCACTGGCAGAAAAGCATCGGCGTCGCCCCCGCCAATGGCGCCAACCTGAGCTTCATCACCCAGCGCAAGCAACTGCCCGAGCCGCTGCCGGCCAATTGGTCGATCGAAGAGCTCGAGGGCAACGAAGTACGCGTCACCCTGCATGACAGCTGCGAATTCAAGGTCGATAGCTATCGCCCGCTCGCAGTGAAATCCGCCGGCCAGTTGCCCACCGGCTTCGAGCCGAGCGAACTGTATAACGCTCGTTTCCACCCACGTGGCCTGGCCATGACCGTGGTCGGCGTCACCGATGCCCTGCGCTCGGTGGGCATCGACTGGCAGCGCATCGTCCAGCACGTTGCCCCGGACGAGATCGCCGTATTCGCCAGTTGCATAATGAGCCAGCTCGACGAGAACGGTTTCGGCGGCATGATGCAGTCGCGCCTCAAAGGCGGCCGCGTCACCGCCAAGCAGCTGGCCCTGGGCCTCAATACCATGCCGGCTGACTTTATCAACGCCTACGTGCTCGGCAGCGTCGGCACCACCGGCAGCATCACCGGCGCCTGCGCCACCTTTCTCTACAACCTGCAGAAGGGCATCGAGCAGATCGCCGCAGGCAAGGCGCGCGTGGTCATCGTCGGCAGCAGCGAGGCGCCGATCAACCAGGAGTGCATCGAGGGTTACGGCGCCATGGGCGCGCTGGCTACCGAAGAAGGCCTGCGTCAGATCGAGGGCAAGAGCGATGTGGACTTCCGCCGCGCCAGCCGCCCGTTCGGCGACAACTGCGGCTTCACCCTGGCCGAGGCCTGTCAGTTCGTGGTGCTGATGGACGACGAGCTGGCCCTGGAGCTGGGTGCCGATATCCACGGCGCGGTGCCGGACGTGTTCATCAACGCTGATGGTTTCAAGAAATCCATCTCTGCGCCCGGCCCGGGCAACTACCTGACCGTGGCCAAGGCCGTGGCCAGCGCCGTGCAACTGCTCGGCCTGGACGCCGTGCGCAATCGCAGCTTCGTCCACGCCCATGGCTCCAGCACCCCGGCCAACCGTGTCACCGAGTCGGAGATTCTCGATCGCGTCGCCAGCGCCTTCGGCATCGAACAGTGGCCGGTCACGGCGGTGAAGGCCTTCGTCGGCCACTCCCTGGCCACCGCCAGCGGCGATCAGGTGATCGGCGCCCTCGGCGCCTTCAAGTACGGCATCGTGCCGGGCATCAAGACCATCGACGCCGTCGCTGACGACGTGCATCAGGATCACCTGAGCCTGTCCACCGAAGACCGTAAGGTGGGTGAGCACGCGCTGGACGTGGCCTTCATCAACTCCAAGGGCTTCGGCGGCAACAATGCCAGCGCCCTGGTACTGGCCCCGCACGTGACCGAGCGCATGCTGCGCAAGCGCCACGGCCAGGCTGCCTTCGACGCCTACCTGGCCCGCCGCGAGGGCACCCGCGCCGCCGCAGCCGCCTACGACCAGCAGGCGCTGCAGGGCAAGCTGGACATCATCTACAACTTCGGCAACGACATGATCGACGACCAGGCGATCTCCATCACCACCGAAGAAGTGAAGGTGCCGGGCTTCGACCAGCCGCTGGTGTTCAGGAAGGACGAGCGCTACAGCGATATGCTCGATTGAGCCGTAGGGCGGGTGCAACCCGCCATGGGCGATGTGGCGGGTTTCACCCGCCCTACAATTAGAGTGCCCGCGCCAGCTCGATCAACGCGCCACGCCACTCGGCGTCAGCCGGCAGCGCCAGGAAAGACGGATTGAGGAAGGATTCACGCGCCTCATAGGTCAGCGCCTCGCCAGCCAGATCCAGCACTTCGCCGCCCGCCCCTTCCAGCACACCCTGCGCCGCAGCAGTGTCCCACTGCGAGGTGGGCGCCAGGCGTGGGTAGCAATCGGCATTGCCTTCGGCCAGCAGACAGAACTTCAGCGAACTGCCGATATTGGCCAGCGCCGGCTCGCCAAAACGCTGGGCGAGCCCTGCGAGCAGGGTTTCCTGCGCCGGGCTCGAGTGGCGCTTGCTGGCAACCAGGATAAAGCCCTGCGCCGGCACCAGACGCACGCTGATCGACTCCTCTTCACCCGGCGCTTCACTGCGCCAGGCGCCCAGACCGGCGCCGCCGTAATAGCAACGGCCGCTGGCCGGGATGCCGACCACACCGAAGACCACGCGGCCGCGCTCGATCAGCGCGACGTTGACGGTGAACTCCTCTGATCCGGCGATGAACTCCTTGGTGCCGTCGAGCGGATCGACCAGCCACCAGCGGGTCCAGGCGGCGCGCTCGGCCAGCGCAATGTCGGCGGCCTCTTCCGAGAGCACCGGAATATCCGGCGCCAGCGCCTGCAGGCCATCGAGCAGGATATGGTGCGCGGCCAGGTCGGCAGCGGTTACCGGCGAGGCGTCAGCCTTTTCCGTCACCGCCACATCGCTGCGCCAGTACGGCAGGGTCGCCGCGCCGGCGGCACGTACCAGGTCGATTACCTTGGGGATATAGGGATGGCTCACGGGCGGTACTCCCCGCGCTGAGTGAGCAGGTCGCGCACCAGGTACAGCGCCGCCAGTGCGCGGCCCTCGCTGAATTGCTCGTGCTGGGCCAGGCTGGACAGCTCGCGCAGGCTGATGCGGTCGACCCGCATCGGCTCGGGCTCGTCGCCGGGCAGGCGCTCCTCGTACAGATCGCGCGCCAGCACCACCTGGATCTTCTGGCTCATGTAACCGGGCGACAGACTCAGCTCGGTGATGTACTCCAGTTGATGCGCGCCGAACCCCGCCTCCTCCTTGAGCTCGCGATTGGCCGCCACCAGCACGTCCTCCCCCGGCTCGATCAGCCCCTTGGGCAGCGACAGCTGATAGTCATCGGTGCCGCCGCAGTATTCCTCGATCAGCACGGCGTGCTCGGCGTCGAGCATCGCCACCACCATCACCGCACCATAACCGGCGCCCTTGCCGACCAATCGCTCGTAGGTGCGCTCGGTACCGTTGGAAAAACGCAACTGCACCTCCTCGACACAGAACAGGCGGCTGCTGGCGACGATCTCGCGGGCGAGAACCGTGGGTTTTTGACGCATGGGGCGACTCCTTGGCGAGACCTGGTCGGTTATCATACAGCGGCTTTTGCGATTATCCCCGGCGCAGATTGCGCGATCGCGACGCGCGCCGGCAGATTCACGACTTTCATTACCTGGCGTGCCCATGCCTTCACTCACCTGGCACCAGATCGACACTGTCCTGCTGGACATGGACGGCACCCTGCTCGATCTGCACTTCGACAATCACTTCTGGCTCAAGCACCTGCCGCAGCGTTATGCCGAACATCATGGCATCAGCCTGGCGCTGGCCGAGGCCGAGCTGCTGCCGCTGTTTCGCCAGCACGCCGGCACGCTGAACTGGTACTGCACGGACTTCTGGAGCCGCGAACTGAAGTTGTCGATCCGCGAGCTCAAGCGCGAGGTCGCCGACCTGATCGCCCTGCGCGCGGATGCCGAGCTGTTCCTTCGCGCCCTGCGCGAGGCCGGCAAGCGTGTGGTGCTGATCACCAACGCGCATCGCGATTCGCTGTCGTTGAAGATGGAACGGGTCGAACTGGCGCCCTGGTTCGAGCGCCTGATCAGCTCTCACGACTACGGCTTTCCCAAGGAGAACCAGCAGTTCTGGTTCGCCCTGCGTCAGGACGTCGGCTTCGATCCGGCGCGCAGCCTGTTCATCGACGACAGCCTGCCGATTCTTCGTAGCGCCGGACAGTTCGGTGTCGCCCACCTGCTTGCCGTGCGTCAGCCGGACAGCCGGGCCGAGCCGAAGGACACCGAAGAATTCGACGCGGTGGAGGATTACCAGGAGTTGCTGCAGGGCCTGTAGCCCGGATGCAATCCGGGGATAGCCTCGAGGCGCAAAGCGTCCCGGATTGCATCCGGGCTACGAAGCGGGAGCCTAGGGCGCCGGGCTGTAGACGCGTGGCGCGCTGTGATGCGGCAGGTGGATGAGGTTGAGACGGTGCCGACGCGCCCAGCGCACGCACAGCTCGGTCGGCGCGGAGAGGCTGACCAGGCTGGCGAAGCCGGCACGCACCGCCTTGTGGATCAGTTCCAGGCTGCAGCGACTGGTGACCACGACAAAGCCGCGGCGGGCGTCGCGGTTTTCACGGTTTAGCGCGCCGATCAGCTTGTCCAGGGCGTTGTGCCGGCCAATGTCTTCGCGGCACAGGACGATCTCACCACATTCGTCGACGAACAGTGCCGCGTGCAGCGCGCCGCTCTGGCGCGCCAGCTTCTGCACTTCACCGATGCGCGTACGCAGGTCGGCCAGGTGCGCGGCCGGTGGCAGCGGGTTGACGCTCAGGGTGTCGAGTTGCGGCAGCGCCTGCTCCAGCGCTTCGACACCACACAGGCCACAACCACTGGTACCGGCCAGATTGCGCCGCTGCTGCTTGAGCGCCCAGAAGGCACGACTGGCAATCTCAACGTCGGCGCTGAATGCCTCACCCGCGCGCTTGAGCTGGATGTCGTAGATATCCTCGGCCGCCGCCACGACTGCAGACGTCAGGCTGAAGCCGACGACGAAATCCTCCAGCGCACTGGGCGATACCATCATCACCGCATGGTTGATGCCGTTGTAGGCGATAGCCAGCGCACATTCCTCGGCCAGCACCGCATGCCCCACGCTGGCGGTCTCGTCCAGTTCGGCATAGGCGTAGCCGCCCGCTGCCGGGCTGGCGGCGATTTCATCAGCAGGTGAACGTGGAGCACGGTGAGTCATGTGATGCGGATTCCTCGCGATGATCGCAGGGCGCCTGGCGGCGCCGTGCGAGACAGCCGGATTGCAGCACTCAGACAGTAACAGCCTGCGGCGCGATCTGCCCGCGCGAATCGCTCAGCACCCGCAACGCGAACTCGCTCAGGCCTTCGCCGCCGCTGGCGTCCAGGTGAGCGTAAAGCGCCGTGCGCATCTGCGGGTCCCACTGGCGTCGCAGATGCTGAGCGTACTCGCTACGCGCCTGCTCCTGGTCGGGCTGGGAAGCGAAGAAGGCGCCGATCTGGTTGGCCATCTTGATCAGTTGCGTGGCGTTCATGCCCATGGCTGTGCTCCGCGAATGGGGCGGTACAGGTTGGCGCAGTGCGGGTGCGCACGGCGCACCCTAGCGATCAGCGGTTTCATAGCTGCACCACCGGCAGCAGGCTGACCTGCTCGCGGGTGAAGCTATCGAACTCCTGCTGCCAGTCGGACGGCGTCTCGACCTTGCGCACCTGCACCGCGGTGACCTTGTACTCCGGGCAGTTGGTGGCCCAGTCTGAGTTGTCCGTGGTGATCACGTTGGCGCCGGATTCCGGGTGGTGGAAGGTGGTGTACACCACCCCCGGCTGCATGCGCTCAGTGACCTTGGCACGCATCACCGTCTCGCCGGCACGGCTGTTGATGCCGACCCAGTCGCCGTCCTTGATGCCACGATCCTCGGCGTCCACCGGGTGCAGTTCGAGGATGTCCTCGGCGTGCCAGGCCTTGTTGGCGGTACGCCGGGTCTGCGCGCCGACGTTGTACTGCGAAAGGATGCGCCCGGTGGTCAGCACCAGCGGCCGCTTGCGCGAGGTGCGTTCCTCGGTCGGGATGAACTCGGTGACCACGAACCGCCCCTTGCCACGCACGAAGGCGTCCTCGTGCATGATCGGCGTGCCTTCCGGCGCCTCGTCGTTGCACGGCCACTGGATGCTGCCCATGCGCTCGAGCTTGGCGTAACTGACACCGGTGAAGGTCGGCGTCAGCGCGGCGATCTCGTCCATGATCTCGGACGGATGGCGGTAGTTCATCGGATAGCCGAGGGCGTTGGAAAGCGCCACGGTCACTTCCCAGTCTTCCTTGCCAGCCAGCGCCGGCATCACCTTGCGCACCGGCGAGATGCGCCGCTCGGCGTTGGTGAAGGTGCCGTTCTTCTCCAGGAAGGAGGCGCCAGGCAGGAACACGTGGGCGTACTTGGCGGTTTCGTTGAGGAACAGGTCCTGGATAACCACGCACTCCATGGCCTTGAGTGCATCGGTGACGTGCTGGGTGTCGGGGTCCGACTGCGCCGGGTCCTCGCCCTGGATGTACATGCCCTTGAAGGTGCCGGCATGCGCAGCAGCGAGCATGTTGGGGATGCGCAGGCCCGGCTCGTCGAGCAGCTTGACGCCCCAGGCGGCCTCGAATTGCGGCCGCGCCACCGGGTCGGAAACGTGGCGGTAGCCCGGCAGCTCGTGGGGGAAGGAACCCATGTCGCAGGAGCCCTGCACGTTGTTCTGTCCGCGCAGCGGGTTCACGCCCACCCCGGGACGGCCGATGTTGCCGGTGGCCATGGCCAGGTTGGCGATCGCCATTACGGTGGACGAACCCTGGCTGTGCTCGGTGACGCCCAGGCCGTAGTAGATCGCCGCGTTACCGCCGGTGGCATACAGCCGCGCAGCCGCGCGCACCGAGGCGGCCGGCACTCCGGTGAGGGCTTCCATGGCCTCGGGGCTGTTGCGGTGTTCGCTGACGAAGGTGCGCCATTGCTCGAAGCCTTCTGCCTCGCAGCGCTCGGCGACGAAGGCTTCGTTGACCAGGCCCTCGGTGACGATCACGTGACCCAAGCTGTTGAGCAGCGCGACGTTGCTGCCAGGACGCAGTTGCAGGTGATGCTCGGCGCGGATGTGCGGGCTGCGCACCAGATCGATGCCGCGCGGGTCGGCAACGATCAGCTTGGCGCCCTGGCGCAGGCGACGCTTGAGCTGCGAGCCGAACACCGGGTGGCCGTCGGTGGGGTTGGCACCGATCACCAGCACCACGTCGGCGGACAGCACCGAGTCAAAATCCTGGGTACCGGCGGACTCGCCGAGGGTCACCTTCAGGCCGTAGCCGGTCGGCGAGTGACACACACGCGCACAGGTGTCGACGTTGTTGTTGCCGAAGGCGGCGCGCACCAGCTTCTGCACCAGGTAGGTTTCCTCGTTGGTGCAACGAGAGGAGGTCAGGCCGCCGACCGCATTGCGGCCGTACTGCGCCTGGATCTCCTTGAAGCGTCGGGCGGCGTAACCGATGGCCTCGTCCCAGCTCACCGAGCGCCACGGCTCGTGGATGCTGTCGCGGATCATCGGCGTCTTGATGCGGTCCGGGTGGGTCGCGTAGCCCCAGGCGAAGCGGCCTTTGACGCAGGCGTGGCCGTGGTTGGCGTGGCCGTTCTTGTTCGGCACCATGCGCACCACGGTGTTGCCCTTGACCTCGGCGTTGAACGAGCAGCCGACACCGCAGTAGGCGCAGGTAGTGGTAACGCTGCGCTCGGCCTGGCCCAGCTCGATCACCGACTTTTCCATCAGTGTGGCAGTCGGGCAGGCATTGACGCAGGCACCGCAGGACACGCACTCGGAGTCGAGGAAATCCTCGTCCTGGCCGGCGGCCACGCGCGAATCGAAGCCGCGGCCGTCGATGGTCAGGGCGAAGGTGCCCTGCACTTCCTCACAGGCGCGCACGCAGCGGTTGCAGACGATGCACTTGGACGGGTCATAGCTGAAATAGGGGTTGGACTCGTCCTTGGTCTCGGCCACGTGAGTTTTCACCGGGTCGTAGCGCACCTCGCGCAGGCCGACCACACCGGCCATGTCCTGCAGCTCGCAGTTACCGTTGGCCGAGCAGGTCAGGCAGTCCAGCGGGTGGTCGGAGATGTACAGCTCCATGGTGCCGCGACGCAGTTCGGCCAGTTTCGGGCTCTGCGTGCGCACCACCATGCCCGACTCCACCGGGGTGGTGCAGGACGCCGGGAAGCCGCGGCGGCCTTCGATTTCCACCATGCACAGGCGGCACGAGCCGAACGGCTCCAGGCTATCGCTGGCGCACAATTTCGGCACAGCGATGCCGGCCTCCTGGGCCGCGCGCATCAGCGAGGTGCCGGCCGGCACGGTGATGGCGTTGCCGTCGATTTCCAGGGTTACCGGAGCACCGCTGCGAGCAGGGGTGCCATAGTCGAGTTCACGATACAGGGCCATGGGGACGCCTCCGGATCAGCGGGCTTCGGCGCTGTCTTGCGACACGCCGAAGTCCTCGGGAAAGTGGTTGATGGCGCTCAGCACCGGATAGGGTGTCATGCCGCCAAGGGCGCAGAGCGAGGCGCCAAGCATGGTGTCGCAGAGGCTCTTGAGCAGCTCGATGCGCCCCGGCTGCGGGCCTTCGGAACGGGCCACGATGATCTGCGACAGCAGCTCCTCGCCACGGGTCGAGCCGATCCGGCAGGGCGTGCACTTACCGCAGGATTCCACCGCGCAGAACTCCATGGCGTAGCGCGCCATGTCGGCCATGTCGACGGTATCGTCGAACACCACGATGCCACCGTGGCCAAGCACCGCGCCAAGGGCGGCGAACGACTCGTAATCCAGCGGCGTGTCGAACTGCGACTCGGGCAGGTAGGCGCCGAGCGGGCCGCCGACCTGCACTGCGCGAATTGGTCGGCCGCTGGCCGAGCCGCCACCGTATTCATACAGCAGCTCGCGCAGGGTGATGCCGAAGGCCTTCTCGATCAGACCGCCACGGGCGATGTTGCCGGTCAGCTGGATCGGCAGGGTGCCGAGCGAGCGGCCCATGCCGTAATCCTTGTAATAGGCGCCGCCCTTGTCGAGGATGATCGGCACCGACGCCAGGGAGATCACGTTGTTGATCACCGTCGGCTTGCCGAACAGGCCCTCGATGGCCGGCAGCGGCGGCTTCGGCCGCACGGTGCCGCGCTTGCCCTCGACACTCTCGAGCAGCGCGGTTTCCTCACCGCAGATATAGGCGCCAGCGCCGCGGCGCAGCTCCAGGTGGAAGGCCTTGCCGCTGCCGAGCACGTCGTCGCCCAGGTAGCCGGCGGCCGTGGCGCGGGCGATGGTTTCGAGCAGCACCGCCTCGGCGTGCGGGTACTCCGAACGCAGATAGATGTAGCCCTTGGTCGCGCCGACGGCGAGACCGGCGATGGTCATGCCCTCGATCAGCACGTAGGGGTCGTCTTCCATCACCATGCGGTCGGAGAAGGTGCCGGAGTCGCCTTCGTCGGCGTTGCAGACGATGTACTTCTGCTCGGCCTGGCAACCGAGCACGGTGCGCCACTTGATGCCGGTGGGGAACGCCGCGCCGCCACGGCCACGCAGGCCGGATTCGGTGACCTCGGCGACGATCGCCTCGGGCGTCATGCCGAGGGCGCGTTTGAGGCCGCGATAGCCGTCGTGGGCGATGTAGTCCTCCAGCGACAGCGGGTCGGTGATGCCGGCACGGGCAAAGGTCAGGCGCTCCTGGCGCTTGAGGTATTCGATTTCATCGGTCAGGCCGTGGCCCAGCGCATGCGCCTTGCCCTCGAGGAAACCGGCATCGAACAGGCCGGCGACGTCGCGCGCCTTGACCGGGCCATAGGCAATACGACCGGCCGGCGTGGCGACCTCGACCAGCGGCTCGAGCCAGAACAGCCCGCGCGAGCCGTTGCGCACCAGCTTCACCTCGATATTGCGTGCCGCAGCCTCGGCGACGATGGCACGGGCAACCTTGTCGGCGCCCAGGCTGAGCGCGGTGGCATCGCGCGGAACGAAAACGGTAATGGACTCGCTCATGCCTGGGTCTCCTGTTCCGCCAGCAGCGCCAGCACTTCATCGGCGTCGACGCGACCGTGCAGTTCGCCATTGAGCATCATGCTCGGTGCGCAGGCGCAATTGCCCAGGCAGTACACCGGTTCGAAACTGAGGCTGCCGTCCTCGCGGGTCTCGCCCAAAGGCAGGCCGAGCTTGCTTTCCAGTGCAGCGGTCAGCGCCTTGACGCCCATCGACTGGCAGGCCTCGGCCTGACACAGCTTGAGCACCTGGCGACCCGGCGGCGTGGCGCGAAAATCGTGATAGAAACTGACCACCCCGTGCACCTCGGCGCGCGACAGGCACAGGTCTTCGGCGATCAACGGCAACAGCTCGGGCGGTACGGCACCGAGCCGGTCCTGAATGTCGTGGAGGATGGGTAGCAAGGCGCCGGGCTGGCCGCGGTGGGCGGCGAGCACCTCACGGGCGACGGCCTCGCACTGCTCGGGGGCGAAGCGCTGGGGAAGAAGGGCCATGTTCGATGCTCCAGCCGGCGGCTATACCGGTACTGTCAGGAGATAACCCGGCCAGTCACGGCTGCCGGTCGGCTTATCCCAGGCGCAGCCGCAAGGCTCGCCACATATGAATTAAAGTTCTTATACTGGGTCACAAAGCGCCCATGTGCCGCAAATTAACATGGGGAATCGGCCGAACAAATATGAAGTACTGAGCATATGATCCGTATCGATATTCAACCGCGTTGGCGCTTTCACCAACGCGACGGCAGTAGCCTCGACCCGCAGGGTCTGGAGTTGCTGCAGGCCGTACACGACACCGGCAAGCTGACCGAGGCCGCTGCCCGCGTCGGCTATTCCTACCGCCACGCCTGGAACCTGCTGGGCAAGTGGCAGGCGTTCTTCGGCAGCCCGCTGATCGAGCTGGAGCGCGGCAAGGGGGCACGGCTGGCACCGCTGGGAGAAAAATTGCTGTGGGCCGACCAGCGCATCCGCGCACGCCTTTCGCCGCAACTGGACAACTTGGCCGGCGAGCTGGAACTGGAGCTGAACCGGGTGCTGCAGGCCAGCAACCCGGGTCTGCGCATCCACGCCAGCCACGGTTTCGCCGTCGCGGCGCTGCGCGAGTGGCTGGAGCGCGACCCAGGCTGGCAGTGGGATGTGCAGTTTCGCAGCGGCAGCGAGGCGATGATCGCCCTGCAGCGCCACGACTGCGAGGTGGCCGGCCTGCATGTGCCGGCCGGACCGCTCGGCACGCTGAGCATGAACCGCATCCAGCCCTGGCTGCGCCCCGATCAGCGGGTGATCACCTTCGTCGTGCGCACCCAGGGGTTGATGCTCGCCCCAGGCAACCCGCTCGGCGTACAGGGGCTGCCGGATCTGGCCGGCGGCACGCTGCGCTTCGTCAATCGCGAACCAGGTTCGGGTACACGCCTGCTGCTGCAGGACCTGCTGCAGCGCGAAGGTCTGGACAGCACCGCCATAAAGGGTTTCCACAACGAGGAGTTCACCCACGCAGCCGTAGCGGCCTATGTCGCCAGCGGCATGGCCGATGTCGGCTTCGGTGTCGAAGCGGCGGCGCGCCAGTTCGGCCTGGACTTCATCCCCATGGCACGCGAGCACTATTGCCTGCTGTGCCGCGAAGACAGCCTCGAGCTGCCAGCGATGACCGCGCTGCTGCGGGTGCTGCAGAACCCGGACTTCCAGGCGCGTATCGCTCAGTTGCCCGGCTACGCCCTAAGCCGCCCCGGCGAGGTACTGCCCCTGGCCCAGGCGCTGGAGCAATGGGGGCGCGAGAGCGTGCTATAAGCCCTCCGCCGAGCGCCTGCCGACGGAAGGCGGGAACCACGGGCGAGCCGCTTCAGTCAATGGAGCAGTTCCCGCCGCAAAGCGGCTCCGTGATCGAGAAGTCTATGAAATCTCTACAATTGCTCTTCCTTTCTCTTGGCCTGACCAGCGGCGGTTTCGCCTTTGCCGGCAATACCGAAGCCGGCCTGGGCGGCGCCCTCGGCGGCGCGGTGGGCGCAATGGTTGGTGGGCAGGTTGGTGGTAGCACTGGCGCAGCGGTCGGCGCCGGTCTGGGCGGTGCGGCCGGCAGCATGGTCGGTGCTGATCGTCGCAGCCGCACCGAAGCGGCCATCGGTGGCGCGCTAGGCGCGGCAGGCGGCAACGTTGTCGGTCAGCAGGTCGGCGGCAGCACCGGCGGGGTGGTTGGCGCCGCAGTAGGTGGCGGCGCCGGTGGCGCGCTGGGCAACTACATGGGCAATGCCAGCTACGATGATGACCGTCGTGACAAGCGTCGCCACTACCACGGCAAGAAACACAAGAAGCACCACAAACACTGGCGCCGTCACTGATCGACGCTGATCAACCAGGGCTCATGGCGCTGGCCGAAGGCGACTTCGACCCGCACCTTGGGCTTTTTTTCGTCGTAGCGGTATTGCCGCCATTGGCCGAAGGCCTCCCGGTAGCGTCTGGGCACGCTGATGCGATCCCCTTCCGGCGCAACGCTGGCACTGTATTGGGGCGTGTCGCCGTAGCGATAGGGCGTCAGGCGTCCGGCCAGGATGACCTGGCGCTGACGATCCGGCCAGGCTTTACGTAGAGCCTCGGCATCCAGGCCGGCGTCCACCAGCAACAGACGCGTGGCTTGCTGCTGCTCGTGCCGCAGCTCGAGCCGGCGCTGATCGCGCTGTTGGCGCAAGGTCTCGTCTTGCGGTATTGCAGCGAGCGCCGTCTGCGCACTGGCCAACGCGGCCTTGGCGCGCTCGACCTGCTTTCGATAGCTAGGCCCGTCCAGTTCCAGCACCAACCACAGCGGGCGCTCCGCACTGCGGCCCAGGTCGTTCGGCGCAAAGCCAAGCTCCCGCAGCTTGGCTTCGTCCAGCCAGGACCAGTCGGCATCCGCCTGGCGCCAGGCCAGTTGCAGACGCAGACCGCTGTTTTCCTCGCCGCGCAGCCAGCTGTCGTAGGGCAGCTGAATTTCCCGTTCGCTCAATTGCAGTTGCGCCTGCGGCTCACCGCTGCGGTTGTACCAGACGCCCGCAAGGGCCACGGCATTGCTCGTCAGGATCAGCCCGAGACCGAGCCAAAGTGCATGGTTCATGCCGCACCTCCACGGCGCCAGCGCTGCAGCATGACCAGCAACAACAGCGCGATCAGCCCGAGCAGGAGGAAGAACAGGTAGCGCGGCAGCAGCGCCCACCACCAGTCGAACAGCTTGCTGAACAGCAGCACCAGAGCGAAGCCCAGCCCGGTATTGACCACCTCGGCCCAACCGCGGCGTACGCCCAGCCAGATCACCAGCCCCGCGAGGACGAAGCCCAGCGTCTGGTAGAACGCCTCCACCCAGCGCGCCGGCCATTCGAGGTAGCTGCCCTGCCCCCAGTAGCTGAGGATCAGGATCGGCCCGAACAGGTACAGCAAGCCGACCACCCGATAGCAGGCGGCGAAACCGATCCGTCGCGTCTGATCGATGAACTGCGGCAGCACAAACAGCAGCGCGGCAGGCAGGAAGTTCTCCGGGTGGTCATCCAGCGACCACCAGTACAAGCCCGTCCAGTCGTTCAACCGCGCAGCGAGAAACAGGCCGAAGCACAGCAACGCCGTGACCAGCAGCAGGCGCTGGCGGCATTGGTAGGCCAGCAGCAATGCCAGCGCGCCCCAGGGCAGCAGCGCCTTGTCCGAGGGCGTGATATTGAAAATCTGCCCGAGCATCGACAGGTTGAGCACGAAGCAGACGAACGCCAGCACCGCGGCCAGTTTGGCGTAGTAACCGGAGGCGTCGCGCGCCTGCAGCCAGAAGCACAGCAGCAGGCTGCCCAGCGAGCTGCCGATCAGCACAGCGACCTGCACACCGGCATCGAACAGGCCCCAGAACTGGTAGAAAAGGAAGAACAACCCGGCTGCCAGGGCCAGCGCACCGACCAGTGAGGCCAGGCGCATGCCCAGCGACAGCTGGCGCGCGCGGGCATCGGCGTCGATGTCCAGAGTTTGTCGGTAGTGCGCCAGCAACTGCTCGTGATAGGCGGTCAGGCCCTGCTCCTGCTCGGTGCTCAGCTGCAACACCTGCTCGCGGCGCAGCTCGGCCAGCTCGGCACGAAATGCAGCGATGCGCTCGGCACGGCGTTGCGCCTGCTCGCGTTGCAGATCGGACATGGGCACTCCCTGGCGGCATGAATCGCCACAGCCTAGCACGCCTCAGCCGGCCAGCAGGCGCTCCAGCGCCGAGCGCAGCGGCTCGGGAATGCTCACCGGACGATTACTCGCCCGATCGACGAACACATGAACGAAACGCCCGGCGGCGCAGGCCTGCTCTTCGCCGCCGCGGAAGATCGCCAGCTCGTACTGCACCGAACTGTTGCCCAGCTTGCCGACGCGCAGGCCGACTTCGATAGCGTCAGGGAAAGCGATGGAGGCGAAGTAGTCGCAGCTGGAGCTGACCACGAAGCCGACCACTTCGCCGCCATGAATATCCAGCCCGCCCTCGGCGATCAGGTAGGCATTCACCGCGCTGTCGAAGTAGCTGTAGTAGGTCACGTTGTTGACGTGACCGTAGATGTCATTGTCGTGCCAGCGCGTGGTGATCGGCTGGAAGTGGCGGTAGTCGCCACGCAGGTGTTGGGGTTGGCTCATGATGGTCCTTGGATTGGCGTCGCGGCTAAAGCCCCTCCCACAGGCTGCGGCGCTCTTGTGGGAGGGGCTTTAGCCGCGACCTGAATCAGTAGGCAGCCTGATAGATGGCCAGCGCCTGCTGCTCGTTCATCTCGCGTGGGTTGTTCACCAGCAGGCGCTGCTGCAGCATGGCGTCCGCCGCCAGTGTGGGCAACATCGCTTCACCAACCCCGGCGTCGCGCAGCCGCGTCGGCAGGCCGCTGCGCTGACTGAACGCGGCCAGCGCCTCGATCAGTTGCTCGGTCTGCGCTGCGGCATTGCCCGCACGCAAACGCTCGCCCAATACCAGCGGCGCCAGCTCGGCGTACAGCGGCGCGGCCACCGGCGCGTTGAACGCCAGCACCTGCGGCAGCACCAGGGCGTTGGACAGCCCGTGGGGAATATGGAAATGCCCGCCCAGTGGGTAGGCCAGCGCATGCACCGCCGCCACCGGCGCGTTGGCGAAGGCCTGCCCGGCCAGGCAGGCGCCGAGCAGCATGGCCTGACGCGCCTCGCGGTTGCTGCCGTTTTGCACCACCTCATCGAGGTTGGCCGCCAGCAGGCGCAGCGCTTCGCGCGCCAGCAAGTCGGACAGCGGGTTCTTCTTCAGCGCGCTGGTGTAGGCCTCGATGGCATGCACCATGGCGTCGATGCCGGTGGCGGCGGTCACCGCCGCCGGCAGGCCGAGGGTCAGGTCGGCATCGAGCAGGGCCAGATCCGGCAGCAGCAGCGGCGAAACCACGCCCATCTTGGTGGTCTCGCCCGTGGTGACGATGGCGATCGGCGTCACCTCGGAACCGGTGCCTGCGGTGGTCGGCACCTGGATCAGCGGCAAGCGCCGGCCGCGGGCATTACCCACACCGTAGATCTCGCTCAGCGCCTGGCCGCAGTCGGGATGCGCCAGCAAGGCCACCAGCTTGGCCACATCCATCGAACTGCCGCCACCGAAGCCGACCACCAGCTCGGCCCGCATCTCGCGGGCCTGGGCCACGGCCGCCAGCACCACGGCCTCGGGCGGGTCGGCCAGCACCTGGTCGAACACCTGTACGCTCATGCCGGCACGGGTGAAGCCCGGCAGCAGCGGCTCGAGCAGGCCGAGACGGGTGATGCCGGGGTCGGTGACGATCAACACGCGCTGGGCGCCGCGCTCGCGGCACAGTTCGGCCAGGCGCAGGCTGGCGCCGGATTCGCAGAGGATCTGCGCGGTGGTGGCGAAGCTGAAGGGATGCATGCTGTGCTCCTCTTGTTGTAATGCCGGATGTAATCCGGGATCGGTCAGGCAAATTTCCCCGGATTACATCCGGGCTACGATCCCTCTCCCCAGCCCTCTCCCATAAATGGGAGAGAGAGCGGTCCGAGGTAGACCTGAATAAGGCGTTATAACTCCCTCTCCCGCTTGCGGGGCCTAAGCGAAAAGAGCGAAGCACCGCTTCGCCCGCTGGAGCGCCCTGAGCTCTGCGAAGGGCAGGGGCGCAAAGCGGGGGGCTGAGGGAGAGGGTTCTAAAAGGCGAAACTGTCCTCGTCCATGGCCATAAGGCAGTCCGCACCGCCCAACAGGGCTTCGCGGTGTGCACTGGCGCGCGGCAATACGCGGCGCAGGTAGAACTCCGCACTGTGCAGCTTGGCCTGGTAGAACGCGGCCTCGCCGCTGCCGGTTTCCAGCGCATCCTGCGCCCGCGCCGCGGCTTGCAGCCAGAAGCCGGCGAGCAGCAGATAGGCCGAGTACTGGAGGAAATCCACCGAGGTGGCGCCTATCTCCTGCGGATCGCGCTGGCAGGCGGCAATCACTTCTGCGCTTAGCTCGCGCCATTCGCCCAGGCGGGCCTGCACGACGGTCGCCATGTCCTTCAGCGCCGGACGCGTGGCCTGGGCATCGCACAGCGCACTGAACTCGGCCTGCAGCGCAGACAGTTCGGCGCCGCCGTCGCCGAGCAGCTTGCGGCGGATATAGTCCAGCGCCTGGATACCGTTGGTGCCCTCGTAGAGCTGGGTGATGCGACTGTCGCGCATCAGCTGCTCCATGCCCCATTCGCGGATGAAACCGTGCCCGCCGTAGACCTGCACGCCATGGCTGGCCACTTCCTGACCCATGTCGGTGAAGAACGCCTTGACGATGGGAATCAGCAGCGCCGCGCGCTTGCCAGCCGCCTTGCGTGCCTCGGCCGACTCCGCGCCGTGCTCCAGGTCCAGCTGGCGCGCGGTGTAGGCGGCAAGCATGCGACTGCCTTCCACCAATGTCTTCTGCGTCAGCAGCATGCGCCGCACATCGGGATGCACGATGATCGGGTCCGCTGGTTTGTCCGCTGCCTGCACGCCAGTCAGGCCACGCGACTGCAAACGCTCACGGGCATAACGCAGCGCGCCCTGGAAGGCCGCCTCGCCGATACCCAGCCCCTGCAGGCCGACCTGAAAGCGCGCGTCGTTCATCATGGTGAACATGCAGGCCAGGCCCTGGTTGGCTTCGCCCACCAGCCAACCGGTGGCGCCGTCGTAGTTCATTACGCAGGTAGAGGCGCCCTTGATGCCCATCTTGTGCTCGATGGCCCCGCACGACAGGCTGTTGCGTTCGCCCGGCGTGCCATCGGCAGCGGCGATGAACTTCGGCACCAGCAGCAGGCTGATGCCCTTCACGCCCGCCGGGGCATCCGGCAGACGCGCCAGCACCAGATGGACGATGTTCTCGGAGAAATCCTGCTCGCCGCCGCTGATGAAGATCTTGCTGCCGCTGACCTTGTAGCTGCCATCGGCCTGCGGTTCGGCGCGGGTGCGCAGCAGCGCCAGGTCGGTGCCCGCCTGCGGCTCGGTCAGGCACATGGTGCCCGTCCATTGGCCGCTGACCAGCTTGCTCAGGTACTGCTGCTTCAGCGTTTCGCTGCCATGCTTGTGCAGCGCCAGCACGGCGCCTTCGGTCAGCCCGGAATAGACGCGGAAGGACAGCGAGGCGCCCATCAGCATCTCGTGGAAGGCGAAGGCCACCAGTTGCGGGAAGCCCTGGCCGCCATATTCCACCGGGCCGGTCATGCTCGCCCAGCCGTTGTCCACGTATTGCCGGTAGGCCTCGGCAAAGCCCTTGGGCGTACTGACCTGGCCGTTTTCCAGGTGGCAGCCCTCCTCGTCGCTATTGCGATTGAGTGGCGCAACCTCGCCGGCCGCGAAGGCCGCGGCCTCCTCCAGCACGCCGTCGATCAACTCGCGATCCAGGCCGTTGCCCAGGCGCTCGCAATGAGCGGCTGCATCGAACAGCTCGTGCAGCACGAAGCGCATGTCACGCAATGGCGCCTGATAAGTCATACCCTGCCCTCCTGTACGTCAGCGAAACGCTTGTTCTGTTCAGCCAGGCGCTCGATCAGCGCCGCCGGTTGCCAGTGCGCGCCGAAGCGCTCGGCCAGTTGCTGCAGCCGTTGGCGAATCACGCCGACACCTTCGCCGTCGGCCCAGGCCATGGGGCCGCCACGCTCGGCGGGAAAGCCGTAGCCGTTGAGATAGACCAGATCGATGTCGTGGCTGTTGGCGGCGATGTTCTCCTCGAGAATCTTCGCCCCCTCGTTGACCAGTGCCAGCAGGCAGCGCTCGAGAATTTCCTCGTTGCCGATCTCACGGCGGGTGAAGCCGAGGCGCTCTGATTGCATCTGCACCAGCCCGTCGACGACCGGGTCATGCTCGGCCTGGCGACTGCCGGGCGCATAGAGGTAGTAGCCCTTGCCGCTTTTCTGGCCGAAGCGACCCAGCTCGCACAGGCGGTTGTCCACTTGCACCGCCGGATCGTCCTGACCCTCGCCGGCCAGCTCACGGGCACGCCATTCCAGGTCGATGCCGACCACGTCGTACATGCGGAACGGCCCCATGGCGAAGCCGAAGCCCTGCAGCGCCGCGTCCACCTGGTGCGGCCAGGCGCCTTCGAGCAGCAGCATGCGCGCCTCGCGCACGTAGGTGTGCAGCATTCGGTTGCCGATGAAGCCGTGGCAGTTGCCAGCGACCACCGCCACCTTGCCCATGCGCGCGCCCAGTTCCTGGGTAGCTTGCAGCACGGCCGGTGCAGTCTTCGCACCGCGGACGATCTCCAGCAGCTTCATGATGTGCGCCGGGCTGAAGAAGTGCAGGCCCAGGACGGCTTCCGGCCTTGAGGTGACGGCCGCGATGGCGTCGATATCCAGCGCCGAGGTGTTGCTGGCGAGGATGGCGCCAGGCTTCATCACCGCATCCAACTCGCGGAAGATGTTTTGCTTGAGCTCGAGGTTCTCGTACACCGCCTCGATCACCAGGTCGGCATCGGCCAGCGCCGCATAGCCGTCCACCGCCTCGATACGCGCACGACGCGCTGCGGCTTCGGCCTCATCGATACGGCCCTTGGCGACGTTCTGCCCCCAGGTTTCCTCGGCCATCGCCAGGCCCTGCTCGACCATCTGCGGGTTGTTGTCCAGCCACAGCACCTGCAGGCCGGCATTGGCCAGGCTGATGACGATACCGCGGCCCATGGTGCCGGCGCCGATCACGGCAGCACAGCGAAGCGGCGAGACGAGTTTGTTCATTGTTGTTCCTCTCGTGCACAAACGGAAAAGCTTGGGTCACGATAAGCAAGCCGCTACTATTTTTGAAATTTAGTCTTGTGATACGACATATTCAGTAGATGAATTTCAGCAATTTCGACCTCAACCTGCTGCGTGTACTCGATGCCCTGCTGCGCGAACAGAACGTCTCGCGCGCTGCCGAGCGCCTCGCGCTGAGCCAGCCGGCGGTGAGCAATGCGCTCAATCGCCTGCGCGAACTGCTCGGCGATCCGCTGCTGGTGCGCGTGGGACGGCGCATGCAGCCGACACCGCGGGCGCTGGCCCTGGAGGCGCCGATCCGCAGCGCGCTGCGTCAGCTGGAACAGAGCCTGAGCGCTGGCGAGGCCTTCGAGCCAGGCGAAAGCCGTCAGCGCTTTCGCATCGCCGTTACCGATTACGTCGAGCTGGTGTGCATGCCGCGTCTGCTCGACCGTCTCAGCCATAAGGCGCCGGGCATCGGCATCGACATTCGCCACCTCAGCCCCAGCCTGCCGATGGAAGCGCTGGACAAGGGCGAGCTGGACCTGGTGCTGGGCCGCTTCGACGAGTTGCCGGCGCGTTTCGCCCGCCGTCACTGGATGAGCGAGACGCTCAAGCTGGCGGTGCGCCGCGAGCATCCGCTGCTGCGCCGGGGCAATCTGGATCTGGACGCCTTCCTGCGCCTGCGTCACCTCTGGGTGCATGGCGGGCAGACGCGCGGCATGGTCGACCAGTGGCTGGGCGAACAGGGGCTGTCGCGGCAGATCTTCTACACCACGCCGAACTACCTGCAGGCGGCGCATATCGTCGCCGGTAGCGAGCTGGCGGCGGTGCTGCCCACCGCCCTGGCCCGGCATTTCGCCACGCTGCTGCCACTGCAGTTGTTCGATCTGCCCTTCAGCCTTGGGCCTTTCCACCTGGAGGTGGTCAGCCTGGCGCAACGTCAGCGCGACACCGCACTGCAATGGCTGGTCGAGGAGATCGTCGCGGTGGTTCACGACGTCTGAACGCATGCCGGATGCAATCCGACAACGGCGGGTTACACCCGCCCTACCTGCGCTGCCCCATGCGCACGCCCCGTAGCCCGGATGCAATCCGGGAAAACTCTGCCTGCCTACCCAAATCGAATTGCGCCACGGGCTGCGTAGGGCGGGTGCAACCCGCCAGCCTGACGATCACCCTTGCGCCTGCCGATCCGCGCGGCCGCCCAGGTACCAGCCGAGCACACCCCACAGCGCGGCGCACAGCGCCCCGACCATGGCCACCAGCCAGGCGCCGTGGCCGAGCATGTCCAGCCCGGCCTTGGCCCAGCCGCTGAGGGCATCGCCGCCGCGATAGACCACGGTGTCGAGAAAGTTCTTCGCCTTGTACTTGCTCTCGGCATCGAGCGGGGCGAAGAGCATTTCCCGCCCTGGGCGCACGAAGGCGTATTCGCCAATGCGCCGCACGATCATCAGCCCCGCCAGCATGGCGAAAGTCGGCGCCAGCGCCAGGCCGATAAAGCCCAGGCAGACCAGCGCCGGCACTAGCGATAGCAGCACCCGCACGCCGAGCTTCTGCGCCACCCGCCCGGTGATGAACAGCTGCGTCGTCAGGGCGCCGGCCTGCACGACGAAGTCGATGATGCCGAACACCCGCACCTGCGCGGCGCGATCCGGGAACAGCTCAGCCACCAGGCGCGCCTGCTCGAAGTAGAGAAAGGTGCTGACCGAGGTCAGCAGCAGGATAAAGGCACCGATGCCCAACAGATAACGCGAGCCGAGCATGCGCGTCAGGCCGCTGAATGGGTTGCCTGGCACTGGCCTGCGCGGATTCTCATTGGCCACCGCGCCGGGTCGGCCGGCGCCCTGGCGCTCGCGCCAAGCCATCAGGTAGCGCTTGAGCGCCATGGCCGCACCGAGCAGCGCCGCGGCCATCAGCATCAACCCGGACTCGCCCACCACACCGATCAAGGCAGCGCTCAACAGCGGCCCACACAATCCGCCGACGCTGGCGCCCGCGGCGATGAAGGCGAACAGACGGCGCGCCTGGGCGCCGTCGAACACATCGGCCATCAGGCTCCAGGCCACAGAAACAACGAACAGGTTGTAGACCGAGATCCACACGTAGAACACCCGCGCCAGCCAGACGCTGTCATGATCGAGGCGAAACAGCAGAACGAAGGCCAGCAGGTTGAGGCAGAAGAAGCCGTATACCCAGTCGATGAAATGGATGCGCGGAACTTTCGAGTTGAGCCAGGCGAACAGCGGCACCGCCAGCAGCATGACGACGAAGGTGGCGGTGAACAGCCACTGCAGGTTGTGCACCCCACCCGTGATACCCATCGCCTCGCGGATCGGCCGCAGCATGAAGTAACCGGCGAACAGGCAGAAGAACAGGGCGAAGCCGGCCAACACCGCCGCCAGCTCCTCGGCCTCGGCATTGATTGCCCGCGCCAGGCGCCGCGAGAGCGCCTGCATCTCAGGCGAACAGCTCGATGATGCGCTTGCGCTGCGCAGCGTCAGGCAGGCGACCCTGTCCGGCAAGAAGGTTTTCAGCCATGTAACGCGGGTTGGAGGTGGCCGGAATCACCGCATTCACTGCCGGGTTGGCGAGGATGAACTTGAGCATCAACTGCGCCCAGGAGGTGACATCCAGCTCCACCGCGGCCCAGTCGGGCAAGTTTTGCCCCTTCACCCGGTCGAAAAGTGCCGAGCGCTGGAACGGCCGGTTGATCAGCACCGCGATACCCTTGTCGGCGCAGTAGGGCAATAGCTCACGCTCGGCATTGCGTTCACCGATGGAGTAGTTGAACTGGACGAAATCCACCGGCTCGTTGCGCAGCACCTCGAGCAGGCGCTCATGAGCGGAATCCAGATAATGGGTGACGCCGATGTAGCGCACCCGGCCCTGCCTCTTCAACTCGCGCAATAGGCCAAGCTGGGTGCTGGTGTCCTGCAGGTTGTGCACCTGCATCAGGTCGATGGTATCGGTGCGCAGTGCGGCGAAGCTGGCCTCGACCTGACGCTCACCGGCCGCACGCCCGGAAGAGGAAACCTTGCTGGCCAGGAACAGGCGTTTGCGCATGCCGTCCTCGGCGGCCAACGCCCCGCAAACCGCCTCGGCCCGCCCATAGCTGGGCGCGGTATCCACCAGGCTGGCGCCACCATTGACCAGCGTCTGCATGACCTCGCGCAGGGGCTGTAGCGCCTCATCGCTCATCGCCACGTCATGGGTACGCGAGGTGCCCAGGCCGACCACCGGTAGCAGCTCTCCGCTGCTGGGAATCGCCCGACTCTGCAGGGTGCCGGAGGCGAAGGCGGACGATGGCAACCAGGGCATCAGGGCGGCTAGCGCCGTCAGGCTGGCGCTGCCTTGCAGGATTCGACGACGACTGGGCATGGCGTGGCTCCTCTCACAGTGACCGGTTGGTTATAGGCACTGACCACACGCAGACCAAGGCGTTACATCCGCAGCGGGTTCCGGGCGGAGGGGCGATGAGAGGCCGGACTGACGGCGACAGCCCGTTTATCACGGGGCGAAGAGAAGAAAGTAGGCAAGGCGCGGAGGCAATATCCGGTAATCAAAATACCGCTGCGCCAAGCGGGGTTGGGACGCAGCGGTCGGGAAAGCGCTCAGGCTGCGTGCGAGGCAGACTCGCTGATCAGCATGCCGTGGGAGACGAGGTAACAGCGATGGCCGTTCTGCAGCATCAAAGGGCTGCGACTGGAAATGATCCAGCCCTTGTTCAGAAGTTGCTCGATGTGAGCACGCAGTGCGGGTAGATGGCGCTGTTCCTTCATGGCCGACCTCTAGTTGTTGGGGCGCTTGGCGCCTTGTTGTTCTTCCGTGATGCAGCTCGCAAAAGTGTAGTGGCGCTCTGCCAGGAAAGTAAGCGGCGCGATTGTGTAATATTTTGTAGGACATTCGCTATAGGCCGCGACGAATCAGGGCTGCACCAACGCCGCTTGCGGCACTTGCCGAGGCGCAGAGAAAACCAGATGGCCGTCTTCCAGCTTGCCGTAGCGCAGCAGTGCCAGGTCGAGCAGATAGTTCTGATGCAGCTTCCACGGCACCCGGTCGCCCTGCGCCGGCAACAGGTGCGAGGCCCGCTCGATATAGCCTGACTGCAGGTCGAGGAACGGCTCCGGGCGGACGCTGCCGGTACTGTCGCACGGAGTTACCTGGCGCATGCCGATGGCGTCCAGATGATTGATCAGGCGGCAGAAGTACTCGCTGGAAAGATCGGCCTTGAGCGTCCAGCTGGCATTGGTGTAGCCCATCACCACCGCCAGGTTGGGCAGGTCGCGCAGCATGATGCCGCGGTAACCCATGCTCTTCGGCGCTTCGAAGGGCACACCATCGACCTGCACGGCGATACCGCCGAACAGCTGCAACTGCAGGCCGGTGGCACTGACGATGACATCTGCAGCCAGCTCTTCGCCGCCCTTGAGCCGAACGCCCTGGACAGTGAAACGCTCGATCTCGGCAGTGACCACCTGCGCCTTGCCCTGGCGCAGCACGCGGAACAGATCGCCGTCCGGCACTGCGCAGACGCGCTGGTCCCAGGGCTTGTAGCGGGGGCTGAAGTGGCGCAGGTCGACGCGCTCGCCCAATTGGCGCCGCACCAGCCCCAAGAGTATCCGCCGCACCAGGTTGGGGAAGCGCTTGGCCAGCTTGTAAAAAGCCAGCTGCAGGGTCACGTTGCGCCCGCGCGCCAGGCGATACACCCACGTCTCCGGCAAAACCCGGCGCAGCGCATTGGACAGCCCATCACGTTGCGGCAGGTTGATCACGTAGCTGGGCGAACGTTGCAGCATGGTCACCTGCGCCGCGCGCTCGGCCAAAGCCGGCACCAGGGTCACCGCCGTGGCGCCGCTGCCGATCACCAGCACGCGCTTGCCGCTGTAGTCGAAGCCTTCGGGCCACAACTGCGGATGGATGAAGGCGCCCTGATAGTCCTCGCGACCGGCGAACTCGGGGGTATAGCCAGCCTCGTAGCGGTAGTAACCGGTGCACATCATCAGAAACTGGCAGCTGATGCGCAGCGGCTCGTCTTCCTCGCCGCGCTGCACCCGCAACTGCCAGGTGGCGCTGGCACTGCACCAATTGGCCTCGAGCACCTTGTGCCGATAGCGAATCGAGCGGTCGATGCCGTGTTCGGCCGCGGTTTCCTGGATGTAACGGCGTATCGACGGCCCGTCGGCGATGGCCTGCGGGTCGCTCCAGGGCTTGAAGTTATAGCCGAGGGTGTACATGTCCGAGTCGGAGCGGATGCCCGGATAACGGAACAGATCCCAGGTGCCGCCCATGGCCTCGCGCCCTTCAAGAATGGCGAAACGCTTGGCCGGGCACAGCCGCTTGAGGTGGCAGGCGGCGCCGATACCGGACAGGCCGGCACCGATGATCAGGACATCCAGATGTTTGACGGACATGACTCAGCCTCGCTCGGCTTGGGACAATGAGCATCACCTTAGCCTATGTGGCTGCCATTCGATCTTCGCCGGGGTCAGGCGGCCGATTCGCCGCGCCACTCACATCCCCGAGCGGCATGACTGGCCTGACACGCCCGTGCGGCGCTAAGCTGTGGCGATGACCACACCCTACCTGACCTCGCAGCACACCAGCAGCACGGACGCCGCCAGCGGTCTGCGGCTCGGTGGCGACTGGACGCTGGCCCACTACAGCCAGCTCGAACCCCAGGTGCTGGCGCTGCGCGAACGCCTGCGCGGCGAGGAGAACGTCGACCTCGGCGAACTGACCGCGCTGGATACAGCCGGTGCGGCGCTGCTGGTGGAGCTGTTCGGCAGTGAGCGCCTGCATCAGCTCACGCAGCAGGCCGATATCTGCGAGCAACGCCGCGCCTTGCTGCTGACGGTGGCCAACGCCATGGCCGAAAGCGCACAAGCGCAGCCCGCGCCGGAGCCATCCGTACTGCGTGAAGTGCTCGGCCACATCGGCGAAGTCGTCGAGAGCATGTGGCACCAGGGCCGGGCGCTGCTCGGCTTCATGGGCCTGACCCTGGTCAGCATGCTGGCGATCCTGGTGCGCCCCACGCGCTGGCGCCTGACTTCGCTGGCCGCGCATCTGGAACAGTGCGGGCTGAATGCCGTGCCCATCGTCGCCCTGCTGACCTTTCTGGTCGGTGCCGTGGTGGCCTTCCTCGGCGCCACCATCCTCGCCGACTTCGGCGCCACCATCTACACAGTGAACCTGGTGGCCTTTTCCTTCCTGCGCGAATTCGGCGTACTGCTGACCGCGATTCTGATGGCCGGGCGCACCGCCAGCGCCTTCACCGCGCAGATCGGCTCGATGAAGGCCAACGAGGAAATCGACGCCATTCGCACCCTGGGCCTGAGCCCCGTCGAACTGCTGGTGCTGCCGCGCGTGTTCGCCATGCTCATCGCCCTGCCGATCCTGACCTTCATCGCCATGCTCAGCGGCATACTCGGCGGCGGTCTGGTGTGCGCGGTAGCCCTGGATATTCCGACGGCCATGTACCTGTCGATCCTGCAGGACAGCGACCTGCTGCGGCATTTCCTGGTCGGCCTGCTCAAGGCGCCGATTTTCGCCTTCCTGATCGCCCTGATCGGCTGCCTGGAAGGCTTCAAGGTCAGCGGCAGCGCACAGTCGGTGGGTGAACACACCACCTCGGCGGTGGTGCAGTCGATCTTCGTGGTAATCCTGCTCGACGCCCTGGCCGCACTGTTTCTGATGGAGATGGGCTGGTGAGCCGGGACAAGATCATCGAGGTACGCGATCTGAGCAACCGCTTCGGCAGCCAGGTAGTACACGAACATCTGGATTTCGATCTGTATCGCGGCGAGATTCTCGGCGTGGTCGGCGGCTCGGGGACCGGCAAGTCGGTGCTGCTGCGCAGCATCGTCGGTTTGCGCCGGCCCAACGCGGGGACCGTGCGGGTGTTCGGCGAGGAGCTGCTGAACCTGCCGGCCGAACGCCGCTCGCAGCTGGAGCGGCGCTTCGGCGTGCTCTACCAGCGCGGTGCGCTGTTCTCCTCGCTGACGGTCAGCGAGAACATCGCCCTGCCGCTGATCGAGCATGCCGGCCTGTCACGCGCCGCGGCCGAGCGCCTGGCGCGGGTCAAGATCGCCCTGGCCGGCCTGCCCCAGGATGCCGGCAGCAAATACCCCAGTTCGCTGTCCGGCGGCATGGTCAAACGTGCCGCCCTGGCCCGCGCCCTGGCGCTCGACCCGGACATCCTGTTCCTCGACGAGCCCACCGCCGGCCTCGACCCAATCGGAGCGGCGGCCTTCGACCAATTGATCCGCACCCTCAGCGACAGCCTGGGTCTGAGTGTATTTCTGGTGACCCACGACCTGGACACGCTCTACAGCATCTGCGATCGCGTCGCGGTACTGGCGCAGAAAAAGGTGCTGGTGGCCGACCGCCTGGACGTGGTGGCCGCCACCGACGATGCCTGGATCCAGGAATATTTTCACGGCCCGCGCGGACGCGCGGCCGCACAGGCCGCTACGGCGGCAGGGAGTCAATGAATGGAACCCAGAGCCCATCACGTACTGATCGGCCTGTTCACCGTGCTCACGGTCGGCGCTGCGCTGCTGTTCGGCCTTTGGCTAAACAGGGCCGGGGCGGACAGCGCCGTGACTGATTACGAGGTGATCTTCAACGAGGCGGTCACCGGCCTGTCACAGGGCAGCGCGGTGCAATACAGCGGCATCAAGATCGGCGATGTGATCAGCCTCGGCCTCGATCCCAATGACCCGCGCACCGTACGCGCACGCATCCGTGTCGTCGGCCAGACACCGATCAAGGAAGATACCCGCGCACGCCTGGCGATCACCGGCATCACCGGCCTCGCGGTCATCCAGCTGCACGGCGGCAGCCCCGAGAGCCCGCCGTTGGAGGGCAAGGATGGCCAGCCCGGGATCATCATTGCCGACCGCTCGCCGCTTTCACGGCTGATGGCCAACGGCGAGGACCTGGTCAGCAACATCACCCGTCTGCTCAACCGCGCCAACCGCATTCTCTCGCGCGAGAACGCCGAGCGCGTGTCACGCACCCTGGAAAACCTCGAGCAGGTCACCGCCGGCATCGCCGGGCAGCGTGACGAACTCAGCGCCGCACTGCAGCAGGTCGGCGTCGCCACTCAGGAAGCCGCCGAACTGATGCGCACGGCCAATCGCCTGCTCGACGATCAGGGCAGCCAGGTGCTGGAGAACGCCGAGCGCCTGATGGCCTCGCTGGAGCGCAGCAGCCGCAATATCGAGCAATTGCTGCAGAACAACCGCGGCGCGCTGGACAGCGGCATGCAGGGCCTTGGCAATCTGGGCCCGACGATCAGCGAGCTGCGCGAAACCCTCGGCGCCCTGCGCGGTTTCTCTCGCCGCCTGGAGCAGGACCCCAGCGGCTACCTGCTGCGCAGCGACAGCATCAAGGAGTTCCAACCATGAAGCATCTCACCCTGTTGCTGGCTGCCGCCCTGCTAAGCGCCTGCTCGCTCCTGCCGCAGAGCGAGCCGCTGGATATTTACTTGCTGCCGGGCAGCACGCTGCCGGCCCAGACGCAACGCGTCGACTGGTCATTGCGGGTGAACAGCCCGGTCAGCAGCCAGTTGCTCGACGGCACGCGCATCGTCGTGCTGCCCGAGCCTGGCCTGGTCAACACCTACCAGGGCGTACGCTGGAGCGAGCGCACGCCGCAGTTGCTGCGCAGCCGCCTGCTCGACGCGTTTCAGGATGACGGCCGGATTCAGGCGCTGAGCAACGAGGACCAGCGCCTGCAAGCCGACCTGGAACTGGTCAGCGACCTGCGCAGCTTCCACAGCGAATACCGTGACGGCGTCCCCCACGCGCTGATCCGCCTCGAGGTCAACCTGGTCGATACGCGCAGCCAGCAGATCATCGCCAGCCGTCGCTTCAGCGCCAGCCAGGCGGCGAGCGACACCGCGATGACTGCGGTGGTGGCGGCGTTCGGCCAGGCCGGCGATCGCCTGGCCCGGGAGTTGGTGGACTGGACGATGGCCGAAGGGCAGCGCAGCCGCTGATTGACGGGTGGACAAACCTTACTCCGTGGGAGGCGCTTCAGCGGCGACGGCGCGGCGCTGATCGCTACCGCGCGAGCGTCGCAGCAGCCCCTCCCAAAATTTGTGCTCTCTGGCTAAACGCCCTGCAACCACTCGCGCACCTCGGCGTAGGGGTAGTCTTCCAGCGCAGCGAAACCGGCCAACTGGCGCGCCTTGAGCTTGGTGAGCAGAGGCGTGGTCACGCCACAGAGAAAACGCGTCAGGCACTCGTGGCTCGGTTCGTGCCCGACGTACTGCCGGTGCTTCTCGATGAAAGCGGCGCACAGCGCCTGTGCATCCCGTCCGCTCAGAGGTGGCAGTTCGGGCGGTTGCGGCAAGGTGGCGACCTGTCCGCGACACACTGAACAATGACCACAACGCTCGGGCGCCTGATCGTCGCCGAAATACAGCGCCAGGCGGCGGCTCAGGCACTCGTTGCTTTCGAACAGCGCGAGCATGGCCTGGATACGGGCAATCTCGCTGGCCTCGTGGGCGCGAAAGTGCGCGTGCAGATCGTTGGCCAGTGTCTCCGGATCAAAACCGCCGTCGAGCACGGCATAGACCTCGGTCATCTGTTTGCTTTCCAGCTCCAGCCAGCCCTTTTCCTGAAAGTAATCCAGCGCCTTGACCACACGCGCGCGCTCGGCGCCGTACTGCTGGTACAGCGCGTCGAAGTCCAGCGTCGACCAGGTACGCGCCCGTTTCGAGCAGGCCAGAATCGCCTCGACGAACTGGCGCCGCTCGCCCTCGAACTGCGCCAGCAAGGCCTCGTCGTCCAGCGACAGCTTAAAGCGATACTCAGCGAAGTAGGCATAGCGCGGCGCGATGATGCCGCGCAGCTCCAGCTGCACCAGCAGGGTCTTGAGCGGCAGCGCGCGGACATTGCTCTGCTCGGACAGCTGCCCGAGCATCAGCTCCCACTGCCCGCCCGTGCCGACCGCACGCAGGTCGTCGAGCACGACGCGAATGCCGGCGAGTTCCGGGGTATCGCCGTAGACGAAGTTCTCCAGCACGCTGAGGCCGTCGCGGCTGGCCAGCACCAGACAGTCCGAGGCCTGGCCGTCGCGTCCGGCACGACCGATTTCCTGGCTGTAGTTCTCCACCGACTTGGGCAGGTCGAAGTGCACCACGTTGCGAATGTCGCGCTTGTCGATGCCCATGCCGAAGGCGATGGTGGCGACGATGCACTCCAGTTCACCGGCCATGAAGCGGCGTTGGATCGTCTCGCGAACCTCATGGGCCATGCCGGCGTGGTAGGCGCTGACGGCCAGACCGTCTTGCGCCAGGCGCTCGGCGACCTGCTCAGCGGTTTTCTGCTGGGTGACGTAGACGATGCTCGCCTGGCCGCGTCGCGGCGCCAGCCATTGATGCAGGCGCTGCATCTTGGCGCCGCCAGGCACCGGTTCGACCAGCAGGTTGAGGTTGGGCCGGTAGAAGCCGGTGGTGACCACATCGGCCTCGGCGATGGCGAATTTCTCACGCATGTCGGCGATCACCTTGGGCGTCGCCGTGGCGGTGAGCAGCAGCACCTGATCGATGCCGAACTGGCGTTGATAGTCGGGCAACTTGAGGTAGTCCGGGCGGAAGTTATGACCCCACTCGGAGATGCAGTGCGCCTCGTCGACCACCAACAGGGAGATCGGCACCTGGGCGATGAAATTGCGAAAGCGCTCGTTCTTCAGGCGCTCCACCGAGATCATCAGGATCTTCAGCTCACCGCTGCGCGCGCGGTTCATGACCTCGGCCGCCTGCTCCCGACTTTGCGCCGAATCGATGCTCGCCGCTGCGATGCCGTGGGCATGGAGGAACGCAAGTTGGTCCTGCATCAGCGCCAGCAGCGGCGAGATCACCAGGGTCAGGTGCGGCAGGTGCAGGGCCGGCAGCTGATAGCACAGCGACTTGCCCGAGCCGGTAGGAAAGATCGCCGCCGCCGAGCGACCGGCGAGCACGGCGCTGATCACCGTTTCCTGGCCGGGGCGCAGCTGATCGAAACCGAAGACGCGTTTGAGGGTAGACATGCGCTGTCACTCCGTTGACCGCCGAATGAGCCCTCACCATAACGGCAAAGTGAGGAAAGTCGTAGCCCGGATGCAGTTCGGGGTTCTTTCGCATCGGGTGTGCCGAGGCCGGTAGGGGCGGATTTATCCGCGAAAGGAGCCCGCGCCGTGCTCGCAGGATGATCGCGAATGAATCGCTCCTACAAGAGCATCACGCAGCGTCCGCCTAGCCTGTAGGAGCGGATTTATCCGCGAAAAAGGGCCCGCGCCGTGTCCACAGGATGATCGCGAATAAATTCGCTCCTACAAAGAGCATCACGCAGCGTGCGCCTAGCCTGTAGGAGCGGATTTATCCGCAAAAAAGGACCGGCGCCGTGCCCGCAGGATGATCGCGAATAAATTCGCTCCTACAAAGAGCATCACGCAGCCTACGCCTGGCCTGTAGGAGCGGATTTATCCGCGAGAGAGGCCCGCGCCGTGCCCGCAGGAGGATCGCGAATAAATTCGCTCCTACAAGAGCTTCACGCAGCCTGCGCCTGGCCTGTAGGAGCGGATTTATCCGCAAAAAAGGGCCCGCGCCGTGCTCGCAGGAGGATCGCGAATAAATTCGCTCCTACAAGAGCGTGACCGCAGTCTCGTAGGGCGGGTGCAACCCGCCGCTCCGGCCATGGCGGGTTTCACCCGCCCTACGCCTGCTCATGGCCCACCAACGACAAAGCCGCCCGAAGGCGGCTTTGTCAGAGAACGCGGCTCAGCTTACAGCTGCGGGCCGGCGTTCTTGATCGCTTCGCTGACATCGAACTTCTGGAAGTTGTCGATGAACAGCTTGGCCAGGCCCTTGGCGGCTTCGTCGTAGGCGTTCTTGTCAGCCCAGGTGTTGCGCGGGTTGAGCAGGTTGGTCTCGACGCCCGGAACGGCCTTGGGCACGTCCAGGTTGATGATCGGCAGGTGCTCGGTCTCGGCACCGATCAGCGCGCCGCTCTGGATGGCAGCGATCACACCACGGGTGGTGGGGATGTTGAAACGCTTGCCGACGCCGTAGCCACCGCCGGTCCAGCCGGTGTTGACCAGGTAGACCTTGGAGCCGAAGGCGTTGATGCGCTTGATCAGCAGCTCGGCGTAGACGCCGGCCGGACGCGGGAAGAACGGCGCGCCGAAGCAGGTGGAGAAGGTCGACTTGATGCCGCCGCCCGAACCCATTTCGGTGGAACCGACCAGCGCGGTGTAGCCGGACAGGAAGTGGTAGGCCGCCTGCTCGTTGTTGAGGATCGACACCGGCGGCAGTACGCCAGTCAGGTCGCAGGTCAGGAAGATAACGGCGTTCGGCTCGCCGCCCAGGTTCTTCTCGCTGCGCTTCTCGACGTACTCCAGCGGGTAGGCCGCGCGGCTGTTCTGGGTCAGGCTGTCATCGGCGTAATCCGGGGTGCGGGCGTCGTCGAGCACGACGTTCTCCAGTACGGTGCCGAACTGGATGGCTTTCCAGATCACCGGCTCGTTCTTCTCGGACAGGTCGATGCACTTGGCGTAGCAGCCGCCTTCGATGTTGAACACCACGCCTTCGCCCCAACCGTGTTCGTCGTCACCGATCAGGTAACGCGACTCGTCGGCGGACAGGGTGGTCTTGCCGGTGCCAGACAGGCCGAAGAACAGGGTCACGTCGCCTTCTTCGCCGATGTTGGCGGCGCAGTGCATTGGCAGCACGTCTTTTTCCGGCAGCAGGAAGTTCTGCACGGAGAACATGGCCTTCTTCATTTCACCGGCGTAACGCATGCCGGCGATCAGCACTTTCTTGGCAGCGAAGTTGATGATCACGCAGCCATCGGAATTGGTGCCGTCACGCTCAGGCACGCACTCGAAGTTGGCGACGTTGAGGATCTGCCACTCGGCCTTGGCCGACGGGTTGTAGGCGCTCGGGTTGATGAACAGCTGACGGCCGAACAGGTTCTGCCAGGCGGTGGCAGTGGTCATTTTCACCGGTAGGTAGTGCTCTTCGGCAGAGCCAACATGCACGTGGGAAACGAAGTGTTCCTGGGCATCGTTGAAGGCGGCGACGAGATCCCACAGGGCATCGAACTTGTCGGCCGGGAACGGACGGTTGATGTTGCCCCAGGCGATCTGCGCCTCGGTGCTCGGCTCCTGAACGATGAAACGATCAGCCGGCGAGCGGCCAGTGCGATGACCGGTGCGTACGACCAGCGCGCCGTTGGCGGCCAGTTCCCCTTCACCGCGGCGAATGGCTTCTTCGACCAGTTGCGCGGCGCTGATGTCGGTGTACACGGCGTTGTTGGCTTGCGTCATGAGGGTCCCCGTCGGCCGCTGGCCGAGTCTTCCGAACGTTGTGTAGTGCAGGGGCAACTGCACTACACGGTAAAAAAGTCGCGGGAGTATGCCAGAAAAGCGAACTGCTTGGCAGCCTCCGCTCCGATAGAGAACGGCTATCGATCAGAAAAGTTCATCAATGGCGGGTCTGCGACGGCGCTTCGCTACCGGCACCGGCGAACAGCTGAGCGATATCGGCGGCGTCGAAGGCATAGCGCTCGTTGCAGAACTGGCAATCGATCACCACGCTGCCGCCCTGCTCGGCCAGCAGCAGTTCGGCATCGGCCTGGCCGAGGCTGGCCAGGGCACTGGCGGAGCGCTCGCGCGAACAGCTGCAGCGGAACTGCAGCGGCTGCTCATCGAACAGGCGAACGTTTTCTTCGTGGTAAAGACGATGCAGCAGGGTCGGGTTGTCCAGACCGAGCAGTTCTTCGGCGGTCAGGGTGTCGGCCAGGGTCAGCACATGGTTCCAGCTCTCGGCACGTTCCTCGGCCTCGGTCTGGTGATGCGCCGGCAGCTGTTGCAGCAGCAGGCCACGGGCGCGCTGGCCGTCAGCCTTGAGCCAGAAGCGGGTCGGCAGTTGCTCGGAGCTGGCGAAGTAGTTGGACAGGCACTCGGCCAGGTCCACACCCTCCAGGTCGACGATGCCCTGGTAACGCTGACCGTGGGTCGGGTCGATGGTGATGGCCAGCACGCCATTGGGCATCAGGCTTTGCAGGTCGGCATCGGCGCCGATCTGTTCGGCCTCGTAGCGGGCGATGCCGCGCAGCTCACGGGCGCTGGAACATTCCACCATCAGCAGCGACAGCGGGCCTTCAGCGCGGGCCTGCAGCACCAGCAGGCCGTCGAACTTCAGCGTACCGACCAGCAACGCGGCGGCAGCCATCATCTCGCCCAGCAGTTGCGCCACCGGCTGCGGGTAGGCGTGCTTGGCCAGCACATGGGCATAGCTCTCGCGTAGCGCGACCATCTCCCCACGCACATCGGTGTCGTCGAACAGGAAACGTTGACTGAAGTCGTTCATAGCGGCTGGCCCAGGGTCTGAAAGGCTGGCGATTTTATGCACAAATGCCGACACAACCAAGGCCCGAACGTCATGTGATGTGGCTCTCGTGACCAATCCCGCCCCCTGAACCTCGACTGAACGATTGCGCTGCTGCCCTTGTGCTGGCGTCAGCCCTGCCTATCATCCGCGCGCCTGAGTACGCCTGTTACATATCTGCAAAGGGACATCCCCATGTCGAGCACGTTCATCAATCGCCACTGGCATCCCCGCGCCATGCTGGTCTGCCATATCGTGGCCCTCGTGCTGCTCGCCAGCTGGTTGTGGCAGCCCACGCGCGAGCTGTGGAACGGCTTCGACCTGTGGCTGTTCAAGCTGCTCAACGACCCGGTACATGCTGGCGGCCTGTGGGCGCATATCTGGGCCATCGGCAGCATGCGCCCGGTCGACGCCGGGGTCGGCGTGGTGATGCTGGCAGTGATGCTCAAGGCCGACCTGATCTTCACCGGTGTCCAGGTGCGCCGCGCGCTGTTCGCCTTCCTCGTCGCCCTGACGGTGATGCTGCTGATGCGCGTGCTGTTCGCCGACCTGGTCGAGTACATGGGCTGGCAGCACGCCAGCCCGTCGCTGGTGGTGGACGGCAGCGCGCGCCTGACGGAAATGTTCCCGGCCTGGGAAGAACGCTGGGACCTGAAGGACAGCGCCAGCCGCAGCTTCCCCGGCGACCACGCTTCCGTGCTGCTGATCTGGGCCTACTTCATGAGTTTCTTCGCCCGCGGCTGGCGTCTGGCGCTGGTCTGGGCCATTAGCGTGATCGGCATTCTCCCGCGCCTGGTGGCCGGTGCCCACTGGGGCGCGGACGCCTTCGTTGGCGGCGTGCTCCTCAGCCTGCTGGCCCTGGCCTGGAGCTGCTACACCCCGCTGGGTTATCACGCCAGCGAATGGCTGGAGAAGATCACCCTGCCGATCACCTCACGCCTGGCCAAGCTGCCGCTGCTGGGCCGCATGAGCATCGTCAGCGGTCGCTGATGGCCCGGCCTCACTGCCACCCTGGGGGCGTCCGGGTGGTAGTGGGCGATGCGACTACGGGCCTCGGCCCAGCGCCTACCTGTGGGAGCGGACTTGTCCGCGAAGCTTTCCGGCAGCACCACCATTGCCCCGGTCGACGCCCATGCTGCGTTGACGCTGCTTTTCAGCACAGTCTGAGACAACCGCGCTGCCATATTCGCGGACAAGTCCGCTCCCACAAGAGCTCGCTATCCTGGTAGCCCCAACCACTGATCCGGTCGATGGGCATGCTGCGTTGAAGCCGCTCTTCAGCACAACCCGACAACCGCGCCGCCATATTCGCGGACAAGTCCGCTCCCACAAGAGCCCGCTATCCTGGTAGTCCCGACACTGATTCGGTCGATGGGCATGCTGCGTTGACGCTGCTTTTTTACACAGCCCGACAACCGCGCCGCCATATTCGCGGACAAGTCCGCTCCCACAAGAGCCCGCTATCCTGGTAGGCCCGACCACTGATCCGGTCGATGGGCAGGCTGCGTTGACGCTGCTTTTCAGCACAGTCTGAGACAACCGCGCCGCCATATTCGCGGACAAGTCCGCTCCCACAAGAGCTCGTTATCCTGGTAGCCCCGACCACTGATTCGGTCGATGGGCTGCTGCGTTGAAGCCGCTCTTCAGCACAGCCTGACAACCGCGCCGCCATGCTCGCGGACAAGTCCGCTCCCACAGCTCTTCCGACGCTGCTATTCCTCGTCGGCCCAGGGATGGCGCATGCCACCCTCCTGATGCTCGTTGAACTGGTGGATCTGCCGGCGCTGCTTCTTGCTCGGCCGGCCATCGGTCTGTACGCCCATAGCGCCGGCCTTGCGCATCGCTGCAGCCTGTTCGCGGCGGGCAATGCTCTCTTCGGTTTCGCGATACAGCAGCTGCGCCTCGGGCGCGCCACGGCGAACGCTGGAGAGCGCCAGCACGACCACCGTGCGTTCATCGAAGCCGGTGCGCAGTACATACTCGTCGCCGACCTTCGGCTCCTTGCCCGGCTTGCAGCGGTCGCCGCGGTGATGCACCTTGCCACCTTCTATAGCGGCTTTGGCCAGGGCTCGGGTCTTATAGAAGCGCGCCGCCCACAGCCATTTATCCAGGCGCACCTTGTCGTCTTCTTTTTCGCTCATCTCACACTCTGAAGGGGTTGGGCATTCGCACGCGCGGCGGATGCAGTTGTCACACGACACAACTAGAATGCGCGGAATCATAGGCGTTGTACGCCGCAGGGGACACTCTCACCTTGAAGACCTTCGACCAGCTCAGCGTGATCGGCCTGCGTGAGTGGATCAATCTGCCCGAGCTCGGCATCATCGGCCTGCGCGCCAAGATCGACACTGGCGCCAGCACCTCCAGCCTGCACGCCAGCGATATCCAGCCATTTCAGCGTGACGGCGAGGACTGGGTGCGCTTCACCGCCTACCTCGGCACCCAGGTGCAGCGCCGTCATCGCTGCGAGGCGCCGCTGGTGTCGGTCAAGCGTATCAAGAGTTCCAACGGCCAGGCGCAGAGCCGCTACGTGATCCGTACTAACCTGGCCCTGGGCGATCGCCTGTGGCCGGTGGAATTCACCCTGGCCTGTCGCAAGACCATGCGTTATCGCGTATTACTCGGTTCCAAGGCGCTGATCACCGGCCAACTGGTGGTCAATCCTGCGCTCAGCTACGTGCAGGACAAACCCTCACTCTCCTCTGCCCTTCCAGGTGCCCAATGAAGATCGCCGTGCTGTCGCGCAACCCGCGTCTGTATTCCACCCGCCGCCTGGTGGAGGCCGGGCAGCAGCGGGGCCATGAAATGGTGGTGATCGACACCCTGCGCGCCTATATGAATATCGCCAGCCACAAGCCGCAGATCCACTACCGCGGCCAGCCGCTGGAGGGTTTCGATGCGGTGATCCCGCGCATCGGCGCATCGGTGACCTTCTATGGCTGCGCGGTGTTGCGCCAGTTCGAGATGATGGGCGTCTACCCGCTCAACGAATCAGTGGCCATCAGCCGCTCGCGCGACAAGCTGCGCGCCCTGCAGCTGCTGTCGCGCAAGGGCATCGGCCTGCCGGTGACCGGCTTCGCCCACTCCCCCGACGACATTCCCGACCTGATTCAGATGGTCGGTGGCGCGCCGTTGGTGATCAAGGTGCTGGAAGGCACCCAGGGCATGGGCGTGGTGCTGGCCGAGACGACCAAGGCCGCCGAGTCGGTGATCGAGGCCTTCCTTGGCCTCAAGCAGGACATCATGGTCCAGGAATACATCCAGGAGGCCGGCGGTGCCGACATCCGCTGCTTCGTGGTCGGCGACAAGGTGATCGCAGCGATGAAGCGCCAGGCCAAGGCCGGCGAATTTCGCTCCAACCTGCACCGCGGCGGCAGCGCCAGCCTGATCAAGATCACCCCGGAAGAACGCATGACCGCGGTGCGCGCGGCCAAGGTGATGGGCCTGAACGTAGCCGGGGTCGACATCCTGCGCTCCAACCACGGGCCGCTGGTGATGGAGGTCAATTCCTCGCCGGGCCTGGAAGGCATCGAGACCACCACCGCCAAGGACGTCGCCGGCATGATCATCCAGCATCTGGAAAAACACGCCGAGCCAGGCCAGACCCGCACCAAGGGCCGCGGATGAATCGAACGTTCGCCGGCCGCCTGGCGCTGATCGCCCCCGCGGCGGCCGTTGCCGAAGACATACTGGAAGCGACCCTGGCACAGCTCGACGTGCTGGGCGTGCGCTACCACCTGGGCCGGCACGTGCGCGCCCGCCACCGCTACCTCGCCGGTACGCCGGAGCAGCGCCTGGAGGATCTGCACCAGGCCTTCACCCAGCCCGATATTGCCGCCGTCTGGTGCCTGCGTGGCGGTTACGGCTGCGCGCAACTGGTGGCGGAAATCGATTGGGCGCTGCTGCGCCAGGCCAGTGCGCGCCCGCTGATCGGCTTCTCCGATCTGTCGATTCTGCTCGAAGCCTTTGCGCAGCAGGGCTTGCCGGCGATTCATGGCCCGGTGGCCACGGCGCTCGGCCATCAGATGCTGTCGGCGCCCACCGGCCAGCGTGAACGGCTGGCCTCGATGCAGGTGCTCTGGAGCATGCTCGAGGGCGAACATCGCCAACTGCCGCTGCGGCATATCAGCGGCCCGCGACACGCCATCGCAGGCGCCCTGCAGGGCGGCAACCTCACGGCCCTGGCCAGCGCCTGCGGCACAGGCGCCGAAATGCGTCTGGCCGAGGATTCGATCCTGATCCTGGAAGACGTCGGCGAGCCTTACTACCGCCTGGAGCGCAGCTTCTGGCAACTGCTGCACAGCTTCGCCGGGAGAAAGCCGCGCGCGGTGTGCCTGGGCAGCTTCACCGACTGCCCACGGCGCGGGGTGCATCACAGCCTGGAGCAGATCATCGGCGAATACCTGGCACCTCTGGGCGTGCCGCTCTATGGCGACCTGCCCAGCGGCCATGGCGACAGTAATTTCTCCTGGCCCTACGGCCAGCATGCGCGGCTCGGCGACAACAGCCTGAGCTGGTAGCGCAGCTCAGCGCTGGCGCGCCTGCATCCAGGCGAGAAACTCGGCCTCCTTCATCGGCCGGCCGAACAGATAGCCCTGGCCCATCGCGCAACCCTGCTCACGCAGAAATGCCAGCTGGCTGTCCTGCTCGATGCCTTCGGCCACGCATTCCAGATCCAGGTTGCGTGCGATCATCAGGATGGTCTGCACCAGCATGCGCCCGCTCGCTGCACCGTCCAGATCGGCGATGAAACTGCGGTCGATCTTCAGCCGGTCCAGCGGCAGACGCTTGAGGTAGGTGAGCGACGAGTAGCCGGTGCCGAAGTCGTCGATGGCGAAGCGCACACCCTGCGCCTTGAGTCGCTGCATGTTGCCGATGCAGCGTTCGACGTCTTCGAGCAGCACGCCCTCGGTGATTTCCAGCTCCAGAGCATGCGCCGGTACCCCGTGATCACGCAGGCACTGCTCGACCCGCTCGACGCAGCCGGCCTGGCGCAACTCGCGCGGGCTGAGATTGACCGCCAGCACCAGCTGCGGCCACTGCGCCTGCCAGCGCGCCAGGACGGCGCAGGCCTGCTCCAGCACCCACCGGCCGATGTCCTGGATCAGCCCGGTTTCCTCCGCCAGCGGGATGAACTGATCCGGCGCGATCTCGCCGCGCTCGGGGTGCATCCAGCGCAGCAGCACCTCGGCACCGGCCAGCGAGTCATCGGCCAGCATCAACTGCGGCTGGAACACCAGCTGCAACTGTTGGCGGGCAATGGCCTGGCGCAGTTCACCCTGCAACTGCAGGCGCTGATCGATGGCCGCCTGCATCTCCGGGGCGAAGAAATGCAGGGCGTTGCGCCCGGCGTGCTTGGCCCGATACATGGCGGTGTCAGCCTGCTTGAGAATGTCCGAGGCATGTTGCAGCCCCATCGGATGCAGGGCGATGCCGATGCTGGCGCTGATCGCCAGCTCATGCCCGTCGATCAGGCAACTGCCCTGCAGCCCGCGCAACAGCTTTTCCCCCACTGCGGCAGCATGCTCGGCCACCGCCTGCGCCTCGCTGCCCAGGGCTTCGAGCAGCACCACGAACTCGTCTCCACCCAGTCGCGCCAGGGTGTCCTCGGTGCGCAGCTCGCGGGCCAGGCGCGTGGTCACTTCCACCAGCAGGGCATCGCCGACCAGATGGCCCAGACTGTCGTTGACCGTCTTGAAATGATCCAGGTCGATGAACAGCAGCGCGCCCAGGCTGCCCTCGCGATTCTCCCGGTCCATGGCATGTTGCAGGCGATCGAGCAGCAGACGGCGATTGGGCAGACCGGTCAGCTCGTCGCTGTAGGCCAGGCGCTCGATCTCGCGCTGGTAGCGCTGGCGCTCGGAAATATCGGTGACGCTGGCGCGGATCAACAATCCCTCGCCCGGCATGCGCACCAGACGCACCTCGCACGGCAGCTGGCGCCCGGCACTGTCGCGGTGCGTCCACTCGAACACCGGCGCTTCACCGGCCACGGCCTGGCGCATGAACGCCTTGCCGGCACGGGAGGACAGGCGGCCATCAGCCTGGCGCAACGGGCTGATGCTCTGGATCGACCGGCCGAGCAGCTCTTCGCGGCGATAACGGAACAGCCGCAGCGCGTTCTCGTTGCACTCGACGATGCCGCCATCGGGGTTGAACAACAGAATCGCCTCGGGCGCATGCTCGACCAGGGTGCGATAGCGCGCCTCGGCCTGGTGACGTGCGCTGATGTCCTCGACCAGCAGCAGGAATACGCTCTGCCGCCCACTGCTACCACGCACCGCACGCAGGCTGACGCGGGTGAACACCACCTGGCCGTCGGCGCGCAGGAAGCGCTTGTCCATCTCGAAACCTTCGCTGTTGCCGAGCAGTACCTGCTCGACACTGGCCTGCTCGGCCGGCAGATCGTCCGGGTGCGAGAGTTGCTGCCAGCTGCTGGCCAGCACTTCATCGCGGCTGCGCCCAAGAATGCTGCACAGTTTCTGATTGATCTCTTCCCAGCCGAAACTCTGGCTGGTCAGCGCCATGCCGATCAGCGGCGCCTCGAAGAACAGACGCAGGCGCTCGTCGCGCTCGCGCAGCTGCGACTCGGTGCGCTTGCGCTCGCTGATGTCCTGCACCACGCCGTAGATGCGCATCAGGCTGCCATCCTCATCGCGCTCGGCCATGCCGCGCACGCGTACCAGGCGCCCGCCGAGGCGCGCCGCAAGATGCAGTTCGAGGTCGATCTCGTCGAGTCCGCCCAGCGCAGCCTGCAGGGTCTGCATTATCAGCGCCTGGCTCGGCGTGTCGAAGTAGTGCAGCGCCTGCTCGAAACGGGGTGGCCCCAGGTGGATGTCACGCTCGACGATGCGGTAGCAGCCATCACTCCAGAACATGCTGTAGTCGCCGACTTCGAGCACCCAGCCACCGAGGTTGGCGATGTCTTCGGTCTGGCTGAACAGGTGACTCTGGCGCAGCAGCTGCGAGCGCTGCTGCTCGACCTTGGCTGCCAGCTCCACGCGCTCGGTGACATCGTGCTGCAGACCGACGAAATGACTGATGCCCTGCTCGTCGCGCATCGGCGCCAGTACCACCTCGTTCCAGAACGGTCGGCCGTCCTTGCGATAGTTGCGCACCACGGCATGGCCGCTGCGGCCCTCGCGCAGGGCGGCGCGCAAGGGTTGCAGCTCCAGCTGGGTGCGATCCCTGCCGAGCAGGAAACGGCAATTGCGCCCCAGCACCTCTTCGGCGTGATAACCGGTTATCTGGCTGAACGCAGCATTGCAGTAGACCAGCGGCAGATCGGCCTGGCGCGCGTCGGCGATAGTCACGCCCAACGGGCTGGCCTCCATCGCCAGGTTGGCCCGGGCCAGTTGCTCCTGCATCTGCGCGCTGCGCGCCAGCGCCTGGCGCAGGTCACTGAGCGCACGCCCCACCACCAGCGTGGCGCCCATCAGCAGCAGAACGACGAAATGCAGCTGATCGCGCTGCAGATCCAACTCGGTGAAACTTGAACTGCCGCGCCAGAGCGGCAATGGCAGGGTGACAACGAACACCAGCAGCACGCCATACAACGCCCCCGCGAAAGCGTGACGCAATGCCAGTACCAGCGTACAGAGCCCCAGCAGCGGCAAGGCGAGCTGGGCCGGCAGGCTGGCACCGAGCAGCATCAACGCCAGAAATACGCCCAACGCCAGCGGCCAGCCACCGGGCCAGCGGCTGATCGGCAGCGCAGGAGCGGTGACGTGGCTTCGCTCGCGCAGCCAGCCGCGACTGCGCAGCAGCGGCGTGCCGAAGGTCAACAAGGGAGCCGTCAGCGCCAGCAGGTTGATGGTGTCGCTCAACCACACCGTCAGGCTCGCCCGTGCCCACTGATCGCCGACCTGAAAGCCGGTAAGCCAGAGGTTGCTCTGCAGCCAGAGGGCCACCAGGGTGGCCGGCATCAGCACGGCGAAGGCGAGGAATCGCAGCACATCGCTCAGGCGCCCCAGGGCCGGGTCGAACGACTGGCGCCGCAACAACCCCCAACCCAGGGCCACCGCGGCGGTTTCCGGCAGCGCATAGAGCGGAGCCCACTGCCAGGGCAGGTCCCAAAGCGGCACGCTGAGCAGGGCGTTGAGGTAAAGCGCCGGCAGCACGCGCGGCCCCCACCACAGGCAGAATGCCAGGCCGAGCACCATGGGCAGGTAGCACAGCGCTATCCCGTCGTTCAGACGGGTCGCCAGGGAAATCCAGGTTGCCAGGTGGAAGATCGGCAGCGGTAGCCACCAGGTCCAGCTGGGCAAGCGGTCGGGGAAGGCGGCGGGCATGCAGGCCTCGAAGTGATGCGCTGGCACAGCATAGCCCAGCGCCAAAGCGCTTGGCAGCATATTGCCAGCACTTGGGCGCCGCGAGTGGACGGCCGGTTACACCGCGTCGCGCGGCAACAACAGCCCCAGCGGCAACCGCACCCGCGCCTCCAGGCCGCCGCCACTGCGGTTGCGCAGCTCGACGCTGCCGCCGTGCAGCGCCGCGATGCGCTTGACGATGGCCAGGCCCAGGCCGGTGCCGCGCCCGCCACGGGCACGATCACCGCGAATGAAGGGATTGAAGATGCTGTCCAGCTCGGCCGGATCGATACCATTGCCACGGTCCAGCACGCTCAATACCACATAGGGCGCGCTGTGATCACCGGCCAGGCTGGCGACCACCTCGACGGCATCACCACCGCCATGGTTGAGCGCGTTTTCCACAAGGTTGGTGAGCAGGCGCTTGGTCGATACCCGGCGCAGCGGAAACGGTGGAATGGCTTCAAGGCACAGGCGCACGCGCTCGCTGCCCTGGTTGTAGGGCGCCAGGGTTTCGCGCACCAGCTCGGGGAAGTCGGCCTCCTCCACCGGCTCGTCGCGGCCGTCGCGGATGAAGGCGAGGAACTGATCGAGGATGGCGTCCATGTCCTCGATATCGCGCACCATGTCCTCGGTCAGCTCGGAATCGTTGTCCATGAACTCCAGCGCCAGACGCAGGCGCGTCAGCGGCGTGCGCAGATCATGGGAGACGCCGGCCAGCATCAGCTCGCGCTCGCGGCCGGCCTGCTCGACGTCCTCGGCCATCTGGTTGAAGGCGCGGTACACCTCGGTCATTTCACTCGGCGTATCGCTCACCGGCAGGCGCACGCTGCGCCCCTGGCCGAGCTGGCGGGCGGCGAAGACCAGGCGCTTGAGCGGCGCATTGAGCTGACGCACGAAGATCCAGGCCGCGGCAGTGGACAGCAGGCCAATGCCGAGGAACCAGCCAAGCACGCTCCAGATTCGCTGGCCACGCAGCGGGTGCGGATACATCGGCACCCGCACCCAGCCGTCGCCGAGACTTGGTGCATGCACCCAGAGCGCCGGTGGAGTGGTCGCTCGCACGTGGGTTTCGGTATCGGGGCCGAGCTCGGTCTGCATCTGCCGCTGGAAGATTTCGCTGTAGGGCCAGTGCTGCTCGCTGGCCGGCACTTTGTCGCGCGGGATGCGCTTGAGCCCGGCGGCCTGGGCGATATGGTCGCGGTCATCGGGGTTGGCCGCCCAGTAGGCCCGCAAGGTAAGCGCCGCACCGTGGCTGTACTGGCGGTCGACCAGCACGTCCTCGTTCATCATCAGGTACACCAGCGTCAGTGCCTTAGAGAACAGCACGACGACGAGCACCAGCCAGAGGGTGCGGGCGAAGAAGCTTTGCGGGAACCAGTAAGGGGCTTTCATCAGCGCAGAACCGTAGGAGCGAGCTCTGCTCGCGAAAACGTGGCTTCAATTCGCGAGCTGAGCTCGCTCCTACGCGTCACTTGTTGCCGTCAGGAACGAAGACGTAACCAACGCCCCAGACGGTCTGGATATAGCGCGGCTTGGACGGGTCCGGCTCGATCAGGCGGCGCAGGCGGCTGATCTGCACGTCGATGGAGCGCTCCAGCGCATCCCACTCGCGGCCACGGGCCAGGTTCATCAGCTTGTCGCGGGTCAGCGGCTCGCGGGCATGCTGCACCAGGGCCTTGAGCACGGCGAACTCGCCGGTGGTGAGCATGTGCACTTCCTCGCCCTTCCTTAGCTCGCGCGTGGCCAAGGACAGCTCGTAGTCGCCGAAGCTGACGCTTTCATCCTCGGCGCCCGGCGCACCCGGCACCACCGGCGCCTGGCGGCGCAGTACGGCCTTGATGCGGGCGAGCAGCTCGCGCGGATTGAAAGGCTTGGCCAGGTAATCGTCGGCGCCTATCTCCAGGCCCTGAATGCGGCTGGACTCATCGCCCTTGGCGGTGAGCATGATGATCGGGATCTGGTTGTTCGATTCACGCAGGCGGCGGCAGGCGGACAGGCCGTCTTCGCCAGGCAGCATCAGGTCGAGCACCACCAGATTGAACAGCTCGCGGGCCAGCAGACGGTCCATCTGCTCGACGTTCTCCACCGCACGCACCCGGTAGCCCTGCTCATCGAAGAAACGCTCGAGCAGGCGGCGCAGACGGGCGTCGTCATCGACGATGAGAATCTTCTCGCCTTCGGTGGCAGGGGCAGCGGACTGGGTCATGGCGTCTCCTTGGACAGCCGTACTGTGGACGGCAAGTGGCGGCATTATCGCTCAGGCGCATGGATGGGCGCTTTAGCCATTGTTAGCAGATTTTTCCCCAACGGTGCCCAGTACTTATGAATGCGGTGTTTATAATGCGCCGCTTTCGTATCTGGCCGGCATGCTTACGGCCGCCCTGTCGCTTCAGTGGGTAGTTTTCATATGGACAGCATCAACAATCGCATCGCCGATGAACTGGGCGTGCGCCCGCAACAGGTTGCCGCCGCCGTGGCCCTGCTCGACGAAGGTTCCACCGTGCCCTTCATCGCCCGTTACCGTAAAGAAGTGACCGGTAGCCTCGATGATACCCAGCTGCGCCACCTGGAAGAGCGCCTGCGCTACCTGCGCGAACTGGACGAGCGCCGCGTGGCGATCCTCGCCAGCATCGAGGAACAGGGCAAGCTGACCCCCGAGCTCAAGCGCGAGATCGACCTGGCCGACACCAAGACGCGCCTCGAAGACCTGTACCTGCCGTACAAGCAGAAGCGCCGCACCAAGGGCCAGATCGCCCTGGAGGCCGGCCTCGGCGAGCTGGCCGATGCGCTGTTCAACGACCCGAGCCTGACACCGGAGCAGGAAGCCGAGCGCTTCATCGACGCCGATAAAGGCTTCGCCGATGTCAAAGCCGTGCTCGAAGGCGCCAAGTACATTCTCATGGAACGCTTCGCCGAAGACGCCGCGCTGCTCGACAAGCTGCGCAGCTTCCTCAAGGACAACGCCACCCTCAGTGCCCGCCTGGTGCCGGGCAAGGAAAACGAAGGCGCCAAGTTCAGCGACTACTTCGAGCATGACGAAGCGCTCAAGGGCGTGCCGTCTCACCGCGCGCTGGCGATCTTCCGTGGCCGTAACGAAGGCATCCTCAGCGCCAGCCTCAAGGTCGGCGAAGAACTGCCCGGCACCCTGCACCCGTGCGAGCTGATGATCGGCGAACGCTTCGGCCTGGAGAACAAGGGCCGCGCTGCAGACAAGTGGCTGGCCGAGGTGGTGCGCTGGACCTGGAAAGTCAAGCTGTACAACCACCTGGAAACCGACCTGCTCGGCGAGCTGCGCGAGAAGGCCGAGGACGAGGCAATCAGCGTCTTCGCCCGCAACCTGCACGACCTGCTGCTGGCTGCCCCGGCCGGCCCGCGCGCCACCCTGGCGCTCGACCCGGGTCTGCGCACCGGCTGCAAGGTGGCGGTGGTCGATGCCACCGGCAAGGTGCTGGAAACCGCCACCGTCTACCCGCACGCCCCGCGCAACGACTGGGACGGCACCCTGGCGATCCTCGCCAAGCTGTGCGCCAAGCATGGCGTCGACCTGATTTCTATCGGCAACGGCACCGCCAGCCGCGAGACCGACAAACTGGCCGCCGAACTGATCAAGAAGGTGCCGGGCCTCAAGCTGACCAAGGTGATGGTCTCCGAGGCCGGCGCCTCGGTGTACTCGGCCTCGGAACTGGCCGCCCGCGAATTCCCTGATCTCGACGTATCGCTGCGCGGCGCGGTGAGCATCGCCCGCCGCCTGCAGGACCCGCTGGCCGAGCTGGTGAAGATCGACCCGAAATCCATCGGCGTCGGCCAATACCAGCACGACGTGTCGCAGCTCAAGCTGGCGCGCAGCCTGGACGCCGTGGTCGAAGACTGCGTGAACGCCGTCGGCGTGGACGTCAACACCGCCTCCGCCGCCCTGCTGGCGCGCATCTCAGGCCTCAACGCGACCCTGGCGCAGAACATCGTGCAGTACCGCGACGCCAACGGCGCCTTCGCCTCGCGCGCCGAACTGAAGAAGGTGCCGCGCCTGGGCGAGAAAACTTTCGAACAGGCCGCCGGCTTCTTGCGCGTGATGAGCGGCGACAACCCGCTGGACGCTTCCGCGGTGCACCCGGAAACCTACCCGCTGGTCGAGCGCATCGCCCAGGAAACCGGCCGCGACATTCGCTCGCTGATCGGCGACTCGGGCTTTCTCAAGCGCCTGGACCCGGCCAAGTTCACCGACGAGCGCTTCGGCCTGGTGACCGTCGGCGACATTCTCAAGGAACTGGACAAGCCCGGCCGCGACCCGCGCCCGGAGTTCAAGACCGCCGAGTTCCAGGAAGGCGTGGAAACCCTCAACGACCTCAAGTTGGGCATGGTCCTCGAAGGCGTGGTGACCAACGTCACCAACTTCGGCGCCTTCGTCGACATCGGCGTGCACCAGGACGGCCTGGTACACATCAGCGCGCTGTCGGAGAAATTCATCAAGGACCCGCACGAGGCGGTCAAGGCCGGCGACGTGGTCAAGGTCAAGGTGATGGAAGTGGACATCCCGCGTAACCGCATCGCCCTGTCCATGCGCATGGGCGACACCCCCGGCGAGAAAGTCGAGGGCGCACGCGGTGGGCAACGCGGCAACGGCAACCGCGGCGGCAATACGCCGCGCAGCGAGCGCCACTCCAGCCAGGACAAGCCGGCTCCCGCCACCGGCGGCATGGCCGCCCTGTTCGCCAACGCCAAGCAGTTGAAGAAATGAGCACGCAAGACAACGTCGGCGCCAGCAGCGCCTTTTCCCGCCTGCTCGGCCTGGAGATTCTCCAGGTCGGCGGTGGCGAGGCGCGCGTGCGCCTGACCCTCACCGACGAACTGCGCAACCTGCACGGCAAGCTGCACGGCGGCGCGCTGTTCTCGCTGATCGACACCGCCATGGGCCAGGCCAGCCACAGCCTGGGCGATGGCGGCCCGAGCAGCGTGACCCTGGAGTGCAAGATCAACTACATCCGCCCGGTGTCCGAGGGCAGCGTGCTATGCCACGCCAAAGTGCTGCATGCCGGGCGTCGTACCCAGGTGGTCGAAGCCGAAGTGCTGCAGGGCGACAAGCTGGTCGCCAAGGCACAAGGCACCTTCGCCTGCATATAAGCAGCGGCAAGCTGCACGCCATAAGCTGTCGGGAAATGCCCACGCGCCCTTACTTGTGGCTTGCAGCTTGAAGCTTGCTGCTGCAGTCCTCATATTGTGGCGACTGCCCAGTTAGGAATTGCATCTTGAGCGATCTTCTCTCCCGCCGCCTGGCCCAGCTCGGCGAGCCGGCCAACCTGTCCCTGCTGGGTGAATGTCTGCATGGTATCGAGCGCGAATGTCTGCGCGTCGACCGCGACGGCCAGCTGGCCCTGACCCCGCATCCGCAGGCGCTGGGCTCGGCGCTGACCCATGCGCAGATCACCACCGACTACTCCGAGTCGCTGCTGGAGTTCATCACCGGCACCGCCAACGATCCGGCCGCCACCCTCGCCGAACTGGAGAACATCCACCGCTTCGCCTACGACAAGCTCGATGGCGAACTGCTGTGGAGCCCGTCGATGCCCTGCGCCCTGCCGGACGAAGAGACTATCCCCATCGCCCGCTACGGCAGCTCCAACATCGGCCGCCTCAAGTACGTGTACCGCAAGGGCCTGGCGCTGCGTTACGGCAAGACCATGCAGTGCATCGCCGGCATCCACTACAACTTCTCCCTGCCCGAGGAGCTGTGGCAACTGCAGCAGCGCAGCGAAGGCAGCGAGCAGAGCGCGCGCGACTACCAGTCGGCCCGCTATATCTCGCTGATCCGCAATTTCCGCCGCTACAGCTGGCTGCTGATGTACCTGTTCGGCGCCTCGCCGGCGCTGGACAAGGGCTTCATGCGCGGCCGCCCGCACCAGTTGCAGGAGCTGGACGCCAGCACCCTGTACCTGCCGTACGCCACCAGCCTGCGCATGAGCGACCTGGGCTACCAGAGCAACGCGCAGGCCGGCCTGACCCCCTGCTACAACGACCTGGCCAGCTACACCGACAGCCTGCGCCTTGCAGTCGGCACGCCCTACCCGGCCTATGTCGAGGCTGGCACCAAGCGCGGCGACGAGTGGCTGCAGCTCAACACCAACATCCTGCAGATCGAGAACGAGTACTACTCGAGCATCCGCCCGAAACGCGTAACCCATAGCGGCGAGCGGCCAATCCAGGCACTGATGAGCCGCGGCGTACAGTACGTGGAAGTGCGCTGCCTGGATATCAACCCGTTCCTGCCGCTGGGCATCGACGTGGCGCAGGCGCGCTTCATCGACGCCTTCCTGCTGTTCTGCGCGTTGGAAGACAGCCCGCTGCTGGAAAACGGCGAATGCAACAGTTGCACCAGCAACTTCCTCAAGGTGGTCAAGGAAGGCCGTCGCCCTGGCCTGCATCTGCAAAAGGGCAGCCAGCAGGTGGAGCTCAAGGTCTGGGCCGGCGAGCTGCTCGAACGCATCCTGCCGCTGGCCGAGCTGCTCGACCGCAGCCAGGGCAGTGGCGCGCATGTCGAGGCCCTGGCGCAACAGCAGGCCAAGGTCGCCGACGTGGATATGACGCCATCGGCGCAGGTGCTGGCGATTCTGCGTCAGGGCCAGAGCTTCACCGACTTCGCCCTGCAGCAGAGCCTGCGCCACGCTGAGTACTTCCGCGCGCAGCCGCTGAGCGCCGAACAACAGCAGGCTTTCGAGAAAGCCGCTCACCAGTCGCTGGCCGAGCAGGCGGAGCTGGAAGCGCAGCCCAAGGGCGACTTCGACGCCTTCGTCGCGGCCTATCAGGCGAGCATTCTGGCTTTGGCCGTGTAAGACGACGAAGCGTCGACTGCGTCACAAAGCCAACCAGCGGAGCAAAACCCGGGATGGGCGGGCACTCCCGGGGCCGCCAGGCAAGCTAGCATTGCCGGGTAAAGGACGATAGACGAGCAGCGCCCATGGCCGAAGACGCCACGCCGCAATGGAGCCTGGAGGGCCTGACCAAGGCCTACCAGCAAGGCTATATGGCCGGCCTCACCGGCCAGGCCCGAACCCGCCAGCCCTACCCTGAGGAAATCCCTGCGGCAGCCTGGGAGGCCGGCTGGGACGATGGCTCCGAACAGCTGCGCCTGCAGCAGCGCAGCGCCTGAATCTCTGAACGCACCGCGGAAGGGGCTTTGGCCTCCTGCATCGCTCCAAGCGTAGGAGCGGCTTCAGCCGCGAAGCTCGCGGATAAATCCGCTCCTACAGTTCCAGCCTGCTCTCGCCCCGCCTACAACGCCTTCTCGCACACCCGGGATTGTGCTGGCAGGGATGCAGCCCGGATGAAATCCGGGAGTGTTCTGGCTCCCTTTTCCGGATTGCATCCGGGCTACGCGCTCGGCTTTGGCCTCCTGCATCGCTCAAGCGTAGGAGCGGCTTCAGCCGCGAAGCTCGCGGATAAATCCGCTCAAACAGTTCCGGCCCGTCTCGCCCGCCTACAACGCCTTCTCGAACACCTTGGAATTGCGCTGGTAGTTGTACAGCGATGCCCGCGCGGTAGGCATGCGCTCGACACTACTCGGCTCGAAGCCGCGCTCGCGGAACCAGTGGGCGGTGCGGGTGGTGAGCACGAACAGGGTCTTGATCCCCTGTGCCCGCGCCCTGGCCTCGATACGCTCGAGCAATTCGTCGCCACGACCGCCATGGCGGTAATCGGGGTTGACCGCCAGGCAGGCTAGCTCGCCGCAGTCGGAATCGGCGATCGGATACAGCGCCGCGCAGGCAATGATCAGCCCTTCGCGCTCGACGATGCTGAATTGCTCGATCTCACGCTCCAGCACCTCGCGCGAACGCCGCACCAGAATGCCCTGCTCTTCCAGCGGGCTGATCAGCTCGATCAGACCTCCGACATCCTCGATGCTCGCCTCGCGCAGGGATTCGAACTGCTCCTGGGCCACCAGGGTGCCGTTACCGGTACGGGTGAACAGCTCGCTGAGCAGCGCGCCGTCGGTGGCGTAGCTGACGATATGGCTGCGTTTCACGCCACCCCGGCAGGCCTCGGCGGCGGCATCGAGCAGTTCGCCCTGGTAGTTGCTGCCCAGGCGCGCCAGATGCGCCGGTACCTGTTGCGGACGCAGTTCGCGCACCAGTTTGCCATTATCGTCGAGCAGGCCGTCCTCGGCGCCGAACAGCAGCAGTTTGTCCGCGCCCAGGTCGATGGCGGCGCGGGTGGCGACGTCCTCGCAGGCCAGGTTGAAGATTTCCCCGGTGGGCGAATAGCCCAGTGGCGACAGCAGCACGATGCTGCGCTCGTCGAGCTGACGGTTGATACCCTTGCGGTCGATACGCCGCACCTCGCCGGTGTGGTGGTAGTCGATGCCGTCGAGCACGCCGATTGGCCGTGCGGTGACGAAGTTGCCGCTGGTCAGGCGCAGGCGCGAGCCCTGCATCGGCGAGGCGGCCATGTCCATCGACAGGCGCGCCTCGATGGCGATGCGCAGTTGGCCGACGGCATCGATCACGCATTCCAGGGTCGGTCCATCGGTGATGCGCAGGTCACGGTGGTAGTGCGGGGTCAGGCCACGCGCGGCAAGGCGTGCCTCGATCTGCGGGCGCGAGCCATGCACCAGCACCAGGCGCACGCCAAGGCTGTGCAGCAGCACCAGGTCGTGGACGATATTGGCGAAATTCGGGTGGGCCACGCCCTCGCCCGGCAGCATGACCACGAAGGTGCGGTCGCGGTGGGCGTTGATGTAGGGCGAAGCGTGGCGTAGCCAGTTGACGTAGTCGTGCATGAGCAATCCATTAACGTAGAGACTTAGGACGGCATGGCCGTCATGTTCGGTCAGAAGGTCGGTCTCATCGTCGCTGCACGTCTTCGCTCCGGCTCAGGCAATAGTGTTGGATCAGTTGGCGCAACAGCGCCACGGTAGGTTCGATGCGGGCCAGTTCCAGGTGTTCCCCTGGCTGGTGCGCGCAATCGATGTCGCCGGGGCCGAGCACCAGGGTCTCGCAGCCCAGCTGCTGAAGATAAGGCGCCTCGGTACCGAACGCCACCGCCTGCGCGCTGTGCCCGGTGAGGCGCTCGGCCAGACGCACCAGCTCGGCATCGGCGCGCTGTTCGAACGGCGGCACTTCCGGGAACAGCGGACCGTAGTCGATGCGCACCTGATGCTTGAGCGCCAGCGGCTGCAGCTTGCCGCGAATCGCCTCACGCAGCTGTTCCGCGTCCATGCCCGGCAGCGGCCGCAGGTCGAACTCCAGCGCACACTGACCGCAGATGCGATTGGGATTGTCGCCGCCGTGGATGCAGCCGAGGTTCAGCGTCGGCTGCGGCACGCTGAACTGGGGGTTGTTGAACTCGCGTTGCCACTGCGCGCGCAGGCCGCGCAGCTCGCCCATCACGTCCTGCATGGCCTCCAGCGCACTGTGGCCGAGCGCGGGATCAGAGGAGTGGCCGCTGCGCCCGAGGATATCGATGCGCTCCATCATTATGCCCTTGTGCAGGCGGATCGGCTTGAGGCCGGTCGGCTCGTCAATCACGGCCGCACGGCCCAGCGGCCGCCCGGCATCGGCCAGGGCGCGGGCGCCAGCCATGGAGCTTTCCTCGTCGCAGGTGGCGAGAATCAGCAAAGGTTGCTTGAAGGGCTGGTCGAGCAGCGGCCGCACGGCTTCGATGGCCAGGGCGAAGAAGCCCTTCATGTCGCAACTGCCGAGGCCCACCCAGCGGTCGCCCACTTCGCTCAGCTTGAGCGGGTCGGTCTGCCACAGGGCGGCGTCGAAGGGCACGGTATCGCTGTGCCCGGCCAGCACCAGGCCGCCGGGGCCGGAACCATAGCTGGCGAGCAGGTTGAACTTGCCGGGGGCGATCTGCTGGGTTTCGCAGGTGAAGCCCAGATCACCGAGCCAGGCGGCAAGCAGCTCGATGACCGGCGCGTTGGTCTGGTCCCAGTTGGGCTGGGTACAGCTCACCGAAGGCGCTGCGATCAGCGCGGCGAACTGCTCTCGGAAGGATGGCAGGGGCATCGGCGATCTCCTCGGACGGTGCCCCATCATAGGGGCATCGCCTTGTCGGTGAAACCGCCGGGATGGAATCAGACCCCGCCGAACAGCGCGCGCAGAATGAAGAAGAAGACGATCGACAGGATCGCGCCAGCTGGCAGTGTGATGATCCAGGACAGGAAGATCTTGCCGATCATGCCCAGGTTCAGCGCACCAATGCCGCGCGCCAGGCCGACACCGAGAATGGCGCCGACCAGGGTGTGGGTGGTGGATACCGGCAGGCCCAGGCCGGAGGCACTGACCACGGTGGTGGCCGCAGCCAGTTCGGCGGCGAAGCCACGGCTGGGGGTCAGCTCGGTGATTTCCTTGCCGATGGTGGCGATGACCTTGTAGCCGTAGGTGGCCAGACCGACCACGATGCCCAGCGCGCCCAGCAGCAGGATCCAGCCCGGTACCAGCGACTTCTGCCCAGCGGCAAGCTCGCCGCCACTCTGGATCACACCGACGATGGCGGCCAGCGGGCCGACCGCGTTGGCCACATCGTTGGAGCCATGAGCGAAGGCCATGGAGCAGGCGGTGAAGATCATCAGGATGGCGAACACCTTCTCCACGCTGGAGAAGTGGAAAGCCTTGTCGGCTTCGGCATCGACATGAATGCGGCTGAGCAGAGCGATACCAATCAGCATGACCAGCACACCGATGCCGATCGAGAGCATGAAGCCCTCGGTGCTGGAGAGGTTCAGGCCGACATGCTTGAGGCCCTTGGTCATGGTCATCAGCGAAATCATGAAGCCGGTGATGAACATGTACAGCGGCACGTAGCGCTTGGCGTTCATGAACGGGTTGTCGGTATCGATGATCAGCTTCTGCACGCTGACGAACAGGCAGAAGGAGATGATTCCGGCCAGCATCGGCGTGACCACCCAGCTGGCGACGATGGGGCCGACACCGCCCCAGTGCACCGCGTCCATCGACACGCCGACCGCAGCGAAACCGATCACTGCGCCGACGATGGTGTGGGTGGTGGACACCGGCCAGCCACGCGTCGAGGCCACCAGAAGCCAGGTGCCGGCAGCCAGCAATGCCGACATCATGCCCAGCACCATCAGATTGGGGCTGATCAGATTGGCGTCAACGATGCCGTTCTTGATGGTTTCGGTCACCTCGCCGCCGGCCAGATAGGCACCGGCGAATTCGAAGACCATGGCGATGATGATCGCCTGCTTGATGGTCAGTGCACGCGAGCCAACGGATGTACCCATAGCATTGGCTACATCGTTGGCTCCAACACCCCAGGCCATGAAAAAACCGAAAAGGCAGGCAAGAACGAGCAGAACCAGCCCGTAGTCCGCAATCAGAGACATAAATTAGTTTCCGTAGATCCCAGAAAGGACACTGGCGCTTAGCGCGCCAGCAGTTGTTCCAGTCGGTTGCCCACTCGTTGGGCACGGTCGGCGACATCGCCGATCCAGTCGATGATCTGATAGAGGAACATCACATCGACGGGGGGAAGATCCTTCTCCAGCTTGAATAGGTGGCGACGGACCTCGATCTGCAGGCGATCGGTATCGTTCTCGATCGAACCGAGTTCCTCGATGAGGGTTTCCACCAGCTCGGCCTCACGACCGGCGAAACCGGTCTCGAGTAGCTCGTCCAGCTCGTTCATCGCCTTCAGCGCCTGAGCGCTGGCGTCCACGCTACGCTGTACATAGGTCCGCATCAGCGGCTGCAGCGGCTGCGGAATGGCCATCTGCCGGCCGAGCATCAGGCCGGCGATGTCCTTGGCACGGTTGGCGACTTTGTCCTGTACACTGAGCAGCTCCAGCAGGTCCGAACGCGGCACCGGCAGGAACAGACTCTTGGGCAGGTGCAGGCGCACGCTTTTCTTCAGCTTGTCAGCCTCGTGCTCCAGCCGGGACATCTCCTGTTGTACCTGTTCCACCTTGGCCCAATCCTCGGCCATTACGGCCTCGAAGAAAGGCATCAGGTTCGCCGCGCACTCGTGGGCCTTGGCGATATGCTGTTGCATGGGGCCGATGGGTGAACGGCCGAACAGGCTGACAAAGGGATTGATAGGCATAGGGTAAGCCCCCGTTTTGAGAAGGCCGCAAGTATAGGGACCGGTTTCGTCATTCGCCAGCGCGCGTCATCGGTCTGTCACATTTTCATAAAAGGCGTTCTAGCTCTCCATCATGGCCAAAGAAACCGAAATCAAACTGCGCGTCAGCCGCGCCACCCTGGCAGCGCTGCGCGAGCACCCGCTGCTGAAGAAGCGCAACAAGAGCGGCTGGCAGCGCGGCGAGCTGTTCAATCAGTACTACGACACCGCAGACCGCGACCTGGCCAATGCCAAGGTCGCCCTGCGTCTGCGCCGTGACGGCGAACAGTTCATCCAGACCCTGAAAAGCCGCGGCCAAAGCGTAGCCGGCCTGTCCGAGCGCAACGAATGGGACTGGCACCTGAGCAAGGCCAAGCTCGACCTGAAAAAGCTCGACGACAGCTGCTGGCCGGCCAGCCTGGCCGAGCTGGACAAGAAAACCCTGCAACCGCTGTTCACCACCGACTTCGTCCGCGAGAAGGCCGAAATCGCCTGGGGCCGAGGCAAGGCCAAGGTGGTCATCGAGGCCGCACTGGATCTGGGCAAGGTCGTTGCCGGCGAGGGCGAAGAAGAGATTTGCGAACTGGAGCTGGAGCTGCGCCAGGGCGAACCGGCGGCGCTGCTGGAGCTGGCCTGCGAGCTGGCGGCGGACCTGCCGTTGATGCCCTGTGACATCAGCAAGGCCGAACGCGGCTATCGCCTGTTCGATGCCGGCAGCTACAGCCTGAGCCTGCCCGCTCCTGCCCTGAATGGCGAAATGAGCCTGGACGACGCCTTCGCCGCGCTCGCCTGGCATCTGCTCGGCGCCAGCCAGCGCCTGGCCGAGCAATATCGCTGGAACGGTCACTGGAGCCTGCTGCAGCAATGGCTGGAACAACTGATCGACTTGCGCGCCCTGCTCGCCAGCCTCGGCCAGGCCGCGCCACGCGCCAGCTCGCGTGAGCTGCGCGAAGCGCTCGATGCGCTGCTCGACGACTGGCGTCCGCGCCTGGCGGCTGGCCAGGACGACGACAGCATGCGGCGCAACGCTCCGGCGCTGTTTGCCGCCGAACTCGATGGCTGCCGCTGGGGCCTGCTGTCGCTGAAGCTGTCGCACTGGCTGTTGCTACGTAGCTGGACCACAGAGCGCAACAACCGTGGCACCCGCCAGGGCAACGCCGCGCTGGGCAACTGGCTGCCGACTTTGTTGGGCGAAGAAGGCACTGCCCTGCAACTGCGCCGCTACCAGCAGCAGCCGGAAGACCTGGCCGAGCAGATGCCGCGCCTGGAGCGCCTGCTGGTCTGGCTGCGCCTGGCGCGCGGCGTGCTGGAGGTGCCCGAGGTCGACCGCCTGTATGGCGAGCTGAACAAGCTGTATGACCTGGCGCAGCAGAAACTGGACGACGAGCAGCGCCAGTTGCGCGGGACCCAGGCGCAGATCGTGAGCAGCCTCAAGGCGTGGAAGGCGCTGGTGTAGGGGGCGACTGTACGCTGGAGCAGCAACAGCGTCGCGGACAAGTCCGCTCCCACAAAGAGCCCTGAGGGCCTCTCCCGATCTGTGGGAGCGGACTTGTCCGCGAAGCGCCTAAGGGATGGCAGACACCGCCCTACACAGCGCAACAAAATAAAAACGGGCCCCGCGGGGCCCGTTCTGCTTTTCAGCCTTCGGCTCAGTGACTGCTGCTTTGACCGCTGGCTGGCTGCCAGGACGGATTGGTGGTCTCGTCCATCGCCTGCTGCATGGCCTTCTTGCGTTTTTCCTCGGCACGATGGGCGAAGAACCAGGCCAGGAAGGTAGCGAACGAAACCGCCAGCAGGATCAGGCTAGCCACCGCGTTGATCTCCGGCTTAACCCCCAGGCGCACGGCGGAGAAGATCTCCATCGGCAGAGTGGTCGAGCCCGGACCGGATACGAAGCTGGCCAGTACCAGGTCGTCCAGCGACAGGGCGAAGGACATCATGGCGCCCGCTGCCAGCGATGGCGCGATCATCGGCACAGTGATCAGGAAGAACACCTTCCACGGCCGAGCACCCAGGTCCATGGCTGCCTCTTCGATGGACATGTCCAGCTCACGCAGGCGCGACGACACCACTACCGCCACGTAGGCCGAGCAGAAGGTGGTGTGGGCGATCCAGATGGTGGCCATGCCGCGCTGCATCGGCCAGCCGATCAGTTGCGCCATCAGCACGAACAGCAGCAACAGCGACAGACCGGTGATCACTTCCGGCATGACCAGCGGTGCGGTGACCAGGCCACCGAACAGCGTGCGCCCCTTGAAGTGGGTGATGCGGGTCAGCACGAAGGCCGCCAGGGTGCCCAGGGCCACCGCCGCGATCGCGGTGTAGCAGGCGATTTCCAGCGAGCGCATCACCGAGTTCATCAGTTGGGAATTGTCCAGCAGGCCGACGTACCACTTGACCGACCAGCCACCCCAGACCGTTACCAGCCGCGAGGCGTTGAACGAGTAAATGACCAGGATGACCATGGGCAGGTAGATGAAGACCAGGCCGACCCAGAGCATGAGGCTGGAGAAACTGAAACGCTTCATGGGCGGCCCTCCAGTTCTTTAGCCACGATTCTGGTTGGAAAGCCGGTTGAAGAGAATGATGGGCTCACAGTGATTGAACGAATCATGGCCGCCCCTCCAGCTCTTTCGCCTGGTTACGGTTGAAGAGAATGATCGGCACGATCAGGATCGCCAGCATCACAACCGCCAGCGCGGACGCCACCGGCCAGTCGCGGTTGTTGAAGAACTCCTGCCACAGCACCTTGCCGATCATCAGGGTCTCCGGACCGCCGAGCAGCTCGGGGATGACGAACTCACCGACCACCGGGATGAACACCAGCATCGAGCCGGCGATGATGCCGTTCTTCGACAGCGGTACGGTGATCTTCCAGAAGTTGTTGAAGTTGCTCGAACCCAGGTCAGAGGCGGCCTCGAGCAGGCTGAGGTCGTGCTTCACCAGATTGGCGTAGAGCGGCAGGATCATGAACGGCAGGTAGGAATAGACCACGCCGATATAGACCGCGGTGTTGGTGTTGAGAATCTGCAGCGGCGAGTCGATCAGGCCGATGCCCATCAGCAGGCTGTTGAGCAGGCCGTTATTGCCGAGGATGCCCATCCAGGCGTAGACGCGAATCAGGATCGCGGTCCAGGTCGGCATCATGATCAGCAGCAGCAGCACCGTCTGCTGGGACTTCGGCGCCCTGGCGATGGCGTAGGCCATTGGGTAGCCGATCAACAGGCACAGCAGAGTACTGAAGAAAGCCACCTTCAACGAACCGAGGTACGCCGACAGGTACAGGGCATCCTCGGTGAGGAAGATGTAATTGCCGAAGTTCAGCAGCAACGTCAGCTTGTTGTCCGCCCACTCGTAGATTTCCGTGTACGGCGGGATCGCCACGTCCGCCTCGGCGAAGCTGATCTTCAGCACGATGATGAACGGCAGCAGGAAGAACATGAACAGCCAGAGAAACGGAATGCCGATCACGGCATGCCGCCCACTGGGCAGATACCGCGCCAGTTTGCTCATTTTCATGATTGCAGTACCACGCCGCTGTCGTCTTCCCAGTACACCACCACCGGATCGTCCCAGGTCGGACGCTTGCCGCGGCGCTCGGCGTTGGCGATGAAGCACTGTACGACCTGCCCGGAGGTGAGCTTGACGTAGTAGACCGAATGACCGCCGAGGTAGGCGATGTCATGCACGTGGCCATGGCTCCAGTTGTATTGCGGGTGCTCGTGATCGTCCGGCAGCGCGGTGGCCATCAGCAACTTCTCGGGGCGCAGTGCGTAGCTGACTTTCTTGTCCTCGGCGCGGGTGCTGACGCCGTGGCCGATGTAGATCGGCTTGTCCAGTTGCGGGCAGTCGATGATTGCGTGGTCGACTTCGTCGGTCGTGATCTGCCCGTCGAACAGGTTGACGTTGCCGATGAATTCGCACACCAGGCGGCTGGTCGGCGTCTCGTAGATGTCCACCGGACTGCCGGTCTGGGCGATCCAGCCCAGGTGCATGATGGCGATGCGCTGGGCCATGGTCATGGCCTCTTCCTGGTCATGGGTCACCATCACGCAGGTCACGCCGACGCGCTCGATGATTTCCACCAGTTCCAGCTGCATCTGCGAACGCAGTTTCTTGTCCAGCGCGCCCATCGGCTCGTCGAGCAGCAGCAGCTTGGGACGCTTGGCCAGGGAGCGGGCCAGGGCCACACGCTGGCGCTGGCCACCGGAGAGCTGGTGCGGCTTGCGCTTGGCATACTGGGTCATGTGCACCAGTTTGAGCATCTCGGCCACGCGCTCGTCGATCTCGGCCTTGGGCAGCTTGTCCTGCTGCAAACCGAAGGCGATGTTCTGCGCCACGGTCATGTGCGGGAACAGCGCGTAGGACTGGAACATCATGTTGATCGGCCGCTGGTACGGCGGCATGTCAGTGATGTCGACGCCATCGAGGATGATGCGCCCTTCGGTCGGCCGCTCGAAACCGGCGAGCATGCGCAGCAGCGTGGATTTACCGGAGCCCGAGCCACCGAGCAGGGCGAAGATTTCGCCCTTGTTGATGGTCAGCGATACATCGTCGACTGCTACGGTTTCGTCGAACTTCTTCGTCACCCGATCGATCTTGACCAGCACCTCTTTCGGTTTCTGGTCCCCTTCGAGGGCTTTTTTATAGGCGCTGGAGGCAACAGCCATTCGGAAACTCCCGGAAGATAGCGCCCGGCCATGCCGGCCGGGCTGAAACGGTTACTGACCCGACTTGATCTTGGTCCAGCTGCGGGTCATCAGACGCTGCGCCTTGGGCGGCAGTTCGGCCATCACGTACAACTTGTCCAGCACGGCCTGTGGTGGATACACCGACTCGTCCTGACGAATCTCCTGGTCCATGATTTCCCCCGCATTGATGTTGGGGTTGGCATAGCCGACATAGTCGCTGACGCCGGCGATCACCTTGGGATCGAGCAGGTAGTTGATGAAGGCATGGGCTTGCTCGAGGTTGCGGGCATCCTTGGGGATGGCCAGCATGTCGAACCACAGGTTGGCGCCTTCCTTGGGAATCGCATAGGCGATTTCGATGCCCTTTCCGGCCTCTTCGGCGCGGTCGGCCGCCTGCAGAACGTCCCCCGAATAACCGAACGCCACGCAGATGTTGCCGTTGGCCAGATCGGAGATGTATTTCGAAGAGTGGAAGTAGCTCACGTAGGGACGCACTTCCATCAACTTGGCTTCGGCCTTGGCGTAGTCATCGGCACTCTGGCTGTTCGGATCCAGGCCGAGGTAGTTGAGCACCGAGGGAATCATCTCGTCGGCCGAATCCATGAAGGACACGCCACAGCTGGCGAGCTTCTTCATGTTCTCCGGCTCGAACAATACGGCCCAGGAGTCGATCTTTTCGACACCCAGCGCCGCCTTGACCTTCTCGACGTTGTAGCCGATGCCGTTGGTGCCCCACAGATAGGGCACGGCGTACTGGTTGCCCGGATCGTTGGCTTCGAGCTGCTTGAGCAGCGCCGGATCGAGGTTGCTCCAGTTCGGCAGCTTGGTACGGTCCAGCGGCTGGAACGCGCCGGCCTTGATCTGCTTGCCGAGGAAATGATTGGACGGCACCACCACGTCATAACCGGTACGACCGGCGAGCAGCTTGCCTTCCAGCGTTTCATTGGAGTCGAAGACGTCGTAGACCGGCTTGATGCCAGTGGCCTGTTCGAACTCGGCCAGCGTCTCTTCGCCGATGTAGTCGCTCCAGTTGTAGATATGCACCGTCTGCTGGGCCAGAGCGGCTCCACTCAGGCTAGCGGCTGCCAGGGCGATCAGAGTCTTGGGCAGGGTTACTCGCACAGTTTCATCCTCGCTTTGGTGCGCCGCTAAAAAAGCGCGGCACTTTATAGGAAAACGCGTCAGGAATCAGCGACCGCCGGAGTCAGATCAGGCCGCACCGCCACTTCCCAAGGCTCTCAGCCCAAACAGGCGCAAAACGATGGCCATCCCGGCCCTTTTATCGTGATCCTTTTAAGTGTTGCTGCGTGACCTGGCAGGCGTGCCCGCCAGGTCATGTACTGCTTCGATCAGCGACCGGACTTGATCTTGGTCCAGCTGCGGGTCATCGCACGTTGTGCCGGGGCCGGCAGGTCAGGGAAGGCGTACAGCTTGGCCATCACTTCCTCGCTCGGGTAGATGCCCGGGTCCTTGCGGATCGCCTCGTCGACCAGTTCGGTGGCCTTGGCGTTGCCGTTGGGGAACTGCACTTCGTTGGTGATCTGCGCCATCACTTCCGGCTTGAGCAGGTAGTTCAGGAAGGTGTAGGCCGCATCGACGTTCTCGGCATCCGCCGGAATGGCCAGCATGTCGAAGAAGGTGCCGGCACCTTCCTTCGGAATGTTGTAGGCCACTTCGACCTTGCCGCCGGCTTCTTCAGCACGGGACTTGGCCTGGTAGATGTCGCCGGAATAACCCACGGCCACGCAGAGGTTGCCGTTGGCCAGGTCGGAGATGTACTTGGAAGAGTGGAAGTAGGTCACCGAAGGACGGATCTTCATGAACAGATCCTCGGCTTCCTTGAGCTGCTTGGAGTCGGTGCTGGTCGGCTCATGGCCGAGGTACTGCAGAGCGATCGGCAGGATCTCGGTGGGCGAGTCGAGGAAGGACACACCGCAGGACTTCAGCTTCTCGATGTTTTCCGGCTTGAACAGCAGGTCCCAGGAGTCCACCGGGGCGTTTTCACCCAGCACGGCCTTGACCTTCTCCGGGTTGAAGCCGATACCGATCGAACCCCACATGTAGGGGAAGGCGTACTGGTTGCCCGGGTCGCTGACTTCGACGGTCTTGAGCAGGTTCTTGTCCAGGTTGTCCCAGGTCAGCTTGGACTTGTCCAGCGGCTGGTAGACCTTGGCCTTGATGTGCTTGGCCAGGAAGTTGTTCGAGGGCACGACGATGTCGTAACCGGACTTGCCCGCGAAGAGCTTGGCTTCCAGCGTCTCGTTGCTGTCGAAGACGTCGTAGACCACCTTGATGCCGCTTTCCTTCTCGAAATTGGCAATGGTGTCTTCGGCGATGTAATCGCTCCAGTTGTAGACATGCAGTACCTTGCTATCGGCCTGCGCAGCGCCAGCCACGGCTGCGGTCAGGGACAACGCAAGAAGAGTCTTGCCGAAAATTTTCATGCGAACAGCTCCTGTTGTTGTGTCGTTTTGCGATCGAGCGCAAGTACTTCCGGTCTGGCCGGCCCGCGCACTCTGGCGCAGTCTGGCAAGGTCATCGCGGTGATACAACTTTCCCGTGGTACCGACTGCACGCTGTGTATTCACAGCGACTCAGCTCGCCACCTGTTCCAGCGTCAGGTCCAGACACTTGCGTGCCTTTTCCATCAGTTCGTCGATCTCGGCAAAGCTGATCACCAGCGGCGGCGCGATGATCATGGTGTCGCCCACGGCGCGCATGATCAGACCGTTGTCGAAGCAGTGGCCGCGGCAGATCATGCCCACCGCCTGCTCCCCCGGGTAACGTTGGCGCGTCGCCTTGTCCTGCACCAGTTCGATGGCGCCGAGCATGCCGACGCCGCGCACTTCGCCCACCAGCGGATGATCCGCCAGTTCACGCAGACGACGCTGCAAATACGGTGCCGTTTCCGCTTTCACGCGTTCGACGATGCCTTCTTCCTTGAGGATGCGCAGGTTCTCCAAGCCCACCGCCGCCGCTACCGGGTGACCGGAATAGGTGAAGCCATGGTTGAAGTCGCCATGCGCCTCGATCACTTCGAACACCTTGTCGCTGACGATCAGCCCGCCCATCGGCACGTAACCCGAGGTCAGACCCTTGGCGATGGTCATCAGGTCAGGCTTGAGGTCGTAGTACTGGCTGCCGAACCACTCGCCGGTACGGCCGAAGCCACAGATCACCTCGTCGGCGACGAAGAGAATGTCGTACTTCGCGAGGATTTCCTTGATGCGCGGCCAGTAGGTCTCGGGCGGGATGATCACGCCACCGGCGCCCTGGATCGGCTCGGCGATAAAGGCGGCGACGTTTTCTTCGCCCAGCTCGAGAATCTTCTTCTCCAGCTGGTCGGCAGCCCAGATACCGAACTCCTCCGGCGACTGCTCGCCGCCCTCGCCGAACCAGTACGGCTGCGGGATATGGGCGATGCCGGGGATCGGCAGGTCGCCCTGCTCGTGCATGAACTTCATGCCGCCGAGGCTGGCACCGGCCACGGTGGAGCCGTGGTAGCCGTTGTCGCGGCCGATGATGATTTTCTTATTCGGCTGGCCCTTACACGCCCAGTAGTGGCGTACCAGACGCAGCATGGTGTCGTTGCCTTCCGAGCCCGAGCCGGTGAAGAACACATGGTTCATGCCGGCCGGCGCCAATTGCGAGATCGCGTGGGCCAGCTCCAGCACCGGCGGATGCGCGGTCTGGAAGAAGGTGTTGTAGAACGGCAACTGACGCATCTGCGTAGCCGCAGCCTCGACCAGTTCCTCACGGCCATAGCCAACGGCCACGCACCACAGGCCGGCCATGCCATCGAGGATCCTGTTGCCCTCGCTGTCCCACATGTGCACGCCCTTGGCCTCGGTGATGATGCGCGGACCTTTTTCGGCCAGCTGCCTGTAGTCACTGAACGGCGCCAGGTGGTGAGCCTGGCTCAGGGCCTGCCACTGGACAGTCTTGGGATTGCTCGCTTGCTTGTTCATTACCACACCTTATCCGGAGCTCCCGAGGGAGGCGCTTTAGCGGCGACTGTCGCGGCTGAAGCCCCTCCCATGGCGCTCTATACCGACAACAGCAGGAACTCACGCTCCCAGGAACTGATCACGCGCTTGAAGTTCTCGTGCTCGGCACGCTTGACCGCGACATAGCCACGGATGAACTTCTCGCCGAGAAATTTCTCGGCATCCTTGCAGGCTTCCATGCGCTCCAGGGCGCTTTCGATGGTCACCGGCAGACGCAGGTTGCGCCGCTCGTAACCGCGACCCTTGACCGGCGCGCCGGGATTCACCCCGCCGACCATGCCCATGTAGCCGCACAGCAGCGTCGCCGCCAGCACCAGGTAGGGGTTGGCATCGGCACCTGCCAGGCGGTTCTCCACGCGGCGGTTCTGCGGGCTGGCCTCCGGCACACGCAGGCCGACGGTGCGGTTCTCCTCGCCCCACTCCACGTTCACTGGCGCCGAGGTATCGGGCAGGAAGCGGCGGAAGGAATTGACGTTCGGCGCGAACAGCGGCAGCAGCTCGGGGATGTACTTCTGCAATCCGCCGATGTGATGCATGAACAGCTCGCTCATCGTGCCGTCTTCGTTGGAGAAGATGTTCTTGCCGGTCTTGATGTCCACCACGCTCTGGTGGATGTGCATGGCGCTGCCGGGCTCATCGGTGATCGGCTTGGCCATGAAGGTGGCCGCCACGTCATGCTTGAGCGCGGCTTCGCGCATGGTGCGCTTGAACACCAGAATCTGGTCGGCCAGGTGCAGCGCGTCGCCATGGCGGAAGTTGATTTCCATCTGCGCCGGGCCTTCTTCGTGGATCAGGGTGTCCAGATCCAGGCCTTGCAGCTCGCACCAGTCGTACATGTCTTCGAACAGCGGGTCGAACTCGTTCGCCGCGTCGATGGAGAAGCTCTGGCGACCGGTTTCCGGCCGGCCGGAGCGCCCTACCGGCGCGACCAGCGGGAAGTCCGGGTCGCTATTGCGCTTGGTCAGGTAGAACTCCATCTCCGGTGCGACGATGGGCTTCCAGCCTTTGTCGGCGTACATCTGCAGCACTTTCTTGAGGATGTTGCGCGGCGACAGCTCGATGGGGTTGCCCTGCTTGTCGAACGTGTCGTGAATCACCATGGCGGTGGGCTCGATGGCCCAGGGCACGACGAATACCGCATTGGGGTCCGGACGGCAGAACATGTCGATGTCCGCCTCGTCCAGCAGGTCGTAATAGATGTCGTCCTCGACATAGTCGCCGGTCACGGTCTGCAGCAGCACGCTCTCGGGGAGGCGCATGCCCTTCTCGTCGAGGAACTTGTTGGTCGGCGAGATCTTGCCGCGGGCAATGCCGGTCAGGTCGCTGATCAGGCATTCGACTTCGGTGATTTTGCGTTCTTTCAGCCAGCTCGTGAGCTGGTCTAACTTGGTACTCATAGAGACCTCAGGGTTGTAGAACCTGCTTGCGTTATAGCGGGTTCAGCGTTGCCCCGCCCTCTCCCTGCAAGCCTCACCAAAGGCCTGAAAGAAGGCGAGATATTCGTGTGGATGCTACTAGGGGTGCGGCACCTCCGACACCTTGCATTTCACTCCACCGAAACAAAAACGTTCGCCCTCGCCTGCAGGCGCCGGACTGTCTATCTCGCGGCCTTGCGCGAGCCCGGCGAAGCCGGCGACTGGGTCGTACATTGCATGACGCGGGCCAAGGCGCATGCCAGGCAGCGGTACATGGCCGCGTACGCTATCGTGCAGGGTATAGGGTGGACGAAGAACCTGACGTGACAGGTCGCGCGGTGCGCAGGCCGCAGAGGAAGGTGGTTGCCGCAATGCAGCGGTCATGCGAGCCCGCATGATGTGCAGACTCGCCTCGCTGATGCGCGAGGAGATAGCGTGACCGATGGTCCTGGTACAAGCGCTGACGCCGATGGCCGGCAGGCAAAACATGAGACACCCGTATTATTGCTGTTATGGGTTTGAACCGAGCTTAGCCTTGTTCATTTTTTTACACAATAGCCCTGTAAAAAATTGAACACACCCCACTGAGCACCCTGAAAGATCAGCGTTTGGGGCAGGCTGAAAGGCCTTGAAATGCCCCAAAAATGGCCATCACGCCCCACTACAGTGCACTATGCAGCCTGCTTGACAGTAAAGTGCGTTTCGGATTGACTCACACCCATGCAGTCGCATGATTGATATATTTAACAAAAAGGTGTTGCATCATGTCGGTACCCCCGCGTGCCGTTCAGCTTAATGAAGCGAACGCGTTCCTCAAGGAACATCCCGAGGTCCAGTTCGTCGACCTTCTTATTGCAGATATGAATGGTGTGGTGCGCGGCAAGCGCATCGACCGGAACGCCCTCCACAAGGTGTACGAGAAAGGCATCAACCTGCCCGCCTCGCTCTTCGCCCTCGACATCAACGGCTCCACCGTCGAGAGCACCGGCCTCGGCCTGGACATCGGCGACGCCGACCGTATCTGCTTCCCCATCCCCAATACCCTGTGCAACGAACCCTGGCAGAAGCGCCCGACCGCGCAGCTGCTGATGACCATGCACGAGCTGGACGGCACGCCTTTCTTCGCCGACCCGCGCGAGGTATTGCGCCAGGTGGTACAGAAGTTCGACGAACTGGGCCTGCGTATCTGCGCAGCTTTTGAACTGGAGTTCTACCTGATCGACCAGGAGAACGTGAACGGTCGTCCGCAGCCGCCGCGCTCGCCGATCTCCGGCAAACGCCCGCATTCCACTCAGGTCTACCTGATCGATGACCTCGACGAGTACGTCGACTGCCTGCAGGACATGCTCGAAGCCGCTAAAGAGCAGGACATCCCGGCCGACGCCATCGTCAAGGAAAGCGCCCCGGCGCAGTTCGAGGTCAACCTGCACCACGTCGAAGACGCCATCAAGGCCTGCGACTACGCGCTGCTGCTCAAGCGCCTGATCAAGAACATCGCCTACGACCATGAGATGGATTCCACCTTCATGGCCAAGCCCTACCCGGGCCAGGCGGGCAACGGCCTGCACGTGCATATCTCGCTACTGGACAAGAAGACCGGCAAGAACATCTTCGCCGCCGAAGATCCGCTGGAGAACACCTCGTTGCGCCATGCCGTCGGCGGCATCCTCGATACCATGGCGGCGTCGATGGCCTTCCTCTGCCCCAACGTCAACTCCTACCGTCGCTTCGGCGCGCAGTTCTACGTGCCCAACGCGCCAAGCTGGGCGCTGGACAACCGTACCGTGGCCGTGCGTGTACCGACCGGCAGCGCCGATGCAGTACGTATCGAACACCGTGTGGCCGGCGCCGACGCCAACCCCTACCTGATGCTGGCGTCGATCCTCGCCGGTATCCACCACGGCCTGACCAACCAGATCGAACCGGGCGAGCCCATCGAAGGCAACGCCTACGATCAGCTCGAACCCAGCCTGCCGAACAACCTGCGCGATGCCCTGCGTGAGCTGGACGACAGCGAAGTGCTGAACAAGTACATCGACCCGAAGTACATCGACATCTTCGTCGCCTGCAAGGAAGCCGAGCTGCAGGAGTTCGAGACCACCATCTCCGACCTCGAGTACAACTGGTACCTGCACACCGTGTAAACCACAGGCTGCCCCGCACCCAGGTGCGGGCGGCTGAGCATGCTTGCCCAAGTGACCTTGCCTGACGTCCAATAGCGCCTCGTTCATCGAGGAGCCCGCCATGTCGCGCCCCGCCAGCACCCGCAAGCCGCGCGCCAGCAGCCAGGCCCGTATCGCCGTGATTCTCGCGGCAGCGCGCGAGCTGTTGGCCGAACAGGGCATGGCCAACCTGTCGATCTATACGGTGGCCGAGCGCGCGGGTATTCCGCCTTCTTCGGTGTATCACTTCTTCGCCAGCGTGCCCGCCCTGCTCGAAGGGCTGACTGCCGATGTGCATGCCGCCTTTCGCGCCAGCCTGCTGGAGCCGGTCGACCACGCCGCACTGCGCAGCTGGAATGATCTGTCGCGCCTGGTCGAGCAGCGCATGCTGGCCATCTACGAAGCGGATGCCGCCGCGCGCCAGCTGATCCTCGCCCAGCACGGCCTGGCGGAAATCACCCAGGCCGATCACCAGCACGACCTGGAGCTGGGCCGACTGATGCGCGCGCTGTTCGACCGCCACTTCCCCCTGCCGCAATTGCCGACGGATATCGAGGTTTTCAGCCTGGCCATGTCGCTGGGCGACCGCGTCTACGCCCACGCAGTGCAGCTGTACGGTGAAATCACGCCACGCCTGGCCGAGGAAGGCATGCGTGTGTTCGATGCGTATCTCGGCCTGTACTTGCCCGCAGCACTACCGAAACGGGCCACGCCGCTGGCCTGACCGGTCTATCGCCACGTCCCTAAGCCCGTGCCTCTGTGCCTGTGAGCCTGGGAGCCTCTGTGGGAGCGGGCAAGTGCGCGCACACACAACCCCCCCCATTCCGGCCCACCG
>NZ_JADTQG010000015.1 GCF_016008875.1 Ectopseudomonas mendocina
TGGATAGAGTACTCGGCTACGAACCGAGCGGTCGGAGGTTCGAATCCTCCTGAGTCCGCCATACCGAAAGGGCCTGCAGCAATGCAGGCCCTTTTTCTTTGCGTGTCATTTCTTCACGCAGCCGGCTTCGTCGAAGCTGACCTGCCGGCTGTTGCCGCCTTTGCGTTTTTCACGATAGTGATAGCGCTCCTGCCCATTGCTGGCGGTGACTCTGTCCGGTTTGCCCAGGCTGCTTTCCACGTCACTGCGGCTCATGCCTGCACGGATTTCCTTGCGAATGATCGCCTGGCGCCTCTCGCTGCTGCTCAGCAGGTTGCCGCAGCCATCGTCCTGCTGGCCGACGATCACCAGTTCGCCAGAGTTTGCGTTCGTCGTCGCCTGACGCTTGCCGGGGTCGGCCAGCGGGACGGGTTTGCCGCTGCTGGGCGTATGGTTACGCGCATCCTGCAGATGCTGTTCCTGATCGCTGGTGCAGCCGTGCCGGGTGAAGGTGACATGGCCGTCAGCATCCACGCAGCGGAACACGCTGGCGGCCGAACTGTCTTCAATAAAGGAGAGTAGCGCAGCGGCCAATAGCGCTGCCAAGTGCGGTCCTCGCATAGGTCGTCCTCCATGACGTTACACATTTCAGGTTAGATCGTTTTTTCGCTCACGCCAGAGTGTCTTGGCATTGAAGGCTGGCGTCGCATAGCCAGGTTTTCATGCGGGATTGAAGTTTGCGATGCAAGCGATTGTTCTTGCCGCGCTTTTGTCACGTACAAAGCTGTTTCGCGGTGTTATCATTCGCCGCGTCAGCCCCGCCGGGGCTTGTGGAATACCACCATGGACTTACCCAGTAGTTACTCAATACTCCCCTCGCACAATCGTGTAAGACCTGATTGATCCCCTTTGGCGTGCCCGCCAGCTGGGGGTGGAGCGCGCTATGACTGAAGTAGAAGCCAAAAAGCCGCAAGAGAGCCTGCAGGATCGCCTGGCCCAGGTGATCGAACTGCTGCATCGGCACAAGCTGGTCGAAGACCTGACCCATCGTCAGGAAGGCCAGCATCACGACCGTGTCGAAAACCTGGTCCACCGGCAGAATCTCGCCGAGCTGCAGCGCAAGCTCGATGATCTGCACCCCGCGGATATCGCCCACATCCTCGAAGCCCTGCCGCTGGATGAGCGTCTGACCGTCTGGCAACTGGTCAAGGCCGAGCGCGACGGCGACATCCTGCTGGAAGTCTCTGACGCGGTACGGGAAACGCTGATCGCCGACATGGACGATCACGAGATTCTCGCCGCGGCCAAGGATCTGGACGCAGACGAACTCGCCGACCTGGCGCCGGAGCTGCCGCGCGACGTCGTTCATGAGTTGATGGAATCGCTCGACGCCCAGCAGCGCGAGCGCGTGCGTTCGGCGCTGTCCTACGAGGAGGATCAGGTCGGTGCGCTGATGGACTTCGAGATGGTCACCATCCGCGAAGACGTTAGCCTGGAAGTGGTGTTGCGTTACCTGCGTCGCCTCAAGGAATTGCCGGGGCACACCGACAAGCTGTTCGTGGTCGATTATGACGGCGTGCTAAAGGGCGTGCTGCCGATCAAGCGCTTGCTGGTCAACGATCCGGATAAGCAGGTCGGCGAGGTCATGGCCGACGATCCGGTAAGCTTCCACCCCGACGAGGACGGCTACGACGCTGCGCAGGCGTTCGAGCGTTACGACCTTATCTCGGCGCCGGTGGTGGACAAGAACGGCAAGCTGATCGGCCGTCTGACCATCGACGAGATGGTCGACCTGATCCGTGAGGAAAGCGAAAGCGAAGTGCTGAACATGGCCGGTCTGCGCGAGGAGGAAGATATCTTCGCCTCGGTGTGGAAGTCGGTACGCAACCGCTGGGCCTGGCTGGCGATCAATCTGGTCACGGCGTTCCTCGCCTCGCGGGTGATCGGCCTGTTCGAAGACTCGATTGAAAAACTCGTGGCGCTGGCGGCGCTGATGCCTATCGTTGCCGGTATCGGCGGCAATTCCGGCAACCAGACCATCACCATGATCGTGCGCGCCATGGCGCTGGATCAGGTCAGCACCGGCAATACCAAGCGCCTGCTGCGCAAGGAGCTCGGGGTTTCGTTGATCAACGGCATCCTCTGGGGCGGGGTGATCGGGGCCGTCGCCTATGGGCTCTACGGCAGCTGGTCGCTGGGCGTGGTGATGACTGCAGCGATGACCCTCAACCTGTTGCTGGCAGCGCTGATGGGGGTGCTGATCCCCATGACCCTGGCGCGCCTGGGGCGCGACCCGGCCATGGGAGCCAGTGTGATGATCACCGCCATGACCGACAGCGGCGGCTTTTTCATCTTCCTGGGGCTGGCGTCGATCTTCCTGATGTAATCAGTTCATCAGCTCGACCAGCCGCCAGGTATCGAGAAAGGCCGTGACCCGGGTGATCCGGCCATTCTCCAGTTGCATGTGCCAGGAGTAGCTGTTTTCGTAGCGACTGCCGTCCCTGGCGGTCGCCTGGCCATCCCAATGCACGACCACGTAAGGCCCCTGCGCCACGATCTGGCGCAAGGTGGGGACGATGGGCGTGGCCAGTTTGTCGGTGATGGGTTCGACTGCATCTTCCATGAACGCCTCGCGCGTGCGGTAAGTCCCGGAGTACGGGCTGCTGCCGGCCACGACCCAGACTGCGTCATCGGCCAGCAGATCGAAGATGCCGCCTTGTCCGGCGCGCCAATCATCGAACGCTTTCTGAATCAGGGCCTGATTGGCCACGGTGTTGTCAGTTGCCCAGGTCGGCAGGCAGAGCGATACGCTGAGCAGTAGCGCGGCGACAGCTTTTTGCATGTTCATAAGCTTCTTTCCTCGGCTGATGGGTTGCCTTACTCGTCAGTTGCAGTGCTCTTGCGGCGCAGCACCATGCCGCCGTGGTAGAGCACGTCGTCGATGAACTCACCGTCAGCGGTAAAGCCGGTGTCGTCGACATAATCGATGTGGTTGCCAGTGACTCGGTAGCTGCCCTGGTAGGCGCTTTCGCGGTTCCCGCGTGCCTCGTCATAACGGCCGTTGGCCAATAGCTCATGGCGGACATGGCCATCGTCCGTTACCCACATGCCCACGTAGGGATGTGGGCTTTCCGCTTCCGCGCTTGCCGCGCCGGGTAGCAGGGCGCCGCTGATCAGCAGCGCCGCAAGGCTGTTCTTCGCTGGCATATTCACCTCCATCAATAAGGGCTGGCGGTCGGGCGCACGATGACTTCACTGACATCGACATCGTCGGGCTGCTCGACTGCATAGGCCACCGCGCGGGCAATGGCGTCCGGCGTGATGGCGATACGGCGGAAGGCCTTCATCGCATCGCGGGCGCTGGCGTCGGTGATGCTGTCGGCCAGCTCGGACTCGACCACGCCCGGGCAGATGGTGGTGACGCGGATGCGCTCGTTTTCCTGGCGCAGGCCCTCGGAAATGGCCCAGACCGCGTATTTGGTGGCGCAATACACCGCGGCGGTCGGTGATACGGCATGGGCGCCGATGGAGGCGATGTTGATCACCTGGCCACGCCCGCGTTGTTCCATGCCCGGCAGCACGGCGGCGATGCCATGCAGCACGCCACGTACGTTGACATCGATCATGCGGTTCCACTCGTCCACCTTCAGGGCGTTGAGCGGTGACAGTGGCATGACCCCGGCGTTGTTGATGATGACGTCAACGGGGCCGTGCTGTGCCTCTGCGTGCTCCACGAAGGCCTGCATGTCATGCAGTTGGCTGACATCGAGGGTACGGCACGAGGCCTGTTGACCCTGGGCCTGCAGTTCTTCTACCAGTGCCTGTAGGCGTTCGATGCGGCGGGCACCGAGGACCACCTGGTGGCCCTGGCTGGCGAGGTGTCTGGCGATGGCTTCGCCGATGCCGCTACTGGCTCCGGTAATGAGGATGACTTTGCTCATGTCGGTCTCCACTTGGGTTATGGAGATTCCATGCTAGGCATGTGGGTGCCGTCTGCTAAGTCTCGTTACTCTTTCGATATTGCCTGTTTCTATTGACTGCTTCCTAAAATGTGCCGGTCTTCCTCAAGAGCGGGTGGCAGAGCATGAGTGCGAATTCCGAGAGCATGAAGCGGCGCATGGTCGAGCTGATGCTGCGCCTGGCTCCCGAAGAGGGGTATACCGCGGCGCAACTGGATGGCGTCACCTTCATGCGCTCCGACCGGCCGCTTCCGGTGACGCCGGCGCTGTACGAGCCGAGCATCGTGATCGTCATCCAGGGGCGCAAGAGTGGGCTGCACGACGGCAATCTGTACGTTTACGATGCGCAGCACTATCTGGTGCTGGCGCTGCCCTTGCCGTTTGCCATCGAAACCGAGGCGACGGCCGATGAGCCCATGCTCGGTGTGGCACTGCGGGTCGATCCGCTGTTGGTGGCCGAACTGGCGATGGGGCTGGACGAGACCCCGACCCGCGCGCCGGCGACGCTTTATTCCAGCCCGATGGATACGCGTCTTAGCGATGCGACGTTGCGCCTGCTGGAAGCCCTGGCCGACCCCGACGAGGTGCGCCTGCTGGGCCCGTCGATCATGCGTGAGATCGTCTTTCGCGTGCTGCAGGGCGAGCAGGGCAGTGGTCTGCGCGCGACCCTGGCGCAGAACAGTCATTTCGGCCGCATCGCGCGCGTGCTGCAGCGCATACATCGCGATTACCAGGCGTCGCTCGATGTGCCTTCGCTGGCTGAGATCGCCAGCATGAGCGTGCCGGCCTTCCATGTGCACTTCAAGGCCATGACCAGCCGCTCGCCGTTGCAGTACCTCAAGGCCATCCGCCTGCACCAGGCACGGCTACTGATGATTCGCAGCGACATGAGCGCGATCAGCGCGGCGCAGCGCGTCGGGTATGAGAGTCCTTCGCAGTTCAGTCGCGAGTTCAAGCGGCTCTTCGGGCGTACTCCTGGCGACGAGACGCGCCACTTCAAGCAGCTTCTGGCGCTGGCGCCTGCCGTTGATACTGGCGTGCGCTCGGCCTCCTGAGAAGCTTGTTCGCAGCGCTTTTCTCGTTCTTTGGTAGTGGATGGGCAAAAGCCACTACATAAATGACCAATCCAGGCCTTTTGGCGTTTGCTTCAAACGCTTGTTTCAGGCTAAGGTTCGGCAGCTTTGCCTGGGCGCTGACCCTGGGCGCTCCTGATCAATAATGAATGCAGCCCGCGAGCTGCTGGCCAAAGGAGCCAAGATGACCCCCAGTGAACTACTGCTCGAGGGTGTCGAACTCATGCTGTTCGGTATGGGTTTCGTGTTTGTCTTTCTGGTGTTGCTGGTGGGTGTGGTCAGCCTGATGTCGCGCCTGATCGCGACTTTCGCTCCACCCGCGCCAACCCCCGCCGCTTCTTCCCCAGCGCACAGCGCCAAGTCGGCCAGCCATGAGCCGGATGCAGAAACGCTGGCCGCCATTCAATCCGCTATTGCCCAGCACCGCGCGCGTCGCGGTTGATCAGGTTCAGAGGGAGTACCTGTATGACTGCCGTTAAACAAGCACTCGGGATCACCGATGTGGTGCTGCGTGACGCCCATCAATCCATCCTGGCCACTCGCGTACGCCTGCAAGACATGCTGCCGATTGCGCCCAAGCTCGATCAGGTCGGCTTCTGGTCGGTGGAGTCCTGGGGTGGAGCGACCTTCGACGCCTGTATTCGCTACCTCGGCGAAGACCCGTGGGAACGTATTCGCGAGCTGAAAAAGGCGATGCCCAACACTCGCCAGCAGATGCTCCTGCGCGGGCAGAATCTGCTGGGCTACCGTCACTACGCCGATGACGTGGTGGAGAAGTTCGTCGAGCGCGCCGCCATCAATGGTGTCGATGTGTTCCGCGTGTTCGACGCGATGAACGACCCGCGCAACCTCGAGACCGCGCTCAAGGCCGTCAAGCAGCAGGGCAAGCACGCCCAGGGCACCATCTCCTACACCACCAGCCCGGTGCATACCCTTGAGATGTGGGTCGATCTGGCCAAGCAGATCGAGGACATGGGCGCCGACTCGGTGGCCATCAAGGACATGGCCGGCATCCTCACGCCGTATACCGCATTCGAGCTGGTGTCGCGCCTGAAGGCCAGCCTGGCCATCCCGATCCACATGCAGTGCCACGCCACCGCGGGGCTGTCATCCGTGGCCATTCTCAAGGCGGTGGAAGCTGGTATCGACAACGTCGACACTGCCATCTCCTCGCTGTCGATGACCTACGGTCACTCGCCGACCGAATCGGTGGTGGCGATGTTCCAGGGCACCGAGCGCGATACCGGGCTGAACCTGGAGCTGTTGGAGGAGATCGCCGCGTACTTCCGCGAAGTGCGCAAGAAATACGCAAAATTCGAGGGCAACCTCAAGGGCGTCGATTCGCGCATCCTGGTCGCCCAGGTGCCGGGCGGCATGCTCACCAACATGGAAAGCCAGCTGAAAGAGCAGGGCGCCCAGGACAAGTTCGACCAGGTGCTGGCCGAGATTCCGCGTGTGCGCGAAGACCTGGGTTTCATCCCGCTGGTGACCCCAACCTCGCAGATCGTTGGCACCCAGGCGGTGATCAACGTGCTCACCGGAGAGCGCTACAAGTCGATTACCAAGGAAACTGCCGGCGTGCTCAAGGGCGAGTACGGCGCGGCGCCCGCACCGTTCAATGCCGAGCTGCAGGCGCGCGTGCTCGATGGCGCGCAGGCCATCACCTGCCGTCCGGCCGACCTGCTCGACGCGGAAATGGACAAGCTGACCGCCGAACTCAAGGGCATCGCCAAGGACAAGGGCATCCAGCTTGCCGCCGACGAGATCGACGACGTGCTGACTTATGCGCTGTTTCCGCAGATCGGCCTGAAGTTTCTCGAGAACCGCGACAACCCGGCGGCCTTCGAGCCGCTGCCGACCGGTAAGGAAGCTCCCGCCCGTGAGGCCGGCAAGCCCGAGGTCTATACCGTCGAGGTGGGTGGCAAATCTTTCGTCGTACAGGTCAACGAGGGCGGCGATATCGAGGGTATCAAGCCCATCGGTGGCGCAGCGAACGTCGCCGCGGCGCCAGCCCCGGTTGCAGCGGGTGGCGGCGAGCCGCAGGCCGCACCGCTGGCCGGCAACATCTTCAAGGTGCTGGTGCAGCCAGGCCAGGCTGTCGAGGAGGGGCAACTGGTGATCATCCTCGAAGCGATGAAGATGGAAACCGAGATCCGTGCGTTCAAGGCCGGCACCGTCGGCGCCGTCAACGTCAAGGTGGGTGATGCGGTGGCGGTGGGCGACAGCCTGCTGACCATCGGCTGAGGAGCGCATCATGGAAAAGCTGCTCAAGCTCTGGCAGAGCACCGGCCTGTATCACCTGGAGCCTGGTCAGGCCTTCATGACCGCGGTGTGCCTGCTGCTGATCTACCTGGCCATCAAGAAGGGCTTCGAGCCTCTGCTGCTGGTGCCCATCGGTTTCGGTGGTCTGCTGTCGAACATCCCGGTGGCCAACATGGCTGAAGGTGCCGGCTTCCTGCACCTGATCTACGAAGTGGGATTGCCGACCAGCATCTTCCCGTTGCTGATCTTCCTCGGTGTTGGCGCCATGACCGACTTCGGACCGATGCTGGCCAACCCGAAAACCTTGTTGCTGGGCGCCGCCGCGCAGTTCGGCATCTTCGGCACGCTGCTCGGCGCCCTGGCGATCACCGCACTGGGCATTCCCGGTATGGAGTTCACCCTCAAGGAGGCGGCGTCCATCGCCATTATCGGCGGGGCGGATGGGCCTACCTCGATCTTCGTCACTTCCAAGTTGGCGCCCGACCTGCTTGGCCCCATCGCGGTCGCGGCCTATGCCTACATGGCATTGGTGCCGCTGTTGCAGCCACCGATCATGCGTGCGCTGACCACCAAGGAAGAGCGCGCCATCGTCATGCAGCAACTGCGGCCGGTGGGGCAGACCGAGAAGATCGTCTTCCCCATCGTGCTGTGCCTATTGGTGGGTATGCTGTTGCCGGACGCGGCGCCGCTGATCGGTATGTTCGCCCTCGGCAATCTGCTGCGTGAATGTGGTGTGGTCGAGCGTCTGGCCGATACCTCGCGCAACGCGCTGATCAATATCGTCACCATCTTCCTCGGTCTGACCGTAGGCTCGAAACTGTCGGCAGAAGCCTTCCTGCAGCTCAAGACCCTGGGCATCCTGATGCTGGGCATGGTGGCGTTCTGCGCCGGCACTGCGGCTGGTGTGCTGATGGCCAAGCTGATGAACCTGTTCAGCAGCAACAAGGTCAACCCGCTGATCGGCTCGGCAGGCGTATCGGCGGTGCCGATGGCGGCACGGGTATCGAACAAGGTCGGCCTAGAGGCCAACCCGCAGAACTTCCTGCTGATGCATGCCATGGGGCCGAACGTGGCCGGGGTGATCGGCTCCGCTGTGGCGGCGGGGGTATTGCTCAGCTTTGTCGGGTGAAGAGGGTGCGGGGTTCGCTCCGCGTCTTTCCCTCAGCCATAAAAAAACCGGCCTAGGCCGGTTTTTTTATGGCTTCGCTTCAGGCTTCTTCAGCTTCAGCGGCCATTTCCACGTCATGGGCAATCAGAGCGACCAGCGCGTTCTGCTGACGGCGCGACAACTGACGAAAACGCTGCAGCAATTCACGCTCATGGAGGCTCAGTTCGGGGCTGTCGAGGCGCAGGCTGAGATCGTCATCCAGAGCGCCTTCCTGCAGCATGCTCTGCTCCAGGCGGGCGATGATTTCAGAGTTCATGCTGCGGTGATGGTTGCGTGCTACGTCAGCAATACGCTCACGCATGCCATCTGGCAAGCGAACGACAAACTTGTCAGCCGTGCGGCTGGAATAAATAGCCTGTTTCATAGGGCGCATACATTACCGGTTAGTTCAGGGAGCGATACTGGTAATCAGTGTCGAGATTGTCACCGGTTTGACCGTCTTTCGCACTAGCCGTTCAACCGATATCGCGTTCTGCGTCATTACGACCTAGGGTCGTCTGAACAGTTCCTTGACGCCAAATACGTGGCACATTGTGATCGATGTAACGGCGTTGTGCCAGCACCAGTCGTCAGAAATGAGTAGCAATTGGCACAAGCGTGCACTTCGAGGGTTTCCATCCGAAAAACTCCGGTGTGTTCATTCAATCGTCACCCGTATTTCACAGTTCTGACATGGAATCTGCCTAGGTTGGTCTACACCAGATGGCGACTTACTCGCCTTCTGATCATTGATGATAGTAGAGGGCCAGCACATGAGCGCAGCGATTTTAGTCGACCGCCTGAACAAGAGTTTCGGCCGTAAACAGGCGCTGTTCGATCTGGCGCTGTCGGTGCAGCCGGGTGAGATGGTGGCGCTGATCGGCGCGTCTGGCTCTGGCAAGTCGACCCTGCTGCGCCATCTGGCCGGCCTGGCCCGCGGCGATGCCGGCAGCATCGAAGTGCTCGGGCGCCAGGTGCAGGCCGATGGCCGCCTCAATGGCGACGTGCGTCGCCAGCGTGCCGATATCGGCTACATCTTCCAGCAGTTCAATCTGGTCGGGCGCCTCAGCGTGCTGCAGAACGTGCTGCTCGGCGGCCTGGGGCGCATGCCGCGCTGGCGCGGCAGCCTCAGTCTGTTCAATCCCGAAGAGAAGCAGCGTGCGATGCAGGCACTGGAGCGGGTAGGGCTGGCCGAGTTCGCCGCGCAGCGTGCCTCGACCCTGTCCGGTGGCCAGCAGCAGCGCGTGGCCATCGCCCGTGCGCTGTGCCAGCAGGCCGAGGTAATCCTTGCCGACGAGCCGATTGCCTCGCTCGACCCCGAGTCGGCGCGCAAGGTGATGGAAATTCTCGCCGACATCAACCGTCGCGACGGCAAGACGGTGGTGGTGACCCTGCATCAGGTCGACTACGCGGTGCGCTATTGCCAGCGCGCCGTGGCGCTCAAGGGCGGGCGCATTCATTTCGACGGCCCCACCGACAGCTTCAACCCCGATTTCCTTAACGACCTCTACGGCGGCGATCTCGATATCAGCCTGCTGTTGCCGCAAGGGCAGCGCCCGCGTGCCGTGGAACGTCCGCTGACGCTGGCCAAGGCCTGACGTCACTTTCCTCATTCGAAAAACCAACGCCAACCCGCGACAGGAGTGTGCTCCATGTTCAAACGCATCGGCCAGGTGCTGGCTGCCTCTGCGCTCGTCACCGGTTCCCTGCTGGGCTCGGCCCAGGCCGCCGAAGAACTCAACTTCGGCATCATTTCCACCGAGTCTTCGCAGAACCTCAAGGCCATGTGGGATCCCTTTCTGGCCGACATGAGCAAGCAGACCGGGGTAAAGATCAACGCGTTCTTCGCGCCTGATTACGCCGGGATCATCCAGGGCATGCGTTTCGACAAGGTCGACGTGGCCTGGTACGGCAACAAGTCGGCGATGGAAGCAGTCGATCGCGCCGGCGGCGAGATCTTTGCCCAGACCGTGGCGGCCAACGGTGCGCAGGGCTACTACAGCCTGCTGGTGGCGCACAAGGACAGCCCGATCAACTCGGCCGACGACATGCTCAAGAACGCCAAGAGCCTGACCTTCGCCAACGGTGATCCGAACTCCACCTCCGGCTATCTGGTGCCTGGCTACTACGTATTCGCCCAGAACAACGCCGACGCCAGCAAGATTTTCAAGCGCTCGCTCAACGGCAGCCACGAGGTCAACGCGCTGTCGGTGGCCAACAAGCAGGTCGATGTCGGCACCTTCAACAGCGAGGGCATGGAGCGCCTGGAAGTGACTGCGCCGGACAAGGCGGCGCAGCTCAAAGTGATCTGGACGTCACCGTTGATCCCGTCGGACCCCATCGTCTGGCGCAAGAACCTGCCGCAGGAAACCCGCGACAAGCTGCGCAACTTCTTCATGACCTACGGTGCCAAGCCGGAAGAGAAGAAGGTACTCGAGGGCCTGCAGTGGGGCCAGTTCAAGCCTTCGGACAACGATCAGCTGCTGCCGATTCGTCAGCTTGAGCTGTTCAAAAAGCGTACCGAGGTGGCCAACAACGACAAGCTCAAGGACGCCGATAAGCAGGCTCAGCTCAAGGAGCTGGACGCCGAGCTGGCCAAGCTCGAGCAGCGTATGGCCGAGCGTGAGAAGCAGGGCGGCGCCAGCGCCGGCTGACCCCGAGAGCCGTCCCGCGAGAGTGGGGCGGCTCTTGAAAAGCTCGCCGCTGAAGCGCCTCCCACTAGATTGAGAGTTACCCATGACGACATTGACCACCGCCACCCCCATAGCCGATGGCAAGCGCAGCTGGCTGCAACTGATCGGCTGGGGCCTGTTCTTCGCCGTGCTCGCCTGGTCCTGGCAGGGTGCGGAAATGAACCCGCTGGCACTGGTGCGCGATGCCGGCAACATGGCCACCTTCGCCGCCGATTTCTTCCCGCCGGACTTCAGTAACTGGCAGCACTACGTCAAGGAGATGGTGGTCACCGTGCAGATCGCCCTCTGGGGCACGGTGCTGGCCATTCTCTGCGCCATTCCGCTGGGCATCCTCTGTTCCGAGAACATCGTGCCCTGGTGGGTGTATCAGCCGGTGCGCCGGGTGATGGATGCCTGCCGTTCGATCAATGAAATGGTCTTCGCCATGCTCTTCGTCGTCGCGGTTGGTCTCGGCCCCTTCGCCGGCGTGCTGGCGCTGTTCATCAGCACCACCGGGGTGCTGTCCAAGCTGTTCGCCGAGGCGGTCGAGGCCATCGATCCGGGCCCGGTCGAAGGCGTGCGTGCCACCGGTGCCAGTGCCTTGCAGGAGGTGATTTTCGGCGTCATCCCGCAGGTACTGCCGCTGTGGATTTCCTATTCGCTGTACCGCTTCGAGTCCAACGTGCGCTCGGCCACTGTGGTCGGCATGGTCGGCGCCGGCGGCATCGGGGTGATCCTCTGGGAGGCCATTCGCGGCTTCCAGTTCGCCCAGACCTGCGCGCTGCTGATCGTGATCATCCTGGTAGTGAGCGCCATCGACATCCTGTCCCAGCGCCTGCGCAAGCTCTTTATCTGAAGGAGGAGGAGGGCGCCTGTGTGCGCCCTTTTCAAACGATGAACTTGTCTAGACAAAGCGAACCGCTGTACCGCGAGCTGGCCGCCGTGCTGCGCGAAGACGTGCAGCGCATGAGCCCGGGTGATTACCTGCCGGGCGAGATGCAACTGGCCGCGCGTTTTTCCGTCAACCGCCACACCCTGCGCCGTGCCGTGGACGAGCTGGTGCTCGAAGGCCGCCTGCTGCGCCGTCAGGGCAAGGGCACCCAGGTGCTGGCCAAGCCACTGGTGTACCCGGTGGAGGCGGGCAGTGCCTTCAGCCAGTCGCTGTCGGCGCTCGGCCACCGTGTCGAGGCGAAGCTGATCGAGCGCCTGCGCCGTACTGGCAGCAGTGAGGAATGTCGGCATCTGCAATTGTCCGACGGCAGCGAGCTGATCGAGCTGACCACCCTGCGTCTGCTCGAGGGGCAGCCGCTGAGCCTGATCCGCCACCGCTTCTGCGCCAGCCTGGCACCACAGTTGGCTGACTACCAGGGTGGTTCGCTGCGCCAGTACCTGGCCGAGCGCGACCTGCCGCTGACGCGCACCTTCAGCCTGATCGGCGCGCGCCTGCCCAGCCGCGAAGAGGCGGCGCACTTGCTGATGCCACGCCACGCGCCGTTGCTCAGCGTCCTCACTTTGTCCCGCGATCTCGCTGGTCGGGCGGTGGAGCTGGCGCAGTCCAGCAGCCGCGCCGACCGCTTCCAGTACCAGGTAGCGACCTGATGGAGACCCGCATGAACGAAACCGACCCGAACATCGCCGCGCGCCAGCGCTGGATGGGCGTGCTGGCCCGTGCCGGCAGCGCCCTCGATGCCCACGAGGCGGCGCTGAAAGACAGCGCCTACCAGCTGATCCGCGCCCCCGAGGTGGGCATGACCCTGGTGCGCGGGCGCATGGGCGGCACAGGCAGCGCCTTCAACCTGGGCGAGATGACCGTGACCCGCTGCGTGGTGCGCCTGGCCGACGGCCGCACCGGCTACAGCTACCTGGCCGGCCGTGACAAGCGCCGCGCCGAACTGGCCGCCCTGGCCGACGCCCATCTGCAGGGCAGCGACCAGTCACGCTGGCTCGCCGACCTGATCGAACCGATGGCTCACCAGCAGCGCGAGCAGCGCCTGGCCCGGGCCGCCCGCAGCGCCGCCACCCAGGTGGAATTCTTCACCCTGGTCAGAGGAGAGGACTAATGACTACGCCGCACAGCTCGCACTGGCTGCAACCGGCTTTCGACGACCCGGTGCTCGATGCCCAGGTCAGCTTCCGCGCCGCTCTCGGCGCCCTGGCCGAACCGGGTCTGCCACGCGCCATGGACCGCGCCCATGCCCTGGGCGACCTGGCCCCGGCCACCTATGGCCTGTGCCTGGCCTTTCTCGACAGCGACACGCCGCTGTGGCTGGCGCCGCGCTTCGATACGCCGCTGATCCGCGCCAACCTGGCCTTCCATTGCGGCTGCCCGATCGTCGCCGAGCGCGAGATCGCCCTGTTCGCCCTGCTCGATGAGAGCGAACTGGATGATTTGTCGGACTTCGACAACGGCAGCGAACGCTACCCGGATCAGTCCTGCACGCTGCTGATCCAGTTGGGTGATCTGCACGCCGGCCCGGCCCTGCGCTGGCGCGGTCCGGGCATCAAGGACGTGCGTAGCGTCAGTCTGCCGCTGCCGGCCTCGTTCTGGCAGCAGCGCCAGGCGCGCAATGCCTTTCCCCGTGGCCTGGACTGCTTCTTCGCCGCGGGCGGGGAAGTGATCGGCCTGCCGCGCAGCACCCGTGTGCTGATCGAAACCGAGGAGGCTGCCTGATGTATGTTGCCGTCAAGGGTGGCGAACGCGCCATCGACAATGCCCATCAACTGCTGGCCAGCCGTCGCCGTGGTGATACCGCCGTCGCCGAACTGGGCGTGCAGCAGGTGCGTCAGCAACTGCCGCTGGCCGTGGCCCGCGTCATGAGCGAAGGCTCGCTGTACGACGAGGAACTGGCTGCGCTGGCGATCAAGCAGGCCGCAGGTGACCTGATGGAGGCCATCTTCCTGCTGCGCGCCTACCGCACCACGCTGCCGCGTTTCGGCGCCAGCGAGCCGCTTGATACCACGAAGATGCAGCTGGAACGGCGCATCTCGGCCACCTTCAAGGACCTGCCCGGCGGTCAGCTGCTCGGCCCGACCTTCGACTACACCCACCGTCTGCTGGATTTCACCTTGCTGGCCGAGGGCGACTATCCAGCGCCAGAAGCGATCGTTACCGATGAGCCCAAGCCTTGTCCGCGGGTGCTGGATTTTCTCGCTGACGAGCGCTTGATGGCCCGTGAGACGGACGACGACGCGCCGGTGCCCGACATCACCCGCGAGCCGCTGGCCTTTCCCGCCAGCCGCGCTGAGCGCCTGCAGGCCCTGGCTCGTGGCGACGAAGGTTTCCTCCTGGCCCTGGGTTATTCCACGCAGCGTGGTTATGGACGCAACCACCCCTTTGCCGGGGAAATCCGCATCGGCGACGTCGAGGTGTGGATGACGCCTGCCGAGCTGGGCTTCGCCGTGCCGCTGGGCGACATCGAAATCACCGAGTGCGAGATGGTCAACCAGTTCGTCGGTGAAAGTGCCGAGCAGGCGCAGTTCACCCGCGGCTACGGTCTGGCCTTCGGTTACGCCGAGCGCAAGGCCATGGGCATGGCCCTGGTAGACCGCGCGCTGCGTGCCGGCGAGTACGGCGAGGAAGTGCAGGGCCCGGCGCAGGAGGAGGAATTCGTGCTGATGCACTGCGACAACGTCGAGGCCGCCGGCTTCGTCTCGCACCTGAAGTTGCCGCACTACGTCGACTTCCAGGCCGAATTGGAACTGATCCGCAAGCTGCGCCAACAGGCGCCGGCAGAGGAGAACCGCTGATGAATCTTTCCACTGCAAGCGGTGCCCGCGAGGCATCCGCCTACAACTTCGCCTATCTGGATGAGCAGACCAAGCGCATGATCCGCCGAGGCCTGCTCAAGGCGGTGGCGATCCCCGGCTACCAGGTGCCCTTTGGCGGGCGCGAAATGCCGCTGCCCTACGGCTGGGGCACCGGCGGCATGCAGCTGACCGCCGCCATTCTCGGTGCGGACGACGTGCTCAAGGTCATTGACCAGGGCGCCGACGACACGACCAATGCGGTGTCGATCCGCCGTTTCTTCGCCCGCACCGCCGGCGTCGCCACCACCGAGCGCACGCTGGAGGCCAGCGTGATCCAGACCCGTCACCGCATTCCGGAAACCCCGCTCGCGGCCGGACAGATCATGGTCTATCAAGTGCCGATTCCCGAGCCGCTGCGCTTCATCGAACCGTCCGAGAGCGAGACTCGCACCATGCATGCGCTGGAGGACTACGGCGTGATGCACGTGAAGCTGTACGAGGACATCGCCACCTTCGGCCATATCGCCACCGCCTATGCCTACCCGGTGACGGTGGACGAGCGCTACGTGATGGACCCGTCGCCGATTCCCAAATTCGACAACCCCAAGCTGGACATGAGCCCGGCGCTGATGCTGTTCGGCGCCGGTCGCGAGAAGCGCCTGTACGCGGTGCCGCCTTTTACCCGTGTGGTCAGCCTGGATTTCGAGGATCACCCCTTCGCCGTACAGCGCTGGGATGAGTGCTGCGCCTTCTGTGGCAGCACGGAATCCTTCCTCGACGAGTTGATCGTCGACGATGCCGGCAGCAAGCGCTACGTCTGCTCCGACACCGACTACTGCCGCCAGCGCACTGAGCACCTCGAGGAGAACCTGCAATGAGCGCCGCCGAACGTCTGCAACCTGCCATGGCAGTGGCCGAGCCGTTGTTCTCGGCGCGAGATCTGACCCGCCTTTACGGACCGGACAAGGGCTGCCAGGGCGTAAGTTTCGACCTTTATCCCGGCGAGGTGTTGGGCATTGTCGGCGAGTCCGGGTCGGGCAAGTCCACCTTGCTCAGCCTGCTCTCCGGGCGCTGCCCGCCAGATCGCGGCAGCGTGAGTTATCGCGGTCGCGACGGCCAGTGGCTCGACCTTTACAGCGCCAGTGAGGCCGAGCGGCGCACGCTGCTGCGCACCGAGTGGGGCTTTGTCGAGCAGAACCCGCGTGACGGCCTGCGCATGGCGGTATCGGCCGGCGCCAACATCGGCGAGCGGCTGATGGCTCAGGGCGTACGCCACTATGGCGAGCTGCGCGCCGCCGGGCTCGACTGGCTGAGCCAGGTGGAGATCGACCCGGCGCGTATCGACGACCTGCCGCGCACCTTCTCCGGCGGCATGCAGCAGCGCCTGCAGATCGCTCGCAACCTGGTTTCAGCGCCGCGCCTGGTATTTATGGACGAGCCCACGGGCGGGTTGGACGTATCGGTGCAAGCGCGCTTGCTCGATCTGCTGCGTGGCCTGGTGCGCGAGCTGGACCTGGCGGTGGTGATCGTCACCCACGACCTGGCGGTGGCGCGCCTGTTGGCCGACCGCCTGATGGTGATGCGCCGCTCAAAGGTGGTGGAGGCGGGGCTAACCGACCAGATTCTCGACGACCCACAGCATCCGTATTCGCAGCTGCTGGTGTCGTCGGTCCTGCAACCCTGATGAGCGCTTTTCTCCCTCTCCCGCTTGCGGGAGAGGGGCCGGGGGAGAGGGCTTCGCTTGCATCGAGTCGCCTGCACCACCCTCTCCCCAGCCCTCTCCCATAAATGGGAGAGGGGGCAGATCGTGCCTACCGTATCCGAGGTGTGTATGAACAACCTGATCGAGGTCAGCGGCCTCAGCAAGACCTTCACCCTGCACCAGCAGAACGGCGTCGTCCTGCAGGTGCTGCGTGACCTGAATTTCGCCGTGCGCGGTGGCGAGTGCCTGGTGCTGCATGGCCAGTCCGGCGCCGGCAAGTCGACCCTGCTGCGCACGCTGTACGGCAACTACCTGGCCGCTGGCGGCAGCATCCGCATCCGTCACCAGGGCGAGCCGGTGGAGCTGGTCGGCGCCGAGCCACGCCAGGTGCTGGCTGTGCGCCGGCAGAGCCTGGGTTACGTCAGCCAGTTTTTGCGGGTGATCCCGCGCGTGTCGACCCTGGACGTGGTGATGGAGCCGGCGCTGGCCCGCGGCTGGGCGCGTAGCGACGCCGAGGCGCGGGCCAAGGCGCTGCTGGCGCGCCTGAATATTCCCGAGGCGCTGTGGCAACTGGCGCCGGGCACCTTCTCCGGTGGCGAGCAGCAACGCGTCAACATCGCCCGCGGCTTCATGGTCGAGTGGCCGGTGCTGCTGCTCGACGAGCCCACCGCCTCGCTGGATGACGCCAACCGCCAGGTGGTGCTGGAGCTGATTCTCGAGGCCAAGGCGGCCGGCAGCGCGCTGATCGGCATCTTCCACGACCGCATCGCCCGCGAGGCGGTGGCCGACCGTTACCTCGACATGAGCGCCGCTGCGGCGCAACCGGAGTACGTCTATGTCGTCTGAACAGATTCTCAGCAACGCTCGTATCGTTACCGCCGAGCGCGAGTTCCTCGGCACCCTGCTGCTGCGCGACGGGCTGATCGCCGCGGTGGACGAGGGCGCCAGCCACCTGCCGCAGGCCCAGGACCTGGGCGGCGATTACCTGCTGCCGGGGCTGGTGGAGCTGCACACCGACAATCTGGAAAAGCACATGAGCCCGCGTCCTGGGGTGGATTGGCCGTCGGCTTCGGCGGTGCTGACTCATGATGCGCAGATCGTCGCCGCCGGCATCACCACGGTGTTCGATGCGCTGTCCATCGGTGACATCAACCCGCGAGGTCGGCGCATGCAGCAACTGCCCGCGATGATCGAGGCCATCGCCGCCAGCGAGGCGGCGGGGCAGACCCGCGCCGAGCACCGCCTGCACATGCGCTGCGAGCTGTGCCATCCCGATGCGCTGACGATCTATCGCGACCTGGTCGAGCACCCGCTGGTGGCGCTGGTGTCGGTGATGGATCACTCACCCGGCCAGCGCCAGTTCGCCAAGGTGGAGAAGTACCGCGAGTACTACATGGGCAAGTACCACCTGAGCCCGGCGGAGATGGAGGAGTTTCTTCAGGAACAGATCGCCAACTCGCGCCAGTACAGCGACCGCCAGCGTCGCGCCATTGTCGAGGACTGCCACGCCCGCGGTATCTCGGTGGCCAGCCATGACGATGCGACCCTGGCTCACGTGCAGGAGTCAGCTGGTTTCGGCATGGCTATCGCCGAGTTTCCTACCACCCTGGAGGCCGCACGCGCCAGCCACGAACTGGGGCTGAAAGTACTGATGGGGGCGCCGAACGTGGTGCGCGGCGGCTCGCACTCAGGCAATATCGCCGCCGCCGAACTGGCGCGCCACGGTGTGCTGGATATCCTCTCCAGCGACTACTACCCGGCCAGCCTGCTGCACGCGGCCTGGCTGCTCGCCGGGCAGGACAACGACTATGATCTACCAGCGGCCATCGCCACCGTGAGCCGCGCGCCGGCCAGGGCAGCCGGACTGGATGATCGCGGCGAGATCCGTGTCGGCCTGCGCGCCGACCTGGTGCAGGCCAGGGCGCATGGTGAGCAGCCGGTGATCCAGCAGGTGTGGCGCCAAGCGCGAAGGGTATTCTGATGCAGGGCAGGTTGATCTATCTGATGGGGCCTTCGGGCTCGGGCAAGGACAGCCTGTTGCAAGCCGCACGTGCGCCGCTTGAGGCGCACGGCTGCCGTTTCGCCCGACGGGTGATCACCCGTAGTGCCGAGTCCGTCGGCGAGGATGCGCTGGGCGTCACCCCGGGCGAATTCGAGCGCCTGGAAGGCGAGGGCGCCTTCGCCCTGAGCTGGCGCGCCAACGGCCTGGCCTACGGCATCCCGCGCGAGATCGATGATTGGCTGAGCGCCGGCCAGGATGTGTTGATCAACGGTTCACGCGGCCATCTCGACGCCGCCCGCCAGCGCTATCCGCACCTTGTGGCTGTTCTGCTGCACGTCGAAGAATCGGTGCTGCGCCAGCGCCTGCTGGCCCGCGGCCGCGAGACGCCGGAGCAGATCGAACAGCGCCTGGCTCGCAGCCGCAGCTTTGCCCCAGTGGGAGGCGCTTCAGCGGCGACTGTCGCGGCTAAAGCCGCTCCCACAATGGTATCTGCGGAGAGTGTCGTCATCCTCGACAACTCCGGCCCCCTGCCGCACACCGTCAGCCGCCTGCTGCACCTGCTCGACGAGATGCGCCGATGCGCCTGACCTTGCTGGGCACCGGCGATGCCCGCCAGGTACCGGTGTACAACTGCAGTTGCCCGGCCTGCGATGCGGCGCGGGTCTATCCAGCGCGGCGCCGTGGCCCCTGTTGCGCGCTGATCGAATGCGGCGCGCAGCGCTGGCTGATCGACAGCGGCCTGACCGATCTTGCCGAACGCTTTGCGCCGCATAGCCTCAGTGGCATTCTGCAGACCCACTACCACGCCGATCACGCCCAGGGTCTGCTGCATCTGCGTTGGGGGCAGGGTTTGGTGATTCCGGTGCATGGCCCGGATGACCCGGCTGGCCTGGCCGATCTGTACAAGCACCCCGGCATTCTCGATTTCAGCCAGCCTTTCGTGGCCTTCGAGCGTCGCCAACTGGGCGAACTGCAGGTCACCGCGCTACCGCTGACTCACTCCAAGCCAACCTTTGGGTACTTGTTTGAAGGGCCGGGGCTTGAGGGGCAGGTCAGGCGCATTGCCTACCTCACCGATACCATCGGCGTACCCGAGGCCAGTTGCGCCGAATTGCAGCGAGCGCCACTGGATCTGCTGGTGCTGGATTGTTCCACCGCACCGCAACCCATCGCGCCGCGTAATCACAATGACCTGACGCGGGCGTTGGAGGTGATCGAGCGCTTGCGGCCCGGGAAGTCCGTGCTCACCCATATCGGCCACAGCTTCGACGCCTGGTTGCTCGATCATCCGGCCGCCTTGCCGCCAGGAGTCAGCCTGGCCAGTGATGGTCTGGTGCTGTAGCCCGGATGCAATCCGGGGCTGCCCGACAGGCATTCCCGGATTGCATCCGGGCGACGGATTGGCTTGCACTGCCGGTCAATCCAGCGGCAATTCCGTTGTCCGCTTCACTTCGCTCATGGCGATGTGCGAATGCGCTTCATGTACGTGCGGGCGCTGCAGCAGGTGGTCGCGCAGGAAGCGCTCGTAATCGGCGATGTCCTTGGCCACTACCTTGAGCAGGTAGTCCGAGCCGCCGGCCATGCTGTAGCACTCCAGCACCTGCGGATAGCCGACCACGGCCTGTTCGAACTCGTCCAGATTGCCGCGACCATGGGCCGACAGCTTGATGTCGACGAACACCGTGATGCCGAATCCCAGGCGCTTGTGATTGAGTAGGGCGACCTTACGCTCGATCAGCCCCTCTTCCTGCATGCGATTGATACGTCGCCAGCAGGGCGATTGCGACAGTTCGACCTTTTCCGCCACTTCGGCTGCAGAAAGATCGGCGTTGTGCTGCAGCAGGCGGAGAATCCGCCGGTCGATAGCGCTGAGCTTGTCCTGCATGATTGTTTCCATTTTCTTGTGATTGTTGGAAGGATCATGCGAAGTATTGTCTCTGCTACTCGAAAATAGAAAGAAAAAAGCGGAACCCTCCGGTCATGCTTTAGACAAATCCACAGCAGCGATCCTGCTGCGGAAACCGATGGAGCGTGTTTACCGTCGCGCTCCCTGTGCTCGCCATAAGAATAAAAGGAGCGCTCCATGTCACTGGCCGAAATCCGCCTGGATGACAAATACCGCCTCGCGACTGGTTACCTCTACCTGACCGGCACACAGGCGCTCACTCGCCTGCCCATGCTGCAGAAGCAGCGTGATGCCGCCTTCGGACTCAATACCGCCTGCTTCATATCCGGCTATCGCGGCTCGCCCCTGGGCGGCCTGGACAAGAGCCTGTGGGACGCGCGCGAGTACCTGAAGGAAAACCACATCCACTTCCAACCCGGCGTCAACGAAGAGCTGGGCGCCACCGCCGTATGGGGCAGCCAGCAGGCCAACCTGTTCCCCGGCGCGCGCTATGACGGCGTGTTCGCCATGTGGTATGGCAAAGGGCCGGGCGTTGATCGCAGCGGTGATGTGTTCAAGCACGGCAACTCGGCCGGCGTTTCCAAGCATGGCGGCGTGCTGCTGCTGGCCGGTGACGACCATGGCTGCAAGTCCTCGACTATCGCGCATCAGAGCGAGCACGCCTTCATCGCCGCGTCGATCCCTGTGCTCAACCCGGCCAACGTCCAGGAAGTGTTGGATTACGGCATCATCGGCTGGGAGCTGTCGCGCTACAGCGGCTGCTGGGTGGCGCTCAAGACCATCGCCGAGAACGTCGATTCCTCGGCCGTGGTGGACGTCGACCCGCTGCGTATCCAGGTGAAAATTCCCGAAGACTTCCAGCTGCCGGAAGACGGCGTGCACATTCGCTGGCCCGATCCGCCCCTGGCGCAGGAAAAGCGCCTCAACGTGTACAAAATTTACGCGGCGCGTGCCTTCGCCCTGGCCAACAACCTCAATCAGGTCAAGCTCGACTCGCCCAACCCACGCCTCGGCATCATTACCACTGGCAAGTCCTACCTCGACGTGCGCCAGGCGCTGGATGACCTTGGCCTGGACGAGACGCTGTGCGCCAAGGTTGGTCTGCGCGTGCTGAAGGTCGGCATGAGCTGGCCGCTGGAGCCGGTCTCGGTCCACCAGTTCGCCGAAGGCCTGGATGAAATTCTGGTGGTGGAAGAAAAGCGCAGCATCATCGAAGACCAATTGACCGGCCAGCTCTATAACTGGCCGGTCGGCAAACGCCCACGGGTGGTTGGCGAGTTCGACGAAGAGGGTAATTCGTTGCTGCCGAACCTGGGCGAGCTGACCCCGGCGATGATCGCCCGGGTGATCGCCAAGCGCCTGGCGCCGATCTATAGCAGCCCGACCATCGAAGAGCGCCTGGCCTTTCTCGATGCCAAGGAAAAGGCCCTGGCCGCGCCCAAACACAAGACTGCGCGCACCCCGCATTTCTGCTCTGGCTGCCCGCATAACAGCTCGACCAAGGTGCCGGAAGGCAGTCGCGCCCTCGGCGGTATCGGTTGCCACTACATGACCCAGTGGATGGATCGCAGCACTGATACCTTCACCCAGATGGGCGGCGAAGGCGCGACCTGGATCGGCCAGGCGCCGTTCACCGACACCCCACATGTGTTCCAGAACCTCGGCGACGGCACCTATTTCCACTCCGGCCATCTGGCCCTGCGTGCGGCCGTAGCCGCCGGGGTCAACATCACCTACAAGATTCTCTACAACGATGCGGTGGCCATGACCGGCGGCCAGCCCATCGACGGCGAGCTGCGCATCGACCAGCTCAGCCAGCAGGTACATGCCGAGGGCGTCAAACGCATCGCCCTGGTCAGCGACGAGCCGGACAAGTACCCGACCCGCGCCACCTTCGCTCCGGGCGTGACCTTCCATCACCGCCGCGAGCTGGACGCCGTGCAGCGCGAGCTACGCGAGTTCAAGGGCGTTTCGGTGATCCTCTACGACCAGACCTGCGCCACCGAGAAACGGCGTCGGCGCAAGCGCGGCAAGATGGTCGACCCGGCCAAGCGCGCCTTCATCAACCCGGCGGTGTGCGAAGGCTGTGGCGATTGCAGCGTGAAATCCAACTGCCTGTCGGTGCTACCGCTGGAGACCGAACTGGGGCGCAAGCGCGAGATCGACCAGAGCGCCTGCAACAAGGACTTCAGCTGCCTCGAAGGCTTCTGCCCGAGCTTCGTTACCGTGCATGGAGGCAGCCTGCGCAAGCCAGAGGCCGTTGGCCTGGGTGCGCTGTTCATCGCCTTGCCGGAGCCGAAGCAACCGGCTCTGAGTCGGCCCTGGAACATCCTCCTGCCGGGTGTCGGCGGTAGTGGCGTGACCACCGTCGGTGCCTTGCTGGGCATGGCCGCGCACATCGAAGGCAAGGGCTGCACCGTGCTCGATCAGGCTGGGCTGGCGCAGAAGTTCGGCCCGGTGATCACCCATATTCGCATCGCCGCGAGGCAGAGCGACATCTACGCCGTGCGTATTGCCGCCGGGGAAACCGACCTGCTGCTGGGCTGCGACCTGGTGGTGTCGTCCAGTGAAGAGGCACTGGCCAAGCTCAACGACAAGATCGCCCATGCGCTGATCAACAGCCATGAAGCGGCCACTGCCGAGTTCACTCGCAACCCGGACGCCCAGGTGCCCGGCGCGGCCATGCGCGAAGCGATCAGCGAAGCGGTGGGCGAGGGCAAGACCCGTTTTGTCGATGCCACGCGCCTGGCCACTCGCCTGCTCGGCGACAGCATCGCCACCAACCTGTTCATGCTCGGCTATGCATACCAAAAGGGACTGGTGCCGGTTTCGGCCGAGGCGATCAACAAGGCCATCGAGCTCAATGGCGTGGCCATCGAACTAAACCAGCAGGCATTTCTCTGGGGGCGTCGCGCTGCGCATGACTTGGCTGCAGTGGAGAAAGTCGCTGCACCCAAGATGGTCGAGGCGCCACATTGCAGCACGCTGGAGGAAATCGTCGCCGACCGCGTGCAGCGTCTGACCGCCTACCAGAACGCTGCTTATGCCGAGCGCTATCGCGAATTGGTCGAGCGCGTGCGCAAGGCCGACACCGATGCCGAGCAGCGCCTGAGCAAGGCCGTGGCGCGTTACTACTTCAAACTCCTGGCCTACAAGGACGAGTATGAAGTGGCGCGGCTGTACAGCGATGCTAGCTTCCGCAAGCAGCTCGAAGCTCAGTTCGAAGGCGACTACCGGCTGCAGTTCCATCTGGCGCCGAGCTGGCTGAGCAAGCCGGATGCGGTGACTGGCGAACCGCGCAAGCGCAGTTTCGGCCCCTGGATGCTCAAGGCGTTCAGCGTACTGGCGCGCTTCAAGTTCCTGCGTGGCAGCGCGCTCGATCCGTTCGGCCACAGTGCCGAACGTCGTCTGGAACGCGAACTGATCGAGGAATACGAAGCCAACGCGGCTTATCTGCTCGCCGAGCTCAATACCGGCAACTACCGCACGGCAGTGGCGCTGGCCGAGATTCCCGAGCAGATCCGCGGCTACGGCCATGTCAAGGAAGCGGCGCTGACCAAGGCGCGCGAGCAGGCGACGCAGCTCAAGGCACGTCTGACCGTCAGCGAGATCGCCGCGGTGCAGCTGTTCGAACCGGCTGCCTGAGCCGTAAATCCATCCCCTTTGCCACCCTCTCCCATTCGGGGGAGGGCGGCTTTTTATATCCGAGGTAATCCGATGTCCGTTTTCAATCACCTCGACTTCGATCAGCACGAACAGGTGGTCTACGGCCACGACAAGGCCAGCGGCCTGAAAGCCATCATCGCCATTCACGACAGCACCCTCGGCCCGGCACTGGGCGGCTGCCGCATGTGGAACTACGCCACGGACGAGGAGGCGCTGCGCGATGTGCTGCGCCTGTCGCGCGGCATGACCTATAAATCGGCGCTGGCCCGCTTGCCGCTGGGGGGCGGCAAGGCGGTGATCATCGGCGACCCGCACACCGGCAAGAGCGAGGCGCTGTTCCAGGCCATGGGCGATTTCGTCGACAGTCTGGGCGGGCGCTACATCACGGCGGCGGACTCCGGTACCGGCGTGGCCGAGATGCGCATCATGGCCGAGCGCACCTGCCATGTGGCTGGCGCCGGGCAGCGTGAGGCCTTCGGTGGCGGCAGCCGTGACGGCGATCCGTCGCCCTCGACCGCCTACGGCGTGTTTATCGGCATCCGGGCGGCCGTGGCGCATCGCCTGGGGCGTCAGGACCTTAACGGTGTGCGCGTGGCCATCCAGGGCGTAGGCCAGGTTGGCTTCGGCATGGCCAAACTGCTTAAGGAGGCCGGTGCCCAGCTGTGGGTGACGGATATCGTCGAGGCCAACGTGCAGCGCGCAGTCAGCCAACTGGACGCAACTGCGGTCGGTCAGCACGAGATCTACCGCCTCGATGTGGACGTGTTCGCGCCGTGCGCGCTGGGCGCGATCATCAACCTGCAGACATTGGAAGCCCTGCGCGCGCCAATCATCGCCGGCGCGGCCAACAATCAGCTGGCCGACGCCAGCCTGGCCGAGCTGCTGCGTCGTCGTGAGTGCCTGTATGCGCCGGACTACGCGATCAATGCCGGCGGCATCATCGATGTCTGCTACGAGCGCACCGGTGGCAGCGCTGCTCAACTCAAGGCGCATATAGAGGGCATCGGCCCGACTCTCACGGAGATCTTCCAGCGTGCAGAACGGGAAGGCGAGACGACCACCGCGATAGCCGACCGCATGGCGCTGGAGCGTTTGCGCGGTGGCCTGCAACCGGTGCGTGCAGCAGCGGCTGCCAAGGAGGTATCCCAGGGCTGGCAGCGTTAGGCAGGGAGCGGTGGCGACATGACAAATGCGCGCGCCGCCGCTAAGATGCGGCCCGGCCGTTGCCAATACGGCCTTGTCCCCTTAGTTCAACGGATAGAATAAGCCCCTCCTAAGGGCTAGATGCTGGTTCGATTCCAGCAGGGGACGCCATCTTCTTCCTCGCCGATCTGGCGTGCTTCTCCGCCTTGTTCTCTGATTCTGCATGAGCGACCTTCGCTCGCCATGCCGCCCAGTCAGTCGCCTCGCTGTTTCCCCCTCTTCGCTGTCGCTTCGCGGATCCAGAGCATGCGGTCTCTGGATGTGGTGCTGGTCTTCATTTCAGGCGCGCAAGACCTCTAGATCGCACCTTTTGTTCCCTGCTTGGCTGCTCAGACAGCCGTCTCGGGTGCCGTGCTAAGACGAGGGCTCAATATAAGTATTTGTTCTTAAGCGCGGTTGCAAATCATTATCATGTGGTTTTAGTATCGGCCCACTTTCATCCGGACCGATGAGGTGCAACGTGACCACGGAATTGCCCTACGATTTCATCGCAATTGGCATCGGGCCTTTCAATCTCGGACTGGCATGCCTCGCGGAGCCTCTGGGAGCCCGCAGCCTGTTCCTCGACAGGAAGGCCGAATTCAGCTGGCACCCTGGCATGCTGCTGGATGGCACCACGCTACAGAATCCCTTCCTTGCCGATCTGGTCTCGATGGCCGATCCCACCAGTCGTTTCAGCTACCTCAACTACTGCAAGCAGCAAGGCCGCTTGTACAACTACTACATCCGCGAGAACTGGTACCTGTCGCGTCAGGAGTTCGATCGCTACTGCAAGTGGGCGGCGGCGCAGCTCGACAACCTGCGCTATCAGCACGAAGTGCAGGAGGTCTGGTACGACGATTCGCTGCCTGGCTATGTGCTGGCCGGCGTGCGCGGCGATACCGGCGAGGGTTTCCAATACAGCTGTCGCAAGCTGGTGATCGGTATCGGTGGTGTGCCGCACATTCCTGCCTGCTGCAGCCCTGGCGACGCTCGCCAGGCGGTGCATACCTCGGCTTACCTGGACAGCAGGGAGGCACTGCAGCGTTGTCGTAGCATCACCGTGATCGGCAGTGGGCAGAGCGGTGCGGAGGTGTTTCAGGACTTGCTGGAGCAAGCCCCGCAACGTGGATACCAGTTGAACTGGGTGACCCGTGCGCCGCGCTTTTTCCAGATGGAGAACGCCAAGCTCACCCTCGAGTTGATCACGCCGGACTATGGCCGCTACTTCTACGGCCTGGACGACGGGGTCAAGCAGCAAATCCTCGATGACCAACGTAGTATCTACAACGGCATCAATCAATCGCTGATCGAGCGTATCTACCAGACCCTGGACGAGCGTCAGCAGCAGCGCCTTGCCGGTGTCAGGCTGCTGCCCAACCTGGCGTTGCAGCAATGCCGGCGAGACGCTACCAGCGGGCAATGGCAACTGGAGTTTCAGCACGCTCAGACGGGCGCGCATTATGGCCACGCAACCGACGGGCTGGTGTTCGCCACCGGCTATCGCTACCAACTGCCAAGTTTCATCGAGGGCATTCGCGAGCGGATTCGCTGGGATGCACAAGGACGTTACGCGCCATCGCCGAACTGGGCGGTGGATCATCAGGATAGTGAGATCTATGTGCAGAACGTTGGCTTGCACAGCCACGGCCTGACCAACCCCGATCTTGGTCTGGCTTGCTGGCGCAATGGTCGCTTGCTCAATGAGCTGACCGGGCGTGATGCGTATCCCTGCGAGGCGCGCACCACCTACCAGGATTTCCAGCCGCCGGCTGACTGCGGCTTCGTCGCGCTCGGGCAGGGGAGCGCCTCTGCATGAATCTGCGCACCACCATTCTGATCATGTCGGGCTTCGGCGTGATCAGCGATTCGATTCTGATCGCGTTCTACCCGCAATTCTTCGAGACCCGTTACGGCGTGACCAGCCCGGTGCATGTGGGTGCCTACATCGCCGCCATCTCGATTGCGGTGATGTGCATGCTCCCCGTCTGGGCGCGTGTCGCCAGGCGTATGGAGACCATGCACCTGCTGTTCTACACCCAGGGAGTGGCTGCACTGTTCTGTCTGGCTTCGATCTGGGCGCCGAACGTCGAGAGCTACTGGCTGCTCAGTCTGATGATGTTCATGACCAAGGCCAGTTACCTGCTGATGTTCCCCTACCTGATGCGTCTGGAGGCGCCAGAGAATCACAGCCTGGTGATCGGTCTGCTGTCGGTGGTCATCCACATCGGCGCGATCTTCGGTGCGGCTGTCGGCGGCATGGCGCTGGAGCAGTACGGGCCCAGTTTCTGCATCACCCTGATGGCAGCTGGTGACCTGGCGCAGATGGCCCTGTGCCTGTACCTGATCCGCAGCGGGAAAGTGGTCAAGGTGCTCAGTCGCGAGGAGAAGAGCGGCCAGGCACCGGTGCCGCGGCGTAGCCCGCAGGCGCTGTCGGCGCTGCTCAAGCTGTGCCTGCTGATGTTTCTCTTCGACTTCAGCGCCTACCTGGTACGGCCTTTCTTCACCCTGTACTGGGAGGCGCGTACGGGGCTGCACGAGCCACTGCTGACCGGCCTGGTGTTCGCCATCCCCGGCATCGTCGCCTTGCTCGCGCTGCTGCTCAAGCACCTGCTCGCGCAGCCACCGCGCTGGGTCGATCACACCCTGTTCAATCTGCTGCTCGGGGCATCGGGCCTGGCGCTGCAGGCCAGTGAGTCGCTGGAGCTGATCATCATCGGTCGCTGCCTGTACGGGTGGGCGCTGTATCAGGTGATAGTCAAGCTCGAGGTCACTCTGTTCAAGGTCAGTACGCCGGATGCGTATGCCCGCGATTTCGGCGTCACCAACTTCTTCCAGAACCTTGGCGTGCTGCTGTCCTCGTTCGGCGCCGGGTTTCTGGTCAACCTGGTCGGTATTCCGCTGACCTTCGTCATCGCTGCGGCAGGCCTGCTGCTCACGGCGATCATCGACCGCGGCTGGTTCGGCGTCGATCGCCGGCATGCCGCTCAGGGAGAACTTTGCCATGCCAACTGAGGCCGCAGTGTCGCGCCATCCGTGTGCATCGCTAGACCCGCAATTCAGCCTGCGTCCGTTGCGTTTCGACGAGGATGTCGCGGTGATCCACCCCTGGTACCAGATGGACTACGCCCATTACTGGAACATGCAGGACATGACCCTGGAGGCGACCCGCGACTTCTACGCCAACGCCATGGGGAGCGGCCACATGCGTGCCTTCATGGGCTGCTATCGGGGTACGCCAGCGTTCGTCATGGAGTGCTACGACCCTCGGCACGACCCGCTCGGCGAACTCTATGCGGTGCAGCCTGGCGACCTCGGCATGCACTTTTTCGTCGGCCCGAGCAAGGAGCCGATTCGCCACTTCACCCGTGACGTGCTGCGCGCGGTGATGGCCTTCCTCTTCGACGAACTCGGTGCCCGCCGCGTGGTTGTGGAGCCGGACATTCGCAATCACAAGGTGCATCGCCTGAACCGTCTGGTCGGCTTCGTTGAGCAAGGCCCTGTCGATCTACCTGCCAAGACCGCGCTGCTGGCGTTCTGCACGCCCGCCGACTTCTTCCAATCACTTGAAGGATCAAGCCCGCTATGACTTCTCCTCGTCTGGATCATCCTGCCGACGCCGTCGCCCACCTCAGCCCCGAGCTGTGGCACAGGGTCAACCGTCTGCTGGTGCGCAAGGCCATCGCCGAATACGCCCATGAGCAGTTGTTCAGCCCGCGCGTGCTGGGCGCAGCCGAGCGTGAAGGCTGGCAGCGCTACGAGCTGCAGGCGGATACCGAAGGCTGTGTGTACCACTTCGAAGCGCGCACCATGGCCTTGCGTCATTGGCGCATCGAGCCGGCCAGCATCGAGCGCGTGCTCGATGGCCAGCAGCAGACGCTCGATGCGCTGACCTTCGTCATCGACTTCAAGCGGACGCTGGGCATCCCGGCGGACAAGCTGCCGGTGTATCTGGATGAGATCAGCAGCACCCTCTACGGTGCGGCCTTCAAGCACGGCGAACGGGCGCTGAGCAGTGCCGAGTTGGCGGATGCTGACTACCAGACCATCGAGGCGGCGATGATCGAGGGCCATCCCGGCTTCGTTGCCAACAATGGCCGCCTGGGTTTCAACGCTTTCGACTATCACGCCTACGCGCCGGAAACCGGCTCGCGCTTCGCCATCATCTGGCTTGCGGTACACCGCGACAACGCACACTTCGCCGCCGTGCCGGGGCTGGATCACGAGCAACTGCTGCGCGACGAGCTGGGCGAGACGCAGTTGCACGCCTATCGCCAGCAATTGCAGGAGCAGGGGCTGAACGCCGATGACTACCTGCTGATGCCGACGCACCCCTGGCAGTGGTTCAGCAAGCTGAGCCTGATGTTCGCCGCCGACATCGCCCAGCGCAAAATCGTGCCGCTGGGGCGTAGCAGCGACCAATACGTCGCCCAGCAGTCGCTGCGTACCTACTACAACATGTCGCAGCCGCAACGCTGCTACGTGAAGACCTCGTTGTCGATCCTCAACATGGGGTTCATGCGCGGCCTGTCGCCGTACTACATGGCCGGTACGCCGGCGATCAACGCCTATCTGGACCAGTTGATTAGCAGCGACCCGGTGCTGCGTGAATACGGTTTCAGCATCCTGCGCGAAGTCGCCTCCGTGGGTTATCGCAACCGCTACTACGAGGCGGCGCTGGAGACCGACAGCCCGTACAAGAAGATGCTCTCGGCGCTGTGGCGGGAGAGCCCCGGCAGCCGCCTGAAAAGCGGCGAACGGCTGATGACCATGGCCGCGCTGTTGCACGTCGACCCGCACGGCCAGGCACTGCTGCCCGAGCTGATCCGCCGCTCGGGGCTCACTGCGCAGGCCTGGATGCGCCGCTATATGGATGCCTTCCTGCGTCCGCTGATGCATTGCTTCTATGCGCACCACCTGGTGTTCATGCCGCATGGCGAGAACCTCATCCTAGTGCTCGACGGCCATGTGCCGGTGCGCGCGATCATGAAGGATATCGCCGAGGAGTCGGCCATCCTCGACAAGGACGCGCAGATGCCGCCAGGCCTGGAGCGCTTGGCCGTGGACGTGCCGGAGGACTACAAGATCCTCGGCATCTTCATTGATGTGTTCGATGGCGTGTTCCGCCACATGAGCCAGATTCTCGAAGAGAACCAGTGCATGAGCGAGACCGAGTTCTGGCGCGGTGTCGCCGAGTCGGTGATCGACTATCAGCGTGCGCACCCGGAACTGGCCGAGCGCTTCGCGCGCTACAACTTCTTTGCGCCGAACTTCCTGCATTCATGCCTGAACCGTCTGCAACTGAAGAACAACCTGCAAATGGTCGACCTGGCCAACCCGGCAGGCAGCCTGATCATGGCCGAGCCGCTAAACAACCCGGTCGCTGCGTTTGCACCCCGCAACGAGCACGAAACGACACCACGGCGTATCGCCGAGCTGCAGCGCTAGCTGCTCGCCCCGTCAGGCAACGCCGGCGGTGCACGACTTCCATGGTCCGGATTGGGCCATAGCCCAAAGCCTGAGGCGTTGGCGCGCGACGCGGGCGGGATCGGTGCAGGCCGGTTCAGCTCGCGGCTGCCTGCCAGCCCTGAGTTCGCTGCAAGGAGCCACGCATGTACAACCCCAGTCGTACCGCTCAGTTTGCCGCCACGCCCTACGATTTTCGCGCCACCGAGCCGCAGTTGCCGATTCATAGCTACTGCGATCCGGCGATCTACGAATGCGAACAGGAACTGATCTTCCGGCACTGCGCCAACTACATCGGTCACGAGAAGATGGTGCCCGAGCTGGGCGACTGGTACGCGCTGCCGCACGAGGAGCACAGCCGCATTCTGGTGCGCAACGAGCATGGCGTGGAGCTGCTGTCCAATGTTTGCCGTCACCGTCAGGCGCTGATGCTTGGCGACTTCAGCCCCGGCAGTGATGCCGACACGGTACGCCGTGGCAACCTGCGTACCACAGGTGGTCGCATCATGTGTCCGTTGCACGCCTGGACGTACGACACCAGCGGGCTGATCGTGGGGGCGCCGAAGTTTCTGGAGAAACCCTGCCGTAACCTGCCGCGCTACCCCCTGCATAACGTTGCCGGCTTTCTTTTCGAAGGGCCACGTGACCCGGTCGCCGACATCGGCGCGTTGTTCCGCCGCCCGGACATGGACTTCTCCGACTACCAGCTCGACCACGTCGAGATGCACCCGTGCAAGTGCAACTGGAAGACCTTCATCGAGATCTACAACGACGACTACCACATCGCTTCGTTCCATCCCGGTCTGCGCCGTTACGTGCGCAGCGAAGGGCTGCAGTGGGATCACGGCGACTGGTACAGCCTGCAGCGCATCAACGTGAACCCCAACCTGGCACGTGCCGGCACCGATACCTACCGCGCCTGGCATGAAGGCCTGATGGCCGTGCATGGCAATGCCGCGCCGGATTTCGGTGCGATCTGGGCCAGCTACTACCCGACCCACATGATCGAGGTATTTCCCCACGCTCTGGTGCTTTCCACCGTTTACCCCAAGGGCGTGCACGAGTGCCTCAATGTCGTCGAGTTCTATTACCCGCAGGCGCTGTGTGAAGGCAATCGCGATCTGGTCGAGGCGCACCGCGCTGCCTACATGGAAACCGCCATCGAGGACGACGAGATCGCCGAGCGAACCGACGCCGGCCGGCGTGCGCTGTATCAGCGCGGCGTCGATGACAGCGGCCCGTACCAGATACCGCTGGAGGAGGGCATGCAGCACTTCCACGGCTGGTATCGCCAGGTGATGGGCCAGACCCTGGCTGCCGAGCGCCGCTAAGGCGCGTATCGGCCCGACATGGAGGTTGCTGCAATGAGCTGATGTCCCCTTGCGCTGTGCCCACGCCTTATCCAACTCAACCAAGAAAAGTGTCTGCCCATGAAATCGATGTATCACTCACAACACCCGGCGCGCTTGCGCGCGACCTGCAGCTCTCGCGTACTGGCCATGGCCCTGTGTCTGGCGCCACTGGCCTGGCCGGTGGTGGCCGCCGAAGCCGAGGAAGAAGGCGAGGCGGTGGTGCTGCAGCCGGTCAGCGTTACCGGCGTCAACCAGGCGCCGCCGGTCGTCACCGAGCAGAGCGACTCCTACACCCTGGGACGCAGCGGCACGGCGACCAAACTCGACCTGACGCCGCGGCAAACGCCGCAAACCATCACCAGCGTGAACCGTCAGCAACTCGATGACTTCAAGCTCGGCAACGCCAACGATGCCCTGCAGGCGGCGGGTATTGGCGTGCAGCGGGTAGAGACCGATCGCACCTACTTCACCGCGCGTGGCCTGGATGTGAACAACTTCCAGATCGATGGCATCGGTGTGCCGTTCTCTTCTGAAGAGCAGATGGGCGACATCGATACCTTCCTCTACGACCGTATCGAGATTCTCAAGGGTGCCAACGGCCTGACCTCCAACCCCGGCAACCCGTCGGCGACGATCAACTTCGTGCGCAAGCGCCCGACCCGCGAAACCCAGGCGCAGCTGGGCTTCAGCTATGGCTCCTGGCAGACTCGGCGCCTGGAGGCCGACGTGTCCGGCTCGCTCAACGACAGCGGCACGCTGCGCGGGCGCGCCCTGGTCGCCGGGCAGGAGGGAAATTCCTATCTGGATCGCTACCAGCCGAGCAAGACGCTGTTCTCCGGCATTCTGGAGGCCGACCTGACCGACAGCAGCACCGCGACCATCGGCTACTCCAAACAGCGCAACCGCCCGGAAGGCATCATGTGGAGCGCGCTGACGCTGTACTACACCAACGGTTCCAAGGTGCATTACGACCGCTCGCACAATACCGCGCCGGACTGGACCTACTGGGATACCGACGACGAGCAGACCTTCGCCGAGCTGAAAACCGACTGGGGTGGCGGCTGGCAGACCCAGGTGACCCTCAACTACCGCGAGATCGGCTCCGACGCCGAAATGCTCATGGCCGGCGGCGTGCCGGATGCGAGCACAGGATTGGGATTGACCACCTATGCGTCGAAGTTCGACCGTACCGAGCGCCAACTGCTGGGTGATGCCTCGGTCAAGGGGCCGTTCGAGCTGTTCGGTCGTACCCATGAGGTGGTGCTGGGCAGCAACTGGTCGCGCACCCGCGCGCACTGGACCTCCAACGACGATGCAATCGTTCTGCCGTTGCCACCGGTATGGGATTACGACGGCAACTATCCGCGCCCGGATTTTGCCGATGTCACCAGCTGGGCCGACTACACGACCTATCGCCGCAGCTATTACGCGGCCGGGCATTTCGCGCTGAGCGACCAGCTCAAGCTGATCACCGGGGTCAACCACAGCAACCTCAAGAGCAGTGGCGAACGTGTCGGCGAAGGTCATCAGTACGACAAGAGCAAATCCACGCCCTATGTCGGCCTGACCTACGACCTCAACGACAACTACTCGCTGTATACCAGCTACACCGAGATTTTCAGCCCGCAATACCAAGTTGATCGCAACCATGCCTTGCTCGAACCGATCGAGGGCAACAACATCGAGGGCGGGATCAAGGGTGAGTGGTTCGACCGTCGTCTCAACGCCAGCTTCGCGCTGTTCCGCACCAAGCAGGACAACACCCCCGAGTACGCCGGCTTCGATGCGGCGGAGGGCTTCTCCTACTACCAGGGCGTGGACACCAAGGTAGAGGGCTATGAAATGACCCTGGCTGGACAACTGACGCCAGGCTGGGAAGCCAGTGCCGGTCTGACTCATCTGTTCTCGATTCGCGATGGTGACGGCAGCAGCACGCGCACCTTCATTCCGCAGAACACCCTTTACCTGGCCACCACCTATCAGGTGCCGCAGGTGCAAGGCTTGAAGGTGGGCGGCAGCGTCAACTGGCAGAGCGAAATCTTCCGTGAGCAGGGCACTTCGACGACCGGCGAGACCATCGTCAGCCGTCAGGGCTCCTACGCAGTGGTCAATGCCCTGGCGAGCTATGACATCGACCCGCACTTCAACGTGTCGCTCAACGTCAACAACCTGTTCGACCGCAAGTATCTGACCAGCCTGTACTGGGCGCAGTCGTACTATGCACCGTCGCGCAATGCGACTCTGAGCCTGACCTGGAAGTACTGATCCCGTCCCCAGCCCCGCCTGATCACCGGCGGGGCTTTCTATTGCGCGGGCAGCTTCAGCAGCGCTTCGCTGATGGCTTCCGCCAGGTACTGCACGCTGAACACGCCGCCGTGAGTCCAGGTCGCACGCATGCTGGTCAGGCGCTGCTGGCGCACGAATGGCATGGCCTGCCACAGCCGTGTGGTGAACAGGCGCTCGTGCTGGGCGAAGGGTTCGATGTAGATCACCACGCCATCTTCGATGCTGCCGAGTTGGGTAACCGGCGCCTGGATACTGCCCCAGCGGCTGACTGGCACTACTTGTGCCGGCTGCAGGCCGAGCAATGACATAGCGTGCTGCGGCAGTGAATTGGGGCCGAAGATGTACACCTGAGTGGCTGACGCGAAGCGGATCAGGGTGACCTTTGGCAACTCACCGCCGAAGTGTTCCAGCAGGTGTTGGCGCAACTCGTCGATGCGCTGTTCCATCTGCTGCAGGCGCTCGTGCGCCAGATCACTGCGCTGCAGGCGTGCGGCCAGGTCCAGGTAGTTGTCGCGCTGCAGTTGCAGATTGTCCTGCTGCTGGGTGAAGTCACCGTAGCTGAGTACCGGTGCAATGCGCTCCAACGGTTGGCGCATGTCCTCCAGCAGGGGCGTGATCAGGATCAGCTCGGGGTGTAACTGTGCAAGCCGCTCCAGGTTCGGTTCGGTACGACTGCCAGTGTTGAGCACCTCGGAGGGTAGCGTCGGATGCACCACCCAATCGCGGTAATCCGCGGCATCGGCCACGGTGAGCGGGATAATGCCCAGTTGCAGCAGGTGCTCGGCAGGCTCCCAGCTTAGCGCGGCAATACGCGGTTCGGCCGGCTCGGCCAGTGGCAGCCAGCAGAGCAGGGGCAGGCAGAGCAGCATCGTGCAGCGCTTCATGCCAGGCCCCTGCGCAGCAACAAGAAGATGAAGTAGCTGCCGCAGAGGATCGAGGCGACGATGCCCAGCGGAATCTGCAGGGGAAAGATCAGGTTGCGGCCGATGAGGTCAGCCAACAGCATCAGCAAGCAGCCAAGTAGCGCCGCCAGCGGCAGTTGCTGCTGAATACGCCGAGCACCGAGGGTGACGGCCATGTGCGGAGCGAGCAGACCGAGAAAGCTCACCGGGCCGACCAGGCTGGTCACCAGCGCGCAGAGCAGCGACACCAGCAACAGCAGGACCAAGCGCGTTGTCGGTACATCCAGGCCGCGTCCATGGGCGATGCCGTCGCCTGCCGAGAGCAGATCCAGCGCGCGTTGCCAGAACAGGCTGAGGCCGATCAGCAGGCTTACCCCGGAACCCAGCACGATGGCTTGCAGACCGCTGACCCTATAGGTTGAACCGGCTAACCAGCCGAGCAAGGCCAAAGAATCCGAAGAGCCCTGACCGAGGGCCAATTGCAAAGCTGTATTGAGCAGAGCCGCCAGGGCCATGCCGACCAGTACCATGAGTGCTGGCGAGTACTTCTGTTTGCGCCCTAGCAGCAATAAAGTCGCCAGCACCAACAGGCAGCCGATGAAGGCGGCAATCGGTGCCATCAGCCAGAACAGCGCCTGACCGAACAGCAGCAGACTGATCATCACCGCCAGTGCTGCACCGGCGCTGAGGCCGAGAATGTCGGGGCTGGCCAGCGGATTGTGCAGTAGGCGTTGCAGCAGCACGCCGGCAACGGCCAGCCCGGTGCCAGCAGCTGCCGCACTGAGCAGCCGCGGCCAACGCAGCGACCACAGGACGTCCGATGGCCAGGCCAGTTGCCAACCCTGTGGCGCGTATTGCAGGCACAGGCCAAATAGTGCTGTGAGCGCCGTAGTCAACGTCAGCAGCCACCATGTGCGAACCTTGCAGCTGTCGCTGCCTCGGGTCAGGGCCAGCGCTTGCCGATCTTGCGCAGCACCCTGGCGACGGGCAAGCCAGAGCAGGGCTGGCGCGCCAATCAGGGCGGCGACGGCGCCCGTTGGTATCTGCTCGCTCAACCAGTGGCTGAGCAGTAGCGCCACGGCATCGCTGGCCAACAGCACCAACATGCCCAGCAGTACGCTGTAGACCAGCTCGTCACGGGCCGTGCGGGCGCCACACAGACGCGCCAGGTTGGGCGCCACCAGGCCGATGAAACCGATCAGACCCACGGCGGTAATGGCTGCAGCGGTCATCCATAACGAGGCAAGAAACAGCATCAGCAGCGCCGGCCACAGGTTCAGCCCGCGCGCCCGAGCGGCAGTGCCGCCCAGCTTGAGCAAGGTCAGCACGCGCGGGGCGAGCCACAGGAGCAGCAGTCCTGGCAACAACTTGGGCCAGAGCCAATGAACCCAGGACCAGTCGATTTGACCCATATCGCCTGCGCCCCAGATGAACAGGCCGCGTGTCTGTTGCTGGTTGAGTATCAGCACAGCGATGGCCAGTGCGCCCAGTAGCAGGTTCATCGCCATGCCGGCGAGTATCACTGGCAAGCCGGAGATACCGTCGCGTCCTGCAATTAGCAGTACCAGCCCGACGCTCAGCAGTGCGCCGGCCAGAGCCGCCCAATGGCCATGCTCGGCAGCGAAAACAGGGAAGACCAGGCTGGCGGCCAGCAAGCCGAGCCAGGCGCCGGAGGCAGCGCCGAGGGTCATGGGTGATACCAGGCGGTTCTGCGTCAGTTGTTGCAACAGGCTGCCGGATAGCCCCAGTGCTGCGCCTACCAGTAGCGTCATCACCAGACGTGGCAGGCTGGCCAGGTAAAATTGCAGAGCGGCGAAGCTGTCGCCTTCGGGGAAAGCCAGCGACCAGTGGTCCAGGCTGATATTGAGATGCAGCAAGGCGATGGTCAGCAGGCCGAGCATCGCCAGGCCGTAGCGGCAAGCGCCTGCTTTCAGTGGGCGCCAACTGTCGACCAGCCTCGGTGCGCTGTGCATCTCAGCCAAACCCGGGCGACCCGTTGCTTCGAAGTGGATTGTGCGTTGCGTAGCACGCGCACATCAGCAGACCAGCTCCTCGCGAAAGCGCTGCAAGCGCTCGGCAGGTTTCAATCTCGGGCAGCCGGCACAGGGCTCGCCGTCGGCGCGGCGAAAATGTTGGCAGCAGGCGTTGCGTCCCAGCGCCAGGCACTGGCTGCCATCTTCGAGACTTACTTCGATCAGTGGACTCTTGCCAGGGAAGCCCAGTGCCTGAAGCCAGCGGTCTTCCAGCTCGCGCAGCTGGCCATTGCTCATGCCCTGGTGGCGCTGCAGCAAAAGCAATGCGGCACGGGCGCAGTCGGCAATCAGCAGGCGCGCCAGCTTGGGGTAGATATTGGAGACACCGTTGAACTCCTCCAGCTGACGTTCCAGCAGGCTTATCAGTCGCTCAGCAGCGTTCTCGACAAGATTTCTGTCATCGGTACGCAGTGGGCAATCGGGCGGCAGGTTGAAGCCTCCGACGAAGCCCTGCCGGATCGATTGTCCCATGCGTTTCAGGCAGGGTACGCGGTGTTCCAGGTGAGCGGCCAACAGGCTCAGGTAGATGGGTTGCCAGATCAACAAGGTCCAGCAACGAGTGGACCAGTAGTGTCGCCCGGCCTCGGGGTGGGCTTGCTGCCAATAGTCGTGCAGCGCGGCGATGCGCTCCTGATTGCCTTGGCCGCCACACAGTAACTGATCGCTGCGTACTGGCGCTACGTTGCCATTCAGGCCTGGCAGGCAGAGGGAGACGGACTTGAGCAGGGCGTCGAGGTCGGTAGCAGGATGCATGGCGATTGAACCCGGAAGCTTCGCGAATAGAACGCGTCGGCAGAAGCGACCGTGGCAATCTAGCAGTCAAACGCTAATAGTACAAATTATCATTTGCGTGTCTGGGGGTTTCAGTCAAGATGCAAGGGAGATGAGACAGCCCACAAGCAACTCGCCGCCAGAATGGCAAAGGTAGCCCGGCTGGCGAGCAGAAGAAATCAGGGGATGATTTCTGGTTTAGGGGCACGTTTGGGAGTATGCGATAGATATCTAAACGATCAATTCCATAATCTTCCGGGGCAGGCCGTGGGGGACAGCAGGCCGTGCGCCAGGTGCTTGATGCGCTGGCGGAGCGGACCCCGCGCATGCGCCGAGTTTTCGGCCGGTCTTACCCAGCGCGAAGTGGCAGCTCGACTGGGCTACTCGCCGGCGCTCATCAATCAGATTCTGCGCGATACCCTAGGGTATTGCCGTGTTCGACTCGACGGGCAGTGCTCCCGCAACTGCCCCTTGGCCAAGAGGTTCTGAATGAAGCTGCTGCGTCTGGTTTTCCACGAATATCGCTGGTCCATCGCGCTGGTGCTGGGGCTCAGCCTGGGCAGCGCATTGCTCAGCGTGGCGGTGATCGCGTTCATCAATCAGCGCATGCTCACACCGGCGAGCAGTCCGGGAGTAGCACTGGGGCAGTTCGTCGCCTTACTGGCCTTGCTGTTGGTGCTGGCCTCGGCCGCGCAGCTGTCGCTGACGGCGCTGGGACATCGTTTCGTCTATCGCATGCGCAGGGCGCTGGTGAAACGGGTGCTGGACACGAGTATCGAGCGCCTGGAGATCATCGGTGGCTCCAATATCATCGCCAGCCTGTCCAGCGACATCCGTAACATCACCCTGGCCTTCGTGCATCTGCCCGAGCTGATCTACGGCAGTGTGCTGACGCTGGCGGCGTTCGCCTATCTGGCCTGGCTCTCGCCGGGGTTGTTCGTCACCACGCTCTTGTGGATGAGCTTTACCCTCGGCGTTGGTTGGTTGCTGGTCGGGCGGCTCAATCATCACCTGCGCATGCTGCGTGAGTCCGAGGATCGTCTCTACGGCGACTACCAGGCAGTGATCGACGGGCGCAAGGAGCTGACTCTCAACCGTGATCGCGCGCAGCGCCTGTACGAAGACGAGTTCGACCTCAGCGCGCGCGCCTATCGCGATCACGTGACCCTGGCCGACCGTTACCACGGCCTGGCCAGCAACTGGGCCAACATCATGGTGCTGGGCACTATCGGGTTGGTGTTCTACCTGGCCAACGGTCTGGGGTGGGCCTCCACGGCGGTGGCATCTACCTATGCGCTGACCATTTTGTTCATGCGCACGCCGCTGGTGTCGGCGGTGGCGGCGATTCCCACGCAGATCGCCGGGCGTGTGGCGCTGGACAAAGTCGAGTCGCTGGCGCTGGCGCCACATGTAGAAATCTTTGCGCATCCTGCCGATCCCTTGAGTGGCCAGTGGCAGGTGCTGGAGTTGCACGAGGTGGAGTATCGCTACCCTGCGCAGGATGGCGAGTCCGGTTTCGACGTAGGGCCGGTCAGCCTGCGTCTTGAGCGCGGCGAGACGGTGTTTCTGGTCGGTGGCAACGGCAGCGGCAAGTCGACCCTGGCGCGTCTGCTGACGGGGTTGTACATCCCGCAGCACGGCGAGATACGCATCGATGGCCGGGTGCTTGGACCGCAGGAGTGGCCAGCCTACCGCCAGCTGTTCGCATCGGTTTTCACCGACTATCACCTGTTCTCGCAGCTGCTTGGCCCGCACGGGGTGGCGGCATCGGATGAAGAACTCGATCACTGGCTGGGCAGTTTGCACATTCGCCACAAGGTGCAACTGGCGGCAGGGCGCCTGCGCGACACACGCCTGTCCGCCGGTCAGCGCAAGCGCCTGGCCTTGTTGCTGGCGCTGCTGGAAGCGCGCGACGTCCTGCTGCTCGACGAGTGGGCCGCCGACCAGGACCCACTGTTCCGCCAGGTGTTCTATCGCGAACTGCTGCCGCAGTTGAAGGCCGCCGGCAAGACCGTATTCGCCATCAGTCACGACGATCACTACTTCGACCAGGCCGACCGCCTGCTCAAGATGGATGGCGGGAAGCTCCACGAACTGCAGGGCGAGCATCGCGCCCGGGCCAGTCGCAACGCGCTGCTGGAGGTCGGCGGCGCCGCCCATTCCTGAGCCTGATCGAAGCTTGCGCCGGGGGCCTGTTCCTGGAGGTCGGCGGGCGCCACTCCAGCGTTCTGCGGCTGTTGCCGCCGTTGATTATCACGGCCGTGCAGACGAATCAGGTGGCGGCGATCTTCGCCAGCGCCCTCGATGCTGCGCTTGGCCGCTGAGGAAATCGAAAACATGAATCTGCCCCTTCGTCGTCAACCGGGCAGAAGGTTTCAAATTGCCATCTAAATGATAAAAATTACTATTTAGTTTCAATCTGATATTGGTTAGGCTGGCGGGCGTTTTTTGACAGGCCAGCGGATTGGCTGGCGGGACTAGGGGGGGAGAACAAGATGTCGGAAGCAGTGCAGGGTGCTGGACGTTTTCAACTGAAATGCCTGGCCGTGGTAATAGCCGCCACGTGTCACGGAATGGCTCACGCGCAAGCTGATCAGGTGACGCTGCCGGAGCAGACGATCACCGGTGAGCTGGACCGCCCTCAAGGCCCGGATTACGGCTACAAGGCCGAGAAAAGCCTGACCGCCAGCAAGACCAGCACGCCACTGTCGGAGACGCCGCGTTCGGTATCGGTGGTGACCCGCAAGCGTATCGAAGACCAGAAATCGCAGACCCTCACAGATGTCCTGGGCTACGTGCCGGGTATCTTCGCCCCGCCGTTTGCCGTAGGGGACGGCCTGGCCGGCGACTATTTCTTTATCCGCGGTTTCAACGCCACCGACTACGGTTATGGCCTGCTGCGCGACGGTTTGCGCGTGCAGGGCAACCGCTACGACACCACCAGCGAGCCCTATGGTCTGGAGCGGGTGGAGGTGTTCCGTGGGCCAACCTCAATTCTCTATGGTGAGAACGCTCCGGGTGGTCTGGTCAACCTGGTCAGCAAGCGCCCGACCGCGGCTTCGCAGGGTGAAGTGCAGCTCAGCTACGGTTCCAACAACCGCCGCCAACTGGGCGTGGATGTTTCGGGTCCATTGAACGATAGCGGCAACGTGCTTGGCCGCGTGGTGTTGTTAGGACGCAATGCCGATACCGCAGTCGACCATGTACAGGATGATCGTATCTACGTTGCACCGTCGTTGACCCTGAACTTTGACGATTACAACAGCCTGACGTTGCTCGCCAACTATCAGAAGGATCGCACCAAGATTCAGCTGGGATTGCCAGCGGCGGGCACGCTGCTGCCCAATCCCAATGGCAAGCTGGACAAGGACACTCTGGTGGGTCACCCGGACTGGGATGATTTTGACCGTGAGGTCTGGACTCTGGGCTACGAATATACCCACCGCTTTAACGACGATTGGCAGTTCCGCCAGAACTCGCGCTATATGCAGTCGCGTATCCAGCGCAACGAAGTCTGGCCGAGCAGCAGTTTGTCCAGTGCCAATTACAGCAGTACTGTGGGTACCAACCTGGCACGTGATCGTTACAACAAGTCCATGACCTACTCGCTGGATAATCAGCTGGAGGGCAACTTCGCCACGGGAGCGCTACAGCACACATTGTTGGTGGGGCTGGCCTTCGACCGCACTTCCTTCAATCAGAATCAGGATGTCGGGATCATCCCGGTGATTGATTACTACAACCCGGCCTGGGGCGTAGTGGGTGAACCGACTACTCCGATCGCCCAGGGCAATACATTGCTCGAGCAGAAGATGACTGGCGTCTACAGCCAGTTGCAGAGCAAGTATGAAAACTGGATTTTTCTGCTCGGCGGTCGTTTCGACTCGGTCGACAACGAGTACCGCAACAAACTGGCGCCGGCCTCCGATCTTGATTTCAGCGATCACAAGGGAACCTGGCAGGGCGGTGTGATGTACCAGTTCGAAAACGGTCTGTCGCCCTACTTCAGTTACTCCACCGCTTTCGTACCGGTGCAGGAAACCTCCGCCACCAATGGTCCTCTGGATCCGATTACCGCTGAGCAGTACGAGGTGGGTCTGAAGTACGAGCCCAAGGGCTGGAATACGATGTTCACCGCAGCCGTATTCGACTTGCGCAAAGAAAACGACGTCTACTACGAGGCGGCCATCAATGATTACCGTCAGGTTGGTGAGAGCCGCTCCAAGGGTGTCGAATTGGAGGTCAGCAGTGATATCAGCGCCAATCTGAATGTCACCGCTTCTTACACCTACACCGATGCACGTGTCACCAAGGACGCGCCAGGATCCTTACTTGAAGGCAATCAGATGACTGGCGTGCCGCGCAACCAGGCATCGATCTGGGCCAACTACCGCTTCCTCGATGGCGCCTTACGCGGTCTGCGTCTGGGTGGTGGTGTGCGTCATTTCGACAGTACCTTCGCTTACACCAACCCGCCCGGTACCAACCCCGCCGTAATCTCCTACGGCCGTTTGGATACCGGCGACGTGACCCTGGTCGATGCCGCCATCGGCTATGACATCGACGAGAACTGGTCGGTTGATCTCAACGCCAAGAACCTCTTCGATAAAGAGTATGTGGCAGGCTGCAACAATGCCGGGCGTTGCTACTGGGGCGATGAACGCACCTTCCTCGGTAGCGTGTCGCTGCGCTGGTAAGCGGCAACCGAGTGGGCAAACCAAGGCGAGGGGGCAACCCTTCGCCTTTTTGCATAGGTAAGGACAACGGATGACGAGTTTGAGCCGCCCCGGCCAACCAGTCGCTGGACATGGTTTCGGTCACGCGGGCCTGGCGCTGCTGGGGCTGGCGCTGCTGCTGGCCATGCTGCTGTGGCAGGGCGTGTTGCGCCACCCCTGGCCAACGACCGAGGCCTGGCTGGCGCCGCTGTCGTCGCAGCCTTCGCTCGACGGCCTGCTGCTTTGGTGGACGCAACTGCCCCGTGCCTTTGCCGGAGTACTGGTGGGCGCCTGTCTTGGCGTTTCCGGGGCGATCATGCAGCTGATCACGCGCAACCCGCTGGTGTCGCCGGATCTGCTCGGCATCACCGCCGGGGCGCAACTGGGCGTGATCCTCGGCATGCTTCTGCCCGGCGCGCTGGGTTTGCCGCTGATTTTTGTCGGCGGCCTGCTGGCGGCCTTGTTCACCTTCCTCATGGCCGGCGGCTGGAGCACTTCGCCGCTGCGCCTGACCCTGGCCGGAGTGGCAGTGGCGCAGACCTTCGCCGCGCTGATCGCTCTGTTTCTCAGCCTGAACGACCAGGCCGCGATGGTGGTATCGCTGTGGAGCACAGGGTCGCTGCAGCAGTTGGGCTGGGGCGCGATGCATCCGGCCCTGTATCTGTTGCCGCTGATTGCCCTGGCGCTGCTGGTGCTGAAGCGGCCGATGAACCTGGCCGTACTGGGCGACGGGCAGATGCGTTCGCTGGGGCTCTCGCCGGCTTGGCTGAAAGGGCTGAGCATCCTCCTCGGCAGCCTGCTGGCGGCGCTGGCCATTCATCTGGCCGGGCCGCTGGGCTTCATCGGGCTGATCACGCCGAACCTTTTGCGCTTTGCCTTCGCTGTGGTGCGGCCTTCCCGATTGATCCCCTTGTGCGCGATATGGGGCGCACTGCTTACGTTACTCGCCGATGCACTGGTGGTTGTGGTAGAGCCCTGGTTCCAACTGCCGCTGGGGGTGCTGTCGGCCATTCTCGGTTCGCTGGCGATCCTCTTGCTGCTGCGTTACGGGCGCAGCGCGCCGGTGGCGGCGGTCACGGCGAGCATGCCGGGCGAGAGCCGGGCCATGCGCATGCCCTTGGGGGCGTTCGTCGTGCTCGCGGTGCTGACCTGCCTAGCGCTGCTGGTAGCGGGCACGGCGCAGGGTGAGTCGGGTGTCTGGGCGTTCTGGCAGCGGGTGTGGGACGGCGAGCCGATGGCGATGACGCTGCTCGATCTGCGCCTGCCGCGCCTGCTAGTGGACATGGCCGCTGGCGCGCTGCTGGCAACCGCCGGGATGCTGTTGCAGGCGGTTACGCGCAATCCGCTGGCCGGCCCGGAAATTCTCGGGGTGAGCCAGATGGCGGCGCTGGTGGTGCTGCTGGCACTGATCTTCATGCCCGAGCTGGCCGCTGCCTGGCGCTTCCCGCTGGCGTGGCTGGGCACTGGCCTGGCGCTGGTGATCGTTATCGGCCTCAATCTGCGTCACGGCCTGGAGCCGCTGCGCGTTACGCTCACCGGCTTTGCCATCAGCGGCGTGGTGCTTGCTGTGGTGAGCCTGCTGATGGCGCAGTTCACCAGCAATATCGCCCAGGCGCTGATCTGGATGGTGGGCAGCAGTTATGGCCGAACCTGGAGTGATCTGCAGGCCATGCTGCCCTGGCTGGTGATCGGCCTGGCGCTGTGCGCGGCGACCACACGCTGGATGGATCTGCTGCAGCTGGGCGATGGTGTAGCCGGTAGCCTCGGCTTGTCGGTGCCGAGCAAGCGGGTGCTGTTGATCGTGCTGGCCAGCGCATTGATTGCCGCGGCCGTGGCGGTGGTCGGCCCGGTGGCGTTCATCGGCTTGCTGGTGCCACATGGCGTGCGTTTGCTGGGCTTTCATCGCGCTCGCCAACGCTTGGTGGCGGCGCCGCTGCTGGGCGCGACCCTGCTGGCTTCGGCTGACTTGCTCGGGCGCGTGCTGCTGGCACCGCTGGACATCCCGCTGGGAATCGCCACGGCCGCCATCGGTGCGCCGTTGTTCCTACTGCTGCTCAGCCGTGTCTATTTCAGTGACAAAAGGAACTAGTGCGGTGGCGATGCTGCGTCTTTTCTGTGGGGCATTGCTGCTCTGTCTGACACATGGCGCCTGGGCGACCGATGCGCAACTGGTGGCCCGGCAGTCGGCCGGCGTTGGAGACGCGCCACAGCGGATCGTCAGCCTCGATGAGCTGAGTACCGAGCTGCTGGTGTCGCTGGGGATCGAGCCGGTGGGGGTGGCCAACTTGGCCAGCTATCGCCGTTACATCAGTATCGGCAACGGCCTGCTCGAGCGCAGCGTGTCGCTGGGCAGCGCGCAACAACCCAATCTGGAAGCCATTGCCCGGCTCAAGCCGGATCTGATCATCGGTGTGGCCTACCTGCACCTGCCGTTGTTCGAGCGTCTCGATGGCCTGGCACCGACCCTAATCTATCAGGTGTCGCTGGCATCGGCAGGCTATGACGGCGTGGCCATCGGCGAGGCCATGCTGGAGCATCTCGGGAGTCTGACCGGGCGCCAGGAGCAGGCCGCTGCAGTGATCCGCGAAGGTCAGCAGGCGCTGGATGCTGCGCGTCAGTCCGTGCGTGAGCAAGGCCTGCAGGGCGATCCGGTTGTCGTGCTCTACCCACTGGTGCAGCAGGGTAGTTTCATCGCCCTAAACCAGCAGACGCTGATCGGTAGCCTGATGAATCGCCTGGAGGTGCGCTCGCCCTGGACGCTGCGTTCCGCGCACAGCCTGCACCGGCGCATCGATATGCGCAGCTTCGCCAGTGAGCCGGGCCTACGCGTGCTGTTCATCGGCGGGCAGGAGCAGGCGCCGTTCTTCGCCAGCCCTCTGTGGAAGGCGCTGCCGGTCGCTCAGCAGCAGCGTTACGCCTTTCTTCCCACACCGTACTGGACCTTTGGAGGCCCGCGCTCGGTGGCCGCCATCGCTACCCAGGTGCGTGAGGCCATCGAGGCGATGAATCGTTGAGTTCTGTCCCAGGCTCGCTATCTGGATTGATCCTTGCTGATGACCAACTATTAATGTTCTGCTATTTAACCGACGATCAGGACAGCGCGAACCGCGCGCCGGCAGTGCGAAGATGATCGCCTATATGCAAACGCTGGGTTACTACCGGGAAAAGGAGTTCGATTCATCTCATAAGTGCGCCGCGCTGATGGCTATCGGGCGCGAACGTTTCTTCGACGGCGGGGTACTGTATTGAACGCATCGGGAAGCGCTCAGGGTGATTGAGGCACTGGCGCCGCTGTTCATCGGCGATTTCTCCTCTTATCGGGACACCTTGGTGCTGCACGACGACCCTCGGCCCTCGGTACCGCTGCGCCAACTGCTCGGCAGCGAAGGCCTTCCGGCGCTGCTGGCGCGCTTCGGCGAGGCGTACGCAGGCGGTGACCGACGCGCGCTGCTGTCGCAGTGGTCGAAGCACTATTTCGTGCGCCTGATTCCGCCGGTGGTGGCCGCCGCGCTGGTGTTGAACCGGCGCCTGCCGCTAGGCCTCGATGACATCGAGGTGGTACTCGATGAGGAGCACTTGCCACAGGCTTTTAAGCTGCGCGATGCGGGGGAGCCGTTCGCCCCAGGCGATCCCTTCGAGCGTTTCGCTCATCTCCAGCATGATCACTTGGCCCCCCTGATTCAGGCATTTACCGCGCAAGTGAAGGTCGCCCCCAAGGTGCTCTGGAGCAACGCCGGCAATTATTTCGAGTGGATTCTGACGGCGCTGGGCAAGGTCCTGCCCGCGCCAATGCTGGCCGACGGCTTCAGCCTCCTGCAAGCGGCCACGCTGCCTGATGGGCGACGCAATCCGCTGTATCAGCCGGTGCGTTATGTCGAACTGCAGGGCGCTACGCTGCCGTGGCGACAGCGACGGGTGTGCTGCATTCGCTATCTGCTGCCTGAACTCGAACTGTGCGAGAACTGCCCTCTGCTCGACGAGCCACCTGCGCAGGCGTCTGGTTCGGTGTCGTGAGGGGCAGTGGTCAGTGCAGATAGCTAATAGGTGAGCCATCCACCGGATTGGCCATCACCCCCATCGGCACGCCGTAGATGCGCTCCAGTGTCTCGCCATGCATCAGCTCGGTCGGGCTGCCTTGCGCCAGTAGACGACCACTGTGCAGGGCCAGCAGGTGGTCGCAGTAACGCGCGGCCATGTTGATGTCGTGCAGCACCACCAGCACGCCGAGGCCCAGCTCGCGGCTGAGGTCGTGAACCCGAGAGAGGACTTCCACCTGGTGGGCGATGTCCAGCGCCGAGGTGGGTTCGTCGAGCAGCAGGTAGCGGGTGTTCTGCGCCAGCAGCATGGCCAGCCAGACGCGCTGGCGCTCACCTCCGGACAGATGATCCACCAGGCGATCCGCAAACATGCCGGTGTCGGTCAGGTCCAGGGCGCGCTCGATATGTGCGCGGTCTTTGCTGCCCAGACGGCCAAGGGCGCCATGCCAGGGATACCGGCCGAAACCCACCAGCTCGCGAACGCTCAGGCCTTCGGTCTGCGGCAACTGCTGTGGCAGGTAGGCCACCTGACGGGCGAAGTCGCGCTGCCCCCACGCCGGCAACGGTTTGCCGTCGAGCAGGATCTGGCCACCGCTGGGCGACTGCTGGCGGGCAAGCAATTTGATCAGGGTGGACTTGCCGGAGCCGTTGTGGCCGATCAGGCCGACCATACGTCCAGCATCGATGCGCAGGTCCAGGGGATGCAGAAGGGTGCGTTCAGGAATGCTGAAACTGACGCTTTGCAATTCGAACATGAAGCCGTCCGCGGTCGGTGTGCGAAGGGCGTCAATCTAATTCAAACGCTAATCGTTATCAATTTTGCACTGTGCCGGTGGGGGACATTCCCGGCTCCAGGGGCAGAAGGCGTGCACGTCGTGCACACCTTCTGTTCGTCGGGGTCAGGCCCGGCGTCGTTCTTCGGCCAAGCAGGCGGCAGCGGTGAACAGGGCATCGGTGGACGAGTTCAGCGCGGTCTCCGCCGAGTCCTGAACGATGCCGATGATGAAACCAATGGCGACGATCTGCATGGCGACATCGTTGGGGATGCCGAACAGGCTGCAGGCCAGCGGGATCAGCAGCAGCGAGCCGCCCGCCACACCCGAGGCGCCGCAGGCACTGATCGAGGCCAGGATGCTCAGCAGCAGGGCCGTGGGCAGGTCGACAGCGATGTCCAGGGTGTGCACCGCGGCCATGGTCAGGACGGTGATGGTGATCGCTGCGCCAGCCATGTTGATGGTCGCACCCAGCGGGATGGAAACCGAATAGGTTTCCTCATGCAGGCCGAGGCGCTGGCACAACTGCAAATTGACCGGGATGTTGGCGGCCGAGCTGCGGGTGAAGAAGGCGGTGATGCCGCTCTCGCGCAGGCAGGTGAACACCAGCGGGTACGGGTTGCGGCGCAGCTTCCAGTACACCAGCGCCGGGTTGATCACCAGCGCCACCAGCAGCATGCAGCCAACCAGCACCACCAGCAGGTGCAGGTAGCCGAGCAGGGCGTCGAAGCCGGATTCGGCCAGGGTCGCGGCCACCAGGCCGAAGATACCCAGCGGTGCCAGACGAATTACCAGCTTGACGATGGCGGTCACGCCGTTGGACAGATCGCCCAGCAGTTGCTTGCTGCCGGCGCTGGCATGGCGGAATGCGAAACCGAGGCCGATGGCCCAGGCCAAAATGCCGATGAAGTTGCCGCGCAGCAGCGCGTTGACCGGGTTGTCGACCACGTTCATCAGCAGGGTCTTGAGCACCTCGCCGATACCGCCGGGCGGCGTCAGCTCGGCAGCCTGGCTGCTCAGCACCAGCGACGACGGAAAGGCGAAGCTGGCTACCACCGCCACCAGCGCGGCGCTGAAGGTGCCGACCAGGTACATCAGCAGAATCGGACGAATGTGGGTCTGCTGGCCGTGTTGATGATTGGCGATGGACGACATCACCAGAATGAACACCAGGACCGGAGCGACAGCCTTGAGTGCGGAAACGAACACATTACCGATGAAACCGACGGACAGTGCCGCCTGCGGGGCGACCACGGCGAGGGCGATACCTGCGAGCAGGCCGATGATGATCTGCGTCACCAGACTGGTACGGTTAAGGAACTGCAGGGCAGGGTGCATGGCTTGGGACATCGCGTGGTTCTCTGGTTGCTGGGCGCGTTGCAAGTGGCGTCGTGCCTGATTCGAGAGGTTTTTCAGCGCAGCCTGCAGAAGGCCGGCCGAAAAAATAGCGCGCGACTCTAGCACAGCCTGGTCATGCGTCGCGTCGCGGATGGGCATCTGGACGACAGGGTGCAAGCCGGTGTCGCATCTCGGTAAGCTTTGCCTGCTTTGAATATTGCATAAGCGAATCAGGCTTTCGCGATAGGCCTGGCTGCCGACTGGCAGGGCGAGCGAGTTGCTCCCGAGCCCGGCGGCGCAGGGATTCGAGGTGCCGGAAGAATTGACGCTACGCTGTACCAGGCCCATCGAGCATCCGAAGCGCGCGGCCAATCGAACTGTTTGCCGGGCAATTCATCGAAGGGTACATCGCCTGCAAACTCATGGAGCTGAACCGCTACCGTGGCGACAAGGCGCTTGGTGAGCGTCGTGTTTCGGTCGGCCAAGGTCGGACGCCATTTATCGTTATCGAGCAGAAGGAGCTTTACCCGCCAATGCGACTGATCTGGAAGTCATTCCGCTCGCTGTATTTCGCTACCATGCTGATGTTGCTCGGTTCCGGTCTGCTCAGTACCTATCTGGCCCTGCGCCTCGCCGATACGGTTGATGGCCTGTGGGTCGGCGCATTGATGGCAGCCAACTATTTCGGCCTGGTGCTGGGTGGCAAGCTGGGTCATCGCCTGATTGGCCGGGTGGGGCATATACGAGCCTACGTGGCCTGCGCCGGAGTCGTCACCGCGGCGGTGCTCGGCCACGGCTTGGTGGAGTGGCTGCCGTTCTGGCTGTTCCTGCGCATGTTGGTGGGTGTGGGCATGATGTGCCAATACATGGTGATCGAGAGCTGGCTCAACGAGCAGGCTGAAGCCAGACAGCGCGGCCTGGTATTCAGTGGCTACATGGCAGCGTCCTACCTGGGGCTGATTCTCGGACAACTGGCCCTGGTGCTTCACCCCACGCTGGGGCTGGAGCTGCTGATGCTGGTGGCGCTGTGTTTTGCCCTGTGTCTGGTGCCTGTGGCCCTGACCCGTCGCCTGCACCCGGCCCCCCTGCATCCTGCACCGCTGGAGCTACGCTTCTTCCTGCGGCGAGTGCCGCTGTCGCTGACCACCATTTCGGTGGCTGGCCTGCTTATCGGTTCGTTCTACGGTCTGGCGCCGTTGTATGCCTCGCGCATGGGTCTTTCCACCGAGGAGGTGGGCCTGTTCATGGGTAGCTGCATTCTGGCTGGCCTGCTGGTGCAGTGGCCGCTGGGCTGGTTGTCCGACCGCCATGACCGTGTGCGCCTGATTCGCGGCTGCGCGGTGCTGCTGTTACTTGCGGCCCTGCCGCTGGCGGCGTTGCCGGAGGTCTTTCTCGGTCTGCTGATCGGCATCGGTTTTCTGGTCAGCCTGATGCAGTTCAGTCTCTATCCGCTGGCGGTGGCCCTGGCCAACGACCACGTTGAGCCGGAGCGGCGCGTGTCGCTCACGGCGATGCTGCTGGTTACCTTCGGCGTCGGTGCCTGCATCGGCCCATTGCTGACGGGCGTGCTGATGCGTTTCTATGGCGCCAACATGCTGTACGTATTTGCCTGCGTTTGTGCGTTGATTCTGGTCTGGCGCATTCGCCCTGAAAGGGTGACGCACCTGCATCAGGTCGATGATGCACCGCTGCAGCACATGGCCATGCCCGGCAACGTCGCCAGCTCGCCGCTGGTGGCAGCGCTCGATCCGCGGGTGGATGAGCAGACCGTGCAGGAGCAGATGCAGGAGCCTGCCGCCGCTGCGGCAGCGGCGTCCGAAGAGGAGGCAGGGAAGGAGCGGGTGGATATGCCCGCGTAAGCGTTATGCGCCGTGTAGGAGCGGACTTGTCCGCGAAATCGCGAATAAATTCGCTCCTACAGGGTTGCGCTGGGTTCAGAAGGGGGCGTCGCTCTCGGTGCGGCGCGCCTCGCGCTGCAACTGGTAGACGAAACGCTCGACCAGGCGCTGCTCCAGGCCGTTGATACGGTGAAAGCGAGTGCCGACGAAGGTCATGTCGACCTTGTCCTCATACTGCACGTGACGCATCTCCACGGCGCAGGTCAGATCGCCGAAAGGTAAGTAGGCAGTGAGACGTTCATGCACCTGGCCGCCGCTCAACTGCTGGCTAAGATCGCCGGCAAAGCGCAGCTTGCAGCCGGTGGCAGAGATGTCCAGCAAATGACCGGGTAGCGGCTCGCGCAACTTGTCGCCATTGAGGACGACTTTGACCAGATCGCTCTGCTTCAGTTGTGCGCGAAAGGCGCTGCGGCGCTGGTGATAGATCACCTCATCGGGCAAGGGCGCCCAGTAGCACGGGGCACCATCGAGTTCGCCGAGCTGCACGTCATGGTCACAGGTCCAGGCCACGCGCACGCCGTCGCGAAACGCCTCGACGCTGAAAGGTTCGCCCTGTTTGAGAAAGCGTTCGCCGTCGGTGGGGATGATTTCATCGAGTGCGATGCGCGCACGATCCTTATCGATTTCGACAAGGTAGCTTTGAAAGCGCTGGCCACGATCCTTGAACTGAACGACCAGGGGGTCATGGTTTTGCTGCAATTGACGCAGGGTGGCAATGATCTCGACAGATGTCTTGAGCACCTTGGGCGGCTGAGGACCGCTCTCATCGTTGAACGCACTGGACACAGTTCGGAACTCTCCGAGTCATGGACTACAACGGCACCAGCATACTGGCAGAGTGCCTGCATGTCCTTGTGCTTTTTGTAATGAGGGCTCAGGCCTGACTGAGCGGCCTTTGCTGCGCGATTCTAGCGGCACTACCACGGCTGTCATAGAGGCCGGGCGTTTCGCCGCCACGGAGAATGCCGAGGACGCTGCCCACCGATGCCTGGTTGGCGCGGATCAAGCGACCATTGCGCAGATTGGCCTCCTGGCAGCGCTGGAGCAGGGCGGAAAGTTCTTCGCTGCGAGCAAACAACTGATCGCCCACGGAAGATTTGCTCGCCAGCTCGCCAAGTCCCTCGCGGTCGGCGCTCAGGCCGGCGTTCTGCAGCAGGCGGCTGCGGTCGTTGCCGTGCTGCTGGAGCAGGGCAAGCAAGGGTTGCTTTTCGTTGAGCAGGCTATCGAGGCGCGGCAGGTCGCGCTCGGTGAGGGCCTGGAATTCGTTATCGATCAGCTCAAGCAGTTGCTCGGCGGTGCCGATATCGGAGGTGAACAGGTCAAGCAGGGCTGTGTCGTGCATGGCGGGCTCTTGGGGGTCGGGCGTCCAACACCCCCAGCGCAGCCCTGGGACTAGCGCTGGGATTCGAAGTCGAGCAGTTTCTGGGCGACGCGTTTGCTGTCGACCTGGTAGCTGCCGTCGGCAATGGCCTGTTTCAGCTCGGCCACGCGCTCTTTATTGACGATGGGCTGATCGCGCAGCTTCTCGCCGATTGCTTGCAACTGTTGTGCCTCACGGCTCAGTTGCACGGATTCGCCGCTTTTGGCGTTGGTTTGTTCATCGGTACCGGTGACAGGCGCCTTGTTCGGCTGCGCCGATTCATTGCGAGTGCCAGCCTGAGTCGCGCCGGTACGCCCCGCGTTGGCGGGCGTGTTGGCATTGTTCAGCCGGTTGAAGTCGATGACCATGATGCAGAACCTCGGACGATATGGTGGACGCTTGCCATGCTTTTCGGCCACTGCCGGGAAAACTTTAGGACTAATTTCATTGCGTCGTTCAAACAGTGTAGGGAATCGCCAGACCTTTGCGCTACAAGAAACATGCCTACATGGACACTTCCACCTGGCCAGGGCCGACAACGCGGGCTCGAACCACCCGCTGCGAACGTAGATTGCGCACATTGATCTGTTCGCCCGGAGCACCATCTGTCAGGGCTTCGCCGGGCATGCGCACGTTCACCGTAGTGCCGCGGGCGCTGATAACGACCTGGTCGCCGCGGCGTATGACCTCGGCGATTTGCAGATGGCTGGGCGCGAGAACCTGATCGCCGCCCAGCTGTCGCGTCAATTTCTTGCCGATTGCCTGCGCCGGGTCCGTCAGAAAGTTTTGACCGAGTAGTCCTACGTCGCGTTCCATCAGACTGAGGTCCGCGGGTTTGACTATGCTCATGCGCTTGAGAGGGCGGGTCAGTACGACGACCGGTCGATACAAGCGTATCTCCGCGGGCACGAACACCGTCCATGGAGAGCTGCCGTCACAACGCACTCGCGTGGTGACTCGTCCCAACGGTTGTGCCGGGCTTTCCAGTGTGGTGCTCAAAGGCTGGTCGCATACCGGCAGACGCAAGCGTGGGTCGAGACGATTGACGCGAATCTCATGGCGCCCCTGAATTTCGCTACGCTGTAGATATTCAGTGGTTGCCTGCTCAAGAAAGGACTCGGTCGCGCCGATAAGTTGTTCAGTGCTGGTGAAGGTGGCAGCCGCCGTACCGCTGTAGCCGAGTGTCGGCAAAGCGAGTAGAACAGGCCAGGGCGTAAGGCACTTTGCCAGTAGCTGTCGGAATGATGACGTTTTCTGCTTCATACGTGTTGCAAAGCAAGCCCCGTGCCGCCTGCTAGGCTCAATGGGGTAGGCGTTACTAGACAAGAAGGAGTCCGGGCATGGCCGGGTTGATGGATTCGGTTAACCAGCGCACGCAGCTGGTAGGGCAGAACCGCTTGGAGTTGTTGTTGTTCCGCCTGGAAGGCCCACAGCTGTACGGTATCAACGTATTCAAGGTGAAAGAGGTGCTGCAATGCCCCAATCTCACCATCATGCCCAAGTCCAGCCGGGTGGTGCGTGGCGTGGCCAACATTCGTGGTGGCACCATCCCTATTCTCGACCTGTCCATCGCCACCGGGCGGGCGCCGCTGGAAGACCTGAAAACCAGCTTCGTCATCATCACCGAGTACAACACCAAGGTTCAGGGCTTTCTGGTACGTTCGGTCGAACGTATCGTCAACATGAACTGGGAAGAGATCCATCCGCCACCCAAGGGCACCGGGCGCGATCACTACCTGACCGCGGTCACGCGGCTCGACCAGCAGTTGGTCGAGATCATCGACGTGGAGAAAATCCTCGCCGAGGTTGCGCCGACCTCGGAAGTGATCTCCGCGGGCGTCATCGACGAGCAGGTGCAGAGTCAGGCGGTGACCAAGCACGTACTGATCGTCGATGACTCCTCGGTGGCACGCAAACAGGTTTCGCGCTGCCTGCAGACCGTCGGTGTCGAAGTGACCGCGTTGAACGATGGTCGCGAAGCCTTGAACTACCTCAAGAAAATGGCGGAAGAGGGGCGCAATCCCGACAAGGAACTGCTGATGCTGATTTCCGACATCGAGATGCCCGAGATGGACGGGTATACGCTGACGACGGAGATTCGCAGTGATCCGCGCATGCAGAAGCTGCATATCCTCCTGCATACTTCGCTTTCGGGTGTATTCAACCAGGCGATGGTGAAGAAGGTCGGTGCCGACGATTTTTTGGCCAAGTTCAAGCCAGATGATCTGGCGGCGCGCGTGGTCGATCGCATTCGCGTATCGGATGAGGGCTGAAGGCATGTCCTTCAGCGAATGTTAGGGTAGGTGAGGCGGCACTAGTGTCTTCAGGTAATTTGGATTTCGAGCAGTTCCGGGCTTTCCTGGAAAAGGCCTGCGGTATTCTGCTTGGCAGCAACAAGCAGTACCTGGTCTCCAGTCGTCTGAACAAGCTGATGGAGCAAAATGGCATCAAGACCCTGGGCGAGCTGGTGCAGCGCATGCAAAGCCAACCGCGCGGCGGGCTGCGCGAGCAGGTGGTGGATGCCATGACCACCAACGAGACCCTGTGGTTTCGTGACACCTATCCGTTCGAGGTGCTGAAGAGCCGCGTGCTGCCGGAGCTGATCAAGGCCTATCCGGCCCAGCGCCTGCGCATCTGGTCGGCAGCCTGCTCGTCCGGCCAGGAGCCATACTCGTTGTCGATGTCCATCGATGAGTTCGAGCGCACCAATCTCGGTCAGCTCAAGGCTGGGGTGCAGATTGTCGCCACCGATTTGTCGCCATCGATGCTGGCCAACTGCAAATCCGGTGAGTACGACAGCCTGGCCATGGGGCGTGGCCTTTCGCAGGAGCGCCTGCAGCGTTATTTCGACCCTAAAGGGCCGGGCCGCTGGCAGGTCAAGGCGCCGATCAAGAGCCGTGTCGAGTTTCGTCCGCTCAACCTGCTGGACAGTTACGCGGCGCTGGGCAAGTTCGATATCGTGTTCTGCCGTAACGTGCTGATCTATTTCTCTGCCGAGGTCAAGAAGGACATTCTCACGCGTATTCACGCCACGTTGAAGCCGGGTGGCTATCTGTTCCTTGGAGCCTCCGAGGCGCTCAATGGCTTGCCGGAGAAATACCAGATGGTGCAGTGCAGCCCCGGGATTATCTACAAGGCGAAATAGCCGCGAGGTTCGTTCGGCATACAAAGCAACGGGAGGCCATATGGCCTCCCGTTTGCGTTTGTAGGTGCGCATTTATTCGCGACGGTGGCGAACCTCCACCGTTCATAGATGCGTTCCTATAGGCGGCAAGCTGGCAAACGCCCTTTGCCACTCGCTTGCCAACAAGCGGTAATGCCTTGCCGCTTTGCCGCTGTCCGTTGCCAGATTTAAGAGTAAGCCATTGATTTTATTGATTTAAATAAGTTGGCACAGCCTTTGCTGAATAGCTCGCAACAGTGACCACATGGCCTCAGCGGCAAAGGTTCGAAAACATGAGCATCAACTTCGGTAGCGCACTCGGCATCCATGAACAGGCACTCGGCTTCCGCTCCCAGCGTGCCGAAGTGCTGGCAAACAACATCGCCAACGCCGATACCCCGAATTACAAGGCGCGCGATCTCGACTTCGCCAGCGTGTTGGCTGAGCAGAACAATCGCATGCAGCGTGGCGGCGTTTCCCTGAACCGCACCGACAGCCGGCATATCCCGGCCGAAGGCATAGATACAGGCGCAGCTGAACTGCCGTATCGCACGCCGTTCCACGCTTCGCTGGATCAGAACACCGTCGACCTGCAGATCGAGCAGTCGAACTACGCCGAGAACGCCGTGCAGTTCCAGGCCAGTTTCACCTTCCTCAACAGCAAATTCAAAGGGCTGACTGCAGCCCTGCGCGGCGAATAAGGAGCTCGACCATGTCCCTTGCCAGTGTCTTCAATATCGCCGGAACCGGCATGAGCGCCCAGAGCACTCGCCTGAACACCATTTCCAGCAACATCGCCAACGCCGAGACCGTGTCCTCGAGCCTGGATCAGACCTACCGCGCCCGCCATCCGGTATTCGCTACCGTGTTCCAGCAGGCGCAAGGCGGCGACCGTGGCTCCCTGTTCGCCGAGCAGGACGAAGCCGGCCGTGGCGTCCAGGTCCTGGGCGTGATCGAGGATCAGAGCAGCCTGATGCCGCGTTACGAGCCGGATCATCCCATGGCCAACGGCGACGGTTATGTCTACTACCCGAACGTCAACGTGGTCGAGGAAATGGCCGACATGATCTCTGCCAGTCGCGCCTTCCAGACCAACGTGGAAATGATGAATACCGCCAAACAGATGTTGCAGCGCGTACTGACTCTGGGCCAGTAACGCATCGAGGAGATTTCGGATGAGCACAGTAGGCGGAACCAGTTCGGTACTCGACCAGTATCAGATCAAGCAGGACACCAAGCAGAACAAGGATCTCGGCAAAAACGAGTTTCTCAATCTGCTGGTGGCGCAGTTGAACAACCAGAACCCGCTGGAGCCGCAGGGCAACGGTGAGTTCATCGCCCAACTGGCGCAGTTCAGCCAGGTGGAAGGGATCGAGAAACTCAACACCAGCATGGGGTCGATGCTCTCCAGCTTCCAGTCTTCGCAGGCGTTGCAGGCGTCCTCTCTGGTCGGGCGCAAGGTTATCGTGCCGGGCGAGAAGGCAGTGGTCGATACCAGTGAGAGCTTCAAGGCGAGCACCGTGCTGCCGGTCAGCAGTAGCAACGTGTACGTCAACGTTTATAACAACTCCGGTTCGCTGGTCACCCGGATCAACCTGGGCGAGCAGGCCGCTGGCAATGTCAGCTTCATCTGGGACGGCAAGGATTCGAGCGGCAATGTGGCGCCGCCCGGCACCTACAAGTTCGAGGCGCAGGCCACCTACGGTACCGAAACCAAAGGTCTTTACACCATGCTGCCGGCCAACGTCGACAGCGTGACGCTGGGCGGCAACGAGCTGATGCTCAATCTTGCCGGCCTCGGCAACGTTCCGCTTTCCCAAGTGCAGGTCATCGGCCAGTAATTATTGACGCCGGTCGTTCCGGCGAAGGAGTCTTCCATGTCGTTCAATATCGGTCTCAGTGGTCTGCGTGCGGCAACCAGCGACCTCAACGTCACCGGCAACAATATTGCCAACGCCGGTACTGCCGGCTTCAAGCAGTCGCGTGCCGAGTTCGCCGATCTCTACGCCTCGTCGATGCTCGGCACCGGCAAGAACCCGCAGGGCAGTGGCGTGCTGCTGGGCGATGTGGCACAGATGTTCAATCAGGGCAACATCAACTACACGCAGAACGCCCTGGACATGGCTGTCAACGGCAACGGCTTCTTCGTTACCAGTAACAACGGCGAGATCAGCTATACCCGTGCTGGCTACTTCGGTACCGATCGCGATGGTTATATCGTCAACAATTTCGGCTATCGGCTGCAGGGCTACTCCGCTGACGACAGCGGCAATATCTTGCCGGTACAGGCCGACCTGCGCGTCAGTGCTGGTCAGCAGGAACCCAAGGCCACTACCTCGGTGACCCAGACCATCAACCTGAATTCCAACGCCGTGCGCCCGGCCAACGCCGGCACCATGGCGGCGCCGACTTTCGATCCGAGCGATTCCAAGTCCTTCAACTGGTCGACTTCCACCAATATCTACGACGCTCAGGGTAACGCCCACGTCATGACCCAGTACTTCGTGAAGAACGAGGCGCCGGCCAACAATGGCTGGACCATGCATGTGCTGGTCGATGGTGTGAATCCACGCGATCCAAGCAGCACGCAGCCTTACAGCTATTCCATGGGCTACGATGCGGCGGGGCAGTTGAACAACCCGGCCATGACGCCGATTCTGTCGACGCCGCCAAACCCGGCGCTGGATGCGCCAGCCATCGCCGCGGGTACGGTTAACGGCATATTCACGCTCGGTGAGGCGGACTGGACTCCAGCCGAGAAGGACCCGGCCAACCCGGGCAGCATGGTGGCCAATGGCGCCGATAGCGAGGCCTTCACTTTCGATATGCGCGGTTCGACTCAATACGCCGCGTCATTCGCCGTCAATTCGGTCAGCCAGGATGGCTATACCACCGGCCAGTTGGCCGGTATCGAGGTCGATGACACTGGCGTCATCTTCGCCCGTTACACCAATGGTCAGTCGAAGGTGCAGGGCCAAGTGCTGCTGGCGAATTTCGCCAACGTGCAGGGCCTGACTCCCGTTGGCAAGACCGCCTGGGTGCAGTCGTTCGAATCGGGTGAGCCTGTGATCGGTACACCGCGCAGCAGCACCCTGGGTGCCCTGCAGGCTGGCGCGCTGGAAGACTCCAACGTCGAGCTGTCGGACCAGTTGGTGAACCTGATCGTGGCGCAGCGCAACTACCAGGCCAACGCCAAGACCATCGAAACTGAAAGCGCCATCACCCAGACCATCATCAACCTGCGTTGATGATAACGGTTGAGGCAAAGCGGCAAGCCGGGCTTGCCGCTTTGCCGTTCCAGTGCCGGCAAAACCTCGCCGCCGACATTATTTCGGATACCCTCTGTACCTTTTAAAATCCTTGTAAATCAGTGTCTTGAGTTTATTTATTCGAGTCTGGCATGGCGCTTGCTGTAGAGCTTGCAAAGAGCCAAGGGCACGTCGCCCACTCGGAGAATTACCATGGACAAGATGCTGTATGTCTCCATGACCGGAGCGCAGAACAACACGCTGAGCCTGCGCGCCCACGCCAACAACCTGGCGAACGTTTCCACCTCAGGTTTCCGTCGCGATTTCGAGCAGGCGCGTTCAATGCCTTTGTTCGGTGAAAGCTATCCGGCGCGTGTGTTCGCCATGACCGAGCGCCCGGCCACTGATTTCCGTCCGGGATCGCTGCAGGAAACCGGCCGCGACCTGGACGTGGCGATCGGCGGCAAGGGTTGGATCGCCGTGCAGGCGCCTGACGGCAGCGAGGCCTACGTGCGTACCGCCAGCCTGAACATCGATGCTCTGGGTGTGCTGCGTACCGGCAATGGCTTGCCGGTGATGGGTAACGCCGGGCCGATTGCCGTGCCGCCGGAGCAGAAGGTGGAAATCGGCCAGGACGGCACCATCAGCATTCGAGCGCTGGGCGAGAACCCCAACGTGCTGGCTGAGGTGGACCGCATCAAGCTGGTCAACCCTGATCCCAGAAGCATGGAGAAGGGCACTGATGGCCTGATTCGCGTCAAGGGTCAGCCAGAGGTCGAGGCCGACGCCGCTGTTCAGGTGACTTCCGGCTTTCTCGAGGCGAGCAACGTCAATGCCGTCGAGGAAATGACCGCCATCCTGTCCCTGTCCCGTCAGTTCGAACTGTCGGTAAAGATGATGCGCACCGCCGAAGACAACTCGTCGGCCATGGCGCGGGTTTTGCAGATTAGCTAATTACCAGCACGCGGCGCCGTAAAACCGGCGTCCGAGGAGAAGCGATATGATTCCGGCACTGTGGGTCAGCAAGACCGGTCTGTCCGCCCAGGACATGAACCTGACCACCATTTCCAACAACCTGGCCAACGTCGCCACTACGGGCTTCAAGCGCGATCGTGCCGAGTTCGAGGATCTGCTGTACCAGATCCGTCGCCAGCCTGGCGGTCAGTCCAGCCAGGACAGCGAGCTGCCTTCCGGTCTGCAGTTGGGGACCGGTGTGCGCGTGGTCGGCACGCAAAAAATCTTCACCGCCGGCAGCCTGCAGACCACCGAGCAGCCGCTGGACATGGCTGTAAATGGCCGGGGCTTCTTCCAGATACTGCAGCCCGACGGGACCGTTTCCTACACTCGTGATGGCAGCTTTCACCTGAACTCGGATGGGCAGATCGTCACCTCCCAGGGCTTTGCGCTGGAGCCGGCGATCGTGCTGCCCAACGAAGTGCGTACCTTCACCGTGGGTGAGGATGGCACCGTCTCGGTGACCACGGCCGGCAACCCGCAGCCGCAGATCATTGGCAACATCCAGCTGGCTGACTTCGTCAACCCGGCGGGGTTGGAGGCCATCGGCAACAACCTGTTCCTCGAGACAGGCTCGAGTGGCGCGCCGCAAGTCGGCAATCCGGGCCTCAACGGTCTGGGCACTACGCTGCAGAACACTCTGGAAAACTCCAACGTCAGCGTGGTGGAGGAGTTGGTGAACATGATCACCACCCAGCGTGCCTATGAAATGAATTCCAAGGTGATTTCCACCGCCGATCAGATGCTGTCCTTCGTGACGCAGAACCTCTGATCCTTTTGACTCTGTTGTGAACGCCGCGAGGTAGTGGTTATGAACCGGCAAATTCTCTGTTTCCCCCTGTTGGCTGGCCTGCTGCTCAGCAGCGGCTGCGTGGCGCCGACAGCCAAGCCGGACGATCCCTATTACGCGCCGGTACTGCCGCGCACGCCGCTGCCGGCCGCGCAGAACAACGGTTCGATCTACCAGGCCGGCTTCGAAAATGGCCTGTATGACGACCGCAAGGCCTTCCGCATCGGTGACATCATCACCATCACCCTCAATGAGCGGACCCAGGCCAGCAAGAACGCCAACAGCAATATTCAGAAGGACAGTAACGCCAATCTTGGCGTGACGTCCTTGTTCGGCTCGACTCCTTCGGCTACCAATCCGCTGACGGGCAGCAAGATGGACCTCGGCGTCCAATTCAATGGCGAGCGCGAGGCCAGTGGCTCCGGCCAGGCGGGGCAGAGCAACAGCCTGTCCGGCTCGATTACCGTGACCGTCGCCGAAGTGCTGCCCAACGGCATTCTCGCCGTGCGTGGCGAGAAGTGGATGACCCTCAATACTGGTGATGAGCTGGTGCGTATCTCCGGTCTGGTTCGTGCTGACGATATCGCTACCGACAATACCGTGGCTTCCACCCGCATCGCCGATGCGCGCATCACGTACTCGGGCACCGGCGCGTTCGCCGATGCCAGCCAGCCTGGCTGGTTGAGCCGTTTCTTCGTCAGCCCGCTGTGGCCGTTCTGATCGGGGTGTTATCGATGAAATCCTGGCTGGCTCATGCCTCGTCCCTGCTGTTCAACCTCCTTTCCCAGGGCTACACACGAGCCACGGCAAGCGGGTCTGCGCGCAAGGCATTTGCAGTGACCTCGACTGCCAAGCGAGGGCTGCGCGTCCACGGCCTCGAATCGGCACAGGCCGGCGCATGCCGTCGCCAGTTCGCTGTCGCCCATCGCGGCTATCGTCATCGCGGCGCCAACGACTGGGTGCTGCTGGCGACCATGCTCGCGTGCCTGCTGCTGAGCCTGCCGACCCAGGCCGAGCGTTTGAAGGACCTGGCATCGATTCAGGGTGTGCGCAGCAACCAGCTGATCGGTTACGGCCTGGTGGTCGGCCTCAATGGCAGCGGTGACCAGACCACGCAAACGCCGTTCACCGTGCAGACCTTCAACAACATGCTGGCGCAGTTCGGCATCAAGGTGCCGCCGGGCGGCAACGTGCAGTTGAAGAACGTCGCAGCCGTGTCGGTGCATGCTGACCTGCCGGCGTTCGCAAAGCCGGGGCAGACCATCGACATCACCATTTCCTCCATCGGTAACGCCAAAAGCCTGCGTGGCGGCAGCCTGCTGATGACGCCGCTCAAGGGGATCGACGGCAACGTCTACGCCATCGCCCAAGGCAACCTGGTGGTCGGTGGCTTCGATGCCAGCGGCGCCGATGGTTCGCGAATCACCGTCAACGTTCCGTCTGCCGGCCGTATTCCCGGTGGTGCCACTGTGGAGCGTCCGGTACCGAGTGGCTTCGATCAGGGCAACTACCTGACTCTGAACCTCAATCGCCCCGACTTCACCACGGCGAAGAATATCGTCGATCAGATCAACGACCTGCTTGGCCCAGGCGTTGCCCAGGCCATCGATGGTGGCTCGATTCGTGTCAGTGCGCCGCTCGATCCCAATCAGCGCGTCGACTATCTGTCGATTCTGGAAAACCTGCAGGTCGAGGCGGGCAAGGCGGTGGCCAAGGTCATCATCAACTCGCGTACCGGCACCATCGTCATCGGCCAGGACGTCAAGGTTCAGCCGGCCGCCGTCACCCACGGCAGCCTGACCGTGACCATCACCGAAGACCCCATCGTCAGCCAGCCTGAAGCGTTTTCCGGCGGGCAGACTGCGGTGGTACCGCGCTCGCGTGTGGGTGCCGAGGAGGAAGCCAAACCGATGTTCAAATTTGGCCCTGGTACCAGTCTCGACGAGATCGTGCGGGCGGTGAACCAGGTGGGCGCCGCACCTTCCGACCTGATGGCCATCCTGGAGGCGCTCAAGCAAGCCGGCGCCCTGCAGGCCGACCTGATCGTGATCTGAGGAGGATTGCTGCCATGGATTCTCGACTCTCAGCCGGTCTGCTCGGCAACGGCAAAAGCCCGATCGACAGCGGTTCTTTTACCGACCTGAACCGCCTCAACCAGTTCAAGGTAGGCGGCGATACCGAGCAGAACATCCGCAAGGTCGCTCAGGAGTTCGAATCGCTGTTCATGAACGAAATGCTCAAGGCCATGCGTTCGGCCAACGCCGCGTTCGGCGAGGGCAACTTCATGAACAGCAACGAGAGCAAGACCTATCAGGACATGCACGACCAGCAACTGGCTGTGACCCTGTCCAAGGAAGGGCGCGGTATCGGTCTGGCTGACGTACTGGTGCGGCAGATGTCGAAAATCAAGCAGCCGTCGAGCCGTCCCAACCCTTTCGCGCAGGTCGAGCAGCCGCTTGCCGCGGCGAGCGAGTCGAAGGCCGACAAGGTCGCCAGCAGCGAAGGCTTCCGTGATGACGCGGCATTGATCAATCGTCGGCGTCTGGCCGTGCCGGGCAAGCTGGCGGATCGTCTGCTGGCCGGCATCGTACCGTCAGCCGGAGAGGGTGAGGGTAAGGCACTCTCGGGCAATGACTGGATTCCGGCGCAGGCCAGCGCCGCGCCCAAGGATAAAGGCCTCAGCCTTGGCAATAGCGATGCCTTGACGGGGCGCCGTATCGCCCAGCCTCCGTTGGCACCGGGCAAGGCCGCGTTCAGTTCGCCACAGGAATTTGTCGCCACCATGCTGCCGATGGCGGAAGCGGCTGCCGAGAAGATCGGTGTCGACCCACGTTATCTGGTGGCGCAGGCCGCGCTGGAAACCGGCTGGGGCAAGTCGATCATCCGTACCCGTGATGGCGATAGCAGCCATAACCTGTTCGGCATCAAATCCCATGGCGGCTGGGAGGGTGAGTCGGCCCGTGTTCTGACGACCGAATACAAAGGCGGCAAGGCGGTCAAGGAAGCGGCCAGCTTCCGCGCCTATGACTCCTACGCGCAGAGCTTCGACGATTACGTCAGCTTCCTGCAGAACAACGGGCGCTACGACAAGGCGCTGAGCTCCACCGAGAACCCCGAGCGTTTCGTCAAGGAACTGCAGCAGGCCGGTTATGCCACCGACCCGAACTACGCACGCAAGATCTCGCAGATCGCTCGCAAGATGCAGACCTATCAGGCAATCGCCGCTGCCGATAGCGCCACTACAAGGACTTGAGGTTGAACCATGGCTGACCTACTCAACATCGGTCTTTCCGGTCTCGCTGCGAACAAGACATCGCTGGCGGTTACCGGCCATAACATCGTCAACGTCAATACGCCGGGATTCTCTCGTCAGGAGACGATCCAGGCTACACGTACGCCGCAGTTCAGTGGCGCCGGCTATATCGGTTCGGGCACGACCCTGACCGACGTACGGCGCATCTATAACGACTTCCTCAACACCCAGGTGCGCAGCAGCACCGCACTCAACAGTGATACCAAGGCGTATTTAAGTCAGATCAACCAGCTCGACTCGCTCCTGGCTGGTAGTAATACGGGCGTTACTCCCGCTATGCAGAAGCTGTTCGCAGCCCTGCAGACCGCCGCGGAAGACCCGGCCAACGTACCGGCCCGGCAGTTGGTGCTGTCCGAAGCGGAAGGCCTGGCCAAGCGTTTCAACAACATCTACGACCGCTTGTACGAGCAAAACGCCTTCATCAACAAGCAGCTCTCGGCGGTAACCGATCAGGTCAACCAGTTGGCGACCTCGATTGCCGGCTACAACGATGCGATCGCCGTGGCGTCATCCAATGGCCAGGCCCCTAACGACCTGCTCGATGCCCGTGAAGAGGCGGTGCGCAAGCTATCCGAGTTCGTCGGCGTGACCGTGGTGCCGCAGGACGACAACACCTACAACCTCTTCATCGGTTCCGGCCAGCCGTTGGTGGTGGGCAAGAATGCCGCGCGCCTGGAGGTGACGCCGGGGCAGTCCGACCCACTGCGTAGCGAGATCCAGTTCGTCAGCGGCAACTCCCGGCAGAATGTCAGCTCGCTGATCACCGGGGGCGAAATGGGCGGCCTGCTGCGCTATCGGCAGGACGTGCTGGACACATCGATGAATTCCATCGGCCGCCTGTCCTTATCCATCGCCGACCAGATGAATCGCCAGCTGGGCCAGGGGCTCGACCTCAATGGTGAGTTCGGCAAGGAGCTGTTCCGTCCGATCAACGACCCGCTGTTGCTGGCCCAGCGCAGCCTCGCGCGCATCGGCAATAGCGATCCGATGGCCAACCTCAATGTCAGCATCACCGACACTACGCGCCTGACCACCAGCGATTACGAAGTTCAGTTCACCAGCGCCACCGAATATGTGGTGCGGCGTTCTTCCGATGGCGCTGTGTTCCCCGCCAGTCCGGCGACCTTCGACATCAACGCGGTGCCCGCGCCGGAAGTCGACGGTTTTTCCCTGAGTGTGGCACAGGGCACCTTCGCGGCTGGCGACCGCTTCACCGTGATGCCGACCCGTAACGCGGCGCGCGATACTCGTGCTGACATGAAAAATTCGGAGGAACTGGCCTTCGCCGCTCCGCTGAAGACCGAGTCCAGCCCGGGCAATACCGGCACCGGTACCGTCAGTCAGCCCAAGCTCAGCACCGAGATCGACATCTACGATCCAGCAGCCCAGGCCGATATGGAAACCAGCCTGCGCAATGCCCCGCCGATGCGCATCGTCATGGGCGCCGCCGGGGGTGCTACCCAATCTTATGAAGTGCTGGACATCAACGGCAACGTGATCAACAGCGGCAACATCACGCCCGGCCAGAGCAACAAGATCACCATCAACGTGCCGGCCAATCCGCCGAACGTGCCCAGCGCCTTCGCCTACGAAGTGAGTATCGGCGGGCGCCCCTCGCAGGGCGACAATTTTTCGGTGTCGTTCAACACCAACGGTGTTTCGGATAACCGCAACGCCCTGAACCTGGTCGACTTGCAGAAGAAATCGGTGATCGGCATCAACCCGGCGGCGCCGGATACCACGGGGGCGAGTTTCTCCGACGCCTATGGTGACCTGGTCGAACGGGTGGGCACGCTGACCAGCCAGGCGCGGGTCGATGGCGAGGCGACTGGCGCGATTCTCAAGCAGGCCACCGACAACCGCGACTCGGTGTCCGGCGTGAACCTCGATGAAGAGGCCGCCAAGCTGATCCAGTTCGAGCAGTATTACCAGGCATCGGCGCAGATCATTCAAGTTGCGCGCAGCTTGTTCGATACCCTGATCAATTCATTCTGATAGTTGCCCTTCCTGCGGGAAGGGGTAGCCTGTGAAAACAGGCTCGGCAAGAGGCAAGCCCCATGGTTATGCGCATTTCCTCCATCCAGGCGTTCAACAACGGCGTTTCCGGCCTGGGGCGCAACTATTCGAACCTGATCCGCACCCAGGAGCAGATCAGCAGCGGCAACCGCATCCTTACGCCCGCCGACGATCCGGTCGCGTCGGTACGCCTGCTGCAACTCGAACAGCAGCAGGCCATGCTCACCCAGTACAAGAACAACCTCACCGCAGCAGACAACAGCCTGGTGCAGGAGGAAACCACCCTCAACTCGATTAACACCGTCATGCAGCGCGTGCGCGAACTGGCTGTACGAGCTGGCGGCGGCGCGCTGTCGGCTGAAGACCGGCAATCCATCGCCAAGGAACTGGAAGAGCGCGAGGGCGAGCTGCTTAACCTGATGAACAGCCAGAACGCCCGTGGCGAGTACCTGTTCAGCGGCAACCTGGGCAAGACCGCGCCGTTCGTGCGTAATCCCGACGGCACCTATTCCTACATGGGTGACGAAGGCCAGCGCAGCCTGCAGGTCGCCAGCTCCACCAACGTGGCGATCAATGACAACGGCAAGCGCCTGTTCGAGAACGTGAGCAACGCCAATCGCACGGCCAGCAACGGCGGTGTCAACAATCCGGCGTTGCCGTCACCGCCGCTGCCGGGCACCATCATCGCCCCAGTGCCGGCCGATGAGCAGCGGGTTTTTATGTCCCCCGGCCTAGTCGAAGACGACCGTGCCTTCAACTCCAATTTTCGCAACGGCGAGCCGTACTCGCTCACTTTCGTCAGCGGCAACGAGTTTCGTATCTATGACGCCTCCGGCGCTGACGTGACCTCGGAGATTCCGGGTGGCGGCAAGATCGATCCGCTGACCAGCAACGGCAACACCATCAACTTCCGTGGCATGCGCTTCCAGCTCGACGTGGTGCTCAAGGAAGGGGACAACCCGCAGGACCTCAACAATCTGGTGGCTGACATCCAGCCCCCGGCTACCGCTGGCACGCCAGGCGCGGGAACCCACAGCTTCACCCTGCAGTCGGCTCCCACCGACTTCGCCGTGACCCGGTCCTCCACCAATACCTCGGCAGCCGTGGTGTCGGGGGGCGGCATCGTCAACCAGGGCGTGTTCGATGGCCAGTTCCCCACCTCAGGTGTGGTGGTGCGCTTCACCAACGACACCGACTACGAGGTTTATGCCCAGCCGTTGGGGCCTAACAGTACCGTGCTCACAACCGGTTCGGTGACCGCACCTTATCCGGCGACCTTCGACGTTTACGGCGCGCAGTTCACCATGTCCGGTCCGGCCGCCGCGGCCGGCGGTGACGAGTTCGGCATCCAGCCGCAGTTTCAGGAACAGCGCAGCATCCTCGACAGCATCGCGCGCCTGCGCCAGACGCTGGAATCCTCGCCGAGCTCACCTGCCGGCAACCTGGCCATCCGCGACGAGGTGGCCATCGCCCTGAAGAACTTCGACAACGGCATCGCCAATGTCGACGAAGTGCGCACCGAGATTGGCGCCCGGCGCAACCTGATCGACACCACCCAGATCGATAACGAAGACGTCACGTTGGTGAACAAGTCCGTGCAGGCCGAATTGCGCGAACTGGACTACGCCGAGGCCCTGTCGCGCCTGTCTTTCCAGACCATCATCCTCGAGGCGGCGCAGCAGAGTTACGTGAAGATCGCGGGATTGAATCTGTTCAATCAGTTGCGATAGAGCGTGAAGCTGTAGGGTTTTGCTGGTAGCAGTGAGCACTGCGTGCTTCGCACGCCATCGTCACCTGCTATTGGTGATCAGTGCTGTGGCCGGTTGGGGTGTATCTTCTTCCTCTGCGGATCTTCAAGCTAACTGGCTCGTGTCTTGCTAAGGTTCTAATTGAGCGACTTAGGATCGCCAGTTTTTGAGCATTCGGGGCTGGTTGTCCGGAGTCCTTGACCCAGAAGCCTCTTACCAAAGGTATGAACATGGGCGATCCCATTTTTGTTACAAGCCCTTTACTTCCCCCGCTCGAGGAGTTCATTCCCTATCTTGAACAGATATGGGACAGCAAGCGATTAACTAATGGTGGTCCGTTCCACGAAGAGCTCGAGCGAAAACTAGCAGACTATCTGGGTGTAGAGTATTTATGTCTTTTTGGTAATGGCACATTGGCGTTAGTTACCGCTTTACAGGCTTTACGGGTTAGTGGTGAAGTAATTACGACTCCTTATTCTTTCGTTGCAACGTCCCATTCGCTGCTCTGGAATGGACTTACTCCCGTTTTTGCTGATATTGATCCTGTTACATGTAATCTTGATCTAAGTAAAATTGAGCAAGCTATAACGCCTGCGACCACTGCTATCTTACCTGTGCACTGTTACGGCATTCCTTGTGATATGGAAGGAATCCAACGAATAGCTGATACATATGGTCTTAAGGTTATTTATGACGCAGCTCATGCCTTTGATGTGCGCCAAGCCGGAAGTAGTATTTTACGTAATGGTGACTTGTCGATTCTGAGTTTTCATGCGACAAAAGTATTTAATACCTTTGAAGGCGGGGCAATTGTCTGCCCAGATTCGAAGATAAAAAAGCGAATTGATTATTTGAAGAACTTTGGATTCGCTGATGAGGTAACGGTCGTCGCGCCTGGTATAAATGGTAAAATGAATGAGGTGCAGGCGGCTTTTGGGTTGCTCCAACTCCAGCATCTGGAGGGAGCCCTAAAATCAAGGCGGCGGATATTTGAACGCTACAGAGAGGCGTTTTCCGGCGTTTCAGGGATGCGTATGTTGTCGCTAGAGAATGATCTTGAATGGAACTACTCCTACTGTCCCCTATTTATTGATGAGCAGTTGTTCCCGATTTCTCGTGATAATTTATTCGCACGTATGCGTGATGCGGACGTTTTTGCTCGTCGCTATTTCTATCCATTAATATCGGAATTTCCCATGTATCGGGGGCTTGATAGTGCTAATCCCAGTAAGTTGGGAAATGCATTCATTGTCTCCCGCCAGGTTATCTGTCTGCCAATTTTTCCAGACATGCAGGATTGGGAGCAAGACAAGGTTATTTCTATCGTCCTTGACTCCGCTGCGGAGCAGTTTTAATGACTAAGGCGGTACGGTATGTTGTTTTCTCAGGTGCCAATGAGCGGGCAATTATTGCGATCTGCCGTAGTTTTTGGGAGCGGAGCGTAGCATGTTCCATTGTGGCAAGGCCCGGTGCCGACTTGCTTAAACTAACTCGCTTCTCTATCTGGATAGATGTGGTGCGTACGATCGACAGGCTGGATCTTAACGATATGTTGAGCGCGGTGGCCTTGCTACGTGACAGGTTTCCCGGCGAGCGTCTGGTGTTCCTGCCGACCTCTGAGTCGATCATTCGCATGCTGCTGGAGCAGCGTAACCAGTTTGAGGAGGCCGGTCTTGAAATTCCTTTGGTTAGCAAGAGCACTTATCAGCAAATCTCTGACAAGCATAATTTTCTCTCTCTCGCTAATACGTTTGGTGTTCCTCTACCGCCAGTTGTAGATATCCCAACGGCTGGCAATCTGCCTTTGGTGGCTAAGCCCCGGTGTGAATTACAAACTGGGTCTGGTCGCAAGTTATATCCAGAGCTTTTGTTTTCACTTGCGGATTTGCAGCGTTTCGAGGCAAATTGGCCTCGCGAAGAATATTTCTTCCAGCGCTACTTGGATGGAAAAAGTTACTACTATCTAGTCTACCTTCCACGAGAAGGGGACCCTTTAGTGCGCTACCAGCGGAACTTGCTGCAGCAGCCAAATGGAAAATCAATTATTGCTGCGCAGCTTTGTTCCTGTCCTGATGAAAAAACTCGAGATGCTTTGATCAATGCGTTGAGGTCGGTGGGTTTCTTCGGGTTTGTAATGATCGAAGTCATGGAGTTAAACGGCGTATTTTATTTGATTGAGGCAAATCCTAGGCTTTGGGGACCGTTTGAACTTGCTCTGAAAGCGGGTTTTTTACCTGATTTTATTACGGGGGAGGGCTCTGAAGGCGACTGTAAGTTGGGGGCGCGTTATTTTTGGTCGGGTGGGTTGCTGGGCACTTGGGCTGATTCCGCTGTACCCCGCAGTTATCTAAAGGGAAAGCCGGGGGTGCTGGAGGCTATTTCTTTTTTTGTCGCAGATATTTATCTGCGTGCTGATACTCACCGACTACTGATGTATGAGTGGTGGCGGGCTTTACGGAAATTATTTTTACGTAGGTTCTTTCACGGTGTCAGTAGGTCTCATTAAGGATAACGGTTATGCAGTTTGATGCGGAAAGAGAGCGTGCATTTTTGAATGCGGCCGTTGCTACATATAGGGATGCTTCACCTTACAGTGAGCTGAAGAAAGATATAATTTTTGATTTAATGGGGCCGCACATAGCTGAGGCAGCGGAGAAGTCTGGATTGCAGTTAGGTTGTGCCGGCGGATACGAAACCAGGAAGCTAGCAGAGCGTCTAGGGTCTCTAACTGTGATAGATGGGGCTCGTGATTTCATTCTGCGTGCTGAAGAGAGTAACTGCTACTCCAACGTTTCTTTCATTTGTTCACTGTTTGAAAATATTAATTCGGAGCGCCATCAGCAGCGCTATGATTTCATCTTCTGTAATTACGTTCTTGAACATGTCTTTGATGTGCAATTGATCCTTCGCCAGATTGCTGGGTTGCTTAAGGTTGATGGGAAAATCTTTATCGTGGTTCCCAATTTCCTAGCGCTGTCACGACAGATAGCGCTTCAAATGGGGTTGATCAGTGATCTACAAGCTCTGACTGAAAATGATCATCAACACGGCCATCGGCGTGTCTATTGTCTAGAAAGTCTTGCTGCTGATATTGAGGCGGCGGGCTTGGCAGTAACAGAAACGCAAGGAGTGGTTTTTAAAATTCTTGCCGATTTTCAGTTGAATAGATTATTGAATGAGGGTTTTCTATTGCCAGGGCACATTCATGCTCTGCAAAAACTAGCCCTATTGCCCGAAAATATTCGTTTCTCTGATTCCATTTTCGTGGTTGTCAGCAACCCATCCCCCCGTTGATATCATAATTGCACCGATTGATTTGCCGTTTGAAGAGGTTTTTCTATGCCAGTTACAACACAACGTATTACCTTGCTTAAAGAGTTGTGGGCGGAAACTACCCGTTCTCATAAGCATTCATCCTACCAGCGCTTGCCCGACTGCTTGATGCAACTTATGGGATTTGAACATGGCAACTTTTCTTCCAAAGAAGATGCAGCCCGGCTGGCTTACATTGTGTCCAAGACGAATTTGATAGATAAACGAGTTCTAGATATAGGTTGTAATACGGGCTTTTTTCTCTTTGAGTCACTGGCTGCTGGCGCACTACATGTCACTGCGTATGAAGGGGGGCACGCGCATGCAGCTTTCGTTCGCCTTTCGGCTGAATTGCTTAATCTGAGTGGTCGAGTTGATGTGCATAATGCCTATTTTGAATTTGATGATACAGGCTCAAGATATGACGTGGCTTTGCTGCTGAACGTTCTACATCACTTGGGTGATGACTATGGTGATTCTACCCTTATGATCGAGCAGGCCAAGGCTGACATCCTTCAACAGCTGAATTTTATGAGCGGAGTGGCTAATAAATTAATATTTCAGCTGGGTTTCAATTGGCGTGGCGACTCTGGATGTGGCCTGTTCGCTCATGGCACAAAAGCGGAGATGATCAATTATATTCGCGAGGGCTCATCAGACTACTGGCGAATAGACGCCATTGGAGTGGCGGAACGGAACGGTGACAAGCTGATTTATTGCGATGTTAATGATCGAAACATTCAGCGCGATAACGCCTTAGGTGAATTCCTTAATAGGCCCATTTTCATCATGAGCTCTCTCCGTGCCGATAAGTAAGGATTTCTATATGAGCAGCAGGCTGCACCGTAAGCCAGGGCATCCATACTATATTCTGGCTCCTGACTACCGTGAGTCCTCCTCGGGTATATGTGTTCTCCACTATCTGTGCCATGCTCTGAACTTGGAGGGTTTCGAGGCATATATAGTTGGGGCTAGCCAAGTCAATCCCAATCTTAAAACACCATTGCTGACTGAGGTTGTCAAGAAAAATCACGTCCAGTTTGGTAAGGCACCCATAGGGGTGTATCCGGAGGTAGTGTCTGGTAATCCGCTGATGACTCCAGTGGTCGTGCGATACATGCTCAACAAAGAGGAGGTGATCGGGGGTAATCAGATCAATGGTGATGATGACGACTTATTTTTCTATTTTCGTGAAGAGTTTGTAGGCGCTGGGCAGACGGCTGATATTTTAACGTTACCCGGTACTGATATGGAGTTGTTTTCTCCTGATCGAGAACGGGTAAAAAGATCGCGATTTCTTTATCTAAACCGGGTTCCACAAGATGCGGTAGATTTTTCCATCTTGCCATCTGATATCGAGATACTGTCGATGGCAGAGCCTCTTCCCTTATCGGAGTTGGCTGAAAAGTTTAAGTCTGCCAAGGTACTTTATACGTTCGAGACATCTTCGACCTGTACCAAGGCTATGCTCTGTGGCTGTCCAGTGGTTGCCCTGAAGGCCAAAGGTTATGAGCACTTGGCGCTTACAGAGGAAACACTAAAGTTTTATCGCCATAGTGGTATTGCTTTTGACGATTCCGAGCCTTCTCTGCAGAAGGCAGTGAATGGTCTTTCTACCATTCGAGACTGGCATGCCGAACTGGAGACGCTTTTCTGGGAGCAGTTGGTTGTCTTCACCGGCAAGACTCAGTCTCTTGCCGGTACGCGTGCGGCTCAGGTAGGCCGGGGGCAACTGCTTCCCTGGCTTGCTGAGCGGGTACCCACCGACGCCCAACATCGCCTTATCGCTGAGCGTTTGGCTGCTAATCATGAGCTTACTTTCGGCGTGTTGGTGATGGATCGAGAGGGTGACAACAAGCGTTTGGTTCAGACCGCCCAGAGTCTTGGTATGGGTCACAATCTCTATGCTTCGGTGCGTATTCTGATGTTGACCACCGCACCGATACCGCAAACCTCTGCCAACGACAAATTGCGATTTTTAAGCTTTGACCCTGAGCACCTATTGCAAAGCGTTGACCTCGCGCTGCGAGAGGTTGAGGTCGACTGGTTTATGCTGGTCGAAGCTGGCACCGAGTTCACTCCCAGCGGTCTGTTGGTTGCTGCGCTGGATCTGTTGGCTGCGCCTGGCTGCCGAGCGGTCTATGGCGACGAGATCGTTCGCCAGCAGGGTGGCGACCTGGGTGCTGCACTGCGACCCGGCCTTAATCTTGATTTATTGCTCAGCCTGCCGAGTGGTATGGCCCGACACTGGTTGTTTAATCGCCGGACCTGGCTGGATATGGGGGGCTTTCGTGCCGACGCCGGGCAGGCGTTCGAGCTGGACTACATTCTGCGCCTGGTCGAAGACAAGGGCTTCGACGGGCTGGGTCATGTCAGCGAGCCCGTGCTGATCAGCGAGGCCACTCCCTTGCGCGACAGCCAGGAGGAGCGTGATGTCATCAAGCGCCACCTGATCGCACGCGGTTTCCCGAATGCGACGGTGAGCTGTCAGCGTCCAGGTCATTACCATCTCGATTACGGGGTGGATGACAGTACGCTGGTGAGTATTCTCGTGCATACCCAAGGCAGCATGGCGAAGGCGCGCCGCTGCATGGAGACCCTGCTCGAGAAAACCACCTACCGAGCCTACGAGATCCTGTTGCTGGATCAGGGCGGCGATGATGCGGCCTTGCAAGGCTGGCTGGCGGGCGTCGAGCAGCTGGGCACAGGCTCGATTCGGGTGCTGCGTTTCTCTGATGCGCTGTCGTTGGCTCAGGTACGCAATCAGGCTTCTGAGCAGGCGAAGGGCGAGTTGTTGCTGTGGCTGGACGTCGGTGTTGCGGTACTGGACGCCAACTGGCTGCACGAACTGGCCAATCATGCGGCTCGCCAGGAGGTCGGCGCCGTAGGCGCCAAGCTGTTTGCGGGCGACAGCACCGTTCGACACGCCGGGATCATACTGGGGCTCGATGGGCCGGTCGGTCGTGCATTCGTGGGCCAGCCACTTGACACCGCAGGTCACCTGCAGCGTCTTCTGGTCGATCAGAACTACGCGGCGGTCAGTGGTAAATGCCTGATGTTGCGCAAGAGCCTGTTCAACGAGGCGGGGGGCTTCGAGGAGTCTGCCGATCTGGCGCCCTGGACCGATGTAGACCTTTGCCTGCGCCTGCACTCCGCCGGCTTCCTGAATGTCTGGACGCCGCGTGCGGCGCTGCTCATCAATGAAGATCCGGATCCGGTTGCCACCGTCGAGCAGGACGACGCCATGTATGCACGCTGGCTACCCTTGCTGGCGCGTGATCCGTCCTATAACCCCAACTTCTCGCTGGGCGCTGGCGACCAGTTCTGCATTGCGCCGAGCAAGATGAACTGGCGTCCGCTCTCATCCTGGCGTCCGGTTCCGACTATCCTGGGCCATGCGGCAGACCAGCAAGGCTGTGGTCATTATCGTGTCATCCATCCACTGGAGGCGATGGATCGAGAGGGGTTGATTGACGGCACCCTCCTTTGGAACCAGTTGTCCGTGGCGGAGCTGGAGCGTTTTTCACCCGATAGCATCGTGCTGCAGCGACAGGTCAGCGAGTCGCAGATCGAAGGGATGCGCCGCATGAAGGCGTTTTCCCGGGCCTTCAAGGTCTTCGAACTGGATGACTATCTACCCAATCTTCCGATGAAGAGCGTTCATAAAGCCCATATGCCCAAGGATATCGTCCGAGCGCTGCGCCGTGGCCTGGGCTACGTGGATCGATTTGTCGTGTCTACCGAGCCGCTTGCCGAGGCGTTCGCCGGTCTGCACGACGACATCCACGTAGTTCACAACCGGCTCGACACGCTCTGGTGGCGGGGCTTGAACAGTCAGCGTCGTTGTTCTGCCAAGCCACGGGTGGGATGGGCCGGCGGTGCCAGCCACACCGGCGATCTGGAAATGATTGCCGACGTCGTCAAGGAACTGGCCGGCGAAGTGGAATGGGTATTCTTCGGCATGTGCCCCGACAAGCTGCGCCCTTATGTGCATGAGTACCATCCGGGGGTGCCCATCCGGGAATACCCGGCGAAGCTGGCCCAGCTCAACCTGGACCTGGCGCTCGCTCCGGTGGAGCAGAACCTGTTCAACGACTGCAAGAGCAATCTGCGCCTGCTGGAATACGGGGCTTGTGGTTTCCCCGTCATTTGCAGCGACGTGCTTTGCTATCAGGGCGGCGAGCTGCCGGTCACGCTGGTGAAGAATCGCTTCCGGGATTGGGTGGAGGCTATTCGCATGCACCTTGCCGATCTCGACGAGACCGCTCGTCTGGGTGATCGCATGCGCGGTGTGGTGCAGCGCGACTGGATGCTGGAGGGTGATAATCTGTTGGCGTGGCGCAAAGCCTGGACCCCGGATTGACGCCGTTCTCCCGGTGGGCCTGCAATGGGCCTGCCGGGGTGTGACCCTGTTTTTTGCTTTGTTGCCGTATAACTGATTGATTTCTAAAGCAGAAAAAGATCATGAAAAAAAACTGGCATTTCCTGCTAAAGCTCTTCCCTCCAGCGCCGATACAAAAGACGAATGCGAACTCTATGGGCGTCTGAGCATGCAGGCCCGGGCTCGCAAGCTCAGACAAACGGTTCTACGGTCATCTGGAGGCAATACCATGGCCCTTACAGTCAACACTAACGTTGCGTCCCTCAACACTCAGCGCAACCTGAACAACTCTTCCAAAGGTCTGGATACTTCCCTCCAGCGTCTGTCGACCGGCTTCCGCATCAACAGCGCGAAAGACGACGCCGCAGGCCTGCAGATTTCCAACCGCCTGACCAGCCAGATCAACGGCCTGGGCGTTGCTACCCGTAACGCCAACGACGGTATCTCCCTGGCGCAGACCGCTGAAGGTGCCCTGCAGCAGTCCACCGGCATCCTGCAGCGTATGCGTGACCTGGCTCTGCAATCGGCCAACGGTTCCAACGGTGCCACCGAGCGTGCAGCTCTGCAGTCCGAAGTTTCTCAGCTGCAACAGGAACTGAACCGTATTTCGGAAACCACCAGCTTCGGTGGCCGCAAGATCCTTGACGGTTCTTTCGGTTCCCAGAGCTTCCAGGTGGGCGCCAATGCCTATGAGACCATCAGCGTCTCCATCGGCTCGGCAGCTACCGACCGTATCGGTACCAACCGTGTTACCACTTCTGGTGGTGCAGCCGGCACTATCGCCAGCGGCGCTAGTGGTGCAGCTGCTTTCGGTACTTCCGCCTACTCCGATACTTCGTTCCAGATTTCGTCCAAGTTCACCACCGCAGCTTCTGGTGGTGTGGTCGACATTACCGGCCCGGCTAGTGGCGCTGCAGCCAGCGAAATCGCTCGCGCCGTTAACGCCAAGAGCGACGAAACCGGCGTGACCGCGAACGCCCGTACCGTTGCCGAGCTGGGCACCATTTCGGCCAGCGGCACCATCTCGTTCGAGCTGTATGGTGCCAATAGCACTACAAAGGATACCGACAAGTCGGTCATCTCTGCTGTCGTGACTGATACCAAAGACCTGGGTGCCTTGGCTGACGCTATCAACAAGGAAACCGGCAAGACGGGTATCTCGGCCATCTCCAAAGGTGACAAGATTGAGCTGGTCAGCTCTCGCGGCGACGCCATCGCGATCAAGAACTACCAGGGTGGTTCCGGTGCGACAGCAACTCTGCAGGCGAAGAACTTCGCCGGTGACGAGAACGTCGGTGGCACTCAGAGCATCGCTGCTGGTGCGGGTGCCCGTGCTGATGGTCAGGTCATCCTCGAGGCAGCCGATGCCTTCGAAGTCAAGGGCATGAGCGCTGGTCTGGGTGCAGACAAGTTCAGTACCCTGGACTCGGTACGTGACATCGATATCAGCACCGCCGGTGGCGCGCAGGAAGCTCTGGGCATCATCAACGGCGCGATCTCCAACATCGACAGTCAGCGTGCTCAGCTCGGTGCGGTGCAGAACCGCTTCGAGAACACCATCTCGAACCTGCAGAGCATCGGTGAGAACTCCTCCGCTGCCCGTAGCCGGATTCAGGACACTGACTACGCAACGGAAACTGCGAACCTGACCAAGAACCAGATTCTGCAGCAGGCCGGTACCGCGATCCTGGCCCAGGCCAACCAGTTGCCGCAGGCTGTACTGAGCCTTCTCGGCTAAGGTTAGCCAAAGGCGTTAGACTGGCGGGGGGAAGGGTCATGACCTTTCTCCCCGCTTCTTTATTGTGAGGTGAACGTAATGGACGTCAGCTCAATTCAGAATTCGCTTGTTTCCACCGTTACAGGTGGCAAGGCTGAACGCGTCGCAGCGATCGGCAAGCCGCTTGAGCGTGAAGTGCCTGGTGCGCAGGACGTGAGTCCGGCAGCCGAAGCTGAGAACGATGCGGGTGCTATGCGTGAACAGGTAGAGGCTGCAGTGGCCACTATCCAGAGTTATGTGCAATCGGTTCGCCGTGACATAAACTTCTCGCTTGAGGAGGGCAGTGGACGGGTTGTGGTGAAGGTGACGGATGCCGGGTCTGGTGACGTGATTCGCCAGATCCCCTCGGAGGAAGCGCTGCAACTGGCAGAGAACCTCTCCGAAGTCCGTAGTTTGCTGTTCAAGGCCGAAGCCTGAGTCGCTCAGGTTGGCACGGCTTTTGACTGCTTAATGCCACGGACGTTATGAAGTCATAATTTTGGCGAGGTGAATCATGGCTGGGATACTGGGAGTAGGAACTAACCTGCCTATCGATACGATTGTTGACGCGCTGCTTACCGCTGAAAGGACGCCCAAGACTGCGCAATTGGATCGTCTGGAGAAAGAGAGTGTCGCGCGCCGTGGGGCATTGATCTCCCTGAAGGGTGCGGTGAGCAACTTCAAGGCGGCTCTTAACGACCTCAACAAGCCTGCCCTTTTCGAGGCACGTACCGCCACCAGTTCCAATACCAGTTTGCTGAAAGTCACCTCGGGAACTACGACGCCAGCGGGCTCCTATGATGTTCAGATTCGTCAGTTGGCGTCTGGCAGTAAGGTCGCATTGCAGTCCGTGCCGGGCGGCAATACTGCGACTTTCAACAGCGGTACCATGACCATTTCGACCGGGTCTTCCAGCCTCAACGTCAATATTGACGAGTCCAACAACACCCTAGCCGGAATGCGCGATGCGATCAACGAGGCGGGTAAGAGCAGTGGCATCAGTGCCACCATCCTGACCGATGCCTCGGGCTCGCGTCTGATCCTCAACTCGACCAAGATGGGGGATGGCAATGACATTAAGGTCGCCGTCACCGAAGATGGGGCGACGACTGGCAATAATGCGCTGACGACCCAGGCATTCGAGGCGGTTGAAGTCAGTGGTACGCCAGGTTCCTTCGTGCCGCCGGATTCTGCCAGTGGCGCTGGTGGAGTCATCACTAGCGCCAAATCGGCATTGCTGACCATCGATGGTCTGCAGATGGCCCGTGATTCGAATACCGTCACCGACGCGATTGAGGGGGTGACGCTCAACCTTGCAGGTGCTCAAACCTCTACTGACCTGGCCGATGGCAAGAACATCACCGTCACGGTCGGGGTCGACAAGTCTGGGGTCAAGAGCAATGTCAAGAAATTCGTCGATGCTTATAACGCGCTGATCACCAAGACTGCCGAGCTTACCGCCGTTGTTCCGGTGACTGGGGACGACAAGCCTGTTGCCGCTGCGCTGGTGGGCGACTCGACCATCCGTAACCTGGTGGGAGGGCTGCGCAACGAGATGGTGGCGATGACTGGGGATGGCGCCATCAAGGCGCTTGCCAATCTGGGTATCAGTACCAATTTCACCCCCAGCGGTGGTGGCGGCTCCACCGTCAATGGCACGCTGAGTATCGATGACGCCAAGCTTACTGCGGCACTGGACAGTAACTTCGATGAAGTTGCCGGATATCTCACTGGCGATACCGGCCTTTTGGGGCGCTTGAGCAAGGTCGCTGAGGGATATACCCAGGCCGGCGGCGTGCTGCAGCAGCGCGAGGAGGGGTTGGCTACCACGATCAAGAATGTCGACGAGCAGCGCAAGGCGCTCGATCTGCGTATGGAAAAGATGAAGACCCGCCTAGTCGCTCAGTACACGGCGCTCGACACGCTGGTTGCCAACCTGACCCGTACCAGCGAGTCGCTGGCTACTCAACTCGCCAACCTGCCGGGCTTCGTCAGAAAGGATAAGTAATTCATGAGCAAGAACCCCATCGATGCCTACAAACAGGTTAAGACCAGTCAGGAGGTGTCGCCTTACCGCACGGTGCAGCTGCTTCTCGAAGGCGCCTTGCAACGTGTGATGCTGGCCAAGCAGGCGCTCGCTGAAGGCGATACCGAGATTCGTGGCATGGCCGTAGGCAGCACCATCACCATTTTGGGTGTGCTGCAGGCTGCGCTGGACAAGGAGCTCGGCGGAGAGATCGCCGAGAATCTTGACGCTTTGTATGACTACATGACACGCCGTCTGGCGGGTGTAGCGCTGGATGAGACGCCACGCACGCTGGACGAGGTCCAGGTTCTGCTGGCCGATATCAAGACCGCCTGGGATGCCATCGGTCCCGAGGTCGAGCCGGCACCGGCAGGCTGATTTTTCGCTAAAGGTTCAGTCACTTTCGCCGATACGCTGAGTATCAAGCCTATCGTTAGAGCGAGAGCGATTATGAATGCAATGGCGGCCCTCAGGCAGTATCAAACCGTCAACAACCAGGCGCAGGCCGCAGAGGCCGGCCCCCACCGCCTGATTCAAATGCTGATGGAGGGCGGCCTGTCCCGCATCGCACAGGCACGTGGTGCGATGGAGCGTGGGCAGACAGCGCTCAAAGGTGAATTGATCGGCAAAAGCATTGCCATCGTCGCCGGTTTGCGTGAGAGTCTGGATCATCAGCAGGGTGGTGAGCTGGCGGCTAACCTGGATAGCCTGTACGAATACATGATCGCCCGTTTGACTGAGGCCAATGTCAGCAACGAGCCGGAGCTTCTCGAGGAAGTGTCGGCGCTGCTGCGCAACGTCAAGCAGGGTTGGGATGCCATCGCTCAGTAATGAGCGAGCATCGGAGGAGAAGCGAATGAGTTCATCCGTCCAGCATTTGCAAGCGACCGGTTCGGCACTGCGTGATGCGTTGGCCAATCAGGACTGGGCCGCGATTGGCGCGCTCGATGTGCAATGTCGTATGGCAGTCGAAGCGGCCATGGTCGATAGCCGCGAAGAGGAAGACCTGCGTAGTGGTCTGGAAAACCTCCTCGCACTCTACCGTGAGCTGGTCACCGTTTGTCAGGCCGAGCAGCAGCGTCTGGCCAGTGAACTGGTGCAACTCAATCAATCCCATCAGGGCGCCAAGGTCTATCAGCTTTTCGGCTAGTTCTCCGCGTTTACCGAGTTTAATCAGCAGGTTCGACTCGGTTTCCCTCGTTAAGCTTTCTGATTTTATTTTTCTTTCATTAGCGGCTGACTTTCTGACTCAGTAAGCGCCTGCTGTCCGGCACTATCGGCGGGCAAAAAGGTACGCCATAAATTTGACTGACTTCAATTTTTTGACTTTACTAGTGGCTAACTGCCGGTGTGTGCCGAAGATCTGTCGCACGCTTTCCTCCACTCCTCGGGTCAGACAAGCACAAGATGTGGCGTGAAACCAAAATCCTGTTGATCGATGACAATGCTACGCGCCGCCATGAATTGGCGATCATTCTGAGCTTTCTCGGGGAAGAGCATCTAGCCTGCAGCAGTCAGGACTGGCGCAGTGTGGTGGCTGACCTGGAGGCCAGCCGCGAAGTGCTCAGCGTCGTACTTGGCGATGTCGAGGCTAAGGGCGGTGCGCTGGAACTGACCAAGCAGATTGCCGGTTGGGATGAGTTTCTGCCGCTGCTGACGGTAGGTGAATTCAGCTTCGCCGAGTGGCCGGAAGACCTACGCAGGCGCGTACTGGCCAGCCTGGAAACTCCGCTCAGCTACAACAAGCTGCTCGACTCCCTGCATCGCGCCCAGGTCTATCGTGAGATGTATGACCAGGCTCGCGATCGCGGTCGCCAGCGTGAACCCAATCTGTTCCGTAGCCTGGTCGGCACCAGTCGTGCCATCGGGCAGGTGCGGCAGATGATGCAGCAGGTGGCCGATACCGAAGCCAGCGTGTTGATTCTCGGTGAGTCCGGTACCGGCAAGGAAGTGGTCGCACGCAACCTGCACTATCACTCCAAGCGTCGCGACGCGCCGTTCGTCCCGGTCAACTGCGGTGCCATCCCGGCCGAATTGCTGGAGAGTGAGCTGTTCGGGCATGAGAAGGGTGCCTTCACTGGCGCGATTACCAGTCGGGCAGGGCGCTTCGAGCTGGCCAATGGCGGCACGCTGTTCCTCGATGAAATCGGCGACATGCCGTTGCCGATGCAGGTCAAGTTGCTACGCGTGTTGCAGGAGCGCACCTTCGAGCGCGTTGGCAGCAACAAGACCCAGAGCGCCGATGTGCGCATCATCGCCGCGACGCACAAGAACCTGGAAAAGATGATCGAGGACGGCAGTTTCCGCGAGGACTTGTATTACCGCCTCAACGTCTTCCCCATCGAGATGGCGCCGCTGCGTGAGCGTATCGAAGACATCCCGCTGTTGATGAACGAACTGATCTCGCGCATGGAGCATGAGAAGCGAGGCTCCATTCGTTTCAACTCGGCTGCCATCATGTCGCTGTGTCGCCACGACTGGGCTGGTAATGTGCGCGAGCTGGCCAACCTGGTGGAACGCATGGCGATCATGCACCCCTACGGCGTGATCGGTGTTGGCGAGCTGCCGAAGAAATTCCGCCATGTTGATGACGAAGACGAGCAACTCGCGGCAAGCCTGCGTGACGAAATGGAAGAGCGCGCGGCGATCATGGCCGGACTGCCGGGCCTCGACACCCCGGCCATGCTGCCGCCGGAAGGTCTGGACCTGAAGGATTATCTCGGCAACCTGGAGCAGGGGCTCATTCAACAGGCCCTGGATGATGCCGGTGGTGTCGTCGCCCGTGCGGCCGAGCGCCTGCGTATTCGTCGGACCACGCTGGTGGAGAAGATGCGCAAGTACGGTATGACACGCCGCGAAGAGGATGAGCAGGGCGACTGATTGTCGTCCTGTATTGCGCCCTTGGAGCAGTAGGGCGGGTGCAACCCGCCATCGCGCTCTGGCGGGTTTCATCCGCCCTACATTTCTAGGCTGCGCGTACCACCATCGCAAGCACGGTGCGCAGACCCATCCTACGAAGAAAAAGCCGGAGCTTTGACGCGAGCTCCGGCTTCGGTTTTTCAAGTGATTGAAAAATAAGAACAAAAAAGTAGGCACGGGGATTGCTAATGCTCTCGTATCCGACCGTCTTCTGACGGTGCGTCGTACGAGAGAAGCAGATGGAAGCCAACCTTCGTCCTACCGAGTCAGCCGAGCCAGCCGTTGCCGCGCCGCTTGAACAAGCCAGCCGCGCGGGACTGGAACAGGCCTTTGCCCTGTTCAACCAGATGTCCAGCCAGCTCAGCGAGTCCTATAGCCTGCTCGAGGCGCGAGTCAATGAGCTCAAGGGGCAGCTGGCTCTGGTCAGTGCTCAGCGCATGCAGGAGCTGGCAGAGAAGGAGCGTTTGGCGCATCGCCTGCAAAGCCTGCTAGACCTGCTGCCTGGTGGCGTTATCGTCATCGACGGGCAGGGCGTCGTGCGTGAAGCCAACCCCGTGGCGCGCGCACTGCTTGGTCAGCCGCTGGTGGGCATGCTCTGGCGTCAGGTGATCGCCCGCAACTTCGCCCCGCGCGAAGACGATGGTCATGAAATTTCCATGCGCGATGGGCGTCGGCTATCCATCGCGACCCGCTCCCTGCATGGAGAGCCGGGACAACTGGTGCTTTTGACTGACCTGACGGAAACCCGTCGCCTGCAGGATCAACTGTCTCGCCATGAGCGTCTTTCGGCGTTGGGGCGCATGGTCGCTTCCCTGGCGCATCAGATCCGCACCCCTTTGTCCGCCGCGCTGCTTTACGCCAGTCACCTCAATGAACAGGTTCTTCCTGCCGACCAGCAACAGCGCTTCGCTGGGCGTTTGAAGGAGCGTCTGCACGAGCTGGAGAATCAGGTGCGCGACATGCTGATCTTCGCCCGAGGCGAACTGCCGTTGCCGGACCGTCTGACGCCATCGGCCTTGTTCGATGCACTGCGTGCGGCCGCCGATGCGCATGTGGGCGGCATGACCGTGCGCTGGCAGTGCGATGTGCAGGGCGGCGAATTGCTGTGCAACCGCGACACGCTGGTCGGCACCGTGCTCAACCTGGTCGACAACGCCATCCAGGCGGCCGGGCGCGATGCGCGTCTGAAAGTCCACCTGTATCGCCGTGACAGCCAGTTGCGCCTATGCGTCAGCGATAACGGGCCGGGGATGAGCCGGGAAACCCTGGCGCGTCTGGGCGAACCCTTCTTCACCACCAAGACCACCGGCACCGGCCTCGGCCTGGCAGTGGTCAAAGCGGTGGCGCGTGCCCACCAAGGCCAGCTGCTGCTGCAATCACGTGCAGGTCGTGGTACCTGCGCCATCGTTTCTCTACCGCTGCTCGATGCAGCGCCTCACTCGAATCAGGAGTAACCCATGGCTGCCAAAGTCCTGCTGGTTGAAGACGATCGCGCACTGCGCGAAGCCCTGGCCGATACCCTGTGCCTGGGCGGGCATGATTATCGGGCGGTCGATTGTGCCGAGGCGGCACTGGTTGCCCTGACCGAGGAGCCGTTTGGGCTGGTGGTCAGTGACGTCAACATGCCGGGCATGGACGGCCACCAACTACTGGCGCAGATTCGCGCTCGCTACCCGCAATTGCCGGTGCTGTTGATGACGGCCTTCGGTGCCGTGGAGCGCGCGGTGGATGCTATTCGTCAGGGGGCGGCCGATTATCTGGTCAAGCCATTCGAGCCGCGTACGTTGCTCGAGCTGGTGGCCAAACATGCCCTTGGCAAGCTGCCGGCAAGCGATCGTGACGGTCCGGTGGCGCTGGAACCGGCCAGCGTGCAGTTGCTCGAGCTGGCCGCACGCGTTGCGCAGAGCGATTCGACGGTGATGATCACTGGCGAGTCCGGCACCGGCAAGGAGGTGCTGGCGCGCTATATCCATCAGCAATCGCCACGCGCATCCGGCCCCTTCATTGCCATCAACTGTGCGGCGATTCCGGACAACATGCTCGAGGCCACCTTGTTCGGCCATGAGAAGGGTGCGTTTACGGGTGCCGTTACCGCGCAGCCGGGCAAGTTCGAACTGGCCGATGGCGGCACCATTCTGCTCGATGAAATTTCCGAAATGCCGCTGGGTTTGCAGGCCAAGTTGCTACGGGTGCTGCAGGAGCGTGAAGTGGAGCGAGTCGGGGCGCGCAAGCCGATCAATCTGGATATTCGTGTGCTGGCCACCAGCAACCGTGATCTGGCCAGTGAAGTGGCGGCCGGGCGGTTCCGCGAGGACCTTTATTATCGCCTGTCGGTATTCCCGCTGGCCTGGCGACCGCTGCGTGAGCGGCCCGCCGACATTCTGCCGCTGGCCGAGCGCCTGCTCGCCAAGCACGTCAAAAAAATGAATCAGACGCCGGTGCGCCTGTCCGATTCCGCCGCGCGAAGCCTGGTGCAGCACCAGTGGCCCGGTAATGTGCGCGAACTGGATAACGCCATTCAGCGCGCCTTGATTCTGCAGCAGGGTGGGGTGATTCAGGCGCAGGATCTCTGCTTGCATGCGCCTATCGGCCAAACGGTGCAGAGTGCTGCGCCGCGTCTGGCGGTCGTGCCGAATGTCGCTCCGCCCCCGGCGTCCCCGGTCGAGTCGCCCGCTGCGGTGGACTCTGGTGCCTTGGGGGAGGATCTTCGTCGCCGCGAATTTCAGGTGATCATCGATACCCTGCGCGCCGAGCGCGGTCGCCGCAAGGAAGCCGCCGAGCGCCTGGGCATCAGCCCGCGCACCCTGCGCTACAAGCTGGCGCAGATGCGCGACGCGGGTATGGATGTGGAGGCATATCTGTACGCCAGCTGATTGTCGTGGCCCGCTGACTGGCGAATCGCTCGCACTATCGGCGGTTTTCGTAAGCGGCATTGAGCGAAAAGCTTCGCGGACAAGTCCGCTCCTACAGGTTGGGCTGCGCTTTCGATTCCTTTTGTCGGGTAAAGAGTAGCGAGCCCGTATGCGGGCCAATTGCCGGGGTGTATCTAGTTTCATCCTGGCCATGAGCTTGCTCCTTGGTGGGAGCGGACTTGTCCGCGAATTCCTCCGACTCACTCCTGAAGGCTTTCTGGTCCGGGCGTCGCCCGGCTTTTGCGCATCCCTTCACCTGGCCTTTTACTTCTTGGCACCCTTGTTGCTAATACCTCTGCATAGCGCCGCTAGCGTCAAAAAGCGGGCAGTGGAGGATGTGATGAGCCAGGGTGTCGAATTCAATCGCTTGATGCTGGAAATGCGTTCCATGCAGGCTGAGGCGATGTCGCGTCAGAAACCTGTTGCGAGCGAGCCGGTGCAAGGGGCGCCGAGTTTCTCGGAAATGCTCGGTCAGGCGGTGAACAAGGTCAACGAGACCCAGCAGGCCTCCAGCAAGCTCGCCACGGCTTTCGAGATGGGCCAGAGCGGGGTCGATCTGACCGATGTGATGATCGCCTCGCAAAAAGCCGGCGTATCCTTTCAAGCTATGACCCAGGTGCGTAACAAGCTGGTTCAGGCTTATCAAGACATCATGCAGATGCCGGTCTGAGGGTTGATTAATGGCTGAAGCAGCAGTAGCAAACGTACCGGTCAAGGCCGAAGCGGGTGAGCCCAAGAAGCCCCTGCTGGGCCTTAGCTTCCTGGAAAATCTCGCAGAGATGTCAGTGCTGCGTCAGCTCGGCCTGCTGGTCGGCCTTGCCGCCAGCGTGGCCATCGGCTTTGCCGTGGTGCTCTGGTCGCAGCAGCCGGACTACCGTCCGCTCTACGGCAGCCTCAACGGTATGGATGCGACGCAGGTGGTCGAGACCCTGACCGCGTCCGGCATCGACTACACCATCGAACCCAACTCCGGTGCGCTGCTGGTCAAGGCAGACGATCTGGCGCGTGCGCGCATGCGTCTGGCCGCTGCCGGCGTGGCGCCGACCGACAACAGTGTGGGTTTCGAAATCCTCGACCGCGAACAGGGGCTGGGCACCAGTCAGTTCATGGAAGCGACCCGCTATCGCCGTGGCCTCGAAGGCGAGTTAGCGCGTACCGTGGCCAGCCTCAATAACGTCAAGGCAGCGCGCGTCCATCTGGCCATGCCCAAGGCATCCGTGTTCGTACGTGACGAGCGCAAGCCTTCGGCTTCGGTCCTGGTCGAACTCTATCCGGGGCGTGCACTGGAGCCGAGCCAGGTGATGGCGATCGTCAATCTGGTGGCGACCAGCGTACCCGAGCTGGACAAGGGCCAGGTCACCGTGGTCGACCAGAAGGGCAACCTGCTCTCCGATCAGCAGGAGCTGTCCGAACTGACCATGGCTGGCAAGCAGTTCGACTACACCCGGCGCATGGAGGGTCTGTTCACTCAGCGTGTGCACAACATCCTGCTGCCAGTGCTGGGCAGCGGTCGCTACAAGGCCGAAGTGTCGGCTGATGTGGATTTCAGCTCGGTCGAGTCCACCTCCGAGATGTTCAACCCTGACCAGCCGGCGCTGCGCAGCGAGCAGCAGGTCAACGAGCAGCGTCAGAGCAGCCTGCCGCCGCAAGGCGTGCCGGGCGCACTGTCCAATCAACCGCCTGGCCCGGCCGCCGCTCCCGAGCAGGCCGCTGGCGCCGCTGCTCCGGCTGGCCCGGTAGCGGCGGGTCAGCCGCTGGTCGATGCCAACGGCCAGCAGATCATGGACCCGGCTACCGGCCAGCCGATGCTGGCGCCGTATCCGGCGGACAAGCGTGAGCAGTCCACCCGCAACTTCGAGCTGGACCGTTCCATCAGCTACACCCGCCAGCAGCAGGGGCGCCTGCGTCGCCTGTCGGTAGCGGTGGTGGTGGACGATCAGGTACGTGTCGATCCGGCCACCGGTGAGACCACCCGCGTGCCGTGGACGGCCGACGACCTGGCGCGCTTCACCCGCCTGGTACAGGACTCGGTGGGCTTCGATGCCAGCCGTGGCGATAGCGTCAGCGTGATCAACACGGCCTTCAACGCATCGCAGGGCGAGGAAATTCCTGATATTCCGTTCTACACCCAGCCCTGGTTCTGGGACATCGTCAAGCAGGTGCTCGGCGTGCTGTTCATCCTGGTGCTGGTGTTCGGCGTGCTGCGTCCGGTGCTCAACAACATCACTGGCGGCGGCAGGGGCAAGGAGCTGGCTGGTGCCGGCGATGTAGAGCTTGGCGAGATGGCCGGCCTGGATGGCGAGCTGTCCGATGATCGCGTCAGCCTCGGTGGGCCGCAGAGCATGCTGCTGCCCAGCCCCAGTGAGGGGTATGATGCGCAACTGAACGCTATCAAGAGCCTGGTGGCGGAAGATCCTGGCCGCGTAGCCCAGGTCGTCAAAGAGTGGATCAACGCAGATGAGTGACAATCGTACCGCTACCAAGCTGACCAAGGTCGACAAGGCCGCGATCCTGCTGCTCTCGCTGGGCGAGACCGATGCCGCCCAGGTGCTGCGTCATCTCGGGCCGAAGGAAGTGCAGCGTGTCGGCGTGGCCATGGCCGGCATGCGCAACATCCATCGCGAGCAGGTCGAGCAGGTCATGAGCGAGTTCGTCGAGATCGTCGGCGACCAAACCAGCCTGGGCGTCGGTTCCGACGGCTACATCCGCAAGATGCTCACCGCGGCACTGGGCGAGGACAAGGCCGGCAATCTCATCGACCGTATCCTCCTCGGCGGCAGCACCAGTGGCCTGGACAGCCTGAAATGGATGGAGCCGCGTGCCGTTGCCGACGTGATTCGCTACGAGCACCCGCAGATTCAGGCCATCGTTGTCGCCTATCTCGACCCGGATCAGGCTGGCGAGGTGCTCAGCCATTTCGATCACAAGGTGCGCCTGGACATCATTCTGCGTGTGTCGTCGCTGAACACCGTGCAGCCGTCTGCGCTCAAGGAGCTCAACCAGATTCTCGAGAAGCAGTTCTCCGGCAGTGCCAACACCACGCGCGCCACCATGGGCGGCGTCAAGCGCGCGGCGGACATCATGAACTTCCTCGACAGCTCGGTGGAAGGCCAGCTGATGGATTCCATTCGCGAGGTGGACGAAGACCTGTCGACGCAGATCGAGGACCTCATGTTCGTCTTCGACAACCTGGCCGATGTCGACGACCGCGGCATTCAGGCGCTCATGCGCGAAGTCTCGTCCGAGGTGCTGGTACTGGCTCTCAAGGGCGCCGACGATGCGATCAAGGACAAGGTGTTCAAGAACATGTCCAAGCGCGCGGCCGAGCTGCTGCGCGACGACCTGGAAGCCAAGGGCCCGGTGCGGGTCAGCGACGTGGAAGCGGCGCAGAAGGAAATTCTCACCATCGCCCGGCGCATGGCCGAAGCCGGAGAGATCGTGCTCGGCGGCAAGGGTGGCGAGGAGATGGTCTAAACCATGGCCAAGGAGCCTGAGAGCGAGCTGATTCGCGCCAAGGATCTGGGCGCCGTCGACCGCTGGGCGCTGCCCAGCTTCGACGCGCCGGGCGAGGAACCGGCCGAAGCTGAAGTTCCGGCCGATGAGCCTGCGTCTTCACCTGTCGAGGCCCAAGCCCAGGAAACCGGGCAGGTGGAAGAGGTCGCCATCGAGGATGTCAAACCGCTGACGCTCGATGAACTCGAAGCCATCCGTCAGGATGCCTATAACGAAGGCTTCGCCACCGGTGAGAAGGACGGTTTTCATGCCGGCCAGATCAAGGCCAAGCAGGAAGCCGACGCCGCCCTGGCGCTGAAACTCGGTAGCCTGGAAAAGCTCATGACTCAGCTGCTCGATCCGATTGCCGAGCAGGACCAGCAAATGGAAGTGGCCATGGTACGTCTGGTCAGCCATATGGTGCGCGAGGTGATTCAACGCGAATTGAGCAGCGACTCCAGCCAGATTCGCCAGGTTCTGCGCGAGGCGCTCAAATTGCTGCCGATGGGCGCGGACAACGTGCGCATTCAGGTCAACCCGCAGGACTTCGAAACGATCAGGGCGCTACGTGAGCGCCATGAAGAGAGCTGGCGCATTCTCGAAGACGACAGTCTGCTGCCTGGCGGTTGCCGCATCGAGTCGGAACACAGCCAGATCGACGCCAGCGTCGAGACGCGCATGGCGCAGGCCCTCAAGCAACTGTTCGAGCAACAGCGCGCGCAGAGCACCCAGTTGCCGGAGGCGGACATCAACCTGGATCTGGATGGCGACGATGCGTCTTGATCGCGTGAGCTTCGCGCGGCGTCTGGAGGGTTACAGCGATGCGATCAGCCTGCCCAGCCAGCCCATACTCGAGGGTCGCCTGCTGCGCATGGTCGGCCTTACCCTGGAGGCCGAAGGGCTGCGCGCGGCCGTTGGCAGCCGCTGCCTGGTAATCAATGACGACAGCTACCACCCGGTCCAGGTCGAGGCTGAGGTGATGGGTTTCTCCGGCGGCAAGATCTACCTGATGCCTGTAGGCAGCCTGGCCGGCATTGCGCCGGGCGCGCGCGTGGTGCCGCTGCCTGATGCCGGGCGCCTGCCGATGGGCATGACCATGCTCGGCCGTGTGCTCGACGGCGCTGGCCGGGCGCTCGATGGCAAAGGCGGGATGAAAGCCGAGGATTGGGTGCCGATGGATGGCCCGACCATCAACCCGCTCAATCGCGACCCCATCAGCCAGCCATTGGACGTCGGCATTCGTTCGATCAACGGCCTGCTCACCGTCGGGCGCGGTCAGCGCCTGGGCCTGTTCGCCGGTACCGGTGTCGGCAAGTCGGTGTTGCTGGGGATGATGACGCGTTTTACCGAGGCCGAGATCATCGTCGTCGGCCTGATCGGTGAGCGTGGGCGCGAGGTCAAGGAGTTCATCGACGAGATCCTCGGTGAAGAGGGGCTCAAGCGCTCCGTCGTCGTGGCCTCGCCGGCCGATGATGCGCCATTGATGCGGCTGCGCGCCGCGCAGTACTGCACGCGCATCGCCGAATATTTTCGCGACAAGGGCAAGAATGTCTTGTTGCTGATGGATTCGCTGACGCGCTACGCCCAGGCGCAGCGTGAAATCGCTCTGGCCATCGGCGAGCCGCCGGCCACCAAAGGCTATCCGCCTTCGGTGTTCGCCAAATTGCCCAAACTGGTCGAGCGCGCCGGTAACGCCGAGGCCGGCGGCGGTTCGATCACCGCGTTCTACACCGTGTTGAGTGAGGGTGACGATCAGCAGGACCCCATCGCCGATGCCGCGCGCGGCGTGCTCGATGGCCACTTCGTGCTGTCCCGGCGTCTGGCGGAGGAGGGGCACTATCCGGCAGTCGATATCGAGTCCTCGATCAGCCGGGTCATGCCGCAGGTGGTGCCGCCGGAGCAACTCAGGCAGGCGCAGCGTTTCAAGCAGCTGTGGTCGCGTTACCAGCAGAGCCGCGATCTGATCAGCGTCGGCGCCTATGTGCCGGGCGGTGATGCGGATACCGACCTGGCCATCGCACGCCAGCCGGCCATGGCTCAATACCTGCGTCAGGGGCTGGATGAAAGCGTGGGCATGCCGCAAAGCCGTGAGCAACTGGCCGCCGTGCTGGGGCAATGATGGCGCTGGCTAACGATCCTTTCGCGGCCATCAAGGCGGTGACGCAATGAGCCTCAGCCGCGCCAAACGCCTGCAGCCGGTTGTCGAGATGGCAGAAAAGGCCGAGCGCGAGGCCGCGCGCCAGCTAGGGCATTGCCAGGGCCTGGTCGGCCAGGCCGAGGCCAAGTTGGGGGAGCTGGAGCGCTTTCGTGGCGATTACCAGCAGCAATGGATCAGCGAGGGCAGCAAGGGCGTTTCCGGCCAGTGGCTGATGAACTACCAGCGCTTTTTGTCGCAGCTCGAGACGGCGGTCGGCCAGCAGCAGCAAAGCCTGGAGTGGCATCGAGCCAATCTGGAGAAGGTGCGCGCGGTGTGGCAGCAGCGCTATGCCCGCCTCGAGGGGCTGCGCAAGCTGGTACAGCGTTACATCGACGAAGCCCGTTTGGCCGAGGACAAGCGCGAGCAGAAACTGCTCGACGAACTGGCGCAGCGCCTGGTCGACCGGGGCGAACCTTGATTAGAAGTTGTTTCGGCGCCTGCCAGATGCTACACCTTCAGTCGTGAACCGCCCTATCCGGCAAAGTCTCGACAAAGGAGTAAACATGGCCATCACCTCGCAACCGTCGGCGGACGGGCAAGAGCTGACCATCGTAATTCGAGGACGCTTCGACTTCGCCTCCCACCAGGAATTTCGTGACGCCTATGAGCGTGTTAACGTGACCCCCAGGCGCTATCAGGTCGACTTGCGCGACACCAGCTACCTGGATAGCTCAGCCCTGGGCATGCTGCTGCTCCTGCGCGATCACGCGGGCGGCGATTCGGCGCAGATTCGCCTGCTAAACTGCAGCAGTGACGTGCGCAAGATTCTCGCCATTTCCAATTTCGAGCAGCTGTTCCAGATCAGCTGATGCCTGATCGTCTTGCGATCCTGATTGCCGAGGACAACGCGGCTGATCGCATGCTGTTGTCCACCATCGTCAGTCGTCAGGGCCACCGTGTGCTCACCGCCAGCAATGGTTTGGAGGCGGTCGCCCTGTTCGAGCAGGAGCGTCCGCATCTGGTCCTGATGGACGCGCTGATGCCGGTGATGGATGGCTTCGAGGCGGCGCGACGGATCAAGGAGCAGGCCGGCGAGTCGCTGGTGCCGATCATTTTTCTCACCTCGCTTACCGAAGGCGAGGCGTTGGTGCGGTGCCTGGAGGCCGGGGGCGACGACTTTCTCGCCAAGCCCTACAACCGGGTGATACTCGAGGCGAAAATCGGCGCGATGGATCGTCTGCGCCGTCTGCACGACACGGTGTTGCGCCAGCGTGACCTGATCGCCCGCCACAATGAGCATCTGCTGCGCGAGCAGCGCGTGGCCAAGGCGGTATTCGACAAGGTGGCGCATTCCGGCTGCCTAGATGCGCCGAACATCCGCTACATGCAATCGCCTTACGCTCTGTTCAATGGCGATCTACTGCTGGCGGCCTACAAGCCCTCCGGTGGCATGCACGTGATGCTCGGCGACTTCACCGGCCATGGTCTGCCTGCAGCGATTGGCGCCATGCCGCTGGCCGAGGTGTTCTACGGCATGACGGCCAAGGGGCACTCACTGGCCGAGATCCTTCGCGAGATCAACGCCAAGCTCAAGCGCATCCTGCCGGTGGGGGTTTTCTGCTGCGCCACCCTGCTCAACATCAGCAACAAGCGTGGTTTGCTCGAGGTGTGGAATGGCGGGCTGCCGGATGGCTATCTGCTGCATGGCGATGGCCGTCCGCGTCAGCCGCTGGTGTCGCGTCATTTGCCGCTTGGCATCCTTGAGCCCGCGGCGTTCAGTGATCGCTGCGAGGTTTATCCGCTGACGCAGGGAGATCGCATCTTCCTGCTCAGCGACGGTGTGCTCGAGGCCAGTGACCGGCACGGGCAACTGTTCGGCGAAGAGCGACTGCTCAGGCTGTTGGATGCCAATCGTCAGCCGCAGGCGCTGTTCGAGGAAATCCAGCAGGCGCTGACGGCATTTCGCGGCGAGCAGCAGGACGATGTCAGCCTGGTTCAGGTCGGGCTCGCCGAAGACGACGAGCGCCCGCGGCCGCTGGCCTTCGCCGATAGCGGCCAGAGCAGCGTCATGGACTGGTCAGCCAGTTTCGAGTTTCGCGCGCTGAGCCTGCGCCATTTCAATCCACTGCCATTTCTGTTGCAGCTGTTGTTGGACGTGCAGGCACTGCGCCCACGTGGTGGCGAACTGTATACGGTGCTCGCCGAGCTCTACTCCAATGCGCTGGAGCATGGTGTGATGGGCCTCGATTCCTCGCTCAAGCAGGATGCCAGCGGCTTTGCCGAGTACTACCGGGAGCGGCGTCTGCGCCTGGCGTCATTGCGCGATGGCTATGTGCGCTTTCACCTGAAGATGCTGCCGGAGGGAAATGGCGGCCGTCTTATCGTCGGGGTCGAGGACAGCGGTCCTGGTTTCGATCCGGCCAGGCTCCTGGCAACGCGAGATGATGCACTGTGCGGCCGCGGGCTGGCCCTGGTGCGCGAGCTGAGTGACGGTTTTGCTTTCGGCCCCGACGGCCGGGGCGTCACCGTGGAGTTTTGTTGGACCACTGAGGCATAATTCCGGCCTTGTAGTTCAGGGAGTGACCCGGTGTCCGATATCCATCTCGACGATGCCGTCCTGGCGGCCCTGCAGGACGTCATGGAAGACGAGTACCCGATTCTGCTCGACACCTTCGTTGCCGACTCAGAGGAGCGTCTGCGCCTGCTGCACCAGGCTCAGGCCGAGGACGATGCGCAGGGTCTGCGCCTGGCCGCGCACAGCTTCAAGGGCAGTTGCAGCAACATGGGCGCGGTCCTGTTGGCCAGCCTGTGCAAGGAACTCGAGGACGCCGGGCGGCGCGAGGCGCTGGAGCTGGTTCCGGGGCTGGTCGAGCAGATCGAGCGCGAGTTCGCCATCGTGCGCATCCTGTTCAAGTCCGAGCGGCAGCGCTTCCGCCCCTGACAACTTTTCCAGAGTTGGCCCGTCCTTTGCTCTGATCCCGTCACGACCCAACAGACGGAGAGCGTCCATGTCCGCATTGCCCGATATTCGCCTGCAGGCCACGCCTGAGGTGAAGAGCAAAGCGAAGCAGCCGGCCAAAGCGCCGGAACCCAGCAACAGCGGTGCTTCCAGCTTTGCCGAGGTATATGCCAAGGAGCGTCAGGCCAAGCCTGGCGAGCGCGCTGGCAGTACCGATAAACCCAGCCAGGAGCAGAACTCGGCACCAGCTTCTGGTGAGCCTGATACCGCTTCGACTGCCGCCGAGCAGCCTGCGGTTGCCGCCTCCGGCAATTCCTTGCCGACCGAAGAGGGCGCTGAAGAAGAGCTCGATCCGCTGCTGGCGATGGCGCTGGGCGGCATCCAGGCTCAGACGCAGGAGGCTGCGGGCACCGAGGCGGCATCGGATATGCCCGCCCTGGTGATTACCGGCGCCACCGCTGGTGTCGCCGAGGAGGCCGAGCCAGTGCTGGAGGACGACGCGCTCGATCCGCTGGCACTGATCAAGCAACCGGCGGAAGAGGCGAGCAAGGCGCAAGTCTCGCAGGACGCTGCGATCAAGAGCTCGCGCGTGGCGACCAGTACGGACTTTGCCGCCGCCATGGCCGCCATGGGCAAGGGTGAGGAGACCGCCGAGAACAGCGAGGAGTCGACGCTGGAGCTGCCACTGGAAAGCCTGGCCAAGGACGCGCTGGAGAGCCTCAAGGACAGCGTTCAGCCCAACCGTCCGGATCAGTTCGTCAGCAAGCTCAATGCGCTGACCCAGGCGCTCAATCATCAGGCTGGCGCCGCGCAACGCGTGCCGTTGGTGCCGGGCCAACCGGTGGCGATGCAGCAGGGCGGCTGGAGCGAGGCGGTGGTCGACCGTGTCATGTGGCTGTCCAGCCAGAACCTCAAGTCGGCCGAGATTCAGCTTGATCCGGCCGAGCTGGGGCGCCTCGAGGTGCGCGTGAACCTTTCTCAGGATCAGGCCCAGGTGACCTTCGCCAGCCCCAATGCGGGCGTGCGTGAGGCGCTGGAAGGGCAGATGCATCGTCTACGTGAGCTGTTCGCCCAGCAAGGCATGAACCTGGCCGATGCCAACGTTTCCGATCAGTCGCTCAACCGCGGCTGGCAGGGGCAGGGCGAGGGGGGGCGCGGCGGCTCCGGCTCGCGTGACGGCCTGCTTGCCGGCGAAGAGCTGCAGCCCGGCGCTCAACAGGAGGTGCGCAGCGAGCGATTGAGCGCGGGCCGTGGTCTGGTCGATTACTACGCATGAAAGGCGCCTCGCGCATGGTCTCGGCGACCTTCTGACGTAACGGATAGCGCTGCATCGCGCGAAGCAATGCCTGATGATCGGTATTCCTCCGCTAGACTTGCATTTGCCCGGGTTGCCGAAAGGTGCCCGGGCGAATGCATTTTGGGGTGACAGCAGGCAGCTGGCGCTGTTAAATCCGCAGCCCAGAGTTAGACAAGCCTGCTCATATGCTGGCATAACACTTGCTCCTAACCCTTTGAATGCGGAAAGAACCCAGGCACTGACGGATTATTGGCATGGCTAAGAAAGAAGCGGCATCGACTGCCGATGGACAACCCGCCGGCAAGAGCAAGCTCAAGCTCATCATCCTGATCGTGGTGGGGTTGCTCCTGGCCGTTGGTCTTTCCATTGGCGGTACCTGGTTCATTCTCAGCAAGGGCGACAAGCATGAGGAGGCCAAGCCTGAAGAGGCAGCCGCCGCTGCGCCTGTCCGTCAGCCGGCCCTTTACCAGGACCTGATGCCGGCCTTCGTGGTCAACTTCAATTACCAGAACCGTACCCGCTACCTGCAGGTGAGCATGGCCCTGATGAGCCGCGATGCCGCCGGGATGGAGAAGCTCAAGGTGCATATGCCGGTGCTGCGCAACCGCCTGGTGATGCTGCTCTCCGGGCAGGATTTCGCCGCGCTGCAAACGCCGCTGGGCAAGGAGATGCTCCTGCAGCAGGCGCTGGCCAGCGTGCAGGAGTTGGCGCAGAAGGAAACCGGCAGCACCGTGGTCGAGCAGGTGCTGTTCACCAATTTCGTATTGCAGTAGCGGGAGCTGAAGATGGCCGTGCAAGACCTGCTTTCCCAGGACGAGATCGATGCGCTGTTGCATGGCGTCGATGACGGCCTGGTGGAAACCGAGGACGCCGCGGAGCCGGGTAGCGTCAAGCAATATGACCTGACCAGTCAGGATCGTATCGTTCGCGGGCGCATGCCCACCCTGGAGATGATCAACGAGCGTTTCGCCCGTTACACCCGCATCAGCATGTTCAACCTGCTGCGCCGCTCGGCCGATGTCGCCGTCGGTGGTGTGCAGGTGATGAAGTTCGGCGAATACGTGCATTCGCTCTACGTGCCCACCAGTCTCAACCTGGTGAAGATGAAGCCGTTGCGTGGCACCGGCCTGTTCATTCTCGACGCCAAGCTGGTGTTCAAGCTGGTGGACAACTTCTTCGGCGGCGACGGGCGCCACGCCAAGATCGAGGGCCGTGAGTTCACCCCCACCGAGCTGCGTGTGGTGCGCATGGTGCTCGACCAGGCCTTCGTCGACATGCGTGAGGCCTGGCACGCGGTGATGGATATCAATTTCGAATACGTCAACTCCGAGGTCAACCCGGCGCTGGCCAATATCGTCAGCCCTAGCGAGGTGGTGGTGGTATCCACCTTCCATATCGAACTGGATGGCGGCGGTGGTGACCTGCACATCACCATGCCGTATTCGATGATCGAGCCGATCCGCGAGATGCTCGATGCCGGCTTCCAGTCCGATGTCGACGATCAGGACGAGCGCTGGATCAAGGCCCTGCGCGAAGACATCCTCGATGTCAGCGTACCGCTGGCCGCCACGGTGGCACGTCGTCAATTGAAGCTGCGCGACATCCTGCACATGCAGCCGGGCGATGTGATCCCGGTGGAGCTGCCGGAGAACGTGATCATGCGTGCCAATGGCGTGCCGACGTTCAAGGTCAAGCTGGGCGCGCACAAGGGCAATCTGGCCCTGCAGGTGCTCGAACCAATCGAACGCCAGCGCTGAGGCGCTGGAACTCCGTAGGGTCAACAGGCCCGAGGCAAACGAATAGCTGGAGCCAGGCGAGGAAAGACGATGGCAGACGAAGAAAACACTTCCCCAGAGGAACAGGCGCTGGCCGACGAATGGGCCGCAGCGCTGGCCGAGGCGGGCGATGCGGGTCAGGACGACATCGATGCGATGCTCGCCGGGCAGGCCGCAGCGCAGCCGGCGGCCCCGCGGGCGCCGATGGAAGAGTTCGGCAGCGCACCGGTGCCCAGTAACCTGCCCGCCAACCTGGACGGGCCGAATCTGGACGTGATTCTGGATATTCCGGTGTCCATCTCCATGGAGGTGGGCAACACCGATATCACCATCCGCAACCTGCTGCAGCTCAACCAGGGCTCGGTGATCGAGCTCGATCGCCTGGCTGGCGAGCCGCTCGACGTGCTGGTCAACGGCACGCTGATCGCTCATGGTGAAGTGGTGGTGGTCAACGAGAAGTTCGGCATCCGCCTGACGGACGTGATCAGCCCCAGCGAACGTATCAAGAAGCTGCGCTGATCATGGCTCGACTCTTCGCGTTGTTGCTTGCGCTGCCGGGGCTGACGCTGGCCGCCGAGCCTGCGGGCAAGGCCGCCACGCCCATGGCCGGTAGCGATGTGGCCGGTCAGCTTGGCCAGTTGCTGCTGGGGTTGCTGCTGGTCATCGGTCTGATCTTCGTCCTGGCCTGGCTGCTGCGCCGCGTGCAGCAGCTGGCGCCGCGTGGCGGGCAGGTGATCAAACTGCTGGCCACGCAACCGCTGGGGCCACGTGATCGCCTGGTGCTGGTACAGGTGGGCAACGAGCAGATTCTGCTGGGCCTGTCCGCCGGGCGTATCGCGCCCTTGCACGTGCTCAAGGAGCCTGTGCATCTGGCCGATGCCGAGCCGGCCACACCGGAATTCGCCCAGCGCCTGATGGAACTGCTGGGCAAGGATCAGAAGGACAAATCCTGATGCTGCGCTTGTTGCTGGTGCTGGTGTTGAGCCTGGCCGCTTCACTGGCGTTCGCCGAAGACCCGCCCGGTGCCGGCTCGCTGATTCAGCAGGGCAACAGCCCGCTATCGGTCCCGGCGATCACCCTGACGACGGACGCGGAAGGCCAGCAGGAGTACTCGGTCAGCCTGCAGATCCTGCTGATCATGACGGCGCTGAGCTTCATCCCGGCGTTCGTCATGCTGATGACCAGCTTTACCCGGATCATCATCGTCTTTTCCATCCTGCGTCAGGCGCTGGGCCTGCAGCAGACGCCGTCGAACCAGATACTCGTCGGTCTGGCGCTGTTTCTGACGATGTTCATCATGGCGCCGATTTTCGACCGGATTAACACCGACGCCCTGCAGCCCTATCTCAACGAGGAGATCGTCGCGCAAGAGGCGCTCACCCGCGCAGAGGGGCCGATCCGTGACTTCATGCTGGCGCAGACCCGCGAGAGCGACCTGGCCCTGTTCGTGCGTCTGTCCAAGCGTACCGACCTGGCGGGGGTCGAGGACGTTCCGCTGACCATCCTGGTGCCGGCCTTCGTCACCTCCGAGCTGAAGACCGCGTTCCAGATCGGCTTCATGATCTTCATTCCGTTTCTGATCATCGACATGGTGGTCGCCAGTATCCTCATGGCGATGGGTATGATGATGCTGTCGCCGCTGATCATCTCCCTGCCGTTCAAGATCATGCTGTTCGTCCTGGTCGATGGCTGGGCGTTGATCATGGGTACACTGGCTGCCAGTTTCGGCACGATATAGCGAGGCCTTCGATGACTCCCGAGGTGGCGGTTGACCTGTTTCGCGAAGCGCTGTGGCTGATCGTGCTGATCGTCGGCCTGGCGGTGGTGCCGAGCCTGGTGGTCGGTCTGATCGTAGCCATGTTCCAGGCTGCCACGCAGATCAACGAACAGACCTTGAGCTTTTTGCCGCGTCTGATGGTGATGCTGATCACCCTGATCTGGGCCGGCCCGTGGCTGGTGAGCCAGCTGATGGAGTACACCCAGACGCTGATCCAGAACATTCCGTACCTCATAGGTTGAGGGCAGGGCACGATGCTGGAGTTGAGCAACGAGCAGATCAGCGGCTGGGTCGGCCAGTTCCTGCTGCCGTTGTTTCGTATCGCCGCGATGCTGATGGTGATGCCGATCATCGGTACCCAGCTGGTGCCGACGCGGGTACGGCTCTACCTGGCCCTGGCCATCAGCGTGGTGCTAGTGCCGAGCCTGCCACCGATGCCGCAGGTCGACGCGCTGAGCCTGCGCAGCCTGCTGATGATTCTCGAACAGGTGCTGATCGGGGTCATGTTCGGCTTTATCCTGCAGTTGTTCTTTCACGTCTTCAGCGTCGCCGGGCAGATCATCGCCATGCAGATGGGCCTGGGCTTCGCTTCCATGGTCGACCCTACCAACGGCGTGTCGGTGCCGGTGCTCGGCCAGTTCATGCTGATGCTGGTGACGCTGCTGTTCCTGGCGATCAATGGGCATCTGGTGGTGCTGGAAATCCTCGCCGAAAGCTTCGTCAGCCTGCCGCCGGGGCAGGGCATGATGGTCAATCATTACTGGACATTGGCCGGCAAGCTGAGCTGGGTGATCGGTGCCGGGCTACTGCTGACATTACCCATGGTCACTGCGCTGCTGGTGATCAACCTGGCGTTCGGGGTCATGACCCGGGCCGCGCCGCAGCTGAACATCTTTTCCATCGGCTTCCCCCTGACCCTGGCCATGGGCCTGGTGATTTTCTGGGTGGGGCTCTCCGACTTCGGCAACCTGTTTCAGGCGCTGGCCAGCGAAGCCCTGCAGCAGTTGGGCGAATTCGCCTTGACGCGATGAGGGGCGAACATGGCTGAGAGCGAGAGCGGCGCCGACAAGAGCGAGGAACCCACAGGCAAGCGACTTGAAGAGTCGCGCAAGAAAGGCCAGATCGCTCGCTCCAAGGAGCTCAACACCCTGGCGGTGACCCTCACCGGCACCGTGGCCCTGATCATCTTCGGCGCCTACATGGGCAATGTGCTGATGGACATCATGCGTGGCAATTTCAGCCTGCCGCGTGACGTGTTGATGAGCGAACGCAGCATGGCGCTGTATCTGCTGGCCTCCGGCAAGGAGGCACTGGTAGCGGTGCAGCCATTCTTGATCGCCTTGCTGATCGCTTCCATCGCCGGCCCGGTCGCCCTGGGCGGCTGGCTGTTCTCCGCCGAAGCGCTGCAACCCAAGGCCAGCCGGATGAACCCGCTGGCGGGGCTCAAACGCATGTTCTCGGTTCAGGCCCTGGTCGAACTGGTCAAGGCGCTGGCCAAATTCCTGGTGATTCTCGCGGTGGCGCTGGTGGTGCTTGCCGTGGATCAGGACGATTTGCTGGCGATCGCCAACGAACCGGTGGAGCCGGCCATTCTGCACAGCCTCACGGTCGTCGGCTGGAGCGCGTTCTGGTTGTCCTGTGGACTGATCCTGATCGCCGCCGCGGATGTGCCGTTCCAGCTTTGGAGTCACAAGCAGAAGCTGATGATGACCAAGCAGGAGGTGCGTGACGAATACAAGGACACCGAGGGCAAGCCCGAGGTCAAGGGGCGTATTCGTCAGCTGCAGCGCGAGATGGCCGAACGCCGGATGATGCAGGCCGTGCCGCAGGCCGACGTGGTGATCACCAACCCGACGCACTTCGCCGTGGCGCTCAAGTACGACCCGGAGAAGGGGGGCGCGCCGATGTTGCTGGCCAAGGGCGGCGATTTCCTGGCGTTGAAGATCCGCGAGATTGCCCAGGAGCATCAGGTGATGGTGCTGGAATCGCCGGCGCTGTCGCGGGCCGTGTACTACTCCACCGAGTTGGACCAGGAAATTCCTGCCGGCCTGTACCTGGCAGTCGCCCAGGTTCTGGCTTACGTCTATCAGTTGCGCCAGTACCGCGCCGGCAAGGGCAAACGCCCGGGTCCGCTACCGGATCTGCCGATCCCTGCGGACCTGCGTCGCGACGAATAGAGGCATCTTGTCGGCTGGGCCGCAACTGAGGCGGGAACCTGGATGAAATCCCGGACAGATTCAGCCAACCCCGGATTGCATCCGGCTACGAAACTTAAGCATCTTCTAAGCGACCGGTTCATTTCTGGAACGCTTCTTGCCATTACCCTTTCAGGACGCACTTTCGCGTCAAAAGATTGAACGGCTCGAGGTAGGGACGTGGCAGTAGATCGCGCACAGTTAATCGGTGATGTCCGCAGCAATCTGGCGGGCTTGCGTCACGGCAACCTGGGTATCCCCTTGCTGCTGCTGGTCATGCTCGGCATGGTCATGCTGCCGATCCCGGCGTTTCTGCTCGACGTGCTGTTCACCTTCAGTATCGCGCTGTCGATCGTCGTGCTGCTGGTGAGTATCTATGCGCTGCGCCCGCTCGACTTCGCGGTGTTCCCCACCATCCTGCTGGCTGCGACGCTGCTGCGCCTGGCGCTGAACGTGGCGTCGACGCGCGTCGTGTTGCTCAATGGTCATGATGGCCATGGGGCCGCTGGCCAGGTGATCCAGGCCTTCGGTGAGGTGGTGATCGGTGGCAACTACGTGGTCGGTATCGTGGTGTTCGCCATTTTGATGATCATCAACTTCGTGGTGGTTACCAAGGGTGCGGGGCGTATTTCCGAGGTGAGTGCGCGCTTTACCCTCGACGCCATGCCTGGCAAGCAGATGGCCATCGACGCCGACCTCAACGCCGGTCTGATCGATCAGGCTGAAGCCAAGAAGCGCCGCTCGGAAGTAGCCCAGGAAGCAGACTTCTACGGCTCGATGGACGGTGCCAGCAAGTTCGTCCGCGGCGATGCCATCGCCGGCCTGCTGATCCTGTTCATCAACCTCATCGGTGGTATCGCCATCGGCGTGCTGCAGCACCAACTGGCCTTTTCCGACGCCGGCAAGGTCTACACCCTGCTGACCATCGGTGACGGCCTGGTGGCGCAGATTCCCTCGCTGCTGCTGTCCACCGCGGCTGCGGTGATGGTGACCCGCGTTTCCACCTCCGAAGACATGGGCGCCCAGGTCAACCGGCAGATGTTCGCCTCGCCGCGCGCTCTGGCCGTGGCTGCGGCGATCATGATTGCCATGGGCCTGGTGCCGGGCATGCCGCATTTCTCCTTTATCAGCCTGGGCCTGGTGGCCGCCGGTGGCGCCTACTGGATCGCCCATCGCCAGCGCAAGATCAAGGAGGAAGAGGTCAAGGAGGTTCAGCGTCAGCAGGAGCTGATTCCGGCGCAGAAGGCGCAGGAGGTCAAGGAGCTGGGTTGGGACGACGTGACGCCGGTCGATATGGTCGGCCTGGAAGTCGGCTACCGCCTGATCCCGCTGGTCGATCGCAACCAGGGCGGCCAACTGCTGGCGCGGATCAAGGGCGTACGCAAGAAGCTGTCGCAGGAGATGGGCTTTCTCATGCCGTCGGTACACATCCGCGACAATCTCGATCTGGCGCCCAACGCTTATCGGTTGACGCTCATGGGCGTCAGCGTCGCCGAGGCCGAGGTCTACCCAGACCGCGAGCTGGCGATCAACCCCGGCCAGGTGTTCGGCCCGCTCAATGGCATCGCCGCCAAAGATCCGGCGTTCGGTCTGGAAGCGGTGTGGATCGACCCCAGCCAGCGCGACCAGGCGCAATCGCTGGGTTACACCGTGGTCGATGCCAGCACCGTGGTCGCCACCCACTTGAATCAGATCCTGCACAAGCACGCTCACGAGCTGCTCGGGCATGAGGAAGTGCAGCAGCTCATGCAGCTGCTGGCCAAGAGCTCGCCGAAGCTGGCCGAAGAGCTGGTGCCCGGGCTGGTGTCGCTGTCGACGCTGCTCAAGGTGTTGCAGGCGCTGCTGCAGGAACAGGTACCGGTGCGCGACATCCGCACCATCGCCGAGGCCATCGCCAACGTTGCACCGAAGAGTCAAGATCCCGCCGCCATGGTCGCTGCCGTTCGCGTGTCGCTGGCTCGCGCAATCGTGCAAAGCATTGTGGGACTAGAGCCGGAGCTGCCTGTGATCACCCTCGAGCCAAGGTTGGAACAGATTTTGCTGAACAGTCTGCAGAAGGCCGGTCAGGGCAGCGAGGATGGCATCCTCCTCGAACCTGGCATGGCCGAGAAGCTGCAGCGTTCCCTGGTGGAAGCGGCGCAGCGCCAGGAAATGCTCGGCAAGCCGGTGATTCTGCTGGTGGCCGGGCCGGTCCGGGCGATGCTGTCGCGCTTCGCGCGGCTGGCGGTACCCAGCATGCACGTGCTGGCGTACCAGGAAATTCCGGACAACAAGCAGGTCACCATAGTCGCTACGGTTGGCCAGAACTGAGGTAAAGGGTCATGCAGGTCAAACGCTTCTTCGCCGCCGATATGCGGACCGCCATGAAACTGGTGCGTGACGAATTGGGCGCCGATGCCTCGATCATCGGCAATCGTCGCGTTGCCGGCGGCGTTGAGTTGACTGCTGCGCTGGATTACCAGGCGCCTGTCCCGGTGCGCCCGAACCCGGCGCTGGAGGCCGAGCTGCGCAAGACCCAGGCACGCATCGCCAGTGCTCATGCCGAGCTGACCGTCGGCCCCGAGCAGGACGCGGGCAAGGACCGTCAACTCTTTGCCAATGAGTCGTTGCTGGCGCCTGAGCTGCCGGCGACTCCGGTCAAGCCGCAGCGTCCGGTCGAGGTCGCTGCGCCTGCGGCGCCGGCCGTCGATCCGCGTGCGCTGGATGCCATGCGCTTCGAACTCAACGGCCTGCGCGAGCTGATCGAAGTGCAGCTGGGCTCCATCGCCTGGGGCCAATTGCAGAATCGCCGTCCGCAGCAGGCCAACCTGTGGCGTCGCCTGCAGCGTATGGGGCTGTCTGCCGAATTGTCGCAGGCGCTGCTGGGCAAGGTGGCCGGCGTCGCCGAGCCGCGTCAGGCCTGGCGCATGCTGCTGGCGCATCTGGCGCATGCGATCCAGACGCCCAAGGTCGAGCCGCTGGAAGAGGGCGGGGTGATCGCGCTGGTCGGCCCCGCCGGCATGGGCAAGACCACTACGCTGGCCAAGCTGGCCGCACGCTACGTGCTTAAGTACGGCGCGCAGCAGGTCGCTCTGGTTAGCATGGACAGCTTTCGTATCGGCGCGCAGGAGCAACTCAAGACTCTGGGGCGTATCCTGGGTGTGTCGGTGACCCAGATCGATCCCGGTCAGTCTCTGTTGCAGGCCTTGGCGCCGCTGGCCAAGAAACGCGTGGTGCTGGTCGATACCGCAGGCCTGCCGGCTAACGATCCGGCGCTGCGTCTGCAGCTTGAGAGCCTGGCCTCGGCACGCATCAAGGCGAAGAATTATCTGGTACTGGCGGCAACCAGTCAGAGCCAAGTGCTCAAGGCCGCCTACCATAGTTATAAGCGTTGTGGCCTCGCAGGCTGCATACTGACGAAACTGGACGAAGCTGCGAGCCTGGGTGAGGTTTTGGGTCTGGCTATCGGCCAGCAACTGCCGGTAGCCTATGTGACGGACGGGCCGCGGATCCCTGACGATCTGCAAGTGCCGCGCAGTCATCAGCTGGTCAGCCGTGCTGTAGGGCTGCAGGCGGCAGAGGAACCGAGTGAAGACGCCATGGCGCAGATGTTCGCCGGCCTTTACCACAACCCGGCGCAGCGGGCCGGCTGAAACGGCGAGATGTTGCACCCTCCCGCGCAGTTGACGCGAGAGTGAACGGCCTGATGGCCAAGTCGAAGTTAGACAAGGTGTAAAGAGAACATGGGTATGCATCCCGTACAGGTGATCGCGGTGACCGGCGGCAAAGGTGGCGTCGGCAAGACCAATGTGTCGGTGAATCTGTCCATGGCCCTGGCCGATCTCGGCCGCCGGGTGATGCTGATGGACGCCGACCTGGGCCTGGCCAATGTCGACGTGCTGCTGGGTTTGGCGCCCAAGCGCACGCTGGCCGATGTCATCGCGGGCGAATGCGATCTGCGTGATGTCCTGCTGCAGGGGCCGGGGGGCATCCGTATCGTGCCGGCCGCGTCCGGTACGCAGAGCATGGTCAGCCTCACCCCGATGCAGCACGCCGGCCTGATCCAGGCGTTCAGCGATATCAGCGAAAATCTTGACGTGCTGGTGATCGACACCGCCGCCGGTATCGGCGATGCGGTGGTCAGCTTCGTTCGCGCGGCGCAGGAAATCCTCGTGGTGGTATGCGACGAGCCCACTTCGATCACCGACGCCTACGCGCTGATCAAGCTGCTCAACCGCGATCACGGCATCAGCCGCTTCCGCGTCCTGGCCAACATGGCGCATAGCCCGCAGGAAGGGCGCAATCTCTTTGCTAAGCTGACCAAGGTGACGGATCGCTTCCTTGATGTCGCCCTGCAGTACGTTGGCGCCGTGCCCTACGATGAGTGTGTGCGTAAAGCCGTGCAGAAACAGCGCGCAGTCTATGAAGCCTTCCCACGCTCCAAGTGCGCTCTGGCGTTCAAGGCGATAGCTCAGAAGGTTGACACCTGGCCGCTGCCGGCCAATCCCCGTGGCCATCTGGAGTTTTTCGTCGAGCGTCTGGTGCAGCAACCGACCGCAGACTCGGCTGTATGACAGCAGCCTCTGGACTTCGCATGTACAACAAGGCTCAGGCGCAGGACTCCCAGCACCAGTTGATCGAGCGTTATGCTCCGCTGGTCAAGCGCATCGCCTACCACCTGCTGGCGCGCCTGCCAGCCAGTGTGCAGGTCGATGATCTCATCCAGGCCGGCATGATCGGCCTGCTCGAAGCCTCGCGTAAATATGACTCTGGCAAAGGTGCCAGTTTCGAGACCTTCGCGGGCATTCGCATTCGCGGCTCCATGCTCGATGAGGTGCGCAAGGGCGATTGGGCGCCACGTTCGGTGCACCGCAACAGCCGCATGGTCAGCGATGCCATTCGTGCCGTCGAAGCAAGAACCGGACGCGACGCTAAAGATCAGGAGGTTGCGGCCGAACTCCAATTGAGTCTGGAAGATTACTACGGCATTCTTGGCGACACTTTGGGCAGCCGCCTGTTCAGCTTCGACGACCTGTTGCAGGACGGTGAGCATGGCGGGTTGCACGAAGACGCCGAGCACACCCACCTCGAACCTTCGCGGGACCTCGAAGACGAACGCTTCCAGGCGGCCTTGGCCAATGCCATCGCCGGCCTGCCGGAGCGCGAACGTCTGGTGCTGGCGCTGTATTACGATGAAGAATTGAACTTGAAGGAAATCGGTGAAGTGCTGGGGGTTAGCGAGTCGCGCGTGAGTCAGCTGCACAGCCAGTGTGCGGCGCGTCTGCGCTCGCGGCTGAGTGAATGGCGCGCTGGCTGAACGCAGCGTACTCGCAGGCAGAAACGGTTTCACGATTAAAGGACGTAGTTGCAAGCGCAATACGTTTGGGACTGACGGAGGTCGACTTGGACAAGAACATGAAAATCCTCATCGTTGACGATTTTTCGACGATGCGACGGATCATCAAGAACCTCTTGCGGGACTTGGGTTTCACCAACACCGCGGAAGCCGATGACGGCACCTCGGCGCTGCCGATGCTGCAAAGCGGCAGCTTCGACTTTCTGGTGACCGACTGGAACATGCCCGGCATGACCGGCATCGACCTGCTGCGTGCCGTGCGTGCCGACGAGCGTCTCAAGCACCTGCCGGTGCTGATGGTGACCGCTGAAGCCAAGCGCGATCAGATCATCGAGGCGGCCCAGGCCGGCGTGAATGGCTACGTGGTCAAACCCTTCACCGCCCAGGTGCTGAAGGAAAAGATCGAAAAGATCTTCGAGCGGGTCAACGGCTGATGCCGGCCGCGAGGGTGCTATGGAACACGATGACTCCACGCTGGGTGACCTCGAGTCGACCCTGAAAAACAATGCCCGCGATCTGGTCGATAGCCTCGAACAAGGCAACTTCGGCGCCGCGGTGCAACTGATCAACGAACTCAACAAGGTCCGCGACCGCGGGCTGTATCACGAAGTCGGCAAACTGACTCGTGAGCTGCACAACGCTATCGTCAACTTTCAGCTCGACCCGCGCATGCCTCATGCTCAGGAGTTGTCGCAGATCGCCGACGCTACCGAGCGCCTGAACTACGTCGTGACCATGACCGAGAAGGCCGCCAACCGGACCATGGATCTGGTCGAGCAGAGCGCACCGCTAGTCAACGACCTGAGCGACGAGGCGCACAGCCTGAGCGTCGAGTGGGGCCGCTTCATGCGCCGCGAAATCGGTGCCGATGGTTTTCGCGAGCTGGCCAAGCGTGTCGAATTGTTCCTCGCCCGTAGCGAGCGAGACGGCGCCAAGCTCTCCGGCCACCTCAACGACATTCTGCTGGCGCAGGACTACCAGGACCTTACCGGTCAGGTCATCAAGCGTGTCACCCAGTTGGTGACAGAAGTGGAAAGCAACCTGCTCAAGCTGGTGCTCATGGCCAGCCAGGTCGACCGTTTTGCCGGTATTCAGCACGACCACGAAGTGCTGCGCGCCGAACAGGAACAATTAAAAGAACCATCGCGGGGTGAAGGTCCGCAGATTCATGCCGATAAGCGTGATGACGTTGCCTCCAGCCAGGACGATGTCGACGACCTGCTGTCCAGTCTAGGGTTCTAAGGAGCACACAATATGAGCTTCGGCGCCGATGAAGAGATCCTCCAGGATTTCCTGGTAGAGGCCGGCGAGATTCTCGAACAGTTGTCCGAACAGTTAGTCGAGCTGGAAAGCCGACCGGACGACATGAACCTGCTCAATGCCATCTTTCGCGGTTTCCATACCGTCAAGGGCGGAGCGGGCTTCCTCCAGCTCAACGAGCTGGTGGAGTGCTGCCATATCGCCGAAAACGTCTTCGACATCCTGCGCAAGGGTGAGCGTCGCGTCGATTCGGAGCTGATGGATGTAGTGCTCGAGGCTCTTGATGCAGTCAATGGCATGTTTGGCGAAGTGCGTGAGCGGCGTGAGCCGACGCCCGCGTCGCCTGAGCTGCTGGCGGCCCTGTCGCGCCTGGCCGAACCGGGTGGCGGCGAAGCGGCCCCTGAACCGGTGCAGCAGGCGCAGCCGCAACCCGAGCCCGAACCGGAGCCCCAGGCGGTTGCTGCGTCCGTTGCCTCGGGCGATATCACCGACAGCGAATTCGAGCAACTGCTCGACGCGCTGGGTGAGGCGCCGGCTGCCGCTCCGAGCGCGGAGAGTGCTGCCGGTGACGAGATCACCGATGACGAGTTCGAGTCGCTGCTCGACCAGTTGCACGGCAAAGGGCAGTTCTCCGGCATGGTCGAGACGCCTGCTGCGGTCGCTGCCGTTGCCTCTGCGCCGGCTGCTGCCCCGGCAGGCGACGACATAACCGACGACGAATTCGAAGCGCTGCTCGATCAGCTGCATGGCAAGGGTCAGTTCTCTGGCGCAGCCGAAGCCGCGGCGCCGGTTGCTGCGGCCGTTGCCGCTGCACCTGTTGCGGCCAGTGACGAGATCACCGACGACGAGTTCGAGTCGTTGCTCGATCAACTGCACGGCAAGGGCAAGTTCGTGGCGCCCAGCGAGCCGGCGCCGGCCCCGGTGCCTGCGGCCAAACCGGCTGCGGCGCCCAAGGCCGCCGTACCCGCCAGCCCTGCACCTGCCAAGGCTGAGCCTGCTGCTGCCCGTGCCAGCGCCGCGCCTGCAGCTGCCGAAAAGGCAACGGCGGCGAGCGAAGCGGAAACCACCGTGCGTGTCGATACCGCGCGCCTCGACGAGATCATGAACATGGTCGGCGAGCTGGTGCTGGTACGTAACCGCCTGGTTCGCCTGGGGCTCAACAGCGGCGACGAGGCCATGTCCAAGGCCGTGTCGAACCTCGACGTGGTAACGGCTGACCTGCAGACCTCGGTGATGAAGACCCGCATGCAGCCGATCAAGAAGGTCTTCGGCCGCTTCCCGCGCCTGGTACGCGACCTGGCGCGCAACCTGAAGAAGGAAATCAACCTCGAACTGGTGGGCGAGGAAACCGACCTCGACAAGAACCTGGTCGAGGCGCTGGCCGACCCACTAGTGCACCTGGTGCGCAACGCCGTCGACCACGGCGTGGAAACCCCGGAAGAGCGCGAGAAGGCCGGCAAGGCGCGCGCTGGTCGCGTGGTGCTGTCCGCCGAGCAGGAAGGCGACCACATCCTCTTGTCGATCACCGATGACGGCAAGGGCATGGACGCCGACGTGCTGCGCGCCAAGGCCGTGGAGAAGGGCCTGCTGGACAAGGACGCGGCCGATCGCCTCAACGAGTTCGAATGCTACAACCTGATCTTCGCCCCGGGTTTCTCGACCAAGACCGAGATTTCCGACGTGTCCGGCCGTGGTGTCGGCATGGATGTGGTCAAGACCAAGATTTCCCAGCTCAACGGCACGGTCAACGTGTTCTCGCAGAAGGGCCAGGGTTCGAAGATCATCATCAAGGTGCCGCTGACCCTGGCGATCATGCCGACGCTGATGGTGATGCTGGAGAACCAGGCGTTCGCCTTCCCGCTGGTCAACGTCAACGAGATCTTCCACCTCGATCTGTCGCGCACCAATGTGGTCGACGGCCAGGAAGTGGTGATCGTGCGCGACAAGGCGCTGCCGCTGTTCTACCTCAAGCGCTGGCTGGTGCCGCAGGCCTTCCATGAAGGGCAGCGCGAAGGCCACGTGGTGATCCTCACGGTTGGCAGTCAACGCATCGGCTTTGTCGTCGATCAATTGGTCGGCCAGGAAGAAGTGGTAATCAAGCCACTGGGCAAGATGCTGCAAGGCACGCCCGGGATGTCTGGCGCCACGATCACTGGCGACGGACGCATCGCATTGATTCTCGACGTACCGAGCATGCTCAAGCGCTACGCTCGACGTTTCTGATGTTTCGCGGCGCGGGCCATGGCTTCGCGCCGTCTAGGAGTGTGTATGGCTGTTAAGGTTCTGGTGGTGGACGACTCCGGTTTCTTCCGCCGGCGCGTCTCGGAAATCCTGTCTGCTGACCCCAGCATTCAGGTCGTGGGCACGGCCACCAATGGGCGTGAAGCCATCGATCAGGCGTTGGCGCTCAAGCCGGACGTGGTCACCATGGATTACGAGATGCCGATGATGGACGGCATCACCGCGGTGCGAAACATCATGCAGCGCTGCCCGACGCCGGTACTGATGTTCTCCTCGCTGACCCACGAAGGCGCGCGGGTGACCCTCGATGCGCTGGACGCCGGCGCAGTGGATTTCCTGCCGAAGAACTTCGAAGACATCTCGCGTAACCCCGAGAAGGTCAAGCAGATGCTCTGCGAGAAGGTGCACAGCATCGCGCGCAGCAACCGTCGTTTCAGCTCGGCTGCGGCGGCTCCGGCGCCGACTGCGGCCAGTCCGAGCGCGGCGCCGATTAGTCGTCCGGCCGTTTCGACGCGACCTGCGGCACCGGCTCCTGCTCCCGCAGCTCCTGCACGTACTGGTGGTGCAGCGGTTTCGTCTGCGCCCAAGCGCAAGGCTTACAAGCTGGTGGCCATCGGCACGTCCACAGGTGGCCCGGTGGCGTTGCAGCGCGTACTGACCCAGTTGCCGGCTAATTTCCCGGCGCCGTTGGTGCTGATCCAGCACATGCCGGCTGCCTTCACCAAGGCCTTCGCCGAACGCCTGGACAAGCTGTGCCGCATCCAGGTCAAGGAAGCCGAGGACGGCGATATCCTGCGTCCCGGCCTGGCGCTGCTGGCGCCAGGCGGTAAGCAGATGATGGTGGATGCGCGCGGCGCGGTGAAAATCCTGCCGGGCGACGAACGCCTCAACTACAAGCCCTGCGTCGATATCACCTTCGGTTCTGCAGCCAAGTCCTATGGCGACAAGGTATTGGCGGTGGTGCTGACCGGCATGGGCGCCGATGGCCGTGAGGGCGCGCGCCTGCTCAAGCAGGGCGGCAGCCAGGTGTGGGCGCAGGATGAGGCGAGCTGCGTGATCTATGGCATGCCCATGGCGGTGGTCAAGGCCAATCTGGCCGATGCGGTCTACGGTCTGGACGATATCGGCCGGCATCTGACCGAGGCCTGCCAGTGACGATGCTTAAGCCGGGAACATGCGTATGGATGTACTGAGCCTGATCGGCGTCATCCTGGCGTTCGTTGCCATTCTGGGCGGCAATTATCTGGAAGGCGGTAATGCCGGGGCGCTGCTCAACGGCCCGGCCGCGCTGATCGTCATTGGCGGTACGCTGGGTGCGGCTTTCCTGCAAGCGCCCGTCCAGGTGTTCAAGCGTGCCATGGGTATCCTGCGCTGGATTTTCTTTCCGCCGCGTATCGACCTGATCGGTGGCATCAACCGCGTGGTTGGCTGGAGCATGGTGGCGCGCAAGGAAGGTCTGCTTGGCCTGGAGTCGGTGGCCGATGCCGAGCCTGACCCCTATGCGCGTAAAGGTCTGCAACTGCTGGTCGACGGCGCCGAGCCCGAGTCCATTCGCAGCATTCTGGAGGTCGATCTCTACACCCAGGAAGCGCGTGATATACAGGCCGCCAAGGTATTCGAGAGCATGGGCGGCTACGCGCCGACCATCGGCATCATAGGTGCCGTGATGGGCCTGATTCACGTGATGGGCAACCTGGCCGATCCGAGCATGCTCGGCAGCGGTATTGCCGTGGCGTTCGTCGCTACCATCTACGGCGTCGGCTTCGCCAACCTTTTGCTGTTGCCGGCTGGTAACAAGCTCAAGTCCATCGCGCTGCGCCAGTCGCGTTACCGCGAGATGCTCCTCGAAGGCATCCTGTCCATCGCCGAGGGTGAGAACCCGCGCTCCATCGAACTGAAGCTGCAAGGCTTCATGGACTGATGGAGGCATGGCATGGCACGCAGGCGGCAACATGAAGAGCACGAGAATCACGAGCGCTGGCTGGTGTCCTACGCCGACTTCATCACCTTGCTCTTCGCCTTCTTCGTGGTGATGTATTCGATCTCTTCGATCAACGAAGGCAAGTACAAGATCCTCTCGGAGTCGCTGACTGGCGTATTCAACCAGCCGGATCGCTCGATCAAGCCGATTCCGGTCGGTGAGGAACGGCCGCGTACCAGCGAGCCGGACAACACCGCGGTGGACGATCCGAGTTCGGACTCGAACTTGCAGAGCATCGCCTCCAGCGTGCGTGAGGCCTTTGGTGATCTGATCCAGAGCGATCAGCTGACCGTACGCGGCAACGAGATGTGGATCGAGATCGAGCTCAGCTCCAGCCTGCTGTTTCCCAGCGGCGACGCGATTCCGAACAACCAGGCATTCGACATTATCGAGAAGGTCGCCAAAATCCTGGCGCCGTACCAGAACCCGGTCAAGGTCGAAGGTTTCACCGATAACCTGCCGATCCAGACGCCCCAGTATCCGACCAACTGGGAGCTATCTTCGGCGCGCGCGTCGAGCATCGTGCGTATGCTGGCCATGGATGGCGTCGATCCTTCGCGTCTGGCCGCAGTGGGTTATGGCGAATTTCAACCGGTGGCCGACAACGCCACCGCAGAGGGCAGGGGGCGAAACCGTCGGGTCGTGCTGGTGATTTCCCGCAACCTCGACACGCGACGTGGCGCTGGCAGCGCCGCAGCCCAGTCCGATGCTGGCACGCAACCTGCACCGGCGTCTGCGTCGGGGGTTCCACAGTCGTGAGCCGTCAAATCCCAGTCGCCCGCTGCGTGCGTGCGACAGCCATTCTCGGCCTGAGCGCCTCTTGCCGGGAGGATGAGAGAAGATGAAAGTCTGGGCAGTAGCCAATCAGAAGGGCGGGGTCGGCAAGACCACCACCTCCATCGCGCTGGCGGGCCTGTTGGCCGACGCCGGCAAGCGTGTGATCGTCGTCGATCTTGACCCGCATGGGTCGATGACCAGTTATTTCGGCCATGATCCCGATACGCTGGAGCACAGTTGCTTCGATCTGTTCCTGCACCACGGCAATGTGCCGCAAGGCCTGCCCAAGCAGCTGTTGCACGGCACCAGCCACGAGAATATCTCGCTGCTGCCGTCGAGCACCGCGCTGGCTACGCTCGAGCGCCAGTCGCCGGGGCAGAACGGCCTGGGGCTGGTGATCGCCAAGAGCCTGGCGCAGCTGTGGGAGGATTTCGATCACGCCATCATCGACAGCCCGCCATTGCTCGGCGTCCTGATGGTCAATGCCCTGGCGGCCAGCCAGCAGTTGGCGATCCCGGTGCAGACCGAGTTCCTCGCGGTAAAAGGCCTGGAGCGCATGATCACCACGCTGGCCATGATCAACCGTTCGCGCAAGCAGGCGCTGCCTTACACCATTGTGCCGACGCTGTTCGATCGTCGGACCCAGGCGTCGATGAGCACGCTACGTGTGCTGCGCAACACCTATCCCGAACACCTGTGGCAGGCCTACATTCCGGTCGATACGCGCTTGCGCGATGCCAGCCGGGCAGGGCGTACGCCTTCGCAGTTCGATGCCAACAGCCGTGGCGTGATCGCCTATCGGGCGCTGCTCAAGCACCTGCTCAGTCACCAGCCGGCGGCGCAGGTGGCTTGAAATGAGCGTCTGTGTTGAACTGCGTCACTCAAGTCGCAGCAGGCTGCGGCCGATAGGCTGTCAAGATCTTATCCCGGGTTCCTGTCATGAGTCGTAACCTCGCCACCGCCACACGTTCCCAGCTGGCCCTGCAGTCCTACCTTGATGGATTGCTGCAGGACGCTGCTGCCGAGCTGGAGATGTCCGTCAGCCTTGACGAGTTCGAGGCTGCGGTGCTCGAGGAGCAGGTACGCGATGCCCGGCTGGTCGAGCCGGTTGCACCAGTCGTTGCGCCAGTTGCGCTCGCTGCAGTGGTCGAGCCGCAGGTTAAGGTGGCCGTCGCGCCGGTGGAGTTGCTGGCGCCGGTACAGGCGCCGGTGATCGAAGAGGCACCGCCGGAAGTTGCCATCCTTGCCGAGCTGGCGCCGCAACCGGCTGCGTTGCTGGCCGATGGTCGTCCGGCCTGGGCCGAGGAACCCTTCGAGTGTCTGTTGTTCGACGTTGCCGGGTTGACCCTGGCCGTGCCGCTGATTTGCCTGGGCTCGATCTATCCGCTCGAAGGCCAGGAGCTGACGCCGCTGTTCGGTCAGCCGGATTGGTTCCTGGGCATCCTGCCGAGCCAGGCCGGTAACCTAAAGGTCCTGGACACGGCGCGTTGGGTGATGCCGGATCGGTATCGTGAGGACATCCGCGAAGGCCTGCAGTACGTGATTTCCGTGCAGGGCTACGAGTGGGGGCTGGCGGTGCATCAGGTCAGCCGCTCGATTCGCCTGGACCCCAGCGAGGTCAAGTGGCGCAGTCAGCGTACCCAGCGGCCGTGGTTGGCCGGTACGGTGATCGAGCACATGTGCGCGTTGCTCGACGTGGCGGCGTTGGCCGAGCTGATCGCCAGCGGTGCGGCGAAACGCCTGAATGGCGGAAAAGTGCATTGAGAATTGGTGGGCCCGTGCCAACGGGCTCTATAGTTGATGACAAGCGGGTCGACCCGCACATGCCGCACTGAGCGGTTTTTGACGAGGCTAGGGACATGAAGAAAAGTTCTGCACAAGGTGCCGAAGATCCGATTCTGCAGTGGGTGACCTTTCGCCTGGACAACGAGACCTATGGCATCAACGTGATGCAGGTGCAGGAAGTTCTGCGCTACACCGAGATCGCCCCGGTGCCGGGGGCACCGAGCTACGTGCTGGGCATCATCAACCTGCGCGGCAATGTTGTGACCGTGATCGATACCCGCCAGCGTTTCGGCCTGGGGTCGGCGCCGGTGACCGACAACACCCGTATCGTCATCATCGAAGCGGACAAGCAAGTGGTCGGCATTCTGGTCGACAGCGTGGCCGAAGTGGTCTATCTGCGCCAGTCCGAGATCGAGACCGCACCGAACGTGGGTAACGACGAGTCGGCCAAGTTCATCCAGGGCGTGTGCAACAAGAACGGCGAGCTGCTGATCCTGGTCGAGCTGGACAAGATGATGTCCGAAGAAGAGTGGTCGGAGCTGGAGAGCATCTGAGCCATGTCCGAGTTTGCCATGCTCGCTGCGGCCCTGGCCTTCGTGGCCTTGCTATGCGTGGCACTGGGCATCGCCTGCAATGGCCTGTATCGCAACCAGCAGCGCCTGCTGGCCGAGCAGGCCAAGCGTGACGCCGCGCGCGATGCGCGGATCAAGGAGCTGAGCAAGCGCCTCGATACCTACCTGACCGGCAGCATTCGCATGGGCGAGGAGCTACACGAGCTGCGCCGTGTGGTGGCACCGTTGCCGGACAAGGTCAACCAGATTGAGCAGCGCGACCCCAGCAGCCTGTCCTTCACCCAGGCGGCGCGCCTGGTAGGCATGGGCGCCGGCGTCGAGGACCTGACCCAGTCCTGCGGCCTGAGCAAGGCCGAGGCGGAGCTGATCAGTCGTTTGCACAAACCTCGGTCGGGCCAGGCACAGTAGCGCTTATTGCTTGAGTGCAACGCGGGCGTGACCGTCAATGGCCTGCGCGGGTGCTCAGGTCGAAGGCCCCTTGAGCTGACGCAGTGGCGGGGTGACGTCGCGTTGCGCGTCCGCCTCGAAGCCGGGCGGGGTCTTGCCCTGCAGGTACCAGGCGAAGGCGATGATCTCGGCGATGCAGCGATACAGCGCTTCGGGAATCGCGTCGCCCAACTCCAGGCGTGCCAACAAACGCACCAGTTCGGCATTCTCGTAGATCGGCACTTCGTACTCGCGGGCGATGGCGAGGATGGCTTCGGCCAGTTCGTCATCACCCTTGGCACTGAGCACTGGCGCATTCTGCCCATCGTAATTGAGGGCAATGGCCTGTCGGGCTTCGGGTTGCGGCTTGCGGCTCATGCGGTTTCATCCACCCAGCGTTGTTCCAGCGAGGTCTTCGGTCCCTGCGGCGGCATGCCCTGGCTGCAGGCCAGCTCTCCGACTTCCAGCCCCGCGGCCTGCAGGCGTTCACGCAGGTGGTCAAGTTCGGCATTGATCAGGTGGGTGGTCTCGGCACGCTCGGCCCACAACTGGCTGGACAGGCTGCCACGCAGCAGTTGCGCGCGCACCTGCAACGGGCCGAGATGATCGAGTTCGAAGGCCAGCTCCACGCGCCAGAGCGTTTCCTTCTGCTCTGTTTTCTCTGGCTTGCCGCTGTCCTCGCGTTGCAATTTGACTTGCAGGGGAATCACTTCCTGCTGATGGCGCATGGGCAGCTCCAGCTGCCAGGTGGTCAGCACATTGCCGTTGGCATCGACCTGGGTTTGCGCCAGGCTCGACAGCTGGTGGGTCTGCAGTCGTGAAACCGCCGCCGCGGCGAGTTTCAGCAGGGTTTCCAGGTCGGCCTCGCCATCCATGTTCTGCAGCAGGCGCGAGGGCAGGGGAAAGGTCAGTGCCTGCTGTCGCGACGAGCCGGCCGCATTCACGCCGAGCAGTTGCCGGGCGAGGTTGGGCAGGTTCTGGTTGAGCGCATTCTGCAGGCCGGCGAGCGTACTGGCACCACCAGGCAGTTGCGGCATGAGTTGGGCAATCAGGCGCAGCAGGTTGGCTTTCAGGTCCTGCTGTAAGGCGCCGGTCTGGCCCTGCAGCAGCTTGGCCTCGAGCAGCACGCCGCTGCTTTCCAGTGCCTGCGCCAGGCCCTTGGCAGTGCTCAGCTGGGTGCTGTCGGGCAGCGCACCGAGCAGTTTGTCGATGCTGCCGCGCAGTGCTTCATCGCCGCCGCTCAGGTTCTGCAGGCCCTTGAACAAGCCCTCCAGCGAAGCCTGGCGGTTTTGCTGTGCAGCCAGTTGCTGACCTAGGACCAGCTGATCGAGACGACCGCTGAGCGGCAGGAAGGCGAGGCTCTGGCTGCCCTGGACCTGGGCACTGAGCAGGCTGCCGAGCGGCAGTGGCAGCGGGCTGTCGAGTGCCAGTTGGTTACCGGCAAGCGGGGTGTTGAGCAGATTCACCACCAGGCGATAGACCGTCTGCGCGCCCTGGGGCGGCAAAACGTCGCGGCTGACGACTTTGCCCTGGACCAGAGTGCCGGGCGGCAGTTGCTGCAGGTCGAGACTGGTCAGCGGTTTGTCGCCGCCTGCCTGCAGGGCCAACGCCAGGCGAGTGTCGGACAGCGCGGTGACCATCAGCGCGCTGCCCTGAGCCAGAGGCCTGGAGCTTTCGGCCTGCAGCGTCGCCTGTTTGCCGCCCTCGAGGGTGAGTTTCAGCAGCAGCTGGAAGCTCTGCGCCTGCTCGCGAACCGCGACCACTTCGGCCTTGGCGCTCTCGCCGGCTGCCAGCATGCCTTCCAGCGGCTGCAGCAGGCGCACGGCCATGTCGGCAGCGGTCGCAGTGTTGCGAATCACCGGTGCGGAGGGCGGAAGCGGACGTGGACTGCTGATTTCGCTCATGGGCTTTGCTGAGGCTCCGTCCTTTGCAGGTGCTGTCGGGGGCGCCATGCGTATCGGTTTCAACTGCTGGTGCGTATGGCACACCCTACGCGATTAACACCCTGTCGAAAATGCTGACTGCGGGGACAGTGATGCGCCATGTATAATGCCGGCCCGCTGCGCATCGCACTTCCGGCTCGCGTCAGTATAGCGGCCGGAGCACCGTCGACTTTAGCCCTGTCAGGTATCGATGACCCGTCCTGTTCCCCTTCTCGAAGCCGTGGCGCTCAGCTGTGAGCGGGACTGGCGCATGCTCTTCGAACAGCTGCATTTCGCGCTGCAACCAGGCGACATGCTGCAGATCAGCGGTCCCAATGGCAGCGGCAAGACCAGCCTGTTGCGTCTGATCGCCGGGCTGCGTCAACCGACCTCCGGCGACATTCTCCTGCAGGGCCAGGCTCTGGCCGAGCAGCGTAGCGAGCTGGCGCGCAATCTTCTGTGGATCGGCCATGCAGCCGGTATCAAGGGCCTTTTGAGCGCCGAAGAGAATCTGGCCTGGCTCTGCGCGCTGCATCGCCCAGCGAGCCGCGAGGCGATCTGGCAGGCGCTGGAAGCGGTCGGCCTGCGTGGTTTCGAGGACGTTCCCTGTCATACGCTGTCGGCCGGCCAACAGCGGCGTGTGGCCCTGGCGCGCCTGTATCTGGAGGATACGCCGCCGCTGTGGGTGCTCGATGAGCCCTTCACCGCGCTGGACAAGAATGGCGTGGCGCAACTCGAAGCACACCTGGCCGGCCACTGCCAGCGCGGTGGTGTGGTGGTGCTGACCACCCACCACAGCCTGCAACACACACCGGCGACCTATCGCGATATGGATCTGGGGCAGTACGCCGCATGAGCAACGTCTTCACACAGCTGCTTTCGCGCGAAATGCGTCTGCTCGCCCGGCGTCCGTCCGATCTGGCCAACCCCCTGGTTTTCTTCGCCATCGTCATCGCCTTGTTCCCACTGGCGGTAGGGCCGGAAACGCAATTGTTGCAAACCCTTTCCCCTGGCCTGGTCTGGGTGGCAGCGCTTTTGGCCGTGCTGCTCTCGCTGGACGGGCTTTTCCGCAGCGATTTCGAGGACGGCTCGCTGGAGCAGTGGGTCCTTTCGTCGCACCCCCTGCCTCTTCTGGTGTTGGCCAAGGTGCTGGCACACTGGCTTTTCAGCGGTCTCGCGCTGGTTTTGCTGGCGCCTGTGCTGGCGCTGATGCTCGGTCTGCCCGGGCGTTGCCTGCCGGTCCTGCTGATCTCCCTGCTGCTCGGCACCCCGGTGTTGAGCCTGCTCGGCGCGGTAGGCGCGGCGCTTACCGTTGGTCTCAAGCGTGGCGGCCTGCTGCTGGCACTGCTGATTCTGCCGCTGTACATCCCGGTGCTGATTCTCGGCAGCGGAGCATTGCAGGCGGCCCTGCAAGGATTGCCGGCGACCGGCCACCTGTTGTGGCTGGCGAGCCTCACCGCCCTGGCGGTGACCCTGACACCGTTTGCGATTGCCGCCGGCCTGACCATCAGTGTCGGCGAATAAGAAAAGAACCGTGATACCTGGCCGACAACAGTCGAGTCAGGCCTGAATGATGAGTCGAGCATGAACTGGACGTGGTTTCACAAATGGGGTTCGCCCAAGTGGTTCTATGAGATGAGCGGCCGCTGGCTGCCCTGGCTCAGCATCGCTGCCGTGTTGTTGACCGTCTCCGGCCTGGTCTGGGGCCTGGCCTTCGCGCCGCCGGACTACCAGCAGGGCAACAGCTTTCGTATCATCTACATCCACGTTCCGGCCGCATTCCTGGCCCAATCGATCTACGTGACGCTGGCCATCGCCGGCCTGGTTGGCCTGGTCTGGAAAATGAAGCTGGCCGACGTCGCCCTGCAGCAGGCGGCGCCCATCGGCGCCTGGATGACCGCCATCGCGCTGCTCACCGGGGCCATCTGGGGTAAGCCGACCTGGGGCACCTACTGGGTCTGGGACGCACGTCTGACCTCGATGCTGATCCTGCTGTTTCTCTACTTCGGCGTGATCGCCCTGGGCAATGCGATCAGCAACCGCGACAGCGCTGCCAAGGCCTGCGCCGTGCTGGCCATCGTCGGCGTGATCAATATCCCGATCATCAAGTACTCGGTGGAGTGGTGGAACTCGCTGCACCAGACCGCCACCTTCAAGGTCACCGAAAAACCGGCGATGCCGGTGGAGATGTGGCTGCCGCTGCTGCTGGCAGTGCTGGGTTTCTACTGCTTCTTCGGCGCCGTGCTGCTCTATCGTATGCGTCTGGAAGTCCTCAAGCGTGAGTCGCGCAGCAGCTGGGTGAAAGCCGAAGTGCAGAACCTGGTGGAGGGCAAGGCATGAGCTTTTCGTCCTTTTCCGAATTTCTCGCCATGGGGACCCATGGCCCCTACGTCTGGAGCGCCTACGGCATCAGCCTGGCGATTCTGGCGTTGAATGTGGTGCTGCCGATTCTGGCTCGCCGCCGTTACCTGCAAGACGAGGCGCGCCGTTTGCGCCGGGAGAAGTCGAAGTGAATCCGGTTCGCAAGAAACGCCTGTACATCGTTCTGGCCATCCTCTGTGGCGTCAGCATCGCCGTCGCGCTGGCGCTGACCGCGCTGCAGGAGAACATTAACCTGTTCTACACCCCGAGCCAGATCGCCAATGGCGAGGCGCCGGTCGATACCCGCATTCGTGCCGGTGGCCTGGTGGAGGAGGGGTCGGTGAAGCGCTCGGCCGATTCGCTGGAAGTGGACTTCGTCGTCACCGACGGTGCTCACGGCGTGACCATCCGCTACAGCGGCATCCTCCCGGACCTGTTCCGCGAGGGGCAGGGCATCGTTGCCCTGGGTCGGGTCAATGAACAGGGCGTGCTGGTGGCCGACGAGGTACTGGCCAAGCACGACGAGAACTACATGCCGCCTGAAGTCATGCAGGCGCTGGAAAAGAGCGGAATGATGCAAAAGCACGATGAGGCCAAAGCCGCCAAGCAAGGTGGCTACCAGCAGGAGAGCGCGCAATGATTCCCGAGCTCGGCCATCTGGCGATGATCCTGGCGCTGTGCCTGTGCCTGGTACAGGCGACGCTGCCGCTGATCGGTGCCTGGCGCGGTGACCACCAGTGGATGAGCCTGGCGCAGCCGGCCGCCTGGGGTCAGTTCGCTTTCCTGTTGTTCTCCTTCCTGTGCCTGACCTATGCCTTCATGGTCGACGACTTCTCCGTCGCCTACGTGGCCAACAACTCCAACAGCGCGCTGCCCTGGTACTACAAGTTCAGCGCGGTATGGGGCGCTCACGAAGGCTCCCTGCTGCTGTGGGCCTTGATCCTGGCTGGCTGGACCTTCGCCGTGGCGATCTTCTCGCGCCACCTGCCGGAAGAGATGCTCGCCCGCGTGCTGGCGGTGATGGGCATGATCAGCGTTGGCTTCCTACTGTTCCTGATCGTCACCTCCAACCCATTCGAGCGCCTGCTACCGAACTCGCCGGCCGACGGCCGCGACCTCAACCCCTTGCTGCAGGACTTCGGCCTGATCGTGCATCCGCCGATGCTGTACATGGGCTACGTCGGCTTCTCGGTGGCCTTCGCCTTCGCCATTGCCGCACTGCTCGGCGGCAAGCTGGACGCCGCCTGGGCGCGCTGGTCGCGGCCGTGGACCATCGTCGCCTGGGCCTTCCTCGGTATTGGTATCGCCCTCGGTTCCTGGTGGGCCTACTACGAGCTGGGCTGGGGCGGTTGGTGGTTCTGGGACCCGGTGGAAAATGCCTCGTTCATGCCCTGGCTGGTGGGTACGGCGCTGATGCACTCACTGGCCGTGACGGAAAAACGCGGCGTGTTCAAGAGCTGGACGGTGCTGCTGGCCATCGCCGCGTTCTCGCTCAGCTTGCTCGGTACCTTCCTGGTGCGTTCCGGCGTGCTGACCTCGGTGCATGCCTTTGCCACCGACCCCGAGCGCGGCGTGTTCATCCTCGCCTTCCTGCTGGTGGTGGTCGGCGGTTCGCTGGCACTGTTCGCCGTGCGCGCGCCGGTGGTCAAGAGCCAGGTGGGCTTTGGCCTGTGGTCGCGTGAAACCCTGCTGCTGGTCAACAACATCGTGCTGGTGGTGTCGGCTGCGATGATCTTGCTCGGCACCCTCTACCCGCTGGTGCTCGACGCGCTGACCGGCGCCAAGCTGTCGGTCGGTCCGCCTTACTTCAATGCCTTGTTCCTGCCGCTGATGGCGCTGCTGATGGCGGTGATCAGCGTCGGCGTGCTGGTGCGCTGGAAGGATACGCCGCTGAAGTGGCTGGGCAGCATGCTGACGCCGGTGCTGGTCGCCAGCGTGGTGCTGGCGGTAGCCGCGACCTTCCTGCATGGTGATTTCCACTGGTCGGTTCTGGCGGTCTGCTTGCTGGCATTCTGGGTGGTACTCGGCGGTGTGCGCGACGTTCTCGACAAGACACGCCACAAGGGCCTGATCAAGGGCCTGCCGAGTCTCGGTCGCAGCTACTGGGGCATGCAGATGGCGCACCTGGGGTTCGCTGTATGCGCTCTGGGCGTGGTGCTGACCAGCCTGGGCAGCTACGAGCGCGACCTGCGCATGGCGCCGGGCGAGTCGGTGGAGCTGGCTGGCTATCGCTTCCAGTTCGACGGCGCCGTGCATCATGAAGGCCCCAACTTCATTTCCGACAAAGGCACTATTCGCGTGTTCGACGGCGAGCGGCAGATCAAGGTGCTGCACCCGGAGAAGCGCCTGTATACGGTGCAGCAGGCGACCATGACCGAGGCGGGCATCGATGCCGGCTTCACCCGTGACCTCTTCGTCGCGCTCGGCGAGCCGCTGGAGCAGGGCGCCTGGGCCGTGCGCGTGCACATCAAACCCTTCGTACGTTGGATCTGGCTCGGCGCGCTGCTGATGGGCTTTGGCGGTTTCCTCGCCGCGGCCGACAAACGCTACCGCATCAAGGTCCGCACCCGCGTGCGCGACGCCTTGGGCATGCAGGGGGCCAGCGCATGAGACGCCTGCTCCTGCTGTTGCCGCTGCTGGCCTTCCTGGCGATTGCCGTATTCCTCTACCGTGGTTTGTTCCTCGACCCGTCCGAGCTGCCCTCGGCGCTGATCGGCAAGCCGTTTCCGGTTTTCAGCCTACCGTCCCTGGACGATCCCGAACGCACCCTGAGCGCGGATGACCTCAAGGGCAAGCCTGCGCTGGTCAACGTCTGGGCCACCTGGTGCCCGGCCTGCCGTCACGAGCATCCGGTGCTGAACAAGCTGGCCGAGGCCGGTGTGGTGATCCACGGCATCAACTACAAGGATCAGCGCGAGCCGGCGCAGAAGTGGCTGCGTGACCTGCACAACCCCTACCAGCTCAATATCGAGGATGCCAAGGGCAGCCTGGGGCTGGACCTGGGGGTGTACGGCGCGCCGGAGACCTTCTTCGTCGACGCCAAGGGCATCATCCGCCACAAGTACGTCGGGGCCATCGACGAGCGCATCTGGCGCGAAAAGCTGGCGCCGATCTATCAAGAACTGGTCGACGAGGCCCAGCCATGAAGCGTTTGCTGATGTCCGCCGGTCTGGCGCTGGGCCTGTTGGCCAGCGCCCATGCCGCCATCGATACCTTCGAGTTCGCCAGCGAGGCCGAGCGCCAGCGCTATCGCAACCTGATCGAAGAGCTGCGCTGCCCGAAATGCCAGAACCAGAACATCGCCGACTCCGATGCGCCGATCGCCATGGACCTGCGTGGCGAAATCTATCGCATGCTCGAAGAGGGCAAGAGCAACGAGGAGATCATCGACTTCCTGGTTGCCCGCTATGGCGACTTCGTGCTCTACAAGCCACCGCTGACCAGCCGCACGCTGCTGCTCTGGTACGGTCCGGCCGGCCTGCTGCTGATAGGTTTCGGCGTGCTTGGGGTGATCGTCCTGCGCCGCCGTGGTCAGCAGAAGGATCGCTCCGCCGCTGGCCTCTCCCTTGATGAGCTGGCGCGCCTCAACGCGCTGCTCGCCCAAGCCTCTCAGGACAAGAAAGACCAATGATCGATTTCTGGTTGCCCGCCGGGCTGCTGTTGCTGACTGCCCTGGCGTTTCTGCTGATTCCGGTGCTGCGCATTCGCAAGCTGCAGGCCGAAGAAGACCGTACCGCACTCAACGTTACCCTCTATCAGGAGCGCCTGCAGGAGCTGGAAGCCCAGCGCCAGGCCGGTGTGCTCGATGATGCGCAGATGCAGGCCGGTCGCGCCGAAGCGGCGCGCGAGCTGCTCGACGACACCGAAGGCGTGCAGCGTCGTAGCGGCGTGCTCGGCGGCAAGATCCCGCTGGTCTCGGCGTTGCTGGTGCCGGTGCTCGGCGTGGCGCTGTACCTGCACTGGGGCGCGCTCGACCAGGTCGAGCAGACCCGTCAGATGGCTGCCATGAAGCCGCAGAGCATCGAGGAAATGACCGCGCGCCTGGAACAGACCGTCAAGCAGCAGCCGGACTCCGCCGAAGGTTGGTACTTCCTCGGCCGTACCTACATGGCACAGGAGCGTGCCGGCGATGCCGCCAAGGCCTTCGAGCGCGCCGTGGAGATCGCCGGGCGTGCCCCGGAACTGCTCGGCCAATGGGCGCAGGCGCTGTATTTCGCCGAAGGCAAGCAGTGGAACGAGCAACTACAGGCGCTCACCGACGAGGCGTTGAAGGCCGATCCGGAAGAGGTCACCAGTTTGGGCCTGCTTGGCATCGCGGCCTATGAAAGTCAGCGCTATGCTGATGCAGTGCGCTACTGGGAGCGTCTGGTCGCGGTGCTGCCGGAGCAGGACCCGTCCCGCGCGGCCATCGCCGGCGGTATCGAACGCGCCCGGCAGCAGATGGGCGAGGGCGAGCAGCCCAGCGCTGCCGCCGAGCCGAGCGCCAAGGTGCATGCGCTGGAAGTCAGCGTGTCGCTGTCGCCCGAGGTGCAGCAGAACGTGCAGCCGGACGATGCCGTGTTCGTCTTCGCCCGCGCACTCAGCGGCCCGCCGATGCCGCTGGCGGCCAAACGCCTGAAGGTCTCCGACCTGCCGGTGCAGATCAGTCTCTCGGATGTGGATGCGATGATGCCGGAACTGAAGATGTCACAATTCGACCAGGTGCAACTGGTGGCGCGGGTTTCCCGCGCGGGCAATGCCACCCAGGGCGAGTGGAGCGGCCAGACCGGCCCGGTCGCCAGCACCGCCCGTGACGTGCAGACGTTGCTGATCGACAGCCGCGACGGGCAGGCACAGTGAAGCGCCTGGCGCTGGTCTGCGCGCTCGGGCTTGGCCTGAGCGGTTGCGTATTGCAACAACCGAGTGCGCCGGGCGGCGAGCCGCCACCAGCGCAGCAACCCGGTACCCCGGCTGGCAAGTTGCCGCCGGTGCAGCAGCCCTCGCATCCGCGCTATGCACCGCCACCCGGCGTGAAAAGCCACTGGAACCCGGCACTGGGTGTCTATGTGGTCGAAGGAACGCGGGACCTTTATTACCGCGAGCGTATCTACTACCGCTGGGACGGGGGCTGGAGCTGGTCGCCGCAAGCAGGCGGGCCGTGGAAGGAAACCGACAGCTCGGGCATTCCGCCGGGGTTGTACCGGCACTATCAATCTCGCTGAGGCATCTGCCTCGGCCTTTCAACGGCGCCGCGGGCGCCGTTTTTCATCTAGTCCGTCAGTTTCATTGGATGCATCTCGGCTCACATTGCCGCATGCTCCTTTGCGGCAATGTCCGACTGCTCGCTTCAACCATTTACACGAGTCAAATATTCACCTGCATAGCTAAGGAGTAAGACATGAGTGATGGAGCACTTTTAACCGCTTTGGCGCAAGCCATCCCGGGATTCTCGGGAAGAACGATACCTGTAGTTGATGAGCGGCAGGGCGAGTACAAGCAAATCTATTGGCTGGACGCGTTATTGGGTGAGCGTTATCTCTGTTACGTCGAATGGAAGGAGTTCGATCCCTGGGGTGTTGATGGACTCAATGCGTTAGCGCCGGTTCAGCAGGCCGGTATTACCTTGTCTACCGACAGTCTCTACGATGAGCAGGGTTTTCCGCTTCAGGAAATCAGTCGCGAAGAGTTCATGTACGATGCCGGCGGCTTTTATCTGCCGGTCTTGCAACAGCAACTGCGGCAGTCTGGGTTGCAATTGCTGGAGGTCGGCATGCTGCAGGGCGATGGCAAGGTCTATTTACATGAAAATCCACGTTTTATCTGTGTAACGACCGAGCAGCCTGAAATCGAGGCGCTGAATCTGCAATTAAAACAGCGAGGGTTGGTGCTGTGCTGAGACCTTCATATTTGGCTCCCGCTACGGCAAGTCGGTTAGCGATATGTCTGATCATGCTGTTGGTTGTCAGCGGCTGTACGTCTCGTTCGGTGCGCTGGATGCACCCGACGCCCTCGAAAGAGCTGTTGTTGCAAGCCATGACCGATCTGCAGGGTCTTCATGTTTACACTGGCCTTGATCGCAGAGATAACAGCCTGCTAAGTCGCGAAGACGCGTCGAGAATGCTGGCGGATAACAGCCTGATTACCAGTGAAACCCCAAATTTCATGTTTGTCAGCTTTAGCGGTAATGAAATCAGTATTGTCGGTTATAACCAGTATTACCGGCCGGAAACGCAAGATTATCGCAGTCCAATGATCTACCGCTATCACGGGCAACTAAAGCGCGCTGTTTATAGCTTGCCGCATATGGCGCCAGAGAGTGGCGATTTGAAAGTGACCTCGAAGCCGATTGAAAATTTGCAGCTATGGTTGCTGAATGAAAAAAAGACGGTCAACCCGGATTTCAATGGCACGCTGACGTTCAAGTCCTGGAGCGGTGAATATATAGATATCAGCGCGTTCACCACCAGGAGCTGGGACAGTATTTTCTAAGTTCTTCGCATAGTTTGGGAGAGGTGCGGGTTTGATACCGGATGGCAATTAAGTACGTGCTTTCGGTGTTGGCACTATCCATTACCGCGCCTGCTGACGGTTAGGTTGCGCTCCTTATGGGCGCCACACCTTGACTCGCCCGTAAGGGGCGAAACCCATCAGAACAGGCGACGCGCTAACGGATAGTGCCAAGTCATCGACAACTAACACTTAATTGCCAGTCCGCTACCAAGCGTATCTTCCCCGCAAACAGTGAAGCACCATAAAAAACGGCGCCCGAATGCGCCGTTTTTGCTGGCAGTGATCAGGTTCATTGCGCCCAGATCATGCCCACCAGCAGGTAGCAGATCACCGTCACCAGCACCACGCCGAACAGGTTGAGGGCGAAGCCCGCCTTGATCATCGACTGTATCTTCATATGCCCTGTGCCGAACACGATGGCGTTGGGCGGCGTCGCCACCGGCATCATGAAGGCGCAACTGGCGGCGATGGCCGCAGGAATCGCCAGCAGCTCGGCCGGCATGCCCTGCGACACGGCAAGGGCGCCGAGCAGCGGCAGGAAGGCCGCGGCAGTGGCGGTGTTGGAAGTGACTTCGGTGAGGAAGATGATCACCAGCACTACCACGCCGATCATCGCGATCACCGGCAGGGCGCCCAGCGCGCCGAGGCTCTGGGCGATCCACTCGGCCAAACCGGTGCTGCGGATCACGCCAGCCAGCGACAGGCCGCCACCGAACAGCAGCAGCACGCCCCAGGGCAATTTGCTGGCGCTTTCCCAGTCCATCAGGAATACGCGCTGCTTGGTGTCCACCGGAATGATGAACAGCGCCAGCGCTGCCGCAATGGCGATGCTGGTATCGTTGACGCCCGATACCCAGTCGGCGATCAGCGGCTGGAACACCCAGGCCAGCGCGGTAACCAGAAATACCAGTGCCACCAGCTTCTCGCCGCGGCTCAGCGGGCCGAGTTCGGCCAGTTCGCTGCGGATCAGTTGCGTGCTGTCATGCCCGGCCAGGTTGAAGCCGCCACGGGTCAGCCACCACCAGATGAACGCCAGCATGATCACCGCCACCGGCACGCCAAGCAGCATCCACTGGCCGAAGCCGATCTGCACGTCGTAGTTGTCGGCGAGGAAGGCCGCGAGCAGGGCGTTGGGTGGTGTACCGATCAGCGTGGCGATACCGCCGACGCTGGCGGCATAGGCAATCGCCAGCAGCAGGGCGGTGGCGAAGCGTTCGCGCTCGGTGTCGCCCTCGTTCTTCTCGCCGGTGAGCATGCCGACCACCGACAGGCCGATGGGCAACATCATGATGGTGGTGGCGGTGTTGCTCACCCACATACTGAGAAACGCGGTGGCCATCATGAAGCCGGCGATCTGTTTGCTTGGCTTGCTGCCCATGGCCAGCAGCGTCATCAGGGCGATGCGCTTGTGCAGGTTCCAGCGCTCCATGGCCAAGCCCAGGACGAAGCCGCCGAGGAACAGGTAGATGGTCGGGTTGGCGTAGGGCGCGGTGGCGGCATTGAGGCTGTCGATGTCCAGCGCCGGGATCAGCAGGATTGGCAGCAGCGAGGTGGCCGGAATCGGAATGGCTTCGGTCGACCACCAGGTGGCCATCAGCAGGGTCAGGCCGATAGTGGCCCAGGCGGCGCTGGACAGGTCGCCTGGCGGCTCGGTGATCAGGCACACGAGCAGTAGCAATGGACCCAGGATCAGGCCAATCCAGGCTGCCTTGGCGGGTGCCGTGGATTCATTGGTGGTAACGGCCATGGCGCGCTTCCTTCAGCTAAAAAGTCGGGCTTTATAGCCCACAGGGCGACTTTATGACCACGCGGTGGCCAATCGGTTTTGCTTCAGTCTGTTTCAGGCGCGCTCTGCTGCGGGGCTGAGTGTCCGGCCCGCCGGCTGAACAGCGGCCCGCCGCAGCGGCTGCAGAATGCCGCGCTGTATTCGTGGCGGTTCTTCCGGCAGTGCGGACAGTCATGTTCCATCAGCCCGTCCTGGCGCATGGCGTTGGCCAGTTCGGCGGTGAAGATCCCGGTCGGGACGGCGATGATCGAATATCCGGTGATCATCACCATGGTGGCCAGCATCTGGCCGACGGGCGTCTGTGGGGTGATATCGCCAAAGCCTACGGTAGTTAGTGTTACCACTGCCCAGTAGATGCCCATCGGAATACTGGTGAAACCGTGAGCCGGTCCCTCGATGACGTACATCAGCGCGCCGAACACGGTCACCAGCGTGGAAACACTCACCAGAAACACGATGATCTTCTGCTTGCTTCCTTGCAGCGCCACAATCAGAAAATTCGCCTGGGACAGATACTGACGCAACTTGAGGACACGGAAAATTCGGATCAGGCGGATGACGCGAACGATCATCAGGTACTGCGCATCGGCAAAGATCAGCGTCAGTATGGCTGGCAGTACCGCCAGCAGATCCACCATTCCGAAGAAACTGAACGCATAGCGCATAGGCTTGGGCGAAATGTACAAACGCAAGCCGTATTCGATTGCGAAAAGGATGGTGAAGAACCATTCCAACAGGCTGAAAACCTCGGCGTACCGGCTGTGGAAGTGTTCGATGCTGTCGAGCATTACCACTACCAGGCTGGCGAGGATGGCCACCAGCAGCCAGTTGTCGAAGCGTTGCGCCGCCGGCGTGCTGGTTTCGAAAATGATGATGTACAGGCGCTGGCGCCAGCTCTGCCGGTTATCCATGGCAAGCTCCGAAGTAAGCGAAGGGCACAGCCTAGGCAGGAAGGAGGAGCGAGGGCAAGACCGTGGCCCTAGTTGTTGCTCGGCCTTACTCGCCCCCCCAGTGGGGGCTCCTGTCGCGGCTGCTCACCGCGACTATGGATGGCGTTGGCCGCTTTCGATAAGTCCGGCTGCAGGCAGGCATGCGTGGTTTGTTCAAGCGCGCAAGGCCTGCCAGGCAGCAGGCTGTGGGCTCCGATCATCAAGGAGAACACCATGCGTGATGCACTGCTTCGTTATCTTTACGCCCCCTGTTTCAGCTTCGGCCTGACCGCTCTGGCGATCTATCTGGTCGGTTACTGGCATTTGGGCCTGGGCTGCCTGCCGGTACTGTTGCTACTGGCCATCGGTCTATCCGCAGTGGCCGAGCGCCAGGCACCTTATCGACCTCAATGGAATCAGCCGCGCGGTGATGCGGGGCGCGATCGCCTGCATGCACTGGTCAACGAAAGCCTCAACAGCCTTGGCGTACTCGGCATCCCGCTGCTTGCTGCGTTGTTGTCAGGGCCTGATCTTTGGCCGCATGCCTGGCCATTCTGGTTGCAGGTGCTGATGGCGATTGTGGTGGCCGACCTTGGCATCACCCTGATGCACTGGCTCAGCCATCGCAGCGCATGGCTCTGGCGCCTGCACGCGGTGCATCATTCGGTGCAGCGCATGTATGGCCTCAATGGCCTGATGAAGCACCCATTGCATCTGGGTCTCGAAGCCCTGGCGGCTACGCTGCCGTTGGTGCTCGTGGGAATGCCGGTGGACATCGCCGGGGTGCTGGCATTCGCCATTGGCGTGCAATTGCTGCTGCAGCACAGCAATGTGGATATGCGCATCGGTCCATTACGCCATCTGTTCGCCTGGGCGCCGGTACATCGTTTCCATCACCTGCGCTACGGCAGAGCGGGGGATGTGAATTTCGCGCTGTTCTTCAGTTTCTGGGATCGCCTGCTAGGCACGGCCTTCCACTCCAGCTACGAAGTGGCCAGCGAGGATCTGGGTATCGGCAGCCAGCCGGACTACCCTGACGAGTACCTGGCGCAGCTGGCCGAGCCCTTTGTCGATCGCGCCGGACATGTACCTGCGCCCGTTTTGCCGCTGGGCTTGCGCCGCTCAGTCGAGTAGTTGCAGTTGCAGGTTGTGCAGCGCTCGCGCCTGGATGCCGAACATGCTGCGAACGGTGCGCGAGAAATGCGCCGAGTCGGCGAAGTTCGCTGCATGTGCGGCTGCGGTCAGGTTGCTGCCACGCAGCACCATGGCCAACGCCAGGCGCAGCCGCCGCCAGAGCACCAGCCGGCGGATGGAAAGGCCGACCTGATCACCGAACAGGCGCTCCAGCTGGCTCAATGACAAGCGAACCCGGCTTGCCAGCTCTGTGGTGTCGATTTTCTCCTGCAATAGCGCGTCGATACCAAGCAGCGCCTGCTCCACGCGTGTGTCCAGTGGCGGCCTTGGCCAGTGGCGCAACCGCTCGATCAGTGCCTGCGGCTGGGTTGGTGCCTCGGCTTGCCAATCCTTCAAGTGCTCCAGGCGGAACGACAGCGGCTCGGTGTACAGCGCCAGCATGGGCTGGCCGGGCTCGATGAAGGCATGCCGCTGCATCGAGGGCACCAGCAGGCGCTGGCTTTGCAGCAACTGGCCGCCGACCATCAGACGTAGTTCACCGTCGTGGGCCAGCATCAGCTGGTGGGCGTAATGAGCATGCGCCTGGGTGTCACCCGCGCAGCCATCGAGCAGGCAATAGTCGCTGGCCAGCCACAGGCGCCCTCGCCAGGCGGTATTCATGCTGCTCGCCGAGCGAGTTTGGCGAGGGTCGTGCGCGATATGTTCATACAGGCAATGGTGGCTGGGTCGGCCCGGATCATACCGCGCGGGTCGGGCATGGTTAATCAGATGTATCAGTTTACCCAGGCGACGCACGCTCTTCTGGCGCTCGCTTCATGCAGCGCTGCCAGCGCGAGGCGCCGATGACAGCGCCGTCGTCACGCAGCGTCGAGTGCGGATAAAGACCGGGCTGGCAGTCGGAGAGGACGGGCAGCCAGCCATTCAATGGAGGCCGATCCGGCATCCGCTGTTACCGCGACCTCGATGGGGGAGGCGCAGGCTGCGACCTCTCGTTATCCGTCCCTCGTCTTGCGCTCGCTATCCGCGTGACTGGCTGGTCACGAGATTGGCAACGATTTGCTGGCGAACTCCTGCGTTGTAGCGATGTTCTACTGTCAGTCCTTGCGACCCGCACTCGCGGTCGTCAATCCCATCAGACAGGAGTCCCGATGACGTCGACGCCAGCATTTCCCCCGCTCAAGACCTATCTGACGATCATCGCCTGCACGCTGCTGCTTGGCGGCTGCTCCTCCGGGGATGAGCCGGCCTCCGAGCCGCCGCGGGTGGCGCTGGTCGAGCCGCTGCAGCCGGCCGAGCCACAACCTGAGGCGCTGCGCCTCTCCGGGGTAGTGCAGAGCGTGACCACCACCCAACTGTCGTTTGAGGTGGCCGGGCGCATTGAGCGGATCCTGATCGATGAAGGCACCCGTATCCGTCGCGGGCAACCGCTGGCCGAGCTGGATCGCGTCGACTACCAACTGCAACTGAGTGAAGCCGAGGCACGCCTGCGCCAGTTGCAGGCAGATCTGGCGCGCAAGCGTACGCTGCTCGCCGAAGGCATCCTTGCCCCCGCCGCTATCGAGGCGCTGGAAGCCAATACCGTGGCGGCGCGGGTGGCGCGCGACAGCGCCCGGCGCGACCTCGAACGCAGCACTTTGAGCGCGCCGTTCGATGGCGTCGTGGCGCGCCGTCTGGTCGAGCCGAACATGGTGGTGGCGGTGGGCACGCCAGTGTTCGAGATGCAGGACAACCGCCATATCGAGGTCAGCGTCGATCTGCCGGAAATTGCCGCGTTGAGCATTCCGCTCGGGCCCGAGCTCAAGGCCGAAGGGCAGCTGGTGATCGCCGACGTGAGCCTGCCGCTGCGCTACAAGGAACACAGCACTCAGCCACGCGAGGGTGCGCGCACCTACCGGCTGGTGCTGCAGGGCGAGCCGCCGGAGGACTACAACCTGCTGCCGGGCATGGCCATGCGCGTCAGCGTGCAGCGGCCACCCCGGCCGCAGGCGAGCCAGGACCAATTCCGCCTGCCGCTGTCGGCGTTGCAGGCCGACAGCGACGGCGGCCACTACATCTGGCAGGCCGCCGATGGCCGCGCCCGGCGATTGGCGGTGGAGTTGCAGGAGGTCGAAGGTGACCAGGCATTGATCCGCGGCGATGGCCTGCAGGCGCAGCTGCCGATTATCGTCGCTGGCGGCAGCAAGCTGCACGAGGAGCAGCCGATCAAAGTGCAGGAGCGGAACTGAGCCAATGGATTTCGCCCGCTACGCCATTACTCGTCGCGTCAATGTCTGGATTCTGGTGCTGACCTGTCTGTTCGGCGGCATCCTCGCCTTCTTCGAGATCGGCCGCCTGGAAGACCCCGAGTTCACCATCAAGCAGGCCATCGTCAACGTGCAGTACCCCGGCGCCACCGCGCTGGAGGTGGAGCAGCAGGTCACCGAGCCACTGGAAAGCGCCATCCAGCAGATGTCGCAGATCAAGGAGATCCGCTCGCGCTCGATGCCGGGCATCGCCGAGATTCGCGTGGAGATGCAGGACCGCTACGCCGGCGATGCGCTGCCGCAGATCTGGGACGAGCTGCGTAACAAGGTCAACGATGCCCAGGGCGATCTGCCGCCCGGCATCGAGCCGCCGCAGGTCAACGACGACTTCGGTGACGTTTACGGCATTTTCTACGCGCTGACCGGCGACGGCCTGACGCTCAAGGAATTGCACGAAACAGCCAAGGATCTACGCCGCGCGCTGCTCGCCGCCGACGGCGTCGGCAAGGTGGAGATCGCCGGCGTGCAGGAGGAGCGCATCCTGGTCGAGGTCGATCAGGCGCAACTGGCGTCACTGGGCGTCGACCCGGACGAGATCGCCGCCGCCCTGGCCGACACCGATGCTGCTGTGGATGCCGGCGGCGTCACTGCCGGCGAGTTCTTCGTGCGCCTGCGCCCCAGCGGGGCCTTCGACTCGCTCGAGGAGTTGCGCGCGCTGTCGGTCGGCCAGGGATCGCAGCGGGTCGAGCTGGGCGCCATTGCCAGACTTTCGCGCGACTATGCCGAGCGGCCGCAGCAGATCATTCGCCATAACGGCCAGCCGGCATTGACGCTGGGCATCAGCGGGGTGTCCGGGGCGAACATCGTCGAAGTAGGGCAAAGCGTCGAAGCGGTACTCGAGGGCGTCCGGCACCGCATGCCGTTGGGCGCCGAGCTGCACCCGCTGTACGAGCAGCACCGTATCGTCGACGATGCGGTGAACAGCTTCGCGCTCAACGTGTTCCTCTCGGTGGCCATCGTGGTCGGCGTGCTGTGCTTGGCCATGGGCCTGCGCGCCGGCGTCATCATCGGCGCGGTGCTGTTTCTCACCGTGCTCGGCACGCTGCTGGTGATGTGGCTGATGGGCATCGAGCTGGAGCGGATTTCCCTCGGCGCGTTGATCATCGCCATGGGCATGCTGGTGGACAATGCGGTAGTGGTCTGCGACGGCATGCTGGTGCGCCAGCGTCAGGGCAAGAGCATCCTCGAGGCCTCGCAGCAGACGCTGCAACAGACGCAATGGCCGCTGCTCGGCGCAACCATCATCGGTATCCTCGCCTTCGCCGGCATTGGCCTGTCCCAGGACACCACCGGCGAATTCCTCTTCTCGCTGTTCTTCGTTATCGCCGTTTCGCTGTTGCTCAGCTGGCTGCTGGCCTTGCTGCTGGTGCCGCTGTTCGGCCATTACCTGCTGCGCAAGGCCAGCGATGAGGAAGATGCCGACGCAGCCTACAGCGGCCCCTGGTATGCGCGCTACCGGCGGCTGGCGGCAGGCGTGCTGCGCCGGCCCTGGCTGACCATTGGTGCGCTGCTGGTGCTGACGGTGATCAGCGCGGTGATCTTCACCCGCCTGCCGCAGAGCTTCTTCCCGCCGTCGAGCACGCCGCTGTTCTACGTCAACCTGTTCCTACCGCAAGGCACGCATATCCGCGACACTGCGCAGGCTGCCAGCGAGGTCGAGCAGTACCTGATCGAGCAGGACGGCGTGAGCGAGGTGTCGAGCTTCATCGGCGCGGGGGCCTCGCGTTTCATGCTGACCTACATGCCGGAGCAGCCTAATGCCTCGCTGATGCATTTTCTCGTGCGCACCGAGGATGCCGAGCGGATCGACGGCCTGGTCCGGCAGATCAACCAGGAGCTGCCGCAGCGCTATCCTTCGGCCGACGTCAGCGCCGCGCAGTTCATGTTCGGCCCCAATGCCGAGGCCAAGCTGGAAGCACGTATCAGCGGCCCGGACATCGAGGTGCTGCGCGCGCTGTCCGCCGAAGGACGCAAGCGTCTGCAGGAGCAGGGGCAGGTGCTCAATGTGCGTGACGATTGGCGCCAGCCGGAACTGGTGCTGCGCCCGCAACTGGCGCTGGATCGCCTCGCCGATGCCGGGCTGACCCGCCAGGCGGTGGCGCGCGCCCTGGCTGCCGGCAGCGAGGGCCAGCGCGTCAGCCTGCTGCGCGAGCGCGACGAGCTGATTCCGGTGCTGCTGCGCGCCGCGCCGCAGGACCGCATTGACAGCGACAACCTGCTGCAACGGCTGATCTGGAGCCCGGCCGGTAACGGCTACGTGCCGCTGGCGCAGGTGGCCGACGGCGTCGAGCCAAGCCGCGAGGACAGCATCATCGTGCGCTACGACCGCGAGCGCACCATCTCCGTCCGCGCCGAACCGCGCGACGGCGAAAACACCAACGAGGCGCACGCGCGCATCCGTCCGTTGATCGAGGACATCGAGTTGCCGCTTAACTACAGCCTGAAATGGGGCGGCGACTATGAGCAGTCCTCCGACGCCCAGCAGGCGCTGGCCGGTACGCTGGCGGTGCCCTATCTGGCGATGGTGCTGGTCACCGTGCTGCTGTTCGCCAAGGTGCGCCAACCGCTGATGATCTGGGCGGTGGTGCCCATGGCCATCTGCGGCGTGAGCTTCGGCCTGCTGCTCACCGGCCAGGCCTTCGGCTTCATGGCGCTGCTCGGCCTGCTCAGCCTCACCGGCATGCTGATCAAGAACGCCGTGGTGCTGGTGGACGAGATCGACCGGCAGATCGCCGACGAGGTGCCGCGCCTGACCGCCATCATCGAAGCCTCGGCCTCGCGCCTGCGTCCGGTGATGATGGCGGCCGGCACCACGGTGCTGGGCATGGTGCCGCTGCTGTTCGATCCGTTCTTCGCCAACATGGCGGTGACCATCATGGGCGGCCTGGGCTTCGCCACGCTACTGACCTTGCTCGCCGTTCCCTGCCTGTATCTGTTGTTGATGAAAGTGCGTCCGGAGGAAACCGCATGACTGCCAAGCGCATGGCCGGCCCGCTGCTGTTCGCCCTGGCTCTGGGCGCCTGCTCCAGTGCACCGCAATACCCGGTGCCGCAACTGCCGCCAACCTGGTACAGCGCCGCTGGCGCGTCCGCGGTCGATGCCGAAAAGCTGGCCGCGTGGTGGCGCCAGTTCGACGACCCTCAGCTCACCGCATTGGTCGGCCGCGCCATGCAGCGCAACCATGACGTGCGCCTGGCCATGGCACGGGTCGACAGCGCCCGCGCGCAACTGCGCCAGTCGCGCGCCGGCCTGTTGCCAAGCTTTGACCTGCCCGGGTCGGCCAGCCGCCAATGGCTCGAGAACGACCAGGAGGCCGAACCCGGCAGCCCGATGGCCGACTTAATCCCGGATGACGATCCGATCACCTTGGACAGTTGGGACCTGGCCCTGCAGGCGACCTGGGAGCTGGACCTGTTCGGCGCCGCCCGCGCACGGCGCGACAGCGCGGCCCAGCAGCTGCGCTCGGCCGAGGCGCAGACGGTGGCCGCGCGCCTGGCCGTGGCCTCCAACACCGCCCAGGGCTATCTGCAGTTGCGCGCGTTGCAGGGTCAGCGCGACCTGCTGGTGGAAGGCATAGAAGTGGCCAGCGAGCTGGAACGCATCGCCGGGCTGCTGTTTCATGCCGGCGAGGTCAGCCGGCTGGACGTCGAGGCGACGTCCGCCGAGCGCGCGTCGCTGGAGGCCGACCTGGGCGAGCTGGACGTTCACCTGGCCGAAGCGCAACTGGCTCTGGATACGCTGCTCGCCGAACCGCCGGGCAGCACTGCCACTCAGCTTGCCGCCCGCGCTGCGGTGCCGCTGGCCGAGCCGCGTATTGCCCCCGGCCAGCCCATCGACCTGCTGCGCCGCCGTCCGGATCTGATCGCCGAAGCGGCGCGCCTGGACGCCGCCGAGCTGCAGGCGCTGGCCGCCCGTCGTGACCTGTTCCCGAAACTGGCGGTGCAGGCCGCCGTGGGCCGCTCCGGCTTCGCCCTGGGCGACACTTTCTCCAGCGCCTCGAACTTCGCGCAGGTCGGCGCCACCTTCGGCCTGCCGCTGCTGGACTATTCACGCCGCGGCGCGGCCATCGAGCTGGCCGATGCCGAGGGCGAGACTGCCTACATCGCCTTCGAGCAGGCCCTGGCCGGCGCGTTGGAGGAAGTCGAACGCGGCCTGACGCGCATCGCCGGCCAGCAACGCCGACATGCTGCCCTCAGCCGCACCCGCGAGCATCGCGAGCGCGCGCATCGGCTGGCGCAGCGCAGCTACGAGCTGGGCGAGGTGAACCTGAGCGAGGTGCTGGACGCCCAGCGTGGTGCGCTGCAAGCCCGGCAACGGGCGCTGGAAGGCCGGACCGCGCTGGCGACGGCGCAGGTTGCGCTGTATGTAGCGTTAGGTGGCGGTTGGAACGCGGAGGCCGCAGAAGCTGCGCATGCACCGAGCGAGGTCAACGCTGCGCAGTGATACCGCCAGATTCCAGGGCCAGGGCAGGCGACTCGGTTGAACATCAATATACCGAGGCTGTAGGAGCGGCTTCAGCCGCGATGCTTGCATCCTCGATATCTGATCCATGCCCCGAGGTCGGCGATACGAAAAGCGCCCACATGATAAGTTCATGGCCGCTGCGCGTGACCGGCGTGGCCGGCGCGGCTTTCGCCGCGAATCGCGAATAAATTCGCTCCTACACGAGGCGCTTTGGTTGCCTGGACACGCGCAGGCCGGCACTGGGCGAGGTCAGCGCTGCGCAGTGATAGCGCCGGATTCCAGGGCCAGGGCAGGAGACTTGCTTGAGCATCGATATACCGAGGCTGTAGGAGCGGCTTCAGCCGCGATGGTGGGCATCCCGATATCTGATCCATGCCCGAGGTCGGCGATACGAAAAGCGCCCACATGCCAAGGGCATGGCCGCTACGCGTGACCGACGTGGCAGGCGCGGCTTTCGCCGCGAATCGCGAATGAATTCGCTCCTACACAAGGCGCTTTGGTTGCCTGGGCACGCGCAAGCCCGGCACCGGGTGAGGTCGGCGCTGCGCAGTGATAGCGCCGGATTCCAAGGCCAGTGTGACAGGCGACTCGCTTGAGCATCGATATACCGAGGTTGTAGGAGCGGCTTCAGCCGCGATGGTGGCATCCTCGATATCTGATCCATGCCCGAGGTCGGCGATACGAAAAAGCGCCCATACGCCAACGTACATGGCCGCTGCGCGTGACCGACGCGGCAGGCGTGGGTTTCGCCGCGAATCGCGAATAAATTCGCTCCTACACAAGGCGCTTTGGTCGTTCCCACGCTCCGGTGGGACTGCCGCCCAGGCCGCTCTGCGTCCGTCAGGTTGAGCGCCGCCAGGTATCAGGCTCAGGTCATCGGCAGTTTTTCCAGGAAGCGCATCAACAGGCTTTCTTCGGCGCGCAGGCCCTTGCGCGGCGTCGCCAGGCGGAGGCTGGACAGCTCGCCGGCATGGAAGGCATCGAGGAGCGCGGGGTGGATGTAGCACTTGCGGCAGACCGCCGGCGTATTGCGCAGCTGCTGGGCAACCTCCTTGACCATGGCCACCACATGTTTCTTCGCCGCACTATCGGGTTGCCATTCGAGTTCACGCAGTAGCGTCAGGGCCAGCGCGCTGCCGGCCCAGGTACGGTAGTGCTTGGCGGTGAAGTCGGCGCCGGTGAGTTCACGCAGGTAATCGTTGATGTCGGTGGAGGTGACTGCCCGACGTTCGCCATGCTCGTCCAGATACTGGAACAGGTGCTGCCCGGGCAGTTCCAGGCAGCGCTGGATGATACGCGCCAGACGCCGGTCGCTGATCTTCACCTCATGCTCGATGCCGCTCTTGCCGCGAAAATGAAAGCGTATCGTGCTGCCTTGCACTTCGACGTGGCGATTGCGCAGGGTGGTCAGGCCATAGGAGCGATTGTCCCGCGCGTAGCGGGCGTTGCCGATGCGGATCAGGGTGTTGTCCAGCAGCAGGATCACCGTCGCCAGCACTTTCTCTCGGCGGTGTTCGCGCAGGTTCAGATGCTGCTGCAGGGCTTCACGCAGTGCCGGCAGGGCTTTGCCGAAGGCCAGCAGGCTGGCGTACTTGTCGGCATCCCTGATTTCGCGCCAGCGGGCGTGGTAGCGGTATTGCTTGCGCCCGCGAGCGTCGCGGCCCGTTGCCTGCAGATGACCGTTGGCCAATGGACAGATCCATACCTCGGTATAGGCGGGCGGCACCGCCAGGGCATCGATGCGGGCCACCTCCTGCGGGTCACGGATGCGTTGGCCCTGGCTGTCGAAATAGCAGAACTTGCCACGCAGCTTGCGACGGCTGATGCCCGGCATGCTGTCGTCGACATAGCGCAGGTCGGCGGGTAGCTCGATGTCGCCAGGCGCCAGACTCATCGACGCACCTCCCGACAAGGCGCGCAGGCAAGAGGCGAAAGGGCGATGGCAGGGCAGCGGACAAGGTCGGGCATGGGCGGCGCTCGTCGGGGCAGATATCCATTAGCCCGCCGAACGCGGCGGGAGTTCAGTCTTTACCCGAGCAAAGGGCGCAGGATCGGCCGCGTCGGCATGATCTGCGCGATCACGACTCCTCTGGATGATTCACGCACGGCGCAGCGTATTTGCCGCGCGCTAGCGCTAGTCTTTTTTTCGCGTCCAGTAGACCTGACCGTCGACGATGACATCCTCCGGCTTGCTCTTGTCGGCATTGTCGAGCACAGCGAAGAAGCGGCGCTCCTCTCCCTGCGGGTTCGACAGCACCAGGGCGTAATCCTCGAAGCGGTAGTTCGAGGTGACGCTGTCGTCGCGATTGCTGCCAGTGATGATGTAGCTGGTGGCGAATCTTCCCGCGACGAAGCCGCTGCGCTTGTGCGTGACGGTTCCATCCGGGCGGAACACGAAGGAGCGGTCGCTGCGAGCGCCGCCCATGCCGACATTGAGGAAGTAATAGCTGTGGTCGAGCCGCGTATCGGCCGGCAGCGGCGCCAGTTCCTGTGCTTTGGAGAGGTCGATCTCTTCACCGTCACGCGACAGCGTGATCTCGCCTGTCCAGCTCTTTGACCAGGTGAGCCAATTCTCCGGCTCACGGCTCTTCGAGGCGCTCACATCGAGGTCTGTAAAGGGGAATTTCCAGGTATGGCGGTAGGCGCTCGCGTCCGACAGCAGGACGTAGATGTCCTCGTCGCGGCTGGTGTAGCCATTGCCGAAACCGTCAAAACGGTGCGCGAAGTCCGCGACGTAGAGCACGCGATCGACCTCGGCCATGGCGATACCCTTACCCGGCCCGGCGAAAACCTCGTTGGCCTCCGGTGGCCGGTGGACGAGACCGGCCTGGTCATCGGCTTTGGCGAGGGGCGTTTGAGTTTGTTCCAGAGTGAGTACCTGGCACTCGCGCAGCGAGATCTCGGCATTCTTGCCATCGATGACGTTGCGTACCTGTCCGATGACGACGCGGTCCTGGCCAAGCGCCTCGTTCATCCGCGTTTTGTGCGTGTCGTCCTTGAAGCTGCGGCAGGACAGCGAGAAGCGCGATTGGCGAGCCCCGCGCCACTCGCGCAGGCGATTGTCGGCAACCACACGGCCGTAACCAGCGACCGCGCCCTGGTTCTGCAGATAGGTTTCCAGGCGGTCTTCACGTGCCTTGCGCAGGTCACGATCCTCAAGCGCCCCCTCGTAGGAGCCGACGCTGGCCATTTCGGCGTCGGCCAGCACCGTCAGGTGCGCCAACCCCCTGACCTGCAGGTTGGCTTGCGGTGAGTCCGCTGGTGCTCGCGCCAGGTCCAGCCCGTAATTGCCTGCCAGGCGGCGCAGCTTGCGCACGAGGGGTTTGATGGCGTACTTCTTGTCAGCCAAAAATGTTGCCAGGTCCGCACAGGGCGCGGGGTCCGCAGCGAGTGGTGAGGCGATCTGGGTACGGGCACGTGTGAGGTTGCCTTCCATTTCCTTGCGAAACGCTTCGCTATTGCGCACCAGCTCGCTTATGACCTTGTCGTAGTCGGCGATGTCGTTGCGATGGCTCCAGCTTGCCAAGGCATCGCGACGCGCGCTTTCGCTTTGCGGGCTGCGTTCGTCGCAAAGTTCCTTGACCGTTCTCGCCGTCACCACTCGAGTGGCTGCCTCGGAAAGCGTGGCGTTGAATTCGGCGTCCGTGGCGCTCGCTGCTGGCGATAGCGAGCCGGCCAATAGTGCAAGCGCGAAAGCGGACAATCCGCTTGATTTGTTTTCCAAGATCATGGGCAACGCTCCCTGTGCTTACTTTTGTCTGGCCGCCGATAAACCTGGCGGCTGAAGACTCTGAGCGCTATCCCTGGCCTGAGTTCATCTGCTGTGTATCGCGTTTCAGCGCTGCGTCATGAGACCCCGTTCCTTACTGCCCGTTGCCAGCTCAGCGCGCAGGCTTTGACTAGCCAGCAGGCGAGGATGAACGGCATGGTCAGCGCTGGAAGGCCCAGTGCGCTGAACGCCGCTTGCAGGACCAGGGCCAGCAGGATTCCCGCTGCGGGGACCAATGGGCAGCGATAGACCTGGGCCAGGGCGATGGCGGCGAGGGTGGCGTTGTAGCCATAGAGTCCGGCCTGGGCGGCGTCGCTGGGCCAGCCATGCGCTATCGCCAGGGCAAGGCCGCTGCTGGAGCCCAGTAGCGCCCAGAGCGCCGTGCGGCCATCGGCCAGGCGCAGACCGATCAGCAGGCACAGGCCGGCCAGTGGCGAGTCGAGGAAGATCACCTGGCCGAGGCCGCGCAATATGGCCTGCAGTAGTTGTACAGCGTCGAACTCAGCTGAGTGCGATGGAACTGAAAGTGGCTGATCGGCCGGGGCGAACAACGCCAGCAGCAGCCAGCCGAGCAGTACGAAGGGAAGGGTGAAGGCGGGCAGCCAGCCCTGCCGGCGCATGCGCCGCATCCAGGGCGCCAGCAGCAGGCTGGACAGGGCAGCACTGGCGACGACCATCACGGGCAGCAACGGCGTCCATGGCAGTTTCAGGCTCAGCAGCAGGCCGAGCAGGATGCCGTTGTAGCCGTACAGGCCGATGGCGATGTCCGCCTTGGGGTAGCCGAGGCGTTGCGCAATCAGCATCGCGCTCAGGCCACCGAGCAGCGCGCCGGGCAGCAGCTCGGGAGCGCCAATGAGGATGGCGAGCGCCACCAGCGCGCCGCAGCCTGGGTGCTGTTGCAGGAAAATCTGGGCGAAGCCGCAGAGCAGGGCGCGCAGGCTTTGCAGGGCAGGGTGTGAGGTGGGTAGTGGAGGCATGATGTCTGTGCCAAGAGCCTTCTCCCCCAGCCTCTCTCCCATAAATGGGAGAGGGGAGCCATCCGTGCAGGCCGGAGGAGCTGTGTAGGGTGCGCCGACTCGGTGCGTAGCCCGGATGAAATCCGGGAATCAGGAGTCGAACATTCCCCGGATTTCATTCGGGCTACGGTTCTTTATTGCATTGAGAATCGCCGGCTCAATGCAGCGTCTCGATCCTCAGGCTGTTGGTGCTGCCGGGTTGGCCGAAGGGTTCGCCGGCGGTGATCACCACGGTTTCACCGCGCTTGGCCATGCCCTGGGCCTGGGCGATCTCCAGCGCGGTGCTGGTGACTTCTTCGACCCGGCGCAGGCGCTCGTTGACCACGGAGTAGATGCCCCAGGCCACGGTCAGACGGCGGGCAGTGGTCAGGCTTGGCGTCAGGCTGAGGATCGGCGCCTTCGGTCGTTCGCGCGAGGCGCGCAGGCTGCTGGCACCGGACTCGCTGTAATTGACCAGGGCCGCCACCGGCAGGATCGAGCTGATACGACGGATGGCGCAGCTGATGGCGTCGCTGGCGGTGGCCTCGGCCTGCGGGCGACCGACGTCGAGTTGAGTCTGGTAGTCCGGGCCATTTTCCACCTGGCGGATGATCTTGCTCATCATCTGCACGGTTTCCAGCGGGTAGTCGCCGGAGGCCGTCTCGGCCGACAGCATCACTGCATCGGCGCCTTCGGCCACGGCGTTGGCCACGTCGGTGACCTCGGCGCGGGTCGGCGCCGGAGAGAAACGCATGGATTCGAGCATCTGCGTGGCGACCACCACCGGGCGGCCCAGTTGGCGGCAGGTGCGCACGATGTCCTTCTGGATGCGCGGCACGTTCTCGGCCGGCACTTCCACGCCCAGATCGCCGCGCGCCACCATGATCGCGTCGCACAGACGGGCGATTTCTTCGAGATGCTGCACCGCCGAGGGCTTCTCGATCTTGGCCATAAGGAAGGCCTTGCCGCCGATCAGCTCACGAGCCTCGACGATGTCTTCCGGGCGCTGCACGAACGACAGCGCTACCCAGTCCACGCCCAGCTCCAGGCCGAAGGTCAGGTCGCGGCGATCCTTCTCGGTCAGCGGCGACAGTTGCAGCACCGCCTCGGGCACGTTGACGCCCTTGCGGTCGGACAGTTCGCCGCCAGCGACCACTTCTGTGATTACTGCGTCGGCCTGCTTGCCGGTCACTTTCAGGCGCAGGCGGCCGTCGTCCAGCAGCAGACTCATGCCCGGCTGCAGGGCTTCGATGATTTCCGGGTGGGGCAGGTTGACCCGGCTGGCGTCACCGGGTGTGGTGTCCAGATCCAAGCGCAGGCTCTGGCCGTTGACCAGCTGTACCTTGCCTTCGGCAAAGCGACCGACACGCAGTTTCGGGCCCTGCAAATCCATGAGGATGCCGATGGGCTGGTTCAGCTCGCGCTCCACCTCGCGTACCCACTGGTAGCGCTGGGCGTGGTCGGCGTGCTCGCCGTGGCTGAAGTTGAGGCGAAACAGGTTGACCCCGGCTTCTACCAGTTGGCGGATATGCGCGGCGTCGCGGATCGCCGGCCCGAGGGTGGCGAGGATCTTTACTTTCTTATCGGGAGTCATCTGGCAGGCCTTGGTCATGAGTTTTGTCGATGGCGTTGCGGCGTAGGGCGGGTGCAACCCGCCACCAGCGCTCTGGCGGTTTTCACCCGCCCTACAGGGAGGCGCCCAGCGGTTCTTCACCTGCAGATTCCGATGTTCCCAGGATCAGAATGGCGCGGAAGTCGTTGACGTTGGTACGTGTCGGGCCGGTGACGATCAGCTCGTCGAGGGCAGCGAAGTAGCCATAGCCGTTGTTGTTGTCGAGTTCGTCTAGGGCGCTCAGACCCTTGATGCCGGCACGGGCGTAGCTGTAGGGCGTCATGATGGCGCCGGCGTTGTCTTCGGAGCCGTCGATGCCGTCGGTGTCGCCTGCCAGCGCGTAGATGCCGGGCAGGCCCTTGAGGCTGTCGGTCAGGCTGAGGAGGAATTCGGCGTTGCGCCCGCCGCGGCCATTGCCGCGCACGGTAACGGTGGTCTCGCCGCCGGAGAGGATTACGCATGGCGGCTTGATCGGCTGGCCGTGCAACTGCACCTGGCGGGCGATGCCGGCATGCACCTTGGCCACGTCACGCGACTCGCCTTCCAGATCGCCGAGAATCAGCACCGGCAGGCCGGCGGCTTCGGCCTTGGCCGCGGCGGCGTCGAGCGATTGCTGCGGGGTGGCGATCAACTGGAAGTGGCTACGGGCGAGCACCGGGTCGCCCGGCTTGACCGTTTCCGAGCGCGGGTTCTGCAGCCAGGCGCGCACGTTGGCCGGGAGGTCGATTTCATAACGGGCGAGAATCGCCAGGGCGTCGGCCGAGGTGGTCGGATCGCCCACGGTGGGGCCGGAGGCGATCACCGTGGCCTCGTCGCCGGGCACGTCGGAGATGGCGTAGGTGTAGACGGTCGCCGGCCAGCAGGCCTTGGCCAGGCGGCCGCCCTTGATCGCCGAGAGGTGCTTGCGCACGCAGTTCATCTCGCCAATGGTGGCGCCGGATTTGAGCAGCGCCTTGTTGATCGCCTGCTTGTCCTTAAGGCTGATGCCTTCTGCCGGCAGTGCGAGTAGCGAGGAGCCGCCGCCGGAAAGCAGAAAGATCACCCGGTCGTCTTCGCTCAGATTCGACACCAGTTCCAGCACGCGGCGGGCGACGCGCTCGCCGGCATCGTCCGGCACCGGGTGCGCGGCTTCCACCACTTCGATCTTTTTACAATTGGCGCCGTGCTCGTAGCGGGTCACCACCAGGCCGCTGACCTGGCCCTGCCACTGTTGCTCGATCACCTCGGCCATGGCCGCGGCGGCCTTGCCAGCGCCGATGACGATGACGCGGCCGCTACGGTCGGCAGGCAGATGATCGGCCAGTACCTGGCGCGGATGGGCAGCAGCGATGGCGGTGGCGAACAGGTCGCGCAGCAGGCTTTGCGGGTCGAAGGTCATGGTGGTGGTCTCTTGTTCTTAGAGCCTGTTCAAAGTCTGCTGCGCGTCGGCCCTGCTGCGTTAAAAGCCGGCTCGGACTGCTCATTCACAGCTCGTAAAGTCGAGCGCGACTCCGACCGGTCCTCGCCTGCTTTTGCCTTGCATGGCTCTAGCTCGCGAGACTTTGAATAGGCTCTTGGGTCGTGCTGGATCGATTCCAGTCCGCAGGCGCCGCGTTGGCAGCGCCTGGGGAGTGGAATCGACCAACCTGGCAATCGGGCCGTGACACCTCCTGCCAGGAAGGTCGAAAGGGTGGGCCAGAAGCAAAGCCCCTCTCCCTAACCCTCTCCCATAAATGGGAGAGGGGACTGGTCCGGCGTAAGCCGAAACTCCGTGCAACGCCGAGCTGCTTGTCCCTCACTCCCATAACTGAGAGAGGGGGCTGGTTTGGCGTACGCCGAAACTCCGTAAACGCCGAACCGCTTGTCCCTCACTCTCACAAGTGGGAGAGGGGAGCGTACGCCGAAACTCCGTGCAACGCCGAGCTGCTTGTCCTTCACTCCCACAAGTGGGAGAGGGGACTGGTTGGCGTACGCCGAAATTCGCGCAACGCCGAGCTGCTTGTCTCCCCTCTCCCGCATGCGGGAGAGGGGCCGGGGGAGAGGGCGCTCTGTTACTCGCCGCGGATATTGAAGTTGGCCATATGCTCCAGGCCCTTGATCAGGGCAGAGTGGTCCCAGCCGCTGCCGCCGAGTGCCGCACAGGTGCTGAACACCTGCTGGGCATTGGCGGTGTTGGGCAGGTTCAGGCCCAGCTCGCGGGCGCCGGACAGCGCCAGGTTGAGGTCCTTCTGGTGCAGGCTGATGCGGAAGCCCGGATCGAAGGTGCCCTTGATCATGCGCTCGCCATGCACTTCGAGGATCTTCGAGCCGGCGAAACCACCGGACAGCGCCTCGCGCACCTTGGCCGGGTCGGCGCCGTTCCTGGCAGCGAACAGCAGCGCTTCGGCCACCGCCTGGATGTTCAGCGCGACGATGATCTGGTTGGCCACCTTGGCGGTTTGGCCGTCACCATTGCCGCCGACGAGGGTGATGTTCTTACCCATGGCCTGGAACAGCGGCAGCGCGCGTTCGAAGGCGTTCGGGCAGCCGCCGACCATGATCGACAGCGTCGCGGCCTTGGCGCCGACTTCACCACCGGATACCGGGGCATCCAGGTAGGCGGCGCCGGTGGCCTTGATCTTCTCGGCGAAGGCCTTGGTGGCGGAGGGCGAGATCGAGCTCATGTCGATCACGACCTTGCCGCTGCCAACACCGCTGGCAACGCCGTCGGCGCGAAACAGCACGTCTTCGACCTGCGGGGTGTCCGGCACCATGACGATGATGAATTCGGCTTCCTGAGCGACTTCCTGCGGGTTGGCCAGCGCGACAGCCCCGGCAGCTACGAGGTCGGCCGGAGCCGGGTCGTGATGCTCGGAAAGGAACAGGGTGTGCCCGGCTTTCTGCAGGTTTTGCGCCATGGGTTTGCCCATGATGCCGGTGCCGATAAATCCGATTTTAGCCATGAGAATTTGCCTCTTTGTATTTGTCTGTCTCGATGCTGGGGGCGACGCAGGCCTGTGGGAGCGGGCTTGCCCGCGAATGCAGTGGTGGGTTCACTGCCGCTTTCGCGGATGAATCCGCTCCTACAGGTGCAGCCGTCAGATCACGTTGTGCGCCTTCATCCAGCCGAGGCCGGCAGCGGTGGTGGTGGCCGGCTTGTATTCACAGCCGATCCAGCCCTGGTAGCCGATGCGATCCAGGTGCTCGAAGAGGAAGCGGTAGTTGATCTCGCCAGTGCCCGGCTCGTTGCGGCCCGGGTTGTCGGCCAGTTGCACGTGGTTGATGGCGGCCAGGTTGTTTTCCACGGTGCGGGCCAGGTCACCTTCCATGATCTGCATGTGGTAGATGTCGTACTGCAGGTACAGGTTGGTGCTGCCGACCTTGTCGCGGATGTCCAGGGCCTGCTCGGTGGTGCTGAGGTAGAAGCCGGGGATGTCGCGGGTGTTAATGGCTTCCATGACCAGGCGGATGCCGGCACCGGCCAGCTTGTCTGCCGCATAGCGCAGGTTGTCGACGAAGGTTTTCTCGACGGTGGCGCAGTCCACGCCCTGCGGGCGGATGCCGGCCAGGCAGTTGATCTGCTTGTTGCCCAGCACCTTGGCGTAGGCAATGGCCTTGTCGACGCCGGCGCGGAACTCCTCGATGCGGTTCGGGTGGCAGGCGATGCCGCGCTCGCCCTTGGCCCAGTCGCCGGCCGGCAGGTTGAACAGCACCTGCTCCAGTTTGTTGGCGTCCAGGCGGGCCTTGATCTCTTCGACCGGGAAGTCATAGGGGAAGAGGTATTCCACGCCGCTGAAACCAGCGTCGGCGGCGGCGGCGAAACGGTCCAGGAAGTCCACTTCGGTGAACAGCATGGACAGGTTGGCAGCAAAACGGGGCATGGTGTGCTCCTTGTCGTAGCCCGGATGCAATCCGGGGCGGTGTTGCGGTCTTCCCGGATTGCATCCGGGCTACGTCGTGGTGGCCGGGTGCGCTTGGCACGCCCCGGCGTACGGATCAGTCGAGCAGCGAGATGGCGGTCGGCGCGTCGACGCCGCGCTCGGCCAGTTCCTCGAACTCGTTGACGGCGTTGATCTCGGTGCCCATGGAGATGTTGGTGACACGCTCCAGGATCACCTCGACCACCACCGGTACACGGTGTTCGGCCATCAGGCGCTTGGCTTCGGCGAAGGCGTTCTGCAGTTCGTTCGGGTCGAACACGCGGATCGCCTTGCAGCCCAGGCCCTCGACCACGGCGATGTGGTCGACGCCATACCCATTGAGCTCCGGCGCGTTGATGTTCTCGAACGCCAGCTGCACGCAGTAGTCGATGTCGAAGCCGCGCTGCGCCTGACGAATCAGCCCCAGGTAGGAGTTGTTCACCAGCACGTGGATGTAAGGCAGGTTGAACTGCGCGCCGACAGCCAGCTCTTCGATCATGAACTGAAAGTCATAGTCGCCGGACAGCGCCACCACGTTGCGACTCGGGTCGGCCTTGACCACGCCGAGCGCCGCCGGAATGGTCCAGCCCAGCGGGCCGGCCTGGCCGCAGTTGATCCAGTGACGCGGCTTGTATACGTGCAGGAACTGCGCGCCGGCAATCTGCGACAGGCCGATGGTGCTGACGTAGCAGGTGTCCTTGCCGAAGGCTTCGTTCATTTCCTCGTATACGCGCTGCGGCTTGGCCGGCACGTTGTCGAAGTGCGTCTTGCGCTGCAGGGTGCGCTTGCGCTCGCGGCACGACTCGACCCAGGCGCTGCGATCCTTCAGCTTGCCGGCGGCTTTCCACTCGCGGGCCACCTGGAGGAAGGCATTCAGTGCGCTACCCGCGTCGGAAACGATGCCCAGGTCCGGGTTGAACACGCGGCCGATCTGCGTCGGTTCGATGTCGACATGGATGAACTTGCGGCCCTCGGTGTAGACGTCCACCGAGCCGGTGTGGCGGTTGGCCCAGCGGTTGCCGATGCCGAGCACCAGGTCGGAAGCGAGCAGGGTGGCGTTGCCGTAGCGATGCGAAGTCTGCAGACCGACCATGCCGACCATCAGCTTGTGATCGTCCGGAATCGCGCCCCAGCCCATCAGGGTTGGCACCACCGGTACGCCGGTCAGCTCGGCGAATTCGACCAGCTTGTCCGCCGCATCGGCGTTGAAGATGCCGCCACCGGCGACCAGCAACGGACGCTCGGCGTCATTAAGCATAGCGATGGCTTTTTCGGCCTGGACGCGGCTGGTGCTCGGCTTGGCTACCGGCAGCGGCTCGTAGGCGTCGATATCGAACTCGATCTCGGCCATCTGCACGTCGAACGGCAGGTCAATCAGCACCGGGCCGGGGCGGCCGCTGCGCATTTCATGGAAGGCACGCTGGAAGGCGCGCGGCACCTGGCCGGGTTCCATCACGGTGGTGGCCCATTTGGTCACCGGGCCGACAATGCTGGTGATGTCCACCGCCTGAAAGTCTTCCTTGTGCATGCGTGCACGCGGCGCCTGGCCGGTGATGCAGAGGATCGGGATGGAGTCGGCGGAGGCCGAGTACAGGCCGGTGACCATGTCGGTGCCGGCCGGGCCGGAGGTACCGATGCACACGCCGATATTGCCGGCATTGGTGCGTGTGTAACCCTCGGCCATGTGCGAAGCGCCTTCGACGTGACGGGCCAGGACGTGATCGATGCCACCGAGTTTCTTCAGGGCGGCATACAGGGGGTTGATGGCAGCGCCGGGGACGCCGAACGCGGTATCGACGCCTTCGCGGCGCATCACCAGTACGGCTGCCTCGATTGCTCTCATTCTGGCCATGACCATTGTTCTCCGAGTCAGTGGTTTTTCTTCTTGGGAGCAAGGATGACGGCTGTACCGGAGCGGCGGAATTGTTGGATACTTCAGTTCTGTCGATACTTGGAGTACCGAATGGACCGTCATACCCTTATCCGCAGTTTCGTTCTGGTGGCCGACAACGGCAGCTTCGCCGCAGCTGCGCTCAGTGAAGGCGTCACCCCGGTAGTCATGGGGCGCCGCCTGGACGCGCTGGAGCGCCACCTGGGCGTCAAGTTGATGCATCGCTCCACGCGTGGTCTGCAGCTGACCGACCTCGGTGAGCAGTACCTCGATCGCGCCCGCGCACTGCTCAAGGACTTCGACGAGGCCGATGCCAGCGTGGCCCGTGGGGGCAGGTCGGTGCGCGGGCATTTGGTGGTATCCGCGCCTGCCGCGTTCGGCAGACGGCATATCGCGCCGCATGCGCCGGCATTTCTCAAGCGTTACCCGGACCTGAAGCTGTCGTTCAACTTCACCGACAGCCTGGTCGATCTGGTGCGCCAGGGTTACGACATGGGCATCCGCATCGGCGAGGTGACCGACCCCAACTACGTTGCGGTCAAGCTCTTCCCCAATCGCCGTGTGGTCTGTGGTGCGCCCAATTACTTCGAGCTGCACGGCGTGCCGCGCACCCTCGAAGACCTGGCGCGGCACAATTGCCTGGCGTTCAACCTGCAGGGCGGCCAGCAGCGCGGCTGGACCTTCCTGCGCGACGGGCGTCACGTGGCGGTGAAGGTGGCCGGCAACCTCGATTGCAACGATGGCGAACTGCTCTATGACTGGGTCAAGCAGGGGCTGGGAATAGGCTGGCGCTCGACCTGGGAAATCCAGGCGGAGTTGAAGGCCGGCGAGCTGGTCACGGTGCTCGATGATTACGAAATTCCGGCCTATGACATCCAGGCGGTATATCCCCAGCAACGTTACCTGCCGGCCAAGGTGCGCTTTTTCATCGACTACCTGAAGGACATCTACAACGCGCCGGGGTACTGGGAAGTACGAGGAGGGTGAAGAGGTTATTCGATACTTATCTTGTTTTTATAAAATAAATTTATTGTGTACATTTTAAATTTATTTTGTTCTTTTTTGTTGAAACAATCCTTCTGTTCGGCTATTGCATAAGGTGCTTTCTCATGCCGCGCGCCGTCATTGGTGCGTGCGGTGACTTCCTGTTCGGTTTTCGGAGACTCCTTATGAATGCGCTTAACCTGTCCACAGCCGTGAGTATTACCCACAACGCGCTGGCCGTCGGGCGTGAGCTTCGCGCTGCGCCGCTGACGGTGGCGGTGCTGGATGCCGGCGGGCATCTGATCAGCCTGCAGCGCGAGGATGGTGCCAGTCTGCTGCGTCCGCAGATCGCCATCGGCAAGGCTTGGGGTGCACTGGCGCTGGGCAAGGGCTCGCGCCTGATCGCCGCCGATGCGCAGCAGCGCCCGGCCTTTATCGGTGCGGTGAACAATCTGGCCCAGGGCAGCCTGGTGCCGGCGCCTGGCGGCGTGTTGATCCGTGACGCGCAGGGGCAGGTGATCGGCGCGGTCGGCATCACCGGCGACACCTCGGACATCGATGAGCAGTGTGCGGTCAGCGCGCTGGAATCTCTTGGCCTGAAGGCGGATGCGGGAGCGTAGGGGGGCTTTGCGCACCGCCTTGATCGCGGCTGCGCGATGCCCTGGATTGCATCCGGGCTACGACTGTGTGAGGGGCTTCAGCCGCGACTGCTGAATCGAAGCATCGCCGCTAAAGCGCCTCCCATGGTTTGCGGGGCTGCGTAGGGTGGATGTCGCCTTTTACATCCACCAGAGGTGTATCGGTAGAGCGCGATCCAGACTGAGACGGACAGTCACTAGACGCTGCTTACCAGCTCGGAGGCGTTAGACGGCATCGGGTTGACGTCGCAGCCCTTGAGCACCAGACGAATGATGGTCTGCGCGGCGGCTTCGTAGTCGGCGTCGTCCAGGTTGGCCTTGCCGGTGACGGTGGAGATCTGCCAGTCGAAGTCGGCGTAGGTCTGAGTCGCAGCCCAGATGCTGAACAGCAGATGATGTGGGTCGACCTTGGCCATCAGGCCCTGGTCGATCCAGTGCTGGATGCAGGCGATGTTGTGTTTGGCCTGTGCGTTGAGCTGTTCGGTCTGTTCCGGTGACAGGTGCGGCGCACCGTGCATGATCTCGCTGGCGAATACCTTGGAGGCATGCGGCAGCTCGCGGGAAATGCGGATCTTCGAGCGGATGTAGGCCGTCAGGACTTCGCTCGGGTGGCCCGGCTGGTTGAAGGGGGCAGAGGCGGCCAGCAGCGGCTCGACGATACTTTCCAGGACCTCGCGGTAGAGGTTTTCCTTGGATTTGAAGTAGTAGTAGACGTTGGGCTTGGGCAGGCCTGCCTTGGCCGCGATGTCACTGGTCTTGGTGGCGGCGAAGCCCTTGTCGGCGAACTCCTCGCTGGCTGCGCGCAGGATGAGCTCTTTGTTGCGCTCGCGAATGCTGGTCATAAGGCCCTGTGTTTTCCTCTGCCGCCGAGCGGCGGTCGGGCATGGTAGCACCGGCTTTGCGCGAGGCTCAAGCCAGCGGCCACGGGCTGCGCAGCGCTTAACTGACTTGTGGGTCAAATTTTTGTGTACAGAAAATCGCTTTTCTGTTCTTATCCCGTACAGCTACCTCCATGAGCAAAAGTCTCGGCGCGCGACGCTGCAGGAGACCAACGTGAATACCAGTCAGCTCGTCGATCCCTTCGGTCGACGCATCACCTACCTGCGTTTGTCGGTGACCGACCGCTGCGATTTTCGCTGCACCTACTGCATGAGCGAAGACATGCAGTTCGCGCCGCGTGCGCAGATTCTCAGCCTGGAAGAACTCTACGCCGTGGCCGACGCCTTCATCGGCCTGGGCGTACGGCGTATTCGCATCACCGGTGGCGAGCCGCTGGTGCGCAAGAACCTGCTCAGCCTGTTGCAGCGCCTGGGCGCACGTGACGAGCTGGATGACCTGGCGATCACCACCAATGGTTCGCAACTCGGCGAGCTGGCGCCGCAATTGCGTGCGGCCGGTGTGCGCCGTCTGAACATCAGCCTGGATTCCCTGCAGCGCGAGCGTTTCGCCGCGTTCACCCGGCGCGACAAGCTCGACCAGGTGCTGGCCGGTATCGACGCGGCGCGTGCAGCCGGCTTCGACAGGATCAAGCTCAACAGCGTGGTGCAGAGCGGGCGCAACGACGACGAGGTGCTGGATCTGGTCGAGTTCGCCATCGACCGTGGCCTGGATATCAGCTTCATCGAGGAGATGCCGCTAGGCAGCGTGGTCAGCCACAGCCGCGAGCAGACGTTCTGCTCCAGCGACGAGGTGCGCCAGCGCATCGAGCAGCGACACTCGCTGGTGCGCAGCAGTACGGTAACCGGCGGCCCCTCGCGCTACTGGCAGGTGGTCGGCAGCGATACGCGAGTCGGCTTTATCTCGCCGCACAGTCATAACTTCTGCGGCGACTGCAACCGCGTACGAGTTACTGCCGAGGGTAAGCTGGTGCTCTGCCTTGGCCACGACAACGCATTGGATCTCAAGCGTCTGCTGCGCGCCCATCCGGGTGACGGCGAGCGTCTGCGCCAGGCGCTGGTCGAGGCGCTTCGCCTGAAGCCCGAGCGACACCACTTCGCCTCCGACGAGCAGGTCCAGGTGGTGCGCTTTATGAGCATGACCGGCGGATAGATCCGCTTTCGAATTTCTCACAAAAACAATAAGGAGGCTCTGCATGAAGCCCGTACGACTGTGTCTGCTATCTACCGTTTTGATCAGCCCAAATGTCCTGGCCCAGACCTATGTGGTCGGCGTCGAGGACCTGCCGTTCGCGCCGCACTACAGCGTCGATGCCGATGGGCAATACCGTGGCTTCGCGCGTGAGGTTCTGGATGCCTTCGCCGCCGATAGCGGCGTCAGTCTGACCTACAGGGCGCTGCCGGTGGATCAGCTGCTTCCGGCCCTGCAGCGCGGCGAGATCGACTTCAAGTATCCCGATAGCCCGCACTGGGCCGGCGCGCAAAAGACGGGCATGGCGATGCATTACAGCCGGGCCGTGGTCGATTATGTCGATGGTGTGCTGGTGGCGCCGCAGCGCCAGGCGCAGCCGTTGGAGAACATTCATCGCCTGGCAATGGTGCAGGGCTGGACGCCGCGTGGATACGAGCAGGGTATCGACAGCGGGCAGATTCAGCTGAGTTACAGCGACGATCTGCGCCAGATGATTCGCCAGGCCTTGAAGCAGGACACCGATGGCGCCTATTTCAATGTGGTGGTGGCCACGCATTATCTGGACAACGTCCGCGCGCGGCCCGGTGCGCTGGTGTTCGATCCCAGCTTGCCGCACACCCGCGGCAGTTTTCATCTGTCGAGCCAACGTCATCCGCAACTGATCGCCCGCTTCGATCGTTTCCTCATTGAGCGCTCGGCTCAGGTCGCGGCGCTCAAGGCAAGTCATCGGGTAGAAGCCAACCTGGACAGCGACTACATAGGCTTGGAGCAGTGGAAGGTGGATTTTCTCGAGCGCCAGAAAGCCAAAGCCGGCGCACAGGCGCCGGCTTCGTCCACTCGATGAGGGGTCAGACGGTGGCGCGTTTCAGCGCCTGCGCCTGGCCGTGCATCAGGCCATAGTGCAGCACTGCACCGAGCAGGGCGCCGAGTAGCCAGGCATAGCCCGACAGTTGGCTCAGGGCTGGCGCCCATACCGAAGCCACGGAGAAAATCGAGCCGATGGTGAAGGCCAGCATCGCCTTGCGGTTCCAGCCACCATCGAAGTAGTAGACCGAGCCGACCTCGGCACTGAACAACTGCTGCAGGTCGAGCTTGCGCCGGCGCACCAGGTAGTAGTCGGCGACGATGATGCCGTACAACGGCGCGAGCACGGCGCCGAGGGTGTCGACGAAGGCAGCGATACCGACGCTGCTGATGAAGGCCACCCACAGTGCGCCGATGAAGAAGGCGATAGCGGCGGTGATGAAGCCCCCGGTGCGCGCGCTGATATGCGCCGGTGCCAGGTTGGCCAGGTCATAGGCTGGCGGGATGAAGTTGGCCACCAGGTTGATGCCCACGGTCGCGGCGAAGAAGGTCAGCGCGGCGATGATGGTCAGGGTCAGGTTGTCCACCCGCGCAACGATATCGGTGGGGTTGGTCAGTGTCTCGCCGAACACCACGACGGTGCCGGCGGTGATCACCAGGGCGATCAGCGAGAAGAACGCCAGGCTCACCGGCAGGCCGAGGAAGTTGCCGATGGTCATCTGTTTTTCGCTTTTGACGAAGCGCGCGAAGTCGCCGTAGTTGATCACCACCGCGGCGAAGTAGGCGACCATGGTGCCGACCACGGCGAAGAAGGCGGCCACCGGGCCGGCCTTGTATTCGCCCGAGCCACTGAAGATGTTGCCCAGCTCGCTGAGCAGGCTCGGGCCGGCCTTGTACCAGATCAGGCCCATCAGCGCGATCATCACCACATAGACCAGCGGCCCGGCCCAGTTGAGGAAGCGGGTGATCCAGCTCATGCCGCAGACGAACAGCCCCACCTGGAACAGGCAGACGATCACGTAGGACAGCCAGCCGATGGCAGTCAGGCCCATGTATACGGCCGGGTCCTGCGGTTGCAACAGCGAGTTGAGCAGCAGCGCCACCGCCGTGGAGGCGAAGTAGGTCTGCACGCCGTACCAGAAGATGGCGACGATACCGCGCACCAGGGCAGGGAAGTTGGCACCACGCACGCCCATGCTGGCGCGGGCGAACACCGGAAAGGGAATGCCGTACTTGACGCTGGGTTTGCCGGTCAGCTGTACCAGGCCCATGACGATAAAGCCGGCGAGAACGATACCCGCCAATACCGCCCAGCCATTGAGACCGTAGGAAATGAACAGCGTCGCCGCCAGGGTGTAGCCGAACAGGCTTTGAATGTCATTCGACCAGACGTTGAAAATCTCGAACCAGCCCCAGGTGCGTTTCTCGGGAGCCAATGGGGCGAGGTCCTCATTGTGTAGCGAGGGGTCGATGTGCTTGATGCGAAAGTCTTCGGTGTTGGACATGGACAGCTCCCAGTTTTGTTCTTGCGCCGCGGCGATCTATGAGGAGATTTGTCTGCAGGTTTCGTTCCGATCCTGTATGCGTTGCGTGACTGATTCCATGTATACAGCCACTTAAACAGTGTTTCGGTAGGAACCTGCTTGTGTTGTACACATAAAAGTCGTTGTTGAATATGGCTTTTGAAGAAATTGCACACAAAAATCTGAATTTTTGTGATCAAAAACTTGACCTTCTGGTCAGTTGTGTGCTTGCAAGATGTTGATCGAAAAGCCGGTTACGCCAGTCAAATCGCGCACCGATTCGGTGCCGGGGTTGGTGCTTGAGTGCCGGGTTGGTGCGGCTTCCAGGGTACTTGTCGATCTCCTGTTAAAGAAAAAGGGGGAGGGGCGCAAGCGCCCATCCCCCTTTTACCCGGCCGCCGTCCCTACCGACGTTGGCCAAGTGCGTTGCGGCAATGGTCAGAAGTGATACTTGACCAGTGCCTGCACGGCGGTCTGGTCGAAGCGGTCGCCCGTGCCATCCACCGGTTTCACGCCATACTTGGCGCGCCACATGTTGATTTCGGTGCCCACATAGAGCTGACGTTCCTTGCCGAACAGGGCCTTGCCCGCATCCCACTTGACCTGGATCGAGGAGCCGACCGAGGTCTGAGTGCCGGCGTCGCGCGAGGGCGAGCGCCAGTCGACGAAACCGTCGACCACGAAATCCTGGTCGCCCAGGCTGAAAGGGTACGCCGCGCTGACGGTTAGCTGGGTGGCGTAGCCGTTGCTGTCGGCATCGTTGAAGAAGGTGTGGTTGTTGATCTTCACCTGATACAGGTTGGTCTTGAAGTAGTTGAAGCCGGGAATCTCCCAGTCCAGGCCGACGCCGTACAGGTAGTTCTCCGGCCCCGGACCGCCTTCGCCTTTCTCGTAGGTGAAGGCCGCGAATACATCCTTGATCGGGCCGGCAGCCAGCTTTTGCCCGGTCAGCCAGCTCAGGCTGACGCGCGGCGAGAACTCCATGTAGTAGAAGCTGTTGCGGTCGTGCTGGCGGAAGGTGCCATTGTCGAAGCTGCCGCGTGTCTGCACGTTGTCGGCGCGGATGTAGTCGAGGAAGTAGAAGATGTCGCCCCAGGCCCAGCCGCTGGCGTGCTCGAAGGTGAAGGTGGTCTGGGTGCGCTGCTCTTCGCCATTGAAGTTCATGCGCTGGAAGTTCTCGCCATACAGGTACGACAGGCTGTTGTCCTGCCAGAGCAGCAGGTCGCCGGCGAGCGCCTGCTGGCCGCAGAGCAGTCCGGCAGAGAGGGCCAGGCAGTGAGGCAGATGCTTGAGTTTCATGAATTGTCCTTGTTTTTGAGGTGCAAGCAGGTGCCTCCCGGCAGCAGGCTGCCGGGAGTGGAATCGATGACGCGGTTAACGGGTCAGCTGGTGCGCGCGTCCGGGGTGAGGTCGCGGCTCAGGGTCTTGAGGTTGCCGTCGTCGACGCTATCGTCGTCCTGGCGGTTCTGCAGCACGGTGTGCAGGTGCGCCTCGGGGTCGTAGTCGTCCTCTTCCACTTCCTGCTGTTCGTCTGGCAGGAAAATGTTCAGCACGATGGCGCTGAAGGCTCCGATGGTGATCGGTGAGCCGAAGATGTTCTTCAGCACGTCCGGCATGTGTGAGAGCACATCCGGCACGCCAGCTACGCCCAGGCCCAGGCCCAGGGAAATGGCCACGATCAGCACGTTACGGCGGTGCAGACCGGCTTCGCTGAGAATCTTGATGCCGGCCACCGCGACGGTGCCGAACATGATCAGGGTGGCGCCGCCAAGTACCGGCTTGGGCATCAGTTGCAGCACCGCGCCCACTACCGGGAACAGGCCGAGCAAAACCAGAATGCCGGCGATGTAGAAGGCCACGTGGCGGCTGGCTACGCCGGTGAGCTGAATCACCCCGTTGTTCTGGCTGAAGGTGGTCATCGGCAGGCTGTTGAACATGGCGGCGACCGCCGAGTTGCAGCCGTCGGCCAGTACTCCGGACTTGATCCGGCGCATGTACAGCGGGCCCTTGACCGGCTGCCTGGAGATGATCGAGTTGGCAGTCAGGTCGCCAGCGGTTTCCAGCGGAGTGATCAGGAAGATCACGGCGATGGGCACGAAGGCGATCCAGTCGAAGCCGAAGCCATACTTGAACGGCTGCGGCACGCTGATCAGCGGTACATCGGCCATGTTGGCGAAATCTACCCGGCCGGTGAACCAGGCAACGGCGAAGCCGAGCGTCAGGCCGATGATCACCGCGGACAGGCGCAGCACCTGCGACGAGACGCGGTTGAGCACGACGATAGTGCCCAGCACCAGGCCGCCGAGGGCGAGATGATGCAACGCGCCAAGATCCGGTGCGCCGTAGCCGCCGGCCAGGTCGGTCATGCCGACCTTAATCAGCGACAGGCCCATCAGGCAGATGATGGTGCCGGTCACCACCGGGGTGATGACCTTGCGCAGCTTGTTGATGAACTGGCTGAAGGCGATCTCGACGAAGGCAGCGCAGAAGCAGATGCCGAACAGCGTGGCGAGTATTTCCTCCTCGCTGGCTCCGCGCCCTTTGACGATAAAGCCGGCGCTGAGCACCACGCTGAGGAAGCCGAAACTGGTGCCCTGCAGACATAGCAGGCCTGAGCCGATCGGGCCGATGCGTTTGGCCTGGACGAAGGTGCCAAGGCCGGAAACGAACAAGGCCATGCTCACCAGATAGGGTACATGGGCGCCGAGGCCCAGAGCGCTACCGACGATCAGGGTAGGGGTGATGATGCCGACGAAGCTGGCCAGCACATGCTGCAGCGCCGCGAAGATGGCTGGGGCGAACGCGGGCGTGTCGTCCAGCTGGTAGATCAGGTCGCTGTTGCCGGCGGGCGCAGCGGGAGCTTGGGTGTTGCTGTCTGTGGTCATGTCGTAGCCTGCCATTTTGTTTTTATACGGTCATGGGCTTGCACGAGGCTTCACGGCACCTCTCGTCCTGGCCGATAGAAACTTGTCTAGTCGGTCAGAATGTTCCCGACTATAGCAACTTGTGGACATGGTTAAAAACAATTTATTTATCGATTGTGCACAAAAAATGAACCGCCGGTCAGCTCGCGCTGCCGGCGGTTCATGGATGTAAAAAGATGCCGCGCCAGTCACGGGCGCGACATGTGTGGCAATCAGTTGATCTGCGCGCCCTCGGCGATCCAGCTGCCGATCAGGTCGCGCTCGTCCTGAGTCATTTGGGTGATATTGCCCAGCGGCATGATCTGCGTGGCCACGGTCTGGGCGTGGATCTTGGCCGCCTGCGCCTTCATCTGCTCCGGGGTATCGAGCATCAGGCCGGCCGGTGCAGCGCTGAACATCGGGCTACTGGGGCTGGCTGAATGGCACACGGTGCAGCGCTCGTGAATCACGTTTTCGACCTTGGCGAAGTCGCTGCTGGTGGCAGGTGCCGCGCTATCGGCGGCCGCTGGCGACTCCGCGCTGGCGTCGGTCTTGGCCTGGGCGTCTTGCGTAGCGGGTTCGCTGGGCGTGGCGGGGTTGCCAGGGCGTCCCGTGGCAGGTACGGGAGCGTACTTGATCGCCGGGGCTTGAGCCGTCGCCGGTGCGCTGACCGATTTGCTGTGCGGGCTGGTGACGTAAGCCAGGCAGATCATGCCCAGCGCTGCGGCCGGCAAGGTCCAGACGTACTTGCTGCTGTCGTGGCGGGTGTTGAAGTAATGACGCACCAGCACGGCCAGAATCGCGATGCCGGCCAGGATTGCCCAGTTGTACTGGCTGCCGTAAGTGCTCGGGAAGTGATTGCTGATCATGATGAACAGCACCGGCAGGGTGAAATAGTTGTTGTGGCGCGAACGCAGCAAGCCCTTGGCCGGCAGCAGCGGATCTGGCGTCGTGTTGGTTTCGATCGCCTTAACCAGCGCACGCTGGGCCGGCATGATGGTGAAGAACACGTTGCCGACCATGATGGTGCCGATGATGGCGCCGACATGGATATAGGCCGCGCGGCCGCTGAAAATCTGGCTGAAGCCATAGGCCGCCGCGATGATCAGCACGAAGAGCACGGCGCCGAGCAGGGCGGGGCGTTTGCCCAGCGGCGAGTCGCAGAGAACGTGGTAGATCACATAGCTGACCGCCATGGAGCCGAGGCCGATGGCGATGCCCATCGCCGGAGACAGTTCGACGCCCGGCTTGACCAGGTACAGGCTGGGGTTGAGGTAATACACCACCAGCAGCAGGGCGACGCCCGACAACCAGGTGAAGTAGGCCTCCCATTTGAACCAGTGCAGGTTCTCCGGCATTTTCGGCGGGGCCAGCTTGTACTTTTCCAGGTGGTAGATGCCACCGCCGTGAATCGCCCAGAGGTCGCCCGACAGGCCGTCGCGCGGGTTGCTGCGGTTGAGGTTGTTCTCCAGCCAGACGAAATAGAAGGATGCGCCGATCCAGGCGACGCCGGTGATCATATGGATCCAGCGGATGCCCAGGTTTAGCCACTCGGTGAAATGTGCTTCCACGATTCGTACCTCTTCCCCGGGGGAGGCACGCCAGCCCCGGGCTTCTCTTATTGGTGGGGTTTGAGGAGAAGGAGCTCGTCCTCATTGAAGAAATGCTCATCGCAGTTGTTACCGGAACCACTGCGATCAACCACCAGGAAGTCATCCCGCTTTTCGATCGTCAGCACCGGGTGGTGCCAGACGCCGCGATGGTAATTGACGCCCTGCCTGCCATTGCTGAGGAAGGCACGGACGGACCCTGATACAGGTACATCGCCAAGTGGCGCGACCACGATCAGAAAGGGGTTGCCGAGCAGCGGGATGAAAGCCTGGCTGCCCAGCGGATGGCGTTCCAGCATGCGGATGGTCAACGGCATTTCCAGTGCCTCGGCACTGAAGATGCTGATGATGGCCTTGTCCTCCGGCTGTACGGTCTCCACGGTGGCCAGCTTGTGATAGCGGCGGGTGGAGCCGTTGTTGATCATGAAGAAGTCGCTGCCGTCGGTTTCGATCACGTCACCGAAAGGGGCGAAGGCTTCTTTGCTCAGGGGCTCGATGGTCAGGCTACGCATGGCTGTTCTACTTGTTCTGTTCGATTGAAAGGGCGGCAGTGTTACAGCTGCTGCAGACGGAAGAGGGCGATCTTGTTGATCTCGGCCAGGGCGGTGGCGAACTCCTGCTCCGGTGTGTTGTGAATGCGCTCCTCGAAGGCGGCCAGGATCTGGTGGCGGTTGCTGCCCTTGACGGCCTTGATGAAGGGGAAGCCGAACTTGGCCTTGTAGGCGTCGTTGAGCTCGGTGAAGCGGGCGAACTCCTCGGCGGTGCATTCATGGATGCCGGCACCGGACTGTTCAGCAGTGCTGGAGGCAGTCAGTTCGCCGCGTACGGCAGCTTTGCCGGCCAGATCCGGGTGGGCGTTGATCAGTGCCAACTGCGCATCGGCGCTGGCGGACAGGAGGATGTCGGCCATGCGCTGGTGCAGGCTGTCGATATCGTCCACGTTTTTGTCCAGACCGAGGTTGTAGGCTTTCTCGGCGACCCAGGGCGAGTGCTCGTAGATGTCGGCGAAGGCAGCGACGAATTCTTCGCGGCTCAGCTGGGACGGGGTCAGGGTTTGGAAACGGCTCATGGACGGCTCTCTCATTCGGTCGCGCGGAAGGGATGGGTGGCGTGCCAGTGTCTGGCGATGTCGACGCGGCGGGCGCACCAGACCTTGTCATGGCTTTTCACGTAGTCGATGAAGCGCGCCAGCGAGGCCAGGCGCGCCGGGCGGCCGAGCAGGCGGCAGTGCATGCCGATCGACAGCATCTTCGGCGCGCCGGCCTGGCCTTCGGCGTAGAGCACGTCGAAGGCATCCTTGAGGTACTCGAAGAAATCGTCGCCTTTGTTGAAGCCCTGTACCTGGGTGAAGCGCATGTCGTTGGTGTCCAGGGTGTAGGGGATCACCAGATGCGGCTTCTCTGCGCTGCTGGCCGGGTCCCAGTAGGGCAGGTCGTCGTCGTAGGTATCGGAGTCATAGAGGAAACCGCCTTCCTCACGCACGATGCGTCGGGTGTTCGGGCCTAGGCGCCCGGTGTACCAGCCCAGCGGGCGTTCACCAGTCAGCTCGGTGAGGATGCGGATGGCCTCGAGCATGTGCTCGCGCTCGGTGGCTTCGTCCATGTTCTGATAGTCGATCCAGCGGTAGCCATGGCTGCAGATCTCGTGCCCGGCGTTGACCATCTCGCGGATCACCTCGGGGTGACGCTGGGCGGCCATGGCCACGGCAAAGATGGTCAGCGGGATGTCGTGCTTCTTGAACAGCTCGAGCAGGCGCCACACGCCGGCGCGGCTGCCGTACTCGTAGAGCGACTCCATGCACAGGTTACGCTGGCCCTGCAGTGGCTGCGCGGCGACCATCTCGGAGAGGAAGGCCTCGGATTCCTTGTCCCCATGAAGAATGTTGCGCTCGCCGCCTTCTTCGTAATTGAGCACGAAGGACAGGGCGATACGAGCGTCGCCCGGCCATTGCGGATGGGGTGGGTTCGCGCCGTAGCCGATCAGATCGCGTGGGTAATCAGCATTCACTGCAGTCTTCCTATCTGGAGCGTTGCGGTCACTGCGTGCGGGATAATCGACGGCTACGCGACCGGGATGAGTAATTGTATACAAAGTTAATTGCTGTTTGTAAATCGACTTTTCATCATTTTCTTCGCGGTGCGTGGCCATGGAGAAATTGACCAGATGGCCAGCAATGCGCGCGGGTTGTGCCGTGATTGCTAGCTGGGGATGGGGTGACTAGTGAACTGCTTTGGTGCGTTTAGGGTATGGCTATTGGATTTATTGTGTACAATTTTTGATTAAAGTGTTTTATGTTCTGACTGCGTGCTATCCTGCCATCGCGTCGGTGCACTGCGACGAGCCGATTTCAACAAAGTAGAGGAGGTGTGATGTTCGCCGGGCGCTGGTCGCCACGAGCATCCGAGACCCATGGGACGATTGACTACACACGTACTGGATGCCGCGCATGGCTGCCCAGGCAGTGACATCAAGGTCGAGCTGTACCGCGTCGAAGGCGCGCAGCTGGAACTGATCAACACCGTTACCACCAACCACGATGGCCGTTGCGATGCACCGGTGCTGCAGGGCGATGATTACCGCACGGGCGTCTATCAACTGCACTTCCATGCCGGCGACTACTACCGCGCCCGTGGCGTGAAGCTGCCTGAGCCTGCCTTTCTCGATGTGGTCGTGCTGCGCTTCGGCATCGATGCCGGTCAGGAGCATTACCACGTGCCGCTGCTGATTTCTCCCTATAGCTACTCCACCTACCGCGGTAGCTGATGACTGGCGGGCCGTCCGCCAGACGAATGCTTGTCACCCTCAGACTCGTTTGAGTCCTTACGCCCGCTCACACTGCGGGCTTTTTTTTGCGCGAACGTTTTTGCCAGGGCTAAGACATTGTCCAATGTTGCTGTGTGGTCAGGTGACGTCCTTGGTACGGAGCGTGCTTGCGGGCACCAAGTTGGGTGAACTCCATGGCGCTGCGTGCGGACCCTACCGATGCACGTTGACCTAGTTCCAATGCAAATTTGGGACCGATAGCTGTCAGTCAACAGAAACGCTGCGGCTGCTTTTGCAGGGGCACGGGTGTTTTGCCTGATCGGGCTGTTACTACCAAAGATCTTCGCGGACAAGTCCGCTCCCACGAAAGCACTGCCTGTGTTCTGTGGGAGCGGACTTGTCCGCGAAGCTTTTGTTCTCAATGACTGCTACGGCGATGAGCTTTTGATCATCGCCTCGAGCTTGTCGTCAGAGGAAGGCGAACTTGGCGATGAAGATGACGCACAGCACGTACAGACTCAGCGATACCTTGTCGCGCTGGCCGGTGAGCAGCTTGAGCGTGGCGTAGGTGAGAAAGCCCAGGGCGATGCCGTTGGCGATGGAGAAGGTCAGCGGCATCATCACCACCGTGACGATGGCCGGAATGGTGTCGGTGTGATCCTTCCAGTCGATGTGCGCCATGCCGCTCATCATCAGCATCGCCACGTAGATCAGCGCGCCCGCGGTGGCATAGGCGGGAATCATGCCGGCCAGTGGCGCGAAGAACATCGCGGCGAGGAACAGCAGGCCGACGGTGATGGCGGTCAGGCCGGTGCGGCCCCCGGCCGCGACGCCCGAAGCGCTCTCGACGTAACTAGTCACCGGCGGGCAGCCAACCATCGCGCCCACGACGCTGGAGGTGGAGTCGGCTTTCAGAGCCTTGGAGAGATTGTGGATCTTGCCGTCTTCGTCCACCAGGTTGGCGCGATGGGCCACACCCATCAGGGTGCCGGCGGTGTCGAACATGTTCACGAACAGGAAGGCCAGGATCACGCTGATCATCGCCACATTGAACGCGCCGGCGATGTCCATCGCCAGGAAGGTCGGCGCCAGGCTCGGCGGCATCGACACCAGACCGCCATATTCCACCAGGCCCAGGGCCCAGCCGATGGCGGTCACGCCGAGCATGCTGAACAGGATCGCGCCAAACACGTTGCGATGACTGAGCACGGCGATCAGCAGGAAGCACACGGCGGCGAGCAGCGCCGTCGGATTGCCGAACGAGCCCATGGTCAGCAGGGTCGCCGGGCTGTCGACGACAATGCCGGCGGTCTTCAGGCCGATGAGACCGAGAAACAGGCCGACCCCGGCGCCCATGGCGAAGCGCAGGCTCATCGGGATGCTGTTGAGCAGCCATTCGCGAATCTTCGACAAGCTCATGATCATGAACAGCACACCGGAGATGAACACTGCGCCCAATGCGATCTGCCAGCTGTAGCCCATCTCGCCGACGACCGTGTAGGTGAAGAAGGCATTCAGACCCATGCCCGGCGCCAGACCGACCGGCCAGTTGGCGTACAGGCCCATCAGGAAGCAGCCCAGGGCTGCGCCGATGCAGGTGGCGACGAAGGCGGCGCCATGGTCGATGCCGGCGCCGGCCATGATGTTGGGGTTGACAAAAATGATGTAGGCCATGGTGACGAAGGTCGTCAGGCCCGCCAGCAGTTCGGTCTTGATGGTGGTGCGGTGCTCGGTCAGTTTGAAGAAGCGGTCGAGCAGGCCACCCCTTGCCAGTTGATTCGCGTGTTGTTCTTGTTTGACGCTTTCCACAGCGGGTACTCCTCATCTCTCTTGTTGTGTACCGCCCAGAGCGTTGCGCAAGAACAATGCTCTCTGAGGCAGGCGGTGTCTTTGGCGGTGCTTCCTGGCTAAGTTGTTGACCGGGCGGTCAAGAAGTCACTCAGGCGCGATTATGATGTTGTATACAAAAAAAGCAATTAATGTTTTTAATGTTGCATTAATCGAACCAGTCGTATGGTCTGGCCCGAATGCGCACGGATTAGGCGACAATCACTCTGGAATCTGCTTTAAATTCTTTAAAAACAATAAGATAGATAGGTTGAGGATTTGGCGCTTTTGCCCGCGTACGCGTCGATCCGTCGGATGAGAAAAACCCTTAGCTGCTATCGAACTGACAACGCAGCTATATATAAGGAAAGAATTTGATCTTCGGCACTCAACCCTGAGTCAGCGAGCAGCCGATAGCAGCTATGACGTCATACAACGCATGGTGTAGTGGCGGATTGACTTGTGTACAATTGCCTCCATTCTTTTCTGATGTTTTTTCGCTCGGTGCTTGTCAGCTACCGGGTAGAACACAGTAGAGTCGCACTGTCGCCGACTCTCATTGACGCGAGCCAGAATGAACGATCAATTGCAGCCTCTGAAGAAGCAGCCGCGCGCGGGTAAAAGCAGCCGCAGCGGGACTCAGGACGATGTCGTATATGCCCACATTTTCGATGCGATTCTTGAGCAGCGCCTGGCGCCCGGCACCAAGCTGAGCGAAGAGGCGCTGGGTGAGATCTTCGGCGTCAGCCGCACCATCATTCGTCGCGCCTTGTCGCGCCTGGCCCATGAGGGCGTGGTGTTGCTGCGGCCGAATCGCGGTGCGGTGGTGGCCAGCCCAAGCGTCGAAGAAGCCCGGCAGATCTTCTATGCACGTCGTCTGGTCGAGCGTGCCATCACCGAGCTGGCCGTCGAGCACGCCACCGCTGAACAGCTCGCTGAGCTACGGCAGATGGTCAAGGACGAGCAGGACAGCTTCTCCCGTGGAGATCGTGGTGCGGGTATCCGTTTGTCCGGCGAGTTCCACCTGAAGCTGGCCGAAGCCGCGCGCAATGCGCCGCTGGTCAGCTTCCAGCGCAGCCTGGTGTCGCAGACCTCGCTGATCATCGCCCAGTACGAAAGCGGCAGCCGCTCGCATTGCTCCTATGACGAACACAATCAGCTGATCGATGCCATCGAAGCGCGCGATGCCGAGCGTGCTGTGCACCTGATGATGCATCACATGGATCACATCGACAGCAAGCTGAACCTGGACGAGGAAAGCGCCTCGGACGACCTGCACGCGGTGTTCTCGCATCTGTTGCAGACGAAGAAGAAGCCCGGCCGCAACGCTGCCAATCGCTGATTCGTTGCATGTAAATTAAGAAAGCCCCGCTGCGCGAGCAGCGGGGCTTTTTCGTTGCTGAGACGATGTGGCTGAGGTGAGGCGCACTTGTGTAGGAGCGAATTTATTCGCGATGCTGTCGAGCATGGCTTGCAGCCTGATCGCGGATAAATCCGCTCCTACAAGGGCGCGCAGATCATCGGCCTCAGCTGCGCTGGTGCACCGAGACGCCGGCGGCGAAGGTCTCTTTCACGGCGCGGTCGTCACCGAGCATGGTCAGGGCGAACAGGCGCTCTTCCAGGCTCTTGGCCTGCTGCATGCGGTAGCTGATCAGCGGCGTGGCGTTGTAGTCCAGCACCAGGAAGTCGGCATCCTTGCCGGGCAGGAAGTTGCCCAGCTTGTCGTCCAAATACAGCGCATTGGCGCCGCCCAGGGTGGCCAGGTACAGCGACTTGAACGGGTCGAGCTTCTTGCCCTGCAGCTGCATCACCTTGTACGCCTCGTTCAGCGACTGCAACTGACTGAAGCTGGTGCCGGCGCCGACGTCGGTACCCAGCCCGACGCGCACGCCATGGGCTTCCAGCTTGTTCAGATCGAACAGGCCGCTACCCAGAAACAGGTTGGAGGTCGGGCAGAAGGCTACGGCCGAGCCGGTTTCGGCGAGGCGCTTGCACTCGTCGTCGCACAGGTGCACGCCGTGGGCGAACACCGCGCGCGGGCCGATCAGCTTGTGGTGGTCGTAAACGTCGAGGTAGCCCTTGCGCTCGGGGAACAGTTCCTTGACCCATTCGATTTCCTTGCGGTTCTCGGACAGGTGGGTGTGCATGTACAGGTCCGGGTACTCGCCCAGCAGCTTGCCGGCCAGCTCCAGTTGCTCCGGCGTACTGGTCGGGGCGAAGCGCGGGGTGACGGCATAGTGCAGGCGGCCCTTGCCGTGCCAGCGTTCGATCAACGCCTTGCTCTCGGCATAGCCGCTTTCGGCTGAGTCGGTCAGGTAGTCTGGGGCGTTGCGATCCATCAGCACCTTGCCGGCGATCATGCGCAGGTTGAGCTTGTCGGCCTGCTCGAAGAAAGCATCCACCGACTGCGGGTGCACGCTGCCGAACACCAGGGCGGTGGTGGTGCCGTTGCGCAGCAGCTCCTTGAGGAAGATCGCCGCCACCTCGCTGGCATGGGCCTTGTCTTCGAACTGCCGCTCGGTGGGGAAGGTGTAGGTGTTGAGCCAGTCCAGCAGTTGCTCGCCGTAGGAGGCGATCATGCCGGTCTGCGGGTAGTGGATGTGGGTGTCGATAAAGCCGGGGGTGATCAGTGCGTCGCAGTAGTGCTGGATCTCGATGCCGGCCAGCTTCGGCAGCAGCTCGGCAGCCGCGCCGACCTGGGCGACTTTGCCGTTTTCGATCAGCAGGATGCCGTCCTCGAAATATTCATAGGACTGCTCGACACCGACCACGGCCGGGTCGGCGAGGCTGTGCAGGATGGCGGCGCGGTAGGCTTTGCGGGTGTTGCTCATCGTTCGAATCTCGTGCGTGGGATGCGCTGGGCGCATCATAAAAATGGGTGTGGTGCGCATAGCGCACCAAGAATCAGGACCGGCGAGAGGCCGGCAGCAGCTTGGCCACGCTGGATTCGCCTTTCTTCACGTCCTGACCGGCTCTTTTTTCACCAAACAGGGCGTTATAGGTGGCGATTACCTCGCCGGCGATGGACACGGCAATTTCCACCGGCAGCTTGCCTTTCACCTCGGGCAGGCCCATTGGGCAGCGCATACGCGCCATTAGGGTGTCCGCGAAGCCGCGCTCACGCAGGCGGTGCTCGAACTTGACGCGCTTGGTCTTCGAGCCGATCAGACCGTAGTAGGCGAAGTCGCCGCGCTTCAGGATCGCCGCGGTCAGCTCCAAATCGAGTTGGTGATTGTGGGTCATGACGATGTAGTAGCTGCCGGGCGGCATGTTCTCCACCTCGTCGACCACTTCGTCACCCACGATCTTCTCCACGCCGGCGGGGATGTGCTCGGGAAATTCGTTCTCCCGCGAGTCGATCCAGCGCACCTTGCACGGCAGGCTGGCGAGCAGTGGTACCAGCGCGCGGCCGACATGGCCGGCGCCGAACACGGCAATCTGCGCCTGGGGCTGACCCATGGGCTCAAAGAGCAGCACGGTGGCGCCGCCACAGCACTGGCCGAGGCTGGCGCCGAGGGAGAAGCGCTCCAGGCGCGTGTCCTGACTGCGGCTAGCGAGCATCTCGCGCGCCATTTCCATGGCCTTGTATTCCAGATGGCCGCCGCCGATGGTCTCGAAGATGCGCTCGGCGGTGACCACCATCTTCGAGCCGGCATTACGCGGCGTCGAGCCGCGTTCTTCGATGATGGTCACCAGAACGCAGGCTTCACCTTTTTGCTGCAGCTCGGCGAGGGCGCTGATCCAGCTCATTTGCTCAGCCTCCAGGAAGGCGTGGTCTGTCCCGGGCGCGGCAGGCGCCAGTTGCTCGGCGACGGGGCGAGAATCGGCTCCGGTGCCGGGCGCGCGGGTGGATTATTCGGTTCGGTGTGTTTTGTCATTGTTGTACACCTGTTTAATTCGAGCTTCATGGCTGTTCACCCCTCTCCCGCTTGCGGGAGAGGGGCGGGGGAGAGGGTGGTCTACTCGATCGAGTCGTCCGAGCCTCCCTCTCCCCAACCCTCTCCCATGAATGGGAGAGGGAGCCGATCGTGTTACGCCGGTTCAACCTCGGCAGCGCTGGCAGCCTTGGCCGTAGCCTTTAACTTGCGCATCTGCTCCACCCCCCAGAGCACGCGCTCAGGCGTGGCCGGTGCGTCGATCTGCGGTTGTACCTTGTAGTCCGCCAGGCTGGCCACGGCGTCTTTCAGGGCGCACCAGGCGGCGATGCCGAGCATGAATGGCGGCTCGCCTACGGCCTTGGAGTGGAACACGGTGTCTTCCGGGTTCTTGCGGTTTTCCACCAGCTTCACCCGCAGGTCGATGGGCATGTCGGCGATGGCCGGGATCTTGTAGCTGGCCGGGCCGTTGGTCATCAGCTTGCCCTTGGCGTTCCACACCAGCTCTTCCATGGTCAGCCAGCCCATGCCTTGGACGAACGCACCTTCGACCTGGCCGATGTCGATGGCCGGGTTCAGCGAGTCGCCGACGTCATGCAGGATGTCGCCGCGCAGCATGCGGTATTCGCCGGTCAGGGTGTCCACCAGCACTTCCACGCAAGCCACGCCATAGGCGTAGTAATAGAAGGGGCGGCCGGCCGCCTTGTCGCGGTCGTAGTAAATCTTCGGCGTGCGGTAGAAACCGGTCGAGGACAGCGAGACCTGACCGAAGTAGGCCTTCTGGATCATCTCCTCGAAGGACAGGAAGTGATCACGCACCCGTACCTGGCCGTTGCGGAATTCGACGTCTTCCGGGGTGACCCTGTACTCGCGCACCAGGAAGTCCACCAGGCGCTGCTTGATGGTCTCGGCTGCGTTCTTCGCCGCCATAGCATTGAGGTCGGCGCCGCTGGAGGCTGCGGTCGGCGAGGTGTTGGGCACCTTGTCGGTGTTGGTGGCGGTGATCTGGATGCGCTCGATATCGACCTGGAACACCTCGGCGACGACCTGCGCCACCTTTGTGTTGAGGCCCTGGCCCATCTCGGTGCCGCCGTGGTTGAGATGGATCGAGCCGTCGGTGTAGATGTGGATCAGCGCGCCGGCCTGGTTAAGGAAAGTGGCGGTGAAGCTGATGCCGAATTTCACCGGGGTCATGGCCAGGCCTTTTTTCAGCACAGGGCTCTTGGCGTTGAAGGCGCGGATTTCTTCACGGCGTTTGGCGTACTCGCAGCTTTGCTCCAGCTCGGCGGTCATCTCGTGGATGACGTTGTGCTCGACGGTTTGGTGGTAGTGGGTGACGTTGCGCTCGGTCTTGCCGTAGTAGTTGAGCTTGCGCACTTCCAGCGGGTCCTTGCCCAGGCTGCGCGCGACGGCATCCATCACTTCCTCGATGGCGACCATGCCCTGTGGGCCGCCGAAACCACGGTAGGCGGTGTTCGACGCGGTGTTGGTCTTGCAGCGGTGACCGTTGATGGTGGCGTTGCCGAGGAAGTAGGCGTTGTCCGAGTGGAACATGGCGCGGTCGACGATGGAGCCGGACAGGTCCGGCGAGTAGCCGCAGTTGCCGGCCAGGTCCATCTCGATGCCGTGCAGCAGGCCGTCGTCATCGAAGCCGACGTCGTACTCGACGTAGAAGGGGTGACGCTTGCCGGTCATGCTCATGTCTTCCATGCGCGGTAGACGCATCTTGGTCGGCCGGCCGGTGAGATGGGCGATCACTGCGCACAGGCACGCCGGGCCGGCGGCCTGGGTTTCCTTGCCGCCGAAACCGCCGCCCATGCGACGCATGTCGATGACGATTTTGTTCATCGGCACGCCGAGCACTTCGGCCACCAGCTTCTGTACCTCGGTGGGGTTCTGCGTCGAGGTGTAGACCAGCATGCCGCCGTCTTCGGTGGGCATGACCGAGGAAATCTGGGTTTCCAGGTAGAAGTGCTCCTGGCCGCCGATATGCAGGGTGCCCTGCAGGCGACGCGGGGCGCTGGCCAGCTTGCTGGCCGAGTCACCGATGCGGTGGGTGTGGCTGGCGAGCACGAAATGCTTCTTGCGGTATGCCTCGACGACGTCGAGCACCGGCTCCAGGTCCTCGTATTCGACGATGGCGGCCATCGCAGCTTTGCGAGCGGTCTCCAGGCTGTCGGCGGCTACCGCCAGCACCACCTGGCCAACGTACTCGACCTTGCCGTCGGCCAGCAGCGGGTCACCGGCAACCACCGGGCCGATATCCAGCTGACCCGGCACGTCATCCTTGGTGATGGCGATGGCCACACCTGGAATCTCGTAGCAGGGGCGGGTGTCGATGCGCACGATGCGTGCATGGGCGCGATCGGACTGGCGCGCGTAGACGTGCAACTGGTTGGGGAATTCCAGGCGGTCGTCGACATAGACCGCTTCGCCGGATACGTGTTTGTCCGCGCTCTCGTGCTTGACGCTGCGGCCGACGCCGCTGGCCATGCCGGCGCGGAACAGGGCGGCCAGCTCTTCCTGGGATTTGTGTTCGATATGACTGGACATCTTCGCCTCCAAAACTTCGCATGCCGCCGGGCGGGCCGGCGGCGGATCAATTCACTGCACGCTTACGCGTAGGCGGTAACCCGGGTTTCGACCTCGGGCGACTGCTGCTCCAGAAAGAACTTGCGCAGCAGGTTCTGGGCAGTGAGCAGGCGGTATTCCTTGCTGGCGCGGAAATCCGACAGCGGGGTGAAGTCCTCGCCCAGCGCGTCGCAGGCGCGTTCGATCACGCCCGGATACCAGGCCGAGCCGACCAGCGCCGCTTCGCAGGCTCTGGCACGTTTTGGGATGGCGGCCATGCCGCCGAAGGCGATGCGCGCATCTCGTACCACGCCATCTTCGACAGTCAGGTTGAAGGCCGCGCAGACGGCAGAGATGTCGTCGTCCAGGCGCTTGGACACCTTGTAGGCGCGGAACGCCTGGTTGGCTTGCTTGCGCGGCACGATGATCTTCTCGATGAATTCGGCTTCCTGGCGGGCGGTCACCTTGTAGTCGAGGAAGTAGTCCTGCAACGGCAGGATGCGCCGGGTGTTGCCCTGGCGCAGGGCAATTTGCGCGCCGAGGGAGATCAGCAGCGGCGGGGCGTCCCCAATGGGCGAGGCGTTGCCGATATTGCCGCCGAGGGTGCCCTGGTTGCGAATCTGCAGGGAGGCGAAACGGTGCAGCAGCTCGCCGAAGTCCGGGTATTCGCGCGACAGCGCTTCGTAGCAGTCGGACAGCGCCGCGGCAGCGCCGATCTCGATGGCGCTATCGGTCACTTCGATGCGCTTCATGTCCTCGATATGGCCGATGTAGATCATCACCGGCAGCTCGCGATGGAACTGGGTGACCTCCAGGGCCAGGTCGGTGCCGCCAGCCAGCAGACGCGCCTCCGGATTGGCGGTGTAAAGATCGGCCAGGTCGGCCACGGTCAGCGGCACCAGGCAGCGCTTGTCGCCGCTATTGAGCTCGGCCGTCTCGCGCGGGGCGATGGTCTTGAGTCGGCCCACGGTATCGCTTTCGAAGGCATCGAACTGATCCGGCTGTTTCTGGCAGCAGGCCTGTTCAGCGGCGTCGATGATCGGGCGGTAGCCGGTGCAGCGGCACAGGTTGCCGGCCAGAGCTTCCATGGTTTGGCCTTTGTCGTACCCGGTGGAGTTCTTCTGCAGGGCGAACAACGACATGATGAAACCGGGTGTGCAAAAGCCACACTGCGAACCGTGGCAGTCGACCATCGCCTGCTGCACGCTGTGCAGCTTGCCCTGGTGCTTGAGGTCTTCGACGGTGATCAGTTGCTTGCCGTGCAGGCTGGAGACGAAGGTCAGGCAGGAATTGAGGGTGCGATAGCGTACGCGGTCGCCGTCGAGCTCGCCCACCACCACGGTGCAGGCACCGCAGTCGCCGGAGGCGCAGCCTTCCTTGGTTCCGGTTTTGCCGACGTACTCACGCAGGTAGTTGAGCACGGTGACGTTGGGGTCCAGGGCATGCTCTGTGCGCAGCTCCCGGTTGAGTAAAAACTGGATCAAGGACGACCTCCAGGCACTTTATTGTTATGAATCGGTGGCTCGCCGGGTACTGAGCACGCGTTGCAAGGCCCGGACGTGTTTGGCCATGGAGGCAATCTAGGGTTTTCTGACTTTTGGGTCAACAAATATTTGACTTGAAAGTCAGCTGTTTTAATGCTGCTTGGTAATCAGCCGAACAGCCTTGAGTATGTCCTCGGATTTGCGTCTTTGCGCCAGTTGACTGGCGAGGGATCGCGCATTGACGGCACGTGCTCCCTTTTGCCTGCCGTGCACATCGCAGCGCGTGCCGGAGGACGCTTGGCCCGGTAGCGCCCTGTGTTACACTCCGCGCTTGTTTTTTCAGCCTCCGCCCAGCCGTGGCGGGGCTCCCAGACTCGACTGCCTGCCCCTGGATCGACGCAAATAAGGAATGTCATGACGTTCAAGGCCCCGGACAGCCTCGCCGAGCAAATCGCCCGCTACCTGGCCGAACGCATCATTCGCGGTGAGCTCAAGGAGTGCGAACGCATCCAGGAGCAGAAGGTCACCCAGGCGCTGAATGTCAGCCGCGGCTCGGTGCGCGAGGCGTTGCTGATTCTCGAGCGCCGCCACCTGATCGTCATCATGCCGCGCCGTGGCGCCCAGGTCAGCGAACTGACTGCGCACCACGTCATCAGCCTTTATGCACTGAGCATCGAGTTGTACATCATGCTGGCCCGCGCGGTGATCGAGCGCTGGCAGACGGAAACCGACCTGACGCCCTTCATCGACATCCAGCGCCGCCTGCAGGACAGCCTCGAGCGCGGCGATATCGGTGCCTTCGTCGATAACAGCTTCGATGTGATGCGTGCGGCTTTTCCCTTCGCCGACAATCCTTACCTGCAGGAAACCCTGGAGAACCTGCTGCCGGCCATCAGCCGCACCTACCACCTGGCGCTGGAACGGCGCAAAGGCGAGATGGGCCAGTTCATGAACACCTTCGCCAGCCTGCTGCAGGCAATTATCGCGCGCGACCCCGTGCGTGCCCGCGAGGTGCTGCAGGCCTATGGCGAGCACAATTGCCAGCTGGTGCTGGCGACCCTGGCCGAGCGTTAAGCCCAGATGCGCCTGAAGAGCATCAAGCTGGCGGGCTTCAAGTCCTTCGTCGATCCGACGACGGTGAGCTTTCCCAGCAACATGGCGGCGGTGGTCGGCCCCAACGGTTGCGGTAAGTCGAACATCATCGACGCCGTGCGCTGGGTGATGGGCGAAAGCTCGGCGAAGAACCTGCGTGGCGAGTCGATGACCGACGTCATCTTCAACGGCTCCAACACGCGCAAGCCGGTGACCCAGGCCTCCATCGAGCTGATCTTCGACAACAGCGACAATTCGCTGGTGGGCGAGTACGCCGCCTTCGCCGAGATTTCCATCCGCCGCCGGGTGACCCGCGACGCTCAGAACACCTATTTCCTCAATGGCACCAAGTGTCGGCGCCGCGATATCACCGACATCTTCCTCGGCACCGGCCTGGGGCCGCGCAGCTACTCGATCATCGAGCAGGGCATGATCAGCAAGCTGATCGAGGCCAAGCCCGAGGAACTGCGCAACTTCATCGAGGAAGCCGCCGGCATTTCCAAGTACAAGGAGCGCCGCCGCGAGACCGAGAACCGCATCCGCCGCACCCAGGAAAACCTGGCGCGCCTGACCGACCTGCGCGAGGAGCTGGAGCGCCAGCTCGAACGTCTGCACCGGCAGGCCCAGGCGGCGGAGAAATATCAGGAATACAAGGCCGAGGAGCGTCAGCTCAAGGCCCAGCTGCTCGCCCTGCGCTGGCAGACGTTGAACCAGCAGGTCGGCAGCCGCGAGCAGGTGATCGGCGACCAGGAAGTCGCTTTCGAGGCCCTGGTGGCCGAGCAGCGCAGCGCCGATGCTGCCATCGAGCGTCTGCGCGACGGTCATCACGAACTCTCAGAGCGTTTCAACCTGGTGCAGGGGCGCTTCTATTCGGTCGGTGGCGATATCGCCCGCGTCGAGCAGAGCATCCAGCATGGCCAGCAGCGCCTGCGCCAGTTGCAGGACGATTTGCGCGAGGCGGAAAAGGCGCGTCTGGAAACCGAATCGCACCTCGGCCACGACCGCACGCTGCTGGCCACTCTGGGCGAAGAGCTGGAAATGCTCCTGCCCGAGCAGGAAATGACCGCAGCGGCAGCCGAGGAATCCGCCGCCAGCCTGGAAGAGGCCGAAACCGGCATGCACGGCTGGCAGGAGCAGTGGGACGGCTTCAACCAGCGCAGCGCCGAACCGCGTCGTCAGGCCGAAGTGCAGCAGTCGCGCATCGCCCAGCTGGAGCAGAGCTTGGAACGCCTGGCCGAACGCCAGCGCCGTCTGAACGAAGAATTGCAGCAACTGGCGGCCGACCCGGAAGACGCCGCCATTCTCGAACTGAACGAACAGCTTGCCGCCGGCGAGCTGGAACACGAAGCGCTGCAGCTGGCTGAAGAACAGCAGGCCGAGCACCTGCAGCAACTGCGCGAGGACCTGCAGCAAGCCGGCCAGGCCCAGCAGCAGGCGCAGGGCGAATTGCAACGCCTGAACGGCCGCCTGGCGTCGCTGGAGGCGCTGCAACAGGCTGCCCTCGATCCGGGGCAGGGCGCAGGCGACTGGCTGCGCGAGCAGAACCTGCTGCAGCGTCCGCGCCTGGCCGAAGGCCTGCGCGTCGAGTCCGGCTGGGAGCTGGCGGTCGAGACCGTCCTCGGTGCTGACCTGCAAGCTGTGCTGCTGGATGATTTCGCCGGCCTGGACTTCTCTGCGCTGGAGCAGGGCGAGCTGCGTCTGGCCAGTCCCGCTTCGGGTGGCGCCCGCCGCGCCGGCAGCCTGCTGGACAAGATCGAGTCGAGCCACGACCTGTCGCCCTGGCTGGCCGGCGTGCGCCCGGTGGAGTCGCTGGAGCAGGCACTGGCGGCCCGCGCGCAACTGGCCGAAGGCGAAAGCCTGATCAGCCGCGATGGCTATTGGGTCGGCCGGCATTTTCTGCGCGTGCGTCGTGCTGCCGAAGCCGACAGCGGCGTGTTGGCTCGTGGCCAGGAGCTGGAGCGCCTGCAGCTTGAGCGCGAGGAGCGCGAAGCGGCCCTGGCGCAACTGGATGAACGCCTGCTGGCGCTACGCGACGAGCAGCGTCTTCAGGAAGAGCAGCGCGAGCAGCAGCGCCGTCAGGGGCAGGTGCTCGCGCGGCAACTGGCCGAGCTGAAGGCGCAGCTTTCCGCCAGCCAGGCCAAGGCCGAGCAGTTGGGCCTGCGCCGTCGTCGTCTGCAGGACGAACTGCAGGAAGCGGCCGAGCAGCGTGAGATCGAGCAGGAACAACTGGGTGAATCGCGCCTGCAACTGCAGGACGCGCTGGACGCCATGGCCCTGGATAACGAGCAGCGTGAAAGCTTGCTGGCCAGCCGTGACAGCCTGCGCGAGCGCCTCGATCGCGTACGTCAGGAAGCCCGCCAGCACAAGGATCATGCGCACCAGTTGGCGGTACGGGTCGGTTCGCTCAAGGCGCAGCACGATTCCACCCGCCAGGCGCTGGAGCGCCTGGAGATGCAGGCCGAGCGTCTGCACGAGCGACGCGAGCAACTGTCGCTGAATCTGGAAGAGGGCGAGGCGCCGCTTGAAGAGCTGCGCATCAAGCTCGAAGAGTTGCTAGAGCGGCGCATGGCGGTGGACGACGAGCTGCGTCAGGCGCGCCTGGCGCTGGAAGATGCCGACCGCGAACTGCGTGACGCCGAGAAACGCCGCACCCAGGCCGAGCAGCAGGCGCAATTGCTGCGCAGCCAGCTGGAGCAACAGCGCATGGACTGGCAGTCGCTCAATGTGCGGCGCAAGGCCCTCGCCGATCAGCTCGCCGAGGACAATTACGACCTGCACGGGGTGATCGCCACCTTGCCGGCCGAAGCCAGCGAGAGCGCCTGGGAAGAGGAGCTGGAGCGCATGGCCGCGCGTATCGCCCGTCTCGGGCCGATCAACCTGGCGGCCATCGATGAGTACCAACAGCAGTCCGAGCGCAAGCGCTACCTGGATGCGCAGGACGCCGACCTGGTCGAAGCGCTGGAAACCCTGGAGAACGTCATCCGCAAGATCGACAAGGAAACGCGCAACCGTTTCAAGGACACCTTCGATCAGATCAATGGCGGTTTGCAGGCACTCTTTCCAAAAGTTTTCGGTGGCGGCAGCGCTTATTTGGAACTCACCGGCGAAGATTTACTCGATACCGGTGTAACCATCATGGCGCGGCCGCCGGGCAAGAAGAACAGCACCATTCATTTGCTCTCCGGTGGAGAGAAGGCGTTGACCGCCTTGGCATTGGTGTTTTCCATCTTCCAGCTCAATCCGGCGCCGTTCTGCATGTTGGACGAAGTGGATGCACCGCTGGACGATGCCAACGTCGGACGCTATGCGCGACTGGTCAAGGAGATGTCGGCGACGGTGCAGTTCATCTATATCACCCACAACAAGATCGCCATGGAAATGGCCGATCAACTGATGGGGGTTACCATGCACGAGCCGGGCTGCTCGCGTCTGGTGGCAGTGGATGTCGAGGAGGCGCTGGCGATGGTGGAGGCGTGATGGCAGAGCGCCGTGGGATTAACTGAATATAGGCACAACCTTATGTTGCTCCCTGTGTAAAGTTGCCTTTCGTCGTGCTAGCTTATTGCCCACTTTTGTTACACGCGGCAAACGTCAGATAGAACATGAAGTTGGCGCCGCGTTTTATAGTCGAGTTGTGATCCGATTGATTGGATCTTTTTTTCACCAGAATTTTAAGGGTCAGGTACTTCATGGAATTCGGTCTGCGCGAGTGGCTGATCGTTATTGGCATCATCGTTATCGCTGGCATTCTTTTCGACGGCTGGCGCCGTATGCGCGGTGGCAAGGGCAAACTCAGATTCAAGCTCGACCGCAGCTTCGCCAACATGCCGGACGACGACAGCGATCCGGACCTGCTTAGCCCACCGCGTGTGGTCAATCGCGACCACGAACCGCAGCTGGATGAAGAAGAACTGCCGTCGATGAGCGCCAAGGATCTGCCGCGTCGTCAGCGCAACGAGCCGCAGCAGGGTGACCTCAACCTGGCAGTCGATGAGCCGGTCCCGACCTTGCTCAATCCGGTCGATGATGAACCCCAGGAACCCAAGAAAGCCGCCAAACCAGCCGCTGATGCTGCGCCGGTGGAAGAAGTGCTGGTGATCAACGTGATCGCCCGTGACGACTTCGGCTTCAAGGGCCCGGCGCTGCTGCAGAACATTCTGGAAAGTGGTCTGCGTTTCGGCGAGATGGACATCTTCCACCGCCACGAGAGCATGGCCGGCAATGGCGAGGTGCTGTTCTCCATGGCCAACGCGCTCAAGCCCGGTACTTTCGATCTGGACGATATCGAAGGCTTCAGCACCCGCGCGGTGAGCTTCTTCCTCAGCCTGCCTGGCCCGCGACATCCCAAGCAGGCTTTCGACGTGATGGTCGCTGCTGCACGCAAGCTGGCCCACGAACTGGGCGGCGAACTGAAGGACGACCAGCGCAGCGTGATGACTGCGCAGACCATCGAACATTACCGCCAGCGCATCGTCGAGTTCGAGCGCCGGCAACTGACACAGAAACGCTGACCCGAACACGAAGTCAAAAGAGAGCAGCCAAGGCTGCTCTTTTCGTTTGAGAGACCGAGCATGACCGACGCCGCCCAACGTATTTCCGAACTGCGCAACGAACTGGACGCGCACAACTACCGTTACTACGTGCTGGACGAGCCGAGTGTGCCCGATGCCGAGTACGACCGCCTGTTCCGCGAGCTGCAGGCGCTGGAGGCCGAGCATCCGGAGCTGGTGACGCCCGATTCGCCGACCCAGCGCGTCGGCGGTGAAGCCCTCAGCGCCTTCGGCGAGGTGCGTCACGAAGTACCGATGCTCAGTCTGGGCAACGCCTTTGAGGAAGACGACCTGCGTGCCTTCGACCGCAGTGTGCAGACCGGCCTTGGCGTGCAGGGCGGTGATCTGTTCGGCGGTGGCGCCGAGATCGAGTACAGCTGCGAACCCAAGCTCGACGGCTTGGCCGTCAGCCTGCGCTACGAGAACGGCCAACTGGTGCGCGGCGCCACGCGCGGCGACGGCAGCACCGGCGAGGACATCACCAGCAACGTGCGCACCATCCGCAACGTGCCGCTCAAGTTGCAGGGCGAGGGCTGGCCGCAGGTGCTGGAAGTGCGTGGTGAGGTGTTCATGCCCAAGTCCGGCTTCGAGGTACTCAATGTGCGGCAGGCCGAGATTGGCGGCAAGACCTTCGCCAACCCGCGCAACGCGGCCGCCGGCAGCCTGCGTCAGCTCGATCCGAAGATCACTGCCAGCCGTCCGCTGGAGTTCTGCAGCTACGGCGTCGGCCAGGTCAGCGGCGAGCTGCCGGGCACCCAGGTAGCCATGCTGCAGCAACTCAAGGCCTGGGGCGTGCCTATTAGTCGCGAACTGAAGCTGGCCAAGGGCGTAGAGGCCTGCCTGGACTACTACCGCGATATTGGTGAGCGGCGCATGAGTCTGGCGTATGACATCGATGGCGTGGTGTTCAAGGTCAACAATATCGAGGACCAGCAACAGCTGGGTTTCCGTGCGCGTACGCCGCACTGGGCCATCGCCCACAAGTTTCCCGCACAGGAAGAACTCACCGAGTTGCTCGATGTGGAATTTCAGGTTGGCCGTACCGGTGCGGTGACGCCGGTGGCGCGTCTGAATCCGGTCAAGGTGGCGGGCGTGATGGTGGCCAACGCCACGCTGCACAACATGGACGAGGTGGCGCGCCTGGGCGTGATGATCGGCGATACGGTGATCATTCGACGCGCTGGTGACGTGATCCCACAGGTGATGGCGGTGGTGCCCGAGCGTCGACCGGAAAACGCGCGTCCGGTGCACATTCCCGAGCAATGCCCGGTGTGCGGCTCGGCGGTGGAGCGTACGCAACTGATCAAGCGCAGCAAGGGCAAGGAGTCGCTCAGCGAAGGTTCGGTATACCGCTGCGTCGGTCGCTTGAGCTGCCAGGCACAGCTCAAGCAGGCCATCATCCACTTCGTCTCGCGCCGCGCCATGGATATCGACGGCCTCGGCGACAAGACCATCGAGCAATTGGTGGACGAGAAGCTGATCGGCTCGCCGGCCGACCTGTACAAGCTGACCTTCGATCAGATCATCGGTCTGGAAGGCTTCGCCGAGGTCTCCAGCAACAAGCTGTTGGCGGCCATCGAGGCCAGCAAGCGCCCGAGCCTGGCGCGCTTCATCTATGCCCTGGGCATTCCCGATGTGGGCGAGGAAACCGCCAAGGTGCTGGCGCGCTCCCTGGCCTCGCTGCAGCGCGTGCGCCAGGCGCTGCCGCAGGTGCTGACCTATCTGCCGGACATCGGTCTGGAAGTCGCGCACGAGATCCACAGCTTTTTCGAGGATGAACACAACCAGCAGGTGATCAGCGCCCTGCTGGGCGAATGCGGTCTCGAGTTGCAGGAAGAGGGCGAATTGAGCGCCGAATTCTCGGCCGTCGCCACGCTTGGCGGTATGCTCGACAAGCTGAACATCCCAACCGTCGGACCCGGTGCCGCGCAGAAGCTGGCGGAGCGTTTCGGCAGTCTGGAAGGTGTGCTTGGCGGCGACTGGCTGGACATGCGCCAGGCGCTGCCGGAGAGGCAGGCCAAGGCCGTACGCGAGTTCTTCGACAATGCAGGCCATGCCCAACTCGCACGCGCTGTTGAACAGCAACTGCGTGAGTTCGGCATGCACTGGGAAAGCGAGAAGAAGGTTGCCGAGGGTCTGCCGCTGGCCGGTCAGACCTGGGTGCTGACCGGCACGCTGGAGGTGATGAGCCGCGACGTGGCCAAGGAGAAACTGGAAAGCCTGGGCGCCAAGGTGGCCGGCTCGGTCTCGGCCAAGACCCATTGTGTGGTGGCTGGCCCCGGTGCCGGCTCGAAGCTGGCCAAGGCCAGCGAGCTGGGGGTTAAGGTGCTGGACGAAGCGCAGTTCCTTGACCAGCTTAAGGCGTTGGGCATCGAGGTCTAGGGCGCTGCTGTTTGCGAGCAGAGCTCGCTGCTGGAGATGGTGCGAAGACGCGCCATCCATCGCGAATAAATTCGCGCCTACAGAGAGCGGTGAAGGCGCGCTGTTCGTGTAGGAGCGGCTTCAGCCGCGAAGCTGTCAGCATATGGCCCGGATGCATTCCGGGTAGGCCGCTCAATCACCGTCGGATTGAGTTCGGCTTACTGTAGGAGCGAATTTATTCGCGATTCTGGATTGATCCATCGCGAATAAATTCGCTCCTACAAAAAAACGGTGAAGGCGCGCCTTTCATGTAGGAGCGGCTTCAGCCGCGAAGCTGTCAGCATATGGCCGGATGTGCGCCGTGCGAGCCGCTCAATCACCGCTGGATTGAATTCGGCCTACAGGCGGGCGTGCATTCGCTTAGCCAGCGAAGCGCTGATCCAGATAGGCGATGATCGCCTTGGACTCGTACAGCCAGGTGCTCTGGCCGTTTTCTTCGATGCGCAGGCACGGCACCTTGATGCACCCGCCGTGTTGCTCGAGGGCCTGGCGATGCTCGGCATCGTTCTTGGCATCGCGCAGTTGCACCGGCAGGTTGAGGCGGTGCAGGGTACGCCGCACCTTGACGCAAAACGGGCAGGCCTGGAACTGGTACAGCGCCAGGCCGGCCGTGGCGCGCTCGACTTCAGCTTGCGCCTCGGGGCTGCGCTTGAGCTTGCGCGGGCGGCTGATCCAGTCGCCGAACACGACCAGCTGGCCCAGGCCGATACGAAGGGCTTTGAGCAACATCTTTCTAACTCCTGAACGGCACGCCGCGAGCGGTACGCCAAACGTTGAAGATCTTGTGGCCTGACTAGCCCTGTCCGACGCTTAGCGCCGAGAGAAAAGGGTGTCAGGAGGGCGTCGCTGGGCGAGTCTCACGGCAATGTGATGACGACCATTCACCGAAGTGAGCGGCCGTCGTCTTGAGCGGGAATCAGCGAACCAGATTGAGGAATTCGCCGCGGGTCGCCGGGTTGCTGCGAAATTCGCCGAGCATCACCGAGGTGACCATGGAGGAATTCTGCTTTTCCACGCCGCGCATCATCATGCACATATGCTGTGCTTCGATGACCACCGCTACGCCGAGCGCACCTGTGACCTGTTCGACCGCTTCGGCGATCTGCCGGCTGAGGTTTTCCTGGATCTGCAGGCGGCGGGCATACATGTCGACGATGCGCGCGACCTTGGACAGGCCAAGTACCTTGCCGTTGGGAAGGTAGGCCACGTGAGCCTTGCCGATGAATGGCAGCAGGTGATGCTCGCACAGCGAGTACAGCTCGATGTTCTTGACCAGCACCATTTCGCTGTTGTCGGAGCTGAACAGCGCGCCATTGGTGACTTCTTCCAATGTCTGCTGGTAGCCGCGGCAAAGGTACTGCATGGCCTTGGCGGCACGCTTGGGCGTGTCCAGCAGACCTTCGCGGGAGGCGTCTTCGCCGAGCTGGCCGAGGATGGCGGTGTAGTGTTGTTCCAGGGACATGGAAAATCCTGTTGGGTGTCGAATGGGCGCAGGGTAGGGCGCCATTATGAGCCTGACAAGAGTGTCAGGCGTCTATGCGCGTTTCGTCACTCGTCGCGACCATCCATCATGGTGCGCTTGAGGATGATGTACACCGCGCCGGTGCCACCGTGCTTGGCCAGGCAGGAGCTGAAACCCAGCACCTGCGGGTGCTGGCGTAACCAGGTGTTGACGTGGCTCTTGATCATTGGCTTGCGCCCGTCCATGCGTACCGCCTTGCCGTGGGTGACGCGCACGCAGCGAATTTCCAGCTTGGTGGCTTCGGCGAGAAACTCCCAGAGCGTGTCGCGCGCCTTCTCGACGTTCATGCCATGCAGGTCGAGGCTGCCGTCGAACGGAATCTGGCCAAGCTTGAGCTTGCGCATCTGGCCTTCCTGCATGCCGTTTGCAGCCCAGTAAAGGGCGTCCTCGGCTCCGACGTCGATGACGAACTGGTCGGACAGGCCATCCACCTTGATTTCGCCCTGGCTGACAGTCGCCGCCTGGCGCAAGGTATTGAACTGCTTGCGATCGGGTTTGGGTTTGCCAGTGTCGGCGCGGTCGTGCTTGAGCGGCTTGACGCCGCGCAGCTCGGTCTGGAACAGGGAAAAGTCGTCGTCTTGCATCGGTGGCTCCGCGAAACAGACGCGTATTTTATGGCCTGTCATCCCGGCGGGCCATCGTTGCGCGACGTTAAACGCCGATTGGGGCCAATTTCTGTTGCCTGCGGTCCGTCAGTCGCGTTTTTTCTTCAGCGAGGGTGACAGGCTCAGGTCGCTGGGTCGCCGTAGACGTCGGCGGCAACGGCGCCAGAAGGCGATGCCGGCCCACAGCAGGAACAGGCCGAGCAGCAGCAGGACGATGGCTTCGCCCGTGGAGTCGTTGAGCGTACCCAGCACCGGAGCACGGCCTGCCAGCGATGCTACGCCGGCCATCGACAGGAGGATGCCGAAGGCGGCGAGCAGGGCGCCCAGGCCGGCACCGATACGCAGGCGCCAGTGTTTAGGCTGGCGCGGACGCAGGCGGCGTGCATCGAAGTCGTCGGACAGCTTCATTCCGATTTCCTTTGGCTTATCGGCGGTATGACCGGCCGGTTTCGCTGGGGTTCCGCAGCGCTGTCGGTCTTCGACTGGAAAGTCAGATCAGCGACTTGGCTTGCGGCACGAGGGTGGCGAAGTTGTCACCGAGGGCGATCATTTCGATACGGTGGACCTCGGCGGCGTCGATCACGCTGCCGTCCGGCGCGGGCAAGTCGCGGGTGGCGCAGGCGGCGTCGACCAGGGTGCAGCGATAACCATAGTCCTTGGCGGCGCGTACCGTGGTGCTGACGCTGGAGTGGGTCATGAAGCCGCAGACGATCAGGTCGAGATGGCCGAGGGCCTGCAGGCGATCATGCAGTTCGGTACCGGCGAAGGCGTTGGGCAGACGTTTTTCCACGACGATTTCGCCGGCCAGTGGCGCTGCCTCCGGCAGATGACGACCGCGTGGGCCGCTGGGGTCGAGCAAGCCTCCGGGAATGCCGAGGTGCTTGACGTGGACGATGTGGGTGCCGGCTGCGCGGGCGGCAGCCAGCAGACTGGCGATCTCCGCCAGTGCGGGATCCAGGCCGGGAAGTGCCAGTACGCCGCTGCGGTACTCTTCCTGGGCATCGATGATCAGCAAGGTCGCATTGCTCAGGCTGGCCGGTGCGTGGCCACGACCGGTGAGCTGGAACATGGTTTGCGGATGGGACATCTCGGGCTCCTGGCTGATGGTGATGATGTGCCATTGTCCGCTTGCCAGAGCGGTCTGTGAACCTCTATCTGCGCCAATGCTTGCTCGGTGCATCGCGCCGGAGCAGAATCGGAACTGCCCTGAAGGAGTTGGGGTCGTACGCAAAAGGAGTTGCCATGTCGCTTTTGTCGCAGTTGTCCCCGCATTTCTGGCTTTTGTTCTCCATCGCCGTTTCGGTCGCCGTGCTGCGCGAGTTGCGCCGCCCCGACGAGGACATGGCGCGCAAGAAGCAAAAAGGTTCGTGAGCACTCGTTAACCCATCGTTCATGCGCTGGCTACCGCCCTGGGCTAAACTTCCGCACTTTTCATTCGGAGGCCGCCCGTGACCGATCTCACTACCCGTTTACGCACCCTGCGTGATTACATCCGCTGGGCTGTCAGCCGTTTTCAGGCCGAGCAACTGTTCTTCGGCCACGGCACCGACAACGCCTGGGACGAGGCGCGCCAGCTGGTGCTCGGTGCGCTGCACCTGCCCTGGGAAATCTCCGACGCCTACCTCGATTGCCGCCTGGAAGACGACGAGCACGCCCACCTGCAGGCACTGCTCAAGCGTCGCATTGAAGAGCGCGTTCCTACCGCCTACCTGCTGGGCGAAGCCTGGTTCTGCGGCTTGCCCTTCGTGGTCGATGAGCGCGTGCTGATACCGCGCTCGCCAATCGCCGAGCTGATCGATCGTCATTTCTCCCCCTGGCTGCCAATCGAGCCTGCGCGAATCCTCGACCTGTGTACCGGCTCTGGCTGCATCGGCATCGCCTGCGCTTACGAATTTCCCGAGGCGGAAGTGGTGTTGGGCGACCTGTCGTTCGATGCGCTGGAGGTGGCCAACCTCAACATCGAGCGCCATGGCCTGGAGGAGCGCGTCTATTGCGTGCAGGGCGATGGTTTCGCCGAATTGCCTGGGCAGCGTTTCGATCTGATCGTGTCCAACCCGCCTTATGTCGACGCCGAGGATTTCGCCGATATGCCGGCCGAATACCAGCACGAACCGGCGATGGGACTGGCTTGCGGAAATGACGGCCTGGATCTGGTACGGCGCATGCTGGCCGAAGCGGCGGATCACCTGACCGAGCGTGGCGTGCTGATCGTCGAGGTAGGCAACAGCCAGGTGCATGTCGAGGCGCTGTATCCGGAGGTGGACTTCACCTGGCTGGACTTCCAGCGCGGCGGGCACGGCGTGTTCCTGCTGGCGGCCAAGCAGTGCCGCGAGCATCAGGAGCTTTTTCGTTCGCGAGTGAAGGGTTGATCGTTATTTTTTCGCGGCTGAAGCCGCTCCACAAAAAATCAGGCCCGGCAGCGGATGGATGTGGCCGCGCGGCCTTGTAGGAGCGGATTTATCCGCGAAAGGCGGCAGGCATAGGGATCGTGATGATCGCGAATAAATTCGCTCCTACAAAAGCAGGCCTGGCAGCGGATGGATGTGGCTGCACGGCCTGTAGGAGCGGATTTATCCGCGAAAGGTGGCAGGCATAGAGATCGTGATGATCGCGAATGAATTTGCTCCTACAGGGGGGCGCGTAGTTGCGTAGATACCGC